>CAWDVM010000018.1:0-310169 GCA_963805685.1 uncultured Actinomycetota bacterium
GCTCACAGCGTGTAGGTCATGGTCAGGAAGGTCCTGTTGTGGCTGCCCTCCCGGCCCGACACCGTGCCCTCGATCCCGCTGTACACGCCGGTGCCGTGCAGGATGCGGCCGGTGAACTTCCGGCTGTCCCCGACGAGGTGAGCCCGGACCACGATGATGCCGCCCTTGAACGAGAACGCCGCCTGGATCACGGCACGCTTCGACTGAGGGTTGAAGTTCCCGGTGAAGCTGTCGTAACCGACGACGTCGCGGGTCGCGGCCGAGCTGACGCGGTCGGTCCCGACGAAGTCGTACTTGCCCACCCGGTGGGAGTCCTGCTCGTGGAGGATGAGCTTCTTGGTGTGCGTGGCCGTCTCCGCTGTGGCAGTGTCCTGAAGGACTGCTGCGCCGGCGAGCGCGGGCACGGTCATGAGCAGCAGTGCTGCAGCCGTCTTCTTCATCGCCGTCCTCGATTCCTTGATTGGCTTCGTTCTACGCTGGGGCGTTCCGCATGTCATGGCCGGTAGTGGGTAACCCAAGGCAGGACCTCGAGATCCGGGAGGGATCACATGGCGAACGACGAGATCGACATCCGCGGCGACCTGCTGGCGGTGCTGATCAAGAAGGTGGAGGAGGACCAGTACCCGTCCACGACGATGATGGACATGATCGAGGACCAGCTCACCCCGGACGAGGTGTCGGAGTACGCGCGCGTGCTCCTCGACAAGGTCCAGGGGGACACCTACCCGAGCATCGACCTGATCCGCCGGCTCAGGGACCTGTGCTGAGCGTCGTTCCGTCGCCCTCCGCGTGGGGGAGATCGAGCAGGTGGGCGCCGGAGCGGGCCTTCGTCGCCAGGTAGCGGGCGTTGGCCGGGGAGAGGTGTACGCCGGTCGGCACCCGCTCGGTCACGACGACCCCGAGCCCGCACAGCTGGGCGACCTTGTCCGGGTTGTTGCTCAGCAGCGCCACCCGGGGCTGGCCCAGCGCCTGCAGCATCTGCGCGGCGACCGTGTAGTCGCGCTCGTCCTCGGCGTGGCCGAGGGCGAGGTTGGCCTCGTAGGTGTCCAGCCCGGTGTCCTGCAGCGCGTAGGCGTCGAGCTTGGCGTAGAGGCCGATGCCGCGTCCCTCCTGGCGCAGGTACAGCAGGAACCCGCCGACGCAGGCGATGCGCTCCACGGCTTCGCGCATCTGCGGTCCGCAGTCGCACCGCTGGCTGCCGAAGACGTCCCCGGTCAGGCACTCGCTGTGCGGCCTGACCAGCGGCGGGCGGCCTGACCGGACGCCGTCGCTCGCGCCGAGACCCAGAGCGAGATGCTCGCGACCGTCGACCAGCCCGTCGAAGGTGAACACGCGCGCGCTCGTGGAGTAGCCGTCCGAAAAGCGCAACGGCACCGTCAGCCGGGTGCGGATCGTCGCAGCAGGAAGTGGTGCCGGCATCGGTGTCCTCCGTCAGTCCAGGCGGAACCGCGTCGAGAGCGCATACCGCAGCAGTACGACGTCACCGATCGGGCGGACCTCCGCGAGCGTGGCCCGCCGCTCCGGGTTCCACGGGAAGCAACCGTCGCCGACGAACCGCCGGGCACGGGAGTCGCCGACGAAGATCGGCGCGACCACCAGCTGCAGCTCGTCGGCCAGGTCGGCGGTCAGGAACTGCGTGTGCACCCTCCCGCCGCCCTCGACCATCAGCCGCCGGACACCGCGGGTGCCGAGATCCTCGCTGAGGCGGCGCATGCTCACCCGAGGGCCGCCGTCGACGACGGTCGCCACCGGCCCCAGCCGGGAGCGAGCCTCGGGCAGCGCGGCGCTGGCGCAGTAGACCAGCTTCTCGGCGGCCCCGGCGGTGAAGAAGCTCGCGCACGGGTCCAGCCGCGCGGCACCGGTCACGGTCACCTTGACCGGCGACGGCCGGAGCCCGCGGGCGACCCGCTGGTCCCGGCGGGCCTGCGAGCGCACCAGCAGGCGGGGGTTGTCGCGGCGGATGGTCTCCGCGCCCACCAGGATCGCGTCACACCCGGCCCGTACGCCGTCGACGCGGTCGAGGTCGGCGTCGTTCGAGAGGACCAGCCGGGCCTCGGTGGCGGTGTCGAGGTAGCCGTCGATCGACATGCCACAGCTCAGCAGCGTGTAGGGACGCTCACCCACGTCCGGCCCCTTCCAGCTCGGCCCCCTCGAGTCCGGTAGCGACCGGTGGCCACGACCGTGCCGGGGCAGCGCGGTCGGGGCGTCGGCGGAGCCAGCCCACGACGAGCACCCCGGCGCCGGGCAGGCTCGCCACGAGCACCAGCACGCCGTACACCACGGCGGTGGCCACGCCCTGGGTCGCGCCAAGCCCGGCCGCCCCGAACGCCCAGGCCGCCACGCCCTCGCGCGGGCCCCAGCCGGCGACGTTGGTGGGCACGCCCATGGCGAGCAGCGTCAGCAGCGCGAGCGGCAGCATCCGGACCGGCGACACGGTCACCCCGGCGGCCCGCGCGGCGACCAGGAACGTCGCGGCGTGGCCGGCCACCGCGACCACCGACGCGAGGACGATGCCGGCCCAGGCCCGGCGTGCGAGCAGGCCGCCGCGGAGGTCGGCGGTCACCGTGCGCACGCTCCGTGCCCAGGCCGACGGCCCGTGGCGGGGAAGTGCTCGACCCAGGAGCACCGCGCCGAGGACAGCCGCCACGACGGCGACCGCGACCACCGGCATCGACGAGCGCACCGGGGACGGCAGCAGGAGCAGCAGGACCACCGCCAGCGCCACCTGCACGGCCTGACCCGCCGCGCGCTCCCACGCAACCGCGCGCAGGCCCCGGCCCAGGTCGCCGACCTCGCGCCCGTGGGAGACGCCGCGGTGCACGTCGCCGACCACACCGCCGGGCAGCGTCGTGTTGAGGAACTGCGACCGGTAGTACGCCGCGACCGCCACCGGCAGCGGTACGGCGACGCCGAGCCCGCGAGCGACCAGGAGCCACCGCCAGGCGCAGCACACCGTGGTCACCACCGCGATCCCGGCGGCCGCTGCCAGCGACCACGCATCGACCATCGCGGTCGCGTCGACGAACGGGTCGGTGCCCACCCGCCGGACCAGGACGGCGAGGATCGCGACGCCGACCAGGGGCTGGACCCAGGCCCGCCACGTCCCACTCATACCGGAGATACGGGCTTGCCGTCCCCACGGTTCACCGCGGCACCCGCCGGCGGTCATCGGGGGACCGCCAGCAGGTCGCGGTGGTGCACGGTGACGTGCAGCCGGCCGGAGCCGGCCTCGTCCGTGCGTCGTCGGACGTAGGCGGCCGCCGCGGTGCCCAGCTCGGGCCGCTGCTGGCACGCCGCGGACACCCAGCCCTGGAGCCACTCGGCGATCAGGGCTCGCCTGGTCGGGGCCGAGCCGCCACGGGCTGGGGCGTTCGAGGACGTCGTGGCCGAACCGCGAGAACGCCTCGGCGGCGACGCCCACGGCGTCCGGGCCGAGCAGCCGTCCGTCGGACGTCGGCCGGCGCCGGTGCGCGTTGAACGCCTCGGTGAGGGCCTGGTCCAGCGGATCGACGGGCGCCAGCTCGACGCGGCCGATCACCGAGAGCGTGATGAGCACGGGACACTCGGCACCGGCGCAGGCGGCGACGAGGCGGGCCAGCTCGCTCGAGGTCAGGGTGTCCAGCAGCGCCGAGGCGGTGATCAGGGACGCCCCGGCCACGTCGTCGGCGCCGAGCAGGGTGACGTCGCGCTGCCGGGTCTCGAGGGTGACCGGGGAGCCGTCGGCCGCCTGACCGGGCGCCGTCGCGCGGGCCAGCAGGTCGGCATCCCGGTCGTACCCGATCCAGTGCTGGGCGCCCTTCAGCCTGGGGGCGAGCCAGCGGCCCATCGAGCCGGTGCCGCAGCCCAGGTCACGGATCAGGGCACCGGCGCGAGCGGGCAGGTGTCGCTGCACCCGCGCCACCAGGTCAGCAGCGCGGGCCGCGGCGTCGGCGGGCTCCCGCAGCGCCAGCCACTCCGGGCTGGTCCGGGCCGGGCTCGTGGTCATGGCGCCACCCCGGTCAGGATCCGGTCGAGTCGGTCCGAGGTCTCCGACCAGCCGGTCAGGCTGTTCCGGCGCTCGCGTGCCGCGTGCCGAAGCCGGCGCCGCAGGCCCTCGTCGAGCAGCCAGCAACGCAGGGCCGCGGCGAGGGCCGGCGGGTCGCCCGGTGGCACCAGCAGGCCGGGTCGCCGGCCGGCGGGGGCGCGGCCGACGGCCTCCGGGAGCCCACCGGCGGTGGTGCCGATCACCGGGAGTCCGCGCGCCAGGGCCTCGGTGACGACCATGCCGTAGGTCTCCGCGCGGGAGGCCAGCACCAGCGCGTCCGCGGCGGCGTACTCCCAGTGGAGGTCGAGCCCCGTCAGCGGGCCGGCGAGGCGAACCCGGTCCTCGACCCCGCACTCGCGGATCCGGGAACGCAGGTGCCCGACGAACTCCCGGTCCCGGGTCAGGCTGCCCACGCAGGTGCAGCGCCACGGCAGGTCCCTGACCGCGGCCAACGCCTCCACCAGGACGTCGTGCCCCTTGACCGGGGTCACCGCCGCGACGCACAGCAGGTCTCCGCCGCCACGAGTGCCGGGCGCGACGTCCGCGGGGTCGACGCCGGGCTCCGCCACGCCGACCAGCTCGGCCCGCAGTGCGTAGTGGTCCAGCAGCCAGGTGCGCGTCCACCTGCTGGTGGTGACGACCGCGGCCGCCGCCGACAGGACCTCCCTCTCCCGGGCGCGCACCCCCTCGGGGTCGGCGGCCGACGCCTCGAGGCCGCGCGGCATGTGCACCAGGACGACCAGGTTCAGCCGGCATGCCTGGGGCACCAGGACCTCCGGGGCGGCCGAGGCGACCAGCCCGTCGAGCAGCACGACGGCGCCGTCCGGGGCGGCTGCGAGCACACCGGCCAGCGCCTCGCGCGACGACGAGTCGGACCGGGGCCACGGACCCGGCACGGCGTGCTCGAGCACCGACCATCCGAGGTCCGCGAGCCCGCGACAGACGCGGCGGTCGTAGGCGTTGCCGCCGCTGGGCCGCTGCGGATCGTCGATCGCGTCGGGCACGACGACGTGGACGGCGGTCACAGCGGTCGCTCGTAGCTCGCCCACGCGACGTGGGACTCGTGCAGGGTGACCGTGATCCCGTCGAGGCCGCGGGCGCTCTCGCCGAGGGTCCCCGCGCCCACCCGGTCGGCGAGCCGGTCGGCGACCACCTTGGCCAGCGCCTCGGTCGAGGTGTTCGTCCCGGCGAACTCCGGCTCGTCGTCCAGGTTGCGGTAGGTCAGCTCGCCGAGCACGTCGTGGAGCGCGTCGGCGGCGCGCCCGATGTCGACCACGATGCCGTCGTCGTCGAGGGTGCGCCCCCGGAACGTCGCGTCGACCACGTACGTCGCCCCGTGCAGCCGCTGGGCGGGCCCGAACACGTCGCCCCGGAAGCTGTGGGCCACCATCATGTGGTCGCGGACGGTCACGCTGAACACGGGCTACTCCTCGCCGTAGGTGATGGTGTGGAGGAGCGCCGGCAGGTCCCCGGCCGCCAGCCGGGGCATCACCTCGGGCAGCTCCTCGAAGGGGGAGGACCCGGTGAGCAGCGTGTCGAAGGCGGGGTCACGGAGCAGCTCCAGCGCCAGCGCCAGCCGGTCGGCGGTGGTGCGGGTGCCGCGGCGGACCGCGGCCACCGCCCCGACCTGGCTGGCCCGGATGCCGAGCCGCCCGGAGTGGAAGGCGCCGCCGAGGGAGAGGCGGACCTCGGCGTCGCCGTACCAGCTGAGGTCGAGGACGGTGCCCTCCGGCGCGAGCAGGTCCAGCGACAGCTGGAGCCCGGCGGACGTGGCGCTGCTGTGCACGACCAGGTCCTGGCCGCCGTCCGCGTGGTCGGGCTCCGCGAAGTCGACGCCGAGCGCCGCGGCGACCTCCGCCCGCGTCGGGTCGATGTCGACCAGCGTGACCCGGGCGCCGGGAATGCCGCGCAGCAGCCGCGCGACGCAGCAGCCGACCATGCCGCCGCCGACGACCGTGACCCGGTCGCCGACCAGCGGTGCCGCGTCCCACAGCGCGTTGACGGCCGTCTCCACCGTGCCGGCCAGGGCCGCCCTCGCCGGGGGCACGTCGGCGGGCACCGGGGTCACGGCGTGGGACGGGACCACGTAGGCGGTCTGGTGCGGGTAGAGGCAGAAGACGGTGCGGCCGCGCAGGTCGGCAGGACCGTGCTCCACCACGCCGACGCTCAGGTAGCCGTACTTCACCGGCCCCGGGAAGTCGCCGTCCTGGAACGGCGCCCGCATCGCGGCGTACTGGCTCACCGGGACGCCGCCGCGGAACACCAGCGACTCGGTGCCCCGGCTCACCCCGCTGCGCAGCGTGCGCACGAGGACGTCGTCCGGACCCGGATCGCCCAGGGGCACCGGACGGATCTCACCCACGCCGGGCTCGCGCAACCAGAACGCTCGCGCCTCACCGCACACCGGCCTCACCTTCCACCGCCGCCCCTTCCACTGAGAACAGTGAACCGGAGCCCTGCGCCGCTCGTATTGACGTCGTACCCAGGAAGACGGAGGCGCCATGCGTACGGTTCAACCCGGCCCGGTGATCGGGCTCGTCGCCCAGGCGGCGCTGCTCGTGGCGCTGGCCGGCACCGTCGGGCTCGGCGCCCCCGGCTGGGTCGTCGGCCTCGCCTGCGCGGTGGCCCTGGACGCGGCGCTGGCCCGGGGCCTGTCCCGGTCCAGCGCCGCTCGGCTGGGCCCCGCCGACCGGGTCACCCTCACCCGGGCCTCGCTCGTGTGCGGGGTGGCGGCACTGACCGCGGACTCGTTCGGGCGGCCCACGCCGGTCACGACACTGGTGGCGCTCGCCACCGTCGCCCTGGTCCTCGACGCGGTGGACGGCCGGGTCGCCCGGCGCACCGGGACGGTGACACCGCTCGGGGCGCGCTTCGACATGGAGGTCGACGCGTTCCTGATCCTCGTCCTGAGCGTGTACGTCGCACCCTCGCTCGGCGGATGGGTCCTCGCGATCGGTGCCGCGCGCTACGCGTTCGGTGTCGCCGGATGGGTGCTGCCCTGGCTGCGGCGGCCGGCGCCGCCGCGCTACTGGTGCAAGGTCGTGGCCGCCGTCCAGGGCGTCGTGCTGACGGTCGCGGCGGCCGGGGTGCTTCCCGAGGCCGCGTCGGTGGCGGCCCTCGCGATCGCGCTCGTCCTGCTGGCGGAGTCCTTCGGTCGCGACACCTGGTGGCTGTGGCGCCACCGGCAGGTCTCGCCCCTCCCCGCAGCCGCCGGCGCGGCGCCGGCGGACGTGCGCAGTCGTGGGGGAGTGCATCGGTTGAGTCTGGGGAGTCGCGGTCAACGGGGCGCTCACCGTCCTGGCCGCCCTGCTGGTGTGGGCCGCGCTGGTCGCGCCGAACCGGATCAGTGGCCTGACGCCCACGGCGTTCCTGCGCATCCCCCTCGAGGGGCTCGTCATCGTCGTCCTCGCCCTGGTCCTGCCGCGGGGACTGCGCCGGGTGACCTCGGTGCTGCTCGGCCTGGTGCTCGCGCTGCTGACCGTCGTGAAGGTCCTCGACATGGGGTTCTTCGCGGTCCTCGACCGGCCGTTCGACCCCGTGTACGACTGGTACTACCTCCGACCCGCGGTCGGTGTCCTCGGCGACTCGGTGGGCGAGGGCGCCGCCATGGCCGCGGTGGCCGCGGCCGGGGTCCTGCTGGTGGTCGTCCTCGTGCTGATGCCCCTGTCGGTCGCCCGGCTGAGCGGGCTCGTGGCCCGGCACCGGACGGGGGCGGCCCGCGGCGCGACCGCGCTCGGCGTCGTCTGGGTCCTGGCCGCGGCCGCGGGCCCGCAGCTCGCGCCCGGCACGCACCTGGTCTCCACCAGCGCGGCCGGCCTCGCGTACGACGAGGTGGCGTTGGTGCGCGCCGGACTGGCGGACCAGCAGGCGTTCGACAGCGCGCTGGCCGCCGACCGCTTCCGCGACACCCCGGGCAACCGGCTGCTGACCGGGCTCCGCGGCAAGGACGTCATCATCGCCTTCGTCGAGAGCTACGGGCGCGTCGCCGTCCAGGACTCGTCGTTCTCGCCCCGGGTCGACGCCGTGCTCGACTCCGGGACCCGGCGCCTGCGGGCCGCGGGGTTCTCCTCCCGCAGCGCCTTCCTGACCTCACCCACGTTCGGCGCCGCGAGCTGGCTCGCCCACTCGACGCTGCAGTCCGGGCTGTGGGTCGACAGCCAGCGCCGCTACGACCAGCTCGTCACGCGGGACCGCCTCACCCTCACCGGTGCCTTCGGCCGCGCGGGCTGGCGCACCGTCTTCGACGTGCCGGCGATCACCCGCCCCTGGCCGGAGGGTTCGTCGTTCTACCACTACGACAAGCTGTACGACGCGCACAACGTCGGCTACCGCGGCCCGGCCTTCAGCTACGCCACCATGCCGGACCAGTACACCCTCGCCACGTTCCACCGTCGGGAGCTCGCGAGCCACCGCCGCTCGCCGGTGATGGCCGAGATCGACCTCGAGTCGAGCCACCACCCGTGGGCGCCACTGCCGCACCTGGTCAGCTGGAAGCGGGTCGGCGACGGCTCCGTCTACGACGGCATGCCGGAGCAGGGTGAGTCGCCGGACGTGGTGTTCCGTGACCCGGACCAGGTGCGCGCCGCCTACGGGCAGTCCGTCGAGTACTCGCTGGGGTCGCTGATCTCGTTCGTGCAGAGGTACCCCGACCCGGACCTCGTCCTCGTCGTGCTGGGCGACCACCAACCGCACACCTACGTGACCGGCGAGGGCGCGAGCCACGACGTACCGATCTCGATCATCGCGCACGACCCGGCCGTGATGCGGCGGATCGCCGGGTGGGGCTGGCAGGACGGGCTGAGGCCCGGCCCGAGTGCGCCGGTGTGGCCCATGGACGCGTTCCGGGACCGGTTCCTCACGGCGTACGGCCCCGCCCGGCAACAAGTGGACTAGACCTGCGGAATCCGTGGTTGAGGGCGCGCCGGATGCGGGTATCAGTCCGCCCATGGCAACCCGACGCGACATCTTCGTTCTCTCTGGTGGTGGATCTCGCGGCGCCGGTCAGGTGGGGATGCTCCGGGCCCTGTGGAACGCCGGGATCACGCCCGACGTGCTCATCGGTGGCTCGGTCGGCGCCATCAACGCCTGCTTCATGGGCGCCCACCCGAGCGTGCAGGGCATCGACGACCTCGCCGACGTCTGGCTGAACATGAGCGAGGAGGCGCTGTGCGGACGGCGCCGGGGTGTCGTCGTCAACGTCTTCCGCCGCCGGCCGTACCTCTTCTCCGCCGACCGGTTCCGCAGCCTGGTCTCGCAGTGGGTGCCGACCCACCACCTGGAGGACCTGCCGGTCCCGGTCCGGGTGGCCACGACCGACATCGCGACCGGCCGCCCGGTCCACCACGACCGCGGCCACATCCCCGAGATCCTCGCGGCCTCGGCCGCGTTGCCCGCGATCTTCCCGCCGGTGGTGCTGCAGGGGCCCGACGGACCCACCACCCACGTCGACGCCGGCGTCGGCGAGAACGTGCCGCTGTCCGGGGCACTGGGCGTGGCCCAGCCGGGGGACCGGATCTGGGTGCTCGACGTGACGCGCCAGCCGACGACGCTGCGCACCCTCCGCAACCCGCTCGACGTACTCATCGCGTCCCTGGCCGCCTCGGTGCGGAACCGGGAGGAGCCGACGTTCCCCCGGGGTGCCCAGGTCATCCGGTGCAAGCTGGACGAGAGCTACGACTGCGGCGGGGTCTTCGACTTCTCGCACACCACCGAGCTGTTCCGCCTCGGCGAGGAGGCCGCGGTGGCCGCCCTCGAGTCGGTCGTGCCGACGCACGCGCTCGCCGCCTGACGCGAGGATCGGGTACGTCGCCGCGGTCTTCATGGACCGCGGAGCCCGCGCGTGCCACTGTGGAGAGACACGATCTCCAGGAGGTGCAGCGCTGTGGATGAGTTCCCCGAGCCCGCCACCAGCGAGGCCTGCCCCGACTGTCACGCCCTGGTCGCCGACCTGGGCGCGCACAAGCAGTGGCACTCGCGGCTGGTGTCGAGCATCGCGAAGGCCGTCGAGCACGAGATCCAGCGAAGCGCCGGCGCGAGCTGAGACAGGCCGCTGTGTCTCGGCTCGGCTTCGGCGTGTCGCGCGGGGCGAGGCTCGACCCCAGGGACCGGTTCCACGACTGCGAGGAGTTCAGCGACCACCCCTGAGAGCGGTCACCGCTCCAGGGCGACCCCGAGCTCGGAGAACAGGTCCGGCTCGTCGGCCACCTGGCCGGGGCGTACGTCGGGGTGCCGGACCCGCGAGCCGGCGAACCCGGGGCCTGCGTCCGGGGCGCGGCCGTCCTTCCACGCCATCGCGGCCGTGTTGGCCACCCGGTCGGCCTGCTCGTTCAGCTCGTGCCCGGCGTGCCCCTTCACCCACCGGAACTCCACCCGGCGGCCGGCCATCGCCGCGTCGAGCGCCTTCATGATCTCGACGTTGAGGACGGGCTTCCCGTCGCCCTTCTTCCACCCGCGCCGCTTCCAACCCGCCATCCACTTGGTGATCGAGTTGATGACGTAGGTGCTGTCGCAGAAGACCAGCAGCTCCTCCGACAGGTGCGCGGTCTGCTGGAGCAGGTCGAGCACGGCGGTGAGCTCGGCCATGTTGTTCGTCCCGTGGGCCCAGCCACCCGCCGCCCAGCACGCGTCGTCGACGTACCACCCCCAGCCTGCCGGGCCGGGGTTTCCGAGAGCCGAACCGTCCGCAGCGGCGATGATCGTCATGCGCGAATCCTGTCATGGTGCCGCCGCCCCGGATCGCCCACCACGGGTGATGCGCGGTCACCGGACCCGGGCCGATGGTGGGGCCTTCCGAGAGAAGGGTGACGGACATGCCTCCTGGCAGGCGACATGAGCGGCGCGAGGAGCGGCGCGGGGACGGGGGAGCGGTCCACTACCAGATGCGCCAGCGCCTGGTCTCGATCGGCGACGACTACTGGATCGAGACCGACAGCGGACAGCGGGCCTACAAGGTGGACGGGAAGGCGCTCCGGCTGAGGAACACCTTCGTCCTCGAGGACCCCGAGGGGCACGAGCTGGCGAAGATCCAGGAGCGACTCCTCCGGGTGAAGGACGCGATGGAGGTCGAGGACGCCCAGGGCAACCGGAAGGCGATGGTCAAGAAGGCGTTGATCAGCCCGCTGCGCGATCGCTGGAAGGTCGAGGTCAGCGACGGGCCGGACCTGGAGATCCACGGCAACGTGGTCGACCACGAGTACACGTTCACGGACGGTCATCACGAGGTGGCGTCGGTGTCGAAGAAGTGGTTCCGGGTGGCCGACACCTACGGGGTCGAGGTCGAACCCGGCCAGGACCCGGTGACCATCCTGGCCGCCACGGTCGCGATCGACACGATGGCCCACGACTAGGACAAGCCCCAGCAGACGAGGGCCCCCGCTCCCGGGTGGGAGCGAGGGCCCTCGTGTGCTGCCGGAAGACCTGTCGGTCAGGGCTGCTGCTTGATGCGGTCGGTGGGCGTGGGGCTCACCGGGTCGTGCGCGAGCAGGTAGCTGCGCAGCGAGTCGATGTCGAGCCCGCCGATCAGCTTGTTGGTGCCCGACTTGAACGTGGCGAAGTTGTCGCCACCGTCGGAGAGGAAGTTGTTGGCCACGACGCGGTACGTCGTACCGTCCTCCAGCGGCACCATGGGAGTCGAGCCGTCACCGTCGGCGTCGACCAGGACGTCGCCCACGAGGGCGTTGGTGTCGGCCAGTGCGGCGTCCGACGCGTCCCAGGTGTAGGTGAGACCGGAGACCTGGAGGATCTTCCGGGCGGTGGTGGCCTCGTTCGGCCCGTTCCACTGCTCGTTGAGCAGCGCCTTGATCTGGGCGCCGGTGAGGTCCATCGAGACGACGAAGTTGTTGAACGGCTGCACCGAGAACGCGGCGCCGTAGGTCACCTCGCCCTTGTCGTTCTCCACCAGGTCGGCACGGATGCCGCCCGGGTTCATCAGCGCGATGACCGGCTTCTGGCCGCTGCCCGTGACCACGGAGCTGTCCGCCTTCTGGGCGTCGGCGATCAGGTTGCCCAGCGGCGAGTCTCCGCCGTCGGCGTCGGTCGTCTTGGTGATCTGGGTGCCCGGCTCGATGTGACCGATGACCTCGTTGGCGATCGGCGCCACCAGCGTCTTGTAGGTGTCGATCAGCGAGAGGAGGTCGCCCGCGGGCGTCACCGTGCTGTCGTTGCGGACGATCATGTTCCGGGCGTACTCCGCCGGACGCACGATGTCGTGGGTCCGCGGGTCGATCAGCAGGTGCAGCTTGGTGACCATCCGGCCGAACGACGAGGCGCTGGTGAGCAGACGCGGGTTGCCGGCCGGGTCCTGCACGACGCAGTTGTAGGCCTGGTGCGTGTGGCCGGAGACGACCGCGTCGATGGCCGGGTCCAGGTTCTGCGCGATGGCGAGGGCCGGCCCGGAGGGGGCGGTGCAGTCGTTGTACGCCGTGGCGTCGCCGAGACCGATGCCCTCGTGGAGCAGCACCACGATCGAGTTGACGCCCTTGGCGCGCAGTGCGGGCACGAGCGCGTTGGCGGTCTCGACCTCGTCGGTGAAGGTGATGCCCTGGATGCCCGCCTGGCTGACGATCGAGGCGGTGCCCTCCAGCGTCATGCCGATGAAGGCGACCTTCTGGTCCTTGACCTTGAAGATCTTGGTGGCCGGGAAGACGGTCTGCTGGCCGCCGTGTGCCGCCGGGTCGTCGAACTTCGCGTTGGCGGCGAGGTACTGGAACTTGGCGCCCGTGAAGTCCTGGCCCGCGGGGCAGGAGTCCTGGCCGTTGGCGCCGTCGCCGTCGTCGAGGCAGCCGCCGTGCTGCATGCGCTTGAGCTCGCGGTAGCCCTCGTCGAACTCGTGGTTGCCGACCGACGCGACCTGCAGGCCGATCCGGTTCATCGCCTTGATGGTGGGCTCGTCGTGGAAGGCCGCCGACAGCAGCGGCGAGGCGCCGATGAGGTCACCCGCGGCGACGGTGAGCGGGACGGCACCGTTCGCGCGCGACGCCTTGCGCTCGTCGCGGATCTTCCTGGCGAGGTACGCCGCGCCGCCGGCGGGCGTGTTGTTGATCCGGCCGCTCGAGCTGGTGGCCGGCACCGTCTCGAGGTTGCCGTGGAAGTCGTTGAGCGCGAGCAGGTCGAGCTTGACGTAGTCCTGCGTCGACGACTTCTCGAGGTGGGTGTAGACGCTCTTGGCGTCCGGGCCGGACGGTCTGGCAGCCGTGGCGCTGGATCCAGCGACGGTGCTGACCCCGAGTGCCAGCGTGGACAGCGCAACGACCGAGAGTGCGCTGAGCCGGCGACCATGGAATGGCATGCAAACTCCTTGTGGGTGAGAGACCCGGGCACCGTAACCCGTCCCACCCTCCCCACGACGGCACTCGGGCCACGTTCGTGTCGCAACGAGCGATCGGCCCCAGCCGCGACGCGTCGGTGAAGCGTGGGGCTTCACTTCGCGGTAGTCCAGCCCAGGGCTTGATTCAGGCGAGGTGGATGAGGGCCGCGCCGCCGAGGGCCAGCAGCCAGCTGGCGAAGCTGCCGATGAGGAAGTACTCGGTGACGTCGCTCGGCCCGTCCGGTGGCGCCCCCCGGTCGCCGCCACGCTGGGCGCGCTGGAGCTCCGGGAAGCGCAGCAATCCTTTCGCCGCCACCACCACGGCGGCTGCGGTCAGGTCGCCGAGCGCGCCCAGGGCGACCACGAAGACGCGCTCCATCGGCCCGAGGACGCGACCGCCCTTCAGCTGCTTCTCGTTGGTCGTGGCCGGGACACCGACCGCGTCGAGGACCAGGCGCACGACGATGTTGGCGGTCGCCAGCTGGGCCGCCAGGACACCGAGCGCGACCACCACCGCGGGTGCGGGCCAGTGCGCCACGACGGTGTGGTCGAGCCAGGACGGCCACCCCGGAACCCGGTCCACGGCCTGGATGCCGAGCACCGCGACCGTCGTGCCCACCAGCACCGACGAGAGCGCGAGGCTCCGGCGCCGGCCGCGCCGTCGACCGGATGCCGCCGGCGTGAGCGCCGCGTCGGAGGCCACCAGCCAGCCGGCCAGGCACCCCGCGAGCAGGACGAGCAGCAGGAGACCCCAGCCCACGCCGGGCCGGAGCGCCACGAGGCCGAGGAGCAGGACCAGCCAGCCTGCCCCGAGGCACGCCGCGCGCCGGCGGCGCCCGACCGTGTCGTGGGAGGCGCGGCCCAGGTCGCAGACGCCCAGGGCGGCCAGCCACACACCCACCAGGGCCAGGCTCACGGGCGGTCCTCCTCGGCGTCGGTCGTCTCGTCCGCCGTCTCGGCGAAGCTGCGGTGAGCATCGCGTACGGCGCCGACACCCCGGGCGAACTGCTGGCTGACCGCGGAACGGCTGATCCCCTCGGCCGCCGCGATGTCGGCCTGGCTGTCGCCCCGCAGGGCGGCGGCGAGGAGCCGGTGCCCGCGGTCCCCGAGGCGGTCGACCAGGGCGTCGCGGGTCAGCAGGAAGGCGTTGACCCGTCCGGCGCCCGGCCCGACGTACCAGGTCCGCTCGGCCGCGCGGCGTGGCCGCGAGAGGACCTCGAGCGCCTCCCGGGCGGACCACCAGCCGGGGCCGTCCTGGAGCAGCGGCCGTCGCCCTCCGTCGTGGACGGTGACCTCGCCGTGCCCCAGCCCGCACCGGACGTCCACCGTCGGCAGGAGGGCGAGCCGGACGAGCAGGGCAGCGAGTGCAGCGTCGGCGACGGTGGTGAACGCACCCTGGAACTCGTCCCCGACCGTGGCCTCGAGGTCCTGCGCGGGGGTGACGAGCGGCGTGACCTCGCGGAGCGCGGCGCCGATCCGCTCCTGGGCAGCGGCGCGGTCGTCGAGGCGTCGGGAACCCACGACGTCGCCGATCAGGGTGTAGATCGCGGTCATGCGGTTGAGCATATGCCTTAACTTCTTGGAAGTTAAGGCTTTGAGTTAACTGGAGCGTACGCGTGCGACGAGCCGGACGTCGGGTACCGGCCCTGGACGATGAAAGAGGCCGCTCCCGCTGAGTCGCGAGAACGGCCTCTGATCCACTGCTTCTTCGGTCGGGCTGACAGGATTTGAACCTGCGACCCCTTGACCCCCAGTCAAGTGCGCTACCAAGCTGCGCCACAGCCCGAAGGCCTTCCGTGGAAGGCCGCGTGAACACTATCGCAGCAGGGCCGAGGATCCGGAATCGGGCTCGCCACAAGGCCGGGGGAGTGTCGGACGGCCGCGATCGGGGATGACCAAGGGCCCTGCCCGGGGGTCGTACGCCGTGCCGAGACTGGGCCATGACCAGCCCCGTCCTGACCTTCCTGGGTGCCACCGGCACGGTGACGGGGAGTCGCTTCCTGATCGAGCACGACGAGACCCGGGTGCTCGTCGACTGCGGGCTCTACCAGGGGCTCGCGAACCTCCGGCGCCGCAACTGGGAGACGTTGCCGATCGACGCCGCGAGCATCGACGCGGTCGTGGTGACGCACGCGCACCTCGACCACTGCGGCTACCTCCCGAAGCTGGTGCGCGACGGGTTCGCGGGCCGGATCGTGTGCACCGAGGACACCGCCGAGCTCGCGACCATCGTGCTCCGCGACAGCGCCCGCCTGCAGGAGGAGGACGCGGCGTACGCCAACGACGTCGGCTTCTCCAAGCACCACCCGGCGCTGCCGCTCTACGACGCCGGCGACGTCGAGAAGACCCTGCCCCTGCTGGAGCGGGTGGACTTCCTCCAGCCCACCGAGGTCGCGCCCGGCGTCGTGGTCACGCTCCAGCCGGCCGGCCACATCCTCGGCTCGGCCACGGCACTCATCGAGGTCGACGGGGCCCGTGCGCTGTTCAGCGGCGACCTCGGCCGCACCGGACACCCGCTGCTGCGCCCGCCGACGGACCCGCCCGCCGCGGACGTCGTGGTGGTGGAGTCGACGTACGGCGACCGCCGCCACCCGGCGCGGGACCCGCAGCTGCTGGCCGACGCGATCCGGCGGACGGTCGGCCGGGGCGGCAGCGTGCTGATCCCCGCGTTCGCCGTGGACCGCACCGAGCTGGTGATCCTCGAGCTCACGCGGCTGATGCACGCGGGGCAGATCCCGAGGGTGCCGATCTTCGTGGACAGCCCGATGGCCCTCTCGGCGCTCGCGGTCTACCGGCGCGCGGTGCGGCAGGGCTCGGTGCAGCTGCGCGACGAGGTGCGCGGCAGCCACGGCCTCCTCGAGGACACCGACCTGCACGCGATCCGGGACGCGACGGCCTCCCAGCGGCTCAACCGCCCCACGGTGCCGTGCATCATCATCTCCGCCTCCGGCATGGCCACCGGCGGTCGCGTCGTCCACCACCTCGCCCACCAGCTGCCGGACCCCCGCAACTGCGTCGTGCTCACCGGGTTCCAGGCGGTGGGCACGCGCGGACGCCAGCTCCAGGAGGGCGCCCGCCAGGTCAAGATGCACGGCCGCTACGTCCCGGTGCGCGCCGAGATCGTCGACGTCCAGGACTTCTCGGTGCACGCGGACGCCGACGAGACGATCCGCTGGCTCGGCCACAGCCCCACCCCGCCCGACAACGTGTACGTCGTCCACGGCGAGCCGCAGGCGGCGGCCACCCTCGCCGCACGCATCGACGACGAGCTCGGCTGGTGCGCGGTGGTGCCGCGGTACGGCGAGCGGGTGCGCGTCGGCGGCAGCCTCCCGGTGCACGCGGCGCCGCACGGGTGAGCCCACTCCACCGATTTCGGCGTCGATTCAGCTCTGGGTGACTGAACCGGCGGTCTCGCGGTGGGCGGGTGAGTGGGGGCATGCGTGACATGTCGGCCCTGCCGGTTTCTCCGGTGCGCCGGCCCGAGCGGAGGCAGTTCGCCGGGGTCCCGACGACCTCACGCTCACAGGTGATGGTCCTGCGCCGAACTGCCTCCGCTGGTGCCGGCGATCACCCTCTGGCCAGGGCGCTCCGCGGCATCGGACCGGTGGACCGAGGCTGCGTGCCCATAATCCGAGGTGGCGCGACCGTTTCGCGTCGTACCGTCACGGCGTGCATCCCACCTGGCAGGACCCGCAGTGGCTCGAGGGCGCCCACGCCTGGATCGACGGGCGGCTCGACGCGCTCGGCGTCGCCCGCACCGGCGACATCGAGCAGCCCCACGTCTACGAGTGGTCGACCGTGATGCGGGTCCCGACGGTCGGCGGGGACGTCTGGTTCAAGGCCAACCACGAACCGCTGCGCCACGAGGCCGGCCTCGTCGAGCTGCTGTCCCGGCGTCGGCCCGACGTGGTGCCCCCGCTGCTGGCCCGCGACGGCGAGCGCGGCTGGATGCTGATGAGCCACGCGGGCGAGCAGCTGCGTGCGGTGATCCCCGTCGAGCGCAGCCTCGAGCGGTGGCGTGACGCGCTCACGGCGTACGCCCGCGTCCAGCTCGCCGTGGTCGACGACGTGGACGAGCTCCTCGCGCTGGGGGTGCCGGACATGCGGCTGGCCACGCTGCCGGCGAAGCTCGAGCGGCTGCTGGTCGAGATCGGTGCCGAGCCGCGGTTCCACGAGGGCGTGCCGCGGGTCGCCGAGCTCTGCGAGGAGCTGGCGGCGTTCGGGATCCCCGACACGATCCAGCACGACGACCTCCACGACGGCCAGGTCTTCGTGAGCGACGGCCGCCACCTCGTCCTCGACTGGGGCGACGCGTGCGTCACCCACCCGTTCCTCTCCCTGGCGGTGACCCTCGAGGGCGTGATCGCCTGGGGGCTGGACGACGTCGAGAACGCCGTGGACACGGCGCCGTTCCGCGACGCCTACCTCGCACCCTTCGCCGAGAGGTACGACGGGGACCTCGCGGCCGCCTGCGAGATCGCGGTCCGCCTCGGCTGGGCGTGCCGGGCCGTCAACGGCCACCTCGACAGCGACGTGGCGCACACGCGGACGCGGCTGCGGATGTGGCTCGACGGGCGCGCCTGAGCGCCGGCCTCAGTGCTCGAGGCGGAACGCGCGGCCGCTGACCGAGGTCGGGCGGATCTCGACGACGTTGTACTTCACCGTCCCGAGCCAGGGGCGCAGGCCGATCTCGTCGGCCCGGTGCTCCTCGTCCTCCTCCAGGCGTCGGGCGATGCCGCGGAGCACGACACTGTGCGCGCTGCGCTCGTCGTAGTCGTCGATCTCGAAGACGACGTCGGGATGCATCACGACGCCGAGGAGCTTGTCGCCCTCGGCGGTCCGGAAGAGCAGCCTGTCCTCGTCGACCGCGTAGTTGACCGGGACCAGGTGCACCTCGTCGCTCATCCGGAACGCCAGCCGACCGAACTCCGCCTCGCGCAGCAGGTCCCAGCACTCCTCGTGGGAGAGCACCGTCACGACGTCGTCGTCGTAGCTCATGTCCCCATCCTCGCCCGCCGACCGTAGCCGCGTCAGTCGCTCGTCGATGGTCACGCCCTCGGAGCCCCGAGGTGTGCCCATGCCCGACCATGGGCCGCGGCCGGGCTCCCGGGACAGGGGAGCACGTCCCGCGCGCAGCAGACCTTGGGCCCGCTCGCCGCCCACGTAGGTTCGGGGGAGCGAACCGCATCCGACGAGAGGACCCCGATGACCGACCAGCCCACCGTCGCACTCCTCGGCACCGGCACCATGGGCGCCGGCATGGCGCGCAACATCGCCGCAGCCGGGCTCCCGCTCCGGGTGTGGAACCGGACGACGGAGCGGGCCGAGCCGCTGGCCGACGTGGCCACGGTCGCCGGCAGCGTGGCCGAGGCCGTCGACGGCGCCGACGTCGTGCTCACGATGCTGTACGACGCCGACAGCGTCGCGGACACCATGGAGGCGGCCCGGGGCAAGCTCGGCACGGACGCGATCTGGCTCCAGCAGAGCACCGTGGGCATCGCCGGCACCGAGCGGCTGGCGAAGCTCGCCGACGAGCTCGGCGTCGCCTTCGTGGACGCGCCGGTCCTCGGCACCAGGAAGCCGGCGGAGGACGGCGCCCTGGTGGTGCTGGCCTCCGGCCCGGAGCAGGTCCGCGACCGGGTCGCGCCGGTGCTCGACGCCATCGGCAGCCGGACCATGTGGGTCGGCGAGGCCGGCGCCGGCTCCCGGCTCAAGCTCGCGGCGAACGCCTGGGTGTTCACCGTCGTCGAGGGGGTCGCCGAGTCGCTGGCCCTGACCCGCGACCTCGGGCTGGACCCGCGGCTGTTCCTCGAGGCGGTGCAGGGCGGCGCGCTGGACGCGCCGTACGTCCAGTCGAAGGGCGGCGCGATGCTCGACGGCTCCTTCGACCCGGCGTTCGCGCTCGCCGGGGCGTTGAAGGACGCCGAGCTGATCCTGGAGGCCGGACGCGGCGCCGGGCTCGACCTCGGCGTGCTTCCCGGGATCCGCGAGCACTTCGCCCGGGCGGTCGAGGCGGGGCACGGCGACCTCGACATGGCCGCCACCTACCTCGAGCACTGAGCTCGATCAACGGGGCCGGCTACTGGCCCGACATCACGCCCACCCGCTCGCGCTGGAAGCCCGGGAACACGGTGCTCGTCGAGGCGCCGAACCGGGCGGCCACCACCTCGGCCAGCACGCTGCGGTAGTCCGTGGTCACCAGCAGGTCGGAGTCGACGTCGCCCTGCAGTCCCGGCCAGGTCCCGTAGTAGGCGCCGCCCCGCACCCCGGCCCCGGCCACGAACATCACGTTCCCGTAGCCGTGGTCCAGTCCCATGTTGGCGTTCTCGGCGACCCGGCGGCCGAACTCGCTGAGCGCCACGAGGGTCACCTTGTCGGCCAGCTGGCCGAGGTCGGTGAAGAACGCCGCGACGGCCGAGGCGAGCTCGGCGGCGTTGCGCACCATCCGGCCGCTCTCCACGGTGCCGAGGCCGGAGTGCATGTCCCACTCACCCTGGTCGACGGTGATCACCTCGACCCCGACGTCGCCGCGGATCACCCGCGCCACCGCGGCCATCGCCCTGCCCAGGTCGCCGTCGGGGTACGACGCGCCGTGGGCCGGCGTCGCGCTGGTCGCCCGGACCGGGCCGAACCCGTCGACCGAGTCGAAGGTCGCCTGCATCGCCCGACCGAGGGTGCTGGTGTCGGCGTCCCAGAGCGTCCGCAGCGACCGGCGCCGCTCGCCGTGGTCCCACTGGTCCTCACCGGCGATGCTGACGTTGTCGAGGTCGCCGGCGGCCATCACCGGCTCGGGGCCGTAGAGGGACGTCGGCACGGTGCCCTTGCCCAGGTTGAAGCCCTGGAGGGGGGAGCGGCCGGCCTCGGTCCCGATCAGGCGGTTCAGCCAGCCGACCCGGGTGGTCGAGCCCGGGTTCGCGTCCTCGACCTCCTCCATGGCGGCGAAGTGGGAGCGGTTCGGAGCCGGCAGCCCCGTCGCGTGGACGGCCGCCAGGCTGCCCGCCTGCCACAGCGGCACGAGCGGCGCGAGCTCCGGGTGCAGCCCGAACTGCGCGTCCTTCACCAGCAGCCGGTCGGCCGGTACGGCGATCTTCGGCCGGGCGCTGTAGTAGACGGGGTCCGCGTGCGGCACCACCAGGGAGAGCCCGTCGGCGGCCCCGCGCAGCGAGAGCACCACCAGGACCGAGGACGTGGGCGTGGCGGCAGCGGCCGAGGTGCGCACCACCGCGGAGCCGAAGACCGTGCTCGCACCGGCGAGGGCGAGGGCCCCGGTCAGCAGGCCGCGCCGGCTCAGCGCGGCGTACTCCCGGCAGCAGGGCGGGGTGGGGGAGGACGTCATGGTGCTCACCTGGTCAGGAAGGCGGGGGAGTCGAGGAAGGTCGTGAGCAGCCGCGGCATCGACCACTTCACCAGCGGGTGGTCACGGGTGATCACCTCGCCGGGGGCCAGGCCGGTGGCCTCGCAGCAGGCCCGCAGCAGCCGCGACGTCGACCGCCGGTGCAGCAGCCGCTGGGAGAGGTGGTCGACGAGCAGGTCGAAGCGCACCCGGTCCTGGGGCAGCCACGAGCCGTGCGACCGGTAGGTGATGCCCTCCGAGGGCCACCAGCCCCCGCTCATCGCGAGGTGCGCGTTCATCGAGGCGAGCAGGCGCGAGGGCGAGGACCACGACTGGTTGTCGATCGGCTGACCGTCGGGCCGCGGCCACGAGAACGGCATCGTCCCCATGTTGGCGACCTGCCAGAGCATCTGGTTGGCGGCGTGCTTCTCGGTGGTGGGCCGGGCCACCGACACCCCGAGCGCGCGGTACGTCGCCACGAGGTCCTCGCCCGGGTCGCGGACCTTGGCGCCCACGGCGTCCCGGAACTCCGCGGACGACACCAGCGCCCGCAGCACCGGCACGATCGCGGTGTCGTGGTCCAGGTAGACCCGGGCGAGCCGGTCGACCAGCGCGGCCGGCGGGTCGTCGCCGACGAACTTCACCGCCAGCCGCCGGGCCAGGCGGGCGGCGGTGGCCGGGTGGTGGGCGAGGTAGCCGAGGTAGCGGCGGGTCAGGTCCCGACCGTCGGCGGCGGCGTTGGCGTCCGAGAACCCCATCACCGTCACGGTGCCGCGGGAGTGACGGGCGGAGTCGTACGACGGCGCCCACGTGTCCCACATGTCGACCGTCCAGCCGGTCAGGATGCGGGCGCTGTCCTTGACGTCGTCCTCGTCGTACTGGCCGCGACCGACGGTGTGCAGCTCCAGCAGCTCCCGGCCGAGGTTCTCGTTGGGGTGCCTGGCCGTCGAGACGGCGTTGTCGAGGTAGACGAGCATCGCCGGGTGCGTGACCGCGGCGTGGAGCAGGTCGTCGAAGCGGCCCAGCGCCCCGGCGCGGATCATGTCGCCGTACCCGGTGCGGTGCACGAAGTGGGCGTCCCCGATGGCGGGCACGTTGAGGTGGTTCTCCCAGAACTCCGTCATCACCTCGAGCAGCTGGCGGCGCGAGGTCATCCGGCGCATCAGCACCCAGCGTTCGTAGTCGAGCATGACCTCCCAGCCGCCCTCGGTGCCGGAGACCTGGCGCTGCCACAGCGCGGCGGGCTGACGCGACAGGCTCGGCCACCAGTCGCGGAGGCCGTCGACGCCGGGGTCGGAGACCCGGGCGGGGGAGAGCTGCCGGTCGAACCAGGCCTGGGGACCGCCCTGCTGCTGCACCTGCCGGGCCAGCGCCGGCGTCACGCCGTACGAGAACCGGCCGACCAGGTGCCGGCCGCGCGCAGGCAGCAGCGGGTCACCGCGGAAGTGGGCGGGGGTGTAGGTGGCCATGCGTCGTGCTCCCGGATGCGAACGCGTCTGGACCGCAGGAGCCTACGAGCCCGGACGGGGCGTTGTCCGGGAAACGCGCAATCGCCCGCATGCCCTGATGTCGTACGCCGCCCGGTAGAGTTCGAGGCTCGATCGCCCCCACACGTAAGGATCACGAGCTCCTCCGATGGACGGCTCTCAAAGTCGCCCGCTCTCTCCGACGTCTCGGGGAGGGCGCCGATGACCGCGTGGCTCCTCCTGGCCGCGGCCCTGCTGCTGATCGCCGCCTGTGGCGTCTTCGTGGCCGCCGAGTTCTCCTTCGTGACCGTCGACCGCAGCAAGGTCGAGCAGGCCGCGAGCGAGGGTGACAGCAAGGCCCGGGGGCTGCAGCAGGCGCTGCGCAGCCTCTCGACGCAGCTGTCCGGCGCCCAGGTGGGCATCACCGTCACCAACCTGGCCATCGGCTTCCTCGCCGAGCCGGCGATCGCCACGCTCATCGACGGGCCGCTGGAGACGCTCGGCGTCCCCGCGCGCGCGGTCGCCCCGGTCGCGGTCGGCATCGGCCTGACGGTGGGCACGATCCTCACGATGATCTTCGGCGAGCTGGTGCCGAAGAACCTCGCGCTGGCCAAGCCGATGGAGGTCGCGCGGGCCACGCAGCGGTTCCAGCGCACCTTCACCGCGGTCAACCGGATCCCGATCCGGCTGCTCAACGGCTCCGCCAACGCCTTCGTCCGCCGGCTCGGGATCGAGCCGCAGGAGGAGCTGCGGTCGGCGCGGAGCTCCACCGAGCTGGCCTCGCTGATCCAGCGCTCGGCCGTCCAGGGCACGCTCGACGCCGACACCGCCGAGCTGATGGAGCGGTCGGTGGAGTTCGGGTCCCGCACCGCCGGCGAGATCATGACGCCGCGGGTGCGCACCACCAGCCTCGAGGTCAACGACCGCGCCAGCGACGTGATGGAGCTGGCGCGGCAGACCGGCCACTCGCGCTTCCCGGTCCTCGACGCCGACGAGGGCGTCGTGGGCACGGTCCACGTGAAGAACGCCGTGGCGCTGCCGGTCCACGAGCGCGCCACGACCAAGGTCAAGCACCTGATGGCCAAGCCGATCGTGGTGCCCGACTCGCTGCGGCTCGACCCGCTGCTCGCCCTGCTGCGCAAGGACGGCTTCCAGATGGCGGTCGTCCTCGACGAGTACGGCGGCCACGCCGGCATCGTCACGCTCGAGGACGTCGTCGAGGAGATCGTCGGTGACATCGCCGACGAGCACGACCGGCTGGGAGCGCGGGCCCGCCAGCGCCGGGACGGCAGCTGGACGCTGTCCGGGCTGCTGCGCCCCGACGAGGTCGAGGACCTCACCGGCGTCGCCCTGCCCGACCACGAGGACTACGACACCATCGCCGGGCTGGTGCTGCGCGTGCTCGGCCGGATGCCCGAGCCCGGGGACCTCGCGGAGGTCCCGGTGCCCGACACCTCCGACCCCGACGAGCCGCGCGAGAAGCTCGCGGTCCTGACCGTCGAGCGGATGGACGGGCGCCGGATCGACCGGGTCGGCCTGCGCGTGCTCGAGGGCGCTGCCCGACGCGACGGAGGGGAAGTCGTGAGCGCCCCCGTCGCCCTCCTCGTCGCCGTCCTGCTGCTGCTGGGCAACGCCTTCTTCGTGGCCGCGGAGTTCGCGCTGGTCTCGGCACGTCGTACCCAGATCGAGCCGCGCGCCGAGGCCGGGTCCCGCATCGCCCGCACCACGCTGCGCGCGATGGAGAACATCTCGCTGGTCATCGGCGTCAACCAGCTCGGGATCACCGTGTGCTCGCTGGTGCTCGGTGCCGTCGGCGAGCCGGCGGTCTCGCACCTGCTGGAGCCGGTGCTGCACGCCGCGCACGTCCCCGAGTCCTTCCTGCACCCGATCGCCTTCGTCGTCGGGCTCGCGATCGTGGTCTACCTGCACGTGGTGATGGGGGAGATGATCCCCAAGAACCTCGCGCTGGCCGGCCCCGACCGGGCGGCGCTCGCCCTGGGGCCGCCGATCTGGTTCATCGTCAAGCTGCTGCGGCCGGTCATCGTCGTGATCAACGCGGTCGCCGCCGGGGTGCTGCGGCTGGCCGGGGTCAAGCTGATGGACGAGGTCAGCTCGACGTACACCCGCGAGGAGGTGGCCGCGCTGGTCGAGGAGTCGCGCGGCGAGGGCCTGCTCGAGGCCGACGAGTACGACCGCCTCGCGGGCGCGCTCGGCTTCACCGAGAAGACCGTCGAGTCGGTGCTGATGTCCACGGACACGCTGACCACCCTGCCGCGCGGCTCGACCGCCGCCGACGTGGAGGCGCTGTGCGCGGCCACCGGGTTCAGCCGCTTCCCGGTCGAGGGTGCTGGCGGCGAGCTGCTCGGGTACCTGCACATCAAGGACGTGCTGGAGCCCGACGAGACGCGTCGCGAGCGCCCGATCGACGACAAGTGGATCCGCCCGTTCGCCACCGTCGCGGTCGAGGACAGCCTGCACGACACGCTCGAGACGCTGCAGCGCCGGGGCGCGCACATGGCGCGGGTGGTCGACACCGCCGGTGTGACGCTGGGCCTCGCCACGCTGGAGGACGTGATCGAGGAGCTGGTCGGCGAGATCCGCGACGCCGCCCATCTCGAGGAGCACGTCTGAGGCGTCAGTCGTGTCGCCGCAGGTGTGTGTGTCACGGAGACGTGGTACCGGTGGATAAGGTGTGTCGGGGGGCCACCTGTGTCCTCCGAGGACGAGACGCGTCCTCTTCCCGAACGGCGAGAAGCAGGCACCTGTGGCGGTTGACCCGACGCGCGAGAACCGCGTGTGGACCCTCCCCAACCTGCTCAGCCTGATCCGGCTGGCGGGCGTGCCCGTCTTCCTGTGGCTGGTGCTCGGCCCCGAGGCCGACGGCCTGGCGCTCGGGCTGCTGGTGCTCTCCGGCATCACCGACTTCCTGGACGGCTGGCTGGCGCGCCGCCTCAACCAGACCTCGGTGCTCGGGCAGATCCTCGACCCGGTGGCCGACCGGCTCTACATCCTCGCCGTCGTGGTCGGGCTCGCCCTGCGCGACATCATCCCGTGGTGGATCGCGCTGCTGCTGCCGCTGCGCGACCTGTTGATGTGGGGCCTCGTGCCGCTGCTCCGCACGCGCGGCTACAGCGCGCTCCCGGTGCACTTCCTCGGCAAGGCCGCCACGTTCAACCTGCTCTACGCCTTCCCGCTGCTGCTGCTCGGCGACGGGGAGGGCGTCGTCGCCACGCTGGCGAAGGTCTTCGGCTGGGCCTTCGCGGTGTGGGGGATCGGCCTCTACTGGTGGGCCGGCGTGCTCTACGCCTGGCAGGTGCGCAAGCTGCTGGCGACGACCGAACGGCGTACGGCGGTCCGCGATGCCTGACCACTCGTCGCGGCCCGACGTGCAGCTGCCCGCGCGCGTGACGATGCCGCTGCTCACCCTGATCACCCAGCAGTCGCTGGACGAGGACTACCTGCACGTCGCCGAGCGCCGGGCCGCCGCGGCGCCGGCCCCGTCCCGGACGCGTCCGCACCGCACGGCCGCCGTGGTGATCGCGGTGTTCGGCGTCCTGGTGACCACCGCCGCGGTCCAGACGTCGCGCAACGCCGACATCACCGACGCCGGCCGGGCCACGCTGGTCTCCCAGATCGGGGACCGGCGGGCCACGCTCTCCGAGCTCCAGGACCGCATGGTCCAGCTCCGGGACAGCAACGTCGGGCTGGAGCAGCAGCTGAACCAGGTCACGAGCACCGAGGAGGAGGCCTCCTCCCGGGTGCGCCGGCTCGAGGCGGTGGCGGGCTTCATCCCGGTGACCGGCGAGGGAGTCCGCATCGTCGTCGACGACGCGCCGAACGGCGACGCCACCCAGGCGGTGCGCGACGAGGACCTCGCCAAGCTCGTCGACGGCCTGTGGTCGGCCGGGGCCGAGGCGATCGCGATCAACGGGTACCGGCTCACGGTGCTCAGTGCGATCCGCAACGTCAACGTCGCCATCCACGTCAACAGCCGGCCGCTGACCCCGCCGTACACTGTCGAGGCGATCGGGGACACCAGGACCCTGCAGGCGAACCTGCTCGACAGCGCCCTGGGCAGCGAGTTCTTCAGCCTGGCCGAGCAGCTGGGCTTCGTCTACTCGATGCGCAACGTGGACGAGCTCACGCTGCCCGCGGCCCGGTTCCCCCGGCTCCGGTCGGTGCAGGCTGGGACGTCGACGGACAAGAAGACCCACATGGACGAGGAGACCAATCCGTGATCGCCGCGCTCGGGCTGTTGGTGGGCATCCTGCTGGGACTCTGGTTCCGGCCCGACGTCCCGTTGGGGCTGGAGCCCTACCTGCCCATCGCCGTGGTGGCGTCGCTGGACGCCGTCTTCGGTGGCCTGCGGGCCTACCTCGACGGGATCTTCGACGACAAGGTCTTCGTCGTCTCGTTCGTCAGCAACGTCGTCATCGCGGCCGCGATCGTCTACCTCGGGGACAAGCTCGGGGTCGGCGGGCAGCTGTCCACGGGCGTCATCGTCGTCCTCGGGATCCGCATCTTCTCCAACGTGGCGGCCATCCGCCGACACCTCTTCCATGCCTGAGACCAAGCCCGACACCCCGGCCAAGCCCGGCACCCCGACCGAGCCCGGCACCGGCCGGCAGCGGCTGCGCACGGCGCTGATGCGCCCCTCGCGGGCGCAGGCGATCGTGGCCGTGCTGCTGGCGGTCGTCGGGTTCGCGGCCGTCACCCAGGTGCGGGCCAACGAGATCGACAACACCTACGCCGGCCTGCGCGAGCAGGACCTGATCGACGTGCTGAACGGTCTCGCGGGGACCACCCAGCGTGCGGAGTCCGAGATCGCCCGCCTGGAGAGCACCCGTCGCGACCTCCAGAGCAGCACCGACTCCCGCCAGGCCGCGCTCGCCCAGGCCCAGGACCGGGCCGACACGCTGGCGATCCTCGCGGGCCTGGTGCCCGTGACCGGGCCCGGCATCCGGATCACCGTGACCGAGGAGAGCGCCCCGGTCGACGTCGACACGATGCTCGACACCATCCAGGAGCTGCGGGCCGCCGGCGCCGAGGCGATGCAGATCAACGGCAAGGTGCGCATCGTCGCGCAGAGCTCGGTCGAGGAGGCGACGGGCGGGATCTACGTCGACGGCACGCTGCTGTCCGCGCCGTACGTCATCGACGTGATCGGGGAGCCGCACACCCTCACCGGGGGCATGACGTTCCTGCAGGGCCCCAAGGCGCAGTTCGAGGAGGACGGCCAGAGCGTCCAGATCGACGAGCTGCAGTCCCTCGACATCGAGAGCGTCCGCGAGCCCCAGCAGCCGGAGTACGCCCAGCCCGACAGCTCGCAGTAGCCTGCGTCCGACCCAGCAGCGACCGCTCACCGACAGGAGTCACCGTGTACCCCGACGACTTGAAGTACACCCCCGAGCACGAGTGGGTGCGCAGCCCCGGCGAGCACGACGGGTCGGTGCGCATCGGCATCACCCACTACGCGCAGGACGCGCTCGGTGACATCGTCTACGTCTCGCTCCCCGAGGTCGGCGACACGGTCGAGGCGGGCAGCACCTGTGGCGAGCTGGAGTCGACCAAGTCGGTCAGCGACATCTACGCGCCGGTGTCCGGCGAGGTGGTCGCGCGCAACGACACGTTGGACGCGACGCCCGAGCTGGTCAACAACGACCCGTACGCCGGCGGCTGGCTCTTCGAGGTGGTCCCCACGGACGTCTCGCAGCTGGACTCCCTGCTGGACGCGACCGCCTACCAGGCCACGCTCACGCCCTGAGCATCCGCGCGGCATGGCCGTTCGGCTTGAACCCCCCTGCCGGACTGATAGGTTTCTGACCAACCGTCAACCTCAACCCGGCCCTGAGGGTTGGTCGTGGGTGAAGTCGGCGGACGACCCGACCCGGAGGATGACCGATGCCGTTCTGCACAGCGTGTGGCAAGCAGAACCCCGACGATGCCCGCTTCTGCTCCCAGTGCGGCACCCGCCTGGTGACTGCTGACGCCCCGGCCGCCGCTCCCACGGAGTCGGCGGGGGAGTCGACCGCGACGATCGCCATCGGCACGGGTGGCGAGAAGGTCGAGACGTCCGACCGCCAGCTCAACGCCGTGGACGCCGCTGCCGTGGACGCGCTGCCCGCCGGGCACGCGCTGCTCGTGGTGCAGCGAGGCCCGGGATCGGGGAGCCGGTTCCTGCTGGACGCCGACGTGGTCAACGCCGGGCGGCACCCCGACAGCGAGATCTTCCTCGACGACGTGACGGTCTCGCGCCGGCACGCGGAGTTCCACCGCACGGGGGAGACCTTCACCGTCAGCGACGTGGGCAGCCTGAACGGCACCTACGTCAACCGCGACCGCATCGACCGGGTCCAGCTCAAGGACGGGGACGAGGTCCAGATCGGCAAGTACCGCCTGGTCTTCTTCTCCGGGCACGCGAGCGGCTGACGGCCGGATGGGTACGCCGTCGGCGACCGCGCCGTCCGGGGCATCCCGGGCGCGGATGAACATCGGGGAGGTCCTGGACCGGCTGCGTCCGGACTTCCCGGGCATCACCATCCCCAAGATCCGCTTCCTCGAGGACAAGGGCCTGATCAAGCCCGAGCGGACCCCCGCGGGGTACCGCAAGTTCTCCCACGAGGACGTCGAGCGGCTGCGCTACGTGCTGCGCATGCAGCGCGACCACTACCTGCCGCTCAAGGTGATCGGGGAGCACCTCGACGCGATCGACCGGGGCCTCGAGCCGCCGCCGATCGAGGCGGTCGTCCCCACCGTGCCCAGGGTGGCGCTCGCGGCCGACGGCCTGCCCAGCGCCGAGTCCTTCAACCGCCGCGACGACCTGCGGCTCTCGCGCCGTGAGCTGGTCAAGATCGCGGAGATCTCCGAGGAGCTGCTCGACCAGCTCGAGCAGTACGGCCTGATCTCGGCGCGGCCCGGGACCGGGCACTTCGACACCGACGCCCTGGTGATCGCGCGGACCGCCCGCGAGCTGGCCGACTTCGGCTTCGAGCCGCGGCACCTGCGTGCCTTCAAGACCGCCGCCGACCGCGAGGTGGGCCTCGTCGAGCAGGTCGTGGCCCCGCACAAGCGGGGGCGCGACGCGGCGGCGAAGGCGCGCGCCGAGGAGGCCGTCAGCGAGATCGCCGCGCTGTCGGTGCGGCTGCACGCAACCCTGGTGAAGTCGGGACTGCGGACCTCCTGACCGCGCCCACCCCGGGAGTAGGGTGACTCTGTGCGCGAAGTGGATGTCATGGGAGTACGGGTCGAGATGCCCTCGAACCAGCCGATCGTGCTGCTGCGCGAGGTGACCGGGGAGCGTTACCTCCCCATCTGGATCGGGGCCGTCGAGGCCACGGCGATCGCGTTCGCCCAGCAGGGTGTGGTGCCGCCCAGACCGCTGACGCACGACCTGATGAAGGACGTGCTGGACGCGACCGGCAACGAGCTGACCGAGGTCCAGATCACCGAGGTCCGGGACGGCGTCTTCTTCGCGAACCTGGTCTTCAGCTCCGGCGCCGAGGTCAGCGCCCGCCCCTCGGACTCCATCGCCCTCGCGCTGCGCACCGGCTCCCGGATCGTCTGCTCCGAGGAGGTGCTCGACGAGGCCGGCCTCGCCGTGCCCGCCGAGCAGGAGGACGAGGTCGAGAAGTTCCGCGAGTTCCTCGACCAGGTCACCCCCGAAGACTTCGACGCTCACTAGCGCGCCGCCCACGGGGCTCTGGCTGCGTTGTCGTCGGTCGACGGCCAACCCCGGGCCGCCTTCCCTCCTCCGCCTTGCCAGACCCCGCGTGGATCGACGTGCTAGCGCGAAGACCCTCACCCTCAGGTAGAGGTTGAGGGTTGCGACACGCCGCCCCTGTCGTTGACCACCCTCAATCGCGGGCTTACCTTGAACTGTCTCTGTTGTAACTCCACCGTTGTGGTTGCCCTGATGACCGGGCCTCCGCACTTCCCCCGAGGGTTACGCACAACGGAGTAGACCCGCGGAGGACCGTGTGAACGAGAACGAGCAGGACCTGGCGACCAGCCCCGAGGCGAGCCGCGCCGCGGAGGTGGCCGAGGAGCAGGGTCTCCTCTTCTCCGACGACGTCTCCCCGCTGCCCAGCGACGCGGGCTACCGCGGTCCCACCGCGTGCAGCGCGGCCGGCATCACCTACCGCCAGCTCGACTACTGGGCCCGCACCGGACTGGTGGAGCCCACCGTCCGCGGTGCCAGCGGCTCCGGCTCGCAGCGGCTCTACTCGTTCCGCGACATCCTGATCCTCAAGGTCATCAAGCGCCTGCTCGACGCCGGCATCTCGCTGCAGCAGATCCGCACCGCCGTCCAGCACCTGCGCAAGCGCGGGACCGACGACCTCACCCGCGTCACCCTGATGAGCGACGGCGCCTCGGTCTACGAGTGCACCAGCAACGACGAGATCATCGACCTGCTCCAGGGCGGTCAGGGCGTCTTCGGCATCGCGATCGGCGGCGTCTGGCAGGAGATCGAGGGCACGCTCGCCGAGCTGCCCAGCGAGCGCACCGCCGAGGACCAGGCCCCGAGCGCCAGCGACGAGCTGGCCGCGCGCCGGGCCGCCCGCAAGATCGGCTGACCCGGCCCGATCGGCTAGGCTGGGGGCGCCGACTATCCCGCACGGGAGAGTCTTCGCCCGGGGGCACAGCGTCTCGGAGCGGAGCGCCGAAGGGGCAATTCCTCCCCGGAACCTCTCAGGCGCCAGGACCGTGCGGATGAGGCAACTCTGGAGCTCGTGAGCCACGGGTGACAGAGGGGGAGGCGACCCGATCGACCCCGATCAGAGGAGCCCCCGTGCCCGACCTGTCAGCGCCCGTCCCGCACCAGCCCGCTCGCGAGCACCTGTCCCACCTCGACACGGCGCTGCCGTTCGCGCAGCGGCACATCGGCCCCCGGGCCGCCGACGTCGAGGCCATGCTCGACCGGCTGGGCCTCGACTCGCTCGAGGCGCTCATGGCCGCCGCCGTCCCCGGCGGCATCCGCGCCGCCGGCGAGCTGGACCTCCCGGCGCCGCTGACCGAGGAGGCCACCGCCCGCGAGCTGCGGGCCCTGGCCGCGGCCAACCGGCCGGGGGAGCCCATGATCGGGCTCGGCTACCACGCCACGGTGACCCCGCCGGTGATCCGGCGCAACGTGCTCGAGGACCCCAGCTGGTACACCGCGTACACGCCGTACCAGCCCGAGATCTCCCAGGGCCGGCTCGAGGCGCTGCTCAACTTCCAGACCGTGGTCGGCGACCTCACCGGACTGCCGACCGCCAACGCCTCGCTGCTGGACGAGGGCACCGCCGCGGCCGAGGCGATGACGCTGGTACGCCGTGGCAACCGGAAGGCGGCCGGCCCCTTCGTCGTCGACGCCGACGCGCTGCCGCAGACCATCGACGTGGTGCGCACCCGCGCCGAGGCGATGGGGATCGACGTGGTCGTCGCCGACCTGGCCGACGGACTGCCCGACGGCGAGCTGTGCGGGGTGCTGGTGCAGTACCCCGGTGCCTCGGGACGGATCCTCGACCCGCGGGGCGTCATCGAGGCGGCCCACGAGCGCGACGCCCTCGCCGTGGTCGCCGCCGACCTGCTCGCGCTGACCCTGCTCGAGGCACCCGGCGCCCTCGGCGCCGACGTCGTCGTGGGCTCGACCCAGCGCTTCGGCGTCCCGCTGTTCTACGGCGGCCCGCACGCGGGCTACATGGCGGTGGCGGCGGGCCTCGAGCGGCACCTGCCCGGCCGGCTGGTCGGCGTCTCGGTCGACGCCGAGGGGCGGCCCGCCTACCGCCTGGCGCTGCAGACCCGCGAGCAGCACATCCGTCGCGACAAGGCCACCTCCAACATCTGCACCGCGCAGGTGCTGCTCGCCGTGGTCGCCTCGATGTACGCCGTCTACCACGGGCCGCAGGGCCTCCGGGCGATCGCGTCGCGCACCCACCGCTACGCCGCGGTGCTCGCGCAGGCGCTGCTGAAGGCCGGCATCGAGGTCGAGCACCAGCAGTTCTTCGACACGGTGTCGGTGGTCGTCCCCGGTCGCGCGACCGAGGTCGTCGCCGCGGCGCACGAGCGGGGGATCCAGGTCCGGCAGGTCGACACCGACCGGGTCGGCATCTCGACCTCGGAGTGCACCACCCGCTCGACGCTGGTGCGGCTGCTCGAGGCGTTCGGCGTCGACCTGGACGTCGACGCGGTCGACGGCGCGGTGGACGACGCGCTGCCCGCCGGCCTGCGCCGCGAGACGGCGTACCTCACCCACGAGGTCTTCTCCAGCCACCACAGCGAGACGGCGATGCTGCGCTACCTGCGCAGGCTCTCGGCCCGCGACTACGCGCTGGACCGGGGCATGATCCCGCTGGGCTCGTGCACGATGAAGCTGAACGCGACGACCGAGATGGAGCCGGTCTCGCTGCCCGGCTTCGCCGACCTGCACCCCTTCGCCCCGGCCGACGACGCGGTGGGCTACCGCCAGCTGGTCGCCGAGCTGGAGGGGTGGCTGGCGGAGGTGACCGGCTACGACCGGGTCTCGATCCAGCCGAACGCCGGCTCCCAGGGCGAGCTCGCCGGCCTGATGGCGATCCGCGGCTACCACCGGGCCAACGGCCAGGGTGAGCGCAACGTCTGCCTGATCCCGTCCTCGGCGCACGGCACCAACGCCGCGTCCGCGGTGATGGCGGGCATGAAGGTCGTGGTGGTGAAGGCGGCCGAGGACGGCGCGGTCGACCTCGACGACCTGCGCCGGCAGTGCGACCTGCACGCCGACGACCTCGCGGCGATCATGGTGACCTACCCCTCGACGCACGGCGCCTACGAGGACTCCATCACCGAGCTCTGCGAGATCGTGCACGGCCACGGCGGCCAGGTCTACGTGGACGGCGCGAACCTGAACGCGCTGCTCGGCTACGCCAAGCCGGGCGAGTTCGGCGGCGACGTCTCCCACCTGAACCTGCACAAGACCTTCTGCATCCCGCACGGCGGCGGTGGCCCCGGCGTCGGGCCGGTGGCGGTGCGGGAGCACCTCGCGCCGTACCTGCCCTCGCACGCGATGCACCCCGAGGCGGACAAGCGTGACGGCATCGGCCCGATCAGCGCCGCGCCGTACGGCTCGGCAGGCATCCTGCCGATCTCGTGGGCCTACATCCGGCTGATGGGCGCCGAGGGCCTCACCCGGGCCACGGCGGTCGCGGTGCTGTCGGCCAACTACATCGCCTCGCGCCTCGACGAGCACTTCCCGGTGCTCTACCGCGGCCACGGCGGGCTGGTCGCCCACGAGTGCATCCTCGACCTGCGCGGCCTGACCAAGGAGACCGGGGTGAGCGTCGACGACGTCGCGAAGCGGCTCGTCGACTACGGGTTCCACGCCCCGACCATGTCGTTCCCGGTCGCGGGCACCCTGATGGTCGAGCCGACCGAGTCCGAGGACCTCGCCGAGATCGACCGGTTCTGCGACGCGATGATCGCGATCCGCGCCGAGATCGAGCGGGTGCGCGCGGGGGAGTGGACGCCCGAGGACTCGCCGCTGCGCGGGGCCCCGCACACCTCGCGGGCCCTGGTCGGCGAGTGGGACCGCCCCTACAGCCGCGAGCTGGCGGTCTTCCCGACCGGGCTCGCTGGACCCAACGGAGTGGCGGACAAGTACTGGCCGCCGGTGGCCCGCATCGACCAGGCCTACGGGGACCGCAACCTGGTCTGCGCCTGCCCGCCGATCGAGGCCTTCGCGGAATGACCTCCGGCCACGTCGCCCCGGTCACCGCCCGCCGGCTGCTGGCGCGGCTCGCGTCGGCGCAGGCCGGTGGCCGGCTGCCGTCGGTGGTCGCGGGCGTGCTCCGCGACGGTGAGCTCGCATGGACCGGTGCGTACGGCGCCTCCGCCGTGCCGGGCCACGACCCGTTCGACGTGCAGTACCGGATCGGGTCGATCACCAAGACCATGACCGCCGTGCTGGTGCTCCAGCTGGTCCGGGACGGCCGGCTCGGCCTGGACGACCCGGCGTCGGCGTGGCTGGGCGACGTGGCGTACGCCGACCGGTCCATCCGCAGCCTGCTCGCGCACAACTCCGGCATGCGCTCGGAGCCGATCGGCTCGTGGTGGGAGCGGTCCGCGGGACTGACCTGGGAGGAGCTGGCCGACGGTCACGACGGGGCCGAGGAGATCTTCCCGGCGCTGCAGCAGTTCCACTACTCCAACCTCGGCTTCGCCCTGCTCGGCGAGGTCGTGGCGCGCGCGCACGGCGTCGACTGGTGGGAGTGCGTCCGGACCCGGATCCTCCAGCCGCTCGGCATGAGCCGCACGTCGTACCTGCCGGTCGGCGCGGCCGCCCAGGGCCGGAGCGTGCATCCCTACGCCGGGACGCTCGCGGACGAGCCGGCCACCGACACCGGCGCGATGGCGCCGGCCGGCCAGGCGTGGGCCACGCTCACCGACCTCGCGGCCTGGAACGCCTTCCTGCTGTCCGGGCACCCGGACGTGCTCGGCCTCGAGGAGCTGCTGGCGGCCTCCCACCCGCAGTCCGGCGACCGGGACGACGCGCTGGGCTACGCGCACGGCCTCGGCTTCCAGCTCCACGCGGGCGGCTCGGGGATGCTGGTCGGCCACACGGGCTCGATGCCCGGCTTCCTCGCCGGTTGCTTCGTCGACCGACCGCGGCGTACCGGCGGGGTGGTGCTCACCAACGCGACCACCGGGCTGGTCCCCGCGGACCTGGTCGTCGGCCTGCTCGACGAGCTCGAGCGCAGCGAGCCCACGATCGCCGCGCCGTGGGAGCCGACGGCCGCGGTGCCGGAGCAGCTCGCCGACGTCCTGGGCGTGTGGCACTGGGGGAACACGCCGTTCGTGTTCGCGATGAACGGCAGCCGCCTGGTCGCGGAGCGCGCGGGGGAGGAGAAGTACACCTTCGGCGTCGTCGACGGCCGCATCGTCGGCCTCTCGGGCTATCACGCGGGCGAGGAGCTGACGGTCGTGCGCCGCCCCGACGGGTCGGTCAGCCACCTCGACGTGGCGACGTTCGTCTACACCCGGACGCCGTACGACCCCGAGGCCCCCATCCCTGGGGGACATCCAGGTCGCTGAGGGACGCGCCGGCGGTGCGGCCCGGCCTCCCCGCGTGCCCATGATGGGTGTCGCGCGTTCACCGCGGCTGGAGTACACCTGTTCCATGAGGGAGCACCGGGAGCTGGAGACGACCTACGCGCCCGGTCCGGGAGCCTTGCTCCCGGACCTGACGGCACTGCCGGGCGTGACGGCGCTGGGGGAGCCGGAGGTCGTCGAGCTCTGCGCGGCGTACTTCGACACCGAGGACCTGGCGCTGCTGCGCGCGGGAGTGACGCTGCGACGGCGCACGGGCGGCAGCGACGAGGGCTGGCACGCGAAGATCCCTGCCGGGGCTGGGCGCGACGAGATCCACTTGCCACTGGCCGCCGGAGCTGCTGCTCCGCCGGCGGAGCTGCTGCGCCTCGTCCGGGGATGGACCCGAGGGGCGCCCGTGGGGGAGGTCGCGACCATCCGGACCCGGCGTACCGAGGTGCCGCTGCTGACCGCGGAGGGTGCCGTCGTCGCGGAGCTCGCCGACGACGAGGTGACCGGGCGCGCCCGGGGACGGGAGGAGGATGTCGTCTGGCGCGAGTGGGAGCTGGAGCTGGTCGAAGGTGACCCGACATTTCTGGAGGCCGCCGACGAGCTCCTGAACCGCTCGGGGGTTCCGGCCAGCGAGATCCCGCGCAAGATCCTGCACGTGATCGGTGACGGGCTGCCCGAGCCGCGGCGCCCACCCGCCGTGGGACCTGGCAAGCCGGCCGGCCGGGTCCTCCAACGGCGGCTTGCGGAGCAGGTCGAGGAGCTGGTGCGGCGAGACAGCGAGATCCGGCGGGGCCGTCCCGAGGGCGTCCACCAGGCCCGGGTCGCCTGCCGACGGCTGCGCGCGGCCCTCGCGACGTACCGGCCGCTGGTCGACCGACAGGTCACCGATCCACTCAGGGACGAGCTGAAGTGGCTGGGTCGGGCCCTGGCCGACGCCCGGGACGCGCACGTGGTCCGTCGCCGGTTGGAGGTGTTGCTGGACGAGGAGCCACCGGACCTGGTCGCGGAGTCGGCACGCGCTCGCCTCGTCGCGGCGTACGACGAGCGCCGGCAGGTCGCCGACGAGGAGGTCGAGGAGGTGCTCTCCTCGGACCGCTACTTCGACCTGCTCGACGCCCTGGAACGGCTGGTCGAGGATCCTCCTTGGGCGGCCGAGGCGATCCGGCCGGCGCGCGAGGTCCTCCGTCAGCGGGTGCGGCGCGACTGGAAGCGGCTGCGGCTGCAGGTGGCCGCCGAGGTCGACGCGATCGAGCACGACCCGGCGATGCACCAGGTGCGCAAGGACGCCAAGCGGCTGCGCTACGCGGCGGAGGCGCTGGAGCCCGTCTGGGGGAAGGACGCGGTTCGGCTGACCAAGGCAGCGAAGAGGCTCACGGCCCACCTGGGAGACCGGCAGGACACCGTCGTGAGCAGGCAACACCTGCGTCAGCTGGCTGAGGACGCAGACGCGGCGGGCGAGAGCAGCTTCGTCTGGGGGCGCCTGCATGCCCACGAACAGGCGCAGGCCGCGGATCTCGACCGGACATGGCCCGAGCTGTGGTCCGGGGTGTCGAGGAAGAGGAACCGCGCATGGCTGCGCTGACCCCCCGGGGGACGATGACGACGCCTGAGACGGACCGGGCCTACCGATGGGCCTGGCCCTGCTGGTCCTGGCGGTCCGGCCGTGCTGACGTTCCGCTTCGGGCGCCGTGCCGTCTCGGGCGGCCGGCCGGTGGCCAAGGTGCCGATGTACGTCGGCACCGGCCTGGTGGCGCTGTTCGTCCTGCTGAACCTGGTGTCCTACGTCGTCGGGGTGCTGACCGAGGGATGACGCGACCCGGACGCCCCATCGCTGGGACGCCCGGGTCGGGTGTGGTGCCTCTCGCAGGATCCCGGGGTCAGCCGGTGATGTCCTCCTTGGTGACCTGCAGGTCGTAGTGGAACGCGTTGTCGCAGGTCAGCTGCACGGTCCGCTGACGCCAGGTCAGGGTGAGGTCCGTGGAGAGCGGCTTGTGGAAGCCGTCGACGGTGATGTGCTGCCCGGCGTCGTCGTACTCCTCGTGGATGTGCTTGCGCTTGCCGTGGCGCGCCGCGTAGCCGTCGATGACGGCCTTCTTGCCGCCGACCTTGAGGCTGCCGTGGACCTGCTTCTCGTGGATGAACCCGTCGGTGACCTCGCGGCTGTTGCCGACCTGGTTGTCGCCGTCGCCGATGACGACCTGGATCACGTCCTTGACGGTGTTGTTCTCGTAGAGGCTGGCCCAGACGGCACGGCCGCGGATGGTGCCGGTGCACTCGATCACGTTGCCGACCTCGTGCGTGGTCGTCGTGGTGGCCTGCTCGGTCGAGGGGGTCATGGCGGTGGCCGGTGCCGCGATGCCCAGCCCGGTGAGGGCGGAGGTCGCGACCGCGGCCAGGGCGCCGAGGGTGAGCTGGGTGCGCATGGTGGTGCTCCTGTGGGTAGGTGTCGGTCAGAACGATGGGGATACGCCCGGCCGACCGGTCCGGTTGCACCCGCAGGGCCGGTCCAGACCAGAGGTCCCCTCGGGCACGGGGCCTTGGCCCCTGCCCCACAGCGGGCGAGCGAGCAAGGCTGCCCTCATGGGCGCAGTGGCGACAACGACCTTCCGCGAGCATCGTTCGGCCAGCCATGACTACCACATGGCGTGGTGGTCGCTGCTCGGCTTCGTGCTGTCCGGGGCAGCCGCGTACCTCGTGGCCGACATCCTGGCGAACGCGTACGGCTACACCGGGATCACGGACGACGAGGCGCCGGCCTGGCTGGTGTGGGCCGCGGGCTACCCCGCCGTGCTCGTGTTCATCCTGCCGGCCCTCTTCACGACCTGGTACGCCCGCCGCGCCATGCGCGAGGGCAGGCGGCAGGCGCTGGTCCCGCTGATCGTGGCGTGGGGCATCTGCGTCGTCTTCGTGCTGCAGAACACCGTGGCCTTCCTCATCGACTAGCGGGGCCGACCCGGGCGGTCGTCACATCGCCTGGGAGACGCTGGACATGTTGAAGTCCGGCACCCGGAGCGCGGGCGTGGCGGTGCGCGAGAAGTAGTCGTCGCCCCACTCCCGGCTGAAGCTCGGGACCGTCTGCGAGGCGTGCGAGAAGCGGCGCAGCAGGTCGATCGGGCTCTCGTTGAACCGGAAGTTGTTCACCGCACCGGTGATCTCGCCGTTCTCCACCAGGTAGACCCCGTCCCGGGTGAGCCCGGTGAGCAGCAGCGACTGCTGGTCGACCACGCGGATGTACCACAGGCAGGTCAGCAGCAGGCCGCGCTCGGTGCCGGCGACGAGGTCGTCGATGCTGCCCGCGGCGCCGTCCACCGTCAGCGCGAGGTTGTCGATCATCGGGGTGACCGGCTGCTGGGTCATCGCGGCGGAGTGCCGCGTCTGCAGCAGCGAGGTGAGCCGGCCGTCCCGGATCCAGTCCGTGCGGCCGAGGGGCAGGCCGTTGTCGAAGACCGACTGCTCGTTGTCGGAGGTGGTCGCGACGGTGAACGGCGCGCACTGCAGGCCGTCGTACGCCGGGTCGGAGAAGAGGTTGACCCCGGGCCTGGTGATGACGTCGCCGATGCGGGTGCCGACCCCCCGCTTGCTGTAGACCGACTGTCCCTCCCAGGCGACGCGGGCGCCGGCGTACCAGTAGGCGTCGATCATCAGGTCGGCCATCGCGGTGGGCGGCAGGATGGTGTCGTAACGGCCGGCGGGCAGGTCGACCCGGCGCTTGCCCCAGCCCAGGCGCTGGGCGAGGGACTCCTCCATGGCCAGCGCGTCGACGTCGGTGAAGTCGCGGGTGGCGCCACCGACCCAGGCGCTCTGGGTCAGGTCGGCGGTCTTGCCGGTGCAGCCGTAGTGGCCGGTGGGCTGCACGTGCCGCCGCCGCAGCCCGGTCGTGGAGCCGAGGTACGTCGTGGTGAGCTCGTGGTTGACGAACCCGTAGAGCACCCGGCCCGCGGCCGACGCACGACCGAACGCCTCGCCCAGCGCCGGCGCGAAGGCGTCGTACACGTGGATGTCGGTGTGGACCGGGGCGTCGTCCCAGTCCGCGGCCGCGTCGCCGGGCACCAGGTCGTTGGCGTCCTCGGCGGGCGAGCTCGCGCGGGCCGCGGCGTCGGCGGCCTCGACCAGGGCGGTGACCTGGGCCTGCGAGCTGGCGCTCCCGGTGACCGACCCGGTGGCCACGCCCTCGGCGCGCCGGATGAACGAGACCACCGTGACGGTGACCCCGTGCATCACGCCGTTGGTGGTGAGGGTGTTGTTGGCCCAGCGCAGGTTGGCGCTGGTGGCGTCGCGGACGATGACGAGGCAGTCGTCGGCGACGGTGGTCGCCAGGGCGTGCTCGACCAGGGACTGGGGGGACACGGTGCTGGTGTGCTGGGAGGTCATCACTGCCCTGCCTCGTCGGTGGTGTTGAGGATGCGGACGCCGCGGAACAGGGACGTGGGACAGCCGTGGCTGACGCTCGCCACCTGCCCGGGCTGGGCCTTGCCGCAGTTGAACGCGCCGCCCAGGACCCAGGTGTCCGGGCCGCCCACGGCCTCCATGGAGCTCCAGAAGTCGGTGGTGGTGGCCTGGTAGGCGACGTCGCGGACCTGGCCGACCAGCTCCCCGTCGGCGATCCGGTAGAACCGCTGGCCGGTGAACTGGAAGTTGAAGCGCTGCATGTCGATCGACCAGCTCTTGTCGCCCACGATGTAGAGACCGCGCTCGACGCGGCCGATCAGCTCCTCGGTGCTGGGCCCGTCCGGCGCCGGCTGGAGCGACACGTTGGCCATCCGCTGGATCGGGATGTGGCCGGGGGAGTCGGCGTACGCGCAGCCGTTGGAGCGGCCTCCCCCTGAATCGGCAGGGTTCAGCTCCGGCTTCATGTGAGCCATCGCCCGGTCGAGCTGGTAGCCGACCAGGACGCCGTCCTTCACGATGTCCCACGCCTGGGTCTGCACGCCCTCGTCGTCGTAGCCGATCGTGGCCAGTCCGTGCTCGACGGTGCGGTCGCCGGTCACGTTCATCACCGGGGAGCCGTACTGCAGGGTGTTGAGCTTGTCGTACGTCGCGAACGAGGTGCCGGCGTAGTTGGCCTCGTAGCCCAGCGCCCGGTCCAGCTCGGTGGCGTGGCCGATCGACTCGTGGATCGTCAGCCAGAGGTTGGACGGGTGGATCACCAGGTCGTAGGTGCCGGCCTCGACGCTCGGCGCCTTGAGCTTCTCGGCGAGCAGCTCGGGGACCTGCTCGATCTCGTCGTCCCAGTCGTAGGAGCCGTCGGTGAGGTACTCCCACCCGCGGCCCACGGGCGGTGCGATGGAGGCCATCGAGTCGAAGGTGTCGGCGCCGGCGCCCATCGCCTCGAACCCCGGCTGGAGGCGGACCCGCTGCTGGGTGGTGCGGGTGCCGGCGAGGTCGGCGTAGTACTTGTTCTCCTGCACCTGCTGGAGGTCGGCCGAGGCGTGGTCGACCGCGGCGCCGGTGCGCAGCCGGTTCGTCCAGTCGATGAGCAGCGCGGCCTTCTCGGCCACGGGCACCTCGAGCGGGTTCACGGCGTACGACGAGACCCAGGTGACGTCGTCGTGGACCGGCTCGGGCGCGATCTCGACCGGGGTGGGGGTCATCTCGGCCGCGACGAGCGCCACGGCGACCGCGCTCTCGGCGACGCGGACCGCCTCGTCGGTCGTCAGCACGACCCCGGAGGCGAATCCCCAGGCACCACGGTGGATCACCCGGACCGCGAAGCCGAGGTCCTCGTGGTCGCTGGCCCCCTGCAGCACGCCGTCGCGCACGCCGAGGTGCTGGTAGCGCACCCGCTCGAAGCGGAAGTCGGCGTGGCTCACGCCGAGCTCGCGGGCCCGGCTCAGCGCGGCGTCCCCGAGGCTGCGGTAGGGGAGGGAGGTGAAGGTCGGGTCGAGTCCCGGAGCGCTCATGGGAGCGAACCTATCGGACGCCGCCACCCGATTATCGGCATCGTGGCGGAGCCGCTCACGTACTTCCGGGAGCCGTCACCGGGCTGAGCCATCGGGTCGGGCGACCGTCTGGGCGATCGTTGCCCAACTCTGGTGACGACATGGCCGCCGGGCTTCCTGAGACTCGAGGGGAGTGACCAATCCGGGGAGGCTGCATGCCCGCTGGCACCGGACGCGATCGTCCCGCCTGCAGGACCCGGACAGCCGGGTGGGTGTCGATCGCCGTGTCGGTGCTGGCGTTGCTGCTGTCCGGCTGCAGCAGCGCCGCCGACCCGGCCACGGACGGCTCGGCCGCCCAGGGGACGCGCTGCCCCTCCGCCTATCCCATCCGGCTCCCGATCACCACCGATGCCACCGTCGGGGTGCCGCCGCTCTACCGGCTGCGGGCCTGCGCGATCGACGCCCGACGCGGGCCGGTGCTGCTCATGAACGAGGGGAACGCGGCCTGGGCCACGGTGGCCCCCGGCCACGAGTTCAACCTGGTCCAGGGTGACGAGGAGGCCACCTGGCTGCGGGAGCGGGTCGCGGTCCCGCCCGGCATGGTCCTTCCCGGGTCGGCCATCGTCGTGCGGGCCCCGCCCTCCGAGGTCTCCTGGCGGCTGAGCCGCGAGTGGACGGTCGGCTGGGCCGGCCTCGAGGCCGGGATGCACGCGCTCGCACCGCGCGGGCGCGACACCGTGGCGCGGGCGATGGATGCGGACTCCGCCCGCGGTCGGGCGCTGGTCAGCTGCGCGCTGACGGCCTACCACCTGTACCTCACCGCGCAGGGCGACCCGCTACCGGTCCACGACGGGCTCGGTGCGCTCCAGCTGACGTGGAGCGCCGCCTCGACGGCCTGTGCGGCCGACTGGCTGCGGGCCGACCGGCTGCTCACCACACAGGGAGCCCGGGCCACCGGCTGGTCGCTCGCGGTGATCCGGGCCGACTCCTGGGTGAACAGGTCGAAGCGGGCGCTGGGCTGGTTGGCCCCGGCCGCACCCGTCCTGATCGGGGTGAGGTGACGCGGTGGCTGCGGGCATGGACGACCCGGTGATCGCGCAGGTCGCCGCCTACAACGCCCACGACGTGGACGGCTTCGTGGCCTGCTACGCGACCGACGCCGAGATCGTCGACGGCGGCTCCGGGCGCACCCTCATGTCCGGGCACGCCGAGATGCGGGAGCGATACGCCCGGCTCTTCGCGACCCATCCCGACGCCCACGCGGACATCAGGGAACGGATGCGCGAGGGCGACTGGGTCGTCGACCACGAGCTGGTCCGCACCGGCGGCGAGCAGCGGGGGTACGTCGTGGCCTACCGGCTGCGCGACGGGCTCATCTCCCGGGTGCTCATCCTGGGCGGCTGAGCGTGGATCCAGGCTGACGCCCGGTCAGCAGGTCAGCGAGACGGTGGATCCCCGGCGCGACTTGGTCACGACCAGCTGGGTGGGGATCCGGTCCCGCATCTCCGCGACGTGGCTCACCACGCCGACCACGCGGCCGCCGTCGCGCAGCGAGTCGAGGGTGTCCATGACGTCGTCGAGGGTGTCGGCGTCGAGCGAGCCGAACCCCTCGTCGACGAAGAGCGTGTCGAGGTCGGCGCCGCCGGCCTCCTGGGTGATCACGTCGGCCAGCCCGAGGGCGAGGGCCAGGGAGACGACGAACGTCTCGCCGCCCGAGAGCGTGGCCGGGTCCCGGGTCTCCCCGGACCAGTCGTCGCGGACGAGCAGGCTCAGCCCGCCCCGGGTCTCACCGGCGCCACGTCGACCGGTGTGCTCGAGGGAGTAGCGCTGGTCGCTCATCCGGGCCAGCCGCTCGTTGGCCGCGGCGACGACCTGGGAGAGTCGGTAGGCGAGGACGTAGCCGGACAACCGCATCTGCAAGCGGTTGTCGGGAGCCTTGCCCTCGACGAACGCGGAGAGGTGGTTGGTCAGGCGCGCCGACTCCAGGACCGGTGCCCAGTCCGCCAGGGCTGCGTGCAGCCGTTCGCCCAGGCCGGAGAGCCGCTGGTGCCGCGAGGCCCACAGCGAGGCGAGCGCCCGGGCATCGCCCAGGGTCGCGAGCGCGTCGGCGCGGGCGGCCGCCAGTGCGTCGACGTCGGGCAGCGGGGCGCGGGCCAGCTCGTCGGCTCCCGGCTCGGCGAGGACGGCCGCCACGGCCGACACCCGCCGGTCGTGGTCGGCGATCTGCCGCGCCAGCTGCTCCGCCTCGTCGGCGGGCCTCGCCGCCTCGACGGCCTCGGCGGCGGAGGCGAACCCGGCCTCCTCGACCGCGGTGGCCAGCGCGGCGGTGGCCTCGGCCAGCGCCGACTCGGCGTTGGCCAGTGCGTCGAGGGCCTGGACGGCGCGCCGGCCGGTGGCGGCGCGCGCGAGGTGCGCGTCGAGGAGGGTCGGCAGGTCGGCGCACCCGGTCTCGGCGAGCATCCCGTCGATCTCGCGTCGCAGGTCCTCGGCCTCGGCGCGCAGGTGCGTCGCGCGGGACTCCAGCGCGGCGGCCTCCAGCTCGAGCTCGCGGAGCTCGCCGCCGAGCCGCTCGTGGCCCGCGATGGCAGCCGCGAGCCCGCGCTCGAGCGTCTCGGCCCGGCCGGAGTCGGTCTCGAGCCGCGCGATCTGGGTGCGCAGGGTCGCGCGCCCGGCCTCCAGCTCGTCGGGGGTGGCCTCACCTGCGCGGCCGGTCGCGGTGGCCAGCCTGGTCATGAGCTCACGGACCTTGAGGTCGCGCACGTGCTCGTCCGCCTTGGCGTCGTCGAGGGCCCTCTGGGCGGCCTTCTCGGCGTCGCCGTCGGGGGCCCCGGGTGCCGGGCTGGCCTTGTGGGGATGGTCGTCCGAGCCGCAGACGGGACAGCAGGCGCCCACGGCGAGCGCGCCGGCGATCTCGGCGGCCATGCCCTCGATCCGCGCCTGTCGGAGGGCGAGCAGCTGCTCGTGCCTGGCCAGCGCGGTCTCCCTGACCTCCAGCCAGTCGGTCCGCGCAGCCTCGAGCTCGGTGGTCAGGCCGGCGACCTCGACGACGGCGGCCGCCCGGGCGTCGAGGTCGGCGAGCCGGGTCCGGGCCGGCGTCAGCTCCGCGCCGCTGCCTCGGCGGCGGACAGCTCGGCACGCAGGGTGGTGATCCGCTCGGGCAGGGCGGCCTGCTCCGCACGGGCACCGGTGACACGCTCGGCGAGGTCGCCCCGACGCGCCTCGACGGTGCCGGCCTCGACCTCGACGGCCTCGAGCCGGGCCTGGCGCGGCAGCGCGGCGCGCACCCCGGCCGCCGTGTCGGTGGCGGCGCTGACCGCGTGGTCCAGGGTGTCCCGGTCGACGAGCAGCAGGCCGAGGCAGTCCGCGGCCGTGGCGGTGGCGTCGTCGGCGGCCTGCCCGGCGCGGTCGCGGGTGGCGGTCGCCGCGGTGACCATCCGGTGCACGGGGATCACGGTCGCCGCTCGTCGTGCGGCGTCGAGCGTGCGCCGCGCGGTGTCCACCGGCTCGGTCTCGGCGAGCAGTCGCTGGTGCTCCTCGGAGGCGGCATCGAGGCGGGCCCGTCGGTCGAGGAGGCTGCGGGCGGCGTCGAGCCGGGCGTGGGCGGCGGCCTCGGCCGCGGCGGCCGCGGCGGCCGCGCGGTCGGCCTCGTCGCGGGTGGCGGCCGCCTCCTCGCACAGTCTCGCGGCCCAGGCGGCCAGGGCGCCGTCGGCGGCCGGGCCGGTGAGGTCGCGGATGTCCCAGGCCTCGGGGAGGCCGGCGTCGGTCGCCTCGCTGACCCGGCTGACCAGGTCGGCGACCGTCTGGTGGCACGCTTCGGACCTCCGTCGCAGCGTCACCCGGCGGTCGCGGAGCCAGCGCTCGACGTCCTCGAACCGCCCGGTGCGGAAGAGGCGCTGCAGCAGCTGGTGGCGCTCCTCGGACTTGGCGCGCAGGAACGCCTGGAAGCGTCCCTGGGGGAGCATCGCCACCTGGGTGAACTGCGCGAGGTTCATCCCGACGAGGCGGGTCACCAGGTGCCCGGTCTCGTCGAGGCGGCTGGACAGCGGGGTCCAGGCCCCGTCGACCCGCTCGGAGATCGTCACCGACGCCTGCTGCGTGGTCGTGCCCGAGCCGCGCTTCTTCGGACGCTCCCACGCCGGCGAGCGGACGATCCGGAACCGGCGTCCGGCCAGGGTCGCCTCCAGGGTGACGGTCGGGGCCACCCCCGGCGCGGCCTGGTCGCAGCGCAGCCGCTTGGCGACGCCTCGGTCGCCGGGGACGTCGCCGTACAGCGCGAAGCAGACGGCGTCGAGGACGCTGGTCTTGCCGGCGCCCGTGGGGCCGGAGAGCAGGAACAGCCCGGCGTCGGAGAGCCGGTCGAGGTCGACCACGACGTGCCCGGCGAAGGGTCCGAAGGCCTGGATCTCGAGGTGGTGGAGCCGCATCAGGCGCCCGTCCCCGACACGAGGACGTCGAAGTCCGGGTCCTCGCAGCAGGCGTCGAAGGCGTCCCGCAGCAGCCCGGCCTCCTCGTCGGTGGCGGCGCCCCCGCGCATCTCGGCGACGAAGTCGAGGGCGATGTCGTGGTCGCTGCGACCCTGGAGCCGCGCGGCCGGCGCCCCGGCACGGTCGCCGGAGGCGGGCTCGAAGCCGAGGACCAGCGTGTGCGGGAAGCGGGCCCGGAGCCGGTCCATGGCCTGGTGCGGCCGCACGTCGTCGGTCAGCGTGGCCTGGACCCACGAGCGCTCGTGGACCGCGAGCGCGGGGTCTGCCAGCAGCCCCTCGAGCGTGCCGCGCAGGCGGGCCAGCGGACGGGGGACCGGCGCCTCGACGAACTCGGCGGCGGCCACGCCGTCGCGGCCGAGGTCGACCAGCCACGAGCCCTTGCGGTGGGTGGCCTCGGAGAAGGAGTACGCCAGCGGGGAGCCGCTGTAGCGCACCGTCTCGGTCAGGGTGTGCCGCCCGTGGAGGTGGCCCAGCGCGGCGTAGTCGACCCCGTCGAAGACCGAGGTGGGCACGATGGAGACACCGCCCACGCTGATGTCGCGCTCGGAGTCGCTGGGCTGGACGTCGTGGGGGCCACCCGCCACGAAGGCGTGGGCGAGCACGACCGAGCGCGTCCCCGGGCGTCCGTCCAGGTCCGAGCGGACCCTGCGCATGGCCTCGGTCAGCGCCGCCTCGTGGGAGCGCCCGGCGAGGCCCCAGGGCTCGCGCACGGCGTCGGGGTCGAGGTAGGGGATGCCGTGGACGGCGACCGGCCCGTGCTCGTCCTCGAGCAGCACCGGGGTGCCGACCGTGCCGGCGTCGGTGCGGATGAACACGCCGGCGGCGTCGATCAGCCGGGAGCTGAAGCCGAGCCGCTGCGCGGAGTCGTGGTTGCCGCTGGTCAGCACGACCGTCGCCCGGGAGGCGGCGAGCCGGGCCAGCGTCTCGTCGGCGAGGCGGACCGCATCGACGTGGGGGAGGGCCCGGTCGTAGACGTCACCGGCCACCACGACCAGGTCGACCCGCTCCGCGTCGACGACCTGGAGCAGGTGGTCGACGTACGCCGCCTGGTGGGTGAGCATCCCCTCGCGGTGGAACGACCGGCCCAGGTGCCAGTCGGAGGTGTGGAGGATGCGCATGGGACCAACCTAGGAAGGGCCACCGACAGTCCGTCGCACCCACGCCGGGGCGAGGTCAGGTGTAGCGCACGCAACGCTGCGGCGAGGTGAACCCGTAGAGCACCAGGCCGGCCTCCTCGGCCAGCCGCACCGACAGGCTGGTCGGCGCCCCCACGGCGACCAGCGAGCCGACGCCGGCCGCGATCGCCTTCTGCACGAGCTCGAAGCCGGCCCGCCCGCTCACCACCAGGCAGGCCTCCGCCGGTGCGGCCCCCGCGAGCAGCCGGGCTCCGGCGACCTTGTCCACGGCGTTGTGCCGGCCCACGTCCTCGCGCACGACCAGCGGCGCGCCGGCAGCCGTGAACAGGCCCGCGGCGTGGACCCCGCCGGTGCGGGAGAAGACGGTCTGGCGCTCCCGCAGCAGCTCCGGCAGACGGCGTACGACGGAGGCCGCGGGCAGCTCGCCGGCCCACGGCTCGCCACGCGGCACGTCGAGCGCCGAGGAGACGCTGTCCTTGCCGCAGACCCCGCACGCCGACGAGCCGGCCGACAGGCCGGTGTGCCGGTGGCCGGGGTCGCGCGCGGGGGGACCGTCGAGCGTCACGGTCACGACGTTGAACTCCTGCTCGGGCGCCAGGTCCACGTCCGTGCAGTACGCGACCCCGTGCACGTCGCCGGGCCGGACGAGGCCCTCGTGCAGCAGCCAGCCGGCGGCGAGCTCGAAGTCGTGACCCGGGGTGCGCATGGTGACCCAGACCCGGCGCGCTGCCGCGCCGGGCCAGGCCAGCCGGATCTCCAGGGGCTCCTCGGTGGCGAGCCGGTCCTCGTGACGCCGCTCCCCGTCCTCGGTGAGCTCGTGGACGCGGGTCCGGACGGTCGGCCCGGGCCGGCGCGCGCGCTCGCTCACGACAGGAGTCCCGTCATCGCGCGGGGTAGGCCCGCCGGATCGCGAGCCGCCGCTCGAGCTCGTCGGTGAGGTCGACCACGCGCCGCTGGATCGACGCGTCCAGCCCGTCGAGGTCGATCAGCGCCCGGGCCTTCGCGAGGGTCTCGTCGGTGAGGGACGTGGCGGGGAAGAAGAACTGGGCCGCCTCGGCCAGCACCCAGCCGCTCCGCACCTCCACGGTGCGCGGGACGTCGGCGAAGTAGCGGTCGACGTACTCGTCGGTGAGGTGCTCCTGACCGGTCCGCCACAGCCCCAGGCCGGCAGCCTCGAGCTCGTAGTTGGGCACGTCCACCTCGCCGGTGAAGCGCGCCCAGGCCCAGGCCTTGGCCTCGGCGTCGGGCAGCGAGGCCGTCGCGCGCGTGTGCTCGACGCGGGAGCGCGCCGTCGGCTCGGCGTCGAGGGCCGCTCCGAGCTCGTCGCGGTCGGTCTCGCCGAGCACCGCGAGCTGGACCAGGATCCGCCAGCGCAGGTCGAGGTCGACCTCCACGCCGTCGGGGAGGACGCGCCCCTCGAGCCAGCTGCGCAGCTGTCCGGAGTCGGTGGTGCTGCTGACCGCGGCCTGGAAGGCCGAGAGCTGCAGCGTCGACCCGGGGACGCTGTCCCCGACCTTCGCGAGCGCCGCCGTGCTGATGCGCCGCAGCGCCGCCGCGGGGTCCGCGACCAGCGGCGCGACCTTCGTGATCGCCCACGGCATCGTGTAGAAGACCGCGTCGTCGCTGTCCTCCACCGGCAGCCCGGCCTCGAGCAGGTCGATGACGTCGGCCGGGTCGATGGCGGCGTTGTGGAAGGCGCTGCGGACGTTGTTCCACACCCCGGCGCGCAACCGGGTGTCGTCGGTGGCCGGCAGCAGCGACTTGAGGGCCGCGACGGTGGTGGCGTCGGGCTGGACGAGCGCCCAGGTGTCCTCGTACGGGTCGAGCACCACGGCGGTGCCCTCGGCGACGTCGTAGGCGGTCTCGGGGGAGTCGACCGTGAGCGTCGAGACCTCCCACTTGCCCTCCGGGGCGGCCGTGGCCACCCGGATGGTGTGCGGGCGGTCCGCCGGGTGGTCGGCCGGGGGAGTACGCCGTACGGTGCCGGCCGCGCGGTCGAGCACGATCGTGTCGGGGCCGGCGGTGCGCAGCCAGTTGCTGGTGAAGGAGCTCAGGTCACCCGCGCCGGCCTGCTCCCAGCTCGCGAAGAGGTCGTGCATCGTCGCGTTCCCGAAGCGGTGCCTGGTGAAGTGGTCGATCGCGCCCGCGAAGAACACGTCGTCACCGAGCGTGGCGTTGAGCTGCTTGAGGATGCTCGACCCCTTCGCGTAGGAGATGCCGTCGAAGTCCTGCAGCGCGGCGGTGGCGTCGACGGCGCCGTTGCCGGCCACCGCGTGCGTGCTCGGCCGCTGGTCGGCGACCAGGCCCCACTGGCGGCGGGCGTAGGCGTTGTGGGTCCAGGCGTCGTCGTACTCGGTGACGTCGGCGGTGACCCGGTTGCCCATGTACTCGGCGAAGGACTCGTTGAGCCACAGGTCGTCCCACCACTTCGGGGTGACGATGTTGCCGAACCACTGGTGGGCCATCTCGTGGGCGACCGTGGTCGCGCGCGCGATCCGGACACCGCGGGTGACGCGGGAGGAGAAGATCAGCGGGTCGCGGAACGTCACGCAGCCGGGGTTCTCCATGGCGCCGGCGTTGAACTCCGGGACGAACGCCTGGTGGTACTCGCCGAACGGGTAGCGGATCCCGAACAGCCGGTGGAACTCGTCGAAGCACTGCTTGGTCATCGTGAACAGCTCGTCGGCGTCGGCGTCGAGGTCCTTGGCGATGCTCGCCCGCGAGGAGAGCCCCAGCGGGATGCCGTCGTGCTCGTCGCGGATGAGGTGGTACGGGCCGGCGACGAGCGTGACGAAGTACGTCGACAGCGGCTGGGTCTGCTCGAGCTCCCACTGGGCCGAGCCGCCGGGCCCGGACCCGGTCCGGCTCCCCGGGGCGTTGCCGATGACCACCCAGTCCGCGGGCGCGCTGACGTGGAAGGTGTACGGCGCCTTCAGGTCGGGCTGGTCGAAGCAGGCGAAGATGCTGGGCGCGGCGTCCATGAAGGACATGCCGTAGACGTAGTGCTTGCCGTCGGCCGGGTCCACGCTGCGGTGCAGCCCCTCGCCGTCGTTGCGGAACCGCATCACCGCGTCCACGACCAGCTCGTTGGTGCCCTCGACCGTGGCCAGCGGGAGGCGGCCGCGCTCCAGCAGGTCGGCGTCGAGGGGCGAGCCGTTGAAGCGGATCTCGTTCACCCGCGCGGGCTTGAGGTCGACGAAGGTCGGCCCGCCCTTGGAGGTGAACCGGATCGTCGTCACGGAGCGGAACGTCGCGTCGTCCGAGGCGAGGTCGAGGGCCACGTCGTACGAGTCGACGGTGAGGAGGTCGAAACGGGCCCGTGCCTCGGTGTGCTGGAGGCTGTGGAAGGGGCTCTGGTTGGCAGTCACGCGGCACACCTTATGCCTGCGCCCGACCGGGGGCGGCCGGGTCGGGGAGGTCACGGATCGGTGACGGGGGCGCGGTCTTCCGGCGCCGGCGGCCCGGAGGACGTACCTTCCTCCGAGGACCGCGAGAAATTCGTGCGCGCAGACAGGCAACCAACCGGGGGCATGCCGCGTCATAGAGGTCACTGGGGGCGTCAGTCACGCCCGTCTTCGGGAAAGGGAGTGGCTCGATGAAGCCAACGCTTGTCCACCGCCGGGGCCGTGCCCTGGCCTCACTCACCGCGGTCATGGGCCTGGCCCTGGGCGCTGCCGCCGTCGGCAACGCTCCGGCGCAGTCGGCCGCGCCGACGCCGGACTGCACGCCGTACTCCGGCGCGCTCACCAAGGGCGACGCCGTGACCGCCATGTCGGTCACCTCGGGCACGACGCCCCAGGAGTTCGACGGGCAGGTGCTCGGCGTCCTGCAGGACGGCATCGCGCCCGACCTCGACATGATCATGGTCGAGATCACCGCGCCGGACCCCGACAAGATCGGCGGCATCTGGCAGGGCATGTCCGGGTCCCCGGTCTACGCCGCCAACGGTGAGGTCATCGGTGCGATCGCCTACGGCCTCTCCTGGGGTCCGTCCTGGATCGCCGGCGTGACGCCGTTCGCCGACATGGACGACTACATGACCGCGGCCGCGACCCCGGCCAAGGTCAAGGTGTCCGACGCGCAGGCCCGCACCATCGCGCGGAACTCCGACGTGACCCGGACGCAGGCCGAAGAGGGCTTCAGCCAGCTGCCGATGCCGACCGGCGTGTCGGGCGTGAGCAACCGTCGCCTCAACCAGGCCGAGAACCACCGCACCAAGCACAAGTGGGTGCCCAAGAGCTCCTACCGGATGGGCTCCGCGGCCGTCGCCGGCGACCCGAACGCCGCCGGCCCCGAGACGATCGAGCCGGGCGGCAACCTCGCCGCCTCGCTGTCCTACGGTGACATCACCATGGGCGGTGTCGGCACCGTGACCGCGGTCTGCAACGACAAGGTGGTCGGCTTCGGCCACCCGATGACGTTCCTCGGCCAGACGACGCTGACGCTGCACCCGGCCGACGCGCTCTTCATCCAGCCCGAGTCGCTCGGCGCGCCGTTCAAGGTCGCGAACCTCGGCGCCCCCGCGGGCACCATCAGCGACGACCACCTGACCGGGATCACCGGCTTCCTGGGCGCGACGCCGGCCACGACCGACGTCACCTCGACGGTCGCCTTCCGCGACCGGGAGCGCAGCGGCACCACCCACGTCTCGGTCCCGCAGGCGATGGCCAGCAGCGTGTTCTACGAGTCGGTCGGCAACCACGACCGCGTGGTCGACGGCGCCATTCCCGGCTCCGAGCTGCTGGCGTGGACGATCACGGGCCACGACCAGGACGGCACGCCGTTCAACCTCCAGGTCACCGACCGCTACGCCTCCGACTACGACATCACCTACGAGTCGACCTGGGACCTGGCCGACTTCGTGTGGTCCCTGAGCAGCATCCCGGGCGTCACCATCGACGACGTCACCATGGACTCCCAGGTCAGCGACGACCACTCGGTGTGGGAGCTGTCGAAGCTCGAGCAGCGTGTCGGCGGTGCGTGGGTCAAGGCCGGCAAGGGCGCCCCGGTGCTCGCCAAGGCGGGCCAGGCACTGCCGATGCGTGCGGTGCTCACCAGCGGCTCGGCGACCCGGACCGTCCCGGTCACGGTCAACGTCCCGGCGAACGCCTCCGGCGGGGAGGGTCGCATCGAGTTCACCGGTGGGGCCTACCTCTGGTCCGAGGACGCCTACCCGCGCTCGATCGAGCAGGCCGAGAAGTTCGCCGCCACGATGGTCCGCAACGACGAGGTCCAGGTCCAGCTCAACCTCTACTCGAAGCGCAAGCAGATCCAGAAGAGCGCCACGAGCGAGCCGCAGGACAAGGTCGTGACCGGCCACAAGCACGTCCGGGTCTTCGTCAAGTAACCCTCTGACGCGCACGCACGGCGGGTCGGGAGCAGCTGCTCCCGGCCCGCCGTTGCACGTCCGCCGCCGGGGTGGCCGGGACGTTGGGCCCTTTCCCGGGTCGGGCCGGTCCGGCACCCTGACGTCACCGACCGGGGAGGCGAGCATGAGGCTGCCACGACGCCCAGCGCCGTACGTCGGGGTCCCGCCCGCCGACGGGACCGTCGCGTGGGACGCGTGGGCCGCCGGCTGGGGCGGTGCGGTGGGGATCGCGTTCGCCAACGCGGCGTTGCACCGGGCCTACGGGGAGGTGCTGCCCGAGCTCACGGCCGACCAGCTCGCGGGCGTCGTGCTGCTGGCGCTGATCCTGCCCTGGGCGGTGCACGTCGAGGGACGCAACCCGCTGGACGAGGCCCACGACGCCGCGCTGGTCGGGCTGGCCTGGGCGGGCGCCACGGTGACCTTCGAGTTCACCTTCGGCCACTACGTCAACGGTGACAGCTGGTCCGACCTGCTGGCGGCGTACGACGTCACGAAGGGACGGCTGTGGCTGGTCGACGTGCTGGGGATCGCCGCAGCACCGGCGATCGCGCGCTGGTGGAACCGGCGGACGCAGGGGCCCGCGCTCGCAGGCTCCTAGAGCCGGACCAGCATCTTCCCGGTGTTGCCGCCCCGGAGCAGGTCGAGGAACGCGTCCACCGCGTGGTCGAGCCCGTCGACGACGGTCTCCCGGGAGGTGAGCCGGCCCTCGGCCACCCAGGTGCCGGCGCGCCGGTAGAACTCCGCGGCGGCGTCGGCGTGGTCGGAGACGATGAAGCCCCGCAGGGTGAGCCGCTTGCTGACGATCATCATCATGTTGCGGGGGCCGGGGGTCGGCTCGGTGTCGTTGTACTGCGCGACCGCCCCGCACGCCGCGATCCGGCCGAAGTCGTTGAGGTGGAACATCGCCGCCTCGAGGTGGTCGCCGCCGACGTTGTCGAAGTAGACGTCGAAGGGGCCGTGCTCCTTCAGCTGCCGGGCGATCGGGGCGTCCTTGTAGTTGACCGCGGCGTCGAACCCGAGGTCGTCGGTCAGCCAGGACACCTTCTCGGCCGAGCCGGCCGAGCCGACCACCCGGGAGGCGCCGAGCAGCCGCGCCATCTGCCCCGCGACCGAGCCGACCGCCCCGGCTGCGCCGGAGACCAGCACCGCGTCGCCCTCGCGCAGGCCGGCGATCCGGGTCAGCCCGACGTACGCCGTGAGGCCGGGCATGCCGAGCACGCCGAGGTAGGCGGAGGCCGGGACCTGCGAGACGTCGACGGACCGGACCGAGGTCGCCGGGAGCAGGGCGTGCTCGCGCCAGCCGGCCTGGTGCAGCACCGTCGCGCCCACGGGCACGGACTCGTCCCCGGAGGCGACCACCTCGCCCACCGCGCCGCCGTCGAGGGGCGCGTCGAGCCGGAAGGGCGGGACGTAGGACTTCACGTCGTTCATCCGCCCGCGCATGTACGGGTCGACCGACATGTACGTGTTGCGGACCAGCACCTCGCCCGGCCCGGGATCCGCCAGCTCGACCTCGACGAGCCGGAAGTCGTCCGGGGTCGGCCAGCCGGACGGACGGGCGGCGAGCTGGATCTCACGGGTGGTCTGGGCCATGCGCCCGATCCTGCCAGCGCCGTGTGCCCCGCTCCGTCCGGGTGCGTGCGCGCCGTCCCTCTCTCGTGGGCGAGATCACGTCGCCGGCGAGTTCGGGGACGGGTGGAGAGTCACTAGGATGTAAGAGCCGCACACGCGGACATCAGTCATTACACACACGGGGGCCCGTCGGACCGGGCCGAAGGGGATGAGCACACCATGAGCACGCAGCTGCACCTGGCACTCGGGATCGTCGAGGCGCGGGCCCACCACGACCAGGACCCGGCACTCCTGCGCGACGTGGAGCTCGCCCGGGAGACCGGCCGGTGGACTCGTCGCACCCTCCGTCGTCGCGCTCGCTGACGCTCGACGCGCACCTCCTGACACACAACAGACCCCCGGGCCGACGGCCCGGGGGTCTGTTGTCGTGTGGGGGAGTCAGGCCTGGATGCCCAGGGCGAACTCCACCTTGCCGGCCGAGTCGACGGCGGCGTCGAGGATCTTGTCGTCGAGCATCGCTGCGGCTGCCTGGTCGAGGTAGACGGTGGCGCCGTCCTGCTCGACGGTCTGGTCGCCCGGCTCCGGGGCCTCCGCCGCGCTGACCGCAAAGGTCGGCTCGGGGGCGTCCTCGGAGGTGATGCGCAGTCCGGCGGTGTCCGCGAGACCCGGCTGCGCGGTGATGTCCTTGACGATGGTGCTGGCGTTCTCGGTGAGGGTGAGCATGACGTGCCTTCCGATCGGCGTGCAGGTCCCTTCCACCCTCACCCCGTTCCTCGCGGCGATGCAAGTCCCGCGGCGATTACGGGCGTGTTCGTCGGACTGTCTGACGATCCGTGGGCCGAGGGCGCCCTTCAGGGCCTGCCGGCGATGTCCTCGGGGCGGTTCGGCCGGGTGACCGACACGACCGCCGGCGGCAGTCCCCACTCGTCGCGGCCGAGCCGGGAGACGGGGCGGAGGTGCTCCATCGCCGGGTGTCCGTCGACCAGCGCCTCGTCCAGCACCGTGATCGCCACGACCCGGCCGAGGACGAGTGTGGTGTCGCCGAGCTCGTGGGTGGAGTGCAGGGTGCACTCCAGCGAGGCGGGGGAGTGCACGACCCGCGCCGGCGCGACCAGGCTGCTGGGTTCGAGCCCGATGCCGAGTGCCTCGGCCTCGTCGACGTCCGGACCGAACCGGGCACTGGTGTCGTTGACCTTCTCGAGCAGCGGCTCGGTCGCCAGGTTGACGACGAACTCGCCGGTGGCGACCACGTTGGCCAGCGTGTCCTTGTCGCCGACCGAGGCGAAGGACACGATCGGTGGCCGCGCGCAGGCGACGTTGAAGAACGAGTGCGGCGCGAGGTTGCCGACACCGTGGGCGTCCAGCGTCGAGATCCAGGCGATCGGCCGCGGCACGACCAGGGCCGTCAGGAGCTGGTAGGGGTTGACCTCGGGATCCTCACAACGGAAGACGGTGCGCATGCCCGCGAGGGTACGGCGCGACCACGATCCGGCCCGGCACAGGTCTGGCAGGCTGTGGCCCATGAGTGACGAGACCCCCGATCCCACCCTGCGCAGCATCGATCTCACGCGCATCGGCGAGGGCCGGTACAAGGCCACCAACCGGCGCGGGGGCGTGCTCCCGATCGGGTCCGGTGGCGACCCCGACTTCACCCCCGTCGAGCTGCTGCTCGCCGCGCTCGCCGGGTGCGGCGCGATCGACGTGGACCTGATCACGGGCAGGCGCGCCGACGCGGAGACGTTCGACGCTCGCGCCACCGGTCACAAGGTCCGCGACGAGCAGGGCAGCCACGTGGTCGGGCTCACCGTCACCTTCGACGTCACCTTCCCCGACGGTGAGGCCGGCGACCGCGCCCGCGAGGTCATGCCCCTGACCCTGCAGCGGGTCCGCGACCGGCTCTGCACCGTCGGCCGCACGGTGGCCGCCGGCGAGCCCATCGAGTACGTCGAGGGTGACCTGTGAGCCGTCACGTCGACGTCCGCGTCGAGACGCGGATCCGCAGGCCGGCCGCCGAGGTGGCGGCGTACGCCGGAGACCCGGGCAACGCCCCGCGGTGGTACGCCAACATCAAGCAGGTCGAGTGGCGGACCCCGGCTCCGGTGGCGGTCGGGTCCCGGATGGACTTCGTCGCCACGTTCCTCGGCCGCCGGCTGTCCTACACCTACGAGGTGACCGAGCTGGTGCCGGGCGAGCGGCTGGTCATGGAGACCGCCCAGGGGCCGTTCCCGATGCGCACGACCTACACCTGGACCCCCGACGACGGCGGCACCGTGATGACGCTGCGCAACGACGGGCGACCGACGGGGTTCTCGAAGGCGCTGGCCCCGGTGCTCGAGATCGCGATGCGTCGGGCGATGACCAAGGACCTGGCCGCGCTGCGGCGCATCCTCGAGGCGAGGTGAGGAGGGCCCGGACCGGCCCCTGGACCAGGGTGCCGGAGCAGCGGGGCCGCCGCTTCGTGGTGACCGGCGCGACCAGCGGCATCGGGCTGGAGACCGCCCGGAGGCTGGCGTCGGTCGGTGCCGCGGTCGTCCTGGCCGTCCGCGACGAGGCCAAGGGAGAAGCGGTCGCCGCGACGATGGGCGGGGAGGTGGAGGTACGCCGGCTCGACGTCGCCGACCTCTCCTCGGTGCGCGAGTTCGCCGCCGGCGTCGGGCCGGTCGACGTGCTCGTGAACAACGCCGGCGTGATGGGGGTGCCCTACGCCCGGACCGTCGACGGCTTCGAGACCCAGATCGCGACCAACCACCTGGGCCACTTCGCGCTGGCCAACCTGCTGCTGCCCCGGCTGACCGACCGGGTCGTCGTGGTCGGCTCGGCCTCACACCGCTCCGGTGACCTCGACGTCGACGACCTGGGCTGGGAGCGGCGGGGCTACCGCGCGTACGCGGCGTACGCCGCCTCGAAGCTCGCGAACCTGCTCTTCCTCGCGGAGCTGCAGCGGCGGCTGACCGCGGCCGGCTCGACCCTGCGCGCGACCGGCGCCCACCCCGGCTACACGTCGACCGCCATCCAGGCCGGCACCGGCAACAGGGCGTTCACGCGGCTGTCCGACCTGGGCAACCGGCTGCTCGGCATGCCCGCGTGGCAGGGGGCGCTGCCGACGCTCTACGCCGCGACGATGGACGTCCCGGGCAACAGCTACCTCGGCCCGGACCGGGCCCGCGAGCTCAACGGCTGGCCCACGATGGTGGGCCGGTCCCGTACGGCCAGCGACCCCGACCTCGCCAAGCTGCTGTGGGCGCGGTCGGAGTCGCTGACGGGGGTGTCGTTCCCGCTCTGAGCGGGGTCGGGTCAGCCGCGGGTCACTCCGCGGTGACGGACTCGATCTCGACCTGCTCCTTCGGGGCGCCGTCGGGGCCGCCGTCCGCGGTGCCCTTGTCGGCGATGTCCTTGACGACCTGCAGGCCGGCGTCGTCGATCTGGCCGAACACGGTGTAGTTCGGGTCCAGCGGGCTGTCGCCGTAGACGATGAAGAACTGCGAGCCGTTGGTGTCCGGCCCGGCGTTGGCCATCGCCAGCGTGCCCGGCCCGTAGGTCTCCTTGCCGGACAGCTCGTCCTCGAACGAGTAGCCGGGGCCGCCGGCACCCGAGCCGGTCGGGTCGCCGCACTGCAGGACGTAGATGCCCTGGGTCGTGAGGCGGTGACAGGTGGTGGAGTCGAAGTAGCCCTGGTCGGCCAGGGACACGAACGAGTTGACCGTGCAGGGGGTCGTGTCCGCGTCGAGGGTCGCCTTGATGTCGCCGGCGTTGGTCTTGATCGTGACGGCCTCGTCACCGCTGACGGCGGCGTGGTCCGGCGGCAGGTCGACGTCCTTGGCCGCCTGGCCGTCCTCGGTGTAGGTGCAGGCCGGGCCGGTCGCCTCGCGCGACGGGGTCTCGCTCGCGGTCGAGTCGGACGCGGTCGAGTCGGACGAGCTGTCGTCGCCGCAACCGGCCAGTGCGAGGAGGGCCGCTGCGGCGGCCAGGGCGGTGAGGGGTCGCTTGAGCATGGGGACGATGGTAGGGGCAGCGCTCAGGAGTTCAGGCCACGGGCGGTGACCGTCCACGGGCGCAGCTCGCCGGACTCCTCGGCGTACACCGTGTCGACGAGGTTGACCGCGTTGCACACGTGGTTGGGCACCACGTCGACCCGGCTGCCCAGCGGGGGCAGGCGTGCGCCGGCGAGGTCGACGACCGCGTGGTGCTCCGACAGCATCACGATCCGCGCGTCGGGGTGGTCCGGCAGGCGTCCGAAGCCCGAGGCGTACGCCGGGCGGTCGGCGCCGAGCACCTTGCTGCCCGCGTCGAGGACCAGCCGGCCGCCGGCGTGGCTGACCACGCTCGTGCTGCAGGTCAGGGCGAGGCTCTCCGGAGACATCGCACCCAGCTCCCACTGCTGCGCGTCGCCGAAGACGTAGACGCCGGGCCGGAGCTCGGTCAGCACGGAGGGGTCGGAGTGCGCGAGGCTCGGGGTGGAGCCCCCGCTGACCACGCGCGGCTCCACACCTGCCTCGCGCAGGGACGCGGCCGCCTCGCGCAGTGCTGCGGCCTCGTCGGCGGCGGCGCTCGCGAGTGCCCCGGCGGCGTAGCTGTGCCCCGGGAACGTGAACACGCCCCGGACCTGCAGGCCGGTGCGGACCGCGGCCAGGGCCACCTTCCCGGCGTCGCGGGGGAGGACCCCGCTGCGGTGGTGGCCGCAGTCGACCTCGATGAGGGCCTCGACCGTCGTGGCGCCCAGGAGCCGGCCGGCGTTCGCGGCTCCCTCGACCGAGTCCACGCCGATGGCCACCGCCGCGTCGCCGGTCAGGTCGGTGAGCCGTCCGGCGGCGACGTCGTCCAGCCACAGGGGATAGGCGACGAAGACGTCACCGATGCCGTTGCGGGCGAAGGTCTCGGCCTCGCCGATGGTGGCCACCGAGATGCCCACCGCGCCGGCCGCCAGCTGCAGCCGCGCGATCTCGACGGTCTTGTGCGTCTTCACGTGCGGCCGCAGGGCCAGACCCGCACCGTCCGCGAACTCGGCCACCCGGGCGATGTTGCGGCGCAGCCGGGCGAGGTCGACCCGCAGGTACGGCGTCGCCGGCATCACTGCTCCTCGTGCCTGTCCGGGTCACCCCCGAAGAGCCGGCCGTCCGGCCGCCCCAGGCCCGTGATCGCCGCGACCTCGTCGTCGGTGAGCTCGAAGCCGAAGACGTCGAGGTTCTGGCGCTGCCGCTCGGGCGTCGCCGACTTGGGGATCGGGATCGCGCCCAGCTGCACCTGCCAGCGCAGGATCACCTGCCCGGGCGTGACGCCGTACTTCTCGGCCGCTGCGGCCACGGGGGGCTCGGTGAACGGCGCCTGGCGCTTGCCGAGCGGGCTCCAGGACTCGGTGCGGATGCCGAGCCGCTCGTTCACGGCGCGCATCTCGACCTGCGGGAAGTAGGGGTGCAGCTCGATCTGGTTGACCGACGGGACGACCCCGCCGTCGTCGATGATCCGCTCCAGGTGCGCCTCGGTGAAGTTGGAGACGCCGATCGAGCGGACCAGCCCCTCCTTGCGCAGGTCGACGAGGGCACGCCAGGCCTCGGCGTACCTCCCGACGCTCGGGTTCGGCCAGTGGATCAGCTGGAGGTCGAGGTGGTCGAGACCGAGCCGCTCCAGCGACCCGCGCACGCTGGCGATCGCGTCGTCGTACCCGTGGTGCCGACCGGGGATCTTGCTGGCGACCTGGAACTCGTCGCGCGGGAGGCCGGAGCGGCGGATGGCCTCGCCGACCTCGCGCTCGTTCCGGTAGTTCACCGCGGTGTCCAGCAACCGGTAGCCGTTCTCCAGGGCGTTGGCGATCGCGGCGATCCCGTCGTCCCCCTTCAGGGGATAGGTGCCGAAGCCGATCGCCGGGAGCGTGGTGCCGTCGTTGAGGGTGTACGTCGGGATGCCCATGGCGCCAACGTAGCGGCTGGGCGCCTCGTGGGGAGGGGTGGCGTCAGAGCGCGACCCGGGTGCCGTGGCGCTGCCACCAGGCGGCCGGCTGCTGGAGCGGGTGGCTCGCGTCTGCGGCGATCCGACCGAGCACCGGGTGACCGGTCATCCCGGCGTACAGCAGCGCGCGTCGGTTCATGGGGTCGGGAAGGGCGAGCAGGCGCTCGAGGCGGTCGCTGTCCAGCGGTGCCCCCGAGTGCGCCAGCGCGAAGATCCCCGCGGTGACGACGGAGGCGTCCTCGCTGTCGAGGAGGTCCACGGCCGGGTCTCGGGACTCCTCGTGCCCCAGGAGGAGGAACAGGGCCGCGGCGGCACGGCGGACGGCGGGGTCGTCGTGGCTTCGCGCGGCCGCCGCGAGCTCGATCGCGAGCGGCCCGCGGAACGGTGAGGCCATCAGCAGCAGGGTGGAGGTGACGCGACGGGCGTCGCGGGAGTCGAAGGCCGCCTCGAACAGCAGCCGGTCGAGCAACGGCTGGCCGCGCAGCCCGAGCACGTCGGTGGCCCGCTCGGCGATGCGGGCGCAGAAGGCGAGCTTGTCCCGGTGGGTGTCGGGGCCCCCGCGGCGCAGGACCCGGTCCGGGTCCTGCGGTCCGGAGAGACGGGCAGCGATCGCGGCCCGGGTCGGTGCCGGCAGGGCCAGCCAGAGCGTCGCGAGCTGCTGGTGCCGCAGCTCGTCGTCGGCGAGCCGCTCCCAGGCGTTCACGAACGGGGTCACGACCGGCCGCCAGTCCGACGGGGACAGGTGCCCGTCGGCGGCCACGTGCTCCAGGCCCACGGCGCCGGCCCGCAGCCGCAGCAGGTCGTCGCTGCCGAGCAGCGGCGACAGCACGCGCACCGTGGCGGGGTCGGGCCGCTCCGCGAGGAGGCGCGATGCGTCACCGAGCACCGGGTTGCCGGGCTCCGCGAGGAACGCGGCCACGACGTCGGCCACGACCTCGGCGTACTTGCCACAGCGCAGCAGCGCCAGTGCCTCGTACCTCGTGGTGTAGGCGGTGAACGCGGAGCGGCTGAACTCGCTGACCAGTCGCGACACCAGCGGGTTCAGGAACGCCGTCGAGATCCCGGGCCGCACCGCCAGCGCGGTCTCGCTCAGGTGCAGCCACGCCAGCCCGGTCGGCTCCGGCGTCCCGACCACGCGATCGACGGCCTCGTTGAGGTCGGTCAGGCTCGGCAGATTCCGCACCGATCGGGGTCGTCCGTCACCGAACCTGCGTCGCACCAGGTCCACGGCTCCGCGCAAGGAGCCGGGCTCGCAGCCCAGCACGGCCTCGTACGCCTCGACCACGGCGGCACCGGGCGCGACCCGGCCGGTCTCCCAGCCCGAGACCGACGGTGCCGATGCGGAGACGCCGTGCTCCTTGAGAAGGCCCGCCATCTCCGTGACCGAGACGGACGCCCCGTCGATGCCGAAGTCCCGCCAGGTCCGGAGCAGCCAGGCGATGCGGACGCGGACGTGGACGTGAGATGCCTCGAAGGGCGTGGGGTCGTCGAGCACGTCCGGCGACCTGGCCATCGAACCCCGAGTCCTTCCCCCTTGGCGTTGCTGCACCGTTCCCCCCGATGCAGGGGCAACCATAGGGTCCCGATCCGTCAGGCGGGGCCATTTCGGCCTTGTGGGCCCGAGTCGTCGGGGACCGCCGTGTGGTGCGGGGCGCCGTGCGTGCGCCGGTCCTCCTTCATCTCGGCCTCGAAAAGGTGCCGTCGGCCGCCCACGAGCTGGTCCCGCGCCATCTTCTCGAGGGACCTGAAGGCGTCGTAGTAGGTGTCGTCGTACTCCTCGACGATCTGGAAGCTCCACCGGCCGTGGATCACGTTCCGCCCCACGAGCTCGCGCTCGATCCGGTCCGCCAGCTCCGCGTGCCCGGCCGCGCGCAGCTGGTCGACGGCCTCACCCAGCGTCAGGTCGCTCGTGCCACAGAGCCGGTGGAAGGCGTACAGGTGACCCCGGGCGTGCTCGACGGCCTCGAGCGCCTCCGACAGCTTGCCGAGAGCCTCGACGGTGGCGTCGCTGACGCCGTCGGGCCTGACGTGCTCCGGCCTGGGACGGTCGGTCATCGTTCCTCCAGGGCGGCGAGCAGGGCGGGCGGGTCGGCCACGGTGAAGGTGGCGCCGGGGTGCTGGATCCGGCCGGTGGGGTCGAGGGCCCGGACCGGCTGGTGGAACTGCACGCAGACGGCGCGGTCGCCGTTGGTCGCGAAGGTCACCCCGCGGTCGGAGAACGACAGGTGAGCCGGTCCGGCCGTCTTGACGAAGCTGAACCCGCCTGTCTCGGTGGCCGAGGAGATGTTGGTGCGCGGCGTTCGCAGCGACCACGGTCCGAACCTGGCACGGAGCTCCTCGTCGTCGACCTCGACCCACGCCGTCGCGGGCACCACGCCGAACAGGAGCGCAGGCAACCGGTAGGCAGGGTCGAAGCGGAACGGGAACCGTGTCATCCCGGCAGGTTAGCGGTGGCGGGACCGGCGCGGCGCCCTCCTCACGGGTGAGGCAGGCTGGTGCCGTGCAGATCGCCGACGCCCTCGCCCGCATCGGCGACGAGGTGATCGGCACCCAGCCGCGGCCCGACCCGGCGACCGTGCTGGTGGTGGGGCTGGTCGTCCTCGCGATCGTGGCCCTGCCGGCCACGTGGCGGGTCAGCCGCCACGTCGTGACCATCGCCCACGAGGGCGCCCACGGCGTCGCCGCGTTGCTGAGCGGCCGCCGCCTCGCCGGCATCCGGCTGCACTCGGACACCTCGGGGCTCACCCTGTCGCGGGGGAGGAGCACCGGTCCCGGGATGGTGACCACGGCACTCGCCGGGTACGTCGGGCCGGCCCTGCTCGGCCTGGGGGCGGCGTACCTCCTGCGCGAGCGGCACGCCCTCGCGGTGCTGTGGCTGGCCGTGCTCCTGCTCGGGCTGCTGCTGCTCCAGATCCGCAACTTCTACGGCCTGTACGCCGTCATGGTGGCGGGCCTCGGCGTGTTCGCCGTGTCCTGGTGGGGGAGCGAGCCGGTGCAGTCGGTGGCTGCGTACGCCGGGACCTGGTTCCTGCTGCTGGCGGCGCCCCGTCCGGTCTTCGAGCTCCAGCGGCAGCGTCGCAGGGGCCGCGCCCGGGACTCCGACGCCGACCTGCTGGCCCGGCTGACACCGCTGCCCGGCCTGGCGTGGGTGGGCATCTTCCTGGCTGGTCACCGTGACCGCGCTCGGACTCGGCGCGAGCTGGCTGCTCGGCCGCTAGGGTCGCCTCGTGAACTCGGCACACACGCTCGACCGCATCGCCCTCATCTCCGACGTCCACGGCAACCTCACCGCGCTCGAGGCGGTGCTCGCCGACATCGACGCGCGCGGCATCACCCGGATCTTCAACCTGGGGGACTACGTCGGCAAGGGGCCGCGCGGCCGCGAGGTCGTCGACCTGTGCCGGGAGCGGTGCGAGGTGAACATCCTCGGGAACTGGGACGACTTCCTCCCCGACCCGGACCGCGCCTTCGACACCGACGCGCTGAAGTGGTGGCTCCACCAGCTCGGTCCGGGGCAGGGGGAGTGGCTCCGGTCGCTGCCGTTCTGCCACGACTTCGTGATGAGCGGGCGCCGGATCCGGCTCTTCCACGCCTCGGAGGAGACCGTGCACCGGCGGGTGCGGTTCGACCACGACGAGGCCGAGTTCCTCGGGCTGTTCACCAACACCGCCGCGACGGGCGACGGGCCGGTGCCGTCGGTGGTGGGCTACGCCGACACCCACGATCCCTACTACGAGACCGACCGGGATCGCCGGACCGTGTTCAACACCGGCAGCGTCGGCAACTGCATGGGCGACCCCACCCCGGTCTACGTCGTCCTCGAGGGCGTCATGGACGGCGAGGCCGAGGCGCCGTTCTCGATCCAGTTCGTGCGGGTGCCCTACGACTGGGAGGCCGAGCTCGCCGTCGCGGCCGACATGGGCATGCCGGAGCTGGAGGGCTACACCGTCGAGATCCGCGACGGGGTCTACCGCGGCAACCTGAAGGCGGGGGAGACCCCGGACTACCACCGGGCGCCGTAGCCCGTTCTCGCTATCGACAGGTCCACCGGACCGGCGTACCAAAGAAGAGAGAAGCCCCGGACGGACGGGCGACACTCATGCAGTCATCGGCGGTACAGCGGCTCTCGGTCCTGTGTGCTCGGCACCCGTGGCGCACGCTCGCGGCCTGGCTCGTCGTGCTGTGCCTGGCGGTCGCGGCCTCGGCGGCACTGCTCGGATCCGCGCTGACCGTCGAGGGCGGGATCCAGAGCGAGCCGGAGTCCCTGAAGGGGCAGAACCTGCTCGACGACCGCTTCCCGGCCCGGGACGAGGTGAGCGAGCTGGTGGTCGTGCGCTCGGAGACCGGCAGCGTGAATGACCCGGGCTTCCAGGAGTCGGTGGCGCGCCTCCGTGACGAGATCGCCCCCGCCGACGGGGTCCAGGCCGTGGGCGACCCCTTCGGCGGCCGGACGAAGGGCCTGGTGTCCGCGGACGGCACCGCGGTGCTGGTGCCGGTGGTGATGAACGACGACGGTGGTGCCGACCCGACCGCGGGCATCGTCGACGTGGTCGATGCGGTCGAGCGGGCCGACGACGAGGCCGGCGTCGCAGCGACGATCACGGGGCAGTGGACCCTGGGCTACGACTTCACCGTGGTCTCGCAGCACGACCTGGAGAAGGGGGAGATGCAGTTCGGGCTGCCGGCCGCCCTGGTGGTCCTGCTCCTGGTGTTCGGAGCCGTGGTCGCCGCGTTCGTGCCGCTGACGATGGCGCTGGCCTCGATCATCGTGGCGGTGGGCGTCGCAGCGGTCGTCGGACAGGCCGCCGAGCTGTCCTTCTTCATCGTCAACATGGTGATCGCCATGGGGCTCGCCCTGGGCATCGACTACTCGCTGTTCATCACCTCCCGCTTCCGCGAGGAACGCCACGCCGGCCTGAACAAGATGGAGGCGATCGCGGTCTCCGGAGCCACGGCCAGCAAGGCCGTGCTCTTCTCCGGGATGTCCTTCGTGGTGGCCCTGCTCGGCATGCTGCTGGTGCCGGACACGGTCCTGCGCAGCCTCGCCTTCGGCGCGGTCGTGGTGGGACTGGTCACCGTCGCGGCGGCGCTCACCCTGCTGCCGGCGACGCTCGCGCTGCTGGGGGACCGCGTCGAGCGCGGACGGATCCCGTTCCTGCCCCGGCAGCACGGTGGGGAGAGCCCCTTCTGGAGGCGCGTCGTGGGCCTGGTCACGCGACGCCCCGCGCTGACGGTCATCGTGACCAGCAGCGTCCTGGTGGCCCTGGCGCTGCCCGTGCTCGGCCTGAAGACCGGGTCGGCGGGCCTGACCACGCTGCCCGAGGACACGGTCACCCAGCGCGGCTTCGTCGCCCTCAACACCTACTTCCCGGCGGGCGCCCGGACCAGCCCGGCCCAGGTCGTGGTCGACGCGAAGACGACGCCGGAGGTGACCGCGGCCGTCGCGCGGCTGCGCGACCTGGTGGCCACCGACGACGCCTTCGGCCCGTCCACCGTCACCACGGCGCCCGGGGACGACCTGACGCTGGTCGAGGTGGCGCTGGCGGGGGACCCGGCCGGCTCCCGGGCGAGCGCGGCGATCACGCGGCTGCGCAGCGACTACGTCCCGCGGGCCTTCGACGGGGTCGACGCCGGGGTCTACGTGACCGGCGAGACCGCGTTGAACCTGGACTACGCGCACCTGATCGACACGTGGCTGCCGATCGTGATCACGTTCGTGCTCACGCTGAGCTTCCTGCTGCTCCTGCTCGTGTTCCGCTCCGTCGTGCTGCCGCTGAAGGCCGTGGTGCTCAACCTGCTCTCCGTGGGTGCGGCCTACGGGCTGATGGTGCTGGTCTTCCAGGAGGGGATCGGGGCCGACCTGCTCGGGCTCCAGCAGATCGACCGGGTGGAACCCTGGGTGCCGGTCTTCCTGTTCTCGGTGCTGTTCGCGCTGTCCATGGACTACCACGTCTTCCTGCTGACCCGGATCAAGGAGCGCTACCTGGCCACGGGGCACACCGTGGACGCGGTCACCCACGGCGTCGGCGCGACCGGGCGGATCATCACGGGGGCCGCGCTGATCATCGTGGTGGTCTTCGTGGGCTTCGCGTCCGGTGACCTGGTCGGCTTCCAGCAGATGGGCTTCGGGGTCGCGGTCGCGTTGCTGATCGATGCGACGGTGATCCGCACGGTGCTGGTGCCGGCGAGCATGGTGCTGCTCGGCCGGTGGAACTGGTACCTGCCCGGCTGGCTCGAGTGGCTGCCCGAGCTGCACGTCGAGGGCGGCGCCGAGGGGGAGGCGGAGCGCGAGGTCACGAGGGAGCCGACGGGGAGTGGCTCCGGACCCCCGTCCACGCGTTAGTTGACATAATGTCGGTTATCGGCGATATCTGTGAGTTCGCCAGTCGGTCTTGAAATCGCCCTGAGTTCCGACGCGCGTGTTGCCGTGACACCTCGCCGCTCGACGCAGTGCCTGCAGCGTCTCGACGTCTCGAGGTGTGCCGGCCCGCGCCGCCGTTTCTTGCGTAGTGACCGGTGAGAAAGGCCATCGGACGCAACGGCGACGTTGACGAAACGACTCTGGCGTCGACGATTCCTGTGCCTCCGGGACGCGACGTGTCGACGGTCGCCATCTGCGGTGCCACCCGCTGCAGGACGTACGCCGTGCCTCGGTCCGAGCTCTGTCCCGGGCCGCCTGGACAACTGCTGCATACCGACGAATATGCAGCAAATGACACCGGTGTAGTTCCGGCATCGGCTCAGCACCGGTCTGGGGGTGGTCGTCTATAGCGTCCCTTCCCGTGAAGAGCGACTTGTTGGTGAGCGACGCCGTCGACGGATGGTTCCTCGCGCGGGCGCCGCGGAAGGACTCTCCGCACACCCGGGCCGCGTACTCCCGCGACCTCGCCGCGATCATTGCCGGAGCCGCGACGCACCTCGGACGCCCGGCCGACGACCTGCGCCTCGGAGACCTGACCCTGTCGGTGCTGCGCCACGCCTTCGGCACCTGGTCCCAGGGGCGGGCCGCGGCCAGCGTGCGGCGTGCGCACTCCACCTGGAGCGGCTTCTTCGAGTACCTCGTCTCGGAGGAGCACCTCGACGGCTCCCCCATGCCGGGTGTGGGCAAGCCGAAGTCACCGCAGCGGCTGCCCAAGCCGTTCGCCGAGGACGACGCCGCTCGTATCGTGCGCACGCTCACCGACGCAGCGGTGAGGCGGCGGCAGCCGTGGCCCGAGCTCGACGCCGCCGTCGTGCTGACCGCGATGGTGACCGGCGTGCGCTCCGCCGAGCTGCTCGCCGTCGACATCGGGGATGTCACGCGCACTCCCGGCAACGAACGGGTCAAGGTGCTCGGCAAGGGTGACGCCGAGCGCTCGATCCCGATCGAGCGGGTGCTGCTCGACATCCTCGGCGTCTACCTCGACAGCCGCCGCGTCCGGTTTCCCGGTACCGCCCGGCAGCGCGGTGTCACCAGCGGGGACGACGCCTGGGCCTGGTGGCGACCGAACGACCCGCTGTTCGTCGACCGGACCGGGCAGCGGATGCGCACCGGCGCGCTGCAGTACCTCGTCGAGCTCGTCTACCGTGACGCCGGGGTCAACGCCGCCCGCGCCCGTGGCGCGCTGGTGCACGCGCTGCGGCACACGGCTGCGACCCGGCTGGTCGAGCGTGGAGCCACCGCGGTCGAGCTGATGGACTTCCTCGGCCACCGGTCGCTGGCAACCTCACAGGGCTACCTGGCGTCCACCGCCGCCGGCGTGCGCGCGGCCGCGGCCCGCTCCCCCGTCTACGGCCTGCTCGCAGGGTCAGCGCCCGACCATGACCGCGAGGACGTCCCCGGCGACTCCTGAGCCATGGTCGTCCTCAACGTGGAGTCTTCGGCGCGCCCGGTGCGCCGAACACTCCACGTTCCTGCCCGGCGAGGGTCGCGTCGCCGTGGTCGACGAGAGCGCGGATGTGCAGACGTGCTGGACACGTCCACAACTCCGCTGTCCACCGGTTCACCGCTCACCGGTCGGCGGCGGCTCCGATGCCAGCTCCGGCGGCCTCGAGGAGGACGTCGACCAGGCGTTGTGCGGCGTCGGGACGCCCGTGTGCGCGGGCTGCCCGAGCCATGCCCTGACGCCGATCCCTGCTGGTCAGGAGCGGGCCGAGCGCGGACTTCAGCTGCCCTGCTGCGACGTCACCCTCCAGGACGACTGCCGCGCCGACGTCGCGGAGCCGGCGGGCGTTGTGCGCCTGCTCGTTGCCTGCCGACGAGGCGAGCGGGACCAGGACGGACGCCTTGCCGAGCGCTGTCAGCTCCGCGATCGTGCCGGCCCCGCTGCGGGCCACCACGAGGTCGGCCAGCGCCAGGACGTCGGGCATCGCGTGAGTGATGAAACCCAAGGCGCGATACCGCGCAGTCAGGTGCGCCGGCAGGTCCGCGGCTCGCTCGGCCAGTGCCTCGACGTTGTTCGACCCGCACTGGTGGATGACGTTCGCTCGCTCCAGCAGCCATGGAAGGGACTCGGAGACGAGCCGATTGATCTGGACGGCTCCCTGCGCCCCGCCTGTCACGTACACGACCGGCTTGCCCGGGTCGAACGCGTGCAGGTCGAGCGCGGCGACGGCCCGGGTCGGCTCGCCGGACATCAGCTCCGGCCTGATCGGGTTGCCGGTGACCACGGTCCGCTCCCGGATCCTCGGTGGCAGCAGGTCCAGGCTCGAGGACTCGGAGATGGCGACGCGGGTGGCGCCGCGGACCAGGACCCGGTTCGCGAGCCCGAGACGCACCGTCTGCTCGTGAACCACCAGGGGTCGGCGCAGGTGTCGGGCGGCGACGCCGATCGGCACCGCGGCGTAGCCGCCGGTCGACAGCACCACGTCAGGCCGGAAGTGGTGGACGATCGACCTGGCCTGGACGACCCCGCGCGCGACCTGCACCATGTCCTGGGCGTTGCGGGCGGTCAGCATGCCCCAGGGGGTTCGCCCTCGACGCACCTTTCCCGTGGCGAGCGGCTGGAAGGGAATCCCCTCCGACGCCGCGACCGTGGCCTCGAGACCGTCCGGGCTCCCCGCCCAGACGACCCGCGTGGCGATGCCGCGTGTCGTGAGCCGAGCCGTGAGCGCACGCACGGTGGTCAGGGCCGGATAGGTGTGGCCGCCGGTTCCGCCACCAGTGACGAGGAGCCGGAACTCCTCGGGTTGCAGGCTCGGCATCACGGGAACACTATCCAGGGCCTCGGTCAGGAGCCGACGTACGCCGCCAAGTGCTGTCCGGTGAGCGTGGAGGCGTCGGCGACGAGGTCTGCGGGCGTGCCCTCGAAGACGATCGTGCCGCCGTCGTGGCCGGCGCCCGGGCCGAGGTCGATGATCCAGTCGGCGTGCGCCATCACCGCCTGGTGGTGCTCGATGACGACCACCGACTTGCCGGAGTCGACGAGCCGGTCGAGCAGTCCGAGCAGGTTCTCGACGTCGGCGAGGTGCAGGCCGGTGGTCGGCTCGTCGAGGATGTAGACGTCGCCCTTGTCGGCCATCTGCGTCGCGAGCTTGAGCCGCTGGCGCTCCCCTCCCGACAGCGTGGTCAGCGGCTGGCCCAGGGTGACATAACCCAGGCCCACGTCCGCGAGCCGAACGAGGATCTTGTGCGCCGCCGGGGTCGCCGCGTCGCCCTCGCCGAAGAACGTCAGCGCCCGGTCCACCGACATGGCGAGCACCTCGGCGATGTTCTGGCCGCCCAGCGTGTACTCGAGCACGGCCGCCTGGAACCGCCGGCCCTCGCACTCCTCACACGGAGACTCCACCGTGGCCATCACGCCCAGCTCGGTGAAGATGACTCCCGCACCGTTGCAGGTCGGGCACGCGCCCTCGGAGTTGGAGCTGAACAGCGCCGGCTTCACGCCGTTGGTCTTCGCGAACGCCTTGCGGATCGGCTCCAGCAGACCGGTGTACGTCGCCGGGTTGCTGCGCCGCGAGCCCTTGATCGCGCCCTGGTCGATCACCACGACGCCGTCCCGGTCGGCCACCGAGCCGTGGATCAGCGAGCTCTTGCCCGAGCCGGCCACACCGGTGACCACGGTCAGCACCCCGAGCGGGATGTCGACGTCGACGTCCTTGAGGTTGTGCGTCGACGCCCCACGGACCTCCAGGGCGCTGATCGACGGGCGCACCGACTCCTTGAGCCCGGCCCGGTCGTCGAGGTGTCGCCCGGTCGTCGTGTCGCTCGCCCGCAGACCCTCGACACTGCCCTCGAAGCACACCTCACCGCCACCGGTCCCCGCGCCCGGGCCGAGGTCGACGACGTGGTCGGCGATCGCGATGGTCTCCGGCTTGTGCTCGACGACCAGGACGGTGTTGCCCTTGTCACGCAGCCGCAGCAGCAGGTCGTTCATCCGCTCGATGTCGTGCGGGTGCAGGCCGATCGTCGGTTCGTCGAAGACGTACGTGACGTCGGTGAGCGACGAGCCGAGGTGCCGGATCATCTTGGTCCGCTGGGCCTCTCCCCCGGACAGCGTGCCCGCGGGCCGGTCGAGGCTCAGGTAGCCGAGCCCGATGCCCTCGAACGAGTCGAGCACGTGCTGGAGCCCACCGAGCAGCGGGGCCACCGACGGCTCCTCGAGGTCGCGCACCCAGTCGGCCAGGTCGCTGATCTGCATCGCGCACAAGTCGGCGATGTTCTTGCCGTTGATCCTCGACGACAGCGCCTCCTGGGTCAGGCGGGTGCCGTCGCACTCGGGGCAGGTCTGGAAGGTCACCGCCCGCTCGACGAACCGACGCACGTGCGGCTGCATGGCCTCGGGGTCCTTGGACAGCATGGACTTCTGGATCTTGGGGATGATCCCGTCGAAGGTGAGGTTGACGCCCTCGACCTTGATCTTGGTCGGCTCGGCGTACAGCATCGTCTCGAGCTGCTTCTTGGTGAATGTCGCGATCGGCTTGTCCATCGGCAGGCCGACGCCCGAGAACAGGCGGCCGTACCACCCGTCCATGGAGTACCCCGGGACCGTCAGCGCGCCCTCGCTGAGCGACTTGGTCTCGTCGTACAACGCTGTGAGGTCGATGTCGCTGACGTTGCCCGTGCCCTCGCAGCGCGGGCACATGCCACCGAGGTAGACGGCGTTCCTGACGACGGTCTTCTCGACGCGGCCGCCCAGGTCCCTGGACATGACGCCGCTCGCCTTGCGCGTGGGGACGTTGAAGGAGAACGCCGTCTGCGGCCCGACGTACGGGCTGCCGAGGCGGCTGAACAGGATCCGCAGCATCGCATGGGCGTCGGTGGCGGTGCCGACCGTGGAGCGCGGGTTGGCGCCCATCCGCTCCTGGTCCACGATGATCGCGGTCGTGAGGCCCTCGAGCAGGTCGACGTCCGGGCGCGCCTGCTGCGGCATGAACCCCTGCACGAACGCGCTGTAGGTCTCGTTGATCATCCGCTGCGACTCCGCGGCGATCGTGGCGAAGACCAGCGAGCTCTTGCCGGACCCCGACACACCCGTGAACACCGTGAGCCGCCGCTTGGGCAGCTCGACGCTGACATCCTTGAGGTTGTTCTCGCGGGCACCCTGCACCCGGATCAGGTCGTGGCTGTCGGCGGTGTGCGGCTCGGACGCCGTGACCTTCGTCTTCGGGGGCATGCCTGTCGGTTCTCCTTCGTCCTGGCGGTCCGGGCAGTCAGTCGGTCAGTCCTCGGGCAGCTCCGCGAACTCACGCTTGGTGTTCTTGTACCAGCCCATCCCCTTGATCGGGTGCTTCCACCGGCCCTTCATCTCGTCCAGGGCCTGCGCATGGGTCGTGTCGCCCGCGGCGACTGCTTCCTTGAGGTGCTTGTCCTGCGCCTTGATCACCTCGTCGGCGGTGCTGCCGCGGAGCGGGAGGTCGCAGGCTCCACCGAGCTGCTGGCACGTCATCGTCTTCATCGTCTGTCTTCCTGGTCGGGGTGGGAGGCGGCTCAGCCGCGCTGCTGGATGCGGACCTGGTTGCCGGCCGGATCGCGGAAGGCACAGTCGCGGGCGCCGTACGGCTGGTCCGTCGGCTCCTGGACGACCTCGGCGTCGCTGGCCTGGACACGCTCGAACGTCCCGTCGAGGTCGTTGGTGGCCAGCAGGATCCAGCCATAGGTGCCCTTGGCCATCATCTCGACGATCGTCCGGCGCTCGTCCTCGGTCACGCCGGGGTCGGCGGCCGGAGGCGCCAGCAGGATCGAGATGTCGGGTTGGTCGGCCGGGCCGACCGTGATCCAGCGCATCTTGCCCTTGCCGAAGTCGCTGCGGACCTCGAAGCCGAGGACGTCGCGGTAGAAGGCCACGGAGGCGTCCGGGTCGTCGTGCGGGAGGACGGTGGTGTGGATGCTGAGGTTCATGCGGATCACGCTAGTTGCCGCTGGGACGCCGCCGCTTCTCCATTCCTGATCGATGTGGCCCTGATCGGTCGCGCCACCTGTTTCGCCAGGCAGGGCGGCATGCCCGCGGTCGGGTGCGCACCCTCGCGCCGGTAGACGCTCGGCGGCACGCCGACCAGCTCGGTGAAGCGGGTGCTGAAGGTGCCGAGCGAGGCGCAGCCGACCGCGAAGCAGACCTCGGTGACGCTGAGGTCGCCACGCCGCAGCAGCGCCATCGCGCGCTCGATCCGACGCGTCATCAGGTAGGCATACGGTGACTCGCCGTAGGCGAGCCGGAACTGGCGGCTGAGGTGCCCGGCCGACATGTGTACGCCGCGGGCGAGCGCCTCGACGTCCAGCGGCTGCGCGTACTCCCGGTCGATCCGGTCACGGACGCGGCGCAGCCGCGCGAGGTCGCGCAGCTGCTGCTCCGGGACGGGACTGCTGGTCACATCCGAGATCGTGCCACGTCGCGCCGAGCTGCCGGCGCAGCTGGAACCTCGTCCCACTCCGTGTCTGCCCCCGCGTCCTGGTCCGGCCGGGCCGGTGCGCATGGTCCGATCGGGCCACGGGTGCTCCCCCACGTGAAGGATATGCACCTCGTTCCGCTCACACGGCCGAAGATGCGTCCGTACGGTCGTGGCCACGAGCCGGGGGGCTCACCGAGTGCGCGAGAGGAGGTAGAGCCATGTGGGACACCGTCGAGGGCCACGATCGGAAGAACGTGCACCTGTCGCACGACATGCCGTGCCCGCAGTGCGGGCACGCCCTCCACACCTACCTTGCGTGCGGAGACACCTGCGACTGCGAGCCGGTCACCATGCCCGGACTGGTCGCGCTGAGCCGGTCCTGATCGGCGGACGCGACGGTCAGCCGTCGATGTCCACCGTGGCGACCCGGCGCAGCACCGGCCGGTCCTGACGACCGTCGACGACCTCACCGGCCGTCCACCACATCCGGATGCCGGCCGGACGCAGCTCCAGGATCGCCAGGTTGTTGTCGTACCAGGGCCCGTGGGTGACCTCCCACGACAGCGGCGGTCTCGGCACCCGGCCGGCCCGGGACAGTCCGCGCCCGACCACGCCGAGGGAGCGCCGTGCGGCACCGGCGGTGACCGCGTGCATGACCTTCGGCAGCGGGTTGCGGATCGGTGAGCAGACCGCCTGCAGGATCCGGCTCGCCACCTGCCGGCCCTCCTCGCGGGCGGGAACGGCCTCGGCGACGTAGCTGTGGTGCACGTCGCCCGAGAGGTAGGTGATCGTCGACGGCGCCCGGCCCCGGTTGCCGGCGGCCACGTCCATGGTCATGAGAGCGACCCGACGGAAGCCCTTCTCGAACGCCGCCCAGTGCTCGAGGTCGGCAGCCTGGCGCATCACCTCGCCGAACCGGGCCACCGTCTTCCCCCAGGCCCCCTGGGCGATCGCCTCGCTGAACGCCTCGGCGTGGTGCAGCCCCGGCGCCATCAGGAAGGGCAGCGAGGTGCCGACCAGCACGTGGTCGAAGCCGCCGCGCATCTGGTCGTCGAGCCAGGACATCTCGTCCTCGTCCAGGATGGACCGGGCGTCCGGCTTCAGCACGCGCGCGGCCCGGGAGTCGACGACGATGAGACGGGCCTGGGTGTCGAAGTCGCGGGCGAAGCTCCAGCGGTAGCTCTCGGGCTCCTGGTCGGCCCGGTCGGCCAGCTCGTCCAGGGCGTCGCTGATGTCGAGCTCGCCGTCGCCGTCGTACGCCGCGATCCGCTGCCAGAGCGCGTCCTCGGCGCGGGCGCCGGGCCCGAGGTTCCCGAGGTGCTGGTAGACCCAGTACGACCCGAGCCCGCCGACGATCCGGTCGTGCCACCACTCGGTGGCCTCCATCTTCCGACGCCACGACCAGCTGGTGTTCCAGTCGTCCCGGATGTCGTGGTCGTCGAAGATCATCGCGCTCGGCAGCGTCGCGAGCAGCCAGCGGTTGGCCGGGTCGCTCCAGGCGAGCTTGTAGAGGTGGGCGTACTCCTCGTAGTCCTTCAGCTCCTCCCCGGGCGGCTCGTCGAGGGAGCGGCGCGAGGCGATGAACTCCTGCATCGCCTCGCTGGTCTCGTCGGCATACACCTGGTCGCCGAGGAAGAGCACGAGGTCCGGCCACCGCTCGTCCTCGTCGGCGGTCTTCTCGGTGACACCGGCCATCCGCAACGCGTAGCTGCGCAGCGCGTCGATCCCGAAGGACTTGTTGCCCGCCTCGTCATGGCTGACGCTGACGCGGCAGGAGCCGAACGCCAGGCGCAGGGGCTTGCCGGGCTCCAGCGTGGCGATCACCGACGGCGGGAAGGAGGCGCCCTCCCCCTCGGTCGGCGGCCACACCCGCTGCTCCCCCACGTCCACCGTGTACGGCGTGTGGGTGCCGGGCTCGAGGCCGGTCACCTCGACGAGGGCGTAGTGGTGACCGTGCGCGCCGAAGGTGTGCGCCGTGGCGGTCCGCTCCCCCGCAGTCACCGTCACCCGGGCCGCCTCGGCGGTCTCGACCCAGATGGTGGCGGAGGTGTCGTCGACGTACCGCACGAGCGGCCCCAGGACCAGTGAGCTGCTGATGACGGCTCTCCTCTTCGTGACGGGCGCCGGGTGCGGTGCCGCGACGAAACCTACTCGCTCGGGCAGCCGCGGGACACCGGGATCCGTCAGGGCCGGCGCGCCTCCATCAGGGCTGGATGAGGACCTTGATGGCCTCGCGCTCGTCCATGGCCCGGTAGCCCTCGGCGACCTGGTCGAGCGGCAGCGTCTTGTCGAAGACCAGTCCGGGGTTGATCGCGCCGTCCTGGACCAGCTTCAGCAGCTCCGGCAGGTACTGGCGCACCGGCGCCATGCCGCCCGCGAGACCGATGTTCTTCTGGAACATGCGGCGGATCGGCAGCTCGACGCCGTGCGGGACGCCGACGAAACCGACCGTGGAACCGGGGCGGGCAACCGCGAACGCCTGCTGCATCGCCGCGTCGTTGCCGACGCACTCCAGGACGGCGTCACCGCCCACTCCCCCGGTGATCTCCTTGACCAGCTCGGCGCCCTCCTTGCCGCGCTCGGCGACGACGTGGGTCGCGCCGAACTGGCTGGCGATCGCCTGGCGGGGCTCGTGGCGCGACATCGCGATGACCTTCTCGGCACCCATGGTGGCGGCGGCGAGGACACCGCAGAGGCCGACAGCACCGTCGCCCACGACGACGGCGGTGCCGCCCTCACGCACGCCGGCGGCGACCGCCGCGTGCCAGCCGGTGGCCATCACGTCGGACAGGGTCAGCAGCGACGGGATCAGGGACGCGTCAGGCATCCCGTCGGTCTTCACGAGGCTGCCCTCGGCCTGGGTGACCAGGGCGTACTCCGCCTGTCCGCTGACGGTGAAGCCGAGGTTGTTGCAGGCCGCCTGCATGCCGGCCCGGCAGTGGGCGCAGGTGTTGTCGCAGTGGTCGAACGGCACGATGACGAAGTCGCCGGGCCTGAAGGAGGTCACCTCGGAGCCGACCTCCTCGACCACGCCGACGCACTCGTGCCCGATCGTCGCGCCCGCGTCGATGTCGTTCTCGCCGCGGTACGGCCACAGGTCCGAGCCGCAGATGCAGCCGGCCGTCACCTTGATGACGGCGTCGGTGGGGGCGGTGATCGAGGGGTCGGGGACGTCCGAGACGCGGATGTCTCGGGGGGCATGGATGGTCGTTGCACGCATGGTTCCGATCCTTGCACCAGACCGGTGACGTGCTGCATGGTGGTGGTTCGACGCCCTCCGCGGCCACCGGCATGGCGATGTTGCGTTATCTCATATATGAGTTACCTTGATTGGCATGACTGAGGGCTACAAGGGCCGGATCGGCAATCTCATCCGCGACGCACGCAAGCACCGCGGCCTGACCCAGCACCAGCTGGCCGAGCTGCTGGCCACGAGCCAGAGTGCGATCAACCGGATCGAGAAGGGTCACCAGAACCTCTCGCTCGAGATGCTGGCGCGGATCGGTGCCGCGCTCGACTCCGAGATCGTGGCGCTGGGCGCGGGTCCGACGCACCTGCGGGTGTCCGGCCCCACGACGCTCTCCGGGAGCATCGACGTCAAGACCTCGAAGAACGCCGGCGTCGCGCTGCTGTGCGCCTCGCTGCTCAACCGCGGACGCACCACCCTGCGCAAGGTCGCGCGCATCGAGGAGGTCAACCGGCTGCTCGAGGTGCTCGGCAGCCTGGGCGTCCACACCAAGTGGCTCAACGCCGACAACGACCTCGAGATCATCCCGCCCAAGGACCTCGACCTGAGCAACATCGACGAGGCCGCGGCCCGTCGTACCCGCTCGGTGATCATGTTCCTCGGCCCGCTGCTGCACCGCTCGGACACCTTCGACCTCCCCTACGCGGGCGGCTGCAACCTCGGCACCCGCACCGTCGAGCCGCACATGGCGGCCCTGCGCCCCTTCGGCCTCGAGGTCAAGGCGACCGACGGCAGCTACCACGCGAGCGTCAACCGGGCCATCGAGCCGCTCCGCCCGATCGTGCTGACCGAGCGCGGCGACACCGTCACCGAGAACGCCCTGATGGCCGCGGCGCTGCACCCCGGCACCACCGTCATCCGCAACGCGTCGTCGAACTACATGGTCCAGGACCTGTGCTTCTTCCTGCAGAAGCTCGGCGTCGAGGTCGAGGGCATCGGCACCACCACGCTGACCGTGACCGGGCGCCCCGAGATCGACGTCGACGTCGACTACGCCCCCAGCGAGGACCCGATCGAGGCGATGTCGCTGCTGGCCGCCGCGATCGTGACCAAGTCCGAGATCACCATCAAGCGGGTGCCGATCGAGTTCCTCGAGATCGAGCTCGCGCTGCTGGAGGAGATGGGCTTCCAGTACCACCGCTCCGAGGAGTACGTCGCCCTCAACGGCTGCACCCGCCTCGTCGACCTCACCACCAAGCCCTCGTCGCTGCACGCGCCGCTGGACAAGATCCACCCGATGCCGTTCCCGGGTCTCAACATCGACAACCTGCCGTTCTTCGCGGTCATCGCCGCGGTCGCGGAGGGCCAGACCCTGCTGCACGACTGGGTCTACGAGAACCGCGCGATCTACCTCACCGACCTGAACAAGCTCGGCGGCCAGGTCAAGCTGCTGGACCCGCACCGGGTGATGATCGAGGGCCCGACGTCGTTCACCGGCGCCGAGATCGTCTGCCCGCCGGCGCTGCGTCCGGCCGTGGTCATCCTGCTGGCGATGCTGGCCTCGAAGGGCACCTCGGTGCTGCGCTCGACGTACGTCATCCACCGCGGCTACGAGGACCTGGCCGAGCGCCTCAACCTGCTCGGCGCGAACATCGAGCCCTTCCGGGACATTTGACCCGGAGGTCGTGGTCAGTCGAAGAGGGTCTCCACCCACGCGCGGGCGGGGGTGCGGGAAGCCGGCGGGGCGGTCATGTCGGCGGTGATGCGCGGCAGCGGCGCGGTGTGCTGACTGGCGTTGCGGTGCCAGTCGGTCTCCGCCTCGATCAGGCTGCCGAGGTCGGCGCGGGCCAGGAACACGCCGTGGCCCTCGGGGCACTGGCTCACCTCGCCGTCGCCGGCGGAGCCGCCCAGGGTCCGCGTGACCATCTCGGTGCCGCATCGCGGGCAGTTCAGGGTCTCCATGGTCGCGACGGTACCCCTCTCCCCCGGTGACCGACGGGGATCCGCGCCGTGGTCGGCGAAGGTCGTGCAGCGAGAGCCGCAATACTTCAGCAGGTGAGCTCTCCCCCGACCGGCTACCCCTACCTCGACGAGGCGACGCGCCGCCCCGACGGGGTGCTGGCCTTCGCCCATCGCGGCGGTGCCTACCACCCCGACATCGAGGGGCTGGAGAACACCATGGCCGCCTTCCAGCACGCGGTCGACCTCGGGTTCGGCTACCTGGAGACCGACGTGCACGTGACCCGGGACGGGGTGCTGCTGGCCTTCCACGACCAGGTGCTCGACCGGGTCAGCGACCGCCGGGGCGCGATCGCCGAGCTCACCCACGCCGAGGTCGCCGAGGCGCTCATCGGCGGGCAGGAGCGGGTCCCGACGATGAGCGAGCTGCTCGACGCCTTCCCGGAGTCCCGTTTCAACATCGACCTGAAGTCCGACGGTGCCGTCGCACCGCTGGCCGAGCTGGTCGCCGCGCGGGACCTGTGGGACCGGGTCCTGGTCGGGAGCTTCTCGCCGCGCCGCCTCAACGCCTTCCGCACCCTGACCCGCGGCCGGGTCCCCACCTCCGCGCACCCGCTGGAGGTGCTGGCGTTCCGGGCCCTGCCCAGCGGGGTCCTGGCCGACCGGCTCACCCGGCGCCGGGTCGCGGTGCTGCAGGTGCCCCACCGCCGCGGGCGGTGGACGGTGGTCACCGCCGGGCTGGTACGACGCGCCCACGCGGCCGGCAAGCCGGTGCACGTGTGGACCATCGACGACCCCGCCGAGATGCATGAGCTCCTCGACCGTGGTGTCGACGGACTGTTCACCGATCGCACCGACATACTCAGGGACGTGCTGACCGAGCGTGGCCAGTGGAGGGAGGAGTCGTGACGGCACCGTCGGGCTTCGCCGACCTGACCCCGCTCGCGCGGGCCCGGGAGCAGAAGGCGTGGTACTGGTACGACTGGGCCAACAGCGCCTACGTCACCACGATCGCGACGGTCCTGTTCGCGCCGTACCTCACCTCGGTGGCCGAGCGGGCCGCGTGCGGCTTCGTCACCGACGAGGACAAGGGCCTCAAGTGCGAGGCGAACCTCCACGTCCTCGGACTCGCCGTCTCCCCCGGCTCACTGGTCTTCTACGTCGTCACGCTGGCCACCATCGTGTCCGCGCTGCTGCTCCCGGTGGTGGGCGCGGCTGCCGACCGGTCGGCGCGCAAGAAGGCGATCATGGCCGGCTTCGCGTGGGCCGGGAGCATCGCCGCGGGACTGATGTTCTTCGTGACCGGCTCGGACTGGCAGCTCGGCGTGGTGCTGCTGCTCGTCGCCAACATCTGCCTGGGCTCCTCGCTGGTCGTGTACGACGCGATCCTGTGCGAGATCGCGCTCCCCGACGAGCGGGACCGGGTCTCCTCGCGGGGCTGGGCGCTGGGCTACCTCGGCGGCGGGCTCCTGCTCGCGGTCAACCTCGCGGTGGTGACGCTGCACGACTCCCTCGGGATCGGCACCGGTCTGGCGGTGCGGCTGAGCATGCTGTCCGCGGCCGTGTGGTGGGCGGCGTTCACGGTCATCCCCTACCGCGGCATCCGCAACCGGCAGCCCACCGCGGTCGAGCGGGAGCCCGGCGGACTGGTCCGCCAGAGCTTCGGGCAGCTCGCCGCGACGCTCCGGGACATGCGGAACTACCCGATGACGCTGACGTTCCTGCTCGCCTACCTGTTCTACAACGACGGCATCCAGACCGTGATCGCGTCCGCCTCGGTCTACGGCGACAAGCAGCTCGGGTTCAGCACCTCGGTGCTGATCGCGACGATCCTGCTGGTCCAGTTCGTGGCCTTCTTCGGCGCGCTGCTGTTCGGGCGGCTCGCGGCCTCGCGCGGCAGCCGGCAGGTGATCCTGGGCGGGCTGGTGATGTGGATGCTGGTGGTCACGGTCGGCTTCTTCATCCCCGAGAAGAACCTCCCCCTCTTCCTCGCGCTCGCGGTCGGCATCGGCCTCGTGCTGGGCGGCACCCAGGCCCTGTCCCGGTCGTTCTTCAGCCAGCTGATCCCCCGGGGCCGGGAGGCGGAGTACTTCTCGCTCTACCAGGCCTGCGAGCGCGGCACGAGCTGGCTGGGAACCCTGGTCTTCGGCCTGGTGCACCAGTGGACCGACTCCTACCGTCCGGCGATCTTCGCGCTGGTCGTGTTCTTCGTCGTGGGTGGTCTGCTGCTGCACCGGGTCGACCCGCGCCGCGGCATCGCCGAGGCGGGCAACGAGGTGCCGCACGTGGTCTGAGTGACCACTGGGGCGGTGTGAGTGCGGCCATACGGCCCGATTGTCGGAATCATCTCGGGCCCACTACCGTTGAACGGATTGAGACGCCAGACCGCGGGTACGTGCTGTGCGACGTCACGGCTCGGGCCCAGGACCGTCTCAGTCATGTCAACGGGGGTTACAAGGATTTGGGAGGTGGCTCAATGGCAGAGCGCACACTTCGTGGGGCGCGCCTGGGGGGCCAGAGCTTCGAGGACGAGCGCGGCATCGAGTTCGCGGCTCGTCAGCAGGTTGGCTACCGCTGTCCGCAGGCACACGAGTTCGAGATCACGATGTCGGTCGAGGCCGAGATCCCCGCAGTGTGGGAGTGCCCGCGCTGCGGAGCCGAGGCGCTGAGCGTCGCCGGCATCCAGCCGGAGGCCAAGAACGAGAAGCCGGCTCGCACGCACTGGGACATGCTCCTGGAGCGTCGTTCCGAGAAGGAGCTCGAGGACATCCTCAAGGAGCGCCTCGAGCTGCTGCGCGGCGGCGAGATCGGCCCCGCGCACCTGCACCGGGCCAACGCCAAGAAGCGCAAGGCGTCCGCCTAGGACATCAGGTCGGGTGACGCCCAGTCACTCGTCGACGACTTCGCCCTGGACCACGGATCCCCCGGATCCCGGTCCGGGGCGTCGTTCGTTCGAGGCCAGGAGTCGCCGGGTGACCACCCGGGTCAGCAGCCGCCGCGCGACCGGCCGGGTGAACGGCAGGATGAGCAGGATCCCGAAGGCGTCGGTCACGAATCCCGGGCTGAGCATCAGGGTCCCGCCGATGAGGATCAGCGCCCCGTCGGCCAGCTCGCGGGCCGGCATCCGGCCGCTCTCGAGCGCGGTGCGCAGCGCCAGCCAGGCGCGTCCGCCCTCGCGCTTGATCAGCCAGCTGCCGAGGATGCTGTCGAGGACCAGCAGCAGGATCGTCCACCACGGGCCGATGACCTGACCCACCTGGATGAGGACGTAGATCTCGACCAGGGGCACGACCACGAAGGCGACGAACAGCACCCAGGTGAGGGGGCTGCGCCGCCGGGTCACGGTCGCCTCCGCCGCAGCGCCCGCCGCGCCTGCGCCGTACGCTCGCTGATCCCCCACACGGTGATCCGCTTCAGCGACTCGGCGGCCACGGTGCCGCTCATCTTGGAGTCGCCCCGGACCCGCTCCACGAACTCGATGGGCACCTCGCGGACCGTGAGGCCGGCGGCGAGCGTCCGGGCGACCAGGTCGGTCTGGAAGACGTAGCCGGTCGACCGCACCGAGGCCAGGTCGATCTTCTCCAGCGTCGTGCGGCGGAACAGCCGGAACCCGGCCGTGGCGTCGCGGACGCTGATGCCGAGCAGGAGCCGCACGTAGAGGTTGCCGCCCCGCGAGAGCAGCTCACGCGAGGTGGGCCAGTTGACCACCGAACCGCCGGGGACCCAGCGCGAGCCGATGACCAGGTCGGCGTGGACCAGCGCGTCGAGCAGCCGGGACAGCTGCTCGGGCTGGTGCGAGCCGTCCGCGTCCATCTCGCCGATCACGTCGTAGCCGGCGTCCAGCGCGTGGGCGAAGCCGTGCAGGTACGCCGCGCCGAGACCACCCTTGGCGGTGCGGTGCAGCACGCTGACCTGCGGGTCGGCCGCCGCCAGCTCGTCGGCGATCCGGCCGGTGCCGTCCGGTGAGTCGTCGTCGACCACCAGCACGTCGATGCCCGGCTGCGCACGCCGGAGCCGGTCCACGATCCAGGCCAGGTTCGACGCCTCGTTGTAGGTCGGGATGACCACGACGACGCGTCCGAGACCCTCGATGCTCACGGGCTTTGCCTCATTCATTCAGGGGACATGGCACGCAGCGGACGCCGCGGCGCCCGCTCGGAGCGGGCAGTGTGCCGGTTTCGACGATACGGCAGCAGGCCCAGCGCGAGGCCCAGAATCGACACCCCGATGAACACTCGTCCCGGCCACGCGCCGAGCCGCACCGCCGGGGTGATGCCGGTGCCGAGGCCGACACTGCGGACCAGCACGTCCTGGGTGCGGACGCCGGCGCGGTCCGTCACGCTGCCGTCGGGGGCGATGATCCCGGAGATGCCGTTGGTGGCCGCCACCACCACCCAGCGGCCGGTCTCGATGGCGCGGAGCCGGCTGATCGCGAACTGCTGGTCGATCTGGGAGGTGTGGATGAAGGTGGCGTTGCTGGTCTGCACCGTGAGCAGCTGGGCGTCGTTCCCGACCTGGGCGTAGAGCCCGTCGTCGTACGCGACGTCGAAGCAGATCGCGTCGGCGACGCGGACGCCGGCGATGCGCAGCGGGTCGGTGCGGGTGCCGCTGAGCATGTCCCGCGGGATCAGTGCGAGGCGGCCGAAGTTCTTGCCGTCGAAGAATCGGCGGAACGGGATGTACTCGCCGTAGGGCACCGGGTGCCACTTCGTGTACCGGTCGGCCGCGCCGGTTCCCGGGTCCCAGACGATGCCCTGGTTCAGCACGTTGCGCGGCCCGGCGTCCACGATGGCGCCGACCAGGATCGGCACCCCGATCGCGCTCGAGGCGGTGCGGATGCCCGCGTCGGTCTGGGCGTCGGTGAAGGGGTCGACGGCCGTGGAGTTCTCCGGCCAGACCACGAAGTCGGGCCGCGGTACCCGGCCCGCGGCGACGTCGGCGGCGAGGTCGACGGTGGCGTCCACGTGGTTCTGGGTGACCTGGCGGAAGTCGAGCAGGATGTCGTCGCCGTTGCCGGGCACGTCACCCTGGACCGCGGCCACGGTCGCCTGGCCGTCCATCTGCGGCTCGTACGGCGCCAGCGCGGGGACCACCGCCACGACGCCGGTCGCGGCGAGCACACCCGCCGCCACCCAGCGGCTCCTCCCCCGGGCCAGCACCAGCTGTGCCAGCAGGGCGCCGAGCAGCGCGAGCAGGAAGCTGACCCCGGTCGACCCGACGTACGCCAGCGCGTCGGCGACCGGGGTGTCCACGGTGGCGAAGGCGAGCCGGCCCCAGGGCATGCCGCTGAACGGCCAGGAGCTGCGGATCACCTCCATCGCGACCCAGGCGGCGGCGAACCAGAGCGGCCAGGCCCGCCGACGGGTCAGCACGGCGCTGGCGGAGCCCAGCAGGCCGTAGAAGAGCGCCTCGATCCCGGCCAGGGCCATCCACGCGTCGGTGCCCACCGCGCGCATCCAGAAGATCAGCACGAAGTAGAAGCCGACCCCGAACGCGAGCCCGGGGATCCAGGCCCGTCCCGCGGGGAGGCCACGGGTCGTGAGCACGAAGCCGGCGACCGCGACCGGGACCAGGAAGGCGGCAGCGACCGGCTCGAAGGCCAGCGCCAGCACGACGCCCGCCACCAGCGCGAGGGACGTCCGGAGGAGCACGGTGGCAAAGGTACCTGCAGATCTGCGGAGGGGGTCCGGACCCTTCGGACCAACCCGAGACCGACCGGCTGCCGGGGTCGGGCTGTTGTCTAGGGGGTCCGGATCCCCTCCGTGTCCACCCTCGTGGAGCGGACCGTCCTCCGCGAACCAGGTCGGAAGGGTGATTGGCACCCCACCCTCCGACACGGCCACTCGGACGACGGTCCACCGGCCACGATCTGCACGAGCGGACGGGACACAGTGGATCGTCAGGCGGGTGGCTGTCAACCACCCGCTGACCAGCGGAAACACTAGAAGGCGCAGGTCAGCGCCGGGGGCAGAATCCAAGGATTTTGCCAAGTTTTCAGGACCTGCTCCGGCGTGTCGCGCGCAACGCGCCGAGCCGGTGTGGTCATCCCGGTACGACGACGGTGCCGGTGGCGCTCGTGGCCAGGATCGGTTCCTGCAGCAGGTCCGCCGCGCCGGGCCGCTCCTCGGTGGCGGCGCCGCGTGCGACGACGTGGACCGCGAACTCCATCACCCGGGAGCGGGTGCCGACCTTCACCAGCGTGGCCGTGATCTCGAGGACGTCGCCGGCGCGGACGGGCGCCCGGAACTGCACGTCGGAGTACGACGCGAACAGGCCCTCGTCGCCGTCGGTGCGGATGCACATCTCCGTGGCCACGTCACCGAACAGGCCGAGGCTGTAGGCCCCGTCGACGAGGTTGCCGGCGTAGTGGGCGTGGGAGTAGGGCACGTAGCGGCGGTGCACCACGCGGGTGCCGACGGTTGCTCCGGGCATCAGGACGCCTTCCTCTCGGGCTGCTGGTCCGGCCGGGTGGTGAGGCGGTGCACGAGGTAGCTGGCGACCTCGCCGGGCGTCGTACCCCGGCTGAAGACGCGGTCCACGCCGAGCTCGGCGGCCATCTTCTCGTCGAAGCGGGGGCCGCCCACGATCAGCAGCGGTTGCTTGTCCGCGGGGTAGGACTCGCGGAAGGCGGCCGACATCTCGCGGGTGTTCAGCAGGTGCGCGTCGCGCTGGGTCACCACCTGGGAGACCAGGACGGCGTCGGCCTTCTCGGCCCGGGCCCGCTCGACGAGCTGCGGGACGGAGACCTGCGCGCCGAGGTTCACGACCTTGAGCTCGCGGTAGTACTCCAGCCCCTTCTCCCCCGCGAACCCCTTGATGTTGAGGATCGCGTCGATGCCGACGGTGTGCGCGTCGGTGCCGATGCAGGCCCCGACGATCGTCAGCCGCCGCCGCATCGAGCGCTTCACGGCCGCGTTGACCTCCTTCGGGGTCAGCAGCGGGTAGTCGCGCTCCACCACCTCCACCTTGCTGGTGTCGACGAGGTGGTGCACCCGGCCGTAGACCACGAAGAACGTGAAGTCCGGGCCCATCGGCCTGGCGTGGACCACCAGCGCCGGGTCCATGCCCATCTTGTTGGCCAGCTGGGCCGCGGCCCCCTCGGCCACCTTCGAGTGGGCGATGGGCAGCGTGAAGCTCAGCTGCACCATGCCGTCGCCGGTGGTGTCGCCGTACGGCCGGACGATGGTCATCGGGGGGCTCCCTTCGTGGCGCGCTTCGGTTCCCGAGCAGGTCGCGCAGCGACCGTGTCCGAGGGGCTCCTCCAGCAGCTCGGTGGCGGGGTTGTAGTAGGCGCCGGACTTCCGCGCGACGCCGTCGAGGCCGCGGCCGCCGTCGGCCGGGCGCTTCATCAGCCCGAAGGTCCCGTCGGCGATCGCGGCCAGCAGCGGCGGGTCGCCGGCGGCGTCGGAGTCGCTGACGATCCGGTCCAGCAGGTCGATGGTCTCGGCGAGGACCTGCCGGGCCCGCCCGGCGATGAAGCCGTCCGGGGCGGGACGGAAGTCCTCGTGCAGGTTGCCGGCCGCGTTCATCACGTAGCGGACGTTCTGCAGCGCCAGGTCGCGGTCGGAGAGCCACGGCGTGACCACGGCCTCCGTCATCATCCCGACGAGCAGGATCCCCTGCCCGGTCAGCGCGCCGGCCAGGTTGAAGAACCCGTCCAGCAGGTGGCCACGGAACACGTCGCCGGTCATGTGCCGGGTCGGCGGCATCCACTTCAGCGGCGCGTTCGGGAACAGCTCGCGGGCCAGCAGCGCGTGCGCGAGCTCCATCCGGAACGAGTCCGGGATGTCCGGGTCGATCTCGAAGGCGTGGCCCAGGCCGAGCTGCCAGTCCTCGAGGCCGGCCTCCTTGCCGAAGTACTCGTTGAGCAGCTGGCTCGTGGTGACGGTGTGCGCGGCCTCGACGGCGTCGGCGGTGGTGAGGTAGTTGTCCTCGCCGGTGTTGATGATGATCCCCGCCCGGGCGTGGACCTGCCGGCTGAAGCGCTGGTCGACGAAGGTGCGGATCGGGTTGATGTCGCGGAAGAGGATGCCGTACATCGAGTCGTTGAGCATCATGTCGAGGCGCTCCATGCCGGCCAGCGCCGCGATCTCCGGCATGCACAGCCCGGAGGCGTAGTTCGTCAGCCGCACGTAGCGGCCCAGCTCCTTGCTGGACTCGTCCAGCGCCGCCCGCATCAGGCGGAAGTTCTCCTGGGTGGCGTAGGTGCCGGCGAAGCCCTCGCGGGTCGCGCCCTCGGGCACGTAGTCGAGGAGGCTCTGCCCGGTCGAGCGGATCACCGCGATGATGTCGGCGCCCTCGCGGGCCGCCTGCTGCGCCTGCGGGATGTCCTCGTAGATGTCGCCCGTCGCGACGATCAGGTAGATCCACGGCTTGCGCGGGGCGTCGCCGAACCTGCGGATCAGCCGGTCGCGCTCCTTGCGGCGTGCGTCGATCCGCCGGATGCCGGCGCCGACCTGGCGGCGGCTGGCCGTGGTGGCGCGGGTGGCGTCCCGCCCCTCCGGGAGCCGGAAGGTCACCGAGCCCGCGGAGGCCTTCTGCGCCAGCGTCGCCAGGTCGTCCGCCTCGCCGCGGAGCAGCGCGTCCCAGACGGGCAGCGCGACGCCGTGCTCGAGGCCGACGTCGGCGCGGACGACGTCGAGGAGGCGGTTGACCCAGGGCGTCCCCTCGGGGTCGGCGCCCTCGAGGCCGGCCAGGCGCAGCGTCGCGCGCTCGACGGCGACGGTGGTGTGCTTCTTCGCCATCGTCACGATCGGGCGCCCCGCCTTGCGGGCCAGGGACCGCGCCTGCTTGACGGTGGCGGGGTCGAGATCGAGCTTGCCCTGCTTGTTGAGACTCATGCGGCGTCCTCGTCGAGGTGGATGGTCCGGCCCTCGGAGACCGTGCGCCGCAGCCGCGGCAGCTCGGTCCCGGGGGTGAGGTCGGGGAGGTCGTCGTCGCCGAGGCCGCCGGGGACGTCCCAGACGGCCAGGTCGGCGCGCGCCCCGTGGCGCAGCGACCCGCCCTCGTCGTCGTGGGCGGCGAACGCGCCGCCCCGGGTGTGGGCCCGGAAGGCGAGGCCGACCGGCAGGCGCTGCGCGTCGTGGCGGTGGTACGCCGCCGCCCGCACCGCCGCCCACGGGCCGAGCGGGGTGACCGGGGAGTCGGAGCCGAAGGCCAGCCGGACCGGCGCCGACTCCAGGGCCAGGAACGGGTTGGTGGCCTTCCAGCGCTCGCCCAGCCGGGCGGCGTACATGCCGTCCGGGCCGCCCCACAGGCCGTCGAACATCGGCTGGACGCTCGCGACGACCCCGAGGCGCGACATCGTCCGCACCATCGCCGGGGCGGGCATCTCGACGTGCTCCAGCCGGTGGCGGGCGCGGGCGACCCGCTCGGTGCCGAGCAGTCGCTCGGCGGCCTCGAAGCCCTCCCGGATCGCCTCGAGGGCAGCGTCACCGATGCAGTGGAAGCCGGCCTGGATCCCCGCCTCGGTGCAGGCGACGACGTGGTCGCGGACCTGCTCGGCGCTCACGTAGGCGTGCCCACAGCTGTCCGGACGGTCGGCGTACGGCGCGGACAGCGCGGCGGTGCGGGAGCCGAAGGCGCCGTCGGCGATCAGGTCACCGGCCAGGCCGGCGACCCCCAGCCGCTTCGCGGTGTCGACGGCGAGCAGCTCACCCCAGTAGACGGTGGCCCGCAGCCCCACCTCCGCCGCGGCCCGGCGGACCATGTCGATCTCGTGCTCGGGCCCGATGTGGGGCGCGGCGTTCTCGTGGAAGCCCACGATGCCCTGGGCGGCCATCCGCCGGCACGCGGCGCGGGCGGCGTCGAGGCGCTCCTCCGGCCCGATCAGGCTCTCCAGGGTCGCCCGGACCGCGTGGTGGGCGTCCCGCTCCACCCGGCCGTCGGGGGTCCAGCCGTCGAGCTGCTCCAGGCCCGGGACCAGCGTCGCCAACGCGGGCGACACCACCGAGGAGTGTCCGTCGACGCGGGTGAGGTAGGTCCGCCGCCCCGGGGCGGCCCGCTCGAGCTCGTCGCCGGTGGGCGGCCGCCGCTCGGGCCAGTCGGTCTCGTCCCAGCCCTGCCCGACCAGGACGCCGGCGTCGTCGTTCGCGATTGCGTGGCCGGCGAGGGCGTCCAGGGTGGCGGCCAGGCTCCTCGCCCCCGCCAGGTCGAGGCCGGTCAGCGCGAAGCCGGTGCGGACGGTGTGGACGTGCGAGTCGACGAATGCCGGGGTGACCAGCGCGCCCTCGAGGTCGACGACCTCGTCGGCGTTCTCGAAGGCGTTCGCCGCGTCCTCGTCACCGGTGAAGACGACCCGGCCGTCCTCGACCGCGAGGGCCGTCGCGCGCCGGCCGGGTCGGCCGCCGTGGACGACCCCGTTGCGGAGCAGGAGGCGGGTCACGCCGGCGCCTCGTGCGCCAGGCGCGCCTCGAAGAGCCGGCGTACTCCGGCGTTCTCGCGGAGCAGCTCGAGCGCGTACGCCGCGTGGCCGGGCGTGTAGCCGGTGCCGACGAGCATGGTGACGTCGGCGGCCAGGCCCTCGGCGCCGAGCGCGGCGGCGGAGAAGGAGGTGGCCATCGAGAAGAAGATGACGGTCCCGCGGTCGCCGGTGGCGAGGATCGCGCCGCCCTCGCAGCCGGGGACGTCGACGCACACGACGGTGACGTCGGCGGGGCCGCCGGCGGCCGTGACCGCGTCGCGGAGGCCGATGGGGTTGCGGGCGTCGGCGATGACGACCTCGTCGGCGAGGCCCGCCTCGCGCAGCTGGGCGGCCTCGCGCTCGTGGGGGACGACGCCGATGGTCCGGCCCGCTCCGGCCCGGCGGGCGGCGGCGAGGCTGAGCGAGCCCGACTTCCCTCCCCCGCCGATGACGGCGACGGTCGGTGCGTCGTAGCCCTCCACCACGCGCGCCGTGAGCGCGGGCGCGCCGCAGACGTCCATCACCGAGAGGGACAGGTCGGCCGGCAGGTCGTCGGGGATGACCGCGGCGATCGAGCGGCCGAACAGCACGGCGTACCCGTCGCAGGGCACCTGCTCGCCGAGGCCGTCCCAGTCGCGCAGGCCGTCCTCGATCACGAGCGGGGTCAGCGTCAGGGAGACGAGCGTGGCCACGCGGTCGCCGGCGCGCAGGCCGAGCGGCGACTCGGGGCCGACCTCCTCGACGGTGCCGACGAGCATCCCGCCGGAGCCGGTCTCGGGGTTCTGCATCTTGCCCCGGGTGGCCACGATGGCGAGGACCTCGGCCCGGATGGCCCCACCATCGACAGAGCCGTCGCCGGCTGTGTGTTTCCGCTCGAGCTGGCGGTACGACGCGGCGTCGAGGTTGAGCTTCTCCACCCGGATCCGGACCTCGTCGGGCCACAGCTCTCGCCGGGTGTCGAGGCGCTGCGCCGCCTGCGGCAGCACGACGGTCTCGTCCAGGACCCGGTGCAGGCCGGTGGGATCGCTGTTTCGCGCCGTCATGACCGTGAGTCCTCCGTCATCAGGGGCCGTTGGCAGGAAGTCTTGCGGCGCGTTATTGGACGAGCCGCACATTCTCCTCGTACTCTGGCAGAGGAGGCGTGGCTCACACAAACACGCCCGTACTGACACGCCGCACCACACGACGTACCCCCCTCATTGGAGGAGCGCTCATGAGCATCGAGACCAGCATCGGCCTGGAGACCGGCCAGCCCTACCCCTACCAGCGGGTCGAGCTGGTCGAGCCCGACTGGACCCGGTTCCCGGGCTGGAAGGACGTCACCGCCGAGGAGTGGGAGTCGGTGCAGTGGCAGCGCGCCCACTGCATCAAGAACGTGCGCCAGCTGCGCGAGCTGTTCGGCGACCTCCTCGACGAGAAGTTCTACGCCGACCTCGAGCGCGACCAGGCCGAGCGGGCCACGATGTCGATGCTGGTGCCGCCGCAGATGATGAACACGATGGTGCCGCACGAGGTGCCGGCCGGTCCCGGGTCGCTGACCGAGGCGTTCTACGCCGACCCGATCCGGCACTACATGATCCCGGTGTTCTCGGACCGTCGTACCGACTGGTCCTCGCACCCGCACGCCACCCGCGACTCCCTGCACGAGCACGACATGTGGGTGGCCGAGGGCCTCACCCACCGCTACCCCACCAAGGTGCTGGCCGAGCTGCTGCCGACCTGCCCGCAGTACTGCGGCCACTGCACGCGCATGGACCTCGTCGGCAACTCCACGCCGGTGATCGACAAGCTGAAGTTCGCCGGCAAGCCCAACGACCGGCTCGGCGAGATGATGGACTACCTGCGTCGTACGCCGTCCGTGCGCGACGTCGTGGTGTCCGGCGGCGACGTCGCGAACATGCCGTGGCCGCGCCTCGAGGACTTCCTCACCAACCTGCTCGAGATCGAGAACATCCGCGACATCCGCCTCGCCACCAAGGCCCTGATCGGCCTCCCCCAGCACTGGCTGCAGGACGACGTGGTGCGCGGCATGGAGCGGGTGGCCTCGGTGGCCCGCCAGCGCGGCGTGTCGATCGCGATCCACACCCACACCAACCACGCCAACTCGGTGACCCCGATCGTGGCGAAGGCGACCCGCGCGATGCTGGACACGGGCATCCGCGACGTCCGCAACCAGGGCGTGCTGCTCAACGGCGTGAACGCCGACCCGCACGCGCTGCTCGACCTGTGCTTCCGGCTGCTCGATGGCGCGCAGATCATGCCGTACTACTTCTACATGTGCGACATGATCCCGTTCTCGGAGCACTGGCGGGTCTCGGTCGCCGACGCGCAGCGGCTGCAGCACCACATCATGGGCTACCTGCCCGGCTTCGCCACCCCGCGGATCGTCTGCGACGTGCCGTTCGTCGGCAAGCGCTGGGTGCACCAGCTGGCCGACTACGACACCGAGCGCGGCATCTCGTACTGGACCAAGAACTACCGCACCTCCATCGAGGCCACCGACCCCGAGGCGCTGAACCGGACCTTCGAGTACTACGACCCGATCCACACCCTCCCCGAGTCCGGCCAGCAGTGGTGGGCCGAGCACTCCGACCTCGACTCCTCCGCCCTGAAGGCGGCCGAGGTCGCCGAGGCCTCGCGGCGTACCGCCGCGCTCCAGGCCTGGTGAGGTAGGGGCGGGCAGTTTCACCGGGCAGCCGGTGAAAGTGGCACTTGTCAGGTGGACGGCCACCTGACAAGTGCCACTTTCTGCTGACAGGACGCAGTGCCAGAGGGCTCTGTCCACAGGCGCAGCAAGGTGGGGTTCGGGCGGCGCCTGACGCGGCTATTCCTGGGGCATGGATTCTCGACTGCATCGACTGACCCAGACCTACGGGGTGTTCCTCACCCGCGAAGCGCTGGCGGTGGGCTACGACCCCAAGATGATCCGCAAGCTCGTCCGTCGGGGCGAGTGGGTCCACGTCCGCCACGGCGCCTATTGCTCGGCCGAGCTGTGGCAACAGCTCGACGACCGAGGCAGACGATCGCTCGTTGCTGACGCGGTCTACAGATCGGCCAAGTCGCACGTCGTCCTGTCGCACACGACGGCTGCCGAACGCCTCGACATTCCCACGTGGGACATGCCGAGCGTGACCCACCTGACGCGCACGGACGGCAGGGCGGGACGCCGCGAGGCCGGGGTCGTCCAGCACCGTGGCGAGGTGCTGGCCGAGGACCTCACGATCGTGGACGGGACATGGGTGACGAGCGGAACGCGCACGGCGCTGGACTGCACCATGATCGCCGACACCGAGCACAGCCTCGTGATCGTGAACGGTCTGCTGCATGCCGGTGAGACGACTCCGGACCTGCTGGAGCGTCGCCTCGGGGGCATGACCCACTGGCCCGACAGCCTCAGCACTGATCTGGTGCTGCGTCTCGCGGACGGGCGCTGTGAATCTGTGGGCGAGACGCGGACCTTCTTCATGTGCTGGTCGCAGGGGCTTCCCATGCCCGAGCCGCAGTACAAGGTGCGTGATCGGTCAGGCAGGGTCGTCGCCCGAGTCGACTTCGCCTGGCCCGAGCTGGGGGTCTTCCTCGAGTTCGACGGCAAGGTCAAGTACGAGGCCCTGCTCAAGGAAGGTGAGAGTGCCTCGGACGTGGTGCTCCGTGAGAAGCGACGCGAGGAGATGATCTGCGGGCTGACGGGCTGGCGCTGCATCCGGATCACCTGGGCGGACCTGTTGAACCCCGCCAGGACCGCTGCCCGGATCCGCGCGGTGCTGGCCGGCAAGCCCTGGGCGGCCTGATCCCCTGGACCTGTCGGGGTGAAGTAGCACTTGTCAGGGGGTATTCCACCTGACAAGTACCACTTTCACCGGCCAGCCGGTGAAAGTGCCCGGCCCTACACCACCGACCGGTTCTCGTACGGCGTGGAGAGCACGATGGTGGTGCGGGTGGCGACGTTGGCGGCGGAGCGGATCCGGGCGAGCAGGTCCTCGAGGTGGGAGGGGGTGGGGACCCGGATCTTGAGGATGTAGGACTCCTCCCCCGCGACCGACCAGCAGGACTCGATCTCGCGGATGCCCTGGAGCCGGTCCGGGGAGTCGTCGGGCTGGGAGGGGTCGATCGGGCGGATCGAGATGAACGCCGTGAGCGGCAGCCCGAGCTGCTCGTGGTCGATCGTGGCGCCGTACCCGCGGATCATCCCGCGCGACTCGAGCCGCTTGACGCGCTGGTGCACGGCCGAGGTCGACAGGCCGGTGGCCTTGCCGAGGTCGGTGAAGGACATCCGACCGTCGGCCGCCAGCAGCTCGAGGATCTTGCGGTCGGTGGTCTCCACCTCGGACTGGGTCACGCGCCACAGCGTAGCGCCAGCCACGTGGCAGGATGCCGCTCGTGACGAGGGATGAACAGGGCCGACTGATGCTGCTCGACACGGCGTCGATGTACTTCCGCGCCTTCTACGGCGTGCCGGAGATCAAGGGCCCGGACGGTACGCCGGTCAACGCCGTGCGCGGGCTCCTCGACTTCATCGCCCGCCTGGTGACCGACTACCGGCCCACCGACCTCGTCTGCTGCTGGGACAACGACTGGCGGCCGCAGTGGCGCGTCGACCTGCTCCCGACGTACAAGGCGCACCGGGTCGAGCAGGAGGTCGAGTCGGCTCCCGACATCGAGGAGGTCCCCGACCCGCTCGAGGTGCAGATCCCGATCATCCTCGAGGTGCTGGAGGCGTTCGGGATCTGTGTGCTCGGCGCCGACGGCTACGAGGCCGACGACGTGATCGGCACCCTCGCCACCGGCGCCGGCCAGCCGGTCGACATCGTCACGGGCGATCGTGACCTCTTCCAGCTCGTGGACGACGAGGCGGACGTGCGGGTGCTCTACATCGCCCGCGGCGTCGGCAGGCACGAGCGCGTCACGAACGACTGGGTCCGTGCCAAGTACGACATCGACGCCCGGCAGTACGCCGACTTCGCGACCCTGCGCGGCGATGCCTCCGACGGGCTCCCGGGCGTGGCCGGTGTCGGGGAGAAGACCGCGGCGACCCTGCTGAACCGGTTCGGCGACATGGACGGCATCGTCGCCGCGGCCCTCGACCCGGACTCCGACATGGGCCCGGGCCCGCGGGGCAAGCTCAAGCAGGCGGCCGACTACCTCGAGGTGGCGCCGACCGTCGTGGCCGTGGCCCGCGGCCTCGATCTCGGCCCGGCCGACATCCGGCTCCCGGGCACGCCGAGGGACCCTGACGCCCTGCTGGACCTCGCGCAGCGCTACGGCCTCGAGAGCCCCGTCCAGCGCCTGGTCGAGGCGCTCACCCGCCCCTGAGCGCCCCGGATCGGCCCCGGCGCAGCACCCACCAGGCTCGTAACGTGGGGCGCATGAGTCGAATCGCGATCGTCGGCGGCCACGGACAGGTGGCCCTCCATCTCCACCCCGAGCTCGTCCGGGCCGGGCACCAGCCCGTCGCCCTGGTCCGCCGCGAGGAGTACCGCGACCAGCTGGAGGGGCTGGGCGCCGAGGTCCGGATCCTCGACATCGAGCGGCAGGACGCCGACGGGTTCGCGGAGGCGTTCGCCGGCTGCGACGCGGTCGTCTTCGCCGCAGGGGGCGGCCCGGACGGCAACATCGAGCGCAAGCGCACCGTGGACCTCGGGGGCAGCCTGAAGTCGATCGAGGCCGCGAGGAAGGCCGGCATCTCCCGGTTCGTCCAGGTCTCGGCGATCGGGGTGGACGACCCGCTGCCCGCCGACACCGGCGACGTCTGGCGGGCGTACGTCGAGGCGAAGCGCGACGCCGACGCCGCGCTGCGGGACAGCGACCTGGACTGGACGATCCTCCGGCCGGGCAGGCTCACCGACGAGCCGGGCACCGCCCGGGTGGCGCTGGGCCAGGACGTCGCCCGCGGCGACATCCCCCGGGCGGACGTGGCCGCCACGGTGGCGGCCGTCCTCGACGACGGGACCTCGGTCGGCCGGCAGTGGAACCTCGTCGGCGGCGACGTGCCGATCGCCGACGCCGTGCGCGAGGCCGGGAAGTGACGACCCGGGCAGTGACGTCCTGGCGGTGAGAACAGGGACAAATGGCGACCGGTGGACGCCTACGGGGGTGAGGCGTCCACCGGCCTGGCCGGAAACCGATGACAGGGGATCACCGGTTGCCTGGACGGCCCCCAGCGTAGGAGCGGCGGTGCCGCCGGACCAGACGGTTGAGCGAGTCCTGAGTGTTTCTTGCGGGAACTCACAGGGTCAGTCGGTCAGCCCCGAGTAGGCGACCACGCCGCGGCGGAGCCGCTCGACCACGTCGCGGGCGGTGCTGCGCAGCGGCAGGTCCCCGGCCGCCTCCGCGACCTGCCCGGCGAGGTCGAGCAGCTGCTTCATCCAGCGGACGAAGTCGCCGGCCGCCAGGTCGCTGGGGCCGAGCACGTCGTCGAGCTCGTCGCCCTCCGCCCACCGGTAGGCCGCCCACGCGAAGCCCATGTCGGGCGGGCGCAGGAAGTCGAGACGGTGCTCGCGCTCGAGCGCGTCCAGCTCGCCCCACAGCCGCACCATCTCGCCGATCGCCTCGCGCACGGCCCCACCGGGGATCCGCGGCGAGGTCGCGTCGTCGGGGCGGCGTGCCTCGAACACCAGCACCGAGAGCGCGGCGGCCAGCTCCGAGGCCGTCAGGTCGTCCCACAGCCCGTGCCGCAGGCACTCGGCGGCGAGCAGGTCCACGTCGGAGTAGATCCGGCGCAGGTAGCGCCCGCGCGGGGTCACCGTGTCACCCTCGAGGTAGTCGAGCGCGGTGAGCACCTCGCACACCCGGTCGAACTGGCGGGCGACCGTGTTGGTGCGCTGCTCGACCCGGCGCTTGAGCGTCTTGGCGTCCCGGTCGAGCTTGAACCACCGCTCCGCCCAGCGGGCGTGGTCCTCGCGCTCGGGGCAGGCGTGGCACGGGTGCGCCTTGAGCTCGCTGCGCAGCCGGTCGACCTCGCGCTCGGTCCCGGAGTCCACCGGCGGCTTGGCGCCGCCGCCGCGCCCGCCCTTGCCCGGGTACGGCGGGGCCAGGTCGTGGGTGCGCGAGCGCAGCGCCGAGGCGAGGTCGCGCCGCATCTGCGGGTTGCGCCCGTTGAAGTTCTTCGGCACCCGCAGCCGGGTCACCGCCTCCACCGGGGTCGGGAAGTCCATCAGCGCCAGCCGGCGTGCCTGGCGGTCGGCGGTCACGACGTACGGCCGCGGGCCCTCGGCGGACATGCCCGGGTCCACGACCACGGCGTAGCCGGCGAACTTCCCGGCCGGCACGTCGATCACGTCGCCGGGCTTGAGCCGCGCCAGGGAGTCCAGGACCTCCTCGCGGCGGTCCGCCTTGCGGGCCCGGGCCGCGTTCTTCTCGACGTCGCTGATCCGGCGCCGCAGCGCGGCGTACTCCATGAAGTCGCCGAGGTGGCAGGTCGCGGCCTCCCGGTAGCCCTCGAGGGCGTCCTCGCTCTTGCGCAGCTGCCGGGCCAGCCCGACCACGGCCTTGTCGGCCTGGAACTGGGCGAAGGACTGCTCGAGCAGCTCGCGGGACCGCTCGCGGCCGAACTGGTGCACGAGGTTGACGGCCATGTTGTACGACGGCCGGAACGACGAGCGCAGCGGGTAGGTGCGCGTGGACGCCAGCCCGGCCACCTCGCGCGGGTTCATGCCCGGCTGCCAGAGCACGACGCCGTGCCCCTCGACGTCGAGACCGCGGCGCCCGGCCCGGCCGGTGAGCTGGGTGTACTCCCCCGGCGTGATGTCGGCGTGGGTCTCGCCGTTCCACTTGGACAGCTTCTCGATCACGACCGTGCGCGCCGGCATGTTGATGCCCAGGGCCAGGGTCTCGGTCGCGAACACCACCTTGCACAGACCTCGCACGTAGAGCTCCTCCACGCACTGCTTGAACGCCGGCAGCATGCCGGCGTGGTGGGCGGCCACGCCACGGGTGAGGCCGTCGAGGAAGTCGTGGTAGCCGAGGACGTGCAGGTCCTCCTCGGGGAGGTTGCGGCAGCTGGCCTCGACGAACTCGTAGATCTGGTCCCGCTCCTCCGGGGAGGTGAGCCGGATCCCGGCGTTGAGGCACTGGGTCACCGCGGCGTCGCAGCCGACCCGGCTGAAGATGAACACGATCGCGGGCAGCAGCCCCTCGCGGTCGAGCCGGTCGATCACGTCGAAGCGGCTGGGGATCCACACCCGCCGGCCGTTGCCGACCTGCTTGGCCCCGCTCCCCCGGCCGCCCGCCTGGGAGCGTCCACGCGGCGAACGACGGTCCTTCATGCGGGAGCTGGCCCAGTCGTCGCGGGCGATGCGGAGCAGCTCGGTGTTGACCGGGGCGCCCTCCTTGACGAAGCCGGCGGCGGCGTCGACGTCGGAGTCGGCGAACAGGTCCAGCAGGCGCTTGCCGACCATGACGTGCTGGTAGAGCGGGACCGGCCGCTTCTCCTCGACGATCGTGGTGGTGTCGCCGCGGACGGTCTCGAGCCACTCACCGAACTCCTCGGCGTTGGAGACGGTGGCGGACAGGGACACCAGCGCGACCGACTCGGGCAGGTGGATGATGACCTCCTCCCACACCGCCCCGCGCGCCCGGTCCGCGAGGTAGTGCACCTCGTCCATGACCACGAAGCCGAGACCCAGCAGCGTGCGGGACCCGGCGTACAGCATGTTGCGCAGCACCTCGGTCGTCATCACGACGATCGGGGCCTCGCCGTTCACGGTGTTGTCACCGGTGAGCAGGCCCACCTGCTCGGGGCCGTACCGCGCGACGAGGTCGTTGTACTTCTGGTTCGACAGCGCCTTGATCGGGGTCGTGTAGAAGCACTTGCGGCCGGTCGCGAGGGCCAGGTGGATCGCGAACTCGCCGACGATCGTCTTGCCGGACCCGGTCGGCGCGGCCACGAGGACTCCGCGTCCCTCCTCGATCTCCTTGCAGGCCCGGACCTGGAAGTCGTCGAGGGGGAAGGTGTAGAGGCTCTCGAAGTCACGGAACACCGGGTGGTCCCGCCCGCGGCGGTAGTCGGCGTAACGCTCGGCCGGGGAAAGGTCGTCCGCCGTGCTCATGGGCCCCAGCCTAGGGCGTGTTTCCCAATCCTCGGCCGGCGGCGCGCAGCAGGCCACGGGGTTGGGAGACACGCCCTTGGGGGCGGGCCTACGCCAGCACGGTCAGCGCCCCGGGGACACACTCGACGGTCAGCGGCAGCGGGCCGAAGCGCTCCCCGTCGGCGTAGGACACGATGCCCGGCGCCGCCACGGTCACGCAGCGCACCCGGTGGTGCTCGTACTGCGGGTGGTGGACGTGCGTGCCCTTGAACAGCTTGGGGTAGGTGCGCACCAGGTCGGGCTTGCTCATCGTCTTGATGATGACCACGTCGAGCAGGCCGTCGTCGAGCACGGCGCCCTCGGTGATGCGCAGGCCGCCGCCGAAGGACGGACCGTTGCCGACGGCCACGAGCATCGCGTCCAGCCGCAGGGTCCTGCCGTCGAGCTCGAGGGTGTACGGCAGCGGCTTGAAGGTGCGCAGCTCTGCCAGCGTGGCGAGGTTGTAGCGCATCTGCCCTCGCGGCCAGGTCATCCGGTTCGCGCGCTCGTTGACGATGGCGTCGAAGCCGGCGGCCATGACCGTGACGAAGTACTTCGACCCGCTCCGGGCGAGGTCGATGGTGCGGGTGCGACCCGCCACGACCAGGTCCGCGGCGGCCACCGGGTCCTTGCGGGGGATGTCGAAGTAGCGGGCCACGTCGTTGCCGGTGCCCGCCGGGATGATGCCCAGCCTGGTGCCCGTCGTGGCCACCGCCTGCACGCCGAGGTGGACCATGCCGTCGCCGCCGCACACCACCAGCGAGTCCACGCCGTCGGCGACGCACTGACGCGCCAGGTCGAGCGCCTCGTCGGGGTCCCGGCCCTCGAGGTTGCGGACCACGAGGCCCGCGTCGCGCAGCCGGGGCAGCGCCGCGTCCCGGGCACGGGCGCCCTTGCCCTTGCCGGACGTGGGGTTCGTCAGCAGCGCGATCTCGCGCGATGTTCCGGCCACGTGGCCGAGACTAGCGGCCGACGGCTCAGCGGGTACGCCGCGACTCGGTGCCGATCCGCAGCCGCGCGGCGTAGTGGTCGGGCGAGGCGCCGACCGCCTTGGCGAGCCGGCTCAGCGCGTCCAGGACCAGGTCGGCGGTGAACGAGGTGCCGGGCACCGCCAGCGTCAGGCGTGCGTCGTGCTCCAGCAGCAGGATCTGGCCGTGCCGCCACGCCTGGTGCGCGCGCTTGCGGACGTCGTCGCTGGCCACCGGCACGGGGTAGGCCTCGTCGATGGCGAGCAGGTCACAGGCGACCTGCTCGGGTGCTCCGGCGACGTCCGCCTGCAGGCGTCCGGCCACGTGGTGGCCGGACCGGACCCCGGTCTCGGAGACCCAGGTGACGTCGGAGGTGCCGAGCCAGTCGGGGAGGTCGAACGGGTCGAGGTCGACCAGGGCCTCCTGCATGGGCACCGTCACAGCGGCGACAGCTCGTCGTCCGACCACTGGTCGGTGCGGTTCGCTCCCCGGCCGCGCGCGCGGTCCACCGAGCGGGCGATCGCCTCGGCGATGAAGAACAGCACCAGCATCGGCAGCGCCAGCATCAGCATCGAGAACGGGTCGGTCGAGGGTGTCGCCACCGCGGCGAAGATGAAGGTGCCGAGCACGATCCACGGCCGGTAGCGCCCCAGCGCCTTCCCCGAGACCACGCCCGCGAGGTTCAGCATGATCACGAACAGCGGGATCTCGAAGGCGATGCCGAAGACCAGCAGCATCCGGGTGAGGAAGCTGAAGTACTCACCGAACTCGACGAGGTTCTGCAGGCCGGCCGGGGTGAACCCGATCAGCACCTCCAGCCCCTTGGGGAGCACGTAGTAGCCGGTCAGCACGCCGAGGATGAAGAGCGGCCCGGCGACGGCCGCGAAGATCCGCGACCACTTCTTCTCGTGCTCGTGCAGCCCCGGCACGATGAACGCCCAGATCTGGTAGAGCCAGTACGGGCTCGACACCACGATCGCGGCGACCCCGCACAGCTTCAGCTGGAGCATCAGCGGACCGGTCGCCCCGGCGACGTACGCCGTGGTCTCGGTCTTCTGGCCGAGCTGGACCCGGGCGTCGTTGTAGGGGTTCAGCACCAGGTCGAGGAGCTGGTCGTAGAAGAACAGCGCGACCGCGAAGGCGATCACCAGGAAGATCGCCGACCGGATCAGCCGGGCGCGGAGCTCCCGGAGGTGGTCGGCGAGCGCCATCCGTCCGTCCGCCCCGACGGGGTGGTGCGGGCGACCGCGCAGCAGGTCGACGACACCGGCAATGGACAAACCCAGGACCCGGTCAGGCGTTGTCGTTGCGACGCATGCGCTCGCGCTCCGCGTCGAGCTCGGCCTGCCGCGCGTCGAGCTCGGCCTGCTGCCGGGCCTCGATCTCGCGCTGCTCCGGCGTCTTGCCGGCGGTGTCGTCGTCGTCCATCAGGCCCTTGGTCTCGGCCTTGAAGATGCGCAGCGCGCGACCACTGCCGCGGGCGAGCTCGGGGAGCTTGGCCGCGCCGAAGAGCAGGATGACGACAGCCAGGATCAGTAGGAGCTCCGTGGTGCCGAGGTTGGCGATCATAGGCGTGGTCATGAGGTCCTCATCTTGGGGAATGCAACAGTGTCCATGTTACGTCGAGGAGTAGAGACTCAGTGTGTCACGGGCGGCCTTGCGGAAACCTCGAGCGAACTCTTGGGGTGAGATGACCCGCGCGTGCGGGGCCAGCCGGAGCAGCAGCCGCTGCAGCCAGCGCTCGTCGGCGACGAGCAGGTCGACCTCGAGGCTGCCGTCGCCCTGGGGCCGGACCTCCTCGACTGGGTAGTACTCCACCACCCACCGGGCGGCCGGGCCCAGGTGCAGGGTCACCGTCGTGGTGTCCGCGGACCTGCTGAACAGGCCGTCCCCCAGGTCGCGCGGAGCCTCGGGAGGGGTCTCGATCGGGCGGTCCAGCACCTCGGCCTCGTGGATCCGGTCGAGGCGGAACAGGCGCGGGGCCTCGGCGCTGTGGCACCAGGCGTCCAGGTAGGCGAACCCGTGCGCCGTCACGACCCCGCGGGGGTCGACGGTGCGTTCGGACTGCTCGTCACGCGAGGGGACGTAGTAGCTCAGGTGCACCTGGCGGCGCTGCTCGGCCGCCGCACGGAGCCGCGCCTCGAGCCGGGACAGGTCCGGGGCGGGCGGCTCGTCGCCCGGGTCGATCTGCGCCGCCGCGGAGCCCTCGGCGGCGGCCGCCTCGAGCTTGCTCAGGGCGCGGTCCACGACCTCGCGGGTGTCGTCCCCCGCGCCGTTGCGCAGCGCGCGCAGGGCCACGATGATCGCGGTCGCCTCCGTGGGCGAGAGCCGCAGCGGACGGGCGAGGTAGTCGGCGTTCGACACCCGGATCACGCCGTCGCCCTCCTCGCCCTCCAGGGCGTCGAGGTCCACGTCGATCAGGTCGTCGGGGTAGCCGCCGGGCAGCCCGCACATGAGCAGCACCTTGAGGTCGCGGACCAGCTGCTCGGGGTCGACGCCGAGGGCCCGGGCGGCGTCCTCGAGCCGCACCTGCCCGCGCGCGTGCAGGAACGGCACCAGGGTGAGCAGCCGGGCCACCTGCTCCTTCGCGGCCGCCTGGACCGGGGGCCTCGCGCTCATCCCTGCTCCTCCCCCGCCACTGCTCCGTCCACGGCCCCCTCGACAGCAGAGAGCCGCTCGATGATGCGGGCCCGCAGCTCGGCGGGCTCCTCCACGACGACGTCGGCGCCGTAGCCGAGCAGCTCGTCGGCGAGCCCGGGGCCGCTCCGCGAGACGGTCACCCGGTCCCAGCCGGTGCGGTCGTCCGGACCGAGGACCCCCGTCTCGACGGCGTCGGCGTTGCGGCGCAGCGGCAGGCCGGCGCCGGCGCGCACCAGGACCACCGCACGCTCGGTGACGGGTGCCGGGGCGAGTCGGCGGGCCGTGGCGCGGACGTCGGTGCCGGGCGGCACGTCGTACGACCCGGGCTTGCCGGCCCGGCGCGCCGTGCCCTGGACCCGCGAGAGCCGGAAGACCCGCTCCTCGCCGCGGTCGGTGTCGAGGCCGACGGCGTACCAGCGGCCGGAGTAGCGGACCACGCCCCACGGCTGGACGTGGCGGGTGGCGGCGGTGGTCTGGCCGGCGCGGCGGTACTCGAACTCGACCGGGCAGCGCTCCTGGGTGGCCTCCCAGAACACGTCGAACGACGGCTCGTCGGCGCTCAGCCGCGGCTCGGCGATGTCGAGCGCCGACACGTCGAGCGGTACGCCGAGCGCCGTGAGCTTGCGGACCGCCTCGGTGGTGGCCTCGGCGAGGCGGGCGTGCCCCCACACCCGGGTGGCCAGGCCGATCACCGCGGCCTCGTCGGCCTCCAGGTTGACGTCGGGCAGCGCGAACCGGTCCGGGGGGATCCGGTAGCCGGGCTCGTCGTCGAAGAGCGGGTCCATGTTGCCCACCTCGATCGGGACGCCGAGGCTGCGCAGCTCCTCCTTGTCGCGCTCGAACATCTTCTCGAAGCCCTCGTGGGAGGAGTCCGGGTAGAGGATCGCGCGGATCCGCTCCTTGCTGACGTAGTGGCGCTGGACGAGCAGCATGATGAGCAGGTTGAGCAGACGCTCGCTCTTGCGCGCCGCCATCCCGCTCATGCTGCTCCCCTGTCCGTGCGGTGCGTCAGCCGGCCGACAGGATGTCGACGACGAAGTACAGCGTGTCGGTGCCCTTGATGCCGGCCGCGCTGTTGCCCTTGGAGCCGTAGCCCTCCTTGGGCGGGATCGCCAGCAGCACCCGGCTGCCGACCTTGGTGCCCACCAGCGTCTTGTCCCAGCCGGGGATGACCTGGCCGGTGCCGATGCCGAACGACGCCGGCTCCTTGCTGTAGCTCTCGTCGAAGGGCTGCTTGCCGCCGTACACCTGGCCCAGGTAGTTGACGGTGATGGTCTGGCCCTTCTGCACCGTCGCGCCGGTGCCCTTGACCAGGGTCGCCTCGCGGAGCTTGCCGTTCGGCTTCGGGGCCTTGGCGAAGTCGAGGGAGGTGACCGCGTCACCCTTCTCGACCAGCTTCGGCGCCCAGGAGGGTGCCTTCTGGGCGGCGCCCTCGGGACCGTCGAGCGGCTTCTCGGCCTTGCTGACCAGGTCGACGATGACGAGCACGGAGTCCTTGTTGCCGATGCCGAGCTGCGGGTTGCCGGCGGCACCGAACGCCTTGTCGGCCGGGGTCGTCACGACGATCCGCGAGCCGATGGTCTTGCCGGCGGTGACGGCATCCGCGAAGAGCGGGTTCAGCTGGTCGCTGCCCACCGTGACCGACTCCGGGGTGTTGGAGTCGTAGGTGCTGTAGGCCTTCTTCTCGGTGTAGCCGTTCCCGATCCAGATCTGGGCGTTGACCTTGTCCCCGTCCTGGAGCTCGGGGCCGTCCCCGGTCTCGAGGGTCTTGGTCTCCAGGCTGTCGACCTGCAGCTGGTCCTTCCAGCTGACCTGGGGCTCCTTGCCGACCTCGCCCTCGATGCTCACCGCGTCGAGCGGCTGGCTGGCGGAGGCGTCGTCGTCGCTGCCACACGCGGTCAGGCCCGCGAGCAGGAGCACGGGCAGCAGGACGGTCGGGAGGCGACGGAGTCGTCGGGACACGGGATTCACCTTTGCGGAGAGTCAGGAACGGCGCGGGTCACCCTATCCGGACGGACTGAGAAGTTCCGGAAGCCGGGGCCCGTCATGCACAGGGCGTTTCCGGGGCGTGGTCGGGGGCGTGGTCAGGGGGCGTGGTCACATGCCGTCGATGAGGCGCTGCACGCGCTCGTCCTGGGCGCGGAACGGGTCCTTGCACAGCACGGTGCGCTGGGCCTGGTCGTTGAGCTTGAGGTGCACCCAGTCGACGGTGAAGTCGCGGCGGCGCTCCTGGGCCTTGCGGATGAACTCGCCGCGCAGCCGGGCCCGTGTCGTCTGCGGCGGCACCGACTTGGCCTCGAAGATCTTCAGGTCGGTGGTCACCCGGGCGACCGCACCCCGCTTCTCCAGCAGGTAGTAGAGGCCGCGGCCGCGGTGGATGTCGTGGTAGGCCAGATCGAGCTGCGCGATGCGCGGGTGGCCGAGCGGCAGGCCGTGCTTGGCGCGGTAGCGGTCGATCAGCTTCCACTTGATGACCCAGTCGATCTCGCGGTCGACGAGGCCGAGGTCGTCGGACTCGACGGCCTTCAGCCCGCGCTCCCACAGGTCCAGCGCCCGCTCGATGAGCGGGGTGCTGATGTCGCGGCGGTCGACGAAGTCGCGGGCCTTGGTGAGGTACTCCTGCTGGATGTCCAGGGCGCTGGCCTCGCGCCCGTTGGCCAGCCGGACCTTGCGGCGGCCGGTCACGTCGTGGGAGATCTCGCGGATGGCCCGGATCGGGTTCTCCATCGTGAGGTCGCGCATGATCACGCCCTCCTCGATCATCCGCAGCACCAGGTCGCAGCTCGCGACCTTGAGCATGGTCGTGGTCTCGCTCATGTTGGAGTCGCCGACGATCACGTGCAGGCGGCGGTACTTCTCGGCGTCCGCGTGCGGCTCGTCGCGGGTGTTGATGATCGGCCGGCTGCGGGTCGTCGCGCTGGAGACGCCCTCCCAGATGTGCTCGGCGCGCTGGCTGACGGAGTACGACGCGCCCCGCGGCGTCTGCGTGATCTTGCCGGCCCCGACGATGATCTGGCGGGTCACCAGGAACGGGATCAGGACGTCGGCGAGCCGGCTGAACTCGCCCGCCCGTCCGACGAGGTAGTTCTCGTGGCAGCCGTAGGAGTTGCCCGCGGAGTCGGTGTTGTTCTTGAACAGGTAGATCTCGCCCGCGATGCCCTCGTCGTGGAGCCGCTGCTCGGCGTCGAGGAGCAGCCCCTCGAGCACGCGCTCGCCCGCCTTGTCGTGCGTGACCAGCTCGACCACGTCGTCGCACTCGGGGGTGGCGTACTCGGGGTGGCTGCCGACGTCGAGGTAGAGCCGGGCGCCGTTGCGCAGGAACACGTTGCTGCTGCGGCCCCAGCTGACCACCTTGCGGAACAGGTAGCGCGCCACCTCGTCCGGGCTCAGGCGGCGCTGCCCCTTGAACGTGCACGTCACGCCGTACTCGTTCTCGATACCGAAGATGCGCCGGTCCATGATGGTCAGAGTAGGCGCAGGCTGGTGGCCGGCGTGGGAACAGCGCGAATTGGCCCGCGATTCGGTCAGCTGGGCGGCGCGATGGGCGGTTCGTCCCCCGAGGCGGGCTCGGGCGCGTCGGCGGGTTCGCCCAGCTGCTCGCGCCGGGCGGCGTGCGTGGCGGGCCCCCGGTCGCCCAGCAGCGTGTCGAGGCGGGTCGGCCGGAGCCGGGCGAACTTCCGCGGCTGGGTGCGGGTGCGGTCGAGCACGGCCACCTCGAGGTCCTCGGTGGGGATGACCCGGTCCTCGCTGCCGCCGTTGTCGCCGGCCGTGTGGCCCAGGGCCGCCACGGCGACCTTGAGGGCGTCGTCGAGCGAGGCGCCCTCGGTGTAGTGCTCGCGGAGGTACTCCCCGACCGTGTCCGCCTGGCCGCCCATCACGGCGTACCCGTGCTCGTCGGCGACCTGGCCGTCGTAGGTGAGCCGGTAGATCTGGTCGTCCTCGGGCGAGTCGCCGATCTCGGCGACGAAGATCTCGACCTCGTAGGGCTTCTCCCCACCGCTGGAGAAGATCGTGCCGAGCGTCTGGGCGTAGGCGTTCGCGAGCCCACGGCCGGTGACGTCACGGCGGTCGTAGGCGTAGCCGCGCATGTCGGCGAGGCGCACCCCGGCGATCCGGAGGTTCTCGAACTCGTTGTAGCGGCCGACGGCGGCGAACGCGATCCGGTCGTAGATCTCCGAGACCTTGTGGAGGGCCTGGGAGGGGTTCTCGGACACGAACAGCACGCCGTCGGCGTACTGCACCGCGACGACCGAGCGACCGCGACCGATGCCCTTCCGGGCGAAGTCCGCCCGGTCCTTCATCAGCTGCTCGGGCGAGACGTAGAACGGCATGCTCATGTCAGCGTGCTCCCTGCTCGAGCGGGGCGGCCGGACCGTCCGGCCGGGTCATCCGGCCCGCGATCACCCGGTCCGCGATCGCGGCGACCTCGTCGTCGGCGAGGCGACGCCCGCCGTCGGCGGTCATCACCTGCACCACCGGGAAGATCCGGCGGGTGATGTCGGGGCCACCGGTGGCCGAGTCGTCGTCGGCGGCGTCGTAGAGCGCCTCGACGACGGCCTGGACCGTCTCGTTGGCGGTGAAGTCGTCGCGGTAGAGCTTCTTGAGGGAGCCACGGGCGAACAAGGAGCCCGAGCCGACCGAGTGGAACGCGGTCTCCTCGTAGCGGCCGCCGGTGACGTCGTAGCTGAAGATCCGGCCCTGCTCGTGGTTGAGGTCGTAGCCGGCGAAGAGCGGGACGACGGCCAGGCCCTGCATGGCCATCCCGAGGTTGGCGCGGATCAGGGCGGCGAGCCGGTTGGACTTGCCGTCCATCGAGAGCGTGCTGCCCTCGATCTTCTCGTAGTGCTCCAGCTCGGTCTGGAACAGCCGGACCATCTCGACGGCCAGGCCGGCGGTGCCGGCGATGCCGACCGCGGAGAACTCGTCGGCGGGGAAGACCTTCTCGATGTCGCGCTGGGCGATGATGTTGCCCATCGTGGCGCGCCGGTCACCGGCCATCACGACCCCGCCGGGGAACGTCGCGGCGACGATGGTGGTGCCGTGCGGCGCCAGGTCCCCGGCGTGCCCCTGGGGCACGGCGCGGCGCGAGGGCAGCAGGTCGGGGGCCTGGGCGGCCAGGAAGTCGCTGAACGACGACGTGCCCGGCTGCAGGAATGCAGCCGGGAGGCGGGGATCCGTCACTGGCCACCCTTCTGGATGAACGACTTCACGAAGTCCTCGGCGTTGGTCTCCAGGACGTCGTCGATCTCGTCGAGGATCGCGTCCACGTCGTCGTCGAGGGCCTCCTTGCGCTCGGCGACGTCGCTCTCCGGAGCGACCTCGGTCGACTCCTCGGTCTCCGAGGACTTGCGGGGCTGCTTCTGCTCCTGTGCCATGTCTCTCCTTCGGCTCGGTCCGACCCTATCCAGTCAGCGGGTGAGAGCGGCGAACAATGCCTCCGCCGTCTCACAGCGGTCCAGCAGCTCCCCCACGTGCGCCCGGCTGCCACGCAGCGGGTCGATGGTCGGGACCCGCTGCAGCGACTCCCGCCCGGGCAGGTCGAAGATGACGGAGTCCCACGACGCGGCGGCGACGTGGGCGGCGTACTTCTCCAGGCACCGACCGCGGAAGTAGGCGCGGGTGTCCTCCGGCGGGTCGTGCATCGCCTTCTCGATCGAGACGTCGTCGAGGAGCCGCTCGATCCGGCCGAGCCCCACCAGACGGTGGTAGAGGCCCTTCTCGGGACGGATGTCGGAGTACTGGTAGTCGATCAGCTGGAGCTTCGCGTCGTCCCACTCCAGCCCGTCGCGCTGGCGGTACTGCTCCAGCAGCTTCAGCTTGGCCACCCAGTCCAGCTCGCCCGCGCACAGCATCGGGTCGCGCTCGAGCCGGTCGAGCACCGACTCCCAGCGGGCCAGCACGTCGACGGTCTGCGGGTCGGCGTCCGAGCCGAGCCGGTCCTCGACGAACTTCCTGGCGAGGTCGAGGTACTCCAGCTGGAGCTGCAGGGCGGTCATCGTGCGCCCGTCCTGCAGGGTGACCGTCTGCTTGAGGGTGGGGTCGTGGGAGACCGCGCGGAGCGCAGCCACCGGCCCGTCGAGCGCGAGGTCCGCGGAGATGAACCTCTCCTCGATCATGGCCAGCACCAGGGCCGTGGTGCCGACCTTGAGGTACGTCGACACCTCGGCGAGGTTCGCGTCGCCGATGATGACGTGCAGGCGGCGGTACTTCTCCGGGTCGGCGTGCGGCTCGTCGCGGGTGTTGATGATCGGCCGCTTGAGGGTCGTCTCCAGGCCGACCTCGACCTCGAAGTAGTCGGCGCGCTGGCTGATCTGGAAGCCGTGCTCGCGCCCGTCCTGGCCGATCCCGACGCGGCCCGCCCCACAGACGACCTGGCGGCTCACGAAGAAGGGCGTCAGGTGCCGCACGATGTCACCGAACGGCGTGGAGCGCCGCATCAGGTAGTTCTCGTGGGCGCCGTACGACGCACCCTTGTTGTCGGTGTTGTTCTTGTAGAGCACGATCGGTGCCCCGCCCGGCAGCTGGCCGGCCCGGCGGGAGGCGTCGAGCATCACCTGCTCCCCCGCCTTGTCCCAGCGCACGATGTCCAGCGGCGTGGTGACCTCGGGGGTGGAGTACTCGGGGTGGGCGTGGTCGACGTAGAGCCGGGCGCCGTTGGTGAGGATGACGTTGGCCAGCCCCATGTCCTCGTCGGTGAGCTGGCTCGGGTCGGCGACCTGCCGGGACATGTCGAAGCCGCGCGCGTCGCGCAGCGGCGACTCCTCCTCGAAGTCCCACCGCGCCCGGCGTGCCTTGATCGTCGCCGAGGCGTAGGCGTTGACCACCTGCGAGGACGCGACCATGGGGTTGGCCAGGGGCTGCCCCTGGACCGAGATGCCGTACTCGACCTCGGTCCCCATCACACGACGCACACTCATGCGGCGAGCCTACGCGGTGGGACCGTCGTACTCTCGGGACATGGGGCTCTGGACCGAGCACGTCGTACCCCGCCTGACCGACGTGTCGCTCGCCAACGACCAGGTCAGCCGTTTCCGCATCGTCGTCTGCGCCGGCCTGCACGGCCGGGTGCTCGAGATCGGGTTCGGCAGCGGGCTGAACCTCCCGCACTACCCGCGCGAGGTCACGGCCGTGGACGCGGTGGAGCCCAGTGACGTCGGCTGGGCCCGCTCCGAGGCACGTCGCCGCTCGGCCGCGGTGCCCGTGCAGCGGATCGGGCTGGACGGCGAGCGGCTCGGGGCGGCGGACGCGTCGTACGACGCGGCTCTGGCCACGTTCACGCTCTGCACGATCCCGGACGTGGCCGGCGCCCTCGCCGAGGTACGCCGGGTGCTGCGACCCGGAGGCGCCTTCCACTTCCTCGAGCACGGGCTGGCCCCCGATCCCGGGGTGGTGCGCTGGCAGCAGCGCCTCGACCCCCTGCAGCAGCGGCTGGTCGGCGGCTGCCACCTGGCCCGCGACGTGCCGGCGCTGGTCAGGGCCGCCGGCATGGAGATCACCGAGCTGCGCCAGGAGTACCTCCTCGGCCCGCGCGTCTCCCGTCCCTGGACCTACGGCTACGTCGGCCGGGCGGTGCGGCCTGCTTGAATGTACCGATCCCAGGAGGCCCCATGGAGCAGCGTCCCGAGCCGAGCAGCACCTCCGGGGTGCGACGCTCGGCCGTCCGGCTCGTCCCCGGTGCCCGCGCCCGGGAGGAGCGGGACGCCGTCACGGCGGAACGCGACGCCGTCACGGCGGAGCGTGACCGGCTCCGGGCCGAGCGGAAGCAGCTGCGCCGTCGGGTGAAGCAGGCCGAGGAGGACCGGGAGCGGCTGGCCCGGCGGCTGGCGGAGCTGGAGCTGCGCGACGACCTGGGCTACCTCTTCGTGGTGACCTACGGGCGGTCGGGCTCGACCCTCCTGCAGGGCATCCTCAACGCGATCCCCGGCTACGTGATCCGGGGCGAGAACCGGCAGATGCTGCTCCACCTGCACGAGTTCCACCACTCCGGGGCCGCGGAGAAGCGCGAGCAGCGCCGCCAGGAGCGCAAGAACGACCTGCCCGTCGGTGGCGGTACCCCGGTCCGTCCGTTCTACGGCATGGACAACTTCAAGGTGCAGGCCTCGCTCGAGGACTGCCGGCGACTCGCTCTCGACACGGTCCTGCGACCCGACCCCGGGACCCGGGTGACGGGCTTCAAGGAGATCCGCTGGGGCCAGGAGGACGTCGAGGACCTCGACCGCTACGTCTCGTGGCTGCGCAAGGTCTTCCCCGGTGCCCGGTTCGTGGTCAACACCCGCGACCTGTCGGCCGTCTCGCAGAGCAAGTGGTGGGCCGACATGCCCGACGCGGCCGAGCGGCTGGCCGACACCGAGAAGCGGCTGCTCGCGCTCGCCGACAGCCTCGGCGACGACGCCTTCCACGTCCGCTACGACGACTTCGTCGCCGACCCTCGTGCGTTGGTCCCGCTCTTCGAGTGGCTCGGCGAGGAGTTCGACGAGGCCCGGGTGCGCGAGGTGCTCGAGGAGAAGCACTCCTACTGAGCCGGACGCACCGCGAGCGCCCGCCGGAGTAGGTTCGCCCCGTGACCGAGGACGAGGACCGTTCAGCCCGCGCCATCGCGGCCGCCGAGGCGCTCGGCCTCACCCACCACGTCACCCGTCACGGCCCCGTGCGCTCGTTGGAGGAGGCCGCCGCGGCCCGCGGTGTCGAGCCTCGCGCGATCGTGAAGACCATGGTGGTCCGGGTCAGTGAGGGTGACCACCGCTTCGTGCTGGTGCCCGGTGACCGCGAGATCGCCTGGCCCAAGCTGCGGGCGCTGCTGGGCGTCAACCGGATCTCGATGCCGGACGCGGAGACGGCCCGGGAGGTCACCGGCTACGTGCGCGGAACCATCACGCCGCTGGGCAGCGACACTGCCCTGCCGGTGATCGCCGACGTGAGCATCGCGGGGCAGGTCTCGTTGGGCGGCGGTGCGCACGGAGTGGCCCTGACCGTCGACGCCGCCGAGCTGCTCGCGGCCCTGGACGCCACCGTGGCGGACGTGACGGAGCCGGCCGGGTGAGGCCCGGCACCGCGGCGTGGCGGGCCGCCCGGGTCGGCTCCCTGCTCGACTTCGCCCGGAGGTCGGTCCGGGAGCGGGGCGGCTTCGGCTGGCTCGACGACGCCGGCCACGTGGACGCCGCTCGGCCGCTCGAGCTGTGGATCAACGCGCGGATGACCTACGTCTTCGCGCAGGCGCACGCCGCCGGGCGGGAGGGTGCGAGCGACGTGGCGGAGCACGGCGTACGCGCCCTGGACACGCTGTTCCGCGACCGGGAGCACGGGGGCTGGTACGCCGAGGTCGCCGCGGACGGCAGCCCGCGCCGCGGCGCGAAAGCCTGCTACGAGCACGCCTTCGTGGTCCTGGCCGCCGCGTCGGCGGCCGGCGCCGGGGTGGACGGGGCACCCGGGCTGCTGGCCGATGCGCTGGACGTGCACGAGCGCCGGTTCTGGGACGAGTCCGTGGGCGCCTGCGTCGAGGAGTGGGACCGGGCCTGGACCGTCCTCGACGGCTACCGCGGCGCCAACAGCAACATGCACACCGTCGAGGCCTATCTCGCCGCCGCGCACACCACCGGCGACGAGGTCTGGCTGCGACGAGCCCTGCGGATCGCGGAGCGGCTGGTCGACGGGCACGCCCGCGGGCACGGGTGGCGGCTCCCGGAGCACTACGACGACCACTGGCGCGCCCTCCCCGAGCACAACGCCGAGCGTCCCGACGACCCGTTCCGCCCGTACGGCGCCACGCCGGGGCACGCCCTGGAGTGGTCGAGGCTGCTCCTGCAGCTGGCCGCGCGGACCGCGGAGCCCTGGCTCGCCGGCGCGGCGCAGTCGCTCTTCGACCGCGCGGTGGCCGATGCGGTGGACGCCTCGGCGCCGGGGATCCCCTACACGACGGGCTGGGACGGCCGGCCCGTCGTCGCCGAGCGCTTCCACTGGGTGATGGCCGAGGCCGTGCAGGCCGCGGCCACCCTGCACCGCGCCACCGCCCGGGAGGAGTACGCCGCGCTCGAGGACCGATGGTGGGCCGAGATCGACACCTGGTTCATCGACCCGACCAACGGTTCCTGGCGGCACGAGCTCTCGCCCACGATGGCGTCCCTCGGCACGCACCTGGCGCGGTCGGCCGGACGCCTACCACGCGTGGAACGCGCTGACCTCCCGGTCGGACTAGAGGTACTGGCCGGTGTTCGACACCGTGTCGATGGACCGACCCGGCTCGGTGCCCTGCTTGCCGGTGATGAGCGTGCGGATGAAGACGATCCGCTCGCCCTTCTTGCCGGAGATCCGGGCCCAGTCGTCGGGGTTGGTGGTGTTGGGCAGGTCCTCGTTCTCCTTGAACTCGTCCACGCACGCCTGGAGCAGGTGCGAGACCCGCAGTCCGTGCTGCTCGTGCTCGAGGAAGTCCTTGATCGCCATCTTCTTGGCCCGGTCCACGATGTTCTGGATCATCGCGCCGGAGTTGAAGTCCTTGAAGTACAGGACCTCCTTGTCACCGTTGGCGTAGGTCACCTCGAGGAAGCGGTTCTCCTCGGTCTCGGTGTACATGCGTTCCACCGTCGCGCGGATCATCCCGCCGACGCAGGCCGACCGGTCGCCGCCGAACTCCGCGACGTCGTCGGCGTGCAGCGGCAGGCTGGTGGTGAGGTACTTGCTGAAGATGTCACGGGCCGACTCGGCGTCGGGACGCTCGATCTTGATCTTCACGTCGAGCCGCCCGGGCCGCAGGATCGCGGGGTCGATCATGTCCTCGCGGTTGGACGCGCCGATGACCAGGACGTTCTCGAGCAGCTCGACGCCGTCGATCTCGCTGAGCAGCTGCGGGACGATGGTGTTCTCCACGTCGGAGGAGACCCCGGAGCCGCGGGTGCGGAACAGCGAGTCCATCTCGTCGAAGAACACGATGACCGGTGTGCCGCCGCTGGCCTTCTCCCGGGCCCGCTGGAACACCAGGCGGATGTGCCGCTCGGTCTCGCCGACGTACTTGTTCAGCAGCTCGGGACCCTTGATGTTGAGGAAGTAGGACTTCCCCTCCTGGCCCGTCTTGGCCGCCACCTTCTTGGCCAGCGAGTTCGCGACCGCCTTCGCGATCAGGGTCTTGCCGCAGCCGGGCGGGCCGTAGAGGAGCACGCCCTTGGGGGGCTTGAGCTCGTGCTCCTTGAACAGGTCGGGGTGCAGGTAGGGCAGCTCGACCGCGTCGCGGATCTGCTCGATCTGGTTGCCGAGGCCACCGATCGACTCGTAGGCGATGTCCGGGACCTCCTCGAGGACCAGCTCCTCGACCTCGGACTTCGGGACCTTCTCGTAGACGTAGCCGGCGCGGGAGTCCAGCAGCAGGGAGTCGCCCGCGCGGATGGTGTCCCCGCGCAGCGGCTCGGCGAGCCGGACGACCCGCTCCTCGTCGGCGTTCGCGATCACCAGGGCCCGCTCGCCGTCGGCGAGGAGCTCCTTGAACATCACGACCTCGCCGACCTCCTCGTAGTCGAGCGCCGCGACGACGTTGAGCGCCTCGTTGAGCATGACCTCCTGGCCCCGCTTGAGCGCGTCGAGGTCCACCGAGGGGCTGACGTTGACCCGGAGCTTGCGACCGCCGGTGAAGACGTCGATCGAGTCGTCCTCGTTGCGGTTGAGGAAGGTGCCGAATCCGGCCGGCGGCTGGGCGAGCCGGTCGACCTCTTCCTTGAGCTTCATGATCTGGTCACGGGCCTCGCGCAGGGTCTGGGCAAGGCGCTCGTTCTGCGAGGTCACCCCCGCCAGTGACCGCTGTGCGTCGGCGAGCCGGAGCTCGAGGCCGCGCGAGTGTGCCGGTGCGTCGCTCAACCGGCGGCGGAGGTCGGTGACCTCGGCCTCCAGGAAGCGCACCTGGTTCGCGAGCTCGTCGGGGCTGCGGCCACCCGTGCTGGAAACGCCATCCGTGTTAGACATCAGCGTCACCTCCTGTGGTTGTTGACCCTACCCGCGTGATCGCCGGACGGAAGGGGAAGACCACGGGTGTTGGTCACGAAATGGCGACGGCGGGGCCGCCCGGCTGGGTCACTCCGCAGGATCGACGGGGACGCCCGGCGGGCGCGGACCGGTGTAGTCGGGGCCGTAGGCACCCGGAGCCGGGCGGCGCTTCTTCAGCGGAGGCCGCTGGCCGGGCGCCATCCGGCGGGCCGTCACCAGGAACGCCGTGTGCCCGATCATCTTGTGCCCCGGACGCACCGCGAGCCCCTCGACGTGCCAGTCCCGCACCAGGGACTCCCAGGGCTGGGGCTCGGTGAAGCCGCCGTGCACGCGCACCGTCTCCACGAAGCGTGAGAGCTGCGTGGTGGTGGCGACGTAGGCGCAGACGATGCCGCCGGGACGCAGCGCGTCCGCGGCAGCGTCCAGGCACTCCCAGGGCGCCAGCATGTCCAGGATGATCCGGTCGACCCGCTCCCCCGACGCCGGCAGGGCCTCGGCCAGGTCGCCGATCGTGAGCGACCAGGCGGGGTGGCTCTGGCCCTCCGGCGCACCGAAGAACTGGTCGACGTTGCGGCGCGCGACGTCGGCGAACTCCTCACGGCGCTCGTAGGAGGAGACCCGGCCCCAGGGGCCCACCGCGCGCAGGAGCGAGCAGGTCAGCGCGCCGGAGCCGACGCCGGCCTCGACCACGTGGGCACCGGGGAAGATGTCGGCCAACGCCACGATCTGGGCGGCGTCCTTGGGGTAGACCACGGCCGCTCCGCGCGGCATCGAGACCACGAACTCCGAGAGCAGCGGCCGGAACACGAGGTACTCCCCACCAGCGGAGGAGGTCACCGTGAACCCCTCCTCACGTCCGATCAGCTCGTCGTGGTCGAAGTGGCCCCGGTTGGAGAAGAAGCGCTTGCCCGGCTCGAGGCAGATGTTGTGACGACGGCCCTTCTGGTCCGTGAGCCGGACCCACTCCCCCGCGCGCAGCGGCCCCCGGTGGACACCGGACCAGGCCTCCTGCGGGACGTCGGGAGCATCGGCGAGGTTGCCGTCGGTCGGGCTTGTCGAGACCACGTCGGACATGCCGCGAACCCTACGAGACCGGGACGGGAGTCGATGAATCAGCGGGCCGCGGCCCGGAACGCCCGGTCCACGTCGGCCGTGGCCAGCACGCCGTAGATGCTGCCGTCCTCCTCGAGGAGGACGTACTCCGCGGCCGGGGTGCGGGTGATGGCGAGGATCAGGTCCTCCCCCGTGATCGTCGCGGGCAGGCTGAGCCCCTCGTCGAGGGTGCGGGCGACGGTGCTCACCGCGACCCACGGCCGCCGGTCCTCGGGGGTCGCCAGCAGCGCCGCCTCGTTCACCACGCCCACCGGGTGCCCGCCGCCGGTGACGGTGACGATGCTGCCCGCCTCGGCCTGCTGGGCGCGGCGTACGGCCTCGGCCAGCGGGAGGTCGTCGGGGACCGCGAGGGTACGCCGGGCCAGGTCGCGGGCGACCAGCTGCGGGAGCTTGCGGCGCAGCCGGGCCGACGTCATCGCCGCGGTCGATCCCGACCACAGGAAGGCCGCCACGATGAACGCGAGGGCGAAGTCGAGGAGTGCGGGGGGCGTGCCGGTGACCTGCATCTGCAGCAGCGGCCAGCCGAGCACCGCCACCGCGGTGATCCGGCCTCCCCAGCCGGCGACGATGGTGCCGCGGTGCATGTTGCCGGTGAGGCCCCAGACCGCGGACTTCAGCACCCGCCCGCCGTCCAGCGGCAGGCCGGGCACCAGGTTCAGGACGCCCACCAGGAGGTTGGCCCCGGCCAGCCCCTCGACCGCCATCCGCAGCAGCCCGTCCGGGGTGACGAACCACAGCGCCACGGCGCCCACACCCACGAGCACCGACGTGATCGGGCCGACGACGGCGATCCAGAACTCCTCGCGGGGACGGCGTGCCTCGCCCTCGATCGCGGTCATGCCACCGAGGAAGTGCAGCGTGATGGACGTGACGGGGAACCCGAAGCGGCGGGCCATCACGGCGTGGGACGCCTCGTGCAGCAGCACCGAGAGGTAGAGGACGACCGCGAAGGCGAGCCCGGCGACGTACTTGCCGAGGCCGAGGCCCGGGGAGACCTCCTCCACCCGGGGCGCCATCACGATCGCGATCAGGCCGGCGACCAGGAACCAGGAGGACGAGACGAGGACGTCGCTGCCGGCGATCGTGCCGACCTTGAACGTCCCGGGCGGTCGCTCGGGACGCGACTGGTCGTCCTCGGGGGTGGGGCCGCCCGAGGCGGGACCAGGAGCGCGTTCGGGCACGTGTCGAGGCTATCCGACGTGCCCTCGCGGCCACGCGTCGGCGGCGCGGGCGCGCTGTCGGCGGCGTCGCCTAGGGTTCGTGGCATGAGCGTGCAGCAGGAGTCCCCCGCCGAGCGGATGTCGACGCCCGTCGACGGCGTCGACGTGCTCGGAGCGCTCTCGCCGAGCCGGGCCGGGGACTTCCTGACCTGCCCGCTGCTCTACCGCTTCCGCACCATCGACAAGCTGCCCGAGCCGTACTCCCCCGACGCCGTGCGCGGCACGGTCGTGCACAAGGTGCTCGAGGACCTCTTCGACCTCCCGGCCGACCACCGCACCCCGGAGCGGGCCCGCGAGATGCTGCTCCCGGCCTGGGAAGAGCTGGTCGCCGCGGAGCCGGAGCTCACCGGGATGTTCTCCGCTGAATCCGGGGCGGAGTCCGGGGCAGGCCCCGACATCGCGTCCTGGCTGACGTCCTGCCGGTCCGTGCTCGACCGCTACTTCACCCTCGAGGACCCGACCCGGCTGGAGCCGGCCGAGCGCGAGCTGTACGTCGAGACGTTGCTCGACTCCCGGCTGCTGCTGCGCGGCTTCGTGGACCGCATCGACGTCGCACCCGACGGCGCCATCCGGGTCGTCGACTACAAGACCGGCCGGGCCCCGGGCGAGATGTTCGAGGCCAAGGCGCTCTTCCAGATGAAGTTCTACGCCCTGGTCATCTGGCGGACCCGCGGCGTGGTGCCGGCGATGCTGCAGCTGGTCTACCTCGGCAGCGGCGAGATGCTGCGCTACGTCCCCGACGAGGCCGACCTGGTCGCCACCGAGCGCAAGGTCGAGGCGATCTGGCGGGCGATCCGCCTCGCCGAGGAGTCCGGCGACTGGCGGCCCAGCCCGGGGCGCCTGTGCGACTGGTGTGCCCACCAGGCGCTCTGCCCGGCGTACGGCGGGACCCCTCCGGCGCTCCCCGTCCTCCAGATCGAGCCGGCTCCCGGGACGCAGTCCTAGGAGACCGCCAGCACCTGCTCCGCCCTGACCTCGTGCGGGCGGATCCTGCCGTCCGCGATCTCCTCGGCGAAGTGGCAGGCGACCCGGTGGCCGGGCGCGAGCTCGCGCAGCACCGGGCGCTCGGTGTCGCACCGGCTCTCCTGCCGGAACGGGCAGCGGGTGTGGAACCGGCAGCCGGTGGGCGGATTCGCCGGGGACGGCAGGTCGCCCTGGAGCAGGATCCGCTCCCGAGTCGCCTCCACCCGGGGATCCGGCACCGGCACCGCCGACATCAGCGCCTTCGTGTACGGGTGGCGCGGCTCGGCGTACAGCTCGTCGGAGGGTGCCTGCTCGACCACGCCGCCGAGGTACATCACCGCGACCTCGTCGGAGACGTGGCGCACCACCGCGAGGTCGTGGGCGATCACCAGGTAGGTCAGTCCGAGCTTCTCCTGGAGCTCCTCGAGGAGGTTGAGCACCTGGGCCTGGATCGAGACGTCCAGCGCCGAGACCGGCTCGTCGGCGATGACGAACCGCGGCTCGAGGGCGATGGCCCGGGCGATCCCGATGCGCTGGCGCTGGCCGCCGGAGAACTCGTGGGGGTACTTCTGCGCCGCGGAGGCGGGAAGGCCGACCTGGTCGAGCAGGTCCCGGACCCGGGTACGCCGGTCGTAGGCGATCCCGTGGGCCCGCAGCGGCTCGGTCAGGATGGTCTCGACGCTCTGCCGCGGGTTCAGGCTGGCCAGCGGGTCCTGGAAGACCATCTGCATGTCCTGCCGGATCCTGCGCAGCCGCTCACCGCGCAGCTCACCCACGTCGGTGCCGTCGAAGAGGACCCGCCCCTCGGTGACCGGGCTCAGGCGGAGCAGGGCACGACCCAGGGTGGACTTGCCGCACCCGGACTCCCCCACCAGCCCCAGGGTCATGCCCTCCCGGATCTCCAGGTCGACCCCGTCGACGGCCTTCACGTCGCCGACTCGCCGGTTCAGGAGCAGTCCGTCCCGGATCGGGAAGTGCACCTTCAGTCCCTGCACGGACACCAGTGAGGTCATGAACGCGCCTCCTGCCTTGCCTCGGTCAACGGGTTGAAGCAGCGCAGCTGCCGGTCCTCGAGCCGCTCCAGCGAGGGCGTCGAGGTGGTGCAGGTGTCGATCTTGTTGCGGCACCGCGGCGCGAACGCGCAGCCCTCGGACCACGGGAGCGTCTGGGTCGGCGATCCCGGGATCGGCCGCAGGGGCGTGCCGCGCGGGGCGTCGAGGCGCGGGATGCTCTCCAGCAGCCCGCCGGTGTACGGGTGCCGGGGTTGGCCGAACAACCGGTCCCGCGTCGTGGACTCGACGATCCGGCCGGAGTACATGACGTTGACCTCGTCGCACAGCCCGGCCACGACGCCGAGGTCGTGGGTGATCATGAGCAGTGCGGCGTCGGTGTCCGCGACCAGCTCCTTGAGGACCTCCAGCACCTGTGCCTGGATCGTGACGTCCAGCGCCGTGGTGGGCTCGTCGGCGATCAGGAGCTTCGGGCCGCAGGCGAGCGCCATCGCGATCAGCACCCGCTGGCGCATGCCGCCGGAGAGCTGGTGGGGGTACTCCCGCAGCCTGCGGCCCGGGTCGGGGATGCCGACCTTGCGGAGCAGGGCCTCGGCCCGGTCGTCCGCCTCCCGGCGATCGACGTCCTCGTGCCGACGGATGACCTCGGAGACCTGCACGCCGACCGGGACCACCGGGTTCAGCGACGTCATCGGGTCCTGGAAGACCATCGCGATGTCCCGGCCACGCAGCCGCGACATCACCTTGCGGTCGGCCTCGAGCAGGTTGCGCCCGCCCCAGACGACTTCGCCGGAGGTTCGGACACCGCGCTTCGGGAGCAGGCCCATGATCGCCAGCGAGGTGACCGACTTGCCGCTGCCGGACTCACCGACCAGGCCGACGTGCTGCCCCGGCCGGATCTCGAAGGACACCTGGTCCACCGCGTGGACCGGCCGCGAGCCCCGGGTGCCGAAGGTGACCGCGAGATCGCGGACGGCCAGGAGGGGTGCAGAGGTGTGGGTGGAGGTCATCGTCATCGCCTCGTCCGGGGGTCGAGGGCCTCACGCATCGCCTCACCGAACAGCGTGAAGCCGAGGGCGGTGATCGCGATCGCGACGCCGGGGAGCACCGCCAGGCGGGGCGCGGCGTCGAAGCGGTCCTGCGCCGCGACCAACATCCGTCCCCACTCGGCGACGGCCGGGTCGGACGTGCCCAGCCCCAGGTAGGACAGGGCGGCGACCTCGATGATCGCGGTGGCCAGGTTGAGAGTGGCCTGCACGATCGTGGGTCCGACCGAGTTGGGCAGCACGTGGCTCATCACGATCCGGCCCTTGCGCAGCCCGAGCGCGTCGGCGGCGAGCACGTAGTCGGCCTTCCCCTGGCTGAGCATGGAACCGCGGAGCAGCCGGGCGAAGATCGGCACCTGGGCGGTGCCGATCGCGATCATCACCGCGTAGGAGTTCTGGCCCAGGACGGCCGCGATGCTGACCGCGAGCAGCAGGCTGGGGATCGACAGCATCACGTCCACGCAGCGCATCAGGGTGGTGTCCACCCAGGTGCCGAAGCGGCCGCCCACGGCGCCGAAGCCGCCGGCGAGGGCGCCCAGCGTCGCGCCGGCCGCCAGACCGATCGCGGTCGAGACCACGCCGTACACCAGCGACTGCCGGGCGCCGTAGACCATCTGGGTCCACATGTCGGAGCCGAACCGGTCCAGCCCGAGCCAGTGGTCCTCCGAGGGTCCGGGCACCGAGGTCGGCGTCACCTCTCCCGACCACTGCGCGGAACCGGGCTGGTAGGAGGTCAGCAGCGGTGCGATGACGGCCAGGACGACGAACGCCAGCACGATGAGCGCTCCGACGATGGCGGTGGGGTTGCGACGGAGGCGGCGCAGCGCGCCTCGCCACAGGCTGACGCCGTGGACCTCGGCGTCGACCGCCAGGCCGGCGTCGACCCCTCCGCCGGCCGGGGGCAGCGACAGGCTCACGAGGCCCTCACTCTCGGGTCGATCACGCCGTAGGCGAGGTCGACCAGCAGGTTGATCAGCGAGTACACGACCGCGATGAAGAGGATGAAGCCCTGCAGGACCGGGTAGTCGCGGTGTCCGATGGCGTCGAAGAGGTTCTGGCCGATCCCGTTGAACGAGAAAACGGTCTCGGTCAGCACCGCGCCGGAGAACAGCAGCCCTGCCTGGAGCCCGATCGTGGTGACCACCGGCAGCAGTGCGTTCCGCAGGATGTGCCGCCGGGAGATGACCGCCGACGTGAGGCCCTTGGACTCGGCGGTGCGCACGTAGTCCTCGTGCATCACCTCCGCGACGGAGGCCCGGGTGATCCGCACGATGATCGCCAGCGGGATCGTCCCCAGCGCGATCGCCGGCAGGACCAGGTGCACGACCGCGTCCCAGGCGGCGTCCCACTCGCGGGTCATCAGCCCGTCCAGCACGTAGAAGTTCGTGATGTGGGTGGCCTCGATGCGGGGGTTCTGCCGCTGCGCGGTCGGCAGCCAGTGCAGGGTGTCGGCGAAGACGAGCTTGAGCAGGATCGCCAGGAAGAACACCGGGGTGACCACCCCGAGCAGCGAGCCGGACACCACGGCGGTGTCCAGCGCCCGGCCCTGGTGCCGGGCAGCGAGGTAGCCGAGCGGGACCCCCACCACCACCGCCAGCAGCAGGGCCGCGAGGCCGAGCTCGATGGTGGCGGGGAACCGCTCCAGGAAGCTGTCCATGACCGGTCGCCCGGTCTGGATGGAGGAACCGAAGTCGCCGTGCAGCAGCGCCTTCACGTAGGTGAAGTACTGCACGAACAGTGGCTGGTCGAAGCCGTACGCCGCATTCACCCGCGCTATCCCGTCCGGGGTGGCGCGCTCCCCCAGCAGTGCCCGTGCGGGGTCGCCGGGCAGCGCCCGGACCCACGCGAACAGCAGCAGGGAGAGCCCGACCAGCACCGGGACCATCAGGGTGAGTCTTCGCAGCACGAAGCGCAGCATCCGCAGCCTTCCGTCGGTTCTCGGACGTTCCTCAGCCCAGGCTGATGGTGTTCCAGACCTCGTCCTGGACCGGGCTCGGCTCGTAGCCCTCGACGTCGGGCGAGAACGCCAGGGAGGGCACCGGGTGGGCCAGCGGCACGCCCGGCAGGAAGTCCATGACCTCCTGGTTGATCTTCTCGTAGAGCGGCGTCTGCTCCTCGACCGTCGGCAGCCCGCGGGCCTCCTTCAGGTCGTCGAAGAGCTTCTGGTCGTCGAAGCCCCACTCCTTGGTCGGGGTGCCGAAGAAGACGCCGAGGAAGTTGTCGGTGTCGTTGTAGTCACCGGTCCAGCCGAGCAGGTGCAGGCCGTGGTCCTCGGTGCCCTGGATCTTCTCCAGGTAGTCGGGGTCCCACTGGTCGGCGGTCGGCTTGATCTTCAGGCCCACGGCCTCCAGCTCGGTGCGGATCACGTTGAACGTGTCCTCGGGCTGGGGCATGTACGGACGGCTCACCCCGGTCGGGTAGTTGAACTCGATCGTGGCGCCCTCGGCCCCGGCCTCCTCGAGCAGCTGGCGGGCCTTGTCGGGGTCGTAGTCGTAGCGGGTGACGTCCTCGGTGTAGCCGTTGACCGCCGGCGGGACGAACTCGATCGCGGTCTCGGTGCCCTCGGGCATCGACGCGCTCACGATCTCGTCCTTGTTGAGCGCGTAGGCGATCGCCTGGCGCACCTTGGGGTCGTCCAGCGGCTTCACCTTCTGGTTCATGCCGAGGTAGAGCACGTTGAAGGGGTCGCGGTTCTCGATCTGGAAGCCCTGGTCCTCCAGCGGCTTGATGTCCGCGGGACCGACCAGGTCGTAGCCGTCGATCTCCCCGTTGGCCAGGGCGTCGGCGCGTGCCTTCGGGTCGTCGATGGCGACGACCACGGCCTTGTCGATGCTGGCCTTCTCACCCCAGTAGTCCTCGTTCGCGTCGAGGGTGACCTGCTTGCCGCGCTCCCACGACTCGAGCTCGAAGGGCCCGGTGCCCACCGGGTGCGCCGTGGAGTACTCGGTCGTGCGCGGGTTGTTCGCGCCGTCGTCCTGGTACTTCTCCAGCGCCGTCGGGCTCTGCATGGAGAAGGCAGGCATCGACATGGCGGAGACGAAGCCCGCGAAGGGCTTCTTCAGGGTGATCGTCGCGGTCGTCGCGTCGTCGGCGGAGCAGGAGTCGTAGATCGCCTCGTCGGCCCGGTCACCGGTGGCGAACCCGCGGAACAGGGTCGCGTAGTAGTAGGTCAGGTCGTCGGTCTGGGCCGACTCCGGCATGTTGTACCAGCGGTCGAAGTTGAAGCAGACCGCATCGGCGTCGAAGTCCGTGCCGTCCTGGAACTTCACGTCGTCGCGGAGGTGGAACGTGTACGTCAGGCCGTCGTCGCCGACGTCCCACGAGGTGGCCAGCAGGGGCGCCGGATCGGCCGTGCCGGGCTTGGTGCCCACGAGGCCCTCGAAGATCTGGCGCGAGACCCGGAACGTCTCGCCGTCGGAGGCGAAGAACGGGTCGAGGGAGACGGGCTCGGCGGAGCCGGCGAACACGAAGGTCCCGCCCCCGCTGCCGCCGCCGCTGTCGTCGCGCTCGCTCTTGGCGCAGCTGGTGAGCGCGAGCGTCGCGATGGCCAGGACCGCTGTGGCCCGGCCCAGAGAATGCTTCACAGAAGCAGGCACTTGTCACCTCGTGAGGTCGTGCCCCGGTCTTGTCCCGAGACGGATTCCGGAGACCCTAGCGGGTCGGCGACGATCGCGCGCCCCCCGGCTCGTCTCCGGTCAGAGCCCGTTGCGCTCGGCCCAGACCGCGGCCTGGGTCCGGTCGCTGACGCCGATGCGGGCGAACGCCGAGGTCAGGTGGGCCTTCACGGTGCGCTCGCTGATGTCGAGTCGGCGGGCGATCTGCTTGTTGGCGAGCCCCTCGCGCACCAGGCGGAGGATCTCGGTCTCCCGGCTGGTCAGCTGCACCTGGCTCGAGCCGGCCCGGATCCCGAGGAGGGTGCGGGCGGCCCGGGGGTGGATCGGCGACCCACCTCGGGTGACCGCGCGGATGCCCTGGAGCACGTCGTCGGGGTCGGCGTCCTTGAGGAGGTACCCCACGGCTCCCGCGTCCAGCGCCCCGACGATCCTCTCGCTGTCGGAGTACGAGGTGAGGACGAGGACGTCGACGCCGAGCTGCTCGGCCATGATCATCCGGGTGGCGGCCACCCCGTCGACGTCGGGCATCTGCAGGTCCATCAGGACCACGTCGGGCCGCAGCCGACGTACGACGTCGAGGGCCTCACGGCCGTTCTCGGCCTGGCCGACGACCTCGATGTCGGGAGTTCCGGCGAGCAGCTGCTGGAGCCCTGCCCGGATGACGGCGTGGTCGTCGACGACCACCACCCGGATCACGTCCTGTCCGTCGGACGCCGGGTCACCGGTCACCGGGCATCCACCTCCATCCGCACTGTCGTCCCCTCATGGGGAGAGGATCGCACCTCGAGGGTTCCGCCCGCCTCGGCGACCAGGCTTCGCAGGCCGCGCAGGCCGAAGTGCTCCGAGTCCCGGACGCGGGCGGGGTCGAAGCCGACCCCGTCGTCGACGACCTCGAGCGTGAGGCGGCGCCCGTCGCCGCGGACGGTGACCGCGAGCGTGGAGGCGGCCGAGTGACGCAGCGCGTTGCGCACCGCCTCCTGGGCCACCCGCCACACCAGCGCCGCACGCTCGTCGGAGGCGGTCTCGGCGCCCTCCACGCTCACCGAGGCCTGGATCCCCGAGGCGCCGGCCGGCGCGGTCAGGTCGGCCAGCGCGGCCGGGAGGCTCTCGGCACGCAGCTCGGGCGGATGGATCTCGACGAGCAGCGACCGCAGCGACTTCAGGCCTTCGCGCAGCGATCGTGCCGCCCCCTGGAGGGACGAGCGGGCCTCCCCGTTCGTCGCGGGGTCGCGGGACAGCGCCGAGAGCGAGAACGCCGTACCGGCGAGGTCCTGGACCACGCCGTCGTGCAGGTCGCGGGCGATCCGGCGGCGCTCCGCGTCGGAGGCGTCGATCGCGGACCTGAGCAGCTGCTCGCGCTCCTTGCCCGCCCGGGTCAGCTGCCCGGTGAGCACCCGGAGGATCAGGGTGACGACCGCGATGAGCAGGAGCAGCGGCCCGATGGTGATCCAGCGGAACGAGGAGTAGATCTCCTGCCGCCGGCTCTGCACGTTCTCGAGGGAGAAGTAGGCCTCGAAGAGCAACGGTGGCGTGCCGCGCTGCCGCAAGCCGGTCCACGTCTGCAGGAGGGGGCCGGGGTCGATGTTCTCCCCGGGCGGCAGGCCGGCATCGATGGGGTCCGCATCCCGCGAGCCGGTCCCGCCACGGCGCAGGACCCGCTGCTGGCTCGCGGTGAGATCCACGCTCTCCCCGATGCGCGAGATGTCGTCGGCGTACACGATGCGACCGGATCGGTCGATGATCGTGACGTGATCGATGGGGCTCTCCTTGAGGAAGGCGAGCATCTCGGTGTCGAAGCGGTCGACGGCGCCGGAACGACCGCGCACCAGGGCGGGGGTCACCATGGGGGCGACGACGAAGGCGCCCACCACGCGGGCGGTGTTGCGAGCCTCGACCTCAGCCTCGGCGCTCGCGGCCCGGTCCGCGAGGAACCCGGTCCCGATGACGATGCCGGTCACCGTCAGGATGCCGACGAGCAGGAAGAGCGTGACGGGGCTCCGGAGAACGCGCACGATCGGCCTTTCCTCGAGGGAACCTCAGGATAAGGCCGCGTACGCCCACCGACCGTCAGTAGGTGAGCTCGGCGCGACAGACCTCGCCGGTCTTCTGGTTCTCGGCGCGGAAGGCGATGAAGTCGCTGCCGCTGAGGTCGACCATCGTCCGCACGATCGTGAACGAGCGACCTTCGCCGTCGCCGTCGGCACGGGCCTCGCCCTTGTAGGAGATGTCGTCGTTGTGGCGGAACCGCCAGTCCCACAAGTTGCCGTCGTCGCTGAAGACGATGCCGGTGGCCTGGACGCGGTCGTCACCATAGGTGTCGACCCGGAGCCGGACCTTGCTGCCCTGGCCGCAGGGGTCGGTGTCCTTCGCGGCCCCGCCATCACTCGCCATGGCGCTGGGCGCCACGACAAGGGCCGCTGCGCTCAACACGAGGCTGAGCACGATGGCGGGACCGCGTCGGAACATGTGACCTGCTTCCTGGACCCTCAGGAAACGGTGTCGGTCCCCCGAGGGCTCAAGCCTCCGATGAAAGGGGTGCATGCCGCCATTGTCCAGTGGTACTAGGACCAATGACTAGTCCGACATGGTCCACCCGGTCGCGAAGATCTCGACCAGGTCGGCTCCGGCGAGCGAGTCGGCGAAGACCCGGCGCGAGCCGTCGAGCACCGGCACGTGGTTCGGCACCACGAGGACGGTGCATCCGGCAGCCTCGGCCGACCGGGCGCCGGTGTTGGAGTCCTCGACCGCCAGGCAGTACGACGGGTCGACGCCCAGCAGGGAGGCGGCCTTGAGGTACGGCTCCGGGTGCGGCTTTCCCCGGGTCACGGAGTCGCCGGTCACGATGGCCTCGAACGTCGAGGACGGCAGGGCCTCGAGGATGGGCGCGACGAACCGGCGGTAGGACATCGTCACCAGGGCGCAGGGGATCTCCTGCTCCCCCAGGTCCTCGAGGAGGCCGACCGCACCCGGCCGCCAGGGCACCTGGTCGGCGACCCGTGCGACGACGCCGTCGAGGAGCTCCTCGACGATCTGCGCCGGCTCGAGGTCGATGCCCATGTGCTCGCGGATGTAGCGGCCGGACTCGATCAGGTCGTTCCCGACGAGGTTGAGGGCGTGCTCGTGGCTCCACTTCCCCCCGTGCCGCGCGGCGAGCTCGAACTCGACGTCGATCCAGTAGGGCTCGGTGTCGACCAGCGTCCCGTCCATGTCCCAGAGGACGGCGTGGGGACGGCGGTTGTCGGCCAAGGTGTCAGTCCTCCGGGTCGTAGCCGAGGTTCGGCGAGAGCCAGCGCTCCGCCTCGGTCAGGGTCCAGCCCTTGCGCTCCGCGTAGTCCGCGACCTGGTCGCGGCCGAGCCGGCCCACCACGAAGTACTGGGACTGCGGGTGGCTGAAGTACCAGCCGGACACGGCGGCGCCGGGCCACATCGCCATGCTCTCGGTCAGCTCGATGCCGGTGGCGGCCGTGACGTCGAGGAGCTGCCACAGGGTCCGCTTCTCGGTGTGCTCGGGGCAGGCCGGGTAGCCCGGCGCGGGACGGATGCCGTGGTACTTCTCGGCGATCAGGTCCTCGTTCTCGAGCTGCTCGTCGGGCTCGTGTCCCCAGAACTCCGTGCGCACCCGCTGGTGCAACCGCTCCGCGAAGGCCTCCGCGAGCCGGTCGGACAGCGCCTCCAGCATGATCGCGGAGTAGTCGTCGGACTCCTTCTTGAAGGCGAGGATCCGGTCCTGCGCACCCAGCCCCGCGGTGACGGCGAAGGCCCCGACGTGGTCGGGCAGTCCGGTCTCGCGCGGCGCGACGAAGTCGCCCAGGGAGCGGTTCGGGACGCCCTCGCGGTGGTCACCCTGCTGGCGCAGGTTGTGCAGGGTCGTGAGGACCTCGCTGCGCGACTCGTCGGTGTAGACCTCGATGTCGTCGCCGACCGCGCTGGCCGGGAAGAAGCCGAACACGCCCTTCGCGGTCAGCCACTTCTCCTCGATGATGCGGTCGAGCATCGCCTGCGCGTCCTCGAACAGCGCCCGTGCGGTCTCACCCGTCGTCGGGTTGTGGAGGATGTCGGGGAACTTGCCCTTCATCTCCCAGGCGTTGAAGAACGGCTGCCAGTCGATGTAGTCGCGGAGCTCGGCGAGGTCGTAGTCCTCGAGGACGTGCGTTCCCGGCGCCCGGGGGGCGGGCGGCGCGTAGCCGTCCCACACGATCGGCGTGCGGTTGGCCCGTGCCTGCTCCAGCGTGACCATCGGTCGGTCGTGCTTGGTGGCGTGCCGGGCACGCAGGGAGTCGTAGTCGTCCTTGATGCCGGCGAGCAGCTTGGGGCGCTGGGCATCGCTGAGCAGGGCCGCGAGGGTGGGCACCGAGCGGGAGGCGTCCTTCACCCAGACCACGGGGCCGTCGTACTTGCCGTCCACCTTGACCGCGGTGTGGGCCCTCGACGTCGTGGCACCCCCGATCATCAGGGGGATCTCGAAGCCGCGGCGCTGCATCTCGGAGGCGACGTTGACCATCTCGTCCAGCGACGGCGTGATGAGCCCGGACAGGCCCACGGCGTCCGCACCGATCTCGACGGCGGTGTCGAGGATCTTCTGCGCGGGCACCATCACCCCGAGGTCGACGACCTCGTAGTTGTTGCACTGCAGGACGACGCCGACGATGTTCTTGCCGATGTCGTGGACGTCCCCCTTGACCGTGGCCATCACGATCGTGCCGTTGGTCTCCTTGGCGGTGGCGTACTCCGGGTTGTCGAGCTTCTCCTGCTCGATGAACGGGATCAGGTAGGCGACCGCCTTCTTCATCACCCGCGCCGACTTCACCACCTGGGGCAGGAACATCTTCCCGGCCCCGAACAGGTCGCCGACCACGTTCATGCCGTCCATCAGCGGCCCCTCGATGACCTCGATGGGGCGGCCACCACGCTCGGCGATCGCGGCGCGCAGCTCCTCGGTGTCGTCCTCGACGTGCGCGTCGAGGCCCTTCACCAGGGCGTGCGTGATCCGCTCCCCGACGGGGAGCGAGCGCCACTCCTGCTCGGCGGCCTCCTGCGCCTCGTCGGTGCGGTTGTGCTGCTCCGCGATCTCCAGCAGCCGTTCCGCGGCGTCCGGGCGGCGGTTGAGGACCACGTCCTCGATCCGGGTGCGCAGCTCGGGCTCGACCTCGTCGTAGACCGCCAGGGCGCCGGCGTTGACGATGCCCATGTCGAGACCCGCCTCGATGGCGTGGAAGAGGAAGACCGCGTGGATGGCCTCGCGCACCGGGTTGTTGCCGCGGAACGAGAAGCTCACGTTGGAGATGCCGCCGCTGACCAGCGCGCCGGGGAGGTTCGCCTTGATCCACCGGGTGGCCTCGATGAAGTCCAGGCCGTACGACGCGTGCTCCTCGATGCCCGTCGCCACCGCGAAGACGTTGGGGTCGAAGATGATGTCCTCGGCCGGGAACCCCACCCGCTCGGTCAGGATGCGGTAGGCCCGCTCGCAGATGGCCTGGCGACGCTCGAGGTTGTCGGCCTGGCCGTCCTCGTCGAAGGCCATCACGACCGCGGCGGCGCCGTACTTGCGGCACAGCGTGGCCTGCTCGACGAACTTCTCCTCGCCCTCCTTGAGGGAGATCGAGTTGACGATCGGCTTGCCCTGCACGCACCGCAGGCCGGCCTCGATCACCTCCCACTTGGAGGAGTCGACCATCACGGGGACCCGGCAGATGTCGGGCTCGCTGGCGACCAGCTTCAGGAACCGGTCCATCGCGGCGACGCCGTCGATCATCCCCTCGTCCATGTTGACGTCGATGACCTGGGCGCCGTTCTCGACCTGCTGGACGGCCACCGTGAGGCCGGTGTCGTAGTCGCCCGCCTTGATCAGGTTGCGGAAGCGTGCGGAGCCGGTGATGTTCGTCCGCTCGCCGACGTTGACGAACAGGCTGTCGGCGGTGATCGTGACCGGCTCGAGCCCGGCGAGGTGCATGCCCGGCCGGGGCTCGGCGGGGACCCGGGGGTTGGCGTCGCGGGCGGCCTCGGCGATCGCCTCGATGTGGGCCGGGGTGGTGCCGCAGCAGCCGCCCAGGATGTTCACCAGGCCACTGGCGGCGAACTCTCCGAGCGTCTCGGACATCTGCTCGGGCGACTCGTCGTACTCGCCGAAGGCGTTGGGCAGGCCGGCGTTGGGGTGGCTGGACACGAACGTGTCGGCCAGGCGGGCGAGCTCGGCGACGTAGGGACGCATGTCGGCCGCCCCGAGCGCGCAGTTCAGCCCGACCGCGAGCGGCTTCACGTGCCGGACCGAGGTCCAGAACGCCTCGGTGACCTGGCCGGACAGGGTGCGGCCGGAGGCGTCGGTGATGGTGCCGGACATGATGACCGGCCAGCGGCGGCCGTGCTCCTCGAACAGCGACTCCAGCGCGAAGATCGCGGCCTTGGCGTTGAGGGTGTCGAAGATCGTCTCGACGAGGAGCAGGTCCGCTCCCCCGTCGACCAGGCCGCGCGCCTGCTCGAGGTAGGCCTCGACCAGCTGCTCGTAGGACACGTTGCGCGCGCCGGGGTCGTTGACGTCCGGCGAGATCGACGCCGTGCGGTTGGTGGGCCCGATCGACCCCGCCACGAACCGGGGGCGGTCCGCGGTCGACACCTCGTCGCAGGCCTCGCGGGCGACCCGGGCCCCGGCGAGGTTGATCTCGTAGGCCAGGTCCTCCATGCCGTAGTCGGCCTGGGCGATCGAGGTCGCGGTGAAGGTGTTGGTCTCCACGATGTCGGCGCCGGCCTGGAGGTACTGGCGGTGGATGGACCGGATCATCTCCGGCTGGGTGAGGTTCAGGAGGTCGCTGTTGCCCTTGACGTCGCGGTCCCAGTCGGCGAAGCGGTCGCCGCGGAACTCGGCCTCGCCGGGCTCGAAGCCCTGGATGAGGGTGCCCATGGCGCCGTCGAGCAGCAGGATCCTGTCGCGCAGGAGGCCGCTGATGGCCTCGGTGGCATCGGGGCGCAGGGACGGTGCCGACGACTGGGGCAACGTGACTCCTCTCGTGGGCACCGGCCGGATCGGGTGGGCGGCATCCGTCCAGCGTAGGAACAGCGTCCAACAAGTGGACGCCATGTCCACATGCTGTGCATCATCATCGTGACACCGCGCAAGGGGGCAGAGGAAATCCCCGATGCGGGGTAGCAACCCCGAAGGGCGCCGTCAGCCGGCCGCAGGTGACTAGGCTGGAAGCGTGATCGAGATCGACGACGCCCCCGACCTGGTCGACCCCGTGGTCATCGCGGCCTTCGAGGGGTGGAACGACGCGGCCGAAGCCGCCTCGTCGGTGGTGGACCACCTGATCAAGGTCTGGGGCGCGCGCGTCGTCGGCGCCATCGACCCCGAGGACTTCTACGACTTCCAGGTCAACCGGCCCGTGGTCGGCACCGACGAGCTCGGGCACCGCCGGATCACCTGGCCGAGCACCCAGATCGCCATCGCCTCACCCCCCGACCTCGACCGGGACGTGATCCTGGTGCGTGGCATCGAGCCCAACATGCGCTGGCGCCAGTTCTGCGCCGAGCTCCTCGCGGCGTGCGACGAGCTCGGTGGCCAGCTGGTGGTCACCCTCGGTGCGTTGCTGGCCGACACGCCCCACACCCGGCCCATCCCGGTCACCGGCACCGCCACCGAGCCGGAGCTGGTCGACCGGCTCAAGCTGGAGCAGTCGACGTACGAGGGGCCGACCGGGATCGTCGGGGTCTTCCAGGACGCCTGCGTGAAGCTCGACATGCCCGCGGTGTCCTACTGGGCAGCGGTCCCCCACTACGTCGCCCAGCCGCCCTGCCCCAAGGCCACGCTGGCGCTGATCGGTCAGCTCGAGGACCTGCTCGAGGTCAGCATCCCGCTCGGCGACCTGCCCGAGGACGCCCGGGCCTGGGAGCGCGGCGTCGACGAGCTCGCCGAGGAGGACGAGGACGTGGCCGACTACGTCCGCGCCCTCGAGGAGACCCGGGACACCACCGACCTGCCCGAGGCCTCCGGCGAGGCGATCGCGCGGGAGTTCGAGCGCTACCTCAAGCGGCGGGGCGACGAGGGCCCCGAGCTCGGCTGACGCAGCCTCAGCGCTGCCCGAGCGCCAGGCCCAGGGCGGCGTCCAGCAGCGGGAGCATGGTGATGGCCGCGTCCGGGTCGCTGGTGTCGGCCAGCCCGTCGGTGCCGAGCGTGGCAGCCGCCCACCGGTCCACCGCCGCGGTGGCACGCGGGGCGTCCAGGTCGTCGGCCAGCGCCGCCAGGACCTCCTCCACCACCGGGCCGGCCGGGGCTCCGGCGCCCAGGGACAGTGCCCGGCGCCAGCGGTCGAGCGTGTCGACCGCCGTCCACAGCTGGTCGTCGGTCCACTCCCAGTCCGAGCGGTAGTGGTGCCGCAGCAGCGCCAGCCGGATCGCCATCGGGTCGACGTCGCTGTTGCGCAGGGCGGAGACGAAGACGAGGTTGCCCCGCGACTTGGACATCTTCTCGCCGTCGTAGGCCACCATCCCGGCGTGGGCGTAGGCCTGGGCGAAACGGGCGTCGGGCGTGGCCACCTGTGCGTGGCCGGCCCCCATCTCGTGGTGCGGGAAGACCAGGTCGCTGCCCCCGCCCTGCACGTCGAACGCGGCACCGAGGTACTTCATCGCGATCGCGGTGCACTCGATGTGCCACCCCGGACGCCCCGGGCCGTAGGGGCTCTCCCAGGACGGCTCGCCGGGCCGCTTCCCGAGCCACACGACGCAGTCGAGCGGGTCCTTCTTGCCCTCCCGCTCGGGGTCGCCGCCACGCTCGGGGAAGATCCGCAGCATCTCGTCGCGGTCCCAGCCGGACACCTCACCGAAGGCGGGGTCGGCGGTCACCGAGTAGTAGAGGTCGTCCTCGACCCGGTAGAGCACGCCGAGGTCGTCGAGGCGCTGGATCAGGTCGATGATGATCGGGATGGCCTCGACCGCACCGATGTAGTACGCCGGCGGGAGCACCCGGAGGGCCGTCATGTCCTGGCGGAAGAGCTCGGTCTCGCGCTCGGCGAGCTCCACCCAGTCGACCTTCACCTTCTCGGCCCGCTCGAGCAGCGGGTCGTCGACGTCGGTGACGTTCTGGACGTAGGTCACGTCGTGGCCCGCGTTGCGCCAGGCGCGGTTGAGCAGGTCGAAGCCGACGTACGTCGCGGCGTGGCCGAGGTGGGTGGCGTCGTACGGCGTGATGCCACAGACGTAGAGCCGGGCCGGGCCGTGCGGCGTCGTCGTGACCAGGCGGCCGGTGGCCGTGTCGTGGACGGCGACGGGCGGACCCGGGACGGACAGGGTGGGGATCTCCGGGGACTGCCACGCTCGCATGCCCGGAAGCCTAGCCACCGTGGGTCAGAAGGGCGGCCACGGGATGGCCGGCCACTCCCCGCGGGGCGCGGGCATGGAGCCTCGCGCGACCAGCCGGTCGCAGCGTCGGGCGATCGCGTCGATCTCGGGCTCGGTCAGGTGGAACCCCAGGGCGTCGCCCAGGTCGCCGCCGAGCGCGGCACGGAGCCGGCTCACCGCCGCGACCTCCGCATCCGTGAGGCGCTCGCCGAGCCAGCCCCACAGCACGGTCCGGAGCTTGTGGTCGGTGTGGAAGGTGACCCCGTGGTCGACGCCGTAGCGGTGCCCGTCGGTCATCTCCAGGACGTGCCCGCCCTTGCGGTCGGCGTTGTTGACCACGATGTCGAAGACGGCCATCCGGCGCAGCGGTGACGAGTCCTCGTGGACGAGGCTGACCGGCTGGTCCTGGCCGTCCAGCCCGTCGAACACCCGGAGGTAGCCGGGCGGAACCCGTCCCTCGGGCACCAGCGTCACCGCCTCCTGGTCGGCGTCGGGCTCCTGCCAGCGCTGGACCATGCCGAGCCCGTGCGGTCCCTCGCGCAGCCAGGTCTCGGGGACGACGTTCCAGCCGATGGCCTCGGAGACGAGGTACGCCGCGACCTCCCGGTCGGCGAGCGTGCCGTCCGGGAAGTCCCACAGCGGCCGCTCCCCCGCCACGGGCTTGTAGACCACCCGGACCTCGCCGATCTCGCCGACGAAGGTGGCGTTCGACGCCGGCATGATCCGGCCGTGGAGGACCAGCTCGTCCTCCACCAGGTCGATCACGGGTCGCGGCGGCGGAACCCGTTGGCCCGCACGCAGAGATGGCCCTCCGGGTCGATCGGGTTGCCGCAGAAGGGGCAGGCCGGCCGACCGGCGTCGAGCACCTGTGCGGCGCGCTTCACGAACGCCCGGGCCGCACCGGCAGGGATCCGCACCAGGAAGATCTCCTCCGGCTCGGGCTCCTCGACCTCCTCGTCGACCTGCTCCGGGGACAGCACGGCCGCCTCGGTGAACGGGAACACCTCGATCACGATCCGCTCGTCGTCGGGGTCCCACGACAGCGTCATGGTGCCGGCGCGGAACTCCTCCTCGATCGGCTGCTCCAGCGGGTCGGCGTCCTCGAGGCCGAGCGGTGCGACCGCCGGGATCATGGCCTCGTTGAGCTCGCTGGCCATCACCTCGTCGAGCAGCTCGTCGATCCGCTCCGCGAGCGCAGAGACCTGCTGCTTCTCCAGGGCGACGCTCACCAGCCGCGTGCCCGAGCGGGCCTGGAGGAAGAACGTGCGCGAGCCCGGAGGGCCGACGGTGCCCGCGACGAACCTCTCCGGCGGGTCGAATCCGTGGACGAGGGGTGCCATGGCACCACCCTAGGGGCGCGGCGGAAGGGGGCCGGGTCCGGCACCGCCTCCCACCGCTGCCTCGGTCGAACGACGGGCTCTCCGGCCGGGCTTCGGGGCCAGCCAGGCCAGGTCCCCCTCGTGCGTGTTGGTGGCCAGCACGTAGGGGCGGGCCGAGGTGTAGCGGATGATCGACATCGACGCGGGGTCGACGTTGAGCCGCTGGAACAGGTCGAGGTGCATGCCGAGGGCGTCCGCGAGCACGGACTTGATGATGTCCCCGTGGCTCACCGCCACCCAGACCGCGCCGACGCCGTGCGCGGCCTCCACCGCCGCGTCGTGACGGCGTACGGCGGCCACGGCCCGGGCCTGCATCGCCCCCAGCGACTCACCGCCCGGGAACGCGGCCGCGGAGGGCTGGGACTGGACGGTCGCCCACAGCTTCTCCTTCGACAGGTCCTTGAGGGCCCGGCCCTGCCACTCGCCGTAGTCGCACTCCGTGATGCCCCGCTCGGTGGCGACGGTCAGGGGGCCCGTCTGGGCGCCCATGATGGTCTTCGCGGTCTGCCGACACCGCTCGAGAGGGCTGCTGACCACGGCGGCCAGTGGCACCGGGGCCAGCCGGTCGGCGGCGCGGGCAGCCTGGCCCTGACCGGTCTCGTCGAGCTTCACACCGGCGAGCCGGCCGGCCAGGACCCCCGTCGCGTTCGCGGTCGTCCGGCCGTGCCGCACCAGGATCACGGTTGCCATGTCGTGGAGCGTAGTGGGCCGGTGAGCGGTCCCGGGGCACCCCGGCGGCGTCCCTCCGACCGGGAGGGGGGCACGATGGGGCGATGGCAGCGTCCCGTGGTGGTGGCTACCTGTCGAGGCCCGCGCCGAGCGGGCTCGCGGACGTCATCGAGATCATCCTCGACAAGGGCATCGTCATCGACGCCTACGTCCGCGTCTCGCTCCTGGGCATCGAGCTCCTGACCGTCGATGCCCGGGTGGTGGTCGCCAGCGTCGACACCTATCTGCGGTTCGCGGAGGCCACCAACCGTCTCGACCTCCGCGAGCAGGTCGGCACCACCGTCCCCGAGCTGCTCGAGGACGCCTCGGGTGCCGCCATCGAGCACGTGGCCGCCCGGGTGGTGGAGAAGAAGGTCGAGGGCGTCAAGGACACCGTCGTCGAGACGGTGGAGGACGTTCGCGACAAGGCGCGGGACATCCTGACGCCCGGCGACGGCTGACGAACGCAGCCACCTGCCCGGCTGTGCGGCTAGGGTCGGCGCGTGATCGTCGACAGTGCTCTGTACCGCAAGGGTGTCCGCGTCGAGGTCGACTGCTCGCGGGAGGACCTGCACGAGCTGCGGGCCGAGATCGCCGACGCCGGGGACTTCGTCTGGGTCGGTTTGCACCAGCCGACCGAGGCGGAGCTGGAGGACGTCGCCATCGCCTTCGGGCTGCACCCGCTGGCCGTCGAGGACGCCTTCAAGGCCCACCAGCGTCCCAAGCTCGAGCGCTACGAGGAGAGCCTGTTCCTCGTCCTCAAGACGCTCTGGTACGTCGACGAGGAGGACGCGGTCGAGACCGGGGAGATCAACATCTTCGTCGGCCCCGACTTCGTGGTCACCGTCCGGCACGGTCGCGGCTCGCAGCTGCAGTCGGCCCGGGCCTTCCTCGAGTCCGACGCATCCGTGCTCGGCTACGGGCCCTCCGCGGTCGTCTACGCCGTCTGCGACACCGTGGTCGACGGCTACGTCGCCGTGGTCGACGAGCTGCAGATCGACGTGGACGAGGTGGAGGAGTCGGTCTTCTCCCCCGCCCGCACCAACGACTCGGTCCGGATCTACACCCTCAAGCGCGAGATCGCCGAGGTCCGCCGGGCGGTGATGCCGCTGCGCGACCCGATGCGACGCTTCGCGAGCGGAACCGTGCCCGGGATCGACGAGGGGTCAGCCCCCTTCTTCCGCGACGTCGCCGACCACCTGTCCCAGGCAGCCGACGTCGTCGAGACCCTCGACGCGCTGCTCTCGACCGCCTTCGACGCGCACCTCGCGCGGATCTCGGTCCAGCAGAACGACGACATGCGCAAGATCTCGGCGGGCATCGGCCTGGTCGCGGCTCCCACTCTCATCGCCGGTGTCTACGGCATGAACTTCGCCCACATGCCCGAGCTCGGCTGGTACGCCGGCTACCCGTTCGCGCTCGCGTTGATGGTGCTGACCTCGGGAGCCCTGTGGGTGTGGTTCAAGAAGTCCGGCTGGCTCTGAGGCCCGGCGTGGTCGTCGGGACTCAGGTCGCGGACATCACGCCCGTCCCGAGCAGCGCGAGCAGCAGCAGGCCGAGCGCGACCCGGTAGGGCACGAACCACGCGATCGAGTGGTGGGCGACGAAGCGCAGCAGCCACGCGATCGCGGCGTACGCCACCACGAACGAGACCAGCGTCCCGACGAGGGTCTCCCCCACCCCGATGTCGCCGCCGAGGGCGTCCTTGAGCTCGAAGAGCCCGGCGGCCAGCAGGGCCGGGATCGAGAGGAAGAAGCTGAGCCGGGTGGCGGTGACGCGGTCGAGGCCGCGCAGCAGGCCGGCGGAGATCGTCGCGCCGGAGCGGGACACGCCCGGGACCAGCGAGAACACCTGGACCACTCCGACGACGATCGCGTCGACCATGCTCAGCTCGCGCTCGCCCCGCAGCTGGGTCGCGACGCGCTCGGCGAACCACATCACCGCGCTCCAGCCGACCAGGCCGGCGGCGACCACCCACAACGACCGCAGGTCGCCGGTGATCACGTCCTTGAGCAGCAGGCCGGCGATGCCGACCGGGATGCTGCCCACGATGACGTACCAGCCCATCCGGTGGTCCAGCTGCCCGCGGTACTCCGGCTTGACCAGGCCCAGGCTCCACGCCCGGATGATGTTCCAGATGTCCCTGGCGAAGTACACGATCACCGCGGCGATCGCACCCATCTGGATGACGGCGGTGAAGCCGGTGACCGCGGGGTCCGAGACGTCGAGGCCGAGGACCTTCTCGGCGATCGTCAGGTGGCCGGTGCTGGACACGGGAAGGAACTCGGTGAGCCCCTCCACGATGCCGAGGATCACGGCGTCGAGGTAGTTCATCGCCTGGCTTTCCGGTCGGGGCCCACGGGAGGGGATGACGGGTCGGCCTGCATCGGCCGCCGAACAGAGTACGCAGTGTCCCGACCGGCGAGCCGCAGGCCCGCCGTCAGGGGGCTGCGGCTACCTTGTCGCCATGCAGCAGCGGTCTGTCGGCGCCACCGGTCTCAAGGTCTCCCGGCTCGGCCTGGGAACGATGACGTGGGGACGCGACACCGACGAGCACGAGGCCCGGGACCAGCTCATCGCGTTCGTGGAGAGCGGCGGCACGCTGCTCGACACCGCAGCGGGGTACGGCGGCGGTGCGTCCGAGGAGCTGATCGGCAGCCTCGTCGGCGACGTGGTGCCGCGCGACGAGGTGGTGCTGGCGACCAAGGCCGGCATCGGTGCCAGCCGCGGCGGCCGCCAGTACAACACCTCCCGGGGACACCTGCTCACGACGCTGGACGCCTCGCTGCGACGGCTCGGGGTCGACCACGTCGACCTGTGGCAGGTCCACATCTGGTCCGACGAGACCCCGCTGGAGGAGACCCTCTCCGCGCTCGACATCGCGGTGACCTCGGGGCGCGCGTCGTACGTCGGTGTGTCGAACTACTCCGGCTGGCAGACCGCCCAGGCGGCCACCTGGCAGCGCGCCGTCCCCGGACGGGCGGTGCTGGCCTCGACCCAGGTGGAGTACTCCCTGCTCAACCGCTCGGTCGAGCAGGAGGTGCTGCCCGCGGCCGCGGCGATGGGCCTCGGCGTCCTCCCGTGGTCGCCGCTGGGCCGGGGCGTGCTGACCGGGAAGTACCGCTCGGGCACGCCGTCGGACTCGCGTGCCGCCTCCTCGCACTTCGCGAACTTCGTGGGCGTCTACCTCGGCGACCGCGCCGGGCAGGTCGTCGAGGCGGTCGCACGCGCCGCCGACGGTCTCGGCTGGACGCCGCTCGAGGTCGCCCTGGCCTGGGTGCGGGACCGCCCGGGGGTCACCGCCCCGATCGTCGGCGCCCGCACCGCCATCCAGCTCAAGGGCGCGCTCGGCGTCGAGGAGCTGGCCCTGCCGCCGGAGATCGTCGAGGCGCTCGACGACGTGTCCGGGGAGTGACGTGAGTCGCGCCCACCCTCGCCCGCCGTCCCGGGGGGTGGAGTGGGAGTTCGACCGGGTGACGTTCTCCCGCGAGTTCCCGCGCAACGTCGTCACCAAGCTGCTCGTGGAGCGCGCCGAGCACGGCGGCTGGGAGCTGGACCGGGTGCGGATCGGCACCGACGGCACCCGCAGGGTGGTGCTGCGGCGCAGGATCATCCGCGCCGTGCGGACCGCCTGATCAGAGCGGAGCTTGCGACGGTCTGATCGACGGTGGTCGAGCAGCGACCGCGGCTGAGCCTGCGAAGCCGCGACGGAGCGTGTCGAGACCCGGCTCCCAACGATTCCGCTTTCGCTGGTCGAGTAGCGAGCGTGTCGAGACCACCCCCGGCGACGTACGGGCGGTGGGTGGTTGCGGTCTTCGCAGCTACGGGGACGGGTACGCCGTGGGTTGCGGTCGCTCGTCCCGGCTCGCGGGCTCCCCGCTGGTCGAGTAGCGAGCGCCAGCGAGCGTGTCGAGACCCCCGCCGGCGACGTACGGGCGGTGGGTGGTTGCGGTCCTTCGCAGCTACGGGGACGGGTACGCCGCGGGTTGCGGTCCGCTCCCGGCCTGCGGGCTTCCACCCGCTGGTCGAGGTGCGCCTTCGCTGGTCGAGTGGCGAGCGCCAGCTGCTCTGCCCAGCGAGCGTGTCGAGACCCCCGCCGGCGGCTCACGGTCGCGCTTCGTCCGCCGGTCGAAAATTTCTCGAAAATTGATGGGCCACGAACCGTTCACACCCCGCGACACCAGCGGCGCACGCTGGGAGAATGAACGTATGTTCGAAGTGGATGCGATGGGACAGCCGGTGGTGGTCGAGGACCTCGACGCCGACGGTCTCCTTGCCGTGCTCGAGCAGCGCAAGCTCGGCGCCCGCGCCGAGGAGCGCGGCAAGCTGCGGCTGGCCGGCCAGTGGTGCGTGCTGCACCCCGCCACCGCCGACACCGGCGTCGCCACCTGGGCCGGCGACGCCCTGCCCGGCGTGCTGCACCAGGACGAGTCCCTGGGCGGGGCGGGCACCCCGGCGGTCTCCGCGTTCGCCCCGGAACCGGTCGCCGCCGCCCTCGGGGTGTCCACGCTGACCGGGATGAAGCTGATCGCCGACGCCCTCGACCTCCAGCACCGCCTCCCGAAGATCTGGCGGCTCGTCGAGGCACCTGGCGGTGGAGCCGTGGAAGGCCCGCCAGGTCGCCCAGGCCACCCACGCGTTGTCCAAGGCCGCCGCGGCGTACGTGGACGACCAGCTCGCCCCCAGGCTGCGCCTCCTGCGGGTTCGCCGCGATCCAGACCGCGGTCGCGATGGCGATCGCCAAGTACCACCCCGAGCTCCTCGAGGAGAAGCAGAAGCAGGGCCGGAAGGGTTGGCACGTCACCCTGCGGCACCCCGCCCCCGGCGACTACGACGGCACCTCCTACCTCGACGTCGCCGGCGACACCCTCGACCTGACCGCCTTCCACGACCTGGTCTGCGACCAGGCCGCCGCAGCTGAAGGCGCTCGGCGACACCGACGACCTCGAGATCCGCAAGGCCAAGGCCCTCGGCGTGATCGCCGCCCAGCAGGCCACCCTCGACCTCGCTCGCCCTCACCGGCGACGACAACGGGTCTCCGGCGGCAGGCGACGGGTCTCCGGTGGTCGAGCCGGTCGCGACCACCCCGGTGCGCCGCCGGCAGACCGTGCTCTACGCGCACGCCTCCCTGACCGAGCTGCTGCACCTCGGCATCCTCGACGGCAGCGCGCGGTCGGCGAGGTGGAGAGGCTCGGCCCGGCGACCGCTGGAGAAGATCCGCGACTGGCTGGGCCGCTCCGACGACGTGGTCATCCGCCCGGTGCTCGACCTCAACCGGTGCCCCGCCGTGGACGGGCACGACCCGTCCGAGGAGATCCGCGAGATCGTCATCCTCCGCGACGGCCACTGCGTCTTCCCCTGGTGCACCGTCGACGCCCGGCCACCGACCTCGACCACATCGACCCCTACGTCCCGATGGACCAGGGCGGACCACCGGGCCAGACCAACCCCCACAACCTGGCCTGCCTGTGCCGACGACATCACCGCTGCAAAACCTCCGGCCGCTGGCGCTACCGACGACGACCCGACGGCACCTACGAATGGCACGGCCCCCACGGCCGCAGCTACCTCGTCACCCCACTCGGCACCCTCGAGATCCCCACCAACTGACCGCAGCAGGCCCGATCCCCGGCAGCCACCGGGCCATCGGGCCTGCCGTGCTGCCTGGCAGCCGTTCGGCGGGCTGCGACAGTCAGACCTGGTCGAGGAACCTGTCGAACACACGCGCGCCGAACTCCAGCGCGTCGACCGGGACCCGCTCGTCCACGCCGTGGAAGAGCGCGGTGAAGTCCAGGTCGGCGGGCAGTCGCAGCGGCGCGAAGCCGTAGGAGCGCAGGCCCAGCTTGTTGAAGTGCTTGGCGTCCGTCCCGCCGCTCATGAGGTACGGCGCGACGATGGCGTCCGGGTCCTCGGCGAGGATCGACCGGCCCATGGCGTCGACCAGGTCCCCGTCGTACGGCGTCTCCCAGGGCTGCTGCTTCGAGACGTAGTCGATGGTGACGTTCTCCCCGCACAGCTCCGCGAGCGTGGCGAAGAACTCGTCCTCGAAGCCGGGCAGGAACCGGCCGTCGACGTGCGCGGTGGCCTCGGTGGGGATGACGTTCACCTTGTAGCCGGCGCCGAGCATCGTGGGGTTGGTGGTGTTGCGCAGCACCGCGCCGAGCATGCGGGCCGCCCCGCCGAACTCCTCCACCAGGCTCTCGGCGTTCTCCGGGGTGGCCTCGGTGCCCGCGAGCTCGCCGACCGCGGCGAGCAGGGTCCTCATGGTCGGCGTCAGCCGGACCGGCCACTGGTGCGCGCCGATCCGGGCGACGGCCGCCGCCAGCTCGGTCACGGCGTTCTCGCGGTTGATCATCGAGCCGTGTCCGGCGCGGCCCCGGGCGGTCAGCCGCATCCAGGCCATGCCCTTCTCGGCCGCCTCGACGAGGTACATCCGGCGGCCGCGGACCGTGGTGCTGAACCCGCCGACCTCGCCGACGGCCTCGGTGCAGCCCTCGAGCTCCTCGCGGTGGTCCTCCACGAGCACCTGCGCGCCCTTGTGGCCGCCCGCCTCCTCGTCGGCGGTGAAGCAGAGGACGACCGGCCGCTCCGGAACCCGGCCGGCGCGGGTGCGTGCACGCACGACCGAGAGCAGCATCGCGTCGAAGTCCTTCATGTCGACGGCCCCACGACCCCAGACGTAACCGTCCCGGATCTCGCCCGAGAACGGGTCGACCTGCCAGTCCTCCGCAGCGGCGGGCACGACGTCGAGGTGGCCGTGCAGCAGCAACGCTCCCCCGTCCCCCGGCGAACCCCCGCCCCAGTGCGCCACGACCGACGTGCGTCCCGGCTCGGACTCGTAGAGCCGGGACTCGATGCCGACCTCGTCGAGCAGCGTGGCGACGTACTCGGCAGCCTTCCGCTCCCCCGGGCCGTCCTCGTCGCCGTAGTTGGAGGTGTCCATCCGGATCAGCTCACGGCAGAGCTCGACCACCTCGCCGGCCGGGTCGTGAGCCGGGTCGTGCGCTGCCTGTTCGGTGTCCCCTGTGTAGCCAGCCATGGCCCCATCCTGACACCCGCGGAAGGGGGGAGCCCGATTGAAGGATTCCGGCCGTCATTTGTTACTGTTCCACCGCACTCGTCCGGGTGGCGGAATTGGCAGACGCGCTAGCTTGAGGTGCTAGTGCCCGTATTAGGGCGTGGGGGTTCAAGTCCCCCCTCGGACACCACGACGAAGGGCTCCCACCGATCGGTGGGAGCCCTTCGTGCGTCTGGGACGGCCCCACAGCGGCGCGCGCGTCTCACCCGTCGGGGGTGAGGTCCCGCCCCGGCACGCAGGGCACGGTGGAGCCGTCCGGAGAACACCACGGAAGGACCGCACCGTGACCACCAAGAGCGACTTCGACACCGACGACTGGGCCCGGATCGTCCGCGCCCCGATGATGGCCGGGCTGGCGATCACGCTGGCCGACCCCGGCGGCCCGATCGAGGCCGCGAAGGAGACCATGGCCACGATGCGGAGCGCCACCAACCCACCCAGCCGCGAGCAGCTGCTGTCGGAGGTCGCGCTCGACGTGCAGGAGATGGTCCAGCACAAGCAGAACCCGCTCAAGGGCTACAAGCCGACCAAGGACCAGCCGACCGGCGACCAGGTGATCGGCGAGCTGCGCGCCGTGCACGACATGGTCGCGGCCAAGGCGACGCCGGACGAGTCAGCGGCGTTCGGCCAGTGGCTCGTGGCGGCCGCGCAGGCGGCCGCTGACGCGGCGAAGGAGGGCGGCTTCGTCGGCTTCCACGCGGTCCGGGTCAGCGAGCGCGAGCAGGCGATGATCGACCGGGTGCGCGAGACGGTCGCCGCCTGACGCACGACGAGGGGCTCCCACCGGACCGGTGGGAGCCCCTCGTGCATCTCGGACAGCTCAGCCCTGCGTCGCGCCCGGGTCGACGTACGCCGCGCCGCCGACGGCGGGTCCGCACGGCATCGATCTTCCCCGGGGACGTCCCCGTCTTCCTCCCGGGGGAAGGTCGCGGGAAGCCCTCCGTCGCAGCCTTCTGGTCATCACCCGAACGACCTGGAGGTCGCGATGTACGACAGCCGTGGTCCGGGCCTTCGACCAGGAGGTCCGGCGCTCCGCGAACCGGCCCAGTCGGCTGATGGCGCCCGACCGGCCGCCCTGCTGGACCGGGACGCCGCGGCGGGGGTGCGCGCGATGCTCCCGCTCCTCGTGGCGTACGCGCCGTTCGCGCTGATGGTGGGAGCGGCGGTGGCGGCCAGCGACAACCCGCTCGCGGCCTGGCTCTCGACCTGGACGATCTACGGCGGCGCCGCCCACCTCGTCACGCTCGACGTGCTGGCGCAGGGGTCGGGGTGGGTCGCGGCAGCCGTGGCCGGCCTCCTCGTGCAGACCAGGCTGTCGGCGTACTCCACGGCGATGGCCCCGGACTGGGCGGCGGCCACGCTCTCGCAGCGGCTGCTCGCCGGGGTCCTCCTCACCGATGCGCCGTGGGCGCTCACCCGGGCACGGGAGACCGGCCGGCGTGGCTTCTACCTCGGTGCCGGGCTCACCCTCTTCGTCGCCTGGCCGGCCATGGTCACCGTCGGCGCACTGAGCGGGGACGTCCTGAGCGGCGACCCTGCGGCCGCGCTGGTGCCGGCGCTCGTGCTCGGCTGCACGGTCGCCACCCAGCTGCGGCACCGCCCCGTGCTGGTGGCCTCGGCCGCGGCAGGCCTGTCCGCGGTCGTCACGGCGCCCGTGTCGGCCGGAGTGGCGCTCGTCGCCGCCGCTGTGGCCGGCATCGCCGGAGGCCTGCTCGCCGACCTGGCGACCCGCGGCAGCCGGTCCGGGGCGGTGGCGTCATGACGGTCGCACTGGCCGTGGTCCTCGTGGGCGGCGGCAGCCTGCTGCTCCGCGTCCTCCCACTCCTCGGCGCCGCCCGGATCCCGGACCGGGTCACCGTCCACGCGGGTCGCGCGGGGATGGCGGTGCTCGCCGCCACGACCGTCCGCACGGTCGTCCAGCACCGCGACAGCTCTCTCGCCGGCGCCTCCGTGACCGCGCCGGTCCTCGCCGCCCTCGCCGTCGGCCTCGGCCTCTGGCTCGCCTACCGCGGTCGGTCGCTGCTGCTCGCGGTGGCAGCCGGCCTCGCGTCGTACCTCACCCTCGCGGCGGTCCTCGCCGCCCGGACCTGAAGGAACTGCCATGACCATCGCGTGGCACCTGCCCCGCCGCCCCTCGACGGGTCAGCACGTCCCCGTCCTGCTCCCCGGTGGCGGCACCGTCGCGCTCCGGCCGCTCCGCCGTGGCGAGACCGAGCCGCTGGAGGCTGTCTTCGACGGCATGTCCCTCGACTCGAGAGCCCAGCGCTACTTCACGCCCATGACCCGCCTCCCGTCGGCGATGGTGGCCGCGCTGGCGGACGTCGACGGCGACCACCACGTGGCCTGGGTGGCCGTCCTCGGCGGCCGCCCGGTCGGGGTGGGCCGCTACCTGCTGGACGACACCGGGGTCGCAGAGGTCGCCTTCGAGGTCGCCGATGCCTCCCGCGGCGCCGGGATCGGCACGATGCTCCTGGACGCGGTGACGACCGTCGCCGCGGCCCGCGGAGTACGCCGGGTCCGCGCGTCGGTGCTGCCGGGGAACCAGCCGTCCCGCCGAATGGTCGCCCGGCTCGGCGTCCACCTGGCCCTGGTCGACGGCCTGCTGGAGGGCGACGGGCCACTGCGGCTGCTCGACCCGCCGCGCGTCGACCGGCATGCCGTGGTGGCGCTGGCCTGCAGGGTCGCGGCCGCCGACAGCCAGGGTGGTCCCTGCGAGGCTGTCGACGCGTAGGCGGACCTGCGGGTCCTCTGGTCCTTGGCTGGCCCCGCCCCAGGTGATCGGATGGGAGCGGCCGGCGCGGGGTCCGCCCACGCCGATGGCCGGGTGAGGGTGATGCGGGTCCAGGTTCGGCTGCTCGGTCGGTTCGAGGTCGTCGTCGACGGCCTGGCCGTGCCTGCCCGGAGCTGGCGCCGTCAGTCGGCCAGCCGGCTGGTCAAGCTGCTGGCGCTGCAGCCCTCGCACCGCCTCCACCGCGAGCAGGTGATCGACGCACTGTGGCCGGACGTGCCGCCCGACACCGGTGCGACGCGGCTGCACACGGCCGCGCACTACGCACGCGCCGCCCTCGGCGAGCCCCGCAGCGTCGTGGTGTCACAGGGAACCGTCGCCCTCTTCCCGGACGTCGACGTCGAGGTCGACGTCACGGTCTTCGAGCGGGCTGCGGGTGCCGCACGCGACGGCGAGGACGCGCAGCACGCCGCCGCGGCGGCGGCGCTGTACGCCGGGACCCTGCTGCCCGACGACCTCTACGAGCCGTGGACGGAGGAGGCTCGCGGCCGGCTCCGGCTGCAACACCGGGAGGTGCTGCGTGCGGCGGGGCGGTACGACGCGCTCGTGGCCGACGACCCGCTGGACGAGGACGCCCAGGTCGACATGGTCCGGGACCTGCTGCGGCAGGGTCGACGGCACGACGCCATCGAGGCCCTCGACCGGATGGCGCAGGTCCTCGAGAGCGAGCTCGGTGTCGAGCCGTCCGAGGTCGCGCGACAGCTCCGTGCGGAGGCCGAGGCGATGCCTGCCGGGACGCCCCCGACCTCGCTGCCGGCGCGTCTGGTCCTTCCCGCCGCGCGGAACCGCCTGATCGGCCGGGGCCGGGACCTCGACGAGGTGGCCGACCTGCTGAAGCGGCACCGGGTGGTCACGATCACCGGGCCGGGCGGGGCCGGCAAGTCCACGCTGGCCCTCGCTCACGCGAGAGCCGTGCAGTCCGACGACGGCTCTGAGGCCGACGTCGTCTTCGCGGAGCTCGCGCCGGTCCGCGAGGCGGACGAGGTCACGAGGGCCGTCGCCGAGGCGGTCGGCGTGCAGGGCGAGGGCGCGGTCCGGACCTCCGCGCTCGCGGCGACCCTGGGGCTGAGGCCGGTGCTGCTCGTCCTCGACAACTGCGAGCACCTGCTGGACGAGAGCGCGGCCCTCGTCGACGCGATCCTCGACGCCGGCGAGGAGGCGCGGGTGCTGGTCACCAGCCGCGAACCGCTGGGGGTCGACGGGGAGGCCGTGCACCCCCTCGGGTCGCTGGGCTCCGGCGCCGCGGAGCTCTTCGTCGACCGGGCGGCGGCCGCGGCCGGGGTGGACGTCGCGGAGGTCCACGACCCGAGGGTCGCCCTGCTCTGCGCGCGGCTGGACGGCCTGCCGCTGGCCATCGAGCTGGCGGCGGCGCAGATGCGGCACCTGAGCCTCGACGAGCTGGTCCGCCGGCTCGACGATCGACTGACCCTGCTGACGGGAGCTCGGCCCCGGGCCGGCGCACGACACTCGGCGCTCTCGGCCACGATCGACTGGAGCTACCGGCTGCTCTCCGACCGGGCCCGGGACGTCTTCGACCGACTGGGCGTCTTCCCCTCGTCGTTCGACCTGGACGCCGTGGTCGCCGTCAGCGGTGGACCTGACCCCGCCGCCGTGACGAACGTCGTGGGCGACCTGGTCGCGAAGAGCCTCGTCGTGCACGAGCGGTCGAGCGGGCGCTACCGGCTGCTGGAGACGATCCGGCTGTTCGCCGCCCAACGGCTCGCCGAGTCCGGTCGGCACGCCGAGGTCGTCGAGCTGCTCCGACGGCACGTCGTGGACCGAGCGTCGGCGACGTCTCGCACGGGGGCCTGGCTCTCCACCTCCCTGGCCGCGCGAAGCCGCGACGACCTCGACAACGTCCGCCTCGCGTTCGAGGCCAGCCTGGCCCGCGGCGACCTCAGCGGCGCCGTCGACGTCGCGCTCGGGATCAGCATGCTCTGGCGCAACGCGGTCTCCTACGCCGAGGGCCGCCGATGGGTCGGCGACCTCCTCGCGAGCAACCTCGACGACACGGACCGGCTGTGGGCGCTGCTGCTGTCGGCCGATGTCGCGCTGGGGGCGGGCGACCCCCGGGCGATGCGCGGGGCGGCCACCAGGGCGGCGCGGCTGGCCGACCGGCTCGACGACCCGGGCGCCTCGGTCGTCGTCCTCATCTACGAGGCGCTCGTGCACCTGGACGACCCCGCCCGCGCGACCCGGAGGCTCGAGGCGGCGGGCCGGCGGGCCCGCGAGATCGGCGAGCCGGGGCTCGCCCGGCTCGCTCGCGGCTACCGCCTGGTCACGGTCCGCATGCAAGGGCCGTGCGAGGAACTGGTCGACGAGGCCCGGGACGTCGTGGAGACCGTGGGCGAGCGCGACTACGACCGCTATCTCTGCCACTGGGCCGCCAGCCTGCTCGCCCTCGTGGATCGTGACGCTCCCCGGCTGCGCCGGCTGATGGACGCGCAGCTGCGCGACCTCGCCGCGACCGGGCTGCGCGAGAACTGGCTGACGATGTACTGGAGCGCCCTCGCCCTCGTCGTGGAGGGCGAGGACTACGTCGACCAGCTGCGGCGTTCCCGCGCCCGCGCGGAAGCGGAGGGCCGGGTGGCCGACGCCGACTGCGTCCTCGCGCTCGCGTGCGCGGCCGCCTGTCGCGACGACTGGGAGGAGGCCGCCGAGCTGGTCGGGGCGGCGGCCGGCACGCTGCTGGACGACACGGCAGGCTTCTTCCACCTCTCGCTGGTGCGCGACCAGATGGTGCGGCCCCGGCTGGACCCGACGGCGTTCGCCGCCGCGACTGCCCGCGGCGCACAGAGCGATGTCCCCGCGATCCTCGCCGCGCACGGGGTCTGAGGCAGCGGGGCGCCCCCTCGGACACCCTGTCCCGCAGCGAGCTGCTCGGACAGGTGCAGGCCGGCCACCACACCGTCCACCTGCCCGAGGGTCAGGACCCGCGCGCGGGCTCCTGAGGCTCGCGTGGCTCGTGTGGCGCACCCGGGTCGAGCCACGCACGGCCGACGTAGGCGACGACCACGGCCACGATCACCAGGGGCATCACCTCGAGCCCGTCGGACATCAGCAGGAGGGTGGCCAGGAGGACCGAGACCAGCGGAAAGCCCAGCATGGCGACACACATGGCCCCGATGCCCATTGCGGCGCCCGACACCGTCGCCAGCCCGGGGAGGTGCCCCATCGCGACGCCGCCGGCGGCGCCGAGGAACAACGCCGGGAAGATCGGACCGCCCCGGAAGCTGCCCAGGCACAAGCCGTACGCGAGCCCCTTGCACAGCAGGAGCAGCAGCAGCGTCCCGACCGAGTACTCCGCACTCTGTGCGACCAGTGGCCCGAGGGCCTCCTGGCCCGAGAAGAGCACGTCCGAGGAGCTCTTGTCGGTGGTCTCGCCGTAGAGGATCGCCAGCCCGGCGACCAGCAGCCCCACGGCCGGGGTGGCCAGCAACAGCCTCCGCTCCACCAGCGGCTTCAGGGCCAGGCCGATCCTGCGGATCCCGCTGCCGAACAGCGCCGCCGCGGCCCCGATGACGAACGCCCAGCCGAACTCGGAGAGCGTGGGGCTCCCGACCTGCGGCAGGTCGGGCACGGCCAGCGAGGTGGTGCCGAGCCCGGTGAGCGAGTCCAGGCCGATGAAGACCAGCGAACCGATCCCGGCCGCCAGGAGCCCCGGGGCAAGCATCAGCGAGGTCATCGCCCCGCCGATGCCGGCGATCTCCATGAGCAGGAAGGCCGCGGGCAGCGGCGACCCGAGCAGGGTGCTGATCGCGGCGAAGCTCCCCGCGGCCCCGATCAGTGCCACGGCCTGCGTCGGCGCGTCGCGCTTGAGCAGCCGCACCGCCCCGGCGGCGAGCCCGCCCCCGAGCGCGATCAGGGGCGCCTCGGGCCCGAGGACCGCACCGAACCCGAGCGTGGCCAGGGCGGCCAGCGCGACGCCGATCAGCTCCACCGGCGTCGGCACCCCTCGGCCGGCCCGGAACCCGTCGGCCGGCGTCTCGCCGCCGTGGCCGGGCAGGTACTTGACGGTGAGGGCGACCAGCACACCGCCTGCCACGAGGACCGGGACCGGCCACCAGGCCGGCGAGCCCAGGCCCAGGGCCTTCGGCAGGTCGACGTACATCCACCCCTGGAGGTGCGTGGCGAGCTGCAGGAACCAGTACGACGCGAGCGCGACCGGGGCGCCCACGAGGGCGGCGACCACCAGGATGGTCACGTAACCACGCGACCTGAGCAACGAGAGCGGGTCCGGGGGTGGCTGCTGCGCGGCCCGCGACGGCGTCGAGGTCATCGGGGTGCTCACTTCCGGCGCCCGTCGTCGCGGCGGCTGCGGCTCTCCTGGACGGCACCGAAGATCACGCGCGCGATGAGCCCGACGAGGACCAGGCCGCCCATCATCTGCACGGTGGTGACCGCTCGGGCACCCTGGGACACCGCGGTGATGTCGCCGAAGCCGACGGTGGCGAAGACGGTCACGGTGAAGTACAGCGAGTCCAGCCGGGTCATCGGCTCCGAGAAGGTGCTCGGCTCCGCGTCACCCATCAGGTAGTAGGTCATGGCGAACAGGGTCAGGAACAGCGGCACGGACACCACCAGGGCGCTGACCGCCTGCGCGGCCGGGTAGGGCGAACGGAGGATCTCGTGGACCTGCCAGGCCAGGAGGGCGGCGAGGACCATGAGGCCGAGGGCGAGCTCGACGGACGTGTCGGCGGCCAGGTCCGACGACAGCGGCAGCACGAAGTAGGCGCTGACGATGGCCGTCGCGACCAGCGCCGAGCCCACCAGCATCATCAGGGGTCGGCGCCGCCGGAGGCGTGGTGGCATCACGTCCGAGTCGGTTTCGGCGTCGGTTCGCATGTCACCTCGCGCAGGGGGGCGTGGGCCGACTCCCACTGTTGGCCCGGCCGGTGGACCACGTCGTCACCCCTGAAGGGTGAGGTGCTCGTGGCGCCTTGCGGACACGCTGGGCCGATGCAGGGCGCTGGCGACCCGTCCTCCTCCCGGCGTGCCCGGCTGGAGCGGCTCGCCGAGTGGGCACGCAAGCGCCGCGCCCGGACCCTGGACCGGGTCGAAGCGGCGCAGCGGCGGTACCCCGCGGTGCGGTTCGTCCTGACCGCGGTCGACCACGACCGCGTCACGGGCGGCCCGTTGCTGGCGGGCGCGCTGGCGTTCCGTCTCTTCCTCTGGCTGCTCCCCGCCTGTCTCGTCGTGGTCGGCTGCCTCGGCTTCCTCCGGCCGGGCGCGGCGCGGCGGCTGGCGTCGGACAGCGGCATGAGCGGCTTCGCCGCCTCCACGATCTCGTCGGCGACCGCGCAGGCTCACGAAGCGCGATGGGTGCTGGTGGTGACCGGTCTCTTCGCGCTGTTCTACGCCTCGCTCACGCTGGCCCGGACGATGTGGGTGGCAACCACGCTGGCGTGGCAGCTGCCCGTCCAGAAGCTGCGACGTCCCCCACGCGCGGCGGCACTGGTGGTGGGGCTGCTCGTCTCGGCGCTCGGCCTGGTGCTGGCGGCGAACTGGCTGCGCAGCATCGACCACGCGGTCGGGGTCGTTGCCACGCTGCTACTGGTCGTCGTCTACTCCCTCCTCGGCTGGGTCGTCCTGTCGCTGCTCCCCCGGCCCCCGGGCGTCTCGCTCCAGGACCTGGTCCCGGGAGGGCTGCTGATCGGTGTCGGCTTCGAGGTGATGCACGCGTTCTCGGCGTTCTTCCTCGTGCACCGGCTCAGCAGCGCCTCCCAGCTGTACGGCGACCTCGGCGCGGCGGCGACGCTGCTGCTGTGGACCTACCTGCTGGCCCGGATCCTCATCGGCGCGACGACCGTGAACCGGGCCTGGGTCGCCCACCGCGCCAGCGGGCACGCGTCACCCGACGGTGAGGCGGTCAGGGCCAGCAACCAGCCGTGACTGACCGGCCTGACCGTGGGTCCTTCCGTCGCCGGCGTTCAGGCGCTCACGGCCCCCTCGTACATCGAGTCGAGGAGGGGGCGGTACGTCGACTCGACGACCTTGCGCTTGACCTTCATGCTCGGGGTGAGCTCGCCGGCCTCGACCGACAGGTCGTGGTCGAGGATCCGGAAGTCCTTGATCGTCTCCCAGCGGTTGAGCCGGCCGTTGACCTCGTCGAGGCAGCCCTGCACGTAGTCGTGCACGGCCGGGTCCGCGGTGAGCCACCGGTAGTCGGTGGCCGCGAGTCCCTTGGCCGTCCCCCACTGCGCCAGCGCCTCGGGGTCGAGGGTGATCAGTGCGGTCGCGTAGTTCCGGCCGTCCCCGTGCACGACGATCTGGCTGGCCAGCGGGCACACCGCCTTGAACAGGACCTCGATGGCCTGGGGCGCGATGTACTTGCCGCCGGAGGTCTTGATCAGGTCCTTCTTGCGGTCCGTGATCCTCAGTCTCCCGCGCTCGTCCAGCTCACCCACGTCGCCGGTGGCCAGCCATCCGTCGGCGGTCAGCACCTCCGACGTCTCCTCGGGCAGGTGGTGGTAGCCGCGCATCACGCTCGGGCCCCTCAGGAAGATCTCGCCGTCGGCGGCCGTCCTCACCTCCGTGCCGCTGATCGGCGGCCCCACTCCGCCGAACACCGGGTCGTCGGGCCGGACGATGCAGGCCCCGGCGCTGCTCTCCGTCAGTCCGTACCCCTCGAGGACGGGGATCCCGGCTGCGTAGAACCAGGCAGCCACGTCAGGGGAGAGTGCCGCACTGCCCGAGATGAGGTACCGGACCCGGCCGCCCAGGCGAGCCCGGATCTTCGACATGACCAGCCTGTCGGCCACCGCGTGCTGGGCGCGCAGGGCACGACCCGGTCGACGGCCTTCGAACCGCGCCTGCGCGACCTTGTTGCCCACTCCGAAGGCCCAGCCGAAGAGGGCTCCCTTGACCCCGCCCTCCTGCTCGACCGTCTGCACGATCTTGGCGTGCACCTTCTCGAAGATCCGCGGAGGGCCGGCCATGAACGTGGGCCGCACCTCCGCCAGGTTCTCCACGATCTTGTCGATGCGACCGTCGACGGCCGTCGGGAAGCCGATCTGGAGCTGGACCGCCTGCAGCATCTTCCCGAAGGAGTGGGACATCGGGAGCCAGAGGTACTGCAGGTCGTCGCTCGACATGATGTGCAGGGCGTCCGCGCCCGCTCCGATGTAGGTCCAGCAGCGGTGCGGCAGCTCGACACCCTTCGGGCGGCCGGTCGTGCCGGAGGTGTAGATCAGCGTGGCCAGGTCCTCCGGCCCGATCGCGGCCACCGCCTCGTCGACTGCGGTCGGGTGGGCGGCCAGGTGCCCGGCACCCAGCGCTCGCAGGTCGTCGAGGCTCAGCACCCACTCATCGTCGGCCTGGCCGTCGAAGGTGACGACCCGGACCAGGTCCGGCAGGTGGTCACGCTCGGCGCGCAGCTTGGCGACCTGGGCGTCGTCCTCGGCGAAGGCGATCCGCGAACCGCTGTCGCGCAGGATGTGGCCGACGTCCTCGCTGCCTGTCGTGGGGTAGACGGTCGTCGTCGCCGCTCCGGCGCAGGTGACCGCGAGGTCCGCGTACAACCACTCGATCCGCGTCCCGCTCGCGATCGCCACCCGGTCCTCGTGCTGGATCCCCAGCGCGAGCAGCCCCGCGGCAAGAGTGCGGACCGTCTCCCCGGCCTGCGCCCAGGTCACCGACTCCCAGCCTCGCGGCGTGGGGAAGCGGTACGCCTCGGCGTCCGGGGTCGCGGCGACCCGGTCGTAGAACATCCGTCCGACCGAGGCTGCCATGCAGCCAGCGTCGAAGCGCCGCCCGGTCAGGGCTAGGGGCCTAGGTCCCCGGGCCCGGCCGGGGGCGCGTCGGGGAGGTCCACCACGACGTCCAGCCGGTTGTTCCCCGCCGGCGTGACGGTGTTCCTGCCCAGACGACGCAGCATCGCCAACGAGGCCTCGTTGTCAGCGGCCACCGTGGTGACGACCCGCACCACCCCCGCCGGGCGCACCCGCAGCAGCTCGGCGAGGAGTGCGGTCGCGACGCCGCGCCCCTGCCAGGCGTCGTCCACGGTCACGGCGACGTCCGCCGCCTCGGGCTCGTCCCGGTAACGGATCATCCTCGCCACACCGACCGACCTGCCCACGTTGTCGTCGCCGATCACGACCAGGGCGAGCGCCACGTGGTCGATGCCGTCCACCTCGTCGACCAGGTGGTCCAGCATCGCGTCGGTCAGGTGCGGGACGCTGGCGAGGAACCGGTGCTCGCGCGTCTCGGCCGAGAGGCTCTCGTAGCGCTCACGGACCTCCTCGCGGTCGCTCGGGAGCAACGGCCAGATGAGCGCTCGCGTGCCGTCGCTGAGCCTGGCCTCCGCGATCACGGGAACCGGCTCCCTACGACGAGGAGACCCGTCCGTCGAGGGTGCCGCGCAGCTCGTCGAGACGTTGCTGCACGCGGTCGAGCGCCGCCCGGGCCGCCGGTCCGACGTCCCCCAGCTGCGCGTCGAGGTCGTGCACGGCCTCCTCGAGCCCGGTGAACCGGTCCCAGAAGGCACGCTGCAGGTCGCCCCCGACGCCCTCGCGGTCGCGCAGCAGGGCGGCCTGCGCCGCCTGGAGCCGCCCCGCCTCCCACAGGTCGACGAAGACCTGGACCTTGGCGCGGAGGATCCACGGGTCGAACGGCTTCGAGATGTAGTCCGCCCCGCCGGCCACGTAGCCGCGGTAGGAGCTGCTCATGTCCTTGTCGACCGCCGTGAGGAAGATGATCGGGACGTCCTTGGTCCGGGTCCGGCGCTTGATCCGGGCAGCCGTCTCGAAGCCGTCCATGCCCGGCATCTGGGCGTCGAGCAGGATCAGCGCGAAGTCGGCGCGGAGCAGGGCGCGCAACGCCTCCTCCCCCGAGTTCGCGCGCACCAGGTCCACGTCCAGCGAACCGAGGATGGCCTCGAGCGCCAGCAGGTTCTCCGGGCGGTCGTCCACCAGGAGGATCTTCGGGCGCTCGGTCACGACAGCCACGACCGGATCACGGACAGCAGCTGCTCGACGTCCACCGGTTTGGTGACGTAGTCCGACGCGCCCGCCGTGAGGCTGTTGTCCCGGTCACCGGGCATGGCCTTGGCCGTCAGCGCGATCACCGGCAGGTCCCGGAACTTGGGCATCTTCCGGATCTCGCGCATCGCGGTGTAACCGTCCATCCCCGGCATCATCACATCCATGAGCACGAGGTCGATGTCGGACTCGCTGCGCAGGGTGCCGAGCCCCTCCTCGCCGTTGCCGGCGTAGAGCACGTCGATGCCGTGCTGCTCGAGCGCACTGGTCAGCGCGAACACGTTCCGCACGTCGTCGTCGACGATGAGGATCCGCCGTCCCGCCAGTGCCTGCTCCCGCTCGGACTCACGTTCGCCCGGGGCCGCCCGGTTGCCCGGCGTCGCCACGTCGGACCGGTGGAGGAAGAGCGCCGTCCCCTCGATCAGGTCCTCCAGGCTCTCCGGCCGGGTGAGGGTGAGCGTCTCGGCGTACTTCGACAGCCGGGCCTCCTCGCGCGCGCCCAGGTCCCCGCTGCGGCTGATGACGACGGGCGTGTGCCGCCCCTGCTTGCGTGCCCGGATCCGCTTCAGGACCTCGAGGCCGCCACCGTCGGGGAGCGCAAGGTCCACGAGCACGCAGTCGACCGGGCCCTGGCCCAGTGCGGCGCTCGCGTCCTCGGGGCTCCCGACGATCTCGACCTCCACCTCGTCGAGCGACTCGAACCGCTCCGCGACCGCGGCCCCCGGGCTGCCGGCGTCGTCGGTGACCACCAGCAGCCGACGCTTCGGACGACCGATGAAGGTCTCCAGGCGCTCCAGGGCAGCGTCCACCTTCGCCCGAGTGAACGGGACCTCGATCACGTCGAGCGCCCCGGCCTGCCAGCCCTGGTGCGCGCTCTCGGCAGCCGCGGCCGTGTGAGCCGCGACCATCGGTACGTCGCGGGTCCGGCCGATCCGCTTGAGCAGGTGGGGCAGGGAGCTGCCGTCGTGCGCGGACATGTCCATGCCGATCACCATCCCGGCGGGCGGCCGCTGCTCGGCGATCGCCAGCGCGCGGTCGGCGTACGCCGTGGCGACGACCTTGAAGCCGTGGTCACGGCCGACCTCGACCGCCGCCCGGCACAGCTCGGGCTCCGACAGCGCGACGAGCAGGACCCGGTCCCCGGGCACGATGTCGTCCTCGTCGTCCTCCACATGCTCCTGCACGCGATCGGCGCCGACAGTCGCCTCCTGGAGCGACGTCGCGACCTGGCCGGACGGCAGCACGGGCACTCCCCCCGCCCGTCCGCCGAGGAACTGGGTCGGCACGTAGAGCGTGAACTTGCTCCCGCGGTCCGGCTCGCTCTCGACATGGATCTCGCCGCCGATGAGCCGCGCGATCTCGCGGCTGATCGACAACCCCAGCCCGGTCCCGCCGAACTTGCGGCTGATGGTGCCGTCCGCCTGCTGGAACGCCTCGAAGATGGTCCGCAGCTGCTCCGGCGGGATGCCGATGCCCGTGTCGGTGACCTCGAAGGCCAGCACCCCGTCCGCGACGGTCAGTGCCGGGGTCGTGAAGTTCTTCTCGGTGCTGCGCCGGATGACGAGGTTCACCTCGCCGAACGAGGTGAACTTGACCGCGTTCGAGAGCAGGTTGCGCAGCACCTGCTGCAGCCGGTGCTGGTCGGAGACCAGCGTCGGCGGCACGTCCTGGGCGACCCACACCGAGAACCTGAGGTCCTTCTCCGCGGTGAGCGGCCGGAACGTCGCCTCGACGTACTCCACGATCCCGGAGACGGCGACCGAGGCCGGGTGCACGTCCATCTTGCCCGCCTCGACCTTCGACAGGTCGAGGATGTCGTTGATCAGCTGCAGCAGGTCGGTCCCGGCGCTGTGGATGGTCTGCGCGAACTCGACCTGCCGCGGGTTGAGGTTCTGGTCGGGGTTGTCGGCCAGGAGCTTGGCGAGGATGAGCAGCGAGTTGAGCGGTGTGCGCAGCTCGTGCGACATGTTCGCGAGGAACTCGGACTTGTAGCGCGAGGAGAGCGCGAGCTGCTCGGCCCGGTCCTCCAGGGCCCGGCGGGCGTCCTCGATCTCGAGGTTCTTGATCTCGATCGCGCGGTTCTGCTGGGCCAGCAGGCTCGCCTTCTCCTCGAGCTCGGCGTTGCTCTGCTGCAGCTCCCGCTGCTGTGTCTGCAGCTCGCCCGACTTGTTCTGGAGCTCGGCCGCGAGGCGCTGGGACTCGACCAGCAGCGCCTGGGTGCGCGAGCTGGCGATGATCGCGTTCAGCGAGACGCCGATGATCTCCATCAGCTGCTCGAGGAACTGGAGGTGGACCAGGGTGAAGGGGTGGAACGACGCCAGCTCCATCACGCCGAGCACCTGCTCCTCGAACACCACCGGCAGGATCACGATGGTCAGCGGTGAGGCCTCGCCGAGCCCCGAGGAGATCTTCAGGTAGTCGGCAGGGACCTCGGTGACCAGGATCCGCTCGCGGTCCCGGGCCGCCTGGCCGACGAGCCCGCTCCCGAACTCGAACGTGTCCGGCACGCCCGGGAGCGGCCGGTAGCCGTACGACGCGATCCGGCGCAGGGTGTTGGCCCCGTCGTGCCCGTTCTCCCCGAGGAAGAAGGTCCCCGAGGTCGCCCCCACCAGCGGGGTCAGCTCGCTCACGATGAGCTGGGTGACGTCGAGCAGGTCGCGGCCGCCCTGCATGTGGCCGGTGAAGCGGGCCAGGTTGGTCTTCAGCCAGTCCTGCTCCTGGTTGGCCCGCGTGGTCTCACGCAGGTTGTCGATCATCTGGTTGAGGTTGTCCTTGAGCTCGGCGACCTCGCCCTGGGCCTCGACGGTGATCTGCTGGCTGAGGTCGCCCTGGGTGACGGCCGTGGACACCTCGGCGATCGCTCGCAGCTGCGTGGTCAGGGTGCCGGCGAGCTGGTTGACGTTCTCGGTCAGCTTGCGCCAGGTCCCGGACACGTCGGCGACCTCGGCCTGGCCCCCGAGCTTGCCGTCGGTGCCGACCTCGCGAGCCACGCGGGTCACCTCGTCGGCGAAGGACGAGAGCTGGTCGACCATCCGGTTCACGGTGGTCTTGAGCTCGAGGATCTCGCCGCGGGCGTCGACGTACGTCTTCTGGGTCAGGTCCCCGTGCGCCACCGCCGTGGTCACGAGGGCGATGCTGCGCACCTGGCTGGTCAGGTTGCCCGCCATCGAGTTCACCGAGTCGGTGAGGTCCTTCCAGGTGCCGGCGACGCCGCGGACCTGGGCCTGGCCGCCCAGGATGCCCTCGGTGCCGACCTCCCGCGCCACGCGGGTCACCTCGTCCGCGAAGGCCCGCAGCGTGTCCACCATGGCGTTGATGGTGCTGGCCAGCGCGGCGACCTCGCCCCGGGCATCGATCGAGATCTTCTGGCTGAGGTCGCCCCGCGCCACGGCCGTCGACACGGTGGCGATGTTGCGCACCTGGTTGGTCAGGTTCGAGGCCATCGAGTTCACCGAGTCGGTCAGGTCACGCCAGGTGCCCGCCACGCCCGGAACGCGGGCCTGCCCGCCGAGCATCCCCTCGGTGCCGACCTCGCGGGCCACGCGGGTCACCTCGTCGGCGAACGACGAGAGCTGGTCGACCATCGTGTTCACGGTGCTCTTCAGCTCGAGGATCTCGCCCCGGGCGTCGACGGTGATCTTGCTGGTCAGGTCGCCCTGCGCGACGGCCGTGGTCACCTCCGCGATGTTGCGCACCTGGGAGGTGAGGTTCGCCGCCATCATGTTGACGTTCTCGGTGAGGTCCTTCCAGGTGCCGGAGACGTCGTGCACGTCGGCCTGCCCGCCGAGCCGTCCCTCGGTGCCGACCTCGCGGGCCACCCGGGTCACCTCGTCGGCGAACGACGACAGCTGGTCGACCATCGTGTTCACGGTGTTCTTCAGCTCGAGGATCTCCCCACGCGCCTCGACCGTGATCGTGCGGGTCAGGTCACCGCGTGCGACCGCGGTGGTCACCTCGGCGATGTTGCGCACCTGCGCGGTGAGGGTGCCGGCCATGAAGTTCACCGAGTCGGTCAGGTCCCGCCAGGTGCCGGACACGCCGGGTACGGCGGCCTGCCCGCCGAGCCGTCCCTCCCCGCCGACCTCCCTCGCGACGCGGGTCACCTCGTCGGCGAAGGACGAGAGCTGGTCGACCATCGTGTTCACGGTGTTCTTCAGCTCCGCCAGCTCGCCACGGACGTCGACCGTGATCTTCTGGCTGAGGTCACCGCGGGCCACCGAGGTCGTCACCTGGGCGATGTTGCGGACCTGGTTGGTCAGGTTCGAGGCCATCGAGTTCACCGAGTCGGTGAGGTCCTTCCAGGTCCCGGCCACGCCCGGTACGTCGGCCTGACCGCCGAGGATCCCCTCGCTGCCGACCTCGCGGGCCACACGGGTGACCTGGTCGGCGAAGGACGAGAGCTGGTCGACCATGGTGTTCACGGTGCTCTTGAGCTGGGCGAGCTCGCCCTTCACGTCGACCGTGATCTTCTGGCTGAGGTCACCGCGCGCCACCGCGGTGGTCACCTGGGCGATGTCGCGCACCTGGGCGGTCAGGTTGTCGGCCATGTAGTTGACCGACTCGGTGAGGTCCTTCCACCGGCCGGCCACACCCGGGACGTCGGCCTGGCCGCCGAGGATGCCCTCGGTGCCCACCTCGCGGGCGACACGGGTCACCTCGTCCGCGAAGGTCTGCAGCGTCGCGGTCATGGAGTTCAGCGTCTCCGCCAGCTCGGCGACCTCGCCGCGGGCGCTCACCGTGATCTGCTGGCTGAGGTCGCCGCGGGCCACGGCCTGCGCGACCGACGAGATGCCGCGGACCTGGCTGGTCAGGTTGGAGGCCATCAGGTTGACCGAGTCGGTGAGGTCCTTCCAGGTCCCGGACACCCCCCGGACGTCGGCCTGGCCGCCCAGCCTCCCGTCGGTGCCGACCTCGCGGGCCACGCGGGTCACCTCGGAGGCGAACGAGGACAGCTGGTCGACCATCCGGTCCACGGTGTCCTTGAGCTGGGCCATCTCCCCCGACACCTCGACGGTGACGGTGTGGGACAGGTCGCCGTCGGCGACGGCAGTCGTCACCAGCGCGATGTCGCGCACCTGGGCGGTCAGCCGGGACGACATCGTGTTCACCGCGTCGATGAGGTCCCGCCAGCTGCCGTCGGCCTCCCGCACCCGCGCCTGGCCACCCAGCTTGCCCTCGGTGCCGACCTCCCGGGTCACCCTGGTGATCTCGTCGGCGATCGACGAGAGCTGGTCCACGAGCCCGTTCACGCTGCGGGCGACCCGCAGCGGCTCTCCCCGCAGCGACTGGCCCTCGAGGCGCAGGTCCATCCGCTGGGTCAGGTCGCCGTCGGACATCGCCGCGACCACGCGGGCGAACTCGCCGGTGGGACGCACGAGGTCGGTGATCAGGCTGTTGGCGGCCTCGACGCACTTCGTCCAGCCGCCCTCACCCAGTCCGGGCTGGAGCCGCTCGCTGTGCCGACCCTCCCGGCCGCCGACCCGCTGCACCCGGGTGAGCTCGGAGAGGATGTGCTGCTGGCGATCCGCGATCTCGTTGTAGGCGATGGCGAGGTCCGCCACCAGCCCTTCACCCGACACCGGGAGTCGCTTGCGGAAGTTGCCGTCCCGCATCGCGTTCAGTCCGGCGAGGAGACGCCTCAGCTGCGCCGTGTCCAGCTCCCCTCCGGATGGGGGGCGTGCACCGGTGTCGCGTCGCTGCGGCTTCTTCGTCGTACTGGGCATCTGCATCTCCTCGTCGCCCCGTCCACCTGAGTCTGTCACCATGAGGGAACTCCGCCAACGAGTCCGTGAGACCGCCATGAACTCATTCCCCGTGCGCGCACAGCTTTCCTTTGCCGCCGATGCCAGATCCGTCGCCGAGGCCCGTCGGTTCACCCGGCGGACCCTCGAGGCGTGGGCTGCGGACGAGCTCGTCGACAGCGCGTCGTTGATCGTCAGCGAGCTCGTGACGAACGCGGTGGTCCATACCGGCACGCCCACCCGCCTCACGCTGGCGCTGCGCGGCCCGCAGCTGCGCATCGACGTCGAGGACCAGCACCCCGGTCGCAAGCTCCCGGTCGTGACGGCCCCGCCGGAGGACACCTCCGAGCACGGGCGAGGACTGGTGATCACGACGTCCCTCTCCACCGCGTGGGGCGTCGAGTACACGAAGACGGCCAAGCGGGTGTGGGTGATGTGCGAGCGCGACGGCACTGCGCCCGAAGCGGCGCGTCCAGGGGTGGTGGCCCGCTCCGCGCTCCGGGCGCGCGTCGGCGTCGTCGAGATCTCCGACACCGGAGTCGTGACCGGGTGGAACGACGACGCGGTCGACCTGTTCGGGTGGACGGCCCAGGAGGTGACCGGACGCCCGTACGCCGATCTGCTCGACCAGGCGGCGGGAAGCCGGCCTCCCGACGACCTGACCGCTCCGGGGACGGCCCCCTGGCAGGGCACCTACTCGGTGGCCTGCACGAGCGGGGCGACCGAGATGGTGTTCGCCTCGCACACGCCGGCCGCCGACGGCCCGGGGACCGTCGCGCTCGTCGTCGCGGAGGAGCAGCGGGCGCTCCTCGAGCACCCGGCTTCCTCACCCCGGGTCATCCAGTCCTCGGCGTCGTCCCTCGGTCTGCGGGAGGACGCCCTCGTCCGGCTCAGCGTCGAGGAGTACCTCATGCTGGCCGCCGAGCGGATCCGGGACCCGGTCACGGCCGACGCCACCTATGTGCTCCTCTCCCACGACTTCGACGACGACTTCGAGGTCGTGGCGGTCAGCGGTCTGCCCGAGAGCCTGCTGGGGACCCGGCTCGTGCCCGACACCCCCGGCACGCCCGACCTGCACAACACCGCTCTGCCGGTCGTGGTGCCCGACCTCACCGCGTTCAAGGTCCCCCTGCTGGCCGGCACGGGGCTGCGGTCGCTGGTCGTCGTACCGCTCGTCGTGGAGGGGAGCCTGGTGGGCGCCGTGGGCGCCGCGTCGGTGGTGACGCACGGCTTCAGCGACGACGCGTCCGCCGTGCTCCAGCAGTTCGCGGACACCATCGCGCTGACCGCCGACCGGGCGCGGCTCCAGGCCTCGGAGCGCGAGCGCCGCGGTTGGCTGAGCTACATCGCCGACGCCGGGGACCTGCTCGCCGGATCGCTGGACCAGGACATGACGATGGCGATCACCGGTCAGATCGTGGTCCCGCGCATCGCCCAGTGGTGTGCCATCCACCTTGCCGACGAGCGCGACACGCTCGTGCTCCACCAGGTCTGGCACGAGGACGAGCAGCGGAACGAGCACCTGCGTGAGGTCCTCGAGTCCGTCGAGGGCGACGACCTGGTGAAGGGTTCGGTCCGGATCCCTGGCTACTCCGCCACCAGCATCCCGCTGGTGGCGCGGGGCAGGCGGATCGGCTACCTGACCATCGGGCGGCCTCCCGGAGAGGTGCTGCGCAGCGAGTTCTTCCTCGTCGCCGAGTCGATCGCGCGGAGGGCAGCGCTGGCGATCGACAACGCCCGGGCGCACGGGGCCCTCCAGGCGACCGGCCGGGCGCTCCAGAAGAGCCTGCTGCCCGCGTCCGTGCCCAAGGTTCCCGGCCTCGACGTCGGTGTTGTCTACGAGGCCGCGGGCGAGGATGCCGCGGCCGGCGGGGACTTCTACGACCTGTTCCCGGTCGGGAACGGGACGTGGTGCTTCGCGGTGGGGGACGTCTGCGGCACCGGTGCCGAGGCCGCGGCGGTGACCGGCCTGGCCAGGCACACGATCGAGGCGCTGATGCGCACCGGGCTCCCGCTGGCCGCGACCATCGAGCGCCTGAACACGGCGATCCTGGACGAGGGCCCGCGCGCACGGTTCCTGACCCTCGTGTGCGGGACGTTGCGCCCCGACGCCGGCCGGATCCGGCTCGAGATCGTCAACGCCGGGCACCCGCCGCCGTACCTGGTCGACCAGCACGGGGGAATCCGCGAGATCGGGACCCCGCAGACCTTGCTCGGGGTGGTCGATCGGACCACCTATGTCGCCGACAGCCACCTGCTCGGCCGCGGTGACCTCCTCGTCGCCGTCACCGACGGCGTGCTCGAGCGTCGGGCCGGGCCGCGGATGCTCGGGGAGGAGGGCTTCGCCGACGAGCTGTCGCAGACGACCCACCTGACCGCCCAGGCCGTCGCTGACCGGATCCGTCGACTGGTCGCGGACTTCAGCGACGCGCCCCAGCACGACGACATGGCCATCCTGGCGATCCGGGTCCAGACGGGAGCCCCGAGCCCCGACTGAGCCGTCCGCGGTTCAGTCCCGTCGTTCCTCGCGGCGTGCCTTGCGACGCCGGTGGCGCCGCAGCACGCCCAGTCCGAACCACACCAGCGCCCCGAAGACCGCCACGACGACGGTGTAGAACCACAGCGGCCAGGTGAAGGTCAGGAACAGGAAGTGGAACCTGACGTCCTGGGTGTTCTGGACGACGAAGACGACGAGGACGCCGACTCCGGACAGGGACGCGACCGCCCCGGCCCCGAGCCGGCGACCTGTGTCCTCCGCACCCGTCGGTTCGCTCATCACACCCACCACGGTGCCTCAGGCATGACCCCGAGGGGCTCACCCCGGACGGATGAGTGCCGGACGGGATGAGTTCCGGGCGGCGGGAGGGGCCTCAGGCGTCGAGCGCCTCGAGGATCTCCTGCGCCAGCGGAGCCGACGAGGCCGGGTTCTGGCCGGTGTAGAGGTTGCGGTCGACCACGACGTGCTCGGCCCACGGTTCGCCGGCCCGGAAGTCGGCGCCGAGCGCGACGAGCCGGTCCTCCAGCAGCCACGTGGCCTTGTCTGCGAGGCCGGCCTGCTTCTCCTCCGCGTTGGTGAAGCCGGTGAGCCGGTAGCCGGCGAACGGCGAGGCGCCCTGCTCGTCCTGGGTGGCCAGGAGCGCGGCCGGGGCATGGCACACGACTCCGAGGGGCTTGCCCGAGTCCAGTGCACGGGTGAGCAGGCTCGCCGAGGAGGTGTCGACGGCCAGGTCCTCCATCGGGCCGTGGCCACCGGGGTAGAAGACCGCGGCGTACTCGTCGAGATCGACGTCCTCCAGCTTCAGCGGCTCGTCCAGCTGGCCGATCCGCTCGAGCTCGGCCCTGATCGCGTCGGCGTTCTCCTGGCCACCGTTGGCGTCCGCGGCCAGGCTCGCCTCGTCCACGACCGGGACCACTCCGCCGGGGGTCGCGACGACGACGTCGTGGCCGGCGCCGGTGAACGCGCGGTACGGCGCGACGAGCTCCTCGGCCCAGAAGCCCGTCGGGTGCCGGGTCCCATCGGCCAGGGTCCAGTGCTGTGCTCCGGTGACGACGAACAGGATCTTGCTCACGGTTGTCCCTCCAAGGGTCGGTCGAGCTGTCAGTCGGGTGAGCCCGTCGACGGCCCGAAAGATTCCCTGCGGAGGTGCGGATGTGGCGATGCCGACACCCACGCGCCTCAGGAGGCGAGCTTGTTCCTGCTCTCCAGCAGGGCCTGGCGGAGGTCACGCACGGCCTTCTCGAGGCCCTCGCGCAGGGAGCCGCCGATGCTGGTCGCCGTCGAGGTCGCGCCCTCCACCTGCTTGCGCACGTCCGCCCAGCGGCTGCGCACCTGCTGCATCAGGTCCGCGGCCTTGTCATTGGCCTCCATGGCGGCGAGGTGCATCTGGACCTCGAGGTCCTCGACGCGGCCCTGCCACTGGTCCAGCTGCGCCTGGGCGAGCTGCTGGTGGAGCTCGCTCTGTCGGGTGCGGAGCTCCTCGATCTGGCCTTCGAGTCGTGCGATGCGCTCTTCAGTGGTCATGCGGCCCACCGTTCCATCGGGGTGCCGGCGCACCACAGGGCCCAACGGACCCCGCGGGCAGGTCCCTCGGGCGTGGTCCCGTCAGCGGGCTGCGCCCGTGCGCATCTGCCCACTGGTCACCGGGCGGGGACTCTGCGTCCGGGCGTGGTTCTCGAGGAAGTGCTCCACCTCGAGGCGGTCCACCCGCCCCTGGGCCAGGGTCGTGGCAGCCACACGGGCGTTCTCGCGGGCGACTCCCTGGTCGGCGAAGCGTTCGGCAGCGGCGGCCGCGATGCGGACGAGACGGGGCCCCATGACTCCTCCAGAGTGTGGTGGTGGTGCGACCCGGGTCGGGCACGCCCGCACTACTCAACTCTGGGTACGTGGACCTCGACAGGGACCTTGGTCCCGAAAGGCGGCCCCTTCTGGTGGGGTCCGTCTGGTCACGTCTGGGGAGACAGCTCGTCGGCCACGAGGGCGAGGTCGGCGGTCGACGTGTCCAGCGTGGCCGGGTGCAGGGGGGTGATCTCGACCGGGCACCGCGACTCGCGGATCATCGCCCGCGCGGTGGAGCCCATGGGCAGCCCGATCGGGGCGCCGTGGCCTCGTCGGCCGATCACGAGGAGGTCTGCGCCCTCCGTCGCGCCCAGCAGGGCGGCTGCCGGGTCCTGGTGCCGGACGTCGATGTCCACCACCACCTCGGGGTACGCCGACCGGAGCTCCCGCAGGGCGGTCCGCAGCCGCTCGGTGAGCGAGACGGTCCAGCGCTCGGCTTCGCGCTGACCGACCACGACGTCGTCGTACGGCCGCTGCAGCTTCCAGGTGTGCAGCACCCGCAGCCGCGCGTGGCGGGTGCTGGCCGCGACGAAGGCGTGCGACAGGACCTCGTAGGCGTGGTCGGGATCCTCGACGCCCGCCACGACGTGGCGGTGGTCGGCGGCGGCGAGCCACACCGTCGGGATGCACACGACCGGACACCGTGCCCGGCTCGCGACGCCGGTGCTCGTGGCGGCGGTGAAGACCCGGCCGAGCAACGGCCGGTCGCGGTGGCCGAGCACCACCATCCGGGCACCCTCGCTCTCCTGCACCAGGACGTGCACCCGTCCCCCGGTGCGGATCACCTTCTCCAGCGGGACCATCCCGTCCCAGGCGGTGCGCGCCGCCTGCTCCGCCTCGCGCATGATCTTCTGGGCGACCTGGTCGAACGCCTCGTAGCCGGCCATCGGGACGATCGGGGACGTGGCCGCCAGGTCCGGGAGCACGTGCACGAGGCGCACCCCGCAGCCGACGCGCTGGGCCTCGGCGACGGCGAACTGCACCGCGTGGAGGCCCTGCTGTGTCCCGTCCACCCCGACGACGACGGGGGCCTTCAGCTGAACACCCATGGAGCACCTTTCCGGTCGGTCCAGTCGGCTCTGTCACATGTCGGGACGAGCCTCCTCGCGCCCCGGCCACCGGCACAGGGCCGCCCGTCACGCGAGCGTGGGCCTTCTGTCTCAGCCCGGCTCGAGGACGCCGTCGAACAGCTGCACCCACTGGACGAGGTGACGGTCACCGAGGAAGTAGTCGCGGACCCGTTCGTGCGCCGCGGCCCCGATGGCGGCGGCGTGCTGGGGGTCGGCGAGCAGCTTGGCGAGTGCCTCGCTCAGGGCCCTGACATCGGCCGGGTCGTGCAGCAGGATGCCGCTGACGCCGTCCTCGATCTGGTCCGGGATCCCGCCGACGGCGGAGGCGACGACAGGACGCGCCTTCCACATCGGCTCGGTGACGGTCAGCCCGAACCCCTCGGCCAGGCTCTTCTGCACCACGATCTCCGCATGGTGCTGGAGGGCGTTGACCAGGTGTGCGTTCTCGTCGACGTCGTCCATCGGGAGGCAGCAGAGGTGGATCCGTTCCCGGGCCGCGTCGGGCAGCGAGTCGCGCAGGGACCGGCACGCCTGGAGGATCGCCGCGCCCTCCGGGTCGTCGGCGACACCGAGGACGTCCGGACCCGCCAGCAGCAGGTGCATGTCGTCGGGCAGGGAGTCGAGGTGGTTCGCGACGCCGGTCAGCACGCCGGTCATGTCCTTGAGCCGGTCCCACCGGCTCAGCTGCATGACCACCCGGGCGCCGGCGGGCAGAGGCCCCTCCCCGAGCAGCAGGTCCCCGTGCCGCCGGACGTTGCCGGTGGAGCCGTCCCGGCGGCCGAAGACCAGGCTGCCCCCCTCGGCCGGCAGGTCGACCAGGCCGGCCTGCCGGAGGGCCGCCGCCACCTCGACCGGCTCCAGGTGGCAGTTCTTGGTGCTGAACGGGTCGATGGAGGGCGCGATGATCCGCACCCGGGCCGGTGGCAGCCAGGCGGGGACGTACGACGGCCGCGAGAAGACGAACGCCTCGGCGGGCTCGATCAGCGGCCGCAGGAACGACCAGGCGGCCTCGGTCTCCTCGGTGACCATCCCGGACCCGATGTGGCAGCGCCATGCCACGTGTACGCCGGCCTCCCGGAGCGGGGCCACCAGTCCGGCCGTCTGCGGGTCGTGGAGCAGGACCACGTCACGCGACCGGACCATCGACACGGCCTCGGCGGCGTTGGTCCGGCTGATCTCGAGATAGTGCGCCAGCTGTTCCGGTCCCAGCGGTCCGCCGTCGCCCGGGGACCCGTGCAGCATGTTGTGCAGCCGCTTGGTGATCGCGAAGAACTCCGAGTCGCCGTCGAGGACCAGCCAGCGGGTGTCGACACCGGCGCCGCGTCCGTAGGCGAGGAGCACCGTGAGCATCTCCGCGACCCCACCGCCCTGCGCGGTCGAGTTGAGGTTCCAGATCGCCCGCCCGTCCAGCATCGCCCGGGCGTGCACGGCGGTCTTCTCCAGCAGCTCCACTCGGGCAGGCGGCAGCAACCCCTCGAGCCGCTCGAGCGGGGCGGCGTGGATCCGAACCTCCTGCACCACCCGAGCGTCCCCCGGGCACCGTCGCCCCACGAGGTGCGAAGGTCACGGTGCGCCGGGACCATCGGGGGTCGGCGTCAGATGAAGAGCAGCTGGGCGCCGGCCGTCTTCTCGATGAAGTCGGAGGCGCTGATGATGTCCTCGACCTCCTCGTAGAGGTCGTCGAGGCCGAGGTGCTGCATGTCGGCGGACATCCGGCACGCCCACAGGTGCCCGCCGGAGTCGACGATCTGCTGGAGGAACTCCGGCACCTCGGGCACGTCGAGCTCGGCGATGGCCTTCTTCATCTGGTGCGTCGCCATCGCGGTCATGCCGGGCAGGCCGCCGAGCCCCTGCGGCATGTGGGTCGCGGTGTTGCCGAGCATCGTGAACTTCAGGTGGCCCATGGTCTTCCTGTTGATCATGTCGAAGCCCCAGAACGTGAAGAACAGGTGGGTCTCCACGCCCTCGCCGAGCGCTGCGTTCGCGAGGATCAGTCCGGGGTAGGCCATGTCCAGGTTGCCCTTGGAGCAGATGATCGCCAGCTTGCGGCCGGCTTCCGCCTCGCCGAACGACGGGACGATCGGTGCGGTCTCGGTGGTGGTCATGACGGGCTCCTCAGACACAGCCGCGAGGCTTGGGCAGGCCGGCGACGTAGGCCAGCTTCTTGGCGGGCTTCTGCGGGAACAGCGCGAACAGCTGCTTGGTGGGGATCTCCCCGACGACGCTCATCCGGCGCAGGGTCGCGGTCTCGCCCTGGTCGGCGAAGTCCTGGCGCACGAACTTGATCGCCTTCCAGTGCTCGTCGGTCAGCTCGATGCCGATCTGGGCGGCGAGCGCCGTTGCGAGGTCCTCGCTCCACTCCATGGGGTCGGTCATGAACCCCTCGGAGTCGACCTGGATGTGGTGGCCGTCGATGGTGGTGGTGGGCATGGGCGTCAGGCCTCCTCGTGCGGGACGTGCTTGCCGGCCATCGACATGTGGGCCGGCAGCGGGACAGGCCGCCCGGGCAGCAGCAGGTTCCAGTAGACGTGCCGGAACGCCAGCTTCCCGAGGTGGTTGGCGCGGGTCTCCCGCAGCAGGCTCAGCGGTCCGACGTACGGCAGCGGGTACTTCCCCGGGAGCGGTTCGGTGTCGTAGTTGAAGTCGATGAGCAGCGCCTTGTCGTCCCCGGACTCCACGAAGCAGTTGGCGTGGCCGTCGAAGGACCCGGCCATCGGCCGGCCCTGCACGTGCTGGAGGAAGTTCCCGACGAACACCTCGACGGAGAAGTGCGCCACCGAGCCGGCCTTGGAGGTGGGGATGTCGTTGGCGTCGCCGATCGCGAAGATGTTGTCGTGCGCCGCCGACAGCAGGGTGTGGGGGTCCACGGGCACGTAGTTGAGCTCGTCCCCGAGCCCCGAGCGGGCCACGAAGTCCGCACCCATGTTGAGCGGCACCGTGACCAGCAGGTCGAACGGCACCTCGCGCTCGTCGTACGACACCAGCGTCCTGCGCTCCGCGTCGACCCGCTCGACCAGGAAGTCCGCCTCGACCTGGATCTTGCGCTCCTCCAGCATCCCGCCGAGGTGCGCCGACGCAACCGGCTGCGTGAACGCCCCGTCGAGAGGCGTGACGTAGACCAGCTCGACTCGGTCGCGGATGCCGCGGCGGCGCAGCCACGACTCGGCGAGGAAGGCGAACTCGAGGGGGGCGACGGGGCACTTGATCGGCATCTCGGTCACGTGGACGACGAGCCGTCCGTGGTCGAAGGTCCGGAGGGCCTGCGCGAGCGCCTCCGCACCGTCGAGCGTGTAGAAGTCGAAGATGCTCCGACGCCACTCGCTGCCGTCCATGCCGGGCGTCTGGTCGGGCCGCGGGGTGGTCCCGCTGGCCACGACGAGGTAGTCGTACCCCAGCCTCCGGCCGTCGGCCAGGACCACCGCGTCGTCGTCCGGCTCGATGCGGTCGATCTCCCCGAGCACCATCTCCACCCCGTCCGCGAGGAAGTGGTGGCGGGTGCGGACCACGTCGTCGCGGTCGTAGGTCCCGAACGGCACGAACAGGTAGCCCGCCTGGTAGTGGTGGGCGTCGTCACGGTCGACGACCGTCACCTGCCACTCGTGGCGGTCCAGTCGGCGCCGCAGCTTGTTGGCCACCATCGTGCCGGCCGTGCCGGCGCCCAGGACCAGGAGTCTCTTCACCGGTGCCCCTCTCTGCGGGCCAGTCCACTCCCGGCGCGGAGCGAGTGGGACCTGCCATTGGTCACCGGCACCGGGCCAGTCGGCCCGTACACGGGCTCGCGTAGCCTGCTCGCGTGCCCGCTCCCCAGCCCCCCTTCCGTGTCGGGTTCGTGACCGGGGCGACCCCCGACAAGTGGGCCGGCACCTGGCGACGGCGCCGGCCGCGGGAGCCCCTCGAGCTGGTGCCGGTGGATCAGGAGAGCCAGGAGTCCGGGCTGCGCGACGGCAGCCTGGACATGTGCCTGGTCCGGCTGCCGATCGACCGGGACGGCCTGCACTGCATCCCGCTGTACGACGAGCTGCCGGTCGCCGTGGTCGGCAAGGACCACGTGGCGACCGTGGTCGAGGAGGTCAGCCTCGCCGACCTCGACGACGAGCAGCTCGTGCTCCCGCACGAGTCCGGCTGGACACCGTCGGCCGAGCAGCTGGACTGGCCCCCGATGTCGGTCCAGGACGCGATCGAGGTCGTGGCCGGCGGGACCGGCGTGGTGATCCTCCCGATGTCGGTCGCGCGGCTGCACCACCGCAAGGACACGGCGTACCGGCCGGTGACGGACCTGCCGCCCACGAAGGTCGGGCTGGCCTGGCTGGTCGACAACGAGGACCCGCGGGTCCAGGAGTTCATCGGCATCGTGCGCGGCCGCACCGAGCGCAGCTCACGGGGCTGACCCGGCCCCACCGGGTCACTGCACCGCGCCCCGCGGCGGTTGCGGACGCTGGTGGCCGAGCTCGCCGCCGATCCGGCCGCCGTACGGCCGACCGTGGTCGGCGTACTCCTCGCGGTAGTACGCCAGCCGCCACGGCCCGATCTCGACCCGGCTGCCGGTCCGCAGCACCTGCCGGGGCACCCGTGCCCCGTTGACCCGGACGCCCGGGCTCCGGGCGACGATGACGAACTCGTCGTCCTCGTCGTGGTGCACCTCGGCGTGCAGCTCCGCAAGCCGGGGCAGGCAGATGTCGCAGGAGGGGTCGCTGCCGATCGTGGTGACGCCGTCCGCGAGCCAGAACACCGGCCGGCGCTCACCGGGCCAGACGTCCTCCCCGGGCGCGAGCACGAGGCGCGGGCCGCCGCCGCGCGCGGGGTCATGGGTCGTCGTCACCGTGCGCCGCGGTCGGCGCAGGAACGTCGGCGCCGGCGGCCACAGGGTGGTGGGCGGCGCCAGCGACGCGTCGGGGAGGACCGGCGCCGTGCTCCGGCTGCGGGACCGTGCCGAGGTCCAGGCGCCCCGCAGGCTGCCCAGCCGGATGTGCCGCGACCCGGTGGCGCGCCGCTGCCACCACGGGGCCCGGACCGCGCCGAAGGTGACCAGGTGGGTGCCTGCGTGCAGGACACGGACGCCGATCCCCCGTCGCCCCAGCGCCTCCGCGAGGGCGCGGACGGCCGGCGCGTCACCGCCGCCGGCGAAGGCACCGGGGTCGTCGACCTCCAGGTCGAGCCGGTTGCCGCTGCCGCGCAGCGTTCCGTGGATCGGGGCTCGGCCCGGGACGACGACCTCGAAGTCGAGGTCGGCGGCCACCTGCAGCTGCGCCAGGCATCGGGGTCAGCCCCGCCCGGACGCGTTGTCGCTGGTGGTGACCTGCAGGGTGCCGTTGAGCTTCCACGTGGCGCGCGGTGCGTTCGAGCCCGTGTCCCGGGGCACCTCCACGCTCATGTCGACGAACCGGTAGTTGATGGCCGCCTCGCGTCCGGTGAGGAACGACCACATCTTGCGCCCCAGGTCGGTCCAGTCGACGACCTCGCCGCTGACGCCGTCGAGCGACTGACTGCTGACACCGTTGTTGATGGACATCGCCATCGCCTCCAAACAGTTCCACATGTACTTCAACAGGTTGTTGAGGTATCGTGTTCAGCATGACCACGAATCCCGCGTCGACGCAAGAGGCCGGGGACAATTCGGCCCTGACGATCGGCGAGCTCGCCCGTCGGACCGGTGTCAGCCCGGCCACGCTGCGCATGTGGGAGACCAGGCACGGATTCCCGGCCCCGATCCGCCTCGAGAGCGGGCACCGCAGGTACGACGAGGGTCACGTCGCGGCGGTCGACCACGTGGTGCGGCGACGCGACGCCGGCGTACGTCTCGACGTCGCGATCGCCGAGGCGATGGCGGCGGCCGAGCCGGCCTCCCCCTCGGTCTTCGCGGAGCTGCGCCGCAAGCACCCGCAGCTGGCCGCGCACCGGTTGCGGAAGTCCACGTTGCTGGCACTCTCCTGGGCCATCGAGGACGAGTTCTGCGCGCGGGCGGAGCGGGCCCACCTGTTCGGCGGGTTCCAGCACGCGCGGTACTTCCGAGCTGCGCGGGAGCGTTGGACCGAGCTGTCCAGGGTCGCGAGCTCCACGATGGTGTTCGCGGAGCTCCCCGAGGCAGCTCCCGGGGCGGAGGACGCCGCCCCCCGGCTCGAGATGGTCGGGCTCGAGGTGGACGAGCCGATGCGGCGGGAGTGGTTCGTGGTCTGCGAGTCCCGGGACCTCCCCGTCGCCCTCACCGCCTGGGAGCTCCCGGGCCAGAGCGAGGTCCCTGACCGGGACCGCATCTTCGAGTCGCTGTGGACCGTGGAGCCCGGAGCCGTCCGCGACGCCGCACGGGTGTGCGCCCGCGTGGCCCAGGAGCACGGCGTCACCGCGGCCTCGCCGCTGCTCTACGAGCTCGCGGACGAGCCGGCGCACGGCCTCGCCGACCCCGCGTCGGTGACCACCCTCTTCAACCGGGTCATCGCGTACGTCGACCGGTTCGGGGGCTGATCCGCGCTCCGACGTGCGGGAGATCACGCCGGCCCTCGCACCTCCCGGCTGACCTGCGGTTTCAGCAGCGGTCGAAGGGGGCAGGTGTGATTCTCAGATTGCGCTCAGGCTCAGGCCTTGGCACGGTCGACCGTTCCCCGTACCTGATCGAGCGAAGGAGGCGGCGTCTCTCACCGGCGCCGACACACGTGACGACTCAGCAGGACCACACCACGCAACCACCACGTCCCCGCTCGGGCGACGACGTAGCCACGTCGAGCTCCGACGCGGAGATCCACCCCGCCCTGGACGTTCCCGTCGAGGAGGCCGGGCACACCCGCGCCGGCCTCGACAAGGTCGTCTTCGGCGTCTCGGCCGCGATCGCGGTGGCGTTCCTCGTCTGGGGCTTCGTGAGCACCGACTCGCTGGCGAAGGTCTCGGGTGACTCCCTGGCCTGGACCATGGCCAACACCGGCTGGCTGTTCGTGCTCACCTCGAGCGGCTTCGTCGTCTTCGTGATCTGGCTGGCGCTGAGCCGGTTCGGCAACATCACGCTGGGCCGTGACGACGAGGAGCCGGAGTTCAACACGGTCTCCTGGGTGGCGATGATGTTCAGCGCCGGCATGGGCATCGGCCTGATGTTCTACGGCGTGAGCGAGCCGATCACCCACTTCGCCACGCCTCCCCCGGGCACCGGCGCGGCGGGCAACCCCGAGGCCACCCAGAACGCCATGGCCACCACGCTGTTCCACTGGACCCTGCACCCGTGGGCGATCTACGCCGTCGTCGGCCTGGCGATCGCGTACGGCGTCTACCGCAAGGGTCGCCTGCAGCTGATCTCGGCGGCGTTCGAGCCGCTCCTCGGCAAGCGCGCCAACGGCCCTGCCGGCAAGGTGATCGACATGCTCGCGATCTTCGCGACGCTCTTCGGCTCGGCGGCCTCGCTCGGCCTCGGCGCCCTGCAGATCCGCTCCGGGCTCCACATCGTCAGCGGCTGGAGCGCGACCGGCAACGGGATCCTGATCGGCATCATCGCGATCCTGACCGTCGCGTTCGTGCTGTCGGCCGTGTCGGGTGTCGCCAAGGGCATCCAGTGGCTGTCGAACATCAACATGGTGCTGGCGATCGCGCTCGCGCTGTTCGTCTTCGTGGTCGGCCCCACCGTGTTCATCCTGAACCTGGTCCCGACCTCGCTGGGCTCCTACATCCAGGACCTCGCGATGATGTCGGCCCGCACCGGCGCCGAGGGCGGCAAGACCAACGAGTGGCTCCAGAGCTGGACCGTCTTCTACTGGGCCTGGTGGCTGTCGTGGACGCCGTTCGTCGGCATGTTCATCGCCCGCATCTCCCGCGGCCGCACGATCCGCCAGTTCGTCAGCGGCGTGCTGCTCGTGCCCAGCCTGGTCAGCATGGTCTGGTTCGCCATCTTCGGCGGCGCGGCCATCAAGCTCCAGCAGACCGGCACCGACATCGCCGGCGCGGGCGGTGTGGAGACCCAGCTGTTCAGCACCCTCGAGGCCTACCCGCTGGCCACGGTGGCGAGCATCGTCGTGATGGTCCTGGTCGCGATCTTCTTCGTGTCCGGCGCCGACGCCGCCTCGATCGTGATGGGCACGCTCTCCGAGCGCGGCACCATCGAGCCGAGCAAGCCGACCGTCATCTTCTGGGGCGTCGCCACCGGCGCGGTGGCCGCGGTGATGCTGCTGGTCGGCGGGTCCGACGCCCTGACCGGGCTGCAGACCATCACCATCGTGGCGGCGCTGCCGTTCGTGGTGGTGATGATCGGGCTGGCCGTCGCGCTGGTCAAGGACCTGCGCAGCGACCCGCTCATGGTGCGGCAGAAGTACGCCGCGGAGGCCGTCGAGGCAGCCGTGGTCGCCGGTGTCACCGAGCACGGGGACGACTTCGTCCTCGCGGTGGAGCGCGACCCGGCCGCCGACTGACGGATCCCCGCACGACCCCGAGGGCCGCTCGTCACCAGCTGGTGGCGAGCGGCCTTCCTTCGTGGAAGCCCGCGGCGGACTGCACCCCGATCACGGCCCGCTCGTGGAACTCCTCGAGCGTGGTGGCGCCCGCGTAGGTGCAGGCGGAGCGGACGCCCGAGCAGATCTGGTCGATGAGGTCCTCGACGCCCGGCCTCGCCGGGTCGAGGTACATCCGCGAGGAGGAGATGCCCTCCTCGTAGAGCCCCTTGCGGGCCCGGTCGAAGGCCGACTCGGTAGCGGTCCGGCTCGCCACCGCGCGCGCCGAGGCCATCCCGAAGGAGACCTTGTAGGCCCGGCCCTGGGAGTCCTGCAGCAGGTCGCCCGGAGACTCGTGGGTGCCGGCGAACCAGGAGCCGATCATCACCGACGAGGCGCCGGCGGCAAGCGCGAGCGCGACGTCGCGGGGGTGCCGCACTCCCCCGTCCGCCCACACGTGCCTGCCCATCTCCCGAGCCGTCCTCGAGCACTCCAGGACGGCGGAGAGCTGCGGCCGGCCGACGCCGGTCATCATCCGCGTCGTGCACATGGCACCGGGGCCCACGCCGACCTTCACGATGTCGGCACCCGCCTCGATCAGCGCGCGGGTCCCCTCGGCCGAGACCACGTTGCCCGCGGCGACCGGGACGCCCGGTGACAGGGCCCGGACGGCGCCCAGCGCCTCCAGCATCCGGTCCTGGTGCCCGTGGGCGGTGTCCACGACGAGGCAGTCCACTCCGGCGGCCAGCAGGTCCGACGCCTTCTGCGCGACGTCACCGTTGACGCCGACCGCGGCGGCGATGCGCAGACCTCCCGCACCGTCGACCGCCGGCTCGTAGACCGTCGCGCGCAGGGCACCGGTGGGGGTGAGCACGCCCAGCAGCAGCCCGTCGCCGTCCACGGCGACGGCGACCGGCGCCTTCGCCGCGTGCATGGCGTCGAAGGCCGCCCGGGGGTCGGTGTCGGCCTCGATGGTCACCAGGTGCGGGTTCATCACGTCCTGGACCTGGGCGAAGCGGTCCACGTCGGCGCAGTCGGCCTCGGAGACCACGCCGACGGGTCGGCCGTCCCGGACCACCACGGCGGCCCGGTGCGAGCGCTTCGGGATCAGGGACAGGGCCTCGGCCACGGTCTGGTGCGGGGTCAGCTCGATGGGGGTGTCGAACAGGCGGTGCCGCGACTTCACGAACCGCACCACCTCGGCGACCACCGGGATCGGGATGTCCTGCGGGATCACCGTGAGGCCGCCCCGCCGGGCCACGGTCTCGGCCATCCGCTTGCCGGCGATGGCGGTCATGTTGGCGACGACCAGCGGCAGGGTCGCCCCGGTGCCGTCGGAGGTCGCGAGGTCGACGTCGTACCGGCTGCCGACGGCGGAGTGCCGCGGCACCATGAAGACGTCGTCGTAGGTCAGGTCGTGCGGCGGGGCCGCGTCGTTGAGGAACTGCACGACGGGAGAATCTACGCGAGGTCGGTCAGAGGGTCCGACCGAACATCTGGGCCGTCGCCCGGGCCGTGGGCGAGCCGGCGTCGGGGTCGGCACCGCGCGCGAGCAGCGTGGCCACCACGTCGTCCTCGCCCTTGAAGACCGCGCCGGCCAGCGGCGACTGGCCGCGGTCGTTGAGACGGTTCACGTCGGCGCCCCGTGAGGCCAGTCCCTCGACCACCTCGGCGTGACCGTGGTACGCCGCGAGCATCAGCAGCGTGTTGCCCGAGGCATCGGTCAGGTCGACCGGGACCCCGGCGTCGACGTAGGCCAGCAACCGCTGGACGTGCCCGATGCGCGCGAGGTCGAACAGCTGGTGCGCGAGCTCGACGTGCTCCGGTGAGATGCCCTCGCCCTCGGTCATGGCCAAGAGCCTAGGGTGACGGCCATGTCCTTCGTGGAGCCCGGGGCGCCGGATGACCGTGCGAGCGAAGCGCGTGCCGGCTTCGAGTCCACCTACGGAAGCGCGGCCACCGTCGTGGGCCGCGCCCCGGGGCGGGTGAACCTGATCGGCGAGCACACCGACTACAACGCCGGGCTCTGCCTCCCGCTCGCACTCCCCCACGCGACCTACGCCGCGGTGGCCCGTCGCGACGACGGACGGGTGCGGATCGCGAGCCGGCAGGCAGCGGACCCCTGGGAGGGCAGTGTCGACACCCTCGGGGCCGACACGGTGTCCGGCTGGGCGTCGTACGTCGCCGGCGTGCTGTGGGCGCTGCGCGAGGCGGGCCACGACGTACCCGGCGTCGACGTCTTCATCGACAGCACGGTCCCGCTCGGGGCCGGCCTGTCCAGCTCGGCCGCGCTCGAGTGCTCGGTGGCCGTCGCCGTCGCCGACCTGCTCGGCCTGGACCCCACGCCGGAGCTCCGCCGCGACCTGGTGGCCGCGTGCATCCGTGCGGAGACCGAGGTGGCGGGCGCGCCGACCGGCGGCATGGACCAGACGGTCTCGATGCTCGCCGAGTCCGGCGCGGCGCTGCTCATCGACTTCGAGGACCACACGACGCGTCCGGTGCCGCTGGCCCTGGACGACGCAGGCCTCGCCCTGCTCGTGACCGACACGCGGGTGTCGCACGCCCTGGTCGACGGCGGGTACGCGTCGCGGCGCCAGGACTGCGAGGCGGCCGCAGAACGGCTCGGCGTGCCCTCGCTGCGCCATGCCGACCTGGCCGCGGTCGAGGCCCTCGACGACGAGCGGGTACGCCGCCGCGCCCGCCACGTGGTGACCGAGATCGGACGCGTCCGTGACGCCGTGGCGGCGATCGAGACGGGCGACTGGCAGGAGCTCGGCCGCCAGTTCCTGGCCTCCCACGTCTCGATGCGCGAGGACTTCGAGATCTCCTGCCCCGAGCTCGACACGGTCGTGCAGACCGCGGTCGAGGCCGGGGCCGTCGGCGCCCGGATGACCGGTGGTGGCTTCGGTGGCTCGGCCATCTCACTGGTCCCCGTCGAGAGGCTCGCCGCGGTGATGCGCGCCGTCGACGCGGCGTTCGTGGCGGCCGGCTACCGCGCACCCGCGCACCTGCGGGCCGAGGCGTCCGCGGCGGCGGGCGTGGTCTCGACAGGCTCGACCACCGGTCGCGACGGCTAGGTCGCCGACACGCCGATGCCACCGGCACGGAAGGCGTCGACGAAGAGCGTGTGGTCCTCCCGGACCTGCGTGGCGTAGTCCATCCCGAAGTCGGTCACCCAGGCGGTGAACTCACGACGCCGCCGGTCGACGCTCCCGGCGATCGCCTCCTCGACCTGGAAGTCCACGAGGTCCTGCGAGCTGTCCTCGTCGGAGGCGCAGTGGATCTTCGCGGTCGCGCGACCGAGCAGGTCGACCACCGCCGAGATGTCGTCGGGCTCGGTCAGGTCGGACCAGTCGAGGTCGACCTCGTACGGCGAGACCTCCGACACGACGTACCCGACCCCGTCGATCTGCGTGTAGCCCAGGAGCGGGTCGGTGTGCACCTGGAGCGCCCGCTGGCTGACCACGGTCCGGTGCCCCTCGTGCTCGAAGTAGTCGTCGACCTGTCCGGTGTCGACGAACCTGCTCACGGCCGGGATGTTGGCCTGCTTCATCGAGAGCAGCACGTCGTTGTCGAGCGCCTGGCTGTAGCCCTCGACCAGCAGGTTGTACGCCGGGAGGCCGGCGCTGCCGATCCCGAACCCGGACTTGCCGGCGACGTCGCGCAGGTCGTAGAACAGCTCGCGGTCGAACCTCTTGTCCTCCGGGATCGTGTCCAGGTACGCCTCGAAGGCCCGGACGACCTTGGCCCGCTCCTTCTTGCCCAGGCGTCGCACCGAGGAGTCCTCACGCAGCATGCGCGCACCGTCGGTGAGGACCGTGGCCCCGTCGAGGAGGTCGGCCCGGCGCCGGAGCCGGGCGGTCACCAGCGCCTGCTTGATCGGGCCGTGGGTGTTGTCGAGGTGCAGCGCGAAGTCGTCGTCGTCCTCGCTCTCGCGGTAGGCGTCGACCTGGGAGAGGTAGGAGCGGACGTACTTGCCGATCAGGGACCGGACGTCCTCCTCGGGCAGCGCCTTCTGCCAGCCCACGAGGGCGAGCGAGGCCGCGAAGCGCTGCAGGTCCCACGTGAACCGGCCGAGGTAGGCCTCGTCGAAGTCGTTGATGTCGAAGACCATCCGGCCGTCGGAGTTCAGGTAGGTGCCGAAGTTCTCGACATGGAGGTCACCGTGGATCCAGATCCGCCCGCTGCGCTCGTCGGCGAACGGGTCGTCGCCTCCCGTCACGTCGGCGTAGAACAGGCAGGCACTCCCCCGGTAGAACGCGTGCGGGTCGGCGGCCATCTTGCGGAACTTGCCGCGGAACGCAACGGGGTCCGCCTCCATCAGCGGTGCGAACGCGTCCTCGAGGACGGACACGATCAGGTCGGTGCGAGAGGAGTCGGCCACGCCCGCCACTATGCACGACCTGCGGTCGCGGCCTGCAGGCCGTGGGCGCGCAGCTGCAGGTCGGCCAGGCGCGCGATGACGGCCCGGTCGCCGTCCCGCAGGGCACCCACGGGGTCGTCGGTGACGCGGGCCAGCACGTGCATCGGCTGGTGGGTGATGGCGCGGAGCGCGAAGAGCTCCAGGTCGGCCTCCGCGTCGATGAAGCGCTGGCCCGCGGTGGCCTCACGCACGAAGCGCACCCGTCCCGGCAGGTAGCGGGAGCCCACGACCAGGATCGGGATGCCTGCGATCGAGAGGCCCAGCCAGAAGGCGAGCCGCTCGACGGCGCGGATCTCCGCCCGGCCGGCCTCGGCGAGCTGCTCGGAGGCCGCGGACGCCTCGTCGAACGGGCTGGACACGCTGTCCCCGACCACGGGTACGCCGCTGAGGGTGTCACCGGCCTCGGTGAGGGACCCCGCCAGGCTGGTGGCGGAGTCCGCCGTCTGCTGTCCGGGGCCGGCGAGCTCCATCGTGCCGTCGTGCACGACGTTCCCGATCCAGATCCAGGCGATGACCCAGCAGACGAACAGCAGGTCCGCCAGGAGCTGTCCGGCGAACCGGGCGGACGTGTCGGCGTACAGCTTCATGGGTTCATCCGATCCTCCGGCTCCTTGGCCGGGTCGAGGGCTGGGTACTGCTACTCATGTACCCGCCCGAGCGGTCGAGTAGGCGCGCGGATCCGACCGACCCCGCCCGGCCGCGAGGCTTTCGCCCATGAGCACTCCGAACCAGTCCAAGAACACCAGCGCCTTCTTCCTGCAGGCGGGCGTCTCCTTCGGCATCGCGCTGCTGACCATGATCGTCGCGGTCCTCTACCTCCCGGTCGATCCCTGGATCCGGGCCTTCCTCGGCCTCGGCACCCTGTTCCTCACCACGTCGTCGTTCACCCTCGCGAAGTGCATCCGGGACGCCCAGGAGAACCAGTACGTCGTGGCCAGGCTGGACCAGGCCCGCGTCGACAAGCTCCTCTCCGAGCACGACCCCTTCCGGGCGATCTCCTGATCACCAGTCCCCCAGTTCCTCGACCGTCCACCGGGCGGGTGCGCATCGATGCGCACCCGCCCGTCTGCTTGACTCGGGACCAGCCGACGACAGCGCGAAACCCTGTCGGACTGTCGACCAAGGAAGGGATGGCCACGTGCCTCGCAAGAACCCGCTCGGCAAGATCAAGGACACCACTCTCGGGACTCTCAAGGACCCGAAGGGGACCGCGGAGAAGGCGGTCGGCCAGGCCAGGGGCACCGTCGCCCTGGGCCGGATGGTCGCCGACCAGGTGACCCGGTCGGCCTCCGGCGCCGTCATCTCGCGGCTGCCCGGCCGGAAGCCCGCGCCGGCGCGGACCGAGGCCCCCGAGAAGGCCCCCGCCGAAGCCGCACCGCTGAGGCCGCCGGCAGCACAGCCCGCCGCGAAGCAGGCACCCGCCAAGAAGGCTCCCGCCAAGAAGACCCCTGCCAAGAAGGCCCCGGCCAAGAAGCCCGCCGCGAAGAAGGCGTCTGCGAAGCAGGCCCCCGCGACGAGCATCGACGCTGCCGCCCCGAGCGAGGTCGACGTGACCCCGGCCGACGTCGCCAAGAGCGTGGGGAAGAAGGCGCCGGCGAAGAAGGCGCCCACGAAGTCCACTCCCGGCGACAAGCTCCCGGCGAAGAAGGCGGCCGCGAAGAAGGCTCCTTCCAGGAAGGCCGCCACGACCGCACCCGCGAAGGCGGCCGCGAAGAAGGCTCCTTCCGCTGAGGCCGGGGACACCGCCACGACGCGCAGCGCACCGGCGCCCGACAAGGGCTGACCGCCGCCGCGCTGACGAACGAAGCGCCGGGTCAGGATGTGCTCATCCTGACCCGGCGCTCGTCGTACCGGTCCTGCCGGTGTTCCTACTTGAGCTCGGCGCTCGACAGTCCCAGCACGCGGCGCGCCACGATCAGCTGCTGGATCTGCTGGGTGCCCTCGAAGATGTCGAGGATCTTGGAGTCGCGGGCCCACTTCTCGAGCAGCTCGGTCTCGCTGTAGCCGACCGAGCCGGCGAGCTCGACACAGCTCAGCGTGATGTCGGAGCCGACGCGGCCGGCCTTCGCCTTGGCCATCGACGCCTCCAGCGAGTTGGGCTTGCGGTTGTCGGCCATCCAGGCGGCCTGGAGCATCAGCAGGTGCGCGGCCTCCCAGTCGGCCTCCATCTGGAGGAACTTGGCGGCCGCGGCCGACTGGGCGACCGCAGGACGGTCGTAGTCGACCTCGACACCGGCCTGCTCCAACAGCTCGCGGGTCAGGTCCAGGGCCGCCTTCGCACAGCCCACGGCCATGGCGGCGACCAGCGGGCGGGTGTTGTCGAAGGTCGCCATGGCGCCGGCGAAGCCCTGCTTGACGTCGACCTCCGGGGAGCCGAGGAGGTTCTCCTTCGGCACCCGGCAGTCCTCGAAGATGATCGTGGCGGTGTCGGAGGCCTTGATGCCGAGCTTGTGCTCGAGGCGCTCCACGCGCATCCCGGGGGTGCCCTTCGGCACCACGAACGACTTGATCGCTGCCCGACCCAGGGACCGGTCGAGCGTGGCCCACACGACGACCGCGTCGCAGCGGTCGCCGGAGGTCACGAAGATCTTCTCGCCGTTCAGGACGTACTCGTCGCCGTCGAGGGTCGCAGTGGTCTTGATGTTGGCCGAGTCCGAGCCCATGCCCGGCTCGGTGATGGCCATGCCGGCCCACACGCCGTCGAAGCGCTCGAGCTGCTCGTCGTCGGCGACGCTCGCGATGGCGGAGTTGCCCAGGCCCTGACGGGGCATCGAGAGCAGCAGGCCCACGTCGCCCCAGCACATCTCCTGGATGGACATGACCGAGGCGAGGTTGGCGCCGTTCTTCACGCCGCCGTCGTCCTTGCTCTCGTCCCTCCGCACGCCCGCCGCACCCGCACCCTCGGCCGCGCCGGACTCCGAGAGCCCGTCGATCATGGCCGCGAGCATGTCGAGCTCCTTCGGGTACTCGTGCTCGGCACGGTCGTACTTCCGGGAGATCGGACGCAGCATGTTCATGGCGACCTGGTGCGCCTGGCCGGCCAGCGGCCGGAACTTCTTCGGATCGTCGAGGTTGATCATGGCTTTTCGGGGTCCCCTCGGAGTTGTGAGCGGAAGGAGCGAAGCGGGAGGAGCGAAGAACTTCGTGGGGTGTTCAGACCAGCACCGCACCTTCCATGATTCCGATGGCCCGGAGGTCGCGGTACCACCGCTCCACCGGGTGCTCCTTGACGAACCCGTGGCCGCCCAGCAGCTGGACCCCGTCGAGGCCGATCTGCATGCCCTTGTCGGCGCAGAGCTTGCGGGCCAGGGCGACCTCGCGGGCGAAGTCCTTGCCCGCGGCGGCCCGGGCGGCCGCCTTGTAGGTCAGCAGCCGCATCGACTGCAGCTCGATCGCGATGTTGGCGACCATGAACGCGACCGACTGGCGGTGCGCGATGGGTTCGCCGAACGCCTCGCGCTCCTTGACGTACGGCGTCACGTAGTCGAGCACGGCCTGGCCGGCGCCGACCGCGAGCGCGCACCAGGCCAGGCGCGACAGCCGCACGCACTCGGCGTACGTCGTGCCGTCGACCGCTCCGAGGACGGCGCTGTCGGTGACCTTCACGTCGCTGAGGGTGAGCCTGGTGAGCCCGGCGGCGCGGACGCCCATCGCGGGATCGCCCTCGACCGCGAGGCCGGCGGTGCCGCCCTCGACCAGGAAGAGCACGGGCTTGCCGTCGAGCTCGGCTCCGACGACGAAGAGCTCGGCGTCCGCACCGCGCGGGACGAGGGTCTTGACGCCGTTGAGCAGGTAGCCGTCCTCCGACCTCGTCGCCTTCGTCGACGGGCTGAGCACGTCGAAGAGCACGGTCGGCTCGTTCAGGGCGAGCGCGGCCGCGGGCACGTCGCCGCCGGTGAAGGCGGGCAGGTAGGTCTGCTGCTGCTCGTCGGTGCCCCACAGCGCGACGGCCGTGGCGACCGAGCCGGGGGCGAGCGCGGCCACGGCCAGGCCGAGATCACCCTTGGCCAGCGCCTCGGCGACGAGGGTGCCGGCCATGGCCGAGCGCTCCTCGGAGATGCCGCCGAGGGCCTCCGGCACGCCGAGGATCGGGAGCCCGATCTCGAGGCTCGCCTTGAGCACGGCCTCCGGCGCCTCGCAGGTCTCGTCGGCCTCGGCCGCGGCGGGGCGGACCACCTCGTCGGCGAACTCGGTGACGACGTCGACGAGCATCTGCTCGTCCTCGGTCGGGGTGAGGTCGAAGACCCCCTTGGGCGCGGCCGCGGGCACCCGGACCCCGGGCTTGCCCTTCTTGCCGGCCTTCGCGAACGTCCGACTGGCGGTGGTCATGGTCTTGAAACCGCTGCGGGTCACCGTGAAGACGGCCTGCTCGGCCTGCTTGCGCAGCCCGATCCGGTCGATCAGGTCGCTCTGCGCGACCCGGCTGAGCGCGGCGACAGCGAACCCGATCGGGTCGCGTGACTCCTGGGAGGACAGCCCGTGCTTGCCACCGGGCCTGAGGGTCTTGGTCAGGGACATACCGCAAATGTAACTGGGAGTTACACTCGCGGCTACAGGCGTGGCGGTGTGCCGGGTCACACGCGTGTCTTCGCTAGGCTCCCGCCCATGCCTGACGCCCCCGAGCACGCGCCGTACGGACCCCTCCCGGAGGGCGGCACGGTCCGCCCGATGACCCGCTGGGGCACCCCGGTGATGCACCGCCCGCAGGCACAGGTCACGTCGTACGACGACGAGCTGCGCGCGCTCGTCGCCGACATGGTCGCGACGATGTACGCCGCCGACGGCGTGGGGCTGGCGGCCTGCCAGATCGGTGTCGACCTCGCGGTCTTCGTCTTCGACTGCCCCGACGAGTCAGGCGAGCGGACGGTCGGTGTGGTGTGCAACCCCGTCCTCACGCTGCCCGAGGGACGCGACCGCCGGCTCGACGACGGGGACGAGGGCTGCCTGTCCTACCCGGGGGCGTTCGTGGAGTGCGCCCGCCCCGACTTCGCCACCGTGCGCGGCACCGGCGTCACCGGGGAGCCGGTCGAGTTCTCCGGTGACGGGCTGCTCGCCCGCTGCCTGCAGCACGAGACCGACCACACCCTGGGCACCGTGTTCGGGGACCGGCTCGCCACCAAGCAGCGCAAGAAGCTGCAGAAGCAGCACGACAGGGCCGTCGACGACTACCCGGAGTCCTGGCCCGCCTGAGATCGTGCGGACATGAGGAAGGTCGTCCTGTTCATGTCCGTCTCCGTCGACGGCTTCTTCGAGGGGCCGGACCGGGAGCTCGACTGGAACCGGGTGGACGAGGAGCTGCACGAGCACTTCAACGAGACGCTCGCGGGCATGAGTGCCTTCCTCGACGGGCGCCGGACCTACGAGCTGATGGCGGACTTCTGGCCGACCGCCGACGCCGACCCTGCTGCCTCGGCGCCGGTCGCCGAGTTCGCGCGGATCTGGCGCGAGATGCCCAAGGTCGTCTTCTCCCGCACGCTGTCGTCGGCAGGCTGGAACACGACGATCGCGCGCTCGGTGTCCGCGGCCGAGATCCGCTCGATGTGTGCGGAGCCGGGTGGCGACATGGCGCTGGGAGGCGCCGACCTGGCCGCGTCGTTCCTCTCCCTCGACCTCGTGGACGAGCTCCGGCTCTACGTGCACCCGGTGCTCATCGGTCGAGGCAGGCGGCTGTTCCCCGACTCCGACCTGTGGCGCGACCTGGAGCTCCTCGAGAGCCGACGGTTCGGGAACGGGGTCGTGCTCCTGCGGTACGGCCGACCAGCCGAGGCCTGACGGAGTCGATGAGAGCCGGCGTCAGGAGTAGTCCGCCCACACCCGCTGCTGGGCGCCGTCGACGGTGACCGATCCGCCGTAGGGCAGGATCCACTGCGGCCGGGTGTGACCGAACGGCACGCCCACGACCACGACGGCCTCGGGGTTGTAGTGCTGGAGCGTCTCGATCGCCACGTCGCGCTGCTCTGCTCGCAGTGCCGCGCGCTCCTGGGCGCTCGGCCGTACGTCGAAGCTGGAGGTCGGAGGGCGTGCCACCAGGACGGCGTCCACCGCCGCCAGCAGCCCCCGCTCGCCGAGTGACCGCAGGGTCCAGCCGAACTCGCGGGCCGGGATGAGGTCCTCCGAGGTCTCGAGGAGCAGGACGCCGCCCTGCAGGACGTCCGGTTCGGCCGGGAAGCGCCCGGCCGTCAGGATCCACTCCACGACCTCGATGCAGCCGCCCCAGGTGCGGCCGGTGACTGACCGCTCCGGGCCGGCCCAGGCCCAGGGCTCGGTCGGCTCGCGGTCGCCGTGCTCGGTCAGCGCGGCGGGGTCCTTCCAGTCCCGGCCGAAGTCCTCCGACTCTCCGGGCTCGGTGATCTCCAGGCGCTCCCCCGTCAGCAGGGCAGCACGCAGCGACCTCGCGTGCACCTCGTCGACGGCCGGTCCCGGGCCGAGCTGGACCTGCGTGGAGCCGCCGTAGAAGCCTGCCACCCCGTTGACCCACAGCCAGCTGAGCAGGTTGGTGTTGTCGCTGTAGCCCAGGAACGGCTTGGGGTCGGCCCGGACGAGGTCGGCGTCGAGGTGGGGGACGACCGTGATCTGGTCCTCGCCGCCGATGGTCGCCAGCACGGCCCGGATCTCGGGGTCGGCGAAGGCGGCGTTGAGGTCGGCCGCGCGGTCCCGGGCCGGGGCCCCCAGCCGACGTGTCGTGGGGTACTCGACCGGCACGAGGCCGGTCATCTCCTCGAGGCGCTTCATGGCCTGCTCGTGCACCTCGGGCGCGATGCCCGGGGCGGCGAACGACGGTGACAGCACCGCCACCTTGTCTCCAGGGGCGGCCTTGGCGGGGAGGACGGGATGCGACTGCATGGGGAGAGTCAACCGCGTCGGCACCGCCGCAGTCGCCCGATTTCCCGTCGGTCGCCACATGCCGGTTCCAAGAAGTAGGTCCTTGCCGCCTGACCGGCGTGGAGCCGAGCGCTTCGGGTACGGGACTGGCGAGGGAGGTACCCACCATGAGACTGCTACGAGGTCTGCTCGGAGGGCTGCTCTGGATCCTGGCCGCGGTCGTCGGGCTGGTCGCAGTCGTCCTCTGCGTCACCGTGATCCTGTTGCCGCTCGGGCTCCCGCTGCTGGGGCAGGCGCGGCGGATGTTCACCACGAGCGTCCGGCTGATGCTGCCGCCGGCGGTGGCGCACCCGGTGAAGACCATGGACAAGAGCGCCCGCAAGAAGGGCCGGAAGGCCAAGGACGCGGTGCCGGACGCGGCCGCGACGGTGACGAAAAGGAGTCGCAACCCGTTCCGGCGGCGCCGCACACTTCTCGGGTGACCCGCGCCCCGGAATCATCGACCCGAACCGTCCGCATCGTCCACCTCGATGCGGCCACCCTGGCCGCTCTCGCCGACGGCGACCTCGCTCGGGCCGTCGCGACCTCACCGGTCGAGCTGACGGAGTGGCTGGCGGGCCCGGACTGCGTCGGCACCTGGCGGCGACGTGCGCGACAGGTCGTCGAGACCCCCGCCGACGCCCCGTGGGTCACCGGCGTGCTCTGGGACGAGCACGAGCAGCGAGCGGTGGGCAAGGCCGGCTTCCACGCAGCACCGGACACCGACGGCCTGGTGGAGGTCGGGTACGCCGTCGACCCGGCGTACCGCCGGCGGGGCTACGCCCGCGCCGCGCTCGAGGCCATGATCGCCCGCGCGCAGGCCGACCCGGACGTCCGGACGCTTCGCGCCACCGTCTCCCCCGCGAACACCGCGTCTCTCGGGCTGATCGGGCAGTACCCCTTCGTCGAGACCGGCGAGCAGTGGGACGAGGAGGACGGGCTCGAGATCATCTTCGAGCTGGCCGTGGGTCAGCGGTGCGGGAACGCCTCTCCCCCACCGGCGGCCAGCGCCTGAGCCACGATCTCCAGGTGCTCGTGCTTCATCTCCTCCGGCATCGCCGGCAGCACGTCCTCCCAGAACGCGAGCATCGCGCCGCGGCCCTGCATCATCCCGGCCGGGCGGGCCAGCGCCCACAGGTGGAAGTGCTCCGACCCGTCACCCCAGCGGGAGAAGTGCGTGCGCGCCACCCCGGGGATCGACTTCACCGCCGCGCTCAGTCGCTGCATCAGCGGGCCGAGTGACTCCATCACCTCGGCGGGAGCGTCCTCGAGGCGGCAGTGCCGCTCGGGCGCCATGCCGCCGATGAACGGGATCCCCATCCGCGTCCAGCCGGCGTTGACGTGCCAGAGGTCGTCACGCCAGATCGTGAACTCCGAAGGCCGGCAGTGGCTGCACTCCGACGGGTCCAGCTCCCCGGCGCGCGGCTTCTCCGGCACCAGCATCGGCTCCAGCGGCTTCAGCGTGACCGCGTCGAAGCACGACATCGCGTCGTCCACGAGCGGTGCGCCCGAGAGCCGCGACCCGATCGGCAAGGTCCGGTGGTACGCCGAGTCGGCGGGCTCTGTCTTCCAGTCATCGGCCATGTTCCGAACCTATGCTCGGGACATGTCAGATGTCTCCGTACACGCCCGGCGGGCGGGCGGCGCGCCGGCGTACGGCCCGGAGCTCCTCGAGCTGATGCGGATCATCGTCGTCGCCGGGCTGTCGGTGGGGATCCTCGTCATCGGGCTGGGTGGCCGGCTGGCGATGCTGCTCCTCCGCCTGACCTCGCCCGGTGACGTGGTCGGGGTGACCAGTGACGACGGCTTCGAGATCGGCCGCACGACGCTCGGGGGCACCTACAACCTGGTGGTCGTCGGCGCGGGCGTCGGGCTCATCGGCGCGGTCGCGTACGTCGCGGTGGCGCCCTGGCTCGTCGGGCGGACCTGGTTCCGGTACGCTCACGGTGGGGGTGACCGCGGCGGCGCTGGGGGGTTCGATGCTGCTCCACGACGACGGCGTCGACTTCACCCGGACCGGGCCGCTCTGGTTCGCGGTCGCGCTGTTCATCGCGCTCCCGTTCGTGTCCGGAGTGGCGCTTGCAGCCGTCACCGACTCGGTGGCCCGCCCGGGCTCCTGGACGTCACGCGGTCACGCCCGCTGGGTACTGCCGGTGGTGCTCATCGGGCTGGTCCCGGTCGGATCTCGCCCTGCTCCTGCCGCTGACGGTCGTCGTCGCGGTCCTGCTGGGGCTGCGCCGGTTGCTGCTGGCGCGGATCAGGGCCTCGGCCGTGGCGACGCTGGCGGTCCGTTGCGTCTTCTTCGTGATCCCCGCGCTCTCGTTCGTGGCGCTCACCGAGGACCTCGCCGAGCTCTTCTGACAGCGCGCCGGCCCCGCCACCTGGCGGACGAGTCACGCCCGCGATCCGAAGGCCCCGCAGTCATACGGCTCGGACTCGATTCGCCGTCACGTAGCACGCGACCGCGGCGGCCGCACCGACGTTGAGCGAGTCGATCCCGTCCTGCATGGGGATGATCGCGCGCCGGTCGGCGGACCGCTCCCACCGCTCCGACAGGCCGTGGCCCTCGGAGCCGAGCACCAGGGCGACCTTGTCCAGCCCGGCAACGGCCTCCTCGATCGGGGTCGAGTCCGGTGCGAGGGTGAGCGCCACCGTCGTGAACCCGAGCGCCGACAGCGACGGCAGGGCGTCGTACCAGTCCGGCAACCGGGTCCACGGCGTGGCGAAGACCGCACCCATCGCCACCTTGATCGAGCGACGGTAGAGCGGGTCCGCGCAGCGCGGCGCCAGCAGCACGGCGTCGAAGCCGAGTGCGGCACCGGAGCGGAAGATCGCCCCGACGTTCGTGTGGTCCACGACGTCCTCGAGCACGAGCACCGACCGCGCTCCCTCGAGCACCGAGTCCAGCGACGGCAGCGGCCGCCGCTCCAGCGAGGCGAGCGCGCCCCGGTGGACGTGGAAGCCGGTCACCTCCTCGGCCAGCGCCTCGGACAGCACGAAGCAGGGCGCGTCGGTGGTCTCCAGCACGTCCGCCAGGCCGTCGAGCCAGCGCGGCGCCATCAGGAACGAGCGCGGTGTGAACCCGCCCTCGACCGCCCGGCGCACGACCTTCTCGCCCTCGGCGAGGAACAGGCCGTGCGTGGTCTCCATCGCCTTGCGGAGCTGGACGTCGCGCAGGTCGCGGTAGTCGGCGAGGCGGGGGTCGGCGGGGTCGGTGATCTCGAGCAGCTGGCTCATGCGGAGAAGTGTTGCGGATGGGCCACCGCGACGACGCCCCCGACCACGATGATGGCCGGCGCCTTCACCTGCTCGGCCTCGATGTCCCTGGCCAGGGAGCCGAGCGTGGAGAGCACCGTGCGCTCGCCCGGCATCGTCCCGTCACAGACCACGGCCACCGGCGTCGTGTCCGTCCGCCCACCGTCGATGAGGGCACCGGCGATCGCCGCGGCGTTGTGCACGGCCATCATCAGCACGACCGTGCCCGACATCCCGGCGACGGCCTCCCAGTTCACCAGGGACTCGGGATGCCCGGGCGGCAGGTGGCCGGAGATGACGGTGAACTCGTGCGCGACCCCGCGGTGGGTCACCGGGATGCCGGCGACCGCGGGGACGGCGACGGGGCTGGTGAGGCCGGGGATGACCGTCACCGGGACGCCCGCCTCCCGACAGGCGAGCACCTCCTCGTAGCCCCGGCCGAAGACGAAGTTGTCACCACCCTTGAACCGGACGACGAGCTTGCCCTCGAGCGCCCGCTCGACGATCACCCGGTTGATCTCCTCCTGCTGGGCCGAGCGGCCGCGGGGCAGCTTGGCGACGTCGATCAGCTCCACGTCGCTGGGCAGCTCGCTCAGCAGCTCACGCGGCGCCAGCCGGTCGGCCACCACCACGTCGGCCTCCATCAGGGCCTTGCGGCCGGCGACCGACATCAGGTCCGGGTGGCCCGGTCCGCCGCCCACGAGCACCACGCCCGCCTGCCGGTCGCGCTGGTGCCGCGCGACGATCGTGCCCTCGCGCAGCCCCTCCAGGATCTCGTCACGGACCGCCGCCGAACGCCTCGGCTCGCGGTTGCCGAGCACGGCCACCGTGACCCCGGCGTGCCGCCCCACGGCGGGCGTCCACGCGGTCGCCCGGGTGGCGTCGTCGGCGCGCACGCAGAAGATGCGGCGTTCCTCGGCCGCGGCGCTCACGCGCTCGTTCGCCTCGTGGTCGTCCGTCGCCGCGATCGCGTACCACACACCGTCGAGGTCCGGCTCCTCGAAGCCGCGCTCGACCCAGGTCACCTCACCGGCCCCGACCAGCCCCTCGAGAGCCGGCGTGACCTCGGGAGAGACCACGGTGACGACCGCCCCGACCGCGAGCAGGGCCGGCACGCGTCGCTGCGCCACGTGCCCGCCGCCGACGACCAGGACGGGTCGTCCGGCGAGCCGGAGGCCGGAGGGGTACGGCGGGAAGTCGTCCACCGTCCCATCTTCCGGCGGCCGGGCCCGAGGTCGTGGCCCCGGTTCACCCACCGGACTAGGTTGGGCACGATCCGTCATCTCAGCTAGGCGAAGGAGACACATGAGCCTCGAGCGTCCGGTGCACCCCAACCCCTACGACCTGCTCCCCCAGGTGCCGTCGTTCACGGTGACGAGCGACGACGTCACCGACGGCCAGCCGCTCAAGGACGACCAGGTCGCCGGCAAGGGCGACACCTCGCCCCAGCTGTCGTGGTCGAACGTCCCCGAGGGCACGAAGAGCTTCACCGTCACCTGCTTCGACCCCGACGCCCCCACGCCGAGCGGCTTCTGGCACTGGGTGCTCGTCGACCTCCCCGCCGACTGCACCTCGCTCGACGCCGGGGCCGGCGCCGAGAGCGCCTCACTGCCCGGCAAGGCCTTCATGTGCCGCAACGACGGCGGGTCCAAGGCGTTCACGGGTGCCGCACCGCCGCAGGGCGACCAGGTCCACCGCTACTTCTTCGTCGTGCACGCGGTGACGGAGGACTCGCTCGGGGTCGACTCCGACGCCTCCCCGGCCGTGGTGTCGTTCAACCTGGCGTTCAAGACCGCCGGCCGCGCGATCCTCCAGGGCACCTACCAGCACTGAACCGGCACGGCCCGGCGTTGGGCCGCGTCAACGAGTGGCCCGCGAGCCAGCCCTCCTGAGGAGCTCCTCGAACGGCACCGGGTCCGCGAGGTCGTCCGGCTCGTCGGGGACCACGTGCAGCCCGCGCCGACCCGAGACCAGGGCGGCCAGCTCGCCGGCCGCCCGCTCGACGCGCTCGGCGAGCCGGCCGTCGTCGGTGCTGCCGAAGTCCTCGCTGGCCGCGAAGACCCCGGTCGGCACGACGACCGCGTTCAGGTAGGAGAACAGCGGGCGCAGCGCGTGGTCGAGGACGAGTGAGTGCCGGGCGGTGCCGGCGGTCGCCGCCACGAGCACCGGCTTGCCGTCCAGCAGGCCGGGCTCGAGCACGTCGAAGAAGGTCTTGAACAGACCGCTGTAGGACGCCGAGAACACCGGCGAGACGACCACCAGCCCGTCCGCGCGGCGTACGGTCTCGATGGCCTCGGCCAGGTCGCCGGAGGGGAACCCGGTCAGCAGATGGTCGGCGAGCGCGTGCGCGAGCGGCCGCAGCTCGATGACGTCGAGCTCCAGTCGACCGTCCAGCGCCTCGGACGTGGCCGTCGCCAGCCGGTCCGCGAGCAGGCGGGTCGAGGACGGGACACCCAGCCCGGCACTGACCACGGCGACGCGGTTCATGCCGCCACCTGCGCCGGGTGCGTCGGGGCGTCCGGCACGTGCGCGGGCTTGAGCGCGGCGAACTCCCTGCGGAGCACCGGCACGACCTCCTCGCCGAGCAGGTCGAGCTGCTCGAGCACGGTCTTCAGCGGCAGGCCGGCGTGGTCCATCAGGAACAGCTGCCGCTGGTAGTCGCCGACGTACTCGCGGAAGCCGAGCGTCCGCTCGATGACCTGCTGGGGGGACCCGACGGTGAGCGGCGTCTGCGCCATGAAGTCCTCCAGGGACGGCCCGTGCCCGTAGACCGGCGCGTTGTCGAAGTACGGGCGGAACTCGCGCACGGCGTCCTGGCTGTTGTGTCGCATGAACACCTGCCCGCCGAGGCCGACGATGGCCTGGTCGGCACTGCCGTGGCCGTAGTGCTCGAACCGGCGGCGGTAGAGCGCGACCATCTGCCGGGTGTGCGAGGCCGGCCAGAAGATGTGGTTGGAGAAGAAGCCGTCGCCGTAGTAGGCCGCCTGCTCGGCGATCTCGGGGCTGCGGATCGAGCCGTGCCAGACGAACGGCGGTACGCCGTCGAGCGGGCGCGGCGTCGAGGTGAAGCCCTGGAGCGGCGTGCGGAAGCGGCCCTGCCAGTCGACGACGTCCTCGCGCCAGAGCCGGTGCAGCAGCGCGTAGTTCTCGATCGCGAGGTTGATGCCCTCGCGGATGTCCTTGCCGAACCACGGGTAGACCGGGCCGGTGTTGCCGCGGCCGAGCATCAGGTCCATCCGGCCGTCCACGAGGTGCTGCAGCGTGGCGTAGTCCTCCGCGATGCGCACCGGGTCGGTCGTCGTGATCAGCGTCGTCGACGTCGAGAGGATGATCCGCTCGGTCTGCGCGGCGATGTAGGCCATCGTGGTCGTCGGCGAGGAGGCAACGAACGGCGGGTTGTGGTGCTGGCCCACGGCGACGACGTCGAGGCCCACCTCCTCGGCCTTCCGCGCGATCGCGACGGTGTTCTTGATCCGCTCGTGCTCGGTCGGCGTGCGCCCCGTCGTGGGGTCCGTCGTGACGTCCCCGACGGTGAAGATGCCGAACTGCATGGAGACTCCTGACCGCTGGAAGTTGGTTGAATCCGCAACTGATTATGCCAACCGCGGCCGGCCGGTCCCTATTCCGGGATGGCCGGTTCCGGCCATCCGGAGATGGCCGCTTCCGGCGAAGTGGCGGACCCTCCCGCGCAGCGGCAGTGGCGTGGGCTTCCGACCAGGAGCTGCTGTGAACCGCTAGCTCGAGCCCGACGCCGGCTCGGCGACGACGACCACGTTGCTCAGGTAGCGCTCGCCGTCCCAGTCCTCACAGGTCACCAGCACCAGTCGACCGGGCACGTCCTGGCTGAACAGCCGTTCCGCGTGGGCGGCCACGGCCCCCTTGCTGTAGACGGCGACCTTCGTGACGGCGTACGTGATCCGCCCGCGGTCCGTGCGCACGGTGACCGCGTCCCCGCGGTGCAGGGTCTCCAGGTCGTCGAGCGCGCCGCCGCCGGTGTGGACGGTGTGACCGGTGACCAGGGCGCTTCCACGGGCGGCGCCGGGGCGTGCGCCGCCGGCCCACCAGCCCAGCTGCTGCGGATCGCTCGGCGGCACGAGCGTCCCTCCCGGGGCCTTGACCGGCAGCACCGGGGCGGCGACGTGGAGCGCCGGGATCAGCACGCGTCGCGGAGCACCGGGGACCCAGGCGGCCCGGGCCGCCTCGGCCGGGGCCGCCGACACCTCGGTCGGGCTCGACGGCTGCGACACCGGCCCGGGACCGGTGACGCCCGCGCCGGGAGCCTGCAGGAACCAGGCCAGCAGGCCGCCGACGACGAGCGCGACACCGGCCGCGGCCACCCACCAGGAGCGGCGACCGCGACCGGTCACCTCAGTCCTGGCCGTCGACACCGTGGCGACGGCGCGAGACGAAGGTGGCGACGGTCAGCAGGGCGCCGAGGCCAACCAGCAGCAGCGGCCACGGCGAGCGGACGAAGTCACCGAAGGCGGAGTGGCCGTTCTCGCCGGCGTCCACGGCGGTCGGGACGGACCCGTTCCCGCCCTGGGCCTGGGCCGGGGAGACCTCGGTGTTGTTGCTGTTGGGGCCGGTCGACGCCTGGGTGCCCAGCACCTCGGTGTCGTCCCCGGACTCGGCGCTGTCACTGTCGGTCTCGGTGCCGGTGGTTCCGGGCGTCTCGGTGTCGGTGCTCGGTGCCGGGTGCCGGTGTCGTCGCCGGTGTCCGAACCGCTCTCGCACGGCTCGACCCAGAACACCTTGGTCTTGGTGTCGTTGCCGTTCGAGCGCGGCGTCGCGACCGTCAGCTTCACGTGGTAGCCCTGCTTCGGGTGCGGCTCGCCGGTGAACGAGAGCGTGTAGGTCTCGCGACCGTCGAGGCCCGTGTCGGTCCCCGCACCGCTGGCGGGGTCGCCACCGACGAAGACCGAGCCCGGGCCGTCGACCGCGAGCGCGACGTCCTTGGTGGGTGCCTGCATGGCGAACGAGACCGTCGAGACGATGTCGGCGCCCTCGTCGTAGCCGTACCACTCGACCTGGAAGGTGCAGCCCGGGTGCGGGGTGTTGTTGGGGATCGAGTCCATCTCGCCGAGCGGGGCGATCTTCACCGTGCCGTTGTTGCCGGCCGGGTCGCCGTTGCCGCCCCCGTTGCCGTGGTCGCCCGCGTTGCCGTGGTCGCCCGAGTTGCCGTGGTCGCCCGAGTTGCCGTGGTCGCCCGAGTTGCCACCGGCATTGCCGCCGGCGTGGGAGCCGGAGCTGCCGTGGTCGCCGGAGCTGCCGTGGCCCTTGCCGCCCTTGCCCTTGCCGCCCTGGCCCTTGCCGTCCTTGCCCTTGACCTTGTCCTTCTCGCCGGGCTTGTCCTTCTGCTGCCCCGGGGCGTGGGCCTGGCCGTTGCTGTCGCCGTGTGCCTGGCTTCCCGCCTCGGCACCGGCCGGGAGGGCCACGCTGCCCCAGGCGGTGACCACCAGCGCGGCGGTGAGAGCGACGGATCGTCTGACGTTCAGTGCTCGAAGCATGCTGAGGTTCCCCCAATTTCGGCCGGTGCGACCCGGCGCTGACAGTTGACCAAACGGCACGTCCCCGAGACAGTCGTGCTGACCCGGGATTGCCCCGGGCCTGGATGACACAAACCGGCCAACGAGAAAAACCTGTGACAGTCACTGGTTTGTGAGCCACACCACCGTTACATCGCTTTGTGGTCTAGACCACAGACGTCTCGGAAGGGTCCCCCGCCTTGCCCCGTCCCCTGCCCCGTGTGGCGACGCTGCTCGCCACCTTGGCGGTCCTGCTCGCCGGCCTCCTGACCGCGACGACCGCACCTGCCTCGGCGAAGATCTGGAAGGTCCCGGCGCCGAACGTCTCGCTCGACCCGCTCACCCACCTGACGGAGTTCGAGAACCGGATCGTCGTCCAGATCAACAAGCGACGGAAGAAGGCCGACCTGAAGCCGGTCCGCTACTTCGACAGCTGCGTCGACGGCTTCTCCGAGCGCTGGGCCAGGCACCTCGCCGAGACCGGCGAGTTCGTGCACCGCAACCAGCGCAAGATCCTGCGCCGCTGCGACCTCACCTGGGTGGGCGAGACCCTGGTGCGCGGTTCGCTGCTCACGCCCGCGAGCGCGGTCAAGGCCTGGATGCACTCCCCCGAGCACCGCGCGGTGATCATGAAGCCGCGGGCCAACCGGGCCGGCGTCGGCGTGCGCCTCGGCGGGGGCCAGGTCTACGCGGTGCTGAACTTCGGCGACGTCAACTAGTGCCGTACCCGGCACTGCACCTCGCCATCGCGACGAGGGCGTTCCGGCGGTACTCCACCTACACCGGCGCCACGCTGGCGGGCATCTTCACCAACTCGGTGTTCGGGATCATCTACTCCTACGCCTACCTCGCACTGTGGTCCCAGCGGCCCGACGCCGGCGGGTACGACGCCACCGACGCGGTCACCTACGTCTGGATCGGCCAGGCCCTGCTGATGACCGTCGCGCTCTGGGGTGGCGGCACGACCGACGACCTGGCCGACCGGATCCGGTCGGGTGACGTCGCGGTCGACCTGTACCGGCCGGTGAACCTGCTCGGCTGGTACCTCGCCGGGGACCTGGGCCGGGCGGCGTACCACCTGCTGACCCGTGGCCTGGCGCCGACGGTGGTGGGCTGGATCCTCTTCGACATCCGCTGGCCGGCGTCCGCGCCCGCCGCGCTCGGCGTCCTCCTCAGCATCCTGCTGGCGGTGACGGTGAGCTTCGCGATGCGGTTCCTCTTCGCCTCCTCGGCGTTCTGGCTCCTCGACGCCCAGGGGGCCCGGATGCTCAGCGGTGTCCTGGCGCTGTTCTGGAGCGGGATGGTGCTGCCGCTCGTCATCTTTCCCGGGCCGCTGAAGCAGGTCGCACTCGCACTTCCCTGGGCGTCGTACCTCCAGACGCCCGCCGACATCTGGCTCGGCCACCGGACCGGCTGGTCGATGGTCGGCGGCCTCGGCCTCCAGGCGTTCTGGGCGGTCACCCTGCTGGCCTGCTGCCAGGTCGTGCTGCGTGCGGCGACGCGCAAGGTGGTGCTCCAGGGTGGCTGAGCAGCTCGCCGGCGCACTGTCGGACTACCGGTCCATCGCGTCGATGTGGATCCGGGCCTCGCTGGCCTACCCGCTGTCCTTCTGGATCATGACCATCGGCGGCGGGCTCACCACCGCGCTCGACTTCGTGGGTCTCTGGCTGATGTTCCACACCATCGACACCCTGGGTGGGTTCTCCCTCGCGGAGATCGGACTGCTCTACGGCGCCACGGGAATCGGCATCGGGATCGCCGACCTGCTCATCGGCAGCGTGGAGCGGATCGGGGCACACGTGAGGATGGGCACCCTCGACACGATGATGGTGCGGCCCGTGGCCCTCCTGGTCCAGGTGTGCGCCGACCAGTTCCAGCTGCGCCGGGTCTCCCGGATCGTCCAGGCACTCGTGGTCTTCGCCTGGGCCGGCTGGTTCGTCGACTGGACCCCGGCACGGGCACTCGTGGCGGTCGAGATGGTCGTCGCCGGCTCGACGATCTTCTTCTGCCTGTTCGTGATCTTCTCCTGCGTGCAGTTCTGGACGACCGACGCGAGCGAGTTCGCCAACGCGTTCACCTACGGCGGAAACACGGTCACCCAGTACCCGCTGAGCGTGTTCCCGCGCGAGCTGGTGAAGTCGCTGACGTTCGTGCTGCCCCTCGCCTTCGTCAACTGGTACCCCTGCCTCTACCTGCTCGGCCGAGAGGACCCGTTCGGACTGCCCCAGTGGCTCCAGCTCGCCTCGCCGCTTCCCGCTGCCGTGCTCGTCCTGCTGACCGCACTCGTCTGGCGCACCGGGGTGCGCCACTACACCTCGACCGGGAGCTGAGATGTCCCTCATCGACGTCAAGGACCTCGAGCGCACCTTCGTGGTGCGCCGCAGGAGCGGGCGGGTCGCCCGCACCCGGACCGAGGTGCGGGCAGTCCGCGACCTGAGCTTCCAGGTCGAGGCCGGCGAGATGGTCGGCTACATCGGCCCGAACGGCGCCGGGAAGTCCACGACGATCAAGATGCTCACCGGCATCCTGGTCCCGACCCGAGGACACCTGACGGTGGCCGGCATCGAGCCGAGCCGCCGGCGTACCGAGCTCGCGCGGCGGATCGGCGTCGTCTTCGGCCAGCGGACCACGCTGTGGTGGGACCTGCCGCTGCGCGACTCCTTCGAGCTGCTGCAGAAGATCTACCGGATCCCGCCCGAGCGCTACCGCACCAACCTCGCGGAGTACCTCGAGCTGCTCTCGCTCGGCGACCTGCTCGACACCCCGGTCCGCCAGCTGAGCCTCGGCCAGCGGATGCGCGGCGACATCGCCGCCGCGCTGCTCCACGATCCCGAGATCCTCTACCTCGACGAGCCCACCATCGGCCTCGACGTGGTCAGCAAGGGCCGGCTGCGCGAGTTCCTGCGCACCCTCAACGCCGAGCGCGGCACGACGCTGCTGCTGACCACCCACGACCTGCAGGACATCGAGGCGCTGTGCCGGCGCGTGATCGTGATCGACCACGGCACCGCGGTCTTCGACGGCGACCTGGCCGACCTGCACCGGCACGGCGGGTCGACGCGCACCCTGGTCGTCGACCTGGTCGACGAGGCGCCGCCGATCGCGGTGCCCGGAGCGGTGACGAGGCGTGTCGAGGGGCCCCGCCAGTGGCTGTCGTTCCCCACCGACGCCAGCGCCGCCCCGGTGGTCGCGGCCGTCGCCGCGGCGTACGACGTGGCGGACCTCTCCATCCAGGAGCCGGACATCGAGGACGTGATCCGGGAGCTCTACTCGCGGTAGCGGTCCCGGGCGTCCCGGAACCACCCGCGAGCTTTCTTGACTCGTTCCAGAACCCGGGGCAGTGTCGAGGACATGCCGCATCGTGCCCCGCCTGCCTGGGCACGAGCTTCCTGTGCCGCACCCATCCCCATCGCAAGGAGAGACGATGCCTGACCTGCCCCAGCCCCACGACGGAACTTCGATCGCCACCGCCCCGTCGCAGGAGGCGCAGCTCGGATCGACCACCGACACGGGCGCCCCGGCGCCGAGCGACCGCAACACCCTGACGCTCGGCCCGGACGGGCCGATCCTGCTCCACGACGTGCACTTCCTGAACCAGATGGCGCACTTCAACCGCGAGCGCATCCCGGAGCGCAACGTGCACGCCAAGGGGTCGGGCGCGTTCGGTGAGTTCGAGACCACCGAGGACGTCTCGAAGTACACCAAGGCGGCGCTGTTCCAGAAGGGCGTCAAGACCGAGATGCTGGCCCGCTTCTCCACGGTGGCCGGCGAGCAGGGCTCGCCCGACACCTGGCGGGACCCGCGCGGCTTCGCGCTGAAGTTCTACACGACCGAGGGCAACTACGACCTCGTCGGCAACAACACGCCGATCTTCTTCATCCGGGACACGATGAAGTTCCCGCACTTCATCCGCAGCCAGAAGCGCCGCGGCGGCTCGGGCCTGCGCGACAACAACATGCAGTGGGACTTCTGGAGCCTCAACCCGGAGTCGGCGCACCAGGTGACCTACCTGATGGGTGACCGCGGCATCCCGAAGACGTTCCGCCACATGAACGGCTACGGCTCGCACACCTACCTGTGGACCAACGAGGCCGGCGAGAAGCACTGGATCAAGTACCACTTCCACAGCAACCAGGGCGTCGAGGGCCTCACCGACGCGGACGCCACCCGCATCGCCGGCGAGGACGCCGACTTCCACCGCCGCGACCTGTACGACTCGATCGCGCGTCAGGAGTTCCCGAGCTGGACGCTGTCGATCCAGGCGATGCCCTACGAGGACGCGAAGACCTACCGGATCAACCCGTTCGACCTGACGAAGATCTGGCCGCACAGCGACTACCCGCTGATCAAGGTCGGCACCATGACGCTGAACCGCAACCCGGAGAACTTCTTCGCCCAGGTCGAGCAGGCGGCCTTCGAGCCCGGCGCGGTCGTCCCGGGCATCGGCTTCTCCCCCGACAAGATGCTGCTCGGCCGGGCCTTCGCCTACTCCGACACGCACCGCTACCGGATCGGTCCGAACTACCTCCAGCTGCCGGTCAACCGGCCCAAGGTCGAGATCAACACCTACACGCAGGACGGCCCGATGGCCTACGAGCACCGCTCGGACGACCCGGTCTACGCCCCGAACTCCTTCGGGCGCGGCTACGCCGACACCGTGGGTGAAGTCGTGGACGGCTGGGAGGCCGACGGCGCCATGGTGCGGCAGGCCTACACGCTGCGCCCGGACGACGACGACTTCTCGCAGGCCGGCACCCTGGTCCGCGAGGTCTGGGACGACGAGCAGCGCGAGGCGTTCGTCAAGACGGTGGCCGGGCACCTGCTCGGCGGCGTGGAGGGCGACGTGCTCGAGCGCGCCTTCCAGTACTGGCACCACGTCGACGCCGAGTGCGGCAAGAAGATCGAGGAGCTCGTGCGCAGCGGCGCGGACCTCGGCGCCCCGGGCGCCAAGCCCGGTGACGCCCGGGCCGACGCGGGCAACCCGATCGTCGAGTCGAACACCAACGCGCACAAGTGACCCCCCGGCGCTGAGCCCCGGCAGTCGGGGCTCAGCGCAGGGGTGCCCCGAGCGAGGGGCGTACGCCGAACCGGTCACCGCCGACGTCCACCTGGAAGCCACCGGCCTCCAGCCAGTCGGAGGTGACCGGTTCGTCGCGTCTGAGGTAGGCCAGGCCCACGCAGGCGCCCACGGTCTCTCCCCAGGCCGCACTGGTGACCTGGCCGACCGGGCTGCCGTCGTGCAGGACCAGCTCCCCGCCCCAGAGCATCGGCTCGACGCTGTCCACCACGAAGGACACCAGGCGACGACGCGTGGTCCCGGTCGCGCGGAGCCGCTCGCGGTGGGCAGTGAGGGCGTCGCGGCCCAGGAACGGCACCGGCTCATCTCGTTGGTCGAGCTTGTCGAGACCGGTGGCGAAGACGAGTCCCGCCTCGACCGGGGTGAAGTCGGGGGTGAGCTCCCGGCCGAAGGCGCGGTAGCCCTTCTCGAGCCGCAGCGACTCGATCGTGTAGTAGCCGGCGTCGGTCGCGCCGCCGGCCCGGAGCAGGTCGTAGGTCCCGGTGGCGAGCTCGACCGGGACCATCAGCTCCCAGCCGAGCTCGCCGACGTAGGTCATCCGGGTGGCGCGGAGGGTCGCGAACCCCAGGGGGATGACCCGGCTGGTCGCGAACGGGAAGGCCTCGTCACCCAGGTCGTCGTCGGTCAGGCGCTGCAGGATCTCGCGGGACCGCGGCCCCATCACCCCCAGCACTGCGTAGGCCGACGTGACGTCCTTGAGTGTCGCCACGCATCCGTCCGGCCGGTGGCGCTCGAGCCAGTCGAGGTCGCGGACGGTGGTCGCCGAGCTGCTGACGAGCAGGAACTCCTCGGGCCCCACCCGGGTGACGGTCAGGTCCGCCTCGTAGGTGCCGCGCCGGTTCAGCAGCGGGGTGTAGACCACCTGCCCCGGCTCGACGTCGACGTCGTTCGCGCAGACCCACTGGAGCCAGCCGAGCGCGCCCGGCCCCTGCACGACGTACTTGGAGAACGACGTCTGGTCGAAGACGGCCACCTCGCCCCGCGTGGCACGCTGCTCCGCGGCCGACCAGGGCAGCCACGACGGCTTGCCCCAGGTGTAGTCCAGGCGAGCCTCCGACCCGGTCGGCGCGAAGACGTTGGGCCGCTCCCACCCCATCTTCGACCCGAAGACCGCCCCGGCCGCGGCGAGCCGGTCGTGCACCGGCGAGCACCGGAACGGCCGCGCCGTCTCCAGCTCCCGGTTCGGCCACGGGACGGCGTAGTGGAGGCCCAGCACCTCCGCCACGCGGGCGCGCAGCCAGGTGTTGTTGGCGTTGAACGGCGCGAAGCGGCGTACGTCGACCCCGACCAGGTCCGTCGTCGGCTCGCCCTCGACGACCCACTCGGCCAACGCCCGCCCGGCACCCCCGGCGGACGCGATGCCCACGGAGTTGAACCCGGCTCCGACGAAGTAGCCGCGCAGGCCAGGTGCCTCCCCCAGCAGGAACTGGTTGTCCGGGGTGAACGACTCGGGACCGTTGTAGAACTTGCGGACACCGGTGTCGGCGAGCGCGGGGATGCGGCGTACCGCCTCGTCCATGAGCACCGAGAAGTGCTCCCAGTCCTCCTCGAGGAGCTGGAACTCGAACGGGTACGGGATCGTGGCCGGCGACCGCCACGGCTTGGCCTCGGGCTCGAAGCCGCCGACCACCAGGCCGCCGACCTCCTCCTTGAAGTAGGTCCAGCCGTCCGGGTCGCGCATGATCGGCAGGTCCGGGTGCACGCCGGGGATCGGCTCGGTCACCACGTAGAAGTGCTCCGCGGAGTGCAGGGGCACGGTCACCCCGACCTGGTCACCGAGGGCCTTGGCCCACTGCCCTGCGCAGTTGACCAGCACCTCGGCCTCGACCAGGTGCTCCTCCCCCGCGACCTCGGCCCGGACCCCCGTGACCCGGCGCCCGGCGGCCGTCCCGGCCACCGTGGACCCGAGGACCCGCACCCGCTCGACGATCCGCGCGCCTCGCATCCGCGCGCCCCGCGCCAGCGCCATGGTCACGTCGGTCGGGTTCACCTTGCCGTCGCCCGGCAGCCAGATGGCCCCGAGCAGGTCGTCGGTGGCCATCGCCGGCCACAGGTCACCGGCCTGGCGCGGCGTCAGCAGCTCGCACTCCATGTCGTACGCCGCGGCGTTCGCCGCCGTGCGCCGCAGCTGCACCATCCGGTCCTCGGTCCGCGCCACGATGACCCCGCCGACGTTGCGGTAGCCGGTCGCCTGCCCGGTCTCGGCCTCCAGCGAGGCGTACAGCTCCGCGGAGTACTGCACCAGGCGGGTGCCGCTCTCGGAGGCGCGCAGCGGACCGACCAGACCGGCCGCGTGCCACGTCGTACCGCACGAGAGCGAGCCCTGCTCGAGCAGCAGCACGTCGGTCCATCCCAGCCTGGTCAGGTGGTAGGCCACCGACGTGCCGATGACCCCACCTCCCACGACCACCACCCGGGCCCGGGACGGCAGCTCAGTCGTCACGGCCGGCCTCTTCGAGCAGCCGGTCGAACACGGGGCTGGTGAACGTGGTGGCCGCCTTCTCGAAGCGTGACTCACCCCACGAGAAGAAGTCGGCCTCGATGGGGCTGGCCGCGGCCTGGATCGCGCCCCACAAGGCCCAGCCGTACTCCGACACCACCGACTGGAGCCGGACCCGGGCGAGCTCGTGGCGCGTGAGACGGCCGAAGTAGGCGGCCACCAGCGCCTCGACCCCGTCCTCGTCGAGATCGCACTCCGTCGCGGTGTTGCCGAGCTCGAAGCACGCGTCGTTGTTGCCGGAGTACTCGTAGTCGATCACCCAGATCCTGGTGCCGTCGTCGACGAAGTTGGCCGCGAGCAGGTCGTTGTTGCACGGGACCGTCGGCCGGGGCCGGGCGGCGAGCGCGGCCCGCACACGTTCGAACGGGTCCAGGAAGTCGGTGTAGCGGGCGAACAGCGGGAAGCCGCGCTCGCGGACGGTCGCCAGGTAGCGCGCCTGGCGGGCGAACATGTCGAAGTCCCCGGTGAAGCGCGGGCCGCCGTGCAGCTGCCGGCACGCGGCCGCCACCCGCTCGAGCATGCCGGGCTCGGCGAGGTCCGCGTTGGTCAGCGTCCTGCCCTCGAGGTAGTCGATGACGAGCACGCCCGGGTCCGGCAGGTGGTCGACGACGCCCGGGCCCACCCCCGCCGCCGCGGCGGCGCGGGTGTTGTCACACTCGGCGTCGCGGTCGATCCCGAGCAGGTCGGGGTCGCCGCGGAAGAGGCGTACGACGACGTCGCGCTCGGGGGTGGTGACGCGCAGGTTGCGGTTGGTCAGGCCCCCGTGCAGGTCGACCACGGTCCGCGGACGGCCCTGCAGGACCGGGATCCGGTCGAGCAGGGCCTCCAGCTCCGCGTCCGTCGGGGTCACGGCTCAGGCGTCGAAGGCCTCGACCACTGCCTCGTCGATGGTGTGCTTGGGCCCGGTGAACCACTTCTTCGCGGACGACGAACCACCAGATGGTCAGCAGGAGCAGCGCGCCGAGAGTGACGATCGGGCGCGTAGTTGACGAACTTCCACTCGAACTCGTCGCGGAACGGGTTCGCCGCGGGGGTCGCCGGCATCATCAGGTAGAGCGAGACGATGACGATCTCGGCCACCGCGATCGGGTTCATCCACTTGTACTTCGACCCGTTGTTCCAGCTGCCGACGTCGAACTTGTCGCCGTGGCGCCAGCGCAGCCAGATCGGGATCGCGAAGGCCAGGTAGAGGCCGATGACCGCGATGGATGTGACCGCGTAGAACGCTTGCGGCGACGCGACGCCGTTGATCGTCGACCTTGATCAGCGCGGGCAGCGTCAGGATCGCGCTCACCACGGCGACCCCGACCACCGCGTGCGCCGGGACCCGGTTGGCGGTCAGCCTCTTCCAGTAGCCCGAGCCCGGGATGGCCCCGTCGCGGCTGAAGGCGAAGGTCATCCGCGAGGCGGAGGTCATGCAGGAGGTGGCGCAGTAGAACTGCGCGGAGGCGGAGATGAAGAGCACGAACGTGGCCCAGTTGCTGCCCAGGGCGCCGACGAAGATCGACGCCACGCCGGAGCCGGCCAGGGCGTTGTCCGGGTCACCCTGGGCGTTGTTCGGGATCGCGAACGACGACTGCGAGCAGCAGGATGTAGCCGCCCAGCACGGAGTAGAAGATCGACCGCCAGATGCCCTTGGCCGCCGCCTTCGCGGCGGTCCCGGTCTCCTCGGACAGGTGAGCCGAGGCGTCGAAGCCGGTGATCGTGTACTGCGTGAGCAGGAAGCCGAACGGGACGACCGCGAACCAGAAAGCGAGGCTGCTGGTGCTGCCGCCGTCGTAGCCGGAGTTGTTGAAGCGTTCGGTGAAGACGTAGCTGAAGCTCTGGTGCTGGTCGGGGACGAACACCAGGATGAGCACGATCGTCGAGCGCGCCCACGACGTGCCACCACACCGACACGTTGTTCACGATCGCCATCAGGTGACCGCTGAAGATGTTCAGCACCGAGACCAGCGCCAGCACGACCACGAAGATGAGGAAGACGCGGGTCAGCGAGTAGTCGGCGGCGTACGAGTCCGAGTAGGTGCTGATCGTCAGGTCGATGAAGGTCGCGCAGCCGTAGGACACACCCGCGGTGACCGCGATCAGGCCGATCAGGTTCAGCCAGCCGGTGAAGAAGCCCGCTGCCGGGCCGCCGAGCTTCGAGGCCCACCAGTAGATCCCGCCCGAGGTCGGGTACGCCGAGACCAGCTCGGACATCGTGAAGCCGATGATCAGGATGAACAGTCCGAGGATCGGCCACGTCCACGAGATCGAGATCGGACCGCCGTTGTTGAAGCCGGCGCCGAAGTTGGTGAAGCAGCCGGCGAGGATCGAGATGATCGAGAACGAGATGGCGAAGTTGGAGAAGCCGGACCAGGACCGGTTCAGCTCCTGCTTGTACCCGAGTCTCGCCAGGTGCTTCTCGTCCTCCGTCATGTGCGGAGGGACCTCGTGTTCCGAAATCGGTTCGTGTGCTTCGGGCATGTGACACACCTTCTCGGGATGAAGTGAGCCGGTTGATCGGAGGCTAGACCCGCTCCGAGAGGGGCGTAAATAGTCCTACCCAAACTTGGTCTGAACTCAGACCTTTCGGCATTGACACCCCGGCGGAGGCGGGCCAAGGATGAGCGCATGACCGCCCCGCCCGCGCACGACCTCACCGAGGCGGTCCTGCGGCCGGTGCGCGGGCACCACGCCTTCGAGGCGTGCGTGGAGCAGCTCGCCACGACGATCCGGCTCGGGGTCTACCCGCTCGGCTCGACGCTGCCCTCCGAGCGCGAGCTCGCCGCCCGGCTCAAGGTGTCGCGGGCGACCCTGCGCGAGGCCATGGCCGCCCTGCGCCAGGCGGGTCTGGTGCAGACCACGCGCGGTCGCGGCGGTGGCACCGTGGTGACCCTCAAACCACGGACGCCCTCGGCGCGGGCCGCGGCGCGGACCTCGCCGGAACGACGACGGGACTGGCTGGACGCGCTGGACTTCCGCCGCATCGTCGAGCCGGGCGCCGCCCACCTCGCGGCGCGCGCGCAGCTCTCGGACGCCGCCCGCGCCCAGCTCGAGGAGGCGCACCGGGCCGTCGCCACGGCCCGGAAGCCGGCCCAGCACCGGCAGGCCGACTCACGGTTCCACCTGACGCTCGCGGCGTTGACCGGCTCCCCCCGTCTGGTCGAGGCCGTGACCTCGGTGCAGGCCACGCTGCACGAGATGCTGCTGGCGATCCCGGTGCTGGACGCCAACCTGGCGCACTCCGACCTCCAGCACGCCGCCCTGGTGCGCGCCGTCCTCACGGGCAACGCGGACCGGGCCCGGACCGTGATGGAGGAACACTGCGACGACACCGCCGCGCTCCTGCGCGGACTGGTGGGCTGAATCCCGACCATCGGCAGGAGAGTGCCTTGGGAACACGCAACGACCGGTACCTCACCATGACCGACCTCGTCGGCCGCATCGAGGCCGGCGACATCGACACCGTCGTGGTCGCGTTCACCGACATGCAGGGACGGCTGCAGGGCAAGCGGCTCCACGGGCGCTACTTCGTCGACCACGTGGTCGACCACGGCACCGAGGGCTGCAACTACCTGCTCGCCGTCGACGTCGACATGAACACCGTCGACGGCTACGCGATCTCCTCGTGGGACCGGGGCTACGGCGACATGGAGTTCGTCCTCGACCACGACACGATCCGGCTGCTCACCCACCTGCCGGCCACCGCCATGGTGCAGTGCGACCTGGTCTGGCCTCCCACGGATGGAGCACAGCACTCCCCCGTGGTCCAGTCGCCCCGCACCATCCTGCGCCGCCAGCTCGACCGCGCCGCGGAGCGCGGCTGGGTGGCCCTCGCCGGCACCGAGCTGGAGTTCATCGCGTTCGACACGTCGTACGAGCAGGCACACCACGACGGCTACCGGGACCTGCCGCCGGTGAACCAGTACAACGTCGACTACTCGATCCTCGGCACCAGCCGTGCCGAGCCGCTGCTGCGCAGCATCCGCAACCACATGTACGACGCCGGCCTCGACGTCGAGGGCGCCAAGGGCGAGTGCAACCTCGGGCAGCACGAGATCGGGTTCCTCTACGCCGACGCGATGACCACCGCCGACAACCACGCGGTCTACAAGACCGCGGCCAAGGAGATCGCCTCCCAGCAGGGCAAGGCGATCACCTTCATGGCGAAGTTCAACGAGCGTGAGGGCAGCTCCTGCCACATCCACCTGTCCCTGCGGGGTCGCGACGGCGAGCTGGTCTTCTGGGACGACGAGGCGGGGCGCCGCACCCCGCTCTACGACCACTTCGTCGCGGGCGTGCTGGCGACGGCCGCGGACTTCACGCTGCTCTACGCGCCGAACATCAACTCCTACAAGCGCTTCGCGGCCGGGTCCTTCGCCCCCACCGCCATCGCCTGGGGGCACGACAACCGGACCTGTGCGGTGCGCCTCGTGGGCGAGGGGCCGGCTGCCCGGATGGAGAACCGCATGCCCGGCGCGGACGTGAACCCCTACCTGGCCCTCGCGGCGATGCTCGCCGGCGGGCTCCACGGCATCGAGCAGGAGCTCCCGCTGCCCGACGAGCTCGTCGGCAACGCCTACCGCTCCGACCGCCCGCGGGTGCCCTCGACGATGTCGGCGGCGCGCGAGGCCTTCGCCACCTCCACCGTCGCGAAGGAGGCCCTGGGTGAGGACGTCGTCGCCCACTACGTGAACATGGCGGACGTGGAGCTCGCGGCCTACAACGCGGCCGTCACCGACTGGGAGCTCCGACGCGGATTCGAGAGGCTCTGATGGTTCCGACAAGCCCGACCACCGGCGGATCGCACACCGTCGTCAACCCGGCCACCGCCCGGCCGGTCACCGACGTGCAGCTCGCCTCCATCGAGGAGGCGGACGCCGCGATCGAGCGTGCCCACGAGGCCTTCGCCGACCTGGCGTGCCGTGGCGCCCGGGGAGCGGGCGACGCTGCTGCGCCGGTTCGCCGCCGTCGTCGACGACCACATCGACGAGCTCGCCGAGCTCGAGGTCCGCAACGCCGGTCACACCTGGGGCAACGCCCGCTGGGAGGCCGGCAACGTCCGGGACTGCCTCAACTACTACGCCGGGGCCCCGGAGCGGCTCTTCGGCCGGCAGATCCCGGTTGCCGGCGGCACCGACGTGACCTTCCACGAGCCGCTGGGCGTGGTCGGCATCATCGTGCCCTGGAACTTCCCGATGCCCATCGCCGGCTGGGGCTTCGCGCCCGCGCTCGCCGCCGGCAACACCGTGGTCCTCAAGCCGGCCGAGCTGACGCCGCTCACCGCGATCCGGCTCGGCGAGCTCGCGCTCGAGGCCGGGCTGCCCGAGCACGTGCTGACCGTGATCCCCGGGAAGGGCACGGTGGTCGGCGAGCGCTTCGTGACCCACCCGCTGGTGCGCAAGGTCTGCTTCACCGGATCCACCGCCGTGGGCAAGCGGATCATGGCCGGCTGCGCCGAGCAGGTGAAGCGGGTGACCCTCGAGCTGGGCGGCAAGAGCTCCAACATCGTCTTCGCCGACGCCGACGTCGCGGCGGCCGCGGCGGCCGCGCCGTACGCCGTCTTCGACAACGCCGGCCAGGACTGCTGCGCCCGGTCCCGCATCCTCGTCGAGCGGTCGGCGCACGACGAGTTCCTCTCGCTGCTGGAGCCGGCCGTGACCGGGATGCGGGTGCTCGACCCGAGCGACGAGACCAGTGAGATGGGTCCGCTGATCTCCGCGGACCAGCAGCGCACCGTGCAGGGCTACCTCGACGAGGTCGAGGTGACGATCGCCGGCTCCACCCCGGGCGGCGACGGCTTCTGGGTGCCTCCGAGCGTCGTGACCACCGAGGACCCCGCAGCCCGGATCTGGCGCGAGGAGGTCTTCGGTCCGGTCGTGGCGGTGATGCCCTTCGACGACGAGGCCCACGCCGTCGAGCTCGCCAACGACACCGAGTACGGCCTCTCCGGCTCGATCTACACCGCCGACCTCGGCCGCGGCCTGCGCGTCGCCCGGGCGGTCGAGGCCGGCAACCTCAGCGTCAACTCGCACGCCTCGGTGCGCTACTGGACGCCGTTCGGCGGCTACAAGCAGTCCGGCCTGGGCCGGGAGCTCGGTCCGGACGCGCCGATGGCGTTCACCGAGGAGAAGAACGTCTTCATCGCCCACTGAGGTTTCGAGGCTCGCTGCGCTCGCACCTCAACCACCGAAGGAGAACCATGGCAGGACGCATCCAGGGCAAGGTCGCCGTCGTCACCGGAGGCTGCTCCGGCATCGGCCTGGCGACCGTGCAGCGCTTCGTCGAGGAGGGCGCCCGGGTCGTGGTCGGTGACATCGACGAGCAGCGCGGGCACGAGCTCGTCGGCCAGCTCGGCGGGACCGACCTCGCGACCTTCGTGAAGGTCGACGTGACCGACAAGGAGCAGGTCGACGCGCTGTTCCGGACCGCGAAGGACACCTACGGCTCGGTCGACATCGCCTTCAACAACGCGGGCATCTCGCCCCCGGAGGACGACTCGATCCTCGACACCGACCTCGAGGCCTGGCGCCGGGTGCAGGAGGTGAACCTGACCAGCGTCTACCTGTGCTGCAAGGCCGCGCTCCCCCACATGCTCGAGCAGGGGTCCGGGTCGATCATCAACACCGCGTCGTTCGTCGCGGTGATGGGCGCGGCCACCTCGCAGATCTCCTACTCCGCCTCGAAGGGTGGCGTGCTGTCGATGTCACGGGAGCTCGGCGTGCAGTTCGCGCGCCAGGGCGTCCGCGTGAACGCGCTGTGCCCGGGGCCGGTGAACACGCCCCTGCTCCAGGAGCTGTTCGCCAAGGACCCCGAACGGGCCGCGCGCCGGCTCGTGCACGTCCCGATGGGCCGGTTCGCCGAGCCCGAGGAGATGGCCAACGCGGTGCTGTTCCTGGCCTCCGACGAGTCCAGCTTCATCACCGCGAACACCTTCCTGGTCGACGGCGGGATCTCCGGCGCCTACGTCACGCCGCTCTGAGGATGACCGTTCCCGTCATCGGCCTGACGACCTACCGCGAGCACGCCGCGTGGGGGGTCTGGCGGCAGCACGCCGACGTGCTGCCCGCGCAGTACGCCACGGCCGTCGAGCAGACCGGCGGCGTACCGCTGCTGCTGCCGCCCGTCGCACAGGTGGAGGCCGCGGACGCCGTGCTCGCGCGCCTCGACGCGTTGGTGATCAGCGGCGGCGCGGACATCGACCCCACCCGGTACGGCGCGGAGCCGCATCCCCGCACCGCCGGCTGGCGCGAGGACCGGGACGCCTGGGAGCTCGCGCTGCTCGACGCTGCGGACGCCACCAGGCTGCCGGTCCTCGGGATCTGCCGCGGGATGCAGCTGATGGCGGTGCACGCGGGCGGCAGCCTGCACCAGCACACCCCCGACCTCGTCGAGCACGACGACCACAGCCCGGGCGGCGACGTCTTCGGCGAGATCGAGGTGGTCACGGTGGGCGGGAGCCGGGTCGCCGCCCTGGTGGGTGAGCGGCTCACCGTCAGCTGCCACCACCACCAGTCGGTGCTCGAGCATCCCGGCTACGTCGCCAGCGCCCACGCCGGCGACGGCTCCGTCGAGGCCATCGAGTCCGAGGACGACCGGTTCTGGCTGGCCGTCCAGTGGCACCCCGAGACCGCCGCCGACGTGGGGTTGCTGGCGGGGCTGGTCCGGGCCGCCGCGACCTACGCGGCCGGACAGGGACGGTGACGCCGGGTCCCGCGCCGGTGCTCGTCAGCGCCCACCGCAACGGCGCTCGCGACGATCCGGCCCTCGAGAACACGTCCGCCGCGCTCGAGCGTGCGGTGGCCACGGGCGCGGAGTACGTCGAGCTCGACGTCCGTCGCTGCCGGGACGGCACGCTGGTCCTCAACCACGAGTCCTGGGTCCGGCTGGGTGGGCAGCAGCGCCCGGTGGCCGGGCTCTCGTACGACGAGTTCGCGGCAGCGGTGCCCGGCGCGCTCCGGTTCGAGGACGCGGTCGGACTGCTCGCCGGACGGGCCGGTCTCCACCTCGACCTCAAGTTCCGGTCCCCCGCCGAGGCCTACGCGTCGCCCGGCCAGGCGCTCGAGGTGGCGGCGGTGGCCCGCGCCGTCGAGCTGGTGGGGCCGGCGAACGTCGTCGTCACCACCGGGAACGTGCGGGCGATCCGGGCGGTCCGGGAGTGGTCCGACGCGGCGGGGCTCGGCGTACGGGCCGGCCTGTCGGTCGGCGGCTCGGTCGCGGGGCGTCCCCTGGCCGAGCAGGTGCGGATGCGGCTGTCCGAGCTCTTCCCGGCTCCACGGTTCGTCGAGTCGCACGCCGATGCCGTCGTCGCCAACCACTGGCTGGCCCTGTTGGGCGTGGCCGGCTTCGCGCGGCGGGCCCGGCTCCCCCTGCTGGTGTGGACCGTCGACCACCCGCTCCTGCTGCGCTACTGGCTGCGGCCAGGGCGGGCCTGGATGGTGACCACCAACCGTCCCGAGCTCGCGCTGTCGATCCGGGGTGCCAGAATCCAGCCGTGAACGCCGTGACCGACGTGCTGGGCGAGCCCTACCTGGCCGAGACCATCGACTTCCCTCCCGACGACGAGGGTCCCGTCGTCGCCACCCTGGTCAGCAGACGGGCCGAGACACCGACCACGCGGGCGGTGCTGCACGTGCACGGCTTCGCCGACTACTTCTTCCAGACCGGGTACGCCGAGTGGTGGAACGCGCGCGGCTACGACTTCTACGCCCTCGACCTGCGCAAGTACGGCCGCTCCATCCGGCCGCACCAGACCCCCAACTACGTCGGCGACCTCCGGGAGTACTTCCCCGACCTCGACGCGGCCTGGACCCGCATCACCGAGCGGGACGGCCACACCCACGTCGTGGCGAGCGCCCACTCGACCGGCGGCCTGGTCCTGCCGCTGTGGGCCGACGAGCGGGCCGCCGGGCTCGAGGAGCTCGCCGGCATGGTGCTCAACTCACCCTGGCTCGACCTGCAGGGCTCCACGATGCTGCGCACGGTCGGGACGGCCGTCATCAAGCAGCTCGGACGGCGTGCCCCGCGGCGGGAGATCCCGCGCAAGGTCGACGGCCTCTACGCCCGCAGCCTGCACCGGGACCATGACGGCGAGTGGGAGTTCGACCTGAGCTGGAAGCCGCTGAAGTCGTGGCCGGTCCTCGCCGGCTGGCTGGCCGCCATCCGGCACGGCCACGCCCGGCTCCAGCGCGGGCTGGACGTCGCCTGCCCCGTGCTCGTGCTCAGCTCCGACCGGTCGACCCTGCCGGCCGCCATGAACGACGACGTGCACAGCCACGACATCGTCCTGGACGTCGAGCACATCCGGCGCTGGTCCACGGCCATCGGTCGGCACGTCACCTACGTCGCCGTTCCCGGCGCCCGGCACGACGTGGTGCTGTCCCTGCCCCGGCCGCGCGCCACGGCGTACGACGAGATCGGCCGCTGGCTGGCGGCGTACGTCGACTGACCCCGAGCCCGCGACCGCCGGCGGCTCGCTAGGGTCCCGGGCATGAACCCTGTGACCGGACTGTCGCTCGGCCGCGTCGCCGTCGGCGCGATCTCGCTCGGCAACCCCGCCCTGGCGGGCAAGCTGTTCCAGCTCGATGTCGAGGCGAACCCGCAGCTCCCCCACCTCACCCGGCTCTTCGGCTCGCGCGAGGTCGCCCTCGGCCTGATCACCCTGCTGTCCACCGGGAAGACCCGGCGGAACCTGGTGCTGGCCGGCCTCGCGGTCGACGCCGCGGACGCCGCGACCGGCTACCTCGGCATCCGGGAGGGCTCCGTGCCCAGGACGACCGGCCTCGCCCTGATCGGTCCGGCGCTCGGCGCGGTCGCGGCCGGTGCGCGGGGCCTGCTGCCGCGGGCCTGAGCCACTACGCTGGTGGACACGTGCCCGGCACGGGCACGACGGCCCAGGAGCGCCAGCGATGACCGACCAGACTCCTCCGCCCGGACCGGGCCAGCCGCTGACGGGGCCCGCGACCGGGACCCGACCCGGTGAGCTGCTCGACCGGTTCCTCGCCCGTCTCGTCGACGGCATCCTGCTCGCCGTCGTCGACGGCATCGTCGTGACCGGGATCGTGGTCGGCGCGATCATGGGTGACAGCAGCGGGTTCTTCTACGGCGCGTCCGGGTACGCCGCCGGCGCGGTCTCGGCGGTGCTGAGCGCGGCGCTCTACCTCGCCTACTTCGGCTACCTCGAGTCCACCCGCGGCCAGAGCGTCGGCAAGATGGTCATGAAGCTCCGGGTGCTGGGCCCGCAGGGTGGCAACCCGACCCTGGAGCAGTCCCTTCGTCGCAACTGCTGGGTCGCCTTCGGCGTGCTCGGCGTGGTGCCCGTCATCGGCGGCCTCGTGGGTGAGATCGCCTCCCTGGTCGCGGCCATCATGATCGCCGTCGGCATCAACAAGGACACCGTCAACCGGCAGGCCTGGCACGACCGCTTCGCCGGCGGCACGCAGGTCGTCAAGGAAGGCTGAGGGTCACAGGGGGCTGAATCAGTCCAGCAGGCTGATCAGTCCATGAGAAAGGCCGCGAGCGCGACCACGCCGACCAGCACGATGAACGCCCGCAGCACCGGCTGCGGCAGGCGCCGGCCGACCGTGGCGCCGACCTGGCCGCCGATCACCGAGCCGACCCCGATCAGCGCGGCGACCTTCCAGTCGACGTGCGCCACGAGGATGAAGAGCACGCCCGCGACGCCGTTGACGACGGCCGCGAGGACGTTCTTGACGGCGTTGAGCCGTTGCAGGGTCTCGTCGACGCCGATGCCCAGCACCGCCATCAGCAGCACGCCCTGCGCGGCGCCGAAGTACCCGCCGTACACACCGGTGAGCAGGACAGCGGGCCACACCCACCACGCGCCGTGGTGCGGCATCCCGCCGGTGGCCTCGTGCCGTGCGGCGACCCACGCGGAGATGCGTGGCTGGAAGACGACCAGGACCAGGCCCAGCAGGATCAGGGCCGGCACGATGGCGGCGAACGCTCCCTCGGGCAGCACCAGCAGCAGCAGGGCGCCGGCCAGCCCTCCGATCAGCGACGCCACGCACAGGCGCAGCACCCGGCTCCGCTGGCCGTCCAGCTCGCGCCGGTAGCCCACGGCCCCCGACACCGAGCCGGGCACCAGCCCGACGGTGTTGGAGACGTTGGCCGTGACCGGAGGAACGCCGAACGCGAGCAGGGTCGGGAACGTGATCAGCGTTCCCGACCCCACCACGGTGTTGATGGTTCCGGCGGCGAGACCTGCGAGCAGGATCGCCGTGGCTTCGAGGGGTGTCACGAGGTGGCGGGCGCCTCCGGGTCGGGGCCCCTGGGTGCGCCGCCCTTGCCCGGGTTGGCCGCGCTCTCCGCCTCGGCGATCGCGGCCTCGACGGCAGCGTTGGCCTTGGTCAGCTCGCTGTCGACCGCGGCCCCGTCGCCCGCCAGGGCCGCGGGCTCGGCGCTGCCCATGTCGACGCGCTTGAGCGGCCCCTCGACCTGCTGCGGGATCCCCTGGAGGTTGCTCATCGTCGAGCCGAGGCCCTCGAGGGCCTTGCCGATCTCGCTCGGGACGATCCACACCTTGTTGGCGTCGCCCTCGGCGATCTTCGGCATCATCTGGAGGTACTGGTAGGCCAGCAGCGACTGGTCGGGGTTGCCGTCGTGGATCGCCTGGAAGACGGTCTGGATGGCCTGCCCCTCACCCTGGGCCCGCAGGATCTGAGACTCGCGGTCCGCCTGGGCCCGCAGGATCTGGGACTCCCGGGCACCCTCGGCGTTCAGGATCGAGGACTGCTTCGCACCCTCGGCCGTCAGGATCGCCGCCTGGCGCTGGCCCTCGGCGGTCAGGATCACGGCCCGCTTCTCGCGGTCGGCGCGCATCTGCTTCTCCATCGAGTCCTTGATCGACGGCGGCGGGTCGATGCCCTTGAGCTCGACCCGGTTGACCCGGATGCCCCACTTGCCGGTGGCCTCGTCGAGCACGCCCCGCAGCCCCGAGTTGATCTGGTCGCGGCTGGTGAGGGTCTCCTCGAGGTCCATGCCGCCCACGATGTTGCGCAGCGTCGTCATGGTGAGCTGCTCGATGGCCTGGATGTAGTTGGCGATCTCGTAGGTCGCAGCGATCGGGTCGGTCACCTGGAAGTAGATGACCGTGTCGATCGAGACCACCAGGTTGTCCTCGGTGATCACCGGCTGCGGCGGGAAGCTGACGACCTGCTCGCGCAGGTCGATCAGGTAGCGCACCCGGTCCACGAACGGCACCACGACGTTCAGGCCTGCCGGCAGCGTCTGCTTGTACTTGCCGAACCGCTCCACGATGCCGGCCCGCGCCTGGGGCACGATCCGCACCGTCTTGGCGAGCAGCACGATGACGAACAGGAACAGCAGCGCGAGCAGAATCAACACAGCCGTCATGCCGTCCTCCTCTCTTCTGTAGGTCCGTCAGGACTCGAGCGTCGGGACGGGGTGGACGTAGGCGGTGGCACCACGGATCTCGAAGACCTCCACGGTCTCCCCCGGTGCGATGGTGAGGTCCTCGTCGTACGGCGCGGCCGACCAGATCTCGCCGGCCAGCCGGATCCGGCCGGGCTCCACCGAGGTGATCCGCTCGGTGACGACCCCGCGCTGACCGACCAGCTTGCCGTGGCCGAGCCGGAGCTCGGGGCCGGTGTGGAGACGCTTGACCATGCCGGGCCGCACCAGCGCGAGCATGGCCACCGACGCGCCGGCCGCGACGAGCACCTGGAGGACGAGGGCACCACCGAGCAGGCCGGTCAGCATGCCGGCGATCGCGCCCACGGCGAGCATGATGAGGATCAGGTCGAGGCTGAACATCTCGGCCACACCCAGAGCGGCGGCCAGGGCCAGCCAGGCCGCCCACTGGTTGTCCCCGAGCCAGTCCATGCCTCGACTCTATCTGTGTCGCGGTCGCCGGCGTGCAGCAAAACGGCCATCCTCGTGGGACAGCACGAGCGGCATCCCGAACGTCGCCGAGAGGTTGGCCTCGGTGACGACGTGGTCGAGCAGGCCGGAGGCGACCACCCGGCCCTCGCGCAGCATCAGCGCGTGGGTGAACCCGGGCGGGATCTCCTCCACGTGGTGGGAGACCAGCACGGTGGCCGGCGAGTCCGGATCCATGGCCAGGACCGAGAGCGTGGACACGAGGTCCTCACGTCCGCCGAGGTCCAGCCCGGCGGCGGGCTCGTCGAGGAGCAGCAGCTCGGGGTCGGCCATCAGCGACCGCGCGATCTGGACGCGCTTGCGCTCCCCCTCGCTCAGGGTCCCGAAGGTCCGGTCGCCGAGGTGCTTGACGCCCACCTCGACCAGCAGGCTCGCGGCCCGGTCGTGGTCGAGCTCGTCGTAGACCTCGCGCCAGCGCCCGACCACGCCGTACGACGCGGACACGACCACGTCGTGGACCCGCTCGTGGCGGGGAATGCGCTCGGCCAGCGCGGCGCTGGTCAGGCCGATCCGGGGCCGCAGCTCGAAGACGTCGACGGTGCCGAGCACCTCGTCGAGGATCCCGGCGACACCCGAGGTCGGGTGGATCTGCGCGGAGGCCACCTGCAGGAGCGTGGTCTTGCCGGCGCCGTTGGGTCCGAGGATCACCCAGCGCTCGTCCTCCTCGACGGTCCAGGAGACGCAGTCCAGGAGGGTGGCCTGTCCGCGCCGGACGGTGACGTCGGCGAACTCCAGCACGGCGGTCATGGCGGTCACCCTATCGACCTGACCCCGGCCCCGCGGTCGCGACCCGAGCAGCCGCGGAGCGTATCGTCGCGGGCCGTGAGCATCAGTCTGCCTGCGTCGTGCCGCCTCGCCTGGTGGGCCACGTCGTGGCTGCGCGGCCAGGTCGTCACCGACCTGCTCGTCGACGCGGTGCTGGACCAGGACGCCACCCATGCCGTCGCGGGGCTGACGAACGCCGGGCTCGCGGGCGACGACGCGACCGACACCCTGGTCGTGGCACTGGGCCGGCTGCGCGCCGCGGGCGCGGTGGGCTTCGGCGCGGCACTGCCCGTCGACGGCGACCCGGTCGGCCTGGGCGGGCCGCGCGGCTTCAACACCGCGGCGCTCGAGATCGGCGAGGCGGTGGTCGTCTCCGCGGCCGGGCCGGGCGGGGCGAACGTCGGGCTGGTCCCCCTGCGCGTGGGTGCCGCCATCACCTGGACGGCGCACGCGGCCGACCGGCGTCAGCTGCCGGACGTGGGCGAGGCCGACCGCACGCTGCGCGCCTCGCTGCTGGAGACCGCGGAGGCGCTCGCCCGCCTCGAGGTCGCCCGGTGGCGCCCCGAGGTCGCGGACCGGTTGATGGACCTGCGCCACCGGCCGCACCTCGACGCGCCCGACGGGGTGCCGCCGCGCTGCGTGGACCTGGCCGCGCGCGGGCTGCAGGCGGCCGAGATCGTGGAGCTGGCGCTGGAGGACGACGGCGGCGCCGTCACGGCGTACGAGATCGAGACCCGGCGCGCGGCGCTGCGACCCCTCGAGCGGGCCGCACGGCGCGCCCTGGTCGCGGCCTGCTCGCCCGAGGTGTGGCCGCCGGCGTAGGAGGTCCCGCTCCGGGCGATAGCCTCGGCCGCGATGACTGACCAGCTGCCCGAGACCCTGCTCATCACGCTGACCGGCAAGGACCGGCCCGGCGTGACGTCGTCGATCTTCGCCACGCTGTCGCGCGCGGGGGTCGAGGTCGTCGACATCGAGCAGATCGTGCTCCGTGGCCGGCTGATCCTCGGCGTGCTCGTCACCACGCCGCGGGACTGGAAGAGGCTCGGGGCCGCCGTGGAGGAGACCGCCCGGGCGCTCGACATGACCGTCGACGTCGAGCGCGGGGTCGGCGACAACAGGTCCCGCGCCGGTGGGCGTGCCCACGTGACCGTGATCGGGACCCCGCTGAAGGCCTCGTCGATGGCCGCGGTGGCCGGCCGGATCGCCGACTCCGGCGCCAACATCGACCGGATCGAGCGGATGGCGCGCTACCCCGTCACCGCGATCGACCTGCACGTCTCCGGCACCGACCCGGAGTCGCTGCGCAGCGTGCTGGCCGCGGAGGCGGCCCGGCAGGGCATCGACATCGCCGTCCAGCCGGCCAACCTGCTGCGGCGGGGCATGCGGCTGATCGTGATGGACGTCGACTCCACGCTGATCCAGGGCGAGGTCATCGAGATGCTCGCCGCCCACGCCGGCTGCGAGGAGGAGGTCGCCTCGGTCACCGAGGCCGCGATGCGCGGTGAGATCGACTTCGAGGAGTCGCTGCGCGCCCGGGTGGAGCTGCTCGCCGGCGTCGAGGAGTCCGCGCTCGACGAGGTGTACGACGACATCGTCCTCGCCCCAGGTGCCCGCACCATGGTGCGCACGCTGCGCCGCCTCGGCTACCGGTTCGCGATCGTCTCCGGCGGCTTCAGCCAGATCACGGACCGGCTCGCGGCCGACCTCGGCATCCACTTCTCGCGGGCCAACCGGCTCGAGATCGTCGACGGCCGGCTCACCGGCCGGATCCTCGGCGACGTCGTGGACCGCGCCGGCAAGGCCACGGCCCTGCGCCAGTTCGCCGCCGAGGTCGGCGTCAGCGAGGGCTCGGTGATCGCCATCGGCGACGGGGCCAACGACCTCGACATGCTGAACGCCGCCGGCCTCGGCATCGCCTACAACGCCAAGCCGGTCGTCCGCGACGCCGCGGACACCTCGGTCAACGTGCCCTACCTCGACGCGATCATGTACCTCCTCGGCATCTCCCGCGAGGAGATCGAGGCGGCCGACGCCGAGGCCGGCATCGTGACCCCCGCACCCCCGGTCTGACGCCGACCCGTCGCTTGTTGACGCGTCAGGGCGTCGACCCGTCGCTTGTTGACGCGTGACCGCGCCGACCCGTCGCTGGGCCTGTCAGCCGCGCCCGACGTGGAAGGCCATGACCCGGGCCGTCCCCGCGCCCAGGTCGGTCCACGCGCCGTCGTACTCCATGACCGTGGCCGCCCCGGCGGGGTAGCCCATCGTCATCTCGATCGAGGCCTCCGCATCCCCCTCGCCGTCGTCGAGCATCTGCGCGAGGTAGGCGATCGTCGGGTTGTGACCCACCACGACCAGGGTGTCGGCCTCCGCGGGGGTCGACCGCATCAGGTCCAGGGCGGTCTCCGGGCCGGCGGTGTAGAGCCCCCGGTCCAGGTCGGCCTCGAGGACCCAGCCGGCGGCACCGGCGAGCGCCTCCCAGGTCTGCCGGGTCCGGGCCGCGGCGGACACGAGGGCGTGGTCGGGCCGGATGCCGCGCGCGGCGAGCCAGGACCCCACCTCGGCGGCGGCCTCGCGCCCCTGCTCGAGGAGCTCCCGCTCCAGATCGGTGGCCGCGGCCTGCTCCGCCTTGGCATGACGCATGACGACGATCCGTCGCGACTGCTGCTGCACGCGCGCACTCTATCGCCGCCATATCGCCGCCATGCGAAGGGTTGGAGGGTGATGCCCTAGCCTCCCTGTCATGCCCAGCGGACCCCTCATGATCATCGGCGGCGCCGAGGACAAGTTGCACAAGCGCACGATCCTGAAGGACTTCGTGGCTGCCAGCGGTGGTCAGGACGCCCGGATCGCGGTGATCCCGACCGCCTCCTCGCTCGGGCCCGAGGTCGTCGAGGTGTACGACGCGTTGTTCCGGCGGCTGGGCGCGGCCGAGGTGGTCGCGGTGCGCCCCGAGAGCCGCGAGGACTCCCACGACCCCGGGCTCGTGGCGCGCCTGGCCGGCGCCACCGGCATCTTCATGACCGGCGGCAACCAGCTCAAGCTCTCCGCCCTCGTCTGCGGCACCCCGCTCGCCGACGCCATCGTCGACGCGCACGAGCGCGGCGTCGTGGTGGCCGGCACCTCCGCGGGCGCCAGCATCCAGTCCAGCCACATGGTCGCCTTCGGCGGACCGGGGTCGACCCCCAAGCAGCGGATGACCCAGGTGGCCGCCGGTCTCGGCCTGCTGGACTCCACCGTGATCGACCAGCACTTCGACCAGCGCAACCGCTACGGTCGGTTGCTGATGATCGTGGCCCAGTCTCCCCAGCTGCTCGGGATCGGTGTCGACGAGGACACCGCGGCGGTCGTGCACCACGTCGACGACCACCAGGTCCTCAGCGTGGTCGGTCGCGGCGCGGTGACCGTGTTCGACCCCTCCCGGATCGTCACCAACGCCTACGAGGCCAAGCGGTCCTCCGCGCTGCTGGCCAGCGGCGTCGTGCTGCACGTCCTCCCGGACGGCTCCCGCTTCGACCTGACGACCCGCACGCTGGTCGCCGAGCCGGCGGGCGTCGACCCGGCGGAGGCCGCCGACCTGGCCGAGGCGGGCCAGGACCTGCGCGACCTGGCCCGCGACATCGCCGCGGCGGACGCCTCCCCCGGCGCCCTGCGCCGACGCCTGGCCCGCAGCCGCACCCGACCGGACACCCGGCAGGCCCGCCACCAGCAGCAGAGCCCCCCGCACAGCACCGACCAGGATGGAGCCTCCTGATGAGCGAACGCCCCACGCCCGACCTCGCGATCGTCGAGACCCGGGTCTACCGCGGCGCCAACGTCTGGTCCTACGACAAGTCGATCCACCTCGTCGTGGACCTCGGCTCGCTGGAGGGATTCCCGACCAACACCATCCCCGGCTTCACCGACAACATCCTCCAGATGCTGCCCGGCCTGCGGGAGCACTCCTGCTCGCGCGGGCGCCGCGGCGGGTTCGTCGAGCGCCTCAACGAGGGCACCTGGCTGGGTCACGTGGCCGAGCACTGCGCCCTGGCGCTGCAGCAGGTCGTCGGCCACGACATCCGGCGCGGGAAGACCCGGCAGGTCAAGGGCAAGCCGGGCCACTACAACGTGGTGTTCGGGTACGCCGACGAGCAGGTCGGCCTCGCGGCCGCGCGCCTCGCCGTACGCCTGGTCAACCACCTCGTCGAGGCCGACCCGGGCTTCGACTGGGACACCGAGCTCGAGGCGTTCATCCTGCGCGCCGAGCGGACCGCCTTCGGCCCCTCGACCCAGGCGATCATCGACGAGGCCGTCTCCCGCGACATCCCGTGGATCCGGCTCAACCAGCACTCCCTGGTCCAGCTCGGCCAGGGCGTCCACGCCAAGCGGATCCGCGCGACGATGACGTCGGCGACGTCCGCCATCGCCGTCGACATCGCCTCCGACAAGGACCTCACCACCCGGCTCCTCGGGGCGGCGGGCCTGCCGGTCCCGAAGCAGGAGTCCGTGCGCACCGAGGACCAGGCGGTCCGGGTCGCGGAGCGGATCGGCTACCCGGTCGTCGTCAAGCCGCTGGACGGCAACCACGGCCGCGGCGTCTGCCTGGACCTGCAGAACGAGAAGGAGGTCCGGGAGTCCTTCGCGATCGCCAGGGAGCAGTCCCGCCGCGGCACCGTGATCGTCGAGTCGTTCGTGACCGGCAAGGACTACCGCTGCCTGATCATCGACGGGAAGGTGGCCGCCATCGCCGAGCGCGTCCCGGCCTCCGTCACCGGTGACGGGATCAGCACCGTCGAGCAGCTCGTCGACACCGCGAACGCCGACCCCCGACGCGGCGTCGGCCACGAGAAGGTGCTCACCCGGATCAAGGTCGACGAGGCCGCGGTCGCGCTGGTCCACGAGCAGGGCTTCCAGATGACCGACGTCCCGCCGGAGGGTACGACGGTCAAGCTCGCCCTCACCGGGAACATGTCGACCGGCGGCATCTCCATCGACCGCACGTTCGAGGCACACCCCGAGAACGTCGAGATCGCCGAGGAGGCCGCCCGCATGGTCGGCCTGGACATCGCCGGCATCGACTTCATCTGCCCCGACATCACCGAGCCGGTCCGCGAGACCGGCGGCGCGATCTGCGAGGTGAACGCGGCCCCCGGCTTCCGGATGCACACGCACCCGACCATCGGGGAGCCGCAGTTCATCGCCAAGCCCGTCGTCGACATGCTGTTCCCGCCCGGCGCCACCTCGCGGATCCCGATCGTGGCGGTGACCGGCACCAACGGCAAGACCACGACCTCGCGGATGATCTCCCACATCTTCAAGGGCATGGGCCGCAAGGTCGGCATGACCTCGACCGACGGCGTCGTCATCGACGAGCGCCTGGTGATCCGCTCCGACGCCTCGGGGCCCCGGTCGGCCCGGATGGTCCTGCAGAACCCGCGCGTCGACTTCGCGGTCTTCGAGGTCGCCCGCGGCGGCATCCTGCGCGAGGGCCTCGGCTACGAGCGCAACGACGTCGCCGTGGTGATCAACGTCCAGCCCGACCACCTCGGCCTGCGCGGCATCGACACCGTCGAGCAGCTCGCCGACGTGAAGGCCGTGCTCGTGGAGGCGGTGCCCCGCGACGGGCACGCCGTGCTCAACGCCGACGACCCGCTGGTCCGCGAGATGCGCCGGCGCTGCTCGGGCCAGGTCGTGTGGTTCTCGATGGAGGAGCCTGGCTCCGAGGTGCGGGAGATGATCGACGCGCACTGCCGGCGCGGCGGGAAGGCGCTCGTCCTCGAGCCCTCGGACCGCGGCGAGATGATCGTCGTCAAGCACGGCCGCCGCGAGATGCAGCTCGCGTGGACCCACCTGCTGCCGGCCACCTTCGGTGGGCGCGCCCGCATGAACGTCCAGAACACGCTGGCCGCGGCCGCCGCGGCGTTCGCCGCCGGGGCACCCCTGCACGACATCCGGCAGGGCCTGCGCAGCTTCTCCACCAACTACTACCTCTCCCCCGGCCGCCTGAACGAGGTCGAGGTCAACGGGGTCAACGTCATCGTCGACTACTGCCACAACGCGCCGGGCATGCGGATGCTCGGGGACTTCGTGGACCGGGTCGGCGAGTCCCTGGCCTCCTCCCACGACCTGGCCCGTCCGTCGCGGATCGGGATCATCGCCACGGCCGGCGACCGCCGGGACGAGGACATGCGCGAGCTCGGCCACGTCGCCGCCCAGCACTTCGACGTGCTCGTGGTGCGCGAGGACGTCGCGCTGCGGGGCCGGCAGCGGGGCGAGACGGCCGGACTGGTCATCGAGGGGATCCGCGCCGCGGTGGCCGAGGGCGCGCGCTGCAGGCAGGTCGAGGAGGTGCTCGAGGAGATCGACGCCGTGCGGCACGCCATGAGCCGCGCCAACCGCGGTGACCTGGTGGTCGTGTGTGTCGACAAGCACGCCGCGGTGATGGCCGAGCTCGAGACCTGGTCGAACGTCGCCCAGGCCGGCGCGACGGCCAACCCCCAGACACCCGCCGCCGACCCCGACTACGTCGCCCCGGCGCCCGCCGACGGCTGACCGGTCAGGGGAACCAGCCTCTTGTCAGGTGGTCTGCCCCCTGACAAGAGCCACTTTCACCGGTCAGCCGGTGAAAGTGCCGGCCGCCCGCACCTTGGCGGCGAGCGTCTCCGGGGAGTCCGGGACGCCGCCGTGCTCGGCGAGCCAGGCGTAGACGGCCTCGCGCTCGGCGTGGCACATCAGGGCGACGACGTCGCCGGGCTGCGCCTGCTCCACCAGCGCCGCGAGGCCGGAGACCTCGGTCGGGTAGGACACGACCTCGGTCACGCCGACCCGTTCCGCGCCGGCACGCAGCAGGCCGTCGAGCTCCTCGACCGGACGGCCGCGCAGGTAGCGGTCCTTGTGGGCGATGACCATGACGTCGCTGTCGCGGGCACCGATCTCGCCGAGCTTCTCGAGCAGGTCGTCCTGCCGGTCGCCCACGGCCCCGAGGGCGAGCAGCAGCCGCGCGCCGGGACGGCGTACGCCGTTCATGATCTCCAGCAGCGCCTCGAGGCCGGCCTCGTTGTGGGCGAGGTCGATGACCACCGAGACCTCGCCGATCGAGAAGAAGTTCATCCGGCCGGGGTTGTGCTCGGCGTCGGGCCGGAAGGTCCGCAGCCCCTCGACCACCACGTCGCGCGGGACGCCGATCGCGAGCGCCGCCGAGGCCGCCGCCAGCGTGTTCTCCACGTTGAACCGGGACAGCCCGGCCAGCGTCATCGGTACGTCGACCAGCTCGACCAGCGGGTCCGGGTCCGCGTGGGGCGCCAGCACGGCGACCCACCCGTCGATGACGGTGGTGGCCCGCCCGCCGGCGGTCAGGACCTCCCGGATCGCCGGGCTGTCGGGGTCGCGGGAGAAGACCCAGGGCTGGGCCTTGATGACGCCGCGCATCGCGAAGACCCGCGGGTCGTCGGCGTTCAGGACCGCCCAGCCGTCCTTCTTGGTGATCTGCGGGACCACGGACTTGACCTCGGCCAGCTGGTCGACCGTGTCGATGCCCTGGTGCCCGAGGTGGTCCGCCGAGACGTTGGTGACGACCGAGACGTCGTTGCGGGTCAGGCCGATCCCCTTGAGCAGGATGCCGCCACGCGCGGTCTCGGTGACCGCGAGCTCCACCTGCTCGTGGGCCAGCACCCGGCCGGCGCCGCTGGGCCCGGAGTAGTCCCCCGCCTCGACCAGCTCCCCGTCGATGTAGATCCCGTCGGTGTTGGACCAGCCGACCAGCTTCCCCCACGTGCGCCCGATGTGGGCGATCATCCGCGACGTCGTGGTCTTGCCGTTGGTGCCGGTGACCGCGACGACGGGCACCCGCGGGGTGATCGTGTGCGGCGCCGCGCCCGGCTCGGCCGCGGCCACCCGCTCCGCCGCCCTGCTCACCGCGTCCTCGATGTCGGCCCCGGGCAGGGCGTCGAGGACCTCGGCGACGGCGCGCCCCATCACCTGCGCGCGCTCGCGGTGCGCCCACGGGAAGGCCACCACCAGCCGCTGGGGGTCACTGGTCGGGCGGACCCGGACGGCCAGGCGCGCCGTACCCGACTCCGACGCGACCGCACGCACCAGCCGGGCCACCGCCCGGGCGGCGAACCGCTGGCGGAAGCCCGAGTCCGCCGCACCCGGCCGCGCGTCGCGCAGCCCGATCCGGCGCGCGAACCGCGCGGAGGTCTCCTCGGACGCAGCGGCCAGGACGCCGATGTCGAGGGTCAGCTTGATCGCGGCCCGGGGGAAGTAGAGGTTGGGTCCCTCGAGGACCCGCAGCTCGACCAGGGAGGCCGATGACATGGAGGAGGGCACCCGCGAACGGTAGCGGTCAGGCCCCCATGGCGTGGAACCCGCCGTCGACGTGCACGATCTCGCCCGTGGTGGCCGGGAAGAAGTCCGACAGCAGCGCGCAGACGGCCTGTGCGGTCGGGGTCTGGTCCTTCTCGTCCCAGCCGAGCGGGGCTCGCGTGCTCCACATGGTCTCCAGCTCCTCGAAGCCGGGGATCGCCTTCGCGGCCAGGGTCTTCAGCGGACCCGCCGAGACCAGGTTGACCCGGATGCCCTCGGGCCCGAGGTCACGCGCCAGGTAGCGGGAGCACGACTCCAGGCCGGCCTTCGCCACGCCCATCCAGTCGTACGCCGGCCACGCGACGGTCGCGTCGAAGGTCAGGCCGACGATCGACCCGCCCTGGCCCATCAGCGGCCGGCAGGCCTGCGAGAGCGACATCAGGGAGTAGGCCGAGACCTGCACCGCCTGGGCCACGTCGGGCCACGGTCCCTGGAGGAACTTGCCACCCAGCAGCGTCTCCGGGTTGCCGTAGGCGATCGAGTGGACCACGCCGTCGAGACCGTCGACGTGCTCCCGCACCAGCCCGGGCAGCCGCTCGAGGTGCTCGGGGTCGGTGACGTCGAGCTCGAGGACCGGCGGCTCCACCGGCAGCCGCTTGGCGATCCGCTTGGTGATGCCCAGTGCCCGGCCGAAGTTGGAGATGAGCACCGTGGCGCCCTGCTCCTGCGCCACCTTGGCGGTCGCGAACCCGATGGAGGAGTCCATCGTCACGCCCGCGACCAGGATCCGCTTGCCGTCCAGAATGCCCATGTCGTTCCTCTCGGTGATCCTGCTCGTGGGGACCGGTCAGTGGCCCATGCCGAGGCCGCCGTCGACCGGGATGACCGCGCCGGTGACGTACGCCGCGCCGTCGCCGGCCAGCCAGGTGACGGCCGCCGCGACCTCGGCGGGCGACGCGTAGCGGCCCAGGGGAACCTGGGTCTTGATGGTGGTCTTCTGGTCGTCGGTGAGGACGTCGGTCATGTCGGTCTCGACGAACCCGGGCGCGACCACGTTGGCCGTGATCGACCGGGAGCCCAGCTCGCGGGCGAGCGACCTCGCCATGCCGACCAGGCCGGCCTTGGACGCCGCGTAGTTGACCTGGCCGGCCGAGCCGAGCAGCCCGACGACCGAGGAGATGAAGATGATCCGGCCCCGGCGCAGCCGGAGCATGCCCTTGGCGGCCCGCTTGGCCAGCCGGAAGGAGCCGGTGAGGTTGGTGTCGATGACCGAGGACCAGTCGTCCTCGGACATGCGCAGCACCAGGGTGTCGGCGGTGATGCCGGCGTTGGCGACCAGCACCTCCACCGGTCCGTGCGCCGCCTCGATCTCGGTGAAGGCGGCCTCGACGGCCGCGGGGTCGGTGATGTCGCAGCGCACGTCGAGCGTGCCCTCGGGCGCGCCACCGTTGCGGGTGGTCACGGCGACCCGGTCGCCGTTGGCCACGAAGGCCTCGGCGATCGCACGGCCGATGCCGCGGTTGCCCCCGGTGACGAGGACCGAACGTCCGGCCGGTTCGTTGTTGGCTTCGCTCACGGTCCCCGACGCTAGCGATTACCCCGGGGTAGGCCTAAACACTCGCCGGAGCGCCGGCGGACCGGGTCACTCGTCCTCGAGCCGGAACCCGACCTTGAGACCCACCTGGAAGTGCTCCACGGAGCCGTCCTTGACCTGCCCCCGGACCTGGGTCACCTCGAACCAGTCGACGTGCCGCAGCGTCCTGCTCGCCCTCTCGATGGCGTTCCGGATCGCCTGGTCGATGCCCTCCGGAGAGGTGCCGACGATCTCGCTGACGCGGTAGGTGCGGTTGGTCATGAGGGCCTCCAGAGCAGTCGTGGGTGGCCAACGTTACCGACGTACGATTGAGGGATGGGGCGAGACCGGATCCGACACCACGAGGAAGCCGTCCGCATCACGACGGCCGCCTCCAGCCGGGCCGACGACATCGCCGCCCGGCAGAAGCGCTACGTGGTGTCGATGAGCATCCGGTCGGCGTGCTTCGTCGGCGCGGTCGCTGGCCGGGATGGCCGGTCTCAACTGGCTGTGGCCCTTCCTGATCGGCGCCGCGTTGATCCTTCCGTACGTCGCCGTGGTGATGGCGAACAATTCTTCTTCGAAATCCGACGGCTTCGAGCTGGTGGACCGCGGTTACGGCCGCCCGGAGCTGAATTCGGGGACGGATCCGGAGCGACGCACCGGGCAAGACCATATTTGACTTCACGGTTCGGCGTGACAGAATCACGGCGCGAGCTGGGTCTCCCCCGTCTCAGCTCGCAGCGGTGCCGGACGGCTTCCCCCGTGGCTGTCCGGCACCGTCCTATTTCGGGCCCGTCCCCACCGGAAGGACGCCATGAGCGACGTCGAGGCGACTACCGCGCCGATCTGCTCGGCGAAGGGGTGCCAGGAGCCCGCGGTGTGGGCGCTGCTCTGGAACAACCCCAAGCTGCACACGCCCGATCGGCGCAAGACCTGGCTGGCCTGCGAGGAGCACCGCACCACGTTGGGTGACTTCCTCGGGGCGCGCGGATTCCTCCGGGACGTCGTCCCGGTCGCGGAGCGAACCGAGTAGCGACTCCCCGTCCCTGCGTATCGCTCGACCACCACCAGCGGATCCGCTGGCGCGTCTCCGCTACCCGCCGATGGCCGACATCGGCCGGTCGGGCTGGAGGAACGTCGGGTCGTCGATGCCGTGGCCCGCGCGCTTGCCCCGCATCGCGACCACCCAACGCTCCGCGAGGTCCTCGTCGGACGCGCCGGAGCGGAGCGCCGCGCGGAGGTCGGACTCCTCGCGGGCGAACAGGCAGTTGCGCACCTGGCCGTCGGCGGTGAGCCGCACCCGGTCGCAGTCCCCGCAGAACGGCCGGGTGACCGAGGCGATGACCCCCACCGTCGCGGGGCCGCCGTCGACGAGGAACAGCTCGGCAGGCGCGCTGCCCCGCGGCTCGTCGACCGGCTTCAACACGAACTCCCGCTCCAGCCGCTCGAAGATCTCCTCGGCGGTGACCATCGCCGTCCGGTTCCACGCGTGCTGGGCGTCCAGCGGCATCTGCTCGATGAACCGGAGCTCGTAGCCCTCGGCGATCGCCCAGCGCAGCAGCTCGGGCGCCTCGCCGTCGTTGATGCCGCGCAGCAGCACCGCGTTGATCTTGATCGGGCCGAGCCCGGCGGCGCGGGCCGCCTCGAGGCCGGCGACCACGTCCTTGAACCGGTCACGCCGGGTGATCTCGAGGAACGTCTCCGGCCGGACGGTGTCGAGGCTGACGTTGATGCGGTCCAGGCCGGCGTCGGCCAGCGCCGCGGCGGTCCGGGAGAGGCCCAGCGCGTTGGTGGTCAGCGAGGTCTCCACGCCCAGCTCGTGGCTGCGGCGCACGATGTCGACCAGGCCGCGGCGTACCAGCGGCTCACCGCCGGTGAACCGGACCTCGCGGATGCCGAGCAGCTCCACCCCGATCCGGACCAGCCGGACGACCTCGTCGTCGGTCAGCACCGAGTCGTCCGGGAGCCAGTCCAGGCCCTCGGCAGGCATGCAGTAGGAGCAGCGCAGGTTGCACCTGTCGGTCAGGGACACGCGCAGGTCCGTTGCCACCCGCCCGTAGCGGTCCTCGAGCTTGCGTACGGTCACCTTCGTGAGTGTACGTGCCGTCGCCTGCGCGGGCCCGGCATCCGGTCCGGAACCACCGCCCGGATAGCCTCGACGCGTGCGTTCGCTGCGGTTCCTCGTCTCGCGACGCTGGCTGCTCTTCACCCTCGTCGTCGTGATCCTCGCCTACGCCACGTGGTGGCTCGGCGAGTGGCAGTTCCACCGGCTGGCCGACCGCAAGCAGAGCAACGCGATCATCCGCACCAACGAGGCCCGGGACCCCGCAGCGGTCGAGGACGTCCTGGCCCCCGGACGAGCGGTCGACGACGGCGACGAGTGGCGCGTCGTGACCGCCACCGGCAGGTACGACGCCACCGACACCGTCGTCGTGCGCTACCGCACCCGGGACGGCGAGTCCGGGATCGACGTGGTCGTCCCGCTCGTCACCGGCGACGGCACGACGCTGCTGGTGGACCGGGGCTGGATGCCGTCGGACAACCAGGGCGCCGACCCCTCCGACATCCCGGCACCGCCGGATGGTGACGTGACCGTCACCGGCTGGGTGCGGGTCGACGCCACCGACAGCGCCGAGGTCTCCGACCACTCCACCCGCGCCATCTCCAGCGTCGAGATCGGCAAGGCGCTGGACCGCGAGGTGTACGGCGGCTTCGTCGACCTGAAGACCGAGGACCCCGCACCCGCCCAGGCGCTGGAGGGAGCCGAGCTGCCCGAGCTGGACAACGGGCCGCACTTCTTCTACGGCCTGCAGTGGTGGTTCTTCGGCGTGCTCGCGGTGTTCGGCTTCTTCTACCTGATGTACGACGAGTGGCGCGCGGCGCGGCGCGGCGAGACGTCCGCGCGCGAGGAGGTGCTGGCCGAGCGCAAGCAGAAGCGAGCGGCCAAGCAGGCGAAGAAGCAGGCGGTGCGGGCGGCGTACGAGCGGGAGCGCCAGAAGGAGGCTCAGAGGGACCGCAGCATGCCGCCGTCGACGGGCACCATGGCGCCCGACACGAACGACGCGGCCGGCGAGAGCAGGAAGGCCGCCACCCGGCCGAACTCCTCCGGCTCGCCGTAGCGGCCCAGCGGGATGCCCCGGATCGCCGCGGCGCGGGCCGCCTCGGGGTCACCGCTCGCCTCGTCCAGCTCGTCGACGCGCTCCGTCCCGACCCGACCGGGCAGCAGGCCGTTGACGCGGACCCCGCGCGGGCCGAGCTCGTCGGCCAGGGTCTTGGCCACCATCGCCAGCCCCGGGCGCAGGCCGTTGGAGATCGCCATGTCGGCCAGCGGCGCCCGGACGCTCGAGGAGAGCACCAGCGCCAGCGCGCCGCCCTGACCGAGCGCCACGCCGATCTCACGGCACAGCCGGACCGCACCGAGGAAGACCGACTCGAACGCCCGGGTCCACTGCTCGTCGTCGATCCCGGTCACCGGCCCCTTGGGCGGTCCACCGACGCTGATCAGCGCCCCGTCGACCCGGCCCCAGCGCTCCCGGGCGGCCGCGAGCAGGCGCCCGGGTGTCTCCGGGTCGGCGTTGTCGGCGGTCACGGTCACGACCGCGTCGCCGTGGACCTTCGCGGCGGCCGCCAGCGTCTCCTCGCTGCGCCCGGACAGGACCACCCGGGCCCCCTCGGCCACCAGGCAGTCGGCGGTCGCGCGGCCCAGGCCGCGGGCGCCCCCGGTCACGACGTACACGCGGTCGCGCAGCTGCAGGTCCATGGCCGCGACCCTAGATCAACAGGCCCTGGATCAACGTGTGCTCACGCGACCGGCACGTCCTCGATGAACTGGGTCCGGTACAGGTCGGCGTAGAGACCACCCTGGGCCAGCAGCGAGGAGTGGGTGCCGGACTGGATGATCCGGCCGCCGTCGAGGACCAGGATCGTGTCGGCGTTGCGGACCGTGGAGAGCCGGTGCGCGATCACCAGGGAGGTGCGCCCCTCGAGGGCTGCGTCGAGCGCACGCTGGACCGCGGCCTCCGACTCGCTGTCGAGGTGGGCGGTGGCCTCGTCGAGGACCACGATCGCCGGGGCCTTGAGCAGCAGCCGCGCGATCGCGAGCCGCTGCCGCTCCCCGCCGGAGAGCCGGTAGCCGCGGTCGCCCACGACCGTGTCCAGGCCGTCGGGCAGGGCGCGCACCAGCGTGGCGATCTGGGCGGACTCCAGAGCAGTCCAGACCTCCTCGTCGGTCGCCCCGGGGCGGGCGTAGAGCAGGTTGGCGCGGATCGTGTCGTGGAACATGTGGGCGTCCTGGGTCACGTAGCCGACCGCGTCCTCGAGGGACTGCAGCGTCACGTCGCGGACGTCGTGGCCGCCCACGCGGACCGCTCCCGAGTCGGCGTCGTACAGGCGCGCGACCAGGTGGGTGACCGTGGTCTTGCCGGCGCCGGAGGGGCCGACGAGGGCGACCATCTGGCCGGGTTCGGCGACGAACCCGATGTCGGAGAGGACCTGTCCGGTCTCGCGGGACTCCTGACGTGCGACGACCTCCAGCGACGCCAGCGAGATCGCGTCGGCGCGGGGGTAGCTGAAGGCGACGTGGTCGAACTCGAGCCGGGCGGCACCGGGCTCCAGCGCCACCGCGTCGGGCTTCTCCTGGATCAGCGAGGGCAGGTCGATGACCTCGAAGACCCGCTCGAAGCTGACCAGTGCCGTCATCACGTCGATGCGGACGTTGGACAGCCCCTGCAGCGGGCCGAGCAGCCGCAGCAGCAGGGTCGCCAGCGCGGTGAGCGTGCCGACGGTGAGGGCGTCGCTGACCGCCAGCTGGCCGCCGACCCCGTAGACCAGCGCCGTGGCCAGGGCGGGGACCGCCATCATCGACGCGGCGAAGATGCGGGTGATCAGCGAGATCCGGATGCCGAGGTCGCGGACCTTCGCGGCCTTGGTGGCGAAGAGCGCGTCCTCCTCCGACCGGCGCCCGAAGAGCTTGAGCAGCATCGCGCCACCGACGTTGAAGCGCTCGGTCATCGCGTTGCCGAGGTCGGCGTTGCCGTCCATCTGGTCGCGGGTGAGCCCCGCGAGCCGGGCGCTCACCAGCCGGGAGACGAGGAAGAGCACCGGGAACAGCGCCAGGCAGAGCAGGGTGACCTGCCAGCTCAGCGCGAACATGGCGATGCCGACCACGACGACGGAGATGCTGTTGGCGACGGTGCTGGACAGGGTCGAGGTGAACGCGCGCTGCGCGCCGATCACGTCGTTGTTGAGGCGCGAGACGAGCGCGCCGGTCTGGGTGCGGGTGAAGAACGCCAGGGACTGGCGCTGCACGTGGCCGAAGACGCGGGTGCGGAGGTCGAAGATCAGCCCCTCACCGATGCGCGAGGAGAACCACCCCTCCCCCACGGTGAGCAGCGCGCTGACCAGCGCGACGCCTGCCATCGCCAGGGCAAGGACGGTGACCAGGCCCCGGTCGTTGCCGAGGATCCCGTCGTCGATGATCCGCTGCACCAGCAGCGGGTTCACCACCACGAGGCAGGCGTCGATGACGGTGAGGGTGAGGAAGGTGGCGATCAGCCGCCGGTGCGGGCGCGCGAAGCCGAAGACACGGCGTACGGTGCCGCGCTCGATGCGGTTCTTGACGACGCTGCGGTCCGACCGCAGGTGGCGCCACGCGGCGCCGCTCCCATGCATCCCTGACACGTGCTCTCCTCACTGGCCCGTCATCAGGCGGGCCACCTCCCGGAACCGGCGGACCTGGGCTTCCCGCTCCAGGCGCCGCTGCTCGTCGAGGTCTCGCTGCGCCGCCCCGAGGAGCAGCGCCTTGGTCTCGGTGACCGCCCCGGGCATCGGCGCGGTCAGGGCACCGACGAGGTCCGCGACGGTCGCGTCGAGGTCGTCGGCGGGGACCGCGGCCAGGGCCAGGCCGATGTCGACCGCCTCGGCTGCCCCGACCATCCGCGCCGTCACGCAGATCTCGAGCGCCCTGGCGTAGCCAACGCTCTCGACCAGCGGCTTTGTTCCCGTCAGGTCCGGCACCAGCCCGAGCGCCGACTCCTTCATGCAGAACTGCGCGTCGTCGGCGACCACGCGCAGGTCGCACGCGAGGGCGAGCTGGAAGCCCGCGCCGACGGCGTACCCCTGCACCGCCGCGATCGAGATGAAGCGCGGGTCGCGCAGGAAGGTGAAGCCCTGCTGGTACTCGTCGATGGTCGCGGACATCTGCTCGTCGCTCATGGTGAGCAGGTCGGCCACGGTCTCGACGCCCTCGGGCGCCCCGGCCGGGTCCAGCATGCTGCGGTCCAGGCCCGCGGAGAAGCTGTGCCCGGCGCCCCGCACGACGACCACCCGGGTCTCCTCGGGCAGCCCGGCGCCGAGGTCCGCCAGGGCCCGCCACATCGCGGGGGTCTGGGCGTTGCGGACCTGCGGACGGTCGAGCGTGATGGTGGCGACGGGACCGGTCTGCTCGAGCAGCAGACCGGCGGCGGCCAGCGGTTCCGGGGTCATGGCCGGAGTCTAGGTGTGGCCCCCGACAGGGCGGGCCCCGCCGGTCAGGCCAGCGAGACCAGGTCGAGGTAGTCCTCGGTCCACAGGTCCTCGTCGCCGTCGGGCAGCAGCAGGACCCGGTCCGGCTCGAGCGCACGCACGGCGCCCTCGTCGTGGGTGACCAGGATGATGGCGCCCTCGTACGTGCGGATCGCCGCCAGCACCTCCTCCCGGGAGGCCGGGTCGAGGTTGTTGGTGGGCTCGTCGAGCAGCAGCACGTTGGCGCTGGACACGACCAGGCTCGCCAGCGCGAGCCGGGTCTTCTCGCCACCGGAGAGAACGGCCGCCGGCTTGTGCGCGTCGTCCCCGGAGAAGAGGAAGGAACCCAGGACGCTGCGGGCCTCACTGTCGGTCAGCTGCGGGGCCGCGCTCTGCATGTTCTCCAGGACGGTGCGGCCGGTGTCGAGGGTCTCGTGCTCCTGGGCGTAGTAGCCGAGCTTGAGGCCGTGACCGGGCAGGACCTCGCCGGTGTCGGGCTGGTCGACTCCCGCCAGGATCCGCAGCATCGTCGTCTTGCCGGCGCCGTTGAGGCCGAGGATCACCACGCGCGACCCCTTGTCGACGGCCAGGTCGACATCCGTGAAGACCTCGAGGGAACCATAGGACTTCGACAGCTCCCGGGCGGTGAATGGGCGTCTTGCCGCAAGCTGCCGGGGCCGGGAACTTGATCCGGGCGACCTTGTCGGCGCGACGCTCCCCCTCGACGCCCGCCATCATCTTCTCGGCCCGCTTCAGCATCGACTGGGCCGCGCTGGCCTTGCTGGCCTTGGCCCGCATCTTGTTGGCCTGGTCGGTGAGCGTCTTGGCCTTGGACTCGGCGTTCGCGCGCTCGCGCTTGCGACGCCGCTCGTCGGTCTCCCGCTGGCTGAGATAGGCCTTCCAGCCCATGTTGTACACGTCGATCTGACCGCGGTTCGCGTCGAGGTGCAGCACCTTGTTCACCGTGGTCTCGAGCAGGTCGTTGTCATGGCTGATCACGATCAACCCGCCCTTGTGGGCCTTGAGGAACTCACGCAGCCAGACGATGGAGTCCGCGTCGAGGTGGTTGGTGGGCTCGTCGAGCAGGAGCGTCTCGGCACCCGAGAACAGGATGCGAGCGAGCTCGACCCGTCGGCGCTGGCCGCCGGAGAGGGTCTTGAGCTGCTGGGTGAGGATCCGGTCCTCGATGCCGAGGCTGCTGGCGATCTGGGCGGCCTCCGACTCGGCGGCGTACCCGCCCCCGGCGTGGAGCTCGGCGTCGGCGCGGGAGTAGCGCTTCATCGCGCGCTCGGCCACGTCGGGGTCGGCGCTGCCCATCTCCGCCTCGGACTCGCGCAGGCGGCGTACGACGTCGTCGAGGCCGCGCGCGGACAGGATCCGGTCGCGGGCCAGCACCTCGGGGTCGCCGATCCGCGGGTCCTGGGGCAGGTAGCCGACCTCGCCGGTGGCCTGCACCGACCCGGACGCGGGCATGGCCTCGCCTGCGAGGATCTTGGTGAGAGTGGTCTTGCCGGCGCCGTTGCGACCCACCAGCCCGACCTTGTCGCCGGCGGCGACCCGGAAGCTGACGTTCTCCATGAGGAGCCGCGCGCCGGCACGGACTTCGAGCTGGTGAGCGGTGATCATGAGGCTGGCTAGTCTAGGCGCGGCGTGCCGCCACCCACGAACCCGGAGGTTCTTGCATGCGCTTCAACCCCAAGGCCCGTCTCGACACCAGCCGGATGGGCGACGCCGGGCGTGGCCGCCGCGGTGCGGGAGGCGGAGGCGCCATCCCGATCCCGGGTGGCATGAAGGCCGGCGGCGGCATCGGTGGCGTGATCATCGTCGTGCTGTTCCTCGTCCTCACCCAGTGCCTGAACGACGGGGGCAGCTCGCTGCCGAGCGGCGGGGGCGAGATCGACAGCAGCCGGATGGGCGACACCGGCCGGTACGCCGACTGCCGCACCGGGGCCGACGCCAACGACAGCGCGGACTGCGCCCGGGTGGCGGTGGAGAACTCCCTCTACGACTACTGGTCCGCGACGCTGCCCGACCAGTCGAGCACCGACTTCCGGGCGGAGAAGCAGGTCGAGACCTTCACCGACGCGATCGGCACCGGGTGCGGCCAGGCGACCTCCGACGTGGGCCCGTTCTACTGCCCCGTCGACAAGACGATCTACCTCGACACCACCTTCTTCGAGGCCGTGCTGCAGGGGCAGCTGAACGGGCCGAGCGGTGCGTTCGTGGAGCCCTACGTGATCGCGCACGAGTACGGCCACCACATCCAGAACCTGCTCGGCACCATGGGGAAGGTGAAGACCCAGCAGGGTCCGACGAGCGACTCGGTCCGCCTCGAGCTCCAGGCCGACTGCTACGCCGGGATGTGGGCCAAGAGCGCCACCACCACCGACGACGCCACCGGGCAGCCGCTCTTCGAGTCGTTGACCGACGCCGACATCAAGCAGGCGATCGCCGCGGCCACCGCGGTCGGCGACGACCGCATCCAGGAGGAGAGCGGTGGCCGGGTGAACCCGGAGCAGTGGACGCACGGCTCGGCGGCCCAGCGGGTGAAGTGGTTCCGGACCGGCTTCACGCAGGGTTCGCTGGACGCCTGCGACACGTTCAGCGCCAGCAGCCTCTGACCGGGCCCCGGCTCACCCGTCGAGCAGCGCCTCGATCTGCGGGAACTGGCGCTGGAGCGCGCGCAGGTGCAGGGCGACCGCCGGGTGGCGGTACTTGCCGGCCAGGGCTCCCTCTCCCCCGGCCACCCGGGACAGCGCCCACTCGGCGCGGCTGAGCGCGGTGTAGACAGCCGTCACGCGCGCGCCGAGCGCCACGTCCTCGCTCGTCGCGAGGTCGTCCGGGAGGCCCATCAGGTAGGCGTCCAGCAGCGGCTCGAACTCCTCCCGGGCCGAGAGCAGGTGGTAGCCCAGGTCGGCCCCCACCGCGCCGTGCCCGAGCGTGGCCCAGTCGACGGCGACGACCTCGTCCCCCTCACGGCCGGGCAGGTTGGCGGGGACCGGGTCCCCGTGCTGCGGCACCTGGGGCAGCATGTCCACCGCGGCCAGCCAGGCCTCGCGTTGCTGCCAGAGGTGGTCGGCCACGTCCGCGACGGTCGTGCGCGCGAGGGTGGGCCAGCCGCCGCGGCGTTCGACCCGCCGCAGCCGGTCCCGCAGCTGGTTGCGTGCCAGCCAGGGCCTCGTGTCCAGGCGGGCGCCCGCGAACCGGCCGAGCGCGTGCGCCGCGAACAGGCCGCTGTTCGCCGCGTCCTCGACCCACTGCTGGGTCAGCGTGATCCCGTCGGCGTCCTCGTCCACCGCGGTGAGCGGTGCTCGCAGGCCGGGGGTGCCGTCCACGATGCCGGAGAGGGCCACGTCGGCCGCCCGACGCCAGTAGGCGGAGTGCCGCGGGTCGCTCAGCTCGCCGGGGTCGTGCGCCCCGGGCGCGACGAGGCGCTTGACGACGACGGCCTGGTCGCCGAGGACCGCTCGCCAGACCCCGAGGGTCGACGGGCCGGTGCCGCCGGGCATCGGGTGCCACCCGGGCTCGGGCTGCCACATGGCGTCATCCTGACACCGGCCCGGCTGGAATCAGCGGATGTCGCGGCGCGAGAAGGCGACCTGTCCAGCCAGGCTGAGGGCGAGGGCGAGCGCCGCCAGGGCCAGGAACGGCGCCCAGCGGAAGCCCTCGGCCGGGACCAGCGCGAGGTGCTCGAACGGGGAGAGGTCCTGGAACCACTGCGGCAGCTTCAGCAGGTCCCCGAAGAGCATCACCACGCTGGCCAGCACCAGCGGCAGCCAGGCCAGCGACGCCCAGCGGGGCACGGCTCCGACCAGGAGGCGGGCGAGGCCCGAGAGCACCAGCACCGGGGCGACGTACGTCAGCGTCGGCACCATGAACCTCGTCAGCGCGTCCGGGTCCTCCGCCACCAGGGCGTAGCCCACCCCGAGGCCGACTCCCGTGGCGACCAGGACGAGCAGCGTCCCGGTCACCGTGACCGCCACCTGGCCGAGGAGCCAGCCGCGGCGGGGTACGGCGGTCGCGAGCACCGACTCGATCCGGCCCTCGTTCTCCTCGCCCCGGGGTCGCAGCGCCGAGGAGATGGCGAACCCGGAGGCGATCAGGGCCAGCATCACGATCGAGGCGGCGTAGAAGCCGTCGACCAGGTTCTGCATCCCCTGCAGGAACATGTCCCGGGACAGCTCGGAGTCACCCATCAGGTCACTCATGTCGTCGCCGAACGAGCCGAACATGAGGCCACCGACGAACAGGCCGAGGGTCCAGCCGATGACCGAGCCGCGCTGGAGGCGCCAGGCCAGGCCGAGCGACCCGCGCAGGGCGGGTCCGGCGCGCTCCGGACCGGGCCGGTCCGCGAGCAGGCCGGCGGCGAAGTCGCGGCGCCCGAACACGGCGTACGCCGTGGCCACGGCGCCGACGGCACCGACGGCGAGGAGCAGGAGCGGCCACCAGCGGAGTCCGGAGAAGGCGTGCATCGCCTGGTACCACCCGATCGGTGACAGCCAGCTCAGCGCGGGCGTCCCCACGTCGCCGACGGCCCGCAGCGCGTAGGCGACCCCGATGAACGCGCCGGCCAGGCCGTACATCCCGCGGGTGCTGGCGGTCATCTGCGCCGCGACCAGGGCGGTGCCGGTGAACAGCCACCCGCACAGGGTGACGCCCACGCCCAGCGCGACGGAGTCGGCGACGGCCAGGGGGTAGGCGACCAGGCTGAGCGCGACCAGCGCGCCGTAGACGACGTTGGCGATCAGGGCGTTGAGCAGCGCGGCCGTCATCGGCGCCAGGCGGCCGACCGCCTGCGCGCGGACCAGCTCGTCGCGGCCGGACTCCTCCTCGGCGCGGGTGTGCCGCCCGACGAGGAACATGCTCATCAGGCCGGCGAGGATCGCGCCGAAGGCGGTCGCCTGCCAGGTCACCTGGCCGCCGATGGTGTTCAGGGCCCGGGCGGGGCCGATCATGGCGATGAAGGCCAGGTTGCTCTCCATCGTGGCGGCGGCACGGTCGAAGTCCGCCTGCGTCGTGTAGAGGCCGTCGACGCTGTAGGCCTGGCTCCAGTAGAGCAGCGCACCACCCAGCGACCAGCACAGGAACTGCCAGCGGTCCCGGCGCAGGAACGTGCGCAGCAGCAGCCAGGTGCCGGTCATGACCCGGCCCGGTCCCGAGGGGTGTCGCGGTCCGGCACACCGGTGTGGTCGTGGGGCTCGAGCCGTGCCCCGTAGTGACGCAGGAAGAGGTCCTCGAGGGTCGGCGGCTGGCTGGTCAGCGAGAGCACGCCGACGGCCTGCAGGGTGTCCAGGGCGGCGTCGAGCCCGCTCGGCTCCACCTCGAACCGGGCCCGGTTGCCGTCGATCATCAGGTCGTGGACGCCCGGCAGGCCGCGCAGGGCGTCCGGGGGTGCGGCCAGGTCGGCGGAGATCGACGTACGCGTGAGGTGGCGGAGCTCGGCGAGGGTGCCCGTCTCGACGCACCGGCCGGTCCGGATGATGCTGACCCGGTCACACAGCCGCTCGACCTCGGCGAGGATGTGGCTCGAGAGCAGCACCGTGCCGCCACGGTCGCGGAACTCGTCGACGTAGGACTCGAAGACGGTCTCCATGATCGGGTCCAGCCCGGACGTCGGCTCGTCGAGCAGCAGCAGCTCGACGTCGGAGGCCAGCGCCGCCACGAGGGCCACCTTCTGCCGGTTGCCCTTGGAGTAGCCGCGGCCCTTCTTGCTCGGGTCCAGCTCGAAGCGCTCCACGAGCTCGGCCCGGCGCCTCTCGTCGAGGCCGCCGCGCAGGCGGCCGAGCAGGTCGATCGCCTCGCCGCCCGTCAGGGTCGGCCAGAGGTTGACGTCCCCGGGCACGTAGGCGAGCCGGCGGTGCAGCTCGGCCGCGTCGCGCCACGGGTCGCCGCCGAGGAGCCGGACCTCGCCGGCGTCCTTGCGCAGGAGTCCGAGCAGGATCCGGATCGTCGTGGACTTGCCGGCACCGTTGGGGCCGAGGAAGCCGTGGATCTCGCCGCTGCGTGCCGTCAGGTCGAGCCCGTCGAGCGCGCGCACCTTGCCGAAGGTCTTGACCAGGCCGGTGATCTCGATCGGGTGCGCCACACCTGTCACGCTACCGACCGGCAGGGGCCGCTGAGACGGAGATCACGCGAGGTGGTGTCAGGCGCGGTCACACCGGGTAGGAGCCCGGGAGGCCGACTCGGCGAACCGACCGCAAGAGAGGTACCCATGGCGCAGACGTCCACTGCCCCCGACCCCACAGAGAACGGGCTCCGGCGAGGGCTCAAGCAGCGGCACCTGACCATGATCGCCATCGGCGGCGTGATCGGGGCCGGCCTGTTCGTCGGATCCGGCGTCGTGATCAACGAGACCGGGCCGGGAGCCTTCCTCAGCTACCTGGTCACCGGCGTGCTGATCGTGCTGGTGATGCGGATGCTCGGCGAGATGGCGACCGCGAACCCCTCGACCGGCTCGTTCGCCGACTACGCGCGAAGCGCGCTCGGCGGCTGGGCGGGCTTCTCCGTCGCGTGGCTCTACTGGTACTTCTGGGTCATCGTGGTCGGCTTCGAGGCCGTGGCCGGCGCGAAGATCCTCACGTTCTGGGTCGACGCACCGCTCTGGGTCCTCTCCCTCGCGCTGATGGTGCTGATGACCGCGACCAACCTGTTCTCGGTCGGCTCCTACGGCGAGTTCGAGTACTGGTTCGCGGGCATCAAGGTGTTCGCCATCGTGGCCTTCCTGACGCTCGGGACGCTCTTCGTCGTGGGCCTGTGGCCGGGCCAGTCGTTCGACGTCAGCAACATGACCAGCCACGGCGGGTTCCTGCCGCACGGGTTCGGGGCGATCTTCTCCAGCATCGTGGTGGTCGTCTTCTCGATGGTCGGGGCCGAGATCGCCACCGTGGCGGCCGCCGAGTCCTCGGACCCGAAGCGCGCGATCGCCAAGGCGACCCAGTCGGTCATCCTCCGCGTGGCCACGTTCTTCGTCGGGTCGATGATCCTGCTGGTCTGCATCGTCCCGTGGAACGACAACGAGCTGGGCGCCTCGCCGTACGTCGCGGCGTTCACGGCGATGGGGATCCCGTACGCCGACCACCTGATGAACGCCGTGGTCCTGACGGCCGTGCTCTCGTGCCTCAACTCCGGGCTCTACACCGCCTCCCGGATGCTCTTCGTGCTGGCCGAGCGCAAGGAGGCGCCGCAGCGGCTGGTCCGGGTGAACCGGCGCGGTGTCCCGGTGTGGGCGATCCTCAGCTCCACCGTGGTCGGCTTCCTCAGCGTGATCGCCGCCTACACCTCCCCCGACACCGTGTTCCTGTTCCTGCTGAACTCCTCGGGCGCGGTCATCCTCTTCGTCTACCTGCTGATCGCGCTCTCCCAGCTGGTGCTCAGGAGGCGCACCCCCGACGAGGAGCTCGTGGTGCGCATGTGGCTCTACCCGTTCCTGACGGTCGTCACCATCGGCGGGATCCTCGCCGTCCTGGTGCAGCTCGGGACCACCGCGGACACCCGCTCCCAGCTGCTGCTGGGACTGGTCTCCTGGGCCGTCGCGCTGGTGGCGTACGCCGTGACCCGGGCGATGGGTGGCTCCGTCGCGCCGGAGCGGCACCGTGCGCTGGAGGAGCAGCCGGCGAGCAGCTCCTGAGTCAGCCGTCCTCGGCGTTGGTCACCTCGACCCGCACGGCGCACGCCTCGAGAACCGCCTTCTCGAGGACGCCCCGCTTCGGGTCCGGGACGGGCAGCCACGGCTCGAGCACGGTCAGCCGGCCCAGCCGAGGATCGGCGAGCACCTCGGCGATCGCCGCGTGGTCGCCGCCGGTGACCAGCGGTCCGGTGAGGCCGTCGAGGATCCGCGCCGCGTGGTCGGCGGCCGCCTCGTAGGCCTGCCGCGCCTGGTTGTCCCGGCGCCGGGCGAACCGCTGCTGGCTCTGGCCTCCCGCCTTCGTCCGGCCCTGCACGTGCCGCTGGCCGACCTTCGACTCGCGCATCCGCTCCCCCGCCAGCCGGGCCACGGCGAAACCGCCCTTGCGGACCAGCAGGATCCCCCAGTCACCCGGCAGCTCGCGCGCCGCGGCGGCGAAGCCCGCGGCGTCCGGCAGGCCGGCGTACCTCTCCTCGAACGGGAGTCCGGCGGTGAACGTCGAGCCGTCCGACGCGGCCCCGGTCAGCGCCCCGTCGACGACGGCCAGGGCGGTGGTCCCGTGCCGGCCGTTGAAGTTGAGCACCCAGCGCTCGAGGCGCGACGCGGGGACGAGGACGACGGACATGCGGCGACGCTACCTGCCGGAGTCGCGAGAACAGACCGACGGGCAGTTCGACGCGCCGACGGGGAACACGCCGACACCGGTCGCCGTCATGGCCAACTGCCCGTCCGTCTGCATAGGCTCGCCACCGTGGACGAGTCCGAGCTCGCGGTCGAGACACTGCGCGAGCTGGGCGGCGTCGCCGGCTACTCGCAGCTGGCGCGCGTCGCCTCCCGCCGGGGCATCGACGAGGCCGTGGCCGAGGGCAGGGTGCATCGGCTGGGCCGCGGGCGCTACGCGCTCCCCACCATCGAGGCCGATCTCGCTGCCGCGCACCGCGTCAGCGGCGTCCTCAGCCACGAGTCGGCCGCGCTCTGGTGGAACTGGCCGTGTGGACGCCTCCCGGACCTGCCGGTGGTGACCGTCCCCAGGAACCGCAAGGTCAGGGCCGCCCACCGCGAGATCGCCGACATCCGGTACGCCGACCTCGAACCGTCCGACGTCGACGACCGCGTCACCAGCCAGGTCCGGACGGTCCTCGACTGCGCCCGTACGCTGCCCCTGCCAGAGGCGTTGGCGGTGGCGGACGCGGCTCTGCGCGCCGGTCTGTCGCGGGAGGCACTGTCGGACGCGGCCCGGTCGGGCCCTCGCACGGGCAAGGGCGCAGCGCTGAAGGCGATCGCGCTGGCGGACGGCCGTGCTGCGAACGCCTTCGAGTCGGCGGTCCGCGCAATCTCCGTCGACGTCACCGGATTGGCGCTGGTGCCCCAGGTCCGGGTGGCGGACGGGATCACGCCGGACCTCGTGGACACCGCGCATCGGATCGTCGTCGAGTGCGACTCCTGGACCTACCACGCAGAGCGCTCGGCGTTCCGGCGCGATCTCGAGCGCTACAACGAGCTCTCGCTCGCCGGATGGCTGGTGATCCGCGTCAACCGGGAGCACGCGACCGAGCGGCCGGAGTACGTCCGTGACCTGCTGGTCCGCGCGGTCCGGGCGCGGACGACAGACCTCAGACGTTGAACCCCAGGGCCCGCAGCTGCTCGCGGCCGTCGTCGGTGATCTTGTCCGGGCCCCACGGCGGCATCCAGACCCAGTTGATGGCGACGTCGTTGACGAGGCCCTCCAGGGCGGAGTTCGTCTGGTCCTGGATCACGTCGGTCAGCGGGCAGGCCGCGGACGTCAGGGTCATGTCGAGGACGCAGTTGGAGCTCTCGTCGAGGTGCACGTCGTAGACGAGGCCGAGGTCGACGACGTTGATGCCCAGCTCGGGGTCGACGACGTCCTTCATGGCCTCGGTGACGTCCTCGACGGTCACGGTGGAGGTGCCGCCGCCGGACGTGGCCTCGGGGACCTCGGGCAGGTCGCTGTGGTCCACAGACTGGTCGGTCATCAGTTGCTCTCCTTGGTGTCGACAGGCTCGGCCGAGACGGCCGACGCCGTGGCGTCCTTCCAGGCCATCCACGACAGTAGTGCGCACTTCACGCGCGCCGGGAACTTCGCGACGCCGGCGAAGGCGATGCCGTCCTCCAGCACGTCCTCGTCGGGCTCGACCGTGCCCCGGCCCTGCATCAGGGTCAGGAACTCCTCGTGGATCGCGAGCGCCTCGTCGACCGGCTTGCCGATCACGAGGTCGGTCATGACCGACGCGGAGGCCTGCGAGATCGAGCAGCCCACCGAGTCGTAGGACACGTCGCTGACCACGCCGTCGTCGAGGTGGACGCGCAGGGTCACCTCGTCACCGCAGGTGGGGTTGACGTGGTGCACCTCGGCCTCGAACGGCTCGCGCAGACCCTTGTGGTGCGGGTGCTTGTAGTGGTCGAGGATGATCTCCTGGTAGAGCGCATCCAGGTCCTGGTTGGTCACTCTCAGCCCACCTTGAAGTAGGAACGGGTGTACTCCAGCCCCTCGACGAGCGCGTCGATCTCGGCCGGGGTGGTGTAGAGGTACGACGACATCCGGGTCGAGCTCTGCACCCCGAACCGCGCGTGCGCGGGCTTGGCGCAGTGGTGACCGGCCCGGACGGCGATGCCCCGGGAGTCCAGCACCTGCGCCACGTCGTGCGGGTGCACGCCCTCGAGCTCGAAGGAGATCGCGCCGCCCCGCTGGGTCGCGTCGAGCGGGCCGAGCACGGTCAGGCCGGGCACCGTGGCCAGGCCCTCCAGCGCGTAGCCGGTGACGGCCTGCTCGTGGGCGTGGACCGCCTCCATCCCGACCGCGCTCAGGTAGTCCACCGCGGCGCCGAGGCCCACGGCCTCGACGATCGGCGGGGTGCCGGCCTCGAACTTGTGCGGGATGGGGGCGTACGTCGAGCGCTCCATGCGGACGGTCTCGATCATCTCGCCACCGCCGAGGAACGGCGGCAGCTGGTCGAGCACCTCGCGCCGGCCCCAGAGCACGCCGATGCCGGTCGGCCCGACGACCTTGTGGCCGGTGAAGGCCAGCAGGTCGGCGCCGGCGGCGACCACGTCGACGGGCAGCTGGGGTGCGGCCTGGGAGGCGTCCACCACGACGATGGCGCCGACCTCATGGGCACGCTTCGCGATCTCCGCGACCGGGTTGATGGTGCCGAGCATGTTCGAGACCCAGGTCAGCGAGACGACCTTGGTGCGCTCGTTGATGAGCTCGTCGATGTTCGACAGGTCGAGCCGGCCGTCGTCGGTCAGCCCGAACCAGCGCAGGGTCGCGCCCTTGCGCTCGGTGAGCAGCTGCCACGGCACGATGTTGGAGTGGTGCTCCATCTCGGTGATGACGACCTCGTCGCCCTCGCCGATCGCCAGGTCGCCGGTGGCCCACGCCAGGGTGTTGGCCGCCAGGTTCAGCGCCTCCGAGGCGTTCTTGGTGAAGATCACCTCGGCACGGCTGGGAGCGTTGATGAACGCGGCGACCTTGTCGCGGGCGCTCTCGAACGCCTCCGACGCCTCGGCACCGAGCTGGTGCATGGCGCGCGCGACGTTCGCGTTGTGCCGCTCGAGGTGGTCGACCATCGTGTCGATGACCACCTGCGGCTTCTGCGAGGTGTTCGCGCTGTCGAGGTAGACCAGGCGGTGGCCACCCGCGAGCATGCGCTCGAGGATGGGGAAGTCCTTGCGGATGACCTCCAGCTCGGGCAGGAGGCCCGGAAGCTGGCTCATCTCACACCGCCGTCTTGACGTACTTGTCGTAGCCCTCGGCCTCGAGCTGCTCGGCGAGCTCGGGCCCACCCTGCTCGGCGATCCGGCCGTTGACGAACACGTGCACGTAGTCGGGGGTGATGTAGCGCAGGATGCGCGTGTAGTGCGTGATCAGCAGGACACCCTTGCCCTCCTGGCCGCGGAAGCGGTTCACGCCCTCGGAGACGATCTTCAGCGCGTCGATGTCGAGGCCGGAGTCGGTCTCGTCGAGGACCGCGACCTTCGGGTTCAGCAGCTCCAGCTGGGCGATCTCGTGGCGCTTCTTCTCACCACCGGAGAAGCCCTCGTTGACCGAGCGCTGCGAGAAGGTCGAGTCCAGGTCGAGGCGCTCGAGGGCGCCGTTGACGTCCTTGACCCAGGTGCGGAGCTTGGGGGCCTCGCCGTCGATGGCGGTCTTGGCGGTGCGCAGGAAGTTGGCCACCGAGACGCCGGGCACCTCGACGGGGTACTGCATGGCCAGGAACAGGCCGGCCCGGGCGCGCTCGTCGACGGACATCGCGAGGACGTCCTCGCCGTCGAGGGTCACCGTGCCGCCGGTGACGGTGTACTTGGGGTGGCCCGCGATCGAGTAGGCCAGCGTCGACTTGCCGGACCCGTTCGGGCCCATGATCGCGTGGGTCTCGCCGTCCTTGATGGTCAGCGTGACGCCCTTGAGGATCTCCTTGGCGCCGTCCTCGGTGTCGACCGTGACGTGCAGGTCCTTGATCTCCAGCGTGCTCATCGTTGTCTCTTCCTTGCTCGAAGTCTCTTGGTCAGGACGGCTGTACGCCGTTGAGGGTGGTGGTCACGTCGACGTACACGCCGTCGGCGCGGACCTCCGTGGGGAACACGGAGACCGGCTCGGTGGCGGGCAGGCCGGTGGGCTTGCCGGTGCGCAGGTCGAAGCGGGAGCCGTGCAGCCAGCACTCGATCTGGCAGTCGGCCACCTCGCCCTCGCTCAGCGCCACGGCCGCGTGGGAGCAGAGGTCCTGGACGGCGAAGAACTCGTCACCGTCGCGGGCGACCGCCACGTCGAGGTCCCCGACCGTGACGCCCAGCGCCTCGTCGGTCGGGACCTCCTCGGCGGCGCAGACGCGCTCGAAGGCCATCAGCCGGCACTCCCCGGGAACACCTTGAGGACGTTCTTGGCCAGCTCGGCCTCGACCGTCTCCGTCAGCTTCTCCTCGATGGCCGGGACGTCGATCTTGCGGATCAGGTCGTTGAAGAAGCCGTGCACGACCAGGCGCCGCGCCTCGTCCTCGGCGATGCCGCGCGAGCGCAGGTAGAACAGCTGCTCGTCGTCGAAGCGGCCGGTCGCCGACGCGTGGCCGGCGCCCTCGATCTCGCCGGTCTCGATCTCCAGGTTCGGCACCGAGTCGGCCTGGCAGCCGTCGGTGAGCACGAGGTTGCGGTTCTCCTCGTAGGTCTCGATGCCCTCGGCGACCTTGCGGATCAGCACGTTGCCGATCCAGACCGTGTGCGCACCCTCGCCCTGCAGCGCGCCCTTGTAGATCACGTTGCTCTTGGTGTTCGGCGCGGTGTGGTCGACGAACAGGCGGTGCTCGATGTGCTGTCCGCCGTGGTCGGTGTCGCCGTCGGCGAAGTACATGCCGAGCATCTCCACCGAGCCGCCGGGCCCGGCGTACTCGGCCGTGGTGTCGTGGCGGACGACGTTGCCACCGAAGGACACGTCCACGTGCTTGAACGTCGCGTCGCGGCCCACCAGCGCGTGCCGGTGGCCCAGGTGGACGGCGTCGTCCTCCCAGTCGTCGATGCTGACGACGGTCAGCTGGGCACCGTCACCAACCACGATCTCGGTCAGGTCGGCCAGCGTGGCCGAGCCGATGAACCGGAAGACCACGGTCGCCTTGCTGTGCGGCTCGGCGGTCAGCACCACGTGGGTCGCCGACGCCTCGTCGATCCCGGTCCCGCGCACGTCGATGAAGACCGGCGAGTCCAGCTCGGCCTCACGCGGCACGGTCACGGCGTACCGACGCGCGGCCTCGTGCCACACCCGGGCACTGACGCGGTCCACCGGCACGAAGCCGCTGCTGCCGAGCAGCGGGCTGTCCGCCTCGATGCTCTCGATCCGCACACCCTCGGGCCCGTCGATCTCGGCCCCCACCGACGTCCCGGACAGGTCGGCGTCGGCGTGGAGCTCGCGCAGCCGCTTGAGCGGCGTGAACCGCCAGATCTCCTCCCGCCCGGTCGGCACCGGGTGGTCGGCCACGTCGAACGACCCCTCCGGGTGCAGGTGCGAGTCGACCTTGGTCACCTCGAGGGCAGACTCCACGCTGTCGCGTGCGGTATCGGTAACAGTCACAGTCAGTCTTTCTCTCTTCAACGTCAGCGAAACGAGGCCACCGCGTCCCGAGCCGCCGCGCAGCGGCGGAGGGACGAAGGGGCAGGCGGCATCGACTCAGGTGCAAGCCTTGCGCGAGCGGTTTCCGGATGACCGGAGGTCAGCCGACCGCACCTTCCATCTGCAGCTCGATCAGCCGGTTCAGCTCCAGCGCATACTCCATCGGCAGCTCCTTCGCGATCGGCTCGACGAAGCCGCGCACGATCATCGCCATCGCCTCGTCCTGCTCCATGCCGCGCGACATCAGGTAGAACAGCTGGTCGTCGGAGACCTTGGAGACCGAGGCCTCGTGCCCCATCGACACGTCGTCCTCGCGGATGTCGACGTACGGGTAGGTGTCGGACCGGCTGATCTGGTCGACCAGCAGCGCGTCGCACAGCACGTTGGACTTCGAGCCGTGCGCACCCTCGTTGATCTGGATCAGTCCGCGGTACGACGTGCGGCCACCGCCGCGCGCCACCGACTTCGACAGGATCGAGGACGAGGTGTTCGGAGCCGCGTGCACCATCTTGGCGCCGGCGTCCTGGTGCTGGCCCTCGCCCGCGAACGCGATCGAGAGGGTCTCGCCGCGCGCGTGCTCACCCATCAGGTAGATGGCGGGGTACTTCATCGTCACCTTGGAGCCGATGTTGCCGTCGACCCACTCCATGGTGGCGCCGGCCTCGCAGGTCGCCCGCTTGGTGACGAGGTTGTAGACGTTGTTCGACCAGTTCTGGATGGTCGTGTAGCGGCAGCGGCCGCCCTTCTTCACGATGATCTCCACGACCGCGGAGTGCAGCGAGTCGGAGGAGTAGATCGGCGCGGTGCAGCCCTCGACGTAGTGCACGTAGGCACCCTCGTCGACGATGATCAGGGTCCGCTCGAACTGGCCCATGTTCTCGGTGTTGATCCGGAAGTAGGCCTGCAGCGGGATGTCCACGTGGACGCCCGGCGGGACGTAGATGAACGAGCCACCCGACCACACCGAGGTGTTCAGCGCGGCGAACTTGTTGTCACCGACCGGGATGACGGTGCCGAAGTACTCCTTGAAGAGCTCCGGCTGCTCCCGGAGGGCCGTGTCGGTGTCGAGGAACAGGACGCCCTGCTGCTCGAGGTCCTCGCGGATCGAGTGGTAGACGACCTCCGACTCGTACTGCGCGGCGACGCCGGCGACGAGGCGCTGCTTCTCCGCCTCGGGGATGCCGAGCTTGTCGTAGGTGTTCTTGATGTCCTCGGGCAGGTCCTCCCACGAGGCGGCCTGCTTCTCGCTCGAGCGCACGAAGTACTTGATGTTGTCGAAGTCGATCGCCGACAGGTCCGAGCCCCAGGTCGGCATCGGCTTGCGGCCGAAGAGCTTCAGCCCCTTCAGGCGCAGGTCCAGCATCCACTGCGGCTCGTTCTTCTTGCTCGAGATGTCACGCACGACTGCCTCGTTGAGGCCGCGCTGGGCAACGGCACCGGCGACGTCGGGGTCGCTCCAGCCGAACTCGTAGCGACCGATGCCCTCGAGCTCGGGGTTGCGCTCGTCGATGGTCGTCATGTGGTGACCTGCTCCTTCGTCTTGCCGGTGGATGGAGAAGTGTGGGGGATGCATGTGGTGCAGACACCGTCGCCGTGGGCGATGGTGGCCAGCCGCTGCACGTGGCTGCCGAGCACCCGGCTGATCGCCGCGGTCTCCGCCTCGCACAGCTGCGGGAACTCATGGGCGACGTGCGAGACGGGGCAGTGCTGCTGGCACAGCTGCTCCCCCACCGGCACCTCACGAACGGAGGCCGCGTAGCCCTCGTCGGTGAAGACCCGGGCCAGGACCTCGGCCGGGCTCAGCTGCGGCTGGTCGCGCTGCACGTCGTGGAACCTCTCCTCCACGAACGCCACCCGGCGGTTCGCGAATTCCCGCACCGCCTGCTCCCCGCCGGTCTCGGCGAGGAAGCGCAGCGCCTGCACGGCGAGGTCGTCGTACTGCTGGTCGAAGCCGTCGCGGCCCGCCTCGGTCAGTGCGAACACCTTTGCGGGCCGACCCCGTCCGCGCGAGGCGAGGTGCCGCGGCTCCCGCGCCTCGACCGCGCCCTCGTCGAGCAGCTGGTCGAGGTGCCGGCGTACGGCGGCGGGGGTCAGGTCGAGGCGCTCGGCGAGCGCCGCGGCCGTGGACGGGCCGTCGACGAGGATCGACCGGACGACGCGCTGGCGCGTCGACTGGTCCTCTGCCCGCACGGGCCGCTCCTCGAATTCCACAACATCAGTGTGCCGTTAATGGTCGGGGCCATTCAAGTAAGGGTCCCCTTATCCATCGGACCTAGGGCCGTACCCCAGAAGGACCAGTGGCCTTACCCCATATGGGCCATCGACCGTGTAGTTGGTTGGGAGGTTCTGATTCACTCGATTCGGGGTACGACTCCTGACATGGGAAATGCCCGCCCCAGCATCCTCCGAAAGGTTTCCATGCAGCTGCTGCGCACCCTTCTGCACTCTCGGATCGTCCTGGTCCTCGGTGTGGTGGTCAGCATCCTGGTCCCCGCCCTCACGCTGCCGAGCCTGCCCTCGGTGAGCCCGTGGCCCGTGCTCCTGGGCCTGCTGCCGTGGGTGGTCGGCAAGTACCTCCTCTGCCCGTTGCGCTGGCGCGCCCTGACCGACGCGAACCTGAGCCGCCGCTGGTACCTCCGCGCGTACGCCGAGTCCGAGTTTCTCGGCCTCCTGACCCCGGGCCACGTCGGTGCGGACGTCTGGCGCCTCCACCGGCTGACCCGCTCCGGGCTGGGCCGGGGTGACGCCGTCATGAGCGTGGGGGCCGACCGCCTGGTCGGCGCACTCGGCCTGTGCGTCTTCGTCTGCTTCGCCGGCACCGCGCTGCCGACCACCATGATCCTCGTCGCGGTCGGCGTCGCCGCCGCCGCGATCCTGGCCGTCCTGGTGGTCCGCCGGGTCAAGCCCGACCTGCTCCCCCGCCGGCCGCTCCCCCCGCCGCGTCAGCTGGCCCACGGCCTGCTGCTGTCGGCCGGTTACCAGCTCTCCATCGCCGCGCTGCTGGTCGGCACCCTCGCCGCGACCGGGCACGAGCTGCCGCCGCTGGCGGTCCTCGGGGCCTTCGGGGCCAGCCAGATCGCCGGCGCGATCCCCGGCCCCAACGGCGCCAGCCCTCGCGACGGCGCACTGGTCGCCGCCCTCGCCGCCATGGGCGTGCCCTGGACCGCCGCGGCGGCCGCGGTCGCGGTCAAGGCCGCGGTGGCCTGGCTCCCCGCCCTGGCCCTCGGCGGCGTCAGCCTCTACCTGACCCGCCGCGCCGCCCGGCGTACGGCCGTGGGGGTCCCCGCCACCGCCTGACCCTGCGGCCACTTGGTCCCGACCCTCGGGACCTTCGCCCGCACCCGATCCCGTCCTGCGCGCACAGGATGGAAGGGCAAGCGTGCCGGCGATGGTGCCCCAGGGGAGCTGCATGGATGTGTCCCGGGTGACCGCGGTGCGCCGCTCCCGATTCCCCTGGATCCTCGGCCAGGCGGGCTTGGTGCTGCTCGGGGTGTTCGTCTACTTCCGGATCCGTGGCCTCACCGACGCGGCCCGTGCCACCGCCCAGGAGCACTCCCGGGACATCGTGGCCTTCGAGAAGGCCACCGGGCTCCACTTCGAGGCCGCCTTCCAGAAACCGGTCGAGAGCTCCGACGTGGCCGAGGCTCTCGCCAACTGGGTCTACATCTGGGGCCACTGGCCGGTGATCATCGTGACGATGGTCTGGCTCGCCTGGCGCCACCGCCCCGAGTTCCTCCGGTTGCGGGACGGGATGCTGATCTCGGGGGCGCTCGGCATGCTGATCTTCGTGACCTACCCGGTGGCGCCCCCGCGACTCGCGAACCTGGGGCTCGTGGACACCGTCACCGAGAGCTCCCGGGCCTACCGGTGGCTCCAGCCGCCCGCCTTCGTCAACCAGTACGCCGCCATGCCGAGCCTGCACGCCGGCTGGGACCTGCTGGTCGGCATCGCGATCTACACCGCCGCGACGTCGATCGCCCTCAAGATCGTCGGCTGCGTGATGCCGGTGCTGATGGCGGGATCCGTGATCGCGACGGCGAACCACTACGTGGTGGACGTGATCGCCGGCATCGCGATCGTCCTGGTCGGCCATGCCGCCGCCCTGGCGATCGAGCGTCGCCGACAACGCCAAGGGCGAGAGCCGTCGTGACCCCGCTGGCCATCGCGCACCGGGCCGGCAACTCGCTGGCCGGGCTGCATGCCGCGAACACCCTCGGGGTCGACGTGATCGAGTGCGACGTGCACCAGCACCGGGGCCGGCTGGAGGTGCGCCACCTCAAGACCGCCGGTCCGCTGCCGTTCCTGTGGGACCGCTGGGAGCTCGCGTCCGCCTCGGCGCCCCGGCTGGGGCTGCGCGAGCTCCTCGAGGCCGACCGGCACGGCACGACGTTCATGCTCGACCTCAAGGGGCGTCGCAGCACCGCCGCGAGGTCGGTGGCACGACTGCTCCACGAGGTCGCGCGCCACGAGCCGGTGCTGGTCTGCGGTCGCTACTGGCCCTCCGTCGAGCTGGTCGCGGAGCTGCCCTACGCCCGCGCCGTGCTGTCGGCCCGGAACCGGGTCGAGCTGGCCCGGCTGCGCCAGCGGGTCGCCGAGGAGCCCGCCGTCCACGGGGTCTCGATCCACCTCTCCCTGCTCGACGAGAAGCTCGTCGCCGGCCTGCTGCGCCACGTCGAGGTCGTGATGACCTGGCCGGTCAACGACGAGGCGGCGCTCGACGTCGCGCTCGGGCTGGGCGCCAACGGGATCATCAGCGACGAACCCGACGTGCTCGCGAAGCTCCTCGCGCGGCGGGCGTGACCCTCGCGACCCGAGGCTAGTCTCGACCGGGACGCTCGGAGACCAGGACAAGGAGAACGCGGATGCCGGGATCGCTGCTGGGGAACATCGTCCCGCGGGTCGAGGACCCCGACCTGGTCCGGGGACTGAGCACCTTCGTCGACAACCAGCGGATCGAGGGCACGGCCCACGCGGTCTTCGTCCGCAGTCCGTTCGCCCACGCCCGGGTGACCTCCATCGACACCGGCGAGGCCGAGAAGTCCCCCGGCGTGCTGGCCGTCTTCACCGGAGCCACCATCGGCGACGCGACCGTGCCGCCGTTCGCCGAGGTCAACCCGGCCGTCACGCGCACCGCTCTGGCCACCGACCGGGTGCGCTTCGTGGGCGATCCCGTGGCCCTGGTCGTGGCGGAGACCCGCGCCCAGGCCGTGGACGCCGCCGAGCTCGTGGACGTCGACTACGACGAGCTGCCCGTGGTCGCCGACATGGAGGCCGCCCTGGCCGACGACGCACCGCTGCAGTTCGAGGGGGTCGGCAGCAACATCGCGGCCAGCCGGGCGGACGCCGACCGGGCCGACCCGTTCGAGGGCGCCGACCACGTCGTCCGGCTCCGGCTCGAGAACCAGCGCGTCGCCACGGCCCCCATGGAGGGACACGCGATCCTGGTGCAGCCCTCGGCCGAGGGGCTGACGGTCTGGGTGGCGACCCAGCAGCCACACCTGACCCGCGACCTGATCGCCCGCTACACCGGCCTCGCGAAGGAGCGCGTGCGCGTCATCGCCCCGCACGTCGGAGGTGCCTTCGGCGGCAAGGCCGGGATCATCGCCGACCACGCCGCCGTCGTCGCGGCGGCCCGCAGCCTGGGCTGCCCGGTGAAGTGGACCGAGACCCGCAGCGAGGCGATGCTCTCGATGCACGGGCGCGGCCAGGTGCAGTACGCCGAGCTGGGGCTCACCGCCGAGGGCCGGATCGTCGGGCTGCGGGTGCGGGTCGTCGGCGACTGCGGCGCGTACGCCGGGTTCGGCGGCTCGCTCGCCCTCGGCCCGACGTACATGATGATCCAGGGGCCGTACGTCGTGCCCCGGATCCGCTACGACGCGATCGCGGCGCTGACCAACACCGCCCCGGTCGGCGCGTTCCGCGGTGCCGGGCGGCCCGAGGCGGCGGCCCTGCTCGAGCGGCTGATCGACCTCGCCGCCGACGAGGTCGGGCTGGCGCCCGGAGGAGATCCGGCGGCGCAACCTGATCCCGCCCGATGCCTTCCCGTACACCACGCTCACCGGCGTCACCTACGACGTCGCCGACTTCGACCTGCCGCTGCGCGAGGCCCTCCGCATCGCCGACGTCGACGGCGCCCGGGCCGAGCAGCGGCGCCGCCGCGACGCCGGGGCGGTCCGCCAGCTCGGCGTCGGGATCGCGGTCTACGTCGAGATCACCGGCTTCGGCGGCTCGGAGTTCGGCTCGCTGCACGTGCACGCCGACGGCACCGCGACCGTGATGGCCGGCACCTCCGGCCACGGCCAGGGCCACGCGACGTCGTTCTCGATGATCGCCGCCGACCGGCTGGGCATCCCCCTGGAGGACATCACCTACGTGCAGTCCGACACGGCGCTGGTCCGCTCGGGCGGTGGCACCGGCGGGTCCCGGTCGCTCCAGATGGGCGGCAACGCCGTGGGCCAGGCCGCCGACGAGGTGCACGAGAAGGCCCTCGACGTCGCGGCCCGGATGTTCGAGGCCGACCCGGCCGACATCGTGCTCGAGGACGGCCGGTTCTCGGTCCGCGGCGTGAGCGGCACCGGGGTCCGCTGGGCCGAGCTCGCGGCGTGGGCCCACGAGCACGACGGCGGCCTGGGCTCGGACACCGACTTCACCCAGGACGGCGCGACGTTCCCCTTCGGCGCGCACGTCTCGATCGTCGAGGTGGACACCGACACGGGTCTGGTCACCCCGCTGCGCCACGTCGCGGTCGACGACTGCGGCCGGGTGCTGAACCCGCTGGTCGTCGCCGGCCAGCAGCACGGCGGCGCCGTGCAGGGGATCTCGCAGGCGTTGTGGGAGCAGTTCGTCTACGACGAGGCCGGCACGCCGCTGACCTCGACGTTCGCCGACTACGCCATGCCCACCGCCGCCGACACCTTCGCCCTGGAGGTCTCCACCACCGAGACCCCGACCCCGCTCAACCCGCTCGGCGCCAAGGGCATCGGCGAGTCCGCCACGATCGGCTCGACCCCGGCCGTGCAGAACGCGGTCGTCGACGCGCTGCGCCACCTCGGCGTCCGGCACCTCGACATGCCGTGCACCCCTCAGCGGGTGTGGCGGGCGATCCGGGACGCCGGCGCGGGAGGCGGGCAGGAGCTGTGGCGCGAGCCGCCGGCCGCCTTCGCCGGCCTGCCCCGGGGCGGGAACGCCGAGACCCCGGACGCCGTGGAGATCTGAGGTCGCGGCCCCCGCCTGAGACCTGGGCCACACCGGCTGCGGGCGCGCCCGCCCGCGGCCGGGGCAGCACCCGACCGCTCCCTAGACTGACGCCGTGTCGAACCCCCCTGCCGCCGACCCGGCCGTCGCCGTCGACGGCCTGGTGATGAGGTACGGCGAGAAGGTCGCCGTCGACGCGCTCTCGCTGACCGTGGAGCGGCAGACGATCACCGCCGTGCTCGGCCCGAACGGCGCGGGCAAGACCACCACCCTGGAGACCTGTGAGGGCTACCGCGCGCCGCAGCAGGGCTCGGTCCGGGTGCTGGGGCTGGACCCGGTCCGCGACCGGACCGACCTGCTCCCCCGGATCGGCGTGATGCTGCAGGGGGGCGGCGCCTGGAGCGGGGTCCGCGCGATGGAGATGCTGCGGCACGTCGCCCGCCTGCACGCGAACCCGCTCGACACCGACCAGCTCGCCGACCGGCTCGGCCTCGGGGACTGCGGGCGTACGCCGTACCGCCGGCTCTCCGGCGGCCAGCAGCAGCGCCTGGGCCTGGCGATGGCCGTCGTCGGCCGCCCCGAGATCATCTTCGTCGACGAGCCGACCGCGGGCATGGACCCGCAGGCGCGCCGGGCCACGTGGGAGCTGCTCGAGGAGCTGCGCCGCGACGGGGTGACGGTCGTGCTCACCACCCACTACATGGACGAGGCCGAGCGGCTCGCCGACCGGATCCACATCATCGACCACGGCCGGCTGATCGCGTCGGGCACACCCCTGGAGCTCACCCGCGGGGGTGCCGACACCCGGACCGCGACCATCCGCCTCGTGGTGACCCGCCCGTTCCCGGCGGGCTCCCCCGAGTCGCTGCGCCAGGCCCTCGGCGCCGGCACCGAGGTCACCCTGCTCGACGAGCTCAGCCTCGTGCTCAGCGGCCCCGCCGACGCCTCGACGCTGGCGAAGGTGTCGGTCTGGTGCGAGGCCAACGGCGTACTGCCGGAGTCGCTGAGCCTGGGCCAGCGCAACCTCGAGGACGTGTTCCTCGAGCTGACCGGACGGGAGCTGACCCCATGAGCCTGGACCAGCGCGGCAGCTTCAGCCCGATGCCGGGCGCCGCTCCGTTCTCCCGCATGGTGGCCGCCCAGGCCGCCATGGAGGCCAGGCTGATGCTGCGCAACGGCGAGCAGCTGCTGCTCGCCGTCGTGATCCCGGTGATCGTGCTCATCGGCGGGGTCGAGGGTGCACACCGCCTGGGCAAGACCTTCGCCCACCCTGCGGTCGACGTCTTCACCCCGGGCGTGCTGGCGCTGGCGGTCATGTCGACGGCGTTCACCTCCCTGGCGATCGCCACCGGGTTCGAGCGGCGCTACGGCGTGATCAAGCGCCTCGGCTCCTCCCCGCTCCCCCGTTCCGGGCTGCTCGCCGGCAAGATCGGCGGCCTCCTGGTCGTCGAGGTCCTGCAGGTGGTCGTCATCTCGGTGGTGGCGCTGGCGCTGGGCTGGGACCCCGACCCGGGGCTGCTCGCGGCCGCCCTGGCGATCGTGCTCGGCACCGCCGCCTTCGCCGCGCTCGGCCTCTTCGTGGCCGGCGTGCTCCGCGCCGAGGCGACGCTCGCCGCGGCCAACCTGATCTACCTGCTGCTGATGGCCGGCGGCGCGGTGGTGCTCCCGGCCTCGGCGTACGGCGCCTTCGGCAACGTCGTCCAGTGGCTCCCGTCCGGGGCCCTGGGAGACGCGATGCGGCAGGCCCTCATCGACGGGCGCACCGACTGGCTGGACCTCGCGGTGCTGCTGGTCTGGGCCGCGCTCGGCACCTTCCTGACTGCGAGGACGTTCACGTGGGAGTGACTGACACGACGACGCCGCGGGCGCTGCCGCGCACGGACCGCTGGCTGCGCCCGCTCGGCTGGGCCACCCTGGTCGCCAACTGCGTGCTGGTCGTCACCGGAGGCGCCGTCCGGCTCACCGGGTCCGGCCTGGGCTGCCCCACGTGGCCCCGCTGCAACGGGAGGTCGTTCACGCCCCACGGCGCCTACGACATCCACGCGGCGATCGAGTTCGGCAACCGGATGCTCACCTTCGTCCTGGTGGCGGTCGCGGTGGCGACGTTCGTGGCGGCCTGGCAGAGCGGCCGCCGGGACCTGCGGCGTCTCGCGCTGGTGCTCGCCCTCGGCATCCCGGCCCAGGCCGTGATCGGCGGCATCACCGTGCTCACCGACCTGAACCCCTGGATCGTCTCGTTCCACCTGCTGTGCTCGCTGGCGATCATCGGTGTCTCGGTGCTGTTCCTGCAGCGCCTCGACCACCCCGCCCCGCCTGCGGTGGCGGCCGGCCCCGTCACCGGGCTGGCCTGGGCGACGTTCGCCGCGGCCTGGGTGGTGCTCTACGTCGGCACCGTCGTCACCGGGTCGGGCCCGCACGCGGGCGACGTGGACTCCCCCCGCAACGGGCTGGACCCGCTCCAGCTGAGCCAGCTCCACGCCGACGTGGTGTTCCTGTTCGTCGGCCTCACCGTCGGCCTGCTCTTCGCGCTGCTGGCCACCGGCGGCTCGCCGGTGGCCCGGCGTGCGGTCGTGGTGCTGCTGGCCCTCGAGGTCGGCCAGGGCGCGGTCGGCTTCGTGCAGTACTTCACCGACCTGCCGATCGTGCTGGTCGGCCTCCACATGCTCGGCGCGGCACTCATCTCCGCCGCCGCCACCTGGGTGCTGATCCAGGTGCGCGAGCCCGCCTGAGCCACCCGCCCAGTCGGGCGGAGCGGCCCCTCACGGGCAGCAAGAATGACGACGGTCGCCTGCACCCCCGTGGACAGGAACGACCGCCGTCACATGTAGAGACGCGACGGGGGCAGATTCGGTTGCGTCGCCGACCGAACTTTTTTCAGAAGGTCGCGTCAGCGGCTGATCAGCGGGTCGAGCGCGACCGCGACGAACAGCAGCGAGAGGTAGAGGTTGCTGGAGTGGAAGAGCCGCATCGGCTGGATCCGGCTCAGGTCCTCGGTGCCCCGGGCGCGACCCCACATGCGGTGCGCCTCCACCAGGAAGACCGCGCCCAGCACGGTTGCTGCGACCGGGTAGAACACACCGGTCCCGGCGACCGGCCACAGCAGCAGCGAGGTGGCCACCATCACCCAGCTGTAGACGACGATCTGCCGGCCCACCACGCCGGCCGGAGCGACCACGGGCAGCATCGGCACGTCGACGTTCGCGTAGTCCTCGCGGTAGCGCAGCGCGAGGGCCCAGGTGTGCGGGGGCGTCCAGAAGAACACCACCATGAACAGCACGACCGGCACCCACGACAGCTCGCCGGTCACCGCGGTCCACCCGATCAGGGCCGGGAAGCAGCCGGCCAGGCCGCCCCAGACGATGTTCTGGGTGGTGCGCCGCTTGAGGACCATCGTGTAGCCGAAGACGTAGAACGCGTTGGCGAGGACCGACAGGGTCGCCGAGAGCGGGTTCACCCAGACCGCGAGGATCGCGGTGGAGAGCACGCCGAGCACCGAGCCGAAGACCAGCGCGGAGCGCGGGGACACGATGTGCCGCGGCAGCGCCCGGCGACGGGTACGCCGCATCTGCTCGTCGATGTCGCGGTCGTAGACGCAGTTGAACACCGACGCCGAGCCGGCCGAGAACGTGCCGCCGATCACCGTCGCCACGACCAGCCCGAGGGGCGGGATGCCGCGGGCGGCGAAGAACATCACCGGCACGGTGGTGAGGAGGAGCAGCTCGATCACGCGCGGCTTGGTCAGACCGACGTAGGCGGCGACCACGTCCCGGGCCGTCGCCGGGGCCACGTCCTGCGCAGGGGCAGCAGAGGTCGACTGGCCGACGTAGGTCACGGGGATCCTCGGGTGGGGCGGGTCACCATCAGCGGGTGCTTGCTGGGTTCGATCGTATCGCGCCGGATGAGTAGGCTCGGCCCTGCCTGAGTACCCACGCCTGTGACGTTCACCCCTCCCGGGTGTCCACCGGCGCAGTGATCCGAGAGGAACCCCGTGAGCAGAGCCGCTGAGCTGGACTGGACCGACGTCGACCAGAAGGCGGTGGACACGATCCGGGCGCTCGCCATGGACGCGGTGCAGAAGGTCGGCAACGGCCACCCGGGCACCGCCATGAGCCTCGCGCCCGCGGCGTACCTCCTCTTCCAGAAGGTGATGCGGCACAACCCCGCCGACCCGAGCTGGCCGGGACGCGACCGCTTCGTGCTCTCCGCGGGCCACAGCTCCATCACGCTCTACCTGCAGCTCTTCCTCGGCGGCTGGGGCCTCGAGATCGAGGACATCAAGTCGCTGCGGACCTGGGGCAGCAAGACCCCGGGCCACCCGGAGTTCGGTCACACCGCCGGCGTCGAGACCACCACCGGCCCGCTCGGCCAGGGCGTGGCCAACGCGGTGGGCATGGCGATGGCCGCCCGCCGCGAGCGCGGCCTGCTCGACCCGGACGCCGCCGAGGGCGCCTCGCCGTTCGACCACCACATCTACGCGATCTGCAGCGACGGCGACGTCGAGGAGGGCGTCAGCGGCGAGGCCTCGTCCATCGCCGGGACCCAGGAGCTCGGCAACCTCACGGTGATCTACGACGCGAACCAGATCTCCATCGAGGGCGACACCGACGTCGCGTTCACCGAGGACGTCGCCAAGCGCTACGAGGCCTACGGCTGGCACGTGCAGACCGTGGACTGGACCCACGACGGGACCGGCTACACCGAGGACGTGCCGGCGCTGTACGCCGCGATCCAGGCGGCCGAGGAGGTCACCGACCGTCCCAGCTTCATCGTGCTGCGCACGGTCATCGCCTGGCCGGCCCCCCACGCGCAGGGCACCGGCGCCTCGCACGGCTCCGCGCTCGGCGAGGACGAGGTCGCCGCGACCAAGAAGGTCATGGGCCTCGACCCGACCCGGCACTTCGACGTCCCGGACGACGTGATCGCGCACACCCGCTCGCTGGTCGAGCGCGGCAAGCAGTCGCAGGCCGAGTGGGACGGCCTCTTCGAGCGGTGGACGAACAAGAAGGCCGCCGACCTCGAGCTGTGGGAGCGGCTCCAGACCCGCGCGCTCCCCGAGGGCATCGACAAGGTGCTGCCCACCTTCCCGGCGGACGAGAAGGGCGTGGCCACGCGCAAGGCCTCGGGTGCCGTGATCAACGCGGTCGCCGAGATCATGCCGGAGCTGTGGGGCGGCTCGGCCGACCTCGCGGAGTCCAACAACACCACGATCAAGGGCGCGAAGTCCTTCATCCCGAAGAGCCGCTCCACCGACGAGTGGCAGGGCGACCCGTACGCCGGCCGCGTGCTGCACTTCGGCATCCGCGAGCACGCCATGGGCGCGATCATGAACGGCATCACGCTGCACGGCGGCACCCGCGTCTTCGGCGGCACCTTCCTCACCTTCTCCGACTACATGCGCGGCTCGGTGCGGCTGGCGGCCCTGATGGGCCTGCCCGTGACCTACGTGTGGACCCACGACTCGATCGGCCTCGGCGAGGACGGCCCGACCCACCAGCCGATCGAGCACCTCGCCGCGCTGCGCGCCATCCCGGGCCTCGACGTGGTCCGCCCCGCGGACGCCAACGAGGTGTCCGCGGCCTGGAAGGCGGTCCTCGAGCGGACCGACCGTCCCGCCGGCATCGCGCTGACCCGCCAGAACGTGCCGGTCTTCCCGCGGGGCGAGGAGGGCTGGTCCGACACCTCCGACGTGCACCGGGGCGGCTACGTCCTGCTCGACGCGGACGGCGGCCTGCCCGACGTCGTACTGGTCGGCACCGGCTCGGAGGTCCAGGTCGCGGTCGCGGCCCGCGAGCTCCTCGCACAGGACGGCATCCGCGCCCGCGTGGTGTCGATGCCGTGCCGCGAGTGGTTCGACGAGCAGGAGGAGGCCTACCGCGAGACGGTGATCCCGCCGACCGTGAAGGCGCGCGTCTCGGTCGAGGCCGGCATCGCCCAGGGCTGGCGCGAGATCGTCGGCGACCACGGCCGGATCGTCTCGATCGAGACCTACGGCGCGTCTGCCGACTACGCCCGCATCTACCAGGAGTACGGCATCACCGCGGAGGCCGTCGCCGACGCCGCCCGTGACAGCGTCCGCGTCGTCAGCGGCTGAGCCGCGGTTGCCGGCACGCCCACCGGGTACCTGACCACCACAGACCATCGAACTCCGGGAGGACACGATGAGTGACCGTTTGAAGGCTCTTGCCGACGCAGGGGTGTCGATCTGGCTCGACGACCTCTCGCGCGAGCGGATCGAGACCGGCAACCTCGCCGATCTGGTCAAGAACAAGTCCGTGGTCGGCGTGACCACGAACCCGACGATCTTCGCTGCGGCCATCGCCGACGGCGAGCGGTACGACGACCAGGTCGGCCGGCTCGTGCAGCAGGGCGAGGGCGTGGACCGGGTGGTCTTCGAGCTCACCACCGAGGACGTCCGGAACGCCTGCGAGATCATGGCGCCGGTCCACGAGGAGCACCCCGCCGACGGCCGGGTCTCCATCGAGGTCGAGCCCGACCTGGCCAACGACACCGAGGGCACGATCGCGTCGGCCCGCGCGCTGTGGAGCGCGGTCGACCGGCCCAACGCGCTGATCAAGATCCCCGCGACCAAGGAGGGCCTGCCGGCCATCACGGCCGCGATCGCCGAGGGCATCAGCGTGAACGTCACGCTGATCTTCGGGATCCAGCGCTACCGCGAGGTCATGGACGCCTACCTCACCGGGCTCGAGCAGGCCCGGGACGCCGGCCTCGACCTCAGCCGCATCCACTCGGTCGCGTCGTTCTTCGTGTCCCGCGTGGACACCGAGGTCGACAAGCGCCTCGAGGCGATCGGCACCGACGAGGCGAAGGCGCTCGAGGGCAAGGCCGCCGTCGCCAACGCGCGGCTCGCCTACGCGGCGTACGAAGAGGTCATCGCGTCCGACCGCTGGCGGGTGCTGGCCGAGGCCGGCGCCAACCCGCAGCGGCCGCTGTGGGCCTCCACCGGCGTGAAGAACGAGGCGTACTCCGACACGCTCTACGTGACCGACCTCGTCGTCGCCGACACCGTGAACACGATGCCGGAGAAGACGATGGAGGCGTTCGCCGACCACGGCGAGCTCCGCGGAGACACCGTCACCGGCACCGCCGGGGAGGCGCAGGAGGTCTTCGACCGACTGGCCGGCGTCGGGATCGACTTCGACGACGTGCTGCTCGTGCTCGAGCACGAGGGCGTCGACAAGTTCAAGAAGTCCTGGGACGAGCTGGTCGAGACCGTGACCGGCCAGATGGAGAAGGCAGGACAGGGCCAGGCATGAGCCGGACAGCTTGGAACACCGTGAACGGCAAGGGGACCGGAGCGGCGTTCGAGCTGTTCTTCGGCTACCCCGACGAGAAGGCCTTCGCCGGCACCGTCGAGCAGCTGGTGGCCGACAAGGTCGCCAGCGGCATCGCGGCCCAGGACCCCACCCTGTGGGGTCCTGACGCCGAGGACGAGTCCGGCAAGCGGCTGGGCTGGGTCTCCCTGTCCGAGACCTCGCAGTCGCTCGTCTCCGACATCGCGACCCTCGAGGTCGAGTTCCGTCAGCGCGGCATGACCAAGGTCGTGCTGTGCGGCATGGGCGGCTCGTCGCTCGCCCCCGAGGTGATCTGCGCGGCGGACGGCGTGGAGCTGGACGTGCTCGACTCCTCCGACCCGGACTTCGTGCGCACCGCGCTCGAGGACCGCCTCGACGAGACCGTCGTCGTGGTCTCCAGCAAGTCCGGCGGCACCGTCGAGACCGACAGCCAGAAGCGCGCCTTCGAGAAGGCCTTCACCGACGCGGGGATCGAGCCGACGGAGCGGATCGTGATCGTCACCGACCCCGGCTCGCCGCTGGAGAAGTCGGCGCGCGAGGCCGGCTACCGCGTCTTCCTGGCCGACCCGCAGGTGGGCGGTCGCTACTCCGCGCTGACCGCCTTCGGCCTGGTGCCGAGTGGTCTGGCCGGGGCCAACATCGAGACGCTCCTCGAGGAGGCCGAGGCCATCCGTCCCGCCCTGGAGACCGACTCGGTCGACAACCCGGGGCTGCGGCTCGGGGCCCTGCTCGGGGCCGCGAACCGGGCCGGCGTCGACAAGGTGGTCCTGGCCAACGCCGGCGCCGCGTTCGCCGGCCTCGGCGACTGGGCCGAGCAGCTGATCGCCGAGTCCACCGGCAAGGACGGCAAGGGCATCCTGCCGATCGTCGTGGACGCCCTCGACTCCCCCAACTTCGTCCCCAGCACGGCCGACGAGGTGCTCGCGACGTTCGGGCCCGCCCATGGATCCAGCATCCGCGTGTTCGGGCCCGAGCTCCGGCCCGCCTCCGGCTGGGGCGTCTCCGTCGACGCGCCCCTGGGGGCCCAGCTGCTGCTGTGGGAGTACGCCACGGCGGTCGCCGGCCGGGTGATCGGGATCAACCCCTTCGACCAGCCCGACGTCGAGAGCGCCAAGGCAGCTGCCCGCGAGATGCTCGACGGCGGCGGCTCCTCTCCGACCCCGCTGTTCGTCGAGGGGCCGGTCACGGTCTACGCCTCGGAGGGCTGGCTGCCCGAGGGGACGGCCACCGTGGCGGACGCGGTCGCCGCGCTGCTCGGCGTACTCGACGGTGAGCACGGCTACGTGTCGGTGCAGGCCTACCTCGACCGGCACCGCGACGCCACGCTCGCGTCGGTCCGCGACAGCCTCGCGGTCCGGACCGGACGGCCGGTGACCTTCGGCTGGGGACCTCGCTTCCTGCACTCGACCGGGCAGTACCACAAGGGCGGCCCGGACACCGGCGTCTACCTCCAGGTCACCGGTCAGCCCGAGGCCGACCTGGCGGTGCCGGACCGGCCGTTCACCTTCCAGGAGTTCCTCACCGCGCAGGCGGTCGGCGACGGGCAGGTGCTGGCCCGGAAGGGGCGTCCGGTGCTGCGGCTGCACGTCAGCTCCCCCGGCGACCTCCACGTCGTACGAGAGGTGCTTGCGTGACCTACACCAACCCCCTGCGCGACCCCGAGGACCGCCGGCTGCCGCGCATCGCCGGCCCCTGCGGCCTGGTGCTCTTCGGAGTCACCGGCGACCTGTCGCGCAAGAAGGTGATGCCGGCGATCTACGACCTGGCCAACCGGGGCCTGCTGCCGCCCGGCTTCAGCCTGGTCGGCTTCGCGCGCCGGGACTGGGCCGACCAGGACTTCGCGCAGATCGTCCACGACTCGGTGAAGGCGCACGCCCGCACCGAGTTCCGCGAAGAGGTCTGGCAGCAGCTCGCCGAGGGCATCCGCTTCGTCCAGGGTGACTTCGACGACGACGCGGCGTTCGACCGGCTCCGCCGCACCATCGAGGAGCTCGACGAGGCGCGGGGCACCGGCGGCAACCACGCCTTCTACCTGGCGATCCCGCCGGGCTTCTTCGGCGCCGTCGTGGGCCAGCTGAAGGAGCACGGCCTGGCCGGGGAGCGCGACGGCTCGTGGCGCCGGGTGGTCGTGGAGAAGCCCTTCGGCCACGACCTGGAGTCGGCCCGCGAGCTCAACGGCATCCTGGACCGGGTCTTCCCCTCGGGGTCGATCTTCCGGATCGACCACTACCTCGGCAAGGAGACGGTGCAGAACATCCTGGCGATGCGCTTCGCCAACGAGCTGTTCGAGCCGATCTGGAACGCCAACTACGTCGACCACGTGCAGATCACCATGGCCGAGGACATCGGCATCGGTGGCCGGGCCGGCTACTACGACGGCATCGGTGCCGCCAGGGACGTCATCCAGAACCACCTCCTCCAGCTGATGTCGCTGGTGGCGATGGAGGAGCCGACGTCGTTCGACGCCGAGAGCCTGCGCATCGAGAAGCAGAAGGTGCTCTCCAGCGTCGTGCTGCCGCACCGCCTGGACCTCACCACGGCGCGTGGGCAGTACGCCCCGGGCTGGGCCGGCGGTGAGAAGGTCGCCGGGTTCCTCGAGGAGGAGGGCATCAGGAAGACCTCCACCACCGAGACGTTCGCCGCCGTCACGCTGCACGTGGACACCCGCCGGTGGGCGGGGGTGCCGTTCTACCTGCGCACCGGGAAGCGGCTCGGCCGCCGGGTCACCGAGGTGGCAATCGTCTTCAAGCGTGCCCCGCACCTGCCCTTCACCGAGACCGCCACCGAGGAGCTGACCCAGAACGCCCTGGTGATCCGGGTCCAGCCCGACGAGGGCATGACCATCCGGTTCGGCTCCAAGGTGCCGGGCACTGCGATGGAGATCCGGGACGTGAACATGGACTTCGTCTACGGCGGCTCCTTCGTGGAGTCCAGCCCCGAGGCGTACGAACGGCTCATCCTGGACGTGCTGCTCGGCGACCCGCCGCTCTTCCCGCGGCACGAGGAGGTCGAGCTGTCCTGGAAGATCCTCGACCCGATCCTCGAGCACTGGGCCAGGAAGGGGACGCCGGAGCCCTATGCCTCGGGCACCTGGGGACCGCAGTCCGCGGACAAGATGCTGGCGCGTGACGGACGCGTCTGGAGGCGACCATGATCGAGCTCACCGACACCAACTCCTCCGCCATCGCCGCGGAGTTCGTGCGGGCCCGGACCCGCGCGGGCAGCCCCGCGATGGGGATGGTGATGACCCTCATCATCGTGGTCGACGAGGACGAGTCCGAGGACGCCATGCTGGCGGCCCGGCGGGCCTCCCACGAGCACCCCGCGCGGGTGCTCGGCGTCGTCCTCGGCGACGGGCGCGGCGCCGCCCAGATCAATGCGCAGGTCGGGACCGGCGCGGGCTGGACCGGCGAGACCGCGGTGATCCGGCTCAAGGGCGAGGTGGTCAAGCACCCGGAGTCGGTCGTGCTGCCGTTGCTGCTGCCGGACTCCCCGGTCGCCATCTGGTGGCCGTGCCACCCGCCGGCGGACCCCGCCGCCGACCCGCTCGGCGCACTGGCCCGGCGCCGGATCACGGACGCCGCAGCCGCGAAGCGCGGCCGGGCGCAGGCGATCCACCAGCAGTGCGCCGTGTACGCCAAGGGCAACACCGATCTCGCCTGGACCCGCCTCACGCCGTGGCGGGCGCTGCTCGCGGCTGCGCTCGACCAGCACCCGCTCAAGGTGACCGGAGCCTCGATCAGCGCGGAGAGGATCAGCCCGAGTGCCGACCTGCTCGACGCGTGGCTCCGCGACCGGCTCAAGGTCGACGTGGCCCGGTCGTCGTCCGACGGCCCCGGCATCACCGAGGTGGTGCTCGAGACCCGGGAGGGTCCGATCCGGATCGCCCGGCCCGACGGCAGGCTGGCCACGTTCACCTCTCCGGGTCAGCCGGACCGGCCGATCGCGCTCAAGCGGCGGGACCTCCCCGAGCTCCTCGCCGAGGAGCTGCGCCGCCTCGACGAGGACGACGTGTACGCCGCCACCGCGCGGCGGCTGACGAAGATGCAGGTGCGGTCATGACCAACCCCCGGATCGAGGTCCACGAGGATGCCGCCGCCCTGGCCACCTCCGTGGCGGGCGAGCTGCTCAGCCGGCTGGCGGACGCGCAGGCGGCGGGCAACGTGCCGCAGATCGCCCTGACCGGCGGCACCATCGCCGACGCCGTGCACCGGGAGGTCGCCCGCCGCACCACCGACTCGGAGGTCGACTGGTCGCGGGTCGTGGTCTGGTGGGGCGACGAGCGCTTCGTCGCCCCCGACGACCCGGACCGCAACGCCGGCCAGGCCCGGGCCGCCTTCCTCGACGCCGTCGGCATCGACCCGGCCAACGTGCACGAGATGCCGTCCACGGCCGACGCGGCCACCGTCGACGACGCGGCCGCGGCGTACTCCGCGACGATGCGCGAGCACGGTAGCGGCGAGTTCGAGGTGGTGATGCTGGGCGTCGGCCCCGACGGCCACGTCGCGTCGCTCTTCCCCGGCAGCCCCGCGCTCGACGTCGACGACCGGATCGCCGTCGGGGTCACCGACTCCCCCAAGCCGCCTCCGCAGCGCGTCAGCCTGACCTTCGCGGCCCTGAACCGGTCCCGCTCGGTGTGGTTCCTGGTCAGCGGCGACGCGAAGGCCCCGGCCGTGGCCCGGGCCGTCGGCGGCGCCGACCTCCACGACGTCCCCGCCGCCGGCGTCAGCGGCCAGGAGGAGACCCTCTGGTTCCTCGACCGCGCCGCCGCGTCCGCCCTCTAGCCGACCGGGTCAGAAGATGATGTCGCCGGACTTGCGGCGGGAGCGGAGCAGCTGGATCGCCTCGTCGAGGATGTCGGCCGCCTCCTGGTCGGAGCGGCGCTCCTTCACGTAGGCCAGGTGCGTCTTGTAGGGCTCGATCTTGGGCGCCGGAGGGGCGTTCTCCGCGTCACGGCCGGCCGGGAGGCCGCACTTCGGGCAGTCCCACGAGTCCGGCACCTGCGCCTCGACCGAGAAGGTCACGACCGAACGGTGCTCGTGCGAGCAGAAGTAGGTGACGGCCTGGCGCGGCGCAGCCTCGCCCCGCTCCGCCTCACCCATCGGGCCGGCCCCCACCCGGCTACCGCGAATAGCGTTTCCTGCACCAGCCACGGAAGGTTCCCTTTCTCAGTTCTGGTAGGCCAGGAGCAGGCCCAGGGCAATCACACACGCGAACCAGATGACGCCGATCCCGACCGTGAGCCGGTCGAGGTTGCGCTCGGCCACCGAGGAACCGCCGAGCGAGCTGGAGACGCCGCCGCCGAACATGTCCGAGAGGCCGCCCCCGCGACCCTTGTGGAGCAGGACCAGCAGGATCATCAGGCCGCTCGCGATCATGAGCACGATGGTGAAGAGGAGAGTCACAGTCGTAAAGAGTACGTCACGCCGCGCCGGTCACAGGACCGGCATGGAGTAGAAACGGCAGATCCCGCCGAACTCGTCGACCTGGAGGCTCGCTCCCCCGACCAGGCAGCCGTCCACGTCGTCCTTCTCCATGATCCCGGCCACGTTCGCGGCCTTCACCGAGCCGCCGTAGAGGATGCGTACGCCGTCCGCGGCGGCGTCGCCGTGCACCTCGCGGATGCGGCCACGGATCGCCGCGCAGACCTCCTGCGCGTCGTCGGGAGTGGCCACCTCACCGGTGCCGATGGCCCACACAGGCTCGTAGGCCACGACCAGGCCGGCGACCTGCTCGGCGGTGAACCCGGCCAGCGACCCGTCGACCTGGGCCAGCGTGTGGGGCACGTGCTCCCCGGCCTGCCGGACCTCGAGCCCCTCCCCGACGCACACGATCGGGGTCATCCCGCCGGCGAGGGCCTTGTGCGCCTTCGCGTTGACCACCTGGTCGGACTCGGCGTGGTACTCGCGCCGCTCCGAGTGGCCCACCACGACGTAGCTGCACCCGAGCTTGGCGAGCATGCCCGCCGAGATCTCGCCGGTGTAGGCGCCGGAGTCGTGCATGGAGACGTCCTGGGCGGCGTACTTCACCGACAGCCGGTCCCCGTCCACCAGGGTCTGCACCGACCGCAGGTCGGTGAACGGCGGCACCACGACCACCTCGACCTGGGCGAAGTCGTGCTTCTTGTCGGCCAGCGTCCAGGCCAGCTTCTGGACCAGCACCACCGCTTCCTGGTGGTTCAGGTTCATCTTCCAGTTCCCCGCCATGAGCGGGGTGCGCTTGCTCGTCATGCTCAGTCCTCCAGGACCTGGATGCCGGGCAGCGCCTTGCCCTCGAGGTACTCGAGGCTGGCGCCGCCGCCGGTGGAGATGTGGCCGAACGCCGACTCGTCGAACCCGAGGGTGCGGACCGCGGCGGCGGAGTCACCGCCGCCGACGACCGACAGGCCGTCGACCTTGGTCAGCGCCTCGGCGACGGCACGGGTGCCGTCGGCGAACGCGTCGACCTCGAAGACGCCCATCGGCCCGTTCCAGAACACGGTCCGCGCGTCGGCCAGGGCCGCGGCGAACGCGGACGCCGACTCGGGACCGATGTCGAGTCCCAGGCCGTCCGCGGGGATCTCGGAGGCGGGTACGACGCGGGGCTGGGGCTCGCGGTCGCCCGAGGGGAACGCGGTGTCGACCACGATGTCGGTCGGCAGCAGGATCTGCACGCCCGACTCCTGCGCCCGGTCCAGGTAGGCCCGGCAGGTGTCGAGCTGGTCCTCCTCGAGCAGGCTCTTGCCGACCTCGTGGCCCTGGGCCTTGAGGAAGGTGAAGACCATGCCGCCGCCGATCAGCAGCTTGTCGGCCTTGCCGAGCAGGTTGTCGATGACGCCGAGCTTGTCGGAGACCTTGGAGCCACCCAGCACGACCACGTAGGGCCGCTCCGGGTCCTCGGTGAGCCGCCGCAGCACGTCGATCTCGGTCGCGACCAGACCGCCCATCGCGTGCGGCAGTCGCTGCGCCACGTCGTACACCGACGCCTGCTTGCGGTGCACGACGCCGAACCCGTCGGAGACGAAGGCGTCGGCGAGCGCCGCGAGCCGGTCGGCGAAGGCGCCGCGCTCGGCGTCGTCCTTGCTGGTCTCCCCCGCGTTGAAGCGGACGTTCTCCAGCACCGCCACCTGGCCGTCCTCGAGGCCCTCGACGGTCGCTTTCGCGCTGTCACCGACGGTGTCGGACGCGAAGGCCACCTCGGCCCCGAGCAGCTCGCCGAGACGGGCCGCGACGGGCTCGAGGGAGTAGCGCGGGTCCGGCTCGCCCTTCGGCCGGCCGAGGTGCGCCGTCACGACCACCCGCGCGCCGGCGTCGGCCAGCGAGCGGATGGTCGGGACGCTGGCGCGGATGCGGCCGTCGTCGGTGATCGTGCTGTCGTCGAGCGGGACGTTGAGGTCGGAGCGGACCAGGACCCGCTTGCCCCTCAGGTCACCCAGGGAGTCGATGCCGCTCATGCGTCAGAGGGTCTCGCCGACGTAGGAGATGAGGTCCGCGAGGCGGTTCGAGTAGCCCCACTCGTTGTCGTACCAGCCGACGACCTTGACCTGGTTGCCGATCACCTTGGTGAGCGGGGCGTCGAAGATGCAGGACGCGGGGTCGGTGACGATGTCGCTGGAGACCAGCGGGTCGGTGGAGTACCTGAGGAAGCGACCGTCGGCGGCCTTCTTCACGGCCTCGTTGACCTCCTCGACCGAGGTCTCGCGGCCGGCCTCGAAGGTCAGGTCGGTGGCGGAGCCGGTCGGGACGGGCACGCGCAGGGCGTAGCCGTCGAGCTTGCCCTTGAGCTCGGGGAGCACCAGGCCGATGGCCTTCGCGGCACCGGTCGACGTCGGGACCACGTTGATCGCCGCGGCCCGGGCGCGACGCAGGTCCTTGTGGATGTTGTCCTGGAGGTTCTGGTCGGCCGTGTAGGCGTGGACCGTCGTCATCAGGCCCTTGACGATGCCGAACTCGTCGTTGAGCGCCTTGGCCATCGGCGCCAGGCAGTTGGTCGTGCAGGACGCGTTCGAGATCACGGTGTGCCGCGACGCGTCGTAGTCGGTGTGGTTCACGCCCATCACGACGGTGATGTCCTCGTTGGAGGCCGGCGCCGAGATGATGACCTTCTTGGCGCCCGCGTCGACGTGGGCCCGCGCCTTGGTCGCGTCGGTGAAGAACCCGGTGGACTCGACGACGACGTCGACGCCCAGGTCGCCCCACTTGAGGTTGGCCGGGTCGCGCTCGGCGAAGGTCTTGATGACCTGGTCGCCCACGCGGATCTCGTCGGCGGACGCGCTGACGTCGGCGTCCAGACGGCCCAGGATCGAGTCGAACTTGAGCAGCGGGGCGAGAGATGTGTTGTCGGTCAGGTCGTTGACGGCGACGATCTCGATGTCGAGTCCCGACGCACGAACGGCGCGGAAGAAGTTGCGGCCGATCCGGCCGAATCCGTTGATACCTACGCGAACAGTCACTGCTGGCTCCTGCTTCTCGGTCGGACAACTGCGGTGAGCACGGGGGCGGGCATCCCGCCGGTGGTGGCGGGACCCGCGTCTTCGTCGACCCTATCGCTAGGCGTGCCGGGTCGCGTCCTCGTCCCGGGGTACGTGCGGGTAACCCGGGCGAGCGGGAGGATCAGGCCTCGTCGGCCAGCATCTCCGGGGTCAGCGACGACTCGGTGTCGGGGATCCCGAGCTCCTCGGCGCGCTTGTCGGCCATCGCCAGCAGCCGGCGGATCCGGCCCGCGATCGCGTCCTTGGTCAGCACCGGGTCGTGCAGCTGGCCGAGCTCCTCGAGCGAGGCCTGCTTGTGCTCCAGCCGCAGGTGTCCGGCCAGCCGGAGGTGGTCGGGGACCTCCTCGCCGAGGATCTCCATCGCACGCTCGACCCGGGCACCGGCGGCCACCGCGGCCCGCGCGGACCGGCGCAGGTTGGCGTCGTCGAAGTTGGCCAGCCGGTTGGCCGTGGCGCGGACCTCACGCCGCATCCGGCGCTCCTCCCAGGCCATCAGGGACTCGTGGGCCCCCAGCCGGGTCAGCAGCTGGCCGATGGCGTCGCCGTCGCGGATCACGACCCGGTCGACGCCGCGGACCTCGCGGGCCTTCGCCTGGATGCCCAGCCGACGCGAGACGCCGACCAGCGCCAGCGCCGCCTCGGGCCCCGGACAGGTGACCTCCAGCGCCGACGAGCGACCCGGCTCGGTCAGCGAGCCGTGCGCCAGGAAGGCGCCCCGCCAGGCCGCCACCGCGTCACAGCCCCCGCCGGAGACCACGGCCGGGGGCAGGCCCCGGACCGGCCGTCCGCGCGGGTCCAGCAGCCCGGTCTGCCGCGCGAGCGCCTCGCCGTCCTTCACGATCCGGACGATGTAGCGGCTGCCCTTGCGGATGCCGTTGCCCTGCACCATCACCACGTCGGACTGGTGGCCGTAGACGTCCGCGATGTCCTTGCGGAGTCGCCGCGCCGCGGCGCCGGTGTCGAGCTCGGCCTCCACCACGATCCGCCCGCTCACGATGTGCAGCCCGCCGGCGAACCGCAGCATGGACGCCACTTCCGCCTTGCGGCAGCAGGTCTTCGTGATCTGGGTGCTCGACAGCTCCGCCTTCACCTGTGCCGTCATCGCCATGCCGGAATCCTTGCACGCGCGTCAATCACCATCGAAACCTCCATCCACGACGACCATCCACGCGTCAGCCGCGCGCGATGATCCGCTCGTACGCCGCCGCCAGCCTGGCCTCGTCGTGCCGCGGCGAGCCGTCGTCCATGGCCACGTCCTCGACGACCAGCGCGGCGCCGTACGACGCGGCCGCCTCCTCCAGCCGGGACCGGTCGCCCACGATCGACCGGTCGGCGAGCACCGTGTGGATCTTGAGGTCCGGCGCGTGCTCGGCCAGGACCGCGAGGTGGTCCTCGGGGCCGAAGCCGTGGGTCTCCCCCGCCTGCTCCGCGAGGTTGAGCACGACGACCAGCCGGGCGTCGGTCTGCACGAGCGCCTCGCGCAGCTCGGGCACCACCAGGTGCGGGATGACCGAGCTGAACCACGACCCCGGACCGAGCACGACCCAGTCGGCCGCCCGGATCGCCGCGACGGCCTCGGGGCACGCCACCGGGTCCGGCTCGAGCCGCACCGAGGTGATGACCCCGTCGGTGGTGGCGACCTGGACCTGGCCCCGGACGGTGGTCAGCGCCGCCGGGTCCGCCGGGTCCAGCCCGCGCACCTCGGCCGCGATGTCCAGCGGCGTGAGCGCCATCGGCAGCACCCGGCCGGACGCGCCGAGCAGGCGGCCCACCCAGTCCAGCGCCTTCACGTGGTCGCCGAGCAGCTCCCAGAGGCTGACGATGAGCAGGTTGCCGACCACGTGGCCGCGCATCTCCCCGTCGCCGGCGAACCGGTGCTGCAGCACCCGCGCCCAGGTGGCACCCCAGTCGTCCTCGCCGCACAGCGCCGCCAGGGCCATCCGGAGGTCACCGGGCGGGAGCACCCCGAACTCGCCCCGCAGCCGGCCCGAGGAGCCGCCGTTGTCGGCGACGGTCACGATCGCGGTGAGGTCGTCGACCACCAGGTCGTCGACCAGGTGACGGAGCGCCGTGAGCGAGGCGTGGAGGCCGTGGCCGCCGCCGAGGGCGACGGCGGACTGGGCACGCACCGACATCACTCGCGCCCGAGGTCGCGGTGGGCGGCGCGCGCGACGTAGCCGTGGTCCCGCATCCGGCGGGCGATCTCCTCGGTCATCGCGACGCTGCGGTGCTTGCCACCGGTGCAGCCGATGGCGATGGTCATGAACCGCTTGCCCTCGCGCAGGTAGCCCTCGGCCACGCCCACCAGCACCGGCAGGTAGCCGTCGAGGAACTCCTTGGCCCCGGGCCGGCTCATCACGTAGTCCGAGACCTCGGGGTCGCGCCCGGTGCTCGCGCGCAGCTCGGGGACCCAGAACGGGTTCGGCAGGAAGCGCATGTCGGCCACGAAGTCGGCGTCCACCGGGATGCCGTACTTGAACCCGAAGCTGGTGACCGTGACGGTGAGCCGGGTCGAGTCGGGGGTGCCGAAGGCCTCCGCGATCCGGTCGGTGAGCTGGTGGACGTTGAGCGACGTGGTGTCGATGACGAGGTCGGCCTCGCTGCGCAGGTCGCCGAGCACGCGCCGCTCCCGCTGGAGGCCGTCGAGCAGGCGGCCGCCGGCCTGCAGCGGGTGCGGGCGCCGGGCGGCCTCCTGGCGGCGGACGAGCACGTCGTCGGTGGCCTCGAGGAAGACCAACGTCGTACGCCGGCCGGTCGCTCCCTGGGCGAGGTTGGCCTGGAGGGACTGGAAGAACGACCCGGACCGGACGTCGACGACGACCGCGATCGGCTGCTCGGTGCCCTTGCTCTCGTCGACCAGCCGGACCACCTCGCGCAGCAGGCTCGGGGGCATGTTGTCGACGACGTAGAAGCCGAGGTCCTCCAGCTCCTTCGCCGCCGTGCTGCGGCCGGCACCGGTCATGCCGGTGACGACCACCAGCTCGCCGCGGTGCATGTCGCCTGCCGTCATCAGGACTCCTCGATCTCGCCGGTGGCGGTGTTGATGCTGACCCGCGGGCCAGTCTTGCCGTTGGTGCCGCTGACCGCGACCGCGTCCTTGATCGCGGTGGCGGTGCGGGCGCCGATGCCGGGCACCGTCGCGATCTCCTCCACGCTCGCCTCCCGGAGCTTCTTCAGCGACCCGAAGTGCTTGAGCAGGGTCTTGCGGCGGACCTCGCCCAGCCCGGGTACGTCGTCGAGCACGCTCTCGACCATCGTCTTGGAGCGGCGGGACCGGTGATGGGTGATCGCGAACCGGTGCGCCTCGTCGCGGACCCGCTGGAGCAGGTAGAGCCCCTCGGAGGAGCGGGCCAGGATCACCGGGTCCTCCTGGCCGGGCAGCCAGACCTCCTCCAGCCGCTTGGCCAGCCCGCACACCGGGATGTCGTCGATGCCCAGCTCGTCCAACGCCCGCTGCGCCGCCGCGACCTGGGGCGGACCGCCGTCGACGACGACCAGCCCGGGGGCGTACGCGAACTTCCGGGGCCGCCCGGTCTCCGGGTCGACCAGCATCGGACCGTTGTCGCCCTCCCCCGCATCCAGCTGAGCCTGCTCGGAGCGTGCCTGCTCGTCGAGCAGCCGACGGAAGCGGCGGGTGATCACCTCGTGCATCGACGCCACGTCGTTCTGGCCGTCGACGCCCTTGATCACGAAGCGGCGGTACTCGCTCTTGCGGGCCAGGCCGTCCTCGAAGACCACCATCGAGGCCACCACCTCGGTGCCCTGGAGGTTGGAGACGTCGTAGCACTCGATGCGCAGCGGCACCTCGTCGAGCTCGAGCGCCCCCTGGATCTCCTCCAGCGCGCGGTTGCGGGTGGTCAGGTCGCTGGCCCGCTTGGTCTTGTGCAGGGCGAGCGCCTGCATCGCGTTGCGGGCCACGGTCTCCTGCAGCGTCTTCTTGTCGCCGCGCTGCGGCACCCGGATCGCGACCCGGCTCCCCCGCAGCTCACCGAGCAGCTGCTCGAAGGTCTCGAGGTCCGGCGGCAGGGCCGGCACCAGGATCTCCCGCGGGATGGTGTCAGCGTCCCCGGCGTACAGCTGCAGCAGGAAGTCCTGGACCAGCTCGGGGGTGTCCCCCTCGTCGACCCGGTCGGCGACCCAGCCGCGCTGGCCCCGGATCCGCCCGCCGCGGACGTAGAAGATCTGCACCGCGACCTCGAGCGGGTCCTCGGCGAGCGCGATGACGTCGGCATCGGCACCGTCGCCGAGCACCACCGCCTGCTTCTCCAGCGCCCGCTCCATCGCGCCGAGGTCGTCACGCAGCCGGGCGGCCTTCTCGAAGTCGAGGGCCTCGGACGCGGCGTACATCTCCTTCTCGATGCGCCGGATGAACGGCCGGGTCTGGCCACCCATGAAGTCGCAGAAGTCGTCGACGATCGCGCGGTGCTCCTCGGGACTGACCTTGCCGACGCAGGGCGCGGAGCACTTGTCGATGTAGCCGAGCAGGCAGGGCCGGCCGATCTGGGCGGAGCGCTTGAAGACGCCGTTGCTGCACGAGCGCATCGGGAAGACCCGGAGCAGGATGTCGACGGTCTCCCGGATCGCCCACGCGTGGCTGTAGGGGCCGAAGTAGCGGGTGCCCTTGCGCTTGGCGCCGCGGCCCACCATCACCCGCGGGAACTCCTCGCCGACCGTGACCGCGAGCCAGGGGTAGGACTTGTCGTCGCGGTACTTCACGTTGAAGCGCGGGTCGTACTCCTTGATCCAGGAGTACTCCAGCTGCAGCGCCTCGACCTCCGTGTTGACGACGGTCCACTCGACGCTGGCCGCGGTGGTCACCATCGTCGCGGTGCGCTGGTGGAGGTTGCCGATGTCCTGGAAGTACGACGAGAGCCGGGCGCGGAGGTTCTTCGCCTTGCCGACGTAGATGACGCGACCCTTCGCGTCACGGAACCGGTAGACCCCCGGCTGGGTCGGGATCGACCCCGGCTCGGGCCGGTAGGACAGCGGTCCCCGGGAGGAACGCATGGGTCGGGCAGGCACGCCCCAACCCTACGGTCCGGCGGGGACAGCCACGACGCGGCGGGCGTGCTCCGCCTGCTGCCGCAGGATGCGGCGTCCCTCCAGGAAGCGCAGGAGCTGCTCGGCGACGACCAGGCCCATGACGACTCCGACGATTGCGCCCGTCGGTCCGATCCGGAAGCCCCCTCCGGAGCCGGACAGGAGGGCCATGCCGCAGCCGAGCACGATCCAGAACGTCGCGAGCACGACCAGCCGGTCGGCCAGGTCGCGGCGGTGCACCAGCTGCCAGACGAGACCGGTGGTGGTCGCGACCAGGATCACCGTGCGGTCGCTGAAACCGTCCATCTGGATCACCACCGCCGGCACCAGCCAGAAGACGGACTGCAGGGCGTCACGCAGGCGACGGAAGAGGACGTTCGGCACGGGAGAAGTATGCGGGCGCGGTTGCACCATGGGAGAAACGCCCGACCGACCTTGCGCCGAATTATTGTCCAGTGACTTACTCTAGTTTTGTGCCGATCGACTCCTACGGGTACCGCCTGACCACGAGCAGCGAGGCAGCGGCGGCGTACAACCGCGGGATCGGTCACCTCCTGCGGCTGCGGACGGGTGCGGTCGAGGCGCTGGCGGCGTCGGTGGCGCTCGACCCGACCTTCGCGCTCGGCCACGCGGCCCTCGCCCTGCTCGGGCACGAGATGTGCGCACCGGTCGACCTGCGCGCCCGGCTGGGCGACGCCCGGCTCCACGCCGGCCGGGCCAGCGAGCGCGAGCGCAGCCACGTCCAGGCGATCGCCTCCCACGTGCGCGGCGACTCGGCCCCGCTCGTCCGGCACCTGGCTGCCTACCCCCGCGACGCGCTGCTGCTCACGACCGCGGTGCCGACCATCGCCTTCGCCGGCGTCACCGAGGTGCCGGCGGAGGCCTGGGTGCTCGTGGAGCGGGCCATCCCGGCGTACGGCGAGGACTGGTGGTTCACCGGCCTGCTGGCCTTCGTGCGCCAGGAGCAGCGCCGGTTCGACGAGGCCATGTCGCTGTCCTGCCGGTCCCTCGCCCAGGAGCCGGACGCCGGGCACTCCGCCCATGCGCGCGCCCACGCCCACTACGAGACCGGCGACCACGAGGCCGGACTGGCCTGGATGGACGGCTGGGTGACGGGCGCCGGGGCCGGGTCCGAGAGCCTGAGCCACTTCTCGTGGCACGCCGCCATGCACGAGCTGTCCCTGGGCGACCTGGACGCGGTCCGGCGGAGGTACGACGCGCAGCTGCGGCCCGAGCACGGTCTCGGCTGCCGCGCCCTGGTCGACAGCGGCTCGCTGCTCTTCCGCTGGGCGCTGACCCCGGGCGCGGTCGACGTCCCGGGGATCGAGGCCGTCGCGACGGTCGCGGGCCGGGACGTGCTGGAGCACCCGCCCACGCCGTTCCTCGCGATGCACGCCGCGGTCACGCTGCTGGCCCTCGACGACGGGCCGACGCTGGCCGGCCTGGCCGCCTGGGCCGAGCGGCACGCCCAGGCCACCCAGCGCGAGGTGGTCGCGCCACTGGTCCGGGCGCTCGCGCTGATGCAGGCGGGGCGCTGCTCGAACGCCGCCGACGCGCTCGCCTCGCTGACCGGAGCCCTTCCCCGCCTCGGCGGCTCCGACGCCCAGCGCGAGATCGTCGAGGAGACCCGGATCGCGGCACTGCTGCGGGCCGACCGGCTCGCCGAGGCCCGTGCCGTGCTCGACGCCAGGCTGGACCGTCGGCGCTCGCCTCGCGACGAGGCGTGGCGGAGGTCGTGCTCCGCTCCGGGGACGGCGCTGACCGTCCCCTGACCGCCGCGATCAGGCCAGGCGGACCTCGCCGCCCTTGATGGTCACCGGGACCTCCTCGAGCGGCGAGGGGGCCGGACCGGACTCGACCGACCCGTCCTCGATCGAGAAGTGGCTGCCGTGGCAGGGACAGTTGATGGTGCCGTCCGCGACGTTCGCGACCACGCAGCCCTGATGGGTGCAGACGGCCGAGAAGCCCTTGAAGTCGCCCTTGGTCGGCTGGGTCACCACGACCTTCTGGTCCGCGAAGACGGCACCCCCGCCGACCGGGATGTCGGCGGCGGCGCCCAGGTCGGTCCCGGCCGGGGCCGACGACGACGAGGTGTCGGAGGACGAGCCCCCACCGCCGCACGCGGCGAGCAGCGGCAGCCCCAGGCCCACGGTCGCGGCGCCGGCGAGCGCCTGGCGCCGGCCGACCCCATCGCCGGTCATCCCAGTGCCGGTCGTCTCGGTGCCGGTCGTCTCGGTGCGGTCCTCGGTCACCCTCGGCTCTCCTTCTTGGCGGTGGTCTTCTTCGCCGTCGTCTTCCGCGCGGCAGTCTTCTTGGCCGTGGCCTTCTTCGCGGCCGCCTTCTTCGCAGGCGGTCGGCCGTTGGGGGCCGTGTCGGCGGCGAGCCGGCGAGTCGGCTGCTTCGCCTCGCGCCCGTCGAGCAGCGGCGCGAGGAACTGGCCGGTGAAGCTCTCCGGGACGGCGGCGACCGCCTCCGGGGTGCCCTCGGCCACGACCAGGCCGCCGCGCGAGCCGCCCTCGGGACCCATGTCGACCAGCCAGTCGGCGGTCTTGATGACGTCGAGGTTGTGCTCGATGACCAGCACGGTGTTGCCGGCGTCGACCAGCCGCCCGAGGACGAGCAGCAGCTTGCGGATGTCCTCGAAGTGCAGGCCGGTGGTGGGCTCGTCGAGCACGTAGACCGTGCGGCCCGTGGACCGCTTCTGGAGCTCGGCCGACAGCTTCACGCGCTGCGCCTCGCCACCCGACAGGGTGGTCGCCGGCTGGCCGAGCCGGACGTACCCGAGGCCCACCTCGACCAGGGTCTTGAGGTGCCGCGCGATCGCGGGCACCGCCGCGAAGAACTCGACGGCCTCCTCGATCGGCATGTCGAGGACCTCGGCGATGGTCTTGCCCTTGTAGTGGACCTCGAGCGTCTCCCGGTTGTAGCGGGCTCCGTGGCAGACCTCGCACGGGACGTAGACGTCCGGCAGGAAGTTCATCTCGATCTTGATCGTGCCGTCGCCGGCGCAGGCCTCGCAGCGACCGCCCTTGACGTTGAACGAGAAGCGCCCCTGCAGGTAGCCCCGCATCTTCGCCTCGGGGGTGGCCGCGAACAGCTTGCGGATGTGGTCGAAGACGCCGGTGTACGTCGCGGGGTTCGACCGCGGGGTACGCCCGATCGGCGACTGGTCGACGTGGATCACCTTGTCGACGTGCTCGAGGCCGCTGATCTTCTTGTGCCGGCCCGGGACCGCGCGCGCGTTGTAGATCTGCTTGGCCAGCGACGTGTAGAGGATGTCGTTGACCAGCGTCGACTTGCCCGAGCCGGACACGCCGGTGACGGCCACGAACAGGCCGAGCGGGAACGTCACGTCGACGTCGCGGAGGTTGTGCTCGCGGGCGCCGTGCACCGTGAGCTCGCGGCCCCTGGTGCGCGGCCGGCGGACCTCCGGGACCGGGATCTCGCGACGACCGGAGAGGTACTGCCCGGTCATCGAGTCCGGGTGCGTCAGCAGGTCGGCGACCTTGCCGCTGTGGACCACCTGGCCGCCGTGCTCCCCCGCGCCGGGGCCGATGTCGACGATCCAGTCGGCCACCCGGATCGTGTCCTCGTCGTGCTCCACCACGATCAGGGTGTTGCCGAGCTCCTTGAGCCGGACCAGGGTCTCGATCAGCCGGTGGTTGTCGCGCTGGTGGAGGCCGATGGACGGCTCGTCGAGCACGTAGAGGACGCCGACCAGGCCGGCACCGATCTGCGTGGCGAGCCGGATCCGCTGCGCCTCACCGCCGCTGAGCGAGCCCGAGGGCCGGTCCAGCGAGAGGTAGTCGAGACCGACGTCGAGCAGGAAGTTCAGCCGCTCCTGGATCTCCTTGAGCACCCGCTCACCGATCTGGCGCTCGCGGGCGGTCAGGTCCAGGCTGCGCAGGAAGTCGGCGGTCTCGTTGATCGGCAGCGCGCAGACCTCGGCGATGTTCTTCCCACCGGCCTCGCGCGAGCCCAGGGTCACCGCCATCGACACCGGCTTGAGGCGGCTGCCGCTGCAGGCGGGGCACGGCACCTCGCGCATGAAGCCCTCGAACCGCTCCCGGCTGGTGTCGGACTCCGCCTCGCGGTGCCGGCGCTCGATGTAGCCGCGGACGCCCTCGAACTCGGCGTAGTAGGCACGCTGGCGGCCGTACCGGTTGCGGGTGACGACGTGCACCTTGGTCGGGTGCCCGTTGAGCAGGGACTTCTGCGCCTTCGCGCCGAGGTCCTCCCACGGGGTGTTCAGGTCGAAGCCCAGCTCCTCGCCGAGCGCGCCCATCAGCCGCAGGAAGTAGTCCGCGACGTGGGCCTGGCTCCACGGCTGGATCGCCCCCTCGCCCAGCGTGGCCTGCGGGTTGGGGACCACCAGCTCGGGGTCGACCTCCATGCGGGTGCCGAGGCCGTGGCACTGGGGGCAGGCGCCGAAGGGCGAGTTGAACGAGAACGACCGGGGCTCGAGCTCGTCGGTGTCGATCGAGTGGTCGTTGGGGCACGACATCTTCTCGCTGAACTTCATCTCGCGACCCGGGTCCTTGGCGTCCAGGTCGACGAAGTCGAAGAGCACCAGCCCACCGGCGAGGTTCAGCGCGGTCTCGACCGAGTCGGTCAGCCGTCGCTTCGAGGACTCCTTCACCGCGAGCCGGTCGATCACGACCTCGATCGTGTGCTTCTTCTGCTTGTCCAGCTTGGGCGGGTCGTCGAGCGTGTGGGTCTCGCCGTCCACCCGCGCCCGCGAGAAGCCCTGGGTCTGCAGCTGCCGGAACAGCTCGACGTACTCGCCCTTGCGGCCCCGGATGACCGGCGCCAGCACCTGGAAGCGGCGACCCTCCTCCAGCGTGAGGACCCGGTCGACGATCTGCTGGGGGGTCTGCCGCTCGATGGGCGCCCCGCAGGTCGGGCAGTGCGGGCGGCCGGCGCGGGCGTAGAGCAGGCGGAGGTAGTCGTAGACCTCGGTGATCGTGCCGACGGTGGAGCGCGGGTTCTTCGACGTGGACTTCTGGTCGATGGAGACCGCGGGCGAGAGGCCCTCGATGAAGTCGACGTCGGGCTTGTCCATCTGGCCGAGGAACTGGCGTGCGTACGCCGACAGCGACTCGACGTACCGCCGCTGGCCCTCGGCGAAGATCGTGTCGAACGCCAGCGAGGACTTGCCGGAGCCGGACAGGCCGGTGAAGACGATGAGGGAGTCCCGGGGCAGGTCGAGGGAGACGTCCTTGAGGTTGTGCTCCCGGGCCCCCCGGATGATCAGCTGCTCCGCCACTGGCGATCCCCTGGATTGGTCGGCGTCGAAATCGAACGGTCCCAACAATGGCACGCGGTACCGACAGTCCGGCCATCAAGCACCCGCGCGGGTGAGCGCGCGGCGGGTGGAAGTGACGTACGCCGCACGACAGGATGGGCTCCATGTCGTCTGCGTACGCCGATCCCGCGCTCCTGGCCGAGGCTTCCCAACGCCTGATCCGCACCGTCGACCGGCTGGAGGACGCCGCCTGGGCGGAGCCCAGCGGTCTCCCCGGCTGGACCCGGGCCCACGTGGTGGCCCACCTGGTCCTCAACGCCGAGGGGCTGTCCGGCGCCCTGGGCGGGATCGTCCAGGGCGAACAGATCCCCATGTACCCCTCGCAGGAGGCGCGGGACCAGGACATCGAGGACCTCGCGCAGGCGGAGCCGGCCGAGCTGCGGACCCGGCTCCTCGCGGCCACCACCGACTTCGCCGACGCCCTCGCCGCCGTCCCGGAGGACGCGTGGCCCACCCCGATCGAGCGGGTGCCGGGCGGCCGCACCTTCCGGACGTCCTCGGTCCCCGACATGCGGATGCGGGAGATGGAGATCCACCACGCCGACCTCGACGCCGGCTACACGCGCGCCGACTGGGCCCCCGAGTTCGCGGCCATGGTCATCGACTCGATGGGCAAGCGCGAGGCCTGGGACAGTCCGTTCACGGCGCGAGCCACCGACGCCGACCGGTCCTGGACCTTCGGCTCGGGCGCGGGGCCTACGGTGTCGGGGACGAGTGCTGACCTCGCCTGGTGGCTGACCGGCCGGGGCTCGGGCGAAGGACTGACGAGCGACGACGGCGAGCTGCCGGGAATCGAGGCATGGTGACCTACACGGGAGAGGTGGAGCCGGGCGGCTCCCCCGACGTCCGCGAGCTGGGGGCGCTGACCATCACCAAGCTGGCGGTCGACCAGCAGATGTCCAACAACTGCTACCTGCTGCGGTGCCACGCGACCGGCGACCAGGTGCTCATCGACGCTGCCGCGGAGCCGGACCGGCTGCTGCCGCTGCTCGGCGAGGCCGGGCTGTCCTCCGTGGTCACCACCCACCAGCACTGGGACCACCACCGGGCCCTCGCCGACGTGGTCGCGGCCACGGGCGCCGAGGTCGTGGCCGGCGCCCCGGACGCCGCGGCGATCACCGAGCAGACCGGCGTGCCGGTGGCCCGCGAGGTCCGCCAGGGCGACACGGTCGCCGTCGGCGACTGCACGCTCGAGGTCATCACGCTGGCGGGCCACACGCCCGGCTCCATCGCGCTGCTGTACGACGACCCGAACGGGCACCCGCACCTCTTCACCGGGGACTCGCTGTTCCCCGGCGGCGTCGGCAACACGTTCGGTGACGAGGCGGCGTTCGTGCAGCTCATCGACGACGTCGAGACCAAGGTCTTCCAGCGGCTCCCGGACGACACCTGGTTCTACCCCGGGCACGGCAACGACTCGACGATCGGCGCCGAGCGTCCTCACCTCGCGGAGTGGCGCGCCCGCGGTTGGTGACGCGCGGATCGCTCAGCCGGCCGCGAGGCCTTCGGGGACTGGCAGGCCCAGAGCCCGAAGGAGCCGCACGAGGGTGTCCTCGACGAAGTCGTCTCTGGGGTCCTTGCCCTTCGAACTTGCGAGCATTCTCTTGATGCGCCTCGGCGCCACGTCAGCGCCCGTCACTGCGCGTGCCCAGGCTGCGAGTCCGCGCGCCTCTGCAGACGTATCAACAGGCTCACTCTGCGTTGGGTCTTCGTAATAGTTCCGAGGCTCGAAGCCGAGAAAGCAGCGGCCCGAAGCCCCGTCCGCTGCTGGGGCGTAGTCGATCGTCGCGATGGCACTGTCGTCGACCTGGATGGCCATGAACGGCTCAGCGCGTGCCTCAGCACCCCACGATCCATCCGCATAGAGAAACTCCCCGAAGAACCCCATGCGCCGCAGCGTATTGGCTCGTCCTCATGCCTGGGCAAGAACGAGGCACGTGTCCGACCGACCTGGTGACGCGCGGCGCCGGCTACGAGGCGACAGCCCCGCGGAACGCCGCGAAGATCTCCAGGGAGCGCCGGTCCGGGGCCGTCCCGGTCGTCATGTGGTGCACCATCTCGTCGCGCGTCATGCCGGACTCGACGGCGAGGGCCACCAGCTCGGCGTCGTACAGCTCGGTCCAGGTCCACAGCACGAGCGCGGGGACGTGACGCGCACGCGCGGCGTGGCAGACCTCCGCGGCGCGGGCGGCGGGCATCGACTCGGCGAGCAGCAGCTCGACGTCGAGCGAGTTGACCTGGTCGGGGCACTCGCGGAGGAGGTCGCGACGGCGCTCGAGCTGACGTCGACGCGAGTCGCCCGAGAGCGGGGCGGCGCCGGCCACCCAGTAGGCGATGGAGCAGACACCGATGACGGCTGCGTTCACGATGATCAGTCCGGCGACGAGCATGGAGGCTCCTGAGGGGGGTGGGGGCGCTCGGCCGGAGCCTTCCCGCTCCGGGCGCTTCCTACCCCTGCAGCTGCATCCGGACTAGACCGCCGGCGCGGAACGCCGCGAAGATCTTCAGGGAGTGCCGATCCGGGGCGGTCCCGGTCGCCACGCGGTGCACCATCTCGTCGCGCGTCATGCCGGACTCGACGGCCAGCGCCACCAGCTCGGCGTCGTACAGGTCGATCCAGGTCCACAGCACCAGGGCGGGGACGCCTCGCGCTCCCGCCGAAGCGCAGACCGCAGCCGCACGGCCGGCCGGCAGCTCCGCGGCGAGCAGCAGCTCCACGTCCTGCAGCGTGACCCGGTCGGGGTGCTGGTGAAGCTCCTCGAGCCGGCGCTGGACCTGTCGTAGCCGGGAGTACCGCGCCATGGGGGCGGCCTCGATCTTCCAGTACGCGACGGACACGATGGTGAAGACCGCCGCGAGGACGGCGATCAACCCGATCACGAGCATGAAGGCTCCGGGAGGTAGGGGGCGCTCGAGACATCAGCGTTCCCGCTGCGGCCGGGTCTCAACCCCGGCTCGTCACCGGACTAGACAACCCCCGCCAGGAGTGGCGGCCCGGTGGTGCCGTCAGTGGTAGGTGACCTTGACGTGGTCGGTCACCGGGACCGACTGGCAGCCCAGCCGGATGCCCTCGTCGAGGTCCTCCTCCTCGAGGACGTCGTTGTGCAGCATCCGCACCTCGCCCTCGAGCAGCCGCACGGCGCACGCGGAGCACTCGCCCTCGCGGCAGGAGTACGGCGCCTTCACGCCCTTCGCCTCGAGGTGCTCGAGCAGCTTGGTGCCCGGCGCCCAGTCGTCGAAGGTGTGGTCCTCGCCGTCGAGCTCGACCTCGAGCTTGACCGGGCCGGCCGGCCCCGGCTCCTGGGCCTCACCGGACTCGTCGACGTCGTCCGCGTCGTCCGGGTCGGACTCCGCGTCGTGGATCTCGTGCTCGGCGGTCTCCTGGTCGTGCAGGTCGCCGAACGGGTTGCCGCCCAGCGAGACGAACTTCTCCTGGTGCCGCCTGGCCCGGGGGAACCCGAGCTCCTTGAGCGCCGCCACGGCCAGCTTCATGAACGGGGCGGGCCCGCAGACGAACGCCTCGTACGTCGAGTACGCCGCGGCGAACGCCCGCAGCTGCTCCTGGCCGGGCAGCCCCTGCACCGACTCCAGCCAGTGCACGACGAGCAACCGGTCGGGGTGCTCGGCCGCCAGCCGGGCCAGCTCGCCGGCGAAGATCACCGAGCGCTCGTCGCGGTTGGCGTAGAACAGCACGACCCGGCCGCTCCCCTGCGCCAGCGCGGTGCGGGTGATCGACATGACCGGCGTGATCCCCGACCCGCCCGCGAAGAGCAGCAGGTCGTTGTCCAGCGACTCCGGGGTGAAGATCCCGCTCGGCGGCAGCACCCGCAGCGTGTCCCCCTCGCGGAGGTGGTCGCAGATCCAGTTCGAGGCGTAGCCGTCGGCGGTGCGCTTGACCGTGATCGTGAGCGGCTCCCCCGGCCTGCCGGTCGGGCTGCTGCAGAGGCTGTAGCAGCGGGCCGCCACCCCGGTGCGGTCGCTCGGCACCGCCACGGTCAGGAACTGGCCGGGCCGGTAGCGGAACTGCTCGACGTGCTCCGCGGGCACCTCGAAGGTGATCGAGTGCGCGTCGGCGGTCTCCTCGACCACGTCCACGACCCTGAGATCGAAGGACTCGGTGTCCATGCTCCTCCTCAGTACCCGTCCTCGGCGCCGACCGGGACCGTACCCTCACGCACCGCGGCCTCGATGCTCGCCACCAGCCGCGAGCACGCGGCGTACACCTGACGCCCGCCGGGCTCGGCCGCCATCCTCGCGAACTCCTGGCAGTCGGCGAGCGCCTGGTCCGTCCACTGGATGGAGGTGTGGTGCTCGGAGTTCTTCTTCACCCCGACCCGGGCCAGGCAGTCGAGGCAGGCGACCTCCACCAGCCGCGCCCGCGTGTAGAGCCGCTGGTCCTCCAGCGTCTCCGCGCTGGTGGGCACGAAGGAGGCCATCAGCGCGGGGTCTCGACAGGCTCGACCGACGAGGGTGAGGCGTCGACCGACGCAGACGCCTCCTCCTCGGCCTTCCTGGCGAGGTTGGCGGCGACCTCCTCGTGCCAGTACTCGTTGGCCTTGGTGGTGTCGACCTCGAACTCGAAGCGCTCGGTCATCTCGGGCGTCACGTCGGCCTGGTCGACGTAGAACTGCTCGTACCACCGCCGCAGCTGGTAGACCGGCCCGTCCTCCTCGCACAGCAGGGGGTTCTGCACCGGCGCCTTGTTCAGCCAGATCGCCACGTCCTGCATGAACCCGTCGCCGAACATGTCGGAGTAGCGGGTGGCGATGTAGTTCGCGGTCTTCTCGTCCACGCCCTCGGGCTTGCGGACGCACAGGCCGTACTGGAGCCTGAAGGAATTGTCGGACGTCGGCACGTGGCAGTTGACCAGGATGACGTCGGTGTTGAAGCCCTTGTAGTCGGTGTTGAGCCAGTTCACCATGTACGACGGTCCGTAGTAGGTGGCCTCCGACTTGAGCACCAGGTCCTCGTCGCCGTACCCCTCGCCGGCCATGTCCGGGCGCCCGGTCGACTCCATGAACTGGGTGGCCATGTGGCCCTCGAAGACGTTGCGGAAGTTCGTCGGGAACGCGAAGTGGATGTAGAAGAAGTGCGCCATGTCGACGACGTTGTCGATGATCTCGCGGCAGTGCGCGTTCGGGACGTCGATGACCTTCCACGTCCAGTCGGTCCACGCGTCGGTGCCGATCCCCTCCAGCTCCGGCGGCAGGATCTCCAGGTCGGGGGCGGACCCCTCGACGTCGTGCCAGACCAGCAGCTGGCCGTTGCGCACGACCGAGGCGTACTTCTGGGTCCGGGCCCGCAGCGGCACCCGACGGGCGTACGGGATCGCCTTGCACCTGCCGTCACCACCCCAGCGCCAGTCGTGGAACGGGCAGGCGATCTCGTCGCCCTTGACCGTGCCCTGGGTGAGGTCGCCGCCCATGTGCCGGCAGTAGCCGTCCAGGACGTGCAGCTCACCCTGGGTGTCGGTCCAGACGACGAGCTTGCCGCCGAAGGCCTCGACCGCGTGCGGCACCCCGTCCCCGAAGTCCCGGGCGAGGCCGAGGCAGTGCCAGCCACGCGCGTACCGCTCGGGCGGCGTGCCCCGGTCGAGGGCTCTGACGGTTCCTCGGGTGTCGGTCATCGGGCGTGCCTCCAGTGCCGGCGAGCTGCTGTGGACCAAAACGAGAACACGTTATAGTTTTACCACATGCACGTCGCCCTCACACCCGAGCAGATCGCGCTCCGGGAGGAGCTCCGCGACTACTTCGCCGCCCTGGTCACCCCCGAGGTCCGCGCCGGCCTGGCGTCGGCCACCGGGGAGTTCGGCGACTCCCACGTCTACCGCGACGTGATCCGGCAGCTCGGCACCGACGGCTGGCTCGGCATCGGCTGGCCGACGGAGTACGGCGGCCAGGCTCGCTCGATGGTCGAGCAGCTGATCTTCACCGACGCGGCGGCCGTGGCCGGCGTACCGGTCCCCTACCTGACGCTGAACACCGTCGGTCCGACGATCATGCGCTTCGGCACCGACGAGCAGAAGGACTACTTCCTTCCCCGCATCCTCGCCGGCGACCTGCACTTCTCGATCGGCTACTCCGAGCCGGGCTCCGGCACCGACCTCGCCTCGCTGCGGACCCGGGCGGTCCGGGAGGGCGACGAGTGGGTCGTCAACGGCCAGAAGATGTGGACCTCGCTGATCCAGTACGCCGACTGGATCTGGCTGGCCTGTCGCACCGACCCGGACCTCCCCCGGCACAAGGGCCTGTCGATGATCCTCGTCCCGGCGGACGCGCCCGGGTTCTCGTACACGCCGGTGCACACGGTCGCCGGCGTCGGCACCAGCGCGACGTACTACGAGGACGTCCGGGTGCCGGTCGGGAACCTGGTCGGCGAGCTGAACGGCGGCTGGGCCCTGATGACCAACCAGCTCAACCACGAGCGCGTCGCGCTCACGTCGTCCGCGCCGCTGGCGCACTCGCTCGCGCTGGTGCGCCGCTGGGCGCAGGAGACGACCCTTCGAGACGCCTCCTTCGTCGGCTCCTCAGGGACCGGCGAACAACGGGTGATCGACGCCGAGTGGGTGCAGATCGCGCTCGGTCGCGCCCACGCCCGGACCGAGGCGCTCACGCTGGTCAACTGGAAGCTCGCCGCCGACGCCGACGCCGGGATCGCGCTCTCCCCCGCCGAGGCCTCGGCCACCAAGATCTACGGCTCCGAGCTGGCCACGGAGGTCTACCGCACGCTGATGGAGATCGTCGGCCCGGACGCCGCGGTCACCGGCGACTCCGAGGGCGCGGTGCTCGCCGGGCGGCTCGAGCGCTACCACCGCTCGGCGCTGGTGATGACGTTCGGCGGCGGCACCAACGAGATCCAGCGGGACATCATCGGCTACGTCGGGCTCGGCCTGCCCGCGGCGAAGAGGTAGACAGCATGGACTTCACCTTCACCCCGGAGCAGGACGAGGCCGCCGAGCTGGCCGCACGGATCCTTGCTGACGGTGCCACCGGCGAGCGGATGAGGGCGGTCGAGCAGGCGGGCGACCGCTTCGACCGCGACCTGTGGGCCGAGCTGGGCCGGGCCGGGCTGCTCGGGCTCTGGCTCCCCGAGGAGTACGACGGCGCCGGGCTCGGGCTGCTGGAGCTGTGCCGGGTGCTGGTCGAGGTCGGCCGGACCGTGGCCCCCGTGCCGCTCGCGGCCCATGGCCCGGCCGCGCGGCTGCTCGCCGAGGTCGGCACCGACGCCCAGCGACGAGCCTGGCTGCCGGCCGCGGCGACGGGCGCCCGCGTGCTCACCGCGGCGCTGGCCGAGCAGCGCGCCTTCGCCCCCGAGCGGCCGGCCACCACGGCGGCGCCCGACGGCGACGGCTGGCGGGTCACCGGCAGCAAGGCGGTCGTCCCCGCCGGCACGCACGCCGACGCGTTCCTGGTCCCGGCGGACACCCCCACGGGGGTGGCCGTTCTCCTGGTGCGCCCCGACGACGCCGGTGTCCGGGTCGTCCCCCAGCGCCTCTCCGACGGCGACACCGTCGCCCGGCTCGAGCTCGACGGGGTCCATGTCGGCGGCGACCGGCTGCTGGGCGCCCCCGACGGGGTCGCGGCGCACCGGCTCCGGCAGCTGCTGCTGCTCGCGGCGTCGGCGCAGCAGCTCGGCATCACCGAGGGGGCGCTGCGCCTGACGGCGGCGTACGCGAGGACGCGCGAGCAGTTCGGTCGCCCGATCGGGACCTTCCAGGCCGTCTCGCAGCGCCTCGCCGACGGGTACATCGACGTCCTCGGCCAGCGCCTCACGCTCTGGCAGGCCGCGTGGCGGCTCGAGCAGGGCCTGCCCGCGGACACCGAGCTGGCCACCGCCAAGCTCTGGGCCGCCGACGCGGGCCACCGGCTCGCCCACACCACGGTGCACGTGCACGGCGGGGTCGGCATCGACCTCGACGGCGAGGCGCACCGCTACTTCACCAGCGCCAAGCGCTTCGAGTTCCTGTACGGCGGCGCCACCCAGCAGGCGCTGGCCGTGGGTCGGGCCCTCGCTGCCGAACCGGCCTGAGGCCCACCGTGCCTGGCCGCCGAGGGCGCCGTCGCGGCGCGGGCGTGCTGTGGACCCGCGCGCCCGCGGCACGACGTACGCTGACGCGTCAGCGGTCGAGCAGCCTCCCGACCCCGTTGGTGAGCCGGACGTCGTAGAAGCCGGTGTTGCCGTCGGAGTACCAGATCGAGTGGCGCTTCACGTCCCAGGCCGGCTGGGACATCGCGAAGGCACCCGTCGCGCTGGGGTTGTCCGGACGGGTGCCGGTCAGCGGCTTGTTGAAGTAGCCGACCTCGCGGGGCTTCGCGAGGTGGCTGATGTCGAACACGCGCAGGCCGGACAGGATCATCGAGCAGGCGACGACCTTCGGGTTCTTCACGTAGGGCACCGAGCAGTAGTGCCCGGCGTACCCCTGGACCGGGATGGCGGCCCCGGGGTCGTTCTTCTCGTCGCCCTGCCGCGCGCCCGGCTGGTGCACCTGGAGCCTCAGGTCGGAGACGATCGTCGGCTGCCCGGGTCGGTCACGTCGATGATGCGCGCGGCGCCGACCGGCGCCTTCGCCTGGTCCACGCCGGCGGTGAGCGAGTAGTTGGCGAACTCGTCGACCTCGAGCAGGTAGTCACGGCCGTTGCGGGTGAACGGCTGCGGCACCTGCGGGATCGAGTGCTCGGGCCAGGTGAGGTCCTGGATGACGTGCACCTGCGGGTTCGGCTCGCGGTCCTGGATCTCGCTGACGTCGATGATCCGCAGCCCGCCGGAGGAGAACCGGGCGCCGGCGCCGGAGTCGCCGATGTTCGCGACGTAGAGCGTGCGGCCGTCGGCGGAGACCCGCATGCCGTGGTAGTTCACACCCGACTGCTCGAAGATCGGCTTCGGGGCGGTGGGGTCGGTCAGGTCGATGGCCACCAGGGTCTGGCCGCCGGTGCTCGAGGCATAGAAGGTCAGCCCGTCGGGCGACCAGCCGCTCTCGTGCCCGAGGAGCGCGGTCGGCGTCGAGGAGAGCAGCTCGGGATGCCGGCAGTTGGCCTTCACGTCGTACAGGTCGAGCACGCCGGGCTCGGTGCCCGGGTTGCCGGAGACGGCGCCGAGCAGGCCCCGCCGCTGGTTGAGGAGCACCGACTCGTGCGGGGTGTCCATGCCCGGCGTTTCCAGGTTGGCCGTCTTCCGCGGCCTCGCCGGGTTCTCCATGTCCAGCACGACCACGCCGAGCCCCTCGCCGGACGTGAACTGGAAGGGAGCGTCCTTCGGGAACAGCAGCGTCGAGTCGTAGAACGCGCAGGTGTGGCCCTTGGCGTCGGTGTAGCGGAGCACCTTGAAGCCGCCGGTCCGCCCCTGGTGCGAGACCTGCCGGGTGTTGCACCGGTAGCCCCTGGGCCGCTCGCCCGGAGTCGTAGTCCGACTGCGGCACCCGGCCCTGGATGTCGGTCTCCGGCCGCGCTCCCGGCCCGCACGCGGCCTCCGGCGTGGCCGCCGGGAACGACGACCCGGTCGCGGACATCACGCCGGACAGCGTGATCCCGGCCAGGCCAACGGCGAGCGCGGCGACGACGATGCCGAGCCGCCGGAGGGCGGCTGCGTCACGGTTGGGGCGGGTACGACGACTGCTGTCCATGTCCACGTCGTGTCAACGAGCGAGTGCCGCGAAGACTACGGATCAATTCACGGTTGAGCGTGCCTGCACTGCCCGGTCAGGACCGGAGCTTGTCGAGCCTGGCCACGGCGTCGTCGAAGCCGCTCACCAGGTCGGCCATCACGTCGGCGACGGGGCGGACCTCGTTCATCCGGCCCACGATCTGGCCGATCGGCATCGAGATCACGTCGGGGTCGCCGGAGGCGTTGATCCGGTTGTGCGCCTCCGCGACCAGCAGGTTCTGCAGCGGCATCGGCAACGGCTCCGGCGCCTCGTCGGCCGCCCACGCCTCGGTCCACTTCGTCTTGAGCAGTCGGGCCGGCTTGCCGGTGTAGATCCGGGTGCGCACGGTGTCGCTCGAGGTCGCCCGGGTGAACGCCTCCGTCCAGCCCGCGTTGGACTGGAGGTTCTGGTACTCCTCGGTGCCGAGCCAGATCGACCCCGTCCACACACCCTGCGCACCGAGCGCCATCGAGGCCGCGATCTGCCGACCGGAGCCGATGCCACCGGCACCGAGCACGGGCACGTCCGGCCCGACCGCGTCGACGATCTCGGGGGTCAGCACCATGCTCGCGATCTCGCCGGTGTGGCCGCCGGCCTCGTAGCCCTGGGCGACGATCACGTCGACGCCGTTGGCGACGTGCGACAGTGCGTGCTTCGCGGCGCCGGCGAGGGCGGCCACCTTGACGCCGTGCTCGTGGGCCTTCTCGATCACGTCGACCGGCGGCGAGCCGAGCGCGTTCGCGATCAGCACCGGCCGGTGGGCCAGCGCGACGTCGACGTGGGACCGAGCCACCGAGTGCAGCCAGCCGAGCACGCCGGCCCGCCCCTCGCCCTCCGGCAGCGGGGGTACGCCGAGCTGCTGCAGCGTCCGCTCCACGAAGGAGAGGTGCTCGGGCGGGATCATCGCCTGCAGGTCGACCGAGGTGCCCTCGGTGGGGACCTTCATCGGCATCACGACGTCGACGCCGTACGGCTTGCCGTCGGTGTTGTCGTCGAGCCAGCTGAGGGTCTGCTCCAGCTCGTCGGTGTCGTTGAACCGGACGCATCCCAGGACGCCGAGGCCGCCGGCGCGCGACACGGCCGCGGCGACGTGCTCGGACGGGGTGAACGCGAAGATCGGGTGGTCGATGCCGAAGGCATCGCAGAGCGGGCTGCGCATCAGGCTCCTGCCATCGTCGTGGTGCCGGCCAGGGCGAGCTCCCTGGCCCGGGGGTACTGGGCCTTGCCCGTCGCGTTGCGGGGGATCTCCTCGACGAGGGCCAGGGCGCGCGGGAGCTTGTAGCCGGAGAGCGAGGTCCGCAGGAACGACCGGAGCTCGTCGAGCCCGACCGTCGCTCCCTCCCGGGGCTGCACCACCGCGGCCACGGTCTGGCCGTACTTCTCGTCAGGCAGGCCGACCACGAGCACGTCGTACACCGCCGGGTGCGCCTTGATCGCCATCTCCACCTCCTCGGGGTAGACCTTCTCCCCACCGGTGTTGACGCAGTTCGACCCGCGCCCGAGCAGCGTCACCTTGTTGTCCGGCTCGATCCGGGCGAAGTCGCCGGGCACGGAGTAGCGCACCCCGTCGATCTCGATGAAGGTGCGCGCGGACTTCTCGGGATCCTTGTAGTAGCCGACCGGCACGTGGTGCGCCCGGGCCAGCCGGCCCACGGCGCCGACGTGGGTGGCCGTGTCCAGGATCCGGTTGTCGTCGCCGAGCACGACGCTCCCGGCGCCCAGCGACACCAGCGCACCCTCACCCTTGATCGACTCCTGGTCCTGCAGGCCGGTGCCCTGGAAGCCGGTCTCCGAGGCGCCGACCGAGTCGGTGAAGAAGGTGTTGGGGAACGCCGCCATCCAGCGCTCCTTGACCGCCCGGCTGAAGATCGCGGCGCTGCTGGAGACCGCGACCAGGTTCGGGCAGTCGTAGCTGCCCTCCTCGTAGGCCTCGATGAGCGGGCGCGCCATCGCGTCGCCGGTCATGAAGATCAGCTGGACGCCCTCGCGCTCGATGACCTGCCAGGTGCGGACCGGGTCGAACTTCGGCTCGAGGATGGTCAGGTGCCCCGCGAACAGGTGCATCAGCAGGGCGGCCTGGGCGCCGCCGTGCATGAGCGGGCTCAGCGGGAAGGTCACCATCCGGCCGTCCTGGGCGGCCTGCTTCGACTGGTCGTGCTCGGTCAGCGGCTCGCCGGTCATGAAGTCGATGCCGCCACCGAGGACCCGCCAGAAGTCCTCGTGCCGCCACATGACGCCCTTGGGGTACCCGGTGGTGCCACCGGTGTAGACGATGTAGAGGTCGTCGGGGCTGCGCTCGCCGAAGTCGCGCTCGGCGCTCTGCCCCGCCAGGGCATCGGCCCACAGGACGCCGTCGTACGCCGTGGTGTCGGCGTCGTTGTCCGGGTCCGACGGGTCGGCCATGACCACCACGGTGTGCATGTCGGGGCGCTTGCGGGCGCAGGCGGCGACCAGCGGCGCGTAGGGGCGCTCGTGGACCAGCGCCACCAGGTCGGCGTTGTCGAAGAGGTAGTCGAGCTCGCCCTCGACGTAGCGGTAGTTGACGTTGATCGCGACGGCCCGGATCTTGAAGATCGCCAGCAGGGCGACGACGTGCTCGACGCTGTTCTTGGCGAAGACGCCGACGTGGTCCCCGACCCCCACGCCCCGGGAGGCCAGGAAGTGCGCGAGCCGGTTGGCCTCGGCCTCGAGCTCGGCGTAGGTGACCGTCCGGTGCTCGACCTTCAGCGCGGGCTTGTCGGCGGCTGCGTCGACCGCGTGCTCGAAGAGGTCTGCGATGTTCAGGGCCACGCGGCAAGACTAGAACACGTTCTTGTTTGTGGCTAGCATCGCGATCATGAGCTCCCCCGCCGAGACAGCGCCCCACTGCCTGGTCGAGCAGGTCGACCACACGCTCGTCGTCACCATGAACCGTCCCGAGAGCCGCAACGCCCTCTCCGGCGAGATGCTCGCGATCATGAGCGAGGCGTGGGACCGGGTGAACTCCGACGACACCGTCCGGGTCGCGATCCTGACCGGGGCCGGGGGCAGCTTCTGCGCCGGCGCCGACCTGAAGGCGATGTCGCAGTCCGCACCGTCGGACAGCTTCGAGTCCGGCGCGTTCGACCCCTCGGTGATCAAGAGCCTGCTCAAGGGGTTCCGGCTGACCAAGCCCCTGATCGCCGCCGTCGAGGGCCCGGCGATCGCGGGCGGCACCGAGATCCTCCAGGCCACCGACATCCGGGTGGCCGGGGAGTCGGCCCGGTTCGGCGTGTCCGAGCCGCGCTGGGGCCTCTACCCGCTGGGCGGCTCAGCGGTGCGGCTGGTGCGCCAGATCCCCTACACCGTCGCCGCGGACCTGCTGCTCACCGGCCGCCACATCAAGGCGCCGGAGGCGAAGGAGATCGGCCTGATCGGGCACGTCGTACCGGACGGCAACGCGCTGGAGAAGGCGCACGAGATCGCCGGCATGATCGCGGCCAACGGACCGCTGGCCGTCCAGGCGGTCCTCAGGACGATGCGCGACTCCGAGGGCAGGCACGAGGACGACTGCTGGAAGGACGACGCGGCCGTGGGTGCCGCCGTCTTCGCCTCCGAGGACGCCAAGGAGGGGCCGCGGGCCTTCGCCGAGAAGCGGACCCCGGTCTTCCAGGGCCGCTGACCGCGTTGACGCCGGCCCGACGCACCCGGGATCAGGCTTGGGATGACCGGTTACGTGCGAGGGTCCACACGGCCTGGCCGGCGAATACGACGCTCACCGATACAACGACCCAGTTGAGAAGGGTGAAGCCGTCGTTGATGCCCTCGATGAGAGTGAGGACCCCGATCACAGCGAACGCGACCAGGAACCACCCCGCGCTGGTCCGATTCACGTTGCCCACCTTCCGCGGTTCTGCCCGCTGAGACGACACCACGGTAGTCAGGGCAGTTGTGCGTTCGCCATAGCCGGATCAGGTGATGTCGCCGGTCGCGATCCGGATCGAGTACACGTGCTCAGGACACGGCCGCAGGTCCGAATCAGGATGAAGTCATGAGGATCACCCGCACGGTCACCGCTTCAGGACTGCTCGCCGTGGAGACAGGGCTCGCGGTGCTGGGCGTCCTCGTCCACTACGGGCTCACCGCCGAGTACGGCGACGTCACCGACTCGGCGCTGGAGGGGTTGAGGTCGGAGTTCACGGCCGGCATCGGCGGAATGGCGCTCGTCCTCGTCGGGCTGCCTGCCCTGGTCGCGGTGTTGGTGTCGCCGCAGCTCTGGATGCGCCTGACTGCCATGGCCATCCCGGGCCTCATGGTGATCGGAATGCTTGCTGTCACCTCGACCGCGCTGCGGGAGAAGCTCGAGGTCCAGTACGACACCACGCCTCAATGCGTCTCTGACGAGGACATGGGTCCCGGCCCCGGTTCACGTGCACAGCGCGAGTCCCAGCGGGCGTTCGAGTCGATCGAGCATGTCGGATACTTCGGCGGTGGCGGCGCAAGCGGTGTCGGTGGCTGCGACCGGTCGTTCGTGCTGACCGAGGACGTCGATGTGTTGAAGCACTACCGCCCGGCGCTGCGCGACGCGGGGTGGCGGGTCGTCGAGGAAGACACGCACCACCTCCGGGCGGAGCGTGATGGCATGGCCTTCGAAGTGGTCAGGTGCGACGGGGGTGGTGTCGCGTGGGCCGGAAGGGTTGGCGACGTCGGCGGAGCACGGTGCGACCAGCCGGGGCGCGCCCGTTCCTCCGCCCGTTGATCGGCAGCACAGCTTCAAGGGAGTCGCGCAAGTGGAGACCCGTGTGGGACGTGCCCGCTCACACTCTGGGTACCTTCGCCACGTGACCTCCTCCACGACGATCGACCTCATCTCGGCCCGTCTGAGGTCCGGCTCCTGGTGGTTTCGCTCCCCGGACGGACGCCTGATCCTGTGGCAGTGGCCGAACCCGGCACTGTGCGTCTGGATGGTCGCGCTGGTGCTGGGGAGGTTCGATCTCTCGGCCACGCACGCGACCGTGGTCGACGGCGTCCGCCACGGAGCGCTGCTGGTGTGGGCGCTCGACGAGGTCGTCCGCGGCGCGAGCCCGTTCCGACGCCTGCTCGGTTCAGTGGTCCTCGCCGCTCAACTCGCCTCGCTCGTCCTCGGCTGACCTGGCGTGCCTGTCCGCCGTGTCCGGGCTCGCGGGAACTGAGTGTGCGCCAGCGCCGCAGTCAAGCCTGACGGCTCCTTCCCGCGAATGCGGCGCCTGGTGCCGACGCGGCAGACCTCGAGAGTGCGTGGGTGAGCCTGAGGAGGGTACGGACGCCATGTGACCGCCGTGGAGAGAAAACAGGTCAACCCCATCGCCCACTTGTCGGCCGACGACATCGAGCAGCTGTGCACCGAGCTCGACAGGATCAGGCAGGACGTCATCGACGATCGGGGTGCCAGCGACGCGCGGTACATCCGGCGGGTCATCGGCGCGCAGCGCAAGCTCGAGCTGGGCAGCCGGGTGGTCCTCCTGTTCTCCCGCTACCGGCCGGCTTGGCTCCTGGGCACCGTCGGGCTGGCGTTGGCCAAGATCCTCGACAACATGGAGATCGGCCACAACGTCCTGCACGGCCAGTGGGACTGGATGCGCGATCCGAAGATCCACTCCACGACCTGGGAGTGGGACCACGCCACGCCCGCCTCGGAGTGGAAGCGCACGCACAACCAGACGCATCACCGGTACACCAACATCCTCGGCAAGGACAACGACCTCGGCTACGGCATCCTCCGGGTCGACGAGGACCAGCCCTGGCAGCGCCGTCATCTGGCTCAGCCCCTGTGGAACCTCATCAACGCCTGCATCTTCGAGTACGGCATCGCGATGTACGACCTCGAGCTCGGAGAGACGCTGCGGCACAAGCGCGGGATCAGCCCCGAGTTCAGGAGCCGCCTGGGCAAAACCCTGCGCAAGGTGCGCCGACAGGCGCTCAAGGACTATGTCGTCCACCCCGCGCTGTCGGGGCCGGGATTTCGCTCCACGCTGACCGCCAACCTCACCGCAAACCTGATCCGAAACGTGTGGAGCCACTCGGTGATCATGTGCGGCCACTTCCCCGAAGGCGTCGAGACCTTCGAGCAGGACGACCTCGATCCCGATGAGACTCGCGGCGAGTGGTACCTGCGCCAGATGCTGGGCTCGGCCAACATCTCGGGACCCCCACTGATCCACCTTCTCAGCGGCAACCTCTCCCACCAGATCGAGCACCACCTGTTCCCTGACCTGCCGTCCAACAGGTACCGGCAGATCGCGCCGCGGGTGCGCGAGCTCTTCGAGCGCTTCGGGCTGCGGTATCACACAGCCCCGCTTCCGCAGCAGGTCGCGAGTGCCTGGCACAAGGTGCTGCGACTCTCCCTGCCCAACGACTGGCTGGCCCGCACGACCTGGAGCAACGCGCCCGGCCGGATGGCCGAGCTGTTGCGTGCCCCCGCGAGCCGACCCGACACCGTCGACGTGGCCGCCTGACAAGCCAGCGGGAAGGTTGCCGCGGCCCACGAAGATCTGAGCCCGCTACCGGGGCCGCATCCAATCCGCCGCGCGGCCCGCGTCCGGTGCGTCCCAGTGTGGTCCCGCCGCCTGCTCGCGCACACGCGCAACGACCGCGATCAGGTCGAGCCCGTACGCCGGACCGTGGCTGGCCTCGTACTCTTCGACGCGGGCCGCACCTCGCTCGAGGAGTCGGGCAGCTCCGATGCTGTTGCCGCGGGCACCATGCGTCAGGCCGACACAGATTTGCGCCAGACCCTGCCACAAGCCCCTTTCTTCGTTCGGTCCAGCCTTCCAGCGGGCCTCCAACACCTCGTGCGCAGCGAACGGCCTGCCTTCCTGCACCAGCCTCCGGGCGACGTCCAGAGTCTCCAGCGGTGGCAGCGCCTCTTCCGGAACCGGTTCAACGCCAGCGGCCCCATACGGCAAGGGGCGGCCCAGGGCATCGCGAGGGCGAGCCTGCCGTGGCCGACCAGCATCGTCGCGGTCTCGGTCGCCGGTCACCGCCGGCACCGAGCCACGAGGTCCTGCACGCCTACCGTCGTCATCCGTCCATCGTAGGAGCGACCCGCTCGGTCATTCACAACAGGCGAATCGCAAGACACCGTCAGCCTTCCCGAGGTGCATTCGGCGCTGAAGCAAGCCAGGCGGAGCACCCCTTGTCTCGACGGGAGCAACAGCGCCTCCTGTCAGGATGACCGGGTGACCGGATGCAGCATCACCGACTTCTTCGACCTCGCGGACCAGCTCCCGGAGGTCACCCGGGTCGACAACGGCCGCTACTGGCGAATCGCTGTCAGCGATCAGACCTTCGGCTATCTCTGGGAGCCGACGCGAACGGTCGGTCTCAAGCAGACGATCGCCGAGCAGCTCGCGCTGGTGGCCGAGCGCCCGGAGACGTTCGAGGTCCAGTTCACCTCAGGTGAATTCGGCTGGGTGGTGGTCCGGTTGGATGGGGTCGAACGTGACGAGCTGGCCGAGCTCACCTTCGAGGCCTGGAGGCTGACCGCCCCGGCGTTGTTGATCGACCTGCGGGGCGACAGGCTGCCCCGCTGAGCAGGCTGGTGACCGAGCGTGGGGCGTTCGGCGATGGCCCGGCTCGAACGGTGCAGCCGTCCCTGAGATCAGTGACATGCCGCTCTTCGCAGACGTAGGACGCACTGGCCTAGGCGGAAGGCACTCGGGCCGAGGTCATCACCGGCATCTGCTCGCCCGCCTCCACTTCGAACGTCAGCGTGTTGGCCGCCGGGGGCAGCGGGCAGGTTGCGAAGTCGGTGTATGCGCACGGCATGTTGATCGCCCGGTTGAAGTCGAGGTGCACGACGCCGTCGGGCGACGGCGGTGCGGTGAGCAACTGGCGGTTGGCCGGGTAGGTCGTGATGCCCGACGTGGCGTCGCGGAACAGGATCCACAGGGAGCCGTCCTCCTCACCCCATGCGATCAGCCGATGCTCGGTACCGCCGTACTCGAAGACGACCTCGCCCACGGCCTCGCCATCGGGCGCAGGGTAGGACTCGAAGCGACCCGGCAACATCCAACCGGGGTCGGGTGGATAGCAAGGAGTGCCGCGGTAGTCGCGCAGGTTCGGAGAATCCGGATGACGGGGGCGCACGATGAAGCGGCCGTCGCGGTCGGCCACCTGTGCGACGGCGTCCCCGAAGGCCACCGTCAGCCCGGTCTCGTCCAGCGGCCCGAGCTGGTGCATCCCCTCGGTGAGGACGGTGCTTCCGGCAGTCAGGGTCTCCCCTTGACCGAGCGTGACTGTGGCGCCGTGCTGGTCGCAGTGCCACTCCCCAGGGACGTCGTCGAAGCGCTGCGGCGTGACCGTCAGCCAGTGGATCGCCGTGATCGCCAACCACCCGCGCGGGTCCCGCAGCCTCTCCTCCCGAGCGTCGCGCCATGCCTGCCACTCGTCCAGGAAGTCACTCACCGCCGCATCGTCCCACCTCCGCCGGACCCGGGCACCGCCAGGATGCCGAGTGGCCGCGACTACAGACGGCCGCCCGTGACGTCAACGGAGCGCGTACACGATCGACGTCCTGCCGCCCGATGAGCGGGTGAAGTCACGGGCCTACATGTACTCCGCGCTCAACGTCGGCTTCACCCTCGGCTCGCTCATCGGGGGGTTCGCACTCGCGTTCCACTCCAACGACCCCCAGGACGGCCTGCCGAGTCGCGGCTTGTCAGGCCTGCAGGCGAGCTCGGACCGCCACCAGTCCATGAGCCATGTCTGGAGCGCAGGCACGGTGGACGAACGAGGTGTGACCAGTCACCGCTGCCCAGCCATTTCCGGTCACTGGTCGGCTCCGTTCGCGGTCGCGTCACCCTCGGGCACGCGGGAGCCGGCGAAGGCCTCGTTGAGCACGTCGACGAAGCCATCGAGAGCCGGGATCTGCTCGGCGATGTCTTCGCCCTTGACGAGGCGCTCCTCGACGCGCAGGCGCTCCCCCGGCTTGAAGGTGATCTCGAGCACGACGTCCCCGTCGTCGTAGGCGCACTCTCCGGTGCCCAGGATGCGTTGCAGGTCGTCCTCGGACTCGGACAGGGACAGGTACGTCTCCTCCGGGCCGGTGAGGCAGACGTTGTTCTTTCGTCGTACACCGACAGCGCCACCCCGTCGGCGAACGTGTAGTCGATCAGTGCGAGCAGCTCCTCGACCGACTGCGGATCCGCGTCCGGGTTCGACTCCTCGACGGCCTCAGCGGCGGCGAGGAACCGGGTGGTGTGCTGCGCGAGCAGGTTGTAGGCCTGCACCGTGCTCGAGGTCCCCGGAGCTGCCGCGGCCTTCGACGGCGATGCGGAGGCAGGAGCAGTCGCGGAGGCAGAGGACGTTGTGGTCGTAGCGGTGACCGTGCCTGCCCCCGTCTCGGTGCCACAACCGGTCAACGCAGCCATCGGCAGGGCCACGGTCACGGCAGCAAGGAGCAGGCGCATGTGTCATTCATCGGTCGCCCGGCGGCGCGACCTGAGCCGAGACGGCCGACTGGCGGTGTCTGGCGGTGCCGTTGCCGCCGTCGTAGCCTCGGCACATGAGGCGGAGCTGGACCCGCGCCGGCAACCACATCGGCGTGTGGATGTACCGCAGGCTGAACGGACGGCTGTCCAGCGGCAGCAGGAACGTCCACGTGCTGATGATCACGTCACCCGGCCGTCGTACCGGCATTCCCCGCTCGACCTGCGTCCGCTACCTCGAGACCCCGGCGGGCCTCGTCGTCTGGGGCACGGGCTCCGGTTCGCGCCGGGACCCCGACTGGTTCGAGAACCTGCGCCGGGCCACCACCGCCCGGGTCCAGGTACGGGAGCGGCAGTTCGCGGCACGGCCTCGCGAGCTGCACGGCGAGGAGCGGGACGCCATGTGGCGCGACGTGATCCTGGCCCAGGCACCCGAGGTCAGCAGGTACGCCCAGAAGGCCGGCCGGGCGATCCCGGTGGCTGTTCTCGATCCCGCCTAGCACGCGCGCCGGTCAGCGGGCGCCGTCCAGGGCTCGCCGGCGGAACCCGGCGACCGCCATCTCCACGACGCGGTCGTGTCCCCAGCGCATGAGCGGGTAGGCGACGATCGCCGCGATGCGCAGCGGTCTGCTCATCATGTCCAGCGACCACGCCGCGGTGACCTCCGTCCCCCCGGCGACGGGTTCCAGCCGGATCAGCGCAGTGCCGCCCACGTCGCCGGCGACCGTCGCCTCGAGCACGTGCGGCCGCAGAGCCGCCTCCAGCCGGATGTCCATGCGCAGCCGCCAGGGGACGGGCGGGACGACCGTCGCGTGCAGCACGTTGCCGGCGACCAGCGCGTCGCCGTCGGCACCGAAGTCCTGCAGCCAGTCCCACCAGGACTCGAACCGGTCGAAGCGCTCGATGGTCTGCCACAGCTCGTCCGGCCCGACCGGGAACCAGAACGCCCCGCGGTAGTCGATCCGGTTCACCTCGTGCACCCGCCTGCCGAGCGAGCCAGGGGTCCGCAGCGCCGCCATCAACCCAGTCAACCCCGCGCGGGGCAGCCCCTCAAGGAGGCGTGTCAGTGGCCCGGCAGGAGCACGGCCCGGGTGTCCGGGTAGCCGACGGGCAGCACGTAGGTGCCCCGCCTCTGGCTGTAGAGCACCCGCCAGTGCCAGTAGCCCCGGTAGGCCCAGTCCGCCACCTGCATGCTGTGGGCGTACGCGCTCACAGCCCGCACATAGCTGGACGACTGGTTGTAGTGCCACAGCGCCCCGGCCATGTCGCCCGGCGCGCCGTTGGCCTTCAGCAGGCGCGCGGCGCCGAGGATGGCATCGCCCGGGTCGTTGACGTCGCCGCCCGCGCCGTACGCCGCCCAGGTGGCCGGGATGAACTGCATGGGCCCCCGCGCCCCGGCGGTGCTCGTGCCCCGGATGCGGCCCATCCGCGTCTCGACCAGGTTGATCGCGGCCAGGTAGGTCCACGGCACACCGGTGCGCCGCTGGGCGGCCCGGTAGTCGTCGAGGAGCTCCCCGGTGGGAGGCGGCGCCACGATGCGCCAGGGCGGCAGCCGGGGCTGCGGAGCGGTCATGGCCCCGAGCAGCCGGGAAGCCCGGACACTCGCCCTGGTGACGAGCGCCGTCTGGTGGTCCAGCCGACCCGTCACCCGGCGCTCGAATCGGTCGGAGCCCTGGGCCAGGGCGCGTACGGCGAGCTGCTGCAGCTCGCCCGCGCGCCGCTGCTCGGCCGTCGTGGCGTCCGGGTCCCGCAGCGTCGCCACGGCACGGTCGAGCTGGCTCGCCAGCGCCTCCGGCCGCCCGGACGGGGACGTCCCCGAGGTGGCCCCGGGTGGGGCCGAGCCGGCACTCACTCCGTCATCCGGGCCACCGACGTCCTCCGGGGCCGGGTCGCTGCAGGACACGAGCAGGCAGGCAGCGGTCGCGAGTGCGGCTGCCCTTCCGGCCGAGCGGTGTCCCCCGAGGCGTCGACGACGACTGAGGTCGGACATGCCTGTGTGCCACCTCCACGTACGCGGCCATGACTCACCCGGTCCGGCACCGAGTGCCTCCCTCAGCGTACGGACAGCCCCACCCCTAGCCCACGGCGCGTTCGCCGGTCCAGTACTGCGCGCGCAGCGCCTTCTTGTCCGGCTTGCCGAGGCCGGTGAGTGGCAGCGCGTCGGTGGCGACGACGCGCTTCGGCGACTGCACGGCCCCCTTCCGCTCCTTCACCATCTGCTGGATCTCGCCGGTCAGCTCCCCGGTCAGCTCGAAGCCCGGGCGGAGCACGACGACGGCGGTGACCGCCTCCCCCCAGCGCTCGTCGGGGGTGCCGATGACGCCGACCTGGGCCACCGCCGGGTGCTCGGCCACGACGTCCTCGACCTCGCGCGGGAACACGTTGAAGCCGCCGGTGACGATCATGTCCTTGGTGCGGTCGACGATGTACCAGAAACCGTCCTCGTCCTCCCGGGCCACGTCACCGGTGTGCATCCAGCCGTCGTCGCGGAACGTCTCGGCGGTGGCCTCGGGGAGGTTCCAGTAGCCACCGGCGAGGAGTGGGCCGGCCACGCAGATCTCGCCCGGCTCCCCCACCGGGACCGGCCGCCCGTCCTCGCCGAGCAGCGCCGTACGCAGGAACGCCGAGGGTCGGCCGCACGACGACAGCCGACCGGTGGTCGAGCCCGTCGGGACCACGTGGTCGCCCTTCGCCAGGTAGCTGATCACCATCGGCGCCTCGGACTGGCCGTAGTACTGCGCGAAGATCGGCCCGAAGCGGTCGATCGCCTCCTGGAGGCGCACGGGGTTGATCGCGGAGGCGCCGTAGTAGACGGTCTCGAGCGAGGAGAGGTCCCGCGTCCGTGAGTCGGGGTGGTCCATCAGCGCGTAGAGCATCGACGGCACCAGCATCGTGGCGGTGATCCGCTGCTCCTCGATGGTGCGCAGCACCTCGGCGGGGTCGAACCTCGCCAGCACGTGCAGCGTGCCGCCCCTGATCACGGTGGGCACGAAGAACGCCGCGCCCGCGTGCGAGAGCGGGGTGCACATCAGGAACCGGGGCGACTCGGGCCACTCCCACTCCGCGAGCTGGATCTGGGTCATCGTCGCCATGGTGCGGGCGGTGCCGATGACGCCCTTCGGCTTGCCGGTGGTGCCGCCGGTGTAGGCGATCGACACGATGTGGTCGGGTGCGAGGGTGACGACCTCGAGCGGCTCCGGTGCGTAGGACGCAGCGCAGGCCGCGAGGTCGCCGCACCTCCGGCCGGCCGCGTCGGCTGCCCGCGCCAGCTCCTCGGGTACCGGGCCGATCGTGAGCACCTGCTCCAGCGCCGGACACCGCTCCAGCAGCGCGACGGCGCGCTCGACGAACATCGGCACCGGGTCGATGACCAGCGTGCTGATCTCGGCGTCGTCCAGGACGTAGGCGTGGTCGTCGAGCGAGCCCAACGGGTGCAACGAGGTGCGGCGGTAGCCCTGGGTCTGCCCGGCGCCGAGGATGAACAGCACCTCCGGCCGGTTCAGCGCGAGCAGCGCGGCCGCGCTGCCGCGGCCGGCTCCCAGCGCCTCGAAGGCCTGGACGTACTGGCTGACCCGCGCCTCGGTCTGCCCGCCGGTCAGTGTCACGTCGCCGAGGTGCATGACAGGCCGGTCGCGGTGGCGCCGCAGCGCTGCCAGCATCAGGTGTCCGTTGTGGGTACCGGTGTGCAGGTCGGTCATGCGCCCGAGACTAGAACCTGTTCCAGTTCTAGGCCAGTGTCCTGTCCACACCCACTGTCGGTGGTTCCTGTTTGACTGCGGTCATGGCCGAAGCACAGGCGCTCGACGACATGTCGGAGGACCAGGTCCTCGACTTCGCCGGCGCCTGCGCCGAGGCCGCCCGCCGCGCCGAGGTCGACCTGCTCCGCGCGGCGTACCACTGGGCGGTGCTCCACTCCGCGGATCGGCTCGACACCGGCGAGAGTGGGAAGCCGGGCCGCGAGAAGGCCCGGCGGCTGGGCGGCGAGGGCGTCCCGGAGGTGTGCGAGTTCGCGGCCGCCGAGCTCGGCGCCCGGATCGGCCGCTCCACCTTCGCCGCCGCCCGGCTGATCGCCGACGCCCAGGACCTGCACCACCGGCACCCGCACCTGTGGGCGCGGGTCCAGGCCGGCGAGGTGCGCGCCTCCTACGCCCGCCACGTGACCGCGAAGACGCGCGACCTGAGCGTCGAGCAGGCGGCGTACGTCGACGCCGCGGTCGCCGAGTCCGCCGACGGGCGGATCCCGTGGTCGCGGTTCGAGGCCCTGGTCGAGGCCAAGGTCACCCAGGCCGCACCCGAGGTCGCCCGGGAGAAGGAGGAGCGGGCCGGCCAGGCCCGGTTCGCGAAGAAGCTGCGGGGCGAGGCGCACGGGATGGCGTCGTTCATGATCCGCGCCGACGTCGCGACCATCGACCGGATCGAGGCCGCGGTCACCGCCGGGGCCAGGCACCTGGCGGAGTCCCTGCCGGACGCCGAGCACCTCCAGACCGACGACGACAGGAGGGTGCACGCCCTGCTGCTGATGGCCGATCCGGGCGCCGACCCCGACACCGACCTCGCCGACCTGCTTCCCGACGTCCAGCTGCACGTGCACATCTACGGACACCGCGACGGTGACGGCGTCGCCCGCGTGGAGGGCCATGGCCCGGTCACCGAGGACTGGCTGCGCCGCGTGCTCGGGCCGCATGCCCGCTTCACGGTCCGGCCCGTGCTCGACCTCGCCGGTCAGGCGCCCGTCGACGCCTACGAGATCCCGGACCGACATAGGCAGGCCGTGCACCTGATGACGCCGGCCGACACCTTCCCCTACGCCTCCTGCACCGCGCGGTCGATGCAGGTGGACCACACCGTGCCTCACGCCCAGGGCGGTGTCACCGGCGTGGGCAACTACGGCCCGATGACCACGACCCACCACCGGATCAAGACCCACGGCCGGTGGCAGGTCCAGCAGCCGTACCCCGGCATCTACGTGTGGCGCGACCCCCACGGCGCCTTCTACCTCGTCGACCACACCGGCACCCGCCGGCTCCCGGCCGCGCCCGCGAACCCAGGTCCTCCCGAGCCGCACCGGTCGCCTGTCGTCATCGAGCTCTGGCACTCACCGGTCCACCTCGAGCTCGACTACGCCGCCTGACAGTCCGACGACCGTCGGCCGTCGGCCGTGGCGGGCGCTCGCGCGAGGAGGCTCAGGCCAGGGTGGCCGTGTCGATGACAAAGCGGTAGCGGACGTCGGAGGCGAGGACGCGCTCGTAGGCCTCGTTGACCTGGTCGGCGGCGATGACCTCGACCTCTGCGCCGAGGTGATGCTCGGCGCAGAAGTCGAGCATCTCCTGGGTCAGGGCGATGCCGCCGATCATCGACCCGGCGAAGGACCGGCGGGCGCCGATGAGCGAGAACACGTTGACGCTGAGCGGCTCAGCCGGGGCGCCGACGTTGACCAGCGTGCCGTCGACGGCGAGCAGGCCGAGGTAGGCGTCGAGGTCGATGCTGGCGCTGACGGTGTTGACGATCAGGTCGAACCGCCCGGCAAGCTGCTCGAACGTGCCCGGGTCGGACGTGGCGTGGTAGTGGTCGGCTCCGAGGCGGAGGCCGTCCTCCTGCTTCTTCAGCGACTGCGACAGGACGGTGACCTCGGCGCCGAGGGCGTGGGCGATCTTGACCGCCATGTGGCCCAGGCCGCCGAGCCCGACGATCGCGACCTTCTTGCCGGGGCCGGCACCCCAGCGGCGCAGCGGCGCGTAGGTGGTGATGCCGGCGCACAGCAGGGGTGCGGCGGCGGCCGGGTCGATGCCGTCGGGCACGGTCAGCACGTAGTCGGCGTCGACGACGACGTGGGTGGAGTAGCCGCCCTGGGTGGTGGTGCCGTCACGGTCGGTGCCGGCATAGGTGGGGACCATGCCGTCGAGGCAGTACTGCTCGTCTCCGTTGCGGCAGTTGGTGCACTCACCGCAGGAGTTGACCATGCAACCGACGCCGACGCGGTCGCCGACCTGGTGACGGGTGACATCCGGACCGACCTCGGCGACGACGCCGACGATCTCGTGGCCGGGCACCACCGGGAAGGGCTGGGGGCCCCAGTCGCCGTTGACGGTGTGGATGTCGGAGTGGCAGATGCCGGCGTACTGGATCTCGATGAGGACGTCGTTTGGACCGACGTCACGACGCTCGATGACAGTGGGGGCCAGGGGCTGGCCGGCGGCGGGGGCGGCGTAGGCGTTCACCTGCATGAAAGTTCCTTCTCTCGTGACGTTCGGTGGGCGCGCCCGTCCCGCGGACCGCGGTGGGTCCGCCGGTGGGCGCGGTGAATTACTGCTTTCCGACTCGCTTGAGGTCGTCGGCCAGCTTGCGCGCTTCGCCCGACAGCAGTTCCGCACGGGCGTCGTCACCCGCGTGGGTTGCGTGCCAGTAGTCGATCTTCAGGGCCACGTACCGCTGGCGAAGTGCGATGTGCTCGGCTTCGAGCGCGAGGCGGCGCTGTTGCCCGGCGAGCAGCTCGATCTGCTCGCGTGCGGCTGAGCGCCCCAGTTGCCCGTTGGCGACGTACCTCTTCATGTCGCTCACGGACATCCCGGTCGCAGCGAGGCAGGCGACCCACATCAGCTGATCGAGGTCGTCCTCGTCGTAGACGCGGTGCTTGCTGGTCGCTCCCCGGCTGATCGGGGTGATCACCCCGATGGACTCGTAGTAGCGGAGCGTGCTGGCCGGTAATCCAGTCAGCGCCGCCGCTTCCTTGATCGTGTACTCGTGCTGGGTGGTTCGTGCGCTCACACCATCGACGTTAGAAACTTCGAGTACTTGAAGTCAAAGGTCGCGTGGCTCACAACCTTCCATCACGTCGATCGTCAGGCGCAGTCGCCACAGAGGTCGGCGACCGGTGAGGACCGTCGAGATACGTGCTGAACGAGGAAACAGGCTGTGCAGGTGAACTCGTCGGTCTGCTTTGGCGTGACCTCGATGGAGAGGGTTTCGTGGGAGAGATCCGCGCCGGGAAGCTCATACGACTCGGCAAGCTCGGTCTCGTCCTCGTCCACCTTCCCGGAGGTCTTGTCCTGCTCACCCGAGGTGAGGCGGCGGGCCTCCAGGCTTTCTTCCTTCTGTTCCTCTTCTGTCTTGCGGGATGCGTCGTAGTCGGTGGCCATGTGGAGGTTCCTCTCGGGGTGGAGCGCGAATGCTAGCCCCGGACGTCGTCGCGGCCTGCAATGCCGGCGCCGCTAGAGCGGCGTTGTCCGGGGCGCCACGACCGTCGGCGGCCATCCGCCAGGCGGCAGAATGACCCAAGTGGCGCAGCGGGGTCATGCGGCAGGCTCGGGCGAGCTCCGCCGAAATCCTGAAGCCGCGACCGATGCCCTATTGTGGGTCTTGTTGAAGGGATGGCTCTGCAAGCCGTCCTGGCCGCACACGATGTCGCGGCTCGTATCTCATACCCCTGGTTTTCGGTTCGCTGGACATCAGCACAGGTGGATGTCTTCAGCGGCTCGGGGGCACAACGCCCCCGACACGAAACAAGGGAAAAGATCATGGCTCAGGGAACCGTCAAGTGGTTCAACGCCGACAAGGGTTTCGGCTTCATCGCGCAGGATGGCGGCGGCGAGGACGTATTCGTCCACTTCTCCGCCATTCAGTCCGGCGGCTACAAGTCGCTCGACGAGAACCAGAAGGTCGAGTTCGACCTCGCCCAGGGCCCCAAGGGGCCGCAGGCCGAGAACGTCCGCGTCTCCTGATCTCACCACGAAGAGCCCCGACCCGCATGTGCGGTCGGGGCTCTTCGTGCGTGGGTTCGGGACCGGCCGTCCAAGCGGCGGAACGCACACCATCCGACGACGGACCGTGTCGGACAGCATCGCGCCGCACCGGGTCAGTCTGTAGGGCTTCCCGGAGCACGCGCGGAGTGTCACGGTGGCAGGGAAGTCGAAAGGAAGAGGCGGACCGAACATGCGATGGATTCTCAACGTCCTGTGGCTCGTGCTGGCCGGGTTCTGGATGTTCCTGGGCTACATGCTCGTGGGCGTCCTCTGGTGCATCACCATCGTGGGGATCCCGTTCGGCGTAGCGGCGTTTCGCATCGGGTTCTTTGCTCTGTGGCCGTTCGGGCGAACCATCGTCAAGAAGCCCGGCGCGGGTGTCGGTTCCGGCATCGGGAACATCTTCTGGTTCATCCTGTCGGGCGTGTGGCTCGCCATCGGACACGCCATCACGGGCGCCCTCCTGTGCCTCACCGTCATCGGCATCCCGCTAGGGCTGGCCAACTTCAAGATGGTCCCGATCGCGCTGTTCCCCCTTGGGAAGGACATCGTGTCCACGGACAGCGTCGATGCCGCCTTCATGGCCAGCCGGACCGTGGCGAGACCGGAGGCTTAGCCCGGCACGGGGCCGGGCTCGGACGACGGCTGCCACTGTCGGCTGAGCAGCCCGCAAACCCACGAGTCCGACACGTCGCCTCAGAAGGCATGTCCCACTTCGCGGAACCCGGAAGCACGGCGAAGCCGCAGACCGAATACTCGGTCTGCGGCTTCGGCATTCCCGCGGCTCCGACCCTCCCCAGACGCGGGCGAGCGCTCGTTCAGGACGGCGGAGTGAAGAACTCCAGGGCGATACCGTCCGGGTCACGGAACGCGAGCCCCGACCCGTAGCGAGCGTCGATGATCCCTCCGTGGCTGACGCCGAGCTCGTCCAGGCGGCTTCCCCACTTCTCGAGTTCGGTGCGGTCGGCGCAGTTGAACGCCACGTGGTCGAGTCCGGGGCTGATGCTGGTCATGACTGGTCGAATCCGAGGTCGACAGCGATGTCGAGCAGTGCTCGGGCTGCGTCGTCGACGGTGACGCTGTCGTCACCCTCGAACGTGTGGATCTCGAGCCGGTCGGTTGGCTCGCCGCCGGTGACGACGGTCTCGGCCCTCAGTCCGGTCACGTCGACCGCGCCGGCGTGCGCCGCGACATCGACCCGGTCCGGCCGGTCGGTACCGTTCACAACGACAGTGTCGGCGTCGCCGGTGCCGACGGCCGAGGAGAGGTCGATGTCCGCGACGCTGAGAGCAGTGCCGCTGAGGTCGCCGATCGTCACGGCGTCGGCGCCACCAAAGGTGGCGAGGTCGAGCCGCTCGACGCCGTCGAGGTCCATCCGGATGGCGCCCGGGCTGCGCAGGAAGACCGCGCTCGTGCCGTCCGCCGTCAGTGACATCCGCTCATCGGCGTCGGAGCCGTTGAAGGCCAACGTGTCCCGACCGCGGCCGCCGCTGATCGCGTCGTTGCCCTCTCCCGGGTTCCACGCTGCCGTGTCGTCGCCGGAGCCGAGCACCTCGGTGTCGGTGCCGACGCCGCCGTTGATGAAGTCGGCGCCGCGGCCGCCGTACACGAGGTCGGTGCCCGCTCCGCCCAGGAGGAAGTCCTCCGCGGAGCCACCCTTGAGGACGTCGTTCGCGGCGCCTCCGACGGCAGTGTCGTCGCCCGCTCCTGACCTGACCGTCAGCGGCACGTCGGCGAGCGCCCCGCCGCTGAGTGTGCGGAAGTCGTCGTCACCGGCACGCAGGTCCACCGACACCGAGTGGAAGGTGCGCGGGTCGAGGCGCTGGACGTGGTCGTGACCGAGGTCCACCACGACGGAGTCGAGCGCGGTGAAGTCGACGGTGATCCTGTCGGCGGCGTTCGTGCCGCTGATGACGAGCACGTCGTCGACGACCGCGGCGGAGGCTCGTGCCGGCGTCGCCTGTGCCGGACCCGCCGAGACTGCCGCGACCAGGCCGATCAGGGTCGTGGCGGCCGCGGCCCGGCCGAGCCACCTGTTGATTCTGCTCTGCTCTTTCATTGTCTGCTCTTCTCGTGATCGTGCCGGCCGATGCCGACCTCTGCGGCTTCTACGGCGGCGCTCACGCACCGGTTCCGTCCGGGATCCGGTGCCGGATCCGGGCGAACCGAGCCGGACCCGGCTGCGTAAGCAGGGAATGAGACGTAGCGCGACCGGCACCGCCGCGACTCCCGCACACCCGCACACCATGGAGGACGCCGGTGAACGTTGGGCTAGCGTGACGACCGTGGCCGTGGACGACGCCGAGCTGGCGTCATGGTTCGCTTCAGGAGACGCGGACTCGGTCCGGGTCGTCTACCAGACCTACGGCCGGCTGGTGTTCGCGATCGCGTACAGGGTGCTCGGCGATACCGGCCTCGCGGAGGACGCCACCCAGCAGACGTTCGTGCAGGCGTGGCGTGCGGCGGGAAGCTACGACCCGAGCCGGGCGCTCGGGGCCTGGCTCACCACGATCGCGAAGCGGGTCGCCATCGATGTGCACCGACGCGAGCGCCGGCACCGCAACCTCGACAACATCGACACCTCCGACAGCGCCTCGCTGGTCACGCTGCCGCCTTCGGCGGAGCAGATCCACGACGTGGCCGAGGTACGCCGGGCGCTGGACGAGCTGCCCACCACCGAACGCGACCTGATCCGGATGCAACACTTCGACGAGCTCAGCCACGCGGAGATCGCCGACAAGCTCGAGATCCCGCTCGGCACGGTCAAGTCCCGGACATTCCGGGCGCACCGCCGGCTGGCGGGCATCCTGTCCGACCTGCGTGCCGAACCGGCAGACTCGGCACCCGCCGACCCGCGCGAAGGAGGCTCCGATGTCCGACGATGACCTGACGCCGGCGGAGCGCGCCGAGATCGAGCGGGTGCACGGCGTACTCGCGGACCCGGCGGTGTGGGCCGAGCCCCCGCTCGAACTCCAGGAGCGCGTGGTCGCCGCGATCGCCGAGGAGGCCGGCGCCGGCCGGCGTCGGCGACGGATCCGGTATTCCGTCATGGCCGTAGCCGCCGCGGTCGTCCTGGCGGTGGGCGTCACCGTCGGCTTGCAGGCGACCCGCGACGAACCAGCCCAGTTCGCTGCGTCCCTGACGGGGACCCGGCTCGCGCCCGATGCATCCGCGAACGTCACGCTGACCAAGACGGACAGCGGATGGAAGGTCGAACTCCACGCCACCGGACTCCCGCGACGCACCGACGGAGAGTTCTACGAGGCGTGGCTGAAGAGCGACGCAGGCCTTCTCGTTCCGATCGGCACGTTCAACGAGGGCACCGACGTCACGCTCTGGTCCGGCGTAGGCCCGAGCACGCTTCCGACGCTGACCATCACCAAGGAAGTCGCCGACGGCAACCAGGCGTCATCGGGCCAAGTCGTGCTCATCGGTCAAGCGAACGAGTCCTGAGGGCTCCCTCAGGCCGTGCCGCTCTGGTCTCTCGCTCAGCCTCCACCCTCGAACGACCGCGAGCCGGACGGATCCACCCCGATCGGGCGTTCGCGGAAAGACGCGGGTGGGCAGAGCGCGCTCGAGGCGTCTCATCCGCTGCTGGTCCGCCGGACATGACGGAGGAGGAACGCGGTCCAGGGTGTCCTGCCCGGCTGGGCCATCAAGGAGGAGTCGGCACCGAACAGGACGCCTTCCGTCCGGGATCAGTGCGAGGCTGCGGAGATGAGCGCACCGACAGAGGCTTCGGTCACGTGGGCGCAGGCGCTGGCCTGGCGGATGGGGCGTCAGCTGCTCGACCCCGTCGGGTCTGAGTCGGTCGCATGCGTCGTACGCCGCCTCGGTGCGGTGCTCTCGATGGACGATTCGCTTGCTGAGCTTGCTGTCCGGACCCGCCAGTCGGCGTGGCGCCACGGTGAGCTGGCGGTGGCCCTGGCCGAGGGCGAGGTGATCCAGGCCTTCGCGTTCCGCGGGTCGATGCACTACCTCTCGCCCGAGGACGGCGGAATCTACCTCGCCCTCCGATCGGCCGGCCGGCAGTGGGAGCTGCCGAGCTGGGTGGAGTACTACCGACTCACCCCCTCGGACTGGCCTGACTTCCGGGCCGCCGTGCGCGCGGCGCTGAGCGACGGACCGCTGACGATCCCTGAGCTCGGCCAGGTGCTCACGAGGCACCGCGCCTACCGGCACCTGAGGCCGGTGTTCGAGGAGGGCGCGGGCACCCTGATCAAGCCGCTGACCTGGCAGGGAGACGTGAGCCTGGGTCCGCGGCGAGACGGGCAGCGAACCCTCCAGAGGCTCGACACGAACCCGAGGTGGCAGGGCATCCCCGACGTCGACGCCGCGGGTCCGCGTGCCGTCACGGCGTACTTCCGGACCTATGGGCCGGCGACGCTCGACAACCTCCACTACTGGCTCGGCAACTGCCTGAGCGCGGGCCGCAAACGGCTCACTAACTGGTTCTCCGAGCTTGGCGACCGGCTGGTCGCGGTCGACGTCGAGGGCACGGCCGCCTACGTCGCGAGCGAGGACGTCGAAAGCCTCCAGGCCATGCCTCCCTCGGATGCGGTGCGGTTCCTCCCCGGGCACGACCAATGGGTGATGGGTCCCGGCACCAAGGACGTGCACGTCACCCCGTCGTCTCTGCGGGACCTGATGACCCGCAAGGCCAACCCGGTGATCGCTGGCGGGGTCGTGTGCGGGACGTGGACGCGAAACGGCGACGAACTCACGGTCACCTGGCTCGACGAACGACGACGACCCCAGGAAGCCATCGAGCTGGAAGCCGACCGTCTGGCCGGCATCCTCGGCAGGAGGCTGCACCTGCGTGTGACGTCGTAGTCGGCCGTCAACGTCCGGGTATGAGGCGCCGACAGGCGGCGGAGTGACGCACCTGGGTCGGCGGATAGACGCACCTCATCGCATGGATGCGCTTCATTGCGAGCGTTCTGGATCACGAAGGCGCCGATGCCGCAGGTGTCCCTGAGCTGTCTACGCCTGGTCGGGATCAGAAGTCAGAGTCCGGAGCTGCTCCCAGTGCCCTTCGGACACGAAGTTGACGTCGCCGTCGACCACGGTGATCGCCGTCTGGTCGTCCATCGCGTACGCCGTGTTCGGGATGCCAGCCGCCCACTGCTCCGCCTCGGCCATGGAGTTGCCTGGCATGCCGTCGTCAGCCAGGTGAGGGCAGATCGAGAACTCGACGACACCCAACGTGGTCTCGTCGCCGGTGGGTGGTCGCCACTGGATGAAGTCGTCCCCGACACGGGGAGTCATCACCATGCTCCCCGCGCTGAGCCCTACCCAGACGGTCTCGCTCAACGACGGCAGCAGGGCCGCCAGCCCGGACTCGCGCATCCAGTGGCACAGGTAAAGGACGTCACCACCCGCGACGAGCAGGGCATCGGCCTCCCTGACCATCGGCACCCAACGTTTCTCGTCGATGCTGGGCAGCGCGGTCAGCTCCAGCACGCCAACGGACTTCCAGCCCAGCTCGACCATGGGGTTCTGGGAGTTGCCGCTGATGAACTGCCAAGCCTTCACGCCCGGCCCGACCATCGGATGTCCGTACTGCGCAGTGGGGATGCACAGCGCGGTGGACTCGGCGATCGGCTTGCCGAGGAGCTCGACGAGCGCGCCGCGGATGCTGGCGTTCGTCACACCTCCCGAGGTGAGAAGAAGCTTCAAGGTGTCTCCTGGAAGTGAGTGTGGTCGATACGGGACGGCGGCCCGCCCACCCCTACCACGAACGGTCCCGCCGCGATTCGACACATCTGACCGGATTCCCCCAAGGCGGCGGTGCCCGGCGGACTCCAGCGCCACAGCACGTGGGGCGGAGCTCAAGGCGCCTCGACAAGGGACTTCAACGTGGCCAGATCTGCGGCCACGGCGTCGGCGTCGCCCTCGAAGTCCTCGTTGGTCATGTCGGGACGCTGGCGAAGGGTGAAGACCACTTCGCATTCGTCGCCGTCGCTGATGACCCTGAGCGGTAGGTTGAGCGGGTCCGCCGCGAAGTCGTAGACCTCCGACATGGGACCGCTCGATGCCAATGCTGACGTGCCGAGACCTCGATCCCATGGTGCCAACATAACCGGAGCCGGCCATCGAATCCGGGCGAATCCCGCAGCGGCCCGTCAGCTCAGTTCGTCCGGCTCGTGGTGGCGACGGCCGCGCCATAGGCTGACCGGATGGACGCGCGGGTCGGCGAGGTCACCGTCCACTACGTCGAACACGGCGGCGGACAGCCGGTGCTGGTACTGCACGGCGCCGGCGTCGACCATGGCGAGTCCGAGGCGTGCTTCGAGCCTGCCTTCGTCGACACAAGTGGATACCGCAGGATCTATCCCGACCTGCCGGGCATGGGTCGTACAGCAGCCCCGGAGGCACTCCGCGGCGCGAACGACGTACTCCAGACTCTGCTGGGGTTTGCCGACGAGGTGGCCTGCGGGGCGACGTACCTCCTCGTCGGCCACTCTGCCGGCGGCTACTACGCCCAGGCGATGGCCGCCGAACACCCCACTCGAGTGGCGGGTCTCGCGCTGGTTTGCCCGCTTCTGGGAACGGTCCGCGACGTGCCCGAGCACCGGGTCGCGATCGGTTCCGGCGAGATCGGCGACGACGGGTTCCGCAGCTACTTCGTGGTGCAGACAGTGGAGATGCTCGACAGGTACGAGCGGTACGTCGCCCCCGGCGCCCGGCTGACCGACTGGGCGGCGCTCGGGCGGATCGGTGAGCGGTGGGATCTTCTCCATCGGGGATCGGCCGGCGTACCCGGGCCCCACGCTGGTGGTGGCGGGACGGCTCGACTCCACGGTCGGGTATGCCTCCGCCGTTGACCTCCTCGATCAGTATCCTCACGCCAGCCTGGCTGTGATCGACGGCGCCGGACACGCGCTGCCCCACGAGCGGCCGGAACTCCTGCGCGCGCTATTGACGGACTGGCTGATCCGGGTCGCCCGCGAGACCTGAACCGGCCAGCCCGGGATGGACGTAGTGCATCGCCCGGCCCACCTCGAAGCTCGGCTCGCGGCCCGGCACCAACGTCTCGCCGACTGCGAGGCTCGCGACCTCTGGCGAACTCACACAGCCCGAGGGGGTCAATCCCTGTCCGGCACAATTGCGATCATGAGGCTCTGCCTGCTGCCCAGTCCGCTGGTAACGCCGGCCGTGGCCGGTCGCCTCGCGTGCTGGTCGAAGCGGTGAGCACCTTCACCTGCTCACCGCCCCCGACGAGGTCGCCGAGACCGTGCGTGAGGTTGCTGCACGACTCGACTAGCCACGATGCGTCCGACTGGCGGCGGAAGGACAGGGAGATTGACGCCTTCGACCGGC
>CAWDVM010000019.1:0-24078 GCA_963805685.1 uncultured Actinomycetota bacterium
ACTTCACGCCGGTGTTGGCGTGGCAGCGGTAGCCGTGCGGGTTCTTGGCGAGGTACTGCTGGTGCAGGTCCTCGGCGTAGTAGTACGTCGGGGCCTCGCGGATCTCGGTGGTGATGTCACCGAGGCGGCGCCGCTCCAGCTCCTCGCCGTACACCTTGGTGAGCTCGCGGGCGACCTGCTCCTGCTCGGGCGTGGTGAAGTAGATCGCCGAGCGGTACTGCGTGCCGACGTCGTTGCCCTGGCGCATGCCCTGGGTCGGGTCGTGGACCTCGAAGAACGTCTTCACCAGGTCGGCGTACGAGACCTTCGCCGGGTCGTAGACGACCCGGATGGCCTCGGTGTGGTTGGTCCGGCCGGTGCAGACCTCCTCGTACGACGGGTTCGGCGTGGTGCCGCCGGCGTACCCGACCGAGGTCGACCAGACGCCCGGGACCTGCCAGTAGACCTCCTCGGCGCCCCAGAAGCAGCCGAGGCCGAAGAGGGCGACCTCGTAGCCCTCCGGGGCCTCGTCGGTCACCAGCGGGGTGCCGAGGACCAGGTGCTTCTCGGCGAGGTGGAACGGGCGCTCGCTGCGGCCGGGCAGGGCCTGGTCGGCGGCGACGAGCTCGGACTTGTGGCGGGAGAAGATGGACACGCGTCCTCCTGGGTCGGTCGGGCGTTCACCAGTCTGCAACAACGCCGGTGGCCCATCCGTTCCCGCCGCCCACCGGGGCCCACCGGCTCGATAGCCTCGGCCCATGACCGAGCAGCAGCACAGGGGCAAGTCCGGCTTCGAGACGCGTGCGATCCACGCCGGCTACGAGCCCGATCCGATGACCGGAGCGGTGATCCCGCCCATCTACGCGACCTCGACCTACAAGCAGGACGGCGTCGGCGGCCTGCGCGGCGGCTACGAGTACAGCCGCTCCGCGAACCCCACCCGCACCGCCCTCGAGGGCGCCATCGCGGCGCTGGAGGAGGGGGAGCGGGGCTTCGCGTTCGCCTCCGGCCTGGCCGCCGAGGACACCCTGGTCCGGTCGGTCTGCCGCCCCGGTGACCACGCGGTCATCCCCGACGACGCGTACGGCGGGACGTACCGCCTCTTCGACAAGGTCGAGAAGGTGTGGGGCCTCGAGCACAGCCCGGCGCCCGTCTCCGACCTGGACGCGGTGCGGGCCGCGATCCGCCCTGGTGAGACCAAGCTGGTCTGGGTCGAGACGCCGACCAACCCGTTGCTCAACATCGGCGACATCGAGGCGCTGGCCGCCGTCGCCCACGACGCCGGCGCGCTGCTGGTCGTCGACAACACCTTCGCCTCGCCGTACCTCCAGCAGCCGCTCACCCTGGGCGCCGACGTCGTGCTGCACTCCACGACGAAGTACTGCGGCGGGCACTCCGACGTCGTCGGCGGCGCGCTGGTCGTCCGCGACCTCGAGCTCGCCGAGAAGGTGACCTTCCACCAGAACGCCATGGGCGCCGTGGCGGGTCCGTTCGACAGCTTCCTCACCCACCGCGGCCTCAAGACGCTCGGGGTCCGGATGGACCGGCACTGCGACAACGCCGAGAAGATCGTCGAGTTCCTCACCGGGCACCCGTCGGTGGACCAGGTCATCTACCCCGGGCTCGAGGAGCACCCCGGCCACGCGGTGGCCGCGAAGCAGATGAAGCGCTTCGGGGGCATGGTCTCCTTCCGGGTCAGCGGCGGGGAGTCCCAGGCGCTCGCGGTGTGCGAGAAGGCGGAGGTCTTCACGCTCGGGGAGTCCCTCGGCGGCGTCGAGTCGCTGATCGAGCACCCGGGCCGGATGACCCACGCCAGCGTCGCCGGCACCGACCTCGAGGTCCCCGCCGACCTGGTCCGGCTCAGCGTCGGCATCGAGACCGCCGAGGACCTGATCGCCGACCTCGACCGTGCCCTCGGCTGAGACCGCGGTCTGCGTCGACTTCGGCTCCACCTTCACCAAGGCGGCGCTGGTCGACCTGACCGAGGGGCGCATCGTCGCCTCCGCCTCGCACCCCACCACGATCCCGGCGCCCGACGGCACCGGGGACGTCCTCGACGGGTACGACGCGTGCCTGGCGTCGCTCGCCGCCGCCGACCCGCGGGCGGCCACGGCCGAGGTGCTGGCCTGCTCCAGCGCGGGCGGCGGCCTGCGCATCGCCGTGGTCGGCAACGAGGAGCTGGTCACCGCGGAGGCCGGCCGCCGGGTCGCGCTGTCCAGCGGCGGCAAGGTGGTCGACGTCGTCGCGACCGCGGGCCGCCGGCGGGTCGAGCCCCTCGACCTGACGGCGAGCCGGCCCGACGTGGTGCTGCTGACCGGTGGCACCGACGGAGGCAACACCCAGGCGCTGCTCGACGCCGCCCGGGCCCTGGTGGCCGGCGGCTGGCGCGGTCCGGTCGTCGTGGCCGGCAACGTCGAGGTCCGCGACGAGGTCGCGGAGATCCTCGGCGCGGTGCCGCACGTGCTGGCCGACAACGTCGTCCCGCGGATCGGGGTGCTGGCGCCCGACTCCGCCCGCGCGGCGATCCGGGAGATGTTCCTGGCCCACGTCATCGGTGGCAAGCACCTCAGCACCCGTGCCGACTTCGCGGCGATGGTCCGCGGCGCCACCCCCGACCTGGTGCTCACCGGCGTGGAGCTGCTCGCCCACGGCCTCGACGAGGAGCACCCGGGCGCGGGCGACGTGGTGGTCGTCGACGTCGGCGGCGCCACCACCGACGTGCACAGCGTCGTCGAGGTCGACCCCGAGACTGCGTCGATCGACGGGCAGGGCCTGTCCCGCGAGGTGGTGGCGACCACCCCGGTGACCCGGACCGTCGAGGGCGACCTCGGCATGCGCTGGTCGGCGGTCACCACGGTCGCCGAGGCGGGGCGGGACGACCTGGCCGAGGCGGCGGCCCACCGGCAGCACGACCCGTCGTACCTCCCCGAGAACGACGACGAGCGCGACGTCGACGAGGCGATCGCCCGGGCCGCGGTCGGTCTCGCCCTGCGCCGCCACGCGGGGCGGTCGCGGGTGGTGGTCAGCCCCGAGGGCCGGGTCGTGGAGCGCACCGGCAAGGACCTGCGCGAGGTCGACCTGCTGGTCGGCTCCGGCGGGGTGCTCCGCAACGGGCGGCCCGGCATCGCCGACCGGGTCCTCGCCGGCAGCGTCGGCGCCGACCTCGAGGGCGGCTGGCAGCTCCCGCAGCGGGCCCGTGTCGTCGTGGACACCGACTACGTCCTGGCCGCGGCCGGCCTGCTCGCCGAGCGGCACCCGGTGGCGGCGTACCGGCTGGTGCTGCGCGTGCTCGACACCCCCGGTGGATAGCCTGTCGCGGTGAGCAACGAGGCCGACGGTCCGGGCGACGAGGGCGTCGCCGACCAGGCAGGTCCACGACCGGACGACGGGGCGGGCAGCAGCGCGCCGGAGGGCCGCCGCAGGCTGCCGATCATGGGGCTGCGCAGCCGCACCGACGACGACGAGGGCATCGCCCAGCGGCTGGCCCACCAGTGGTCCCAGCTGCGCGAGGAACGCCGGGCCGAGCCGGAGCCGATCCAGACCGGGCCGTCCAACTTCACCCGCGCCCAGGTGCCCTGGGGCCTCGACCTCGCGGCCGCCTGGGGCTGGCGGTTCCTGGTCATCGTGGCCGCCGGGTACGTCGTGTTCACGGCGGTCGGCTTCTTCGCGGTCGTGGTGCTCCCGGTGGTCGTGGCGCTGCTCATCACCGCCCTGGTCAGCCCCGTCGTGGACGGCCTGCACCGGATCGGGCTGCCGCGCGGGCTCGCCTCGATCCTCGTGGTGCTCTCCGGCATCGCGTTCGTGGCCGCGCTGCTCACCTTCGCCGGCCAGCAGGTCGCCAACGGCGCCAACGACCTGGCCGACCAGACCGTCAAGGGCCTCGACGAGGTCAAGCACTGGCTGAAGACCGGGCCGTTGCACGCCAGCGACTCCCAGATCAACGACTACATCAGCCGGGCCCAGAAGGCGATCACGCCGTCCACCGACGGCGGGTCCATCCTCGGCCGGGTCACCGAGGTCGGCACCGCGCTGGGCCACGTGCTGGCCGCCTTCTTCATCGTGCTGTTCTCGACGTACTTCTTCCTCGCCGACGGCGAGCGGATCTGGGCCTGGATGGTCCGCCTCGCGCCCCGCGCCGGCCGCCGGCACGTCGACAGCTCGGGCCGGGTCGCCTGGATCTCGCTGACCCAGTTCGTCCGGGCGACGGTGATCGTCGCGGCGACCGACGCCATCGGCATCATGACCGTCGCGGCGATCCTCGGCGTGCCGTTCGTGCTCGCGATCGGCGTGCTCGTCTTCCTCGGCGCGTTCATCCCGATGGTCGGCGCCACCGTCGCAGGCACCGTGGCGATCCTCGTCGCGCTCGTCGACCAGGGCCCGATCACCGCGCTGTTCATGCTGGGTGGCGTGATCATCGTCCAGCAGATCGAGGGCCACGTCCTGCAGCCGTTCCTGATGGGCCGGTGGGTGTCGGTGCACCCCCTGGGTGTCATCATCGCCATCGGCTGCGGCGTCCTGGTCGCCGGCATTCCCGGCGCCCTGGTGGCTGTCCCGCTGGCCGCGGCGGTCAACGCCGTGGTGCAACACCTCGCCAACTACACCGACCCGGGGGACGACTCCGCGGAGGAGCTGGACGAGGACTACCGAGAGCTGGGCGAGGAGCCCCCGACGAAGGAGGCCCTGGAGCATGAGTGACGTGCCCACGGTGACCCTGGCCGACATCGAGACCGCGCGCGAGGTGCTGCGCGGAGTCTCGATCCAGACCCCGATGGAGGAGTCCCGCTGGCTCTCGGCGCTGGCCGGCGGACCGGTCAGCCTGAAGTGCGAGAACCTCCAGCGGACCGGCTCGTTCAAGGCCCGCGGTGCCTACGTCCGGATCTCCCGGCTCTCGGAGGACGAGCGCGCGCACGGCGTGGTCGCGGCGTCGGCCGGCAACCACGCGCAGGGCGTCGCGCTCGCCGCGCAGCTGCTCGGGATCAAGTCGACCGTCTTCATGCCCGAGGGCGCGCCGATCCCGAAGGAGAAGGCCACCCGGGGGTACGGCGCGGACGTCATCTTCCACGGGCGCTACCTGGAGAACGCGCTCGAGGCCGCGCACGCCTTCGCCGCCGAGACCGGGGCGGTCCTGATCCACCCCTTCGACCACGCCGACATCGTCGCCGGGCAGGGGACCGTCGGCCTCGAGATCCTCGAGCAGTCACCCGAGGTGGAGACCGTGCTGGTCCCCACCGGCGGGGGCGGCCTGCTCGCGGGCATCGCGATCGCGGTGAAGTCGCTGCGCCCCGACGTACGCGTCATCGGCGTCCAGGCCGAGGGGGCGGCCGCCTACCCGGGCTCGCTGGCGCAGGGGCACCCGGTGCCGCTGGAGTCGATGACGACGATGGCCGACGGGATCGCGGTCGGGCGCCCCGGTGACATCACGTTCGCGGCCGTCCGCGACCACGTCGACGAGATCCGCACGGTCTCCGAGGACTCGCTCTCCCGCGCCCTGCTGGCGCTGCTGGAGCGGGCCAAGATGGTGGTGGAGCCCGCCGGGGCCGCGGCGGTCGCCGCGATGCTGGACCGGCCCACCGACTTCCGGACCCCCACCGTGGCGCTGCTCTCCGGCGGCAACATCGACCCGCTGCTGCTCGGCAAGGTGATCCGGCACGGCATGGCCGCCGCCGGGCGCTACCTGAACCTGCGGATCTGCATCCCGGACCTCCCCGGCGGGCTGGCCACGCTCCTGACCGAGGTCGGCAAGGCGGGCGCGAACGTGCTCGAGGTCGTCCACGAGCGCATCTCGCCCTCGCTGCACCTCGACGAGGTCGAGGTGCACCTCCAGCTCGAGACCCGCGGCGAGCCGCACGCCGAGCAGGTGACCGCCCGCCTCCGCGAGTGCGGCTACCGCGTCTTCCAGTGACCGGGCACGTGCCGGCACCCGGATGCAGCTGACCGGGCGCTTCGTGGTTGCACGAAACGCCCGGTCACAGGGCTGAGAGTGCCGGGGCTTCCCGGTCAGGGCGCTGGGAGTGCCCCGGAGTGCCCGGTCAGCCGGTGTAGGGAACCGCGTCGACGATGACGACCTGCAGCTCCTTGCCGTTCGGCGCCTCGTAGGAGACCGTGTCGCCGGTGCGGGCGCCGATGATCGCGGAGCCGAGCGGCGACTGCGGCGAGTAGACCTTGAGCCCGTCGACCGAGTCCTCGATCTCGCGGGCACCGAGCAGGAACGTCTCGGCCTCGTCGTCGTCGTCGCCGACGAACTTGTAGGTGACCTTCATGCCGGGCTCGACGATGCCGTCGTCGGCCGGCGTCTCGCCGACCTCGGCGCGGCGCAGCATGTCCTCGAGCTGGCGGATGCGGCCCTCGACCTTGCCCTGCTCGTCGCGGGCCGCGTGGTAGCCGCCGTTCTCCTTGAGGTCACCCTCGTCGCGCGCGGCGCTGATGCGGGCGATGACCTCCTGGCGCACGGGGCCCTTGAGGTTCTCGAGCTCCGCCTGGAGCTTGTCGTAGGCATCCTGGGTCAGCCAGATGGTGCCCTGCTCGGTCGACTGCGTCATCAGTACTCCTGGGAATACTCGGGTGGTGGCGGGACGATCCGCCTGAACGTCGTGCTGGATGTCTTCGTCGGGCGACCACAAGTCATGCCTCAGACGTCGGAGGGCCCGCGCCTGGACCCCTCCGGGACAGCTCAGAAGAACGAGTTTAACAACTACGGCCTGATCGTGCAGGTCAGCGCGGTCTGGGCTCCCCGGGGGCGGTGCAGCCGACCAGGTCCACCGAGGTGGCCCGGCGCTCGGTGCGGATGGTCTGCACGAGGGGCTGCTCGGCGCCGTACTCCGGGGTGAAGGAGAGCTCGCCCACCACCGCGTGGTCCTCGGCGAAGGCGCGCAGCAGGCAGGTCGCGTGCACGGACTCGTCCTTGAGCCGCACGTCGACCTTCGCGGTGGCCTGGTGCTCCCCGTCGATCGAGTAGGTCACCAGGTCGGAGTCGACCGCCGGTGTCGAGTGCGCCCAGGCGGTCCAGCCCAGCCAGCCGAGGAAGGCCGCGGCCACCACCACGGTGGCGGCGATCACCGCGCGCCGCCGCCAGGGTGCGGGCGCGCCGTACCGGTCGGCGAGGTCGTGCGAGGTCACCCCCCGATGCTCGCACCCTCCGGGTGGGCACCGCGGACCGGGCCGCGACGGCCCGCCCTACGATGAGACCCATGCCGCACGCCCTCCGCACCGGCCCCCGCGCCGGCCTCCGCCTGATGCACGTGCACGCGCACCCCGACGACGAGTCGAGCAAGGGGGCGGCGACCACGGCGAGGTACGTCGACGAGGGGGTCGACGTGCACGTCGCGACCTGCACCGGCGGGGAGCGGGGCTCGATCCTCAACCCCAAGATGGACCGCCCCGACATCCTCGAGAACATCACCGAGATCCGGCGCGAGGAGATGGACCGCGCCCGCGACATCCTCGGCATCCGCCAGGACTGGCTCGGGTTCGTCGACTCCGGCTGGCCGGAGGGCGACCCCAAGCCGCCGCTGCCCGAGGGCTGCTTCGCGCTGGTGCCCCTCGAGGAGGCGGCCGCGCCGCTGGTGAAGCTGATCCGCGAGTTCAAGCCGCACGTGATGACGACGTACGACGAGCGTGGCGGCTACCCGCACCCGGACCACGTCAAGTGCCACGAGGTGTCGGTGGCGGCGTTCGAGGCGGCCGGCGACCCGGAGCGCTACCCCGAGCTCGGGGAGCCGTGGCAGCCGCTCAAGCTCTACTACCACCACTCCTTCAACCGGCCGCGGATGCAGGCGCTGCACGACGCGATGCTGGAGCACGGCCTGGAGTCGCCGTGGGCGGAGCGGCTCAAGGAGTGGGAGCCCGAGCCCGAGTGGGACGCCCGGATCACCACCCGCGTCCCGTGCGGCCACTACTTCGGCGTCCGCGACCAGGCGCTGCTGGCGCACGCGACGCAGATCGACCCGGACGGCTTCTGGTTCGCCATCCCGCGCGAGCTCCAGGAGAAGATCTGGCCCACCGAGGACTACGAGCTCGTGGTGAGTCACGTCTCCACCAGCACCCCGGAGGACGACCTCTTCGCCGGCATCCCGAACCCCGCCTGAGAGACTGGTCCCATGCCGTTCGACGCGCTCCTCACCGGCCCGGTCCTGAGCCCGGTCCTGCCCTTCGTCCTCAGCCTCGTCGACGAGAGCCCGGAGCCCGAGGACGTCAAGGCGGGCTGGACCGCGTTCGCGATCTTCCTGCTGCTCGCCGCCGCGGTCGTGTTCCTCGGCTTCAGCCTGGTCAAGCAGCTGCGCAAGGCGCAGTCGGCCAAGGACGCGGGCGTCTACGGCGACGCGCCGGAAGATGCCTCCGCGGAGAAGCCCGAGAACCACGGCCAGCAGTCCTCCTGATCCCTCGGCGTCGTCTCGGTCGCCGTCCGACGCCGGCTCAGCGGATCCTGAGGTTGCCGTTGACCGGACCTGCGCGGGCGCCCATGCTCCCCGCATGGCCGGCCTGCTGGCCGCCGTCATGGCGGCGGTGACGCTCTACTGCCTGGCGCGTGCCCTGCTGCCCGCCCGCCGCCCCACCGACCACGGTCGCGACCTCGACGGCTGGCACGCCGTGATGGCGGGCGCGATGGCGGCGATGCTGCTGGTCACCTGGACCAGGGCGCCGTCCGTGGTGGCCCTGGTCGTCTTCGTCGCCGGCCTCGGCTGGGCCAGCTCCCACGCGCGTACGCCGCGCCGGCCGCGCGGCGTACCTCCGCCTGGGCGTCGGGTGCGCGGCGATGGCGGCGATGCTGCTGCCCGTGGCCACCGCGTCCGCGGCCCCGGCGGCCGACGCCGGGACGCCGTCGATGGCAGGCATGGCGGGGATGGCCGGCATGGACCACTCCGCGCACACCCACGCGGCAGCGCCGGCCGACGCCGGCCTGGTGCTCGCGCCACACGGTCAGCACGGTGCCGAGCTCGGTCAGGTCGGTCATGCACCAAGCGTCGTACATGCCGCTGTCCCCGGTCTGTCACGGGAGCGGCGGAGACACGACAGGGCGCTGGAAGTGGCGCCCCGCACGGTGGATCCCGACGGCGCCGCCCGGCCGCCCCACGGAAAGGAACCGACCATGACTGCCCAGCTCGAAGCCTCCGACCCGGACCTCGCCCGGCTCGAGGAGTTCGCCGGCAAGGTGTCGACCGACCGTGCCGCGGCGTACAACGCGATCCTGGTCCACCTCGGCGACCGCCTCGGACTCTGGCGGGCGCTCGCGTCGCTGGGGACGGCCACGGTGGCCGAGCTCTCCGAACGCTCCGGCATCGCACAGCGGTTCCTGCAGGAGTGGCTGGCCGCGCAGGCCGCCAACGGCCACGTCACGTACGACGCCTCCGCCGACTCCTTCAGCCTCCCCGTCGAGCACGCGAGCGTGCTGGCAGACGAGGAGAACCCACCGCCCTGACCCAAATCAACGATTTGCTGAACCGGCCGTTGACGGCCGAGGACGCCGGGGTGAGAGTCGGGTGACCACCGTCACAGGAGGTCTCCCATGCAGGTCCCTGCGCCGTTCGAGTACGAGCGAGCCACCAGCGTCGATCACGCCATCGACCTCCTGGTCCGGCTGGGCGAGGAGGCCCGGCTGATCGCCGGGGGCCACAGCCTCCTGCCGATGATGAAGCTGCGCCTGGCCAACCTCGAGTACGTCATCGACATCAACGACCTGCACGACGAGCTCGGCTACGTCCGGGTCGGCACCGACGAGGTCCGGATCGGCGCGATGACGCGGCACCGCGAGCTGCTCGAGTCCCCGGAGCTCGCGGCGCTGTTCCCGATCTTCGCCGACGCCGAGCACGTGATCGCCGACCCGGTGGTGCGCAACCGCGGGACGATCGGCGGCTCCCTGTGCCAGGCCGACCCGTCCGAGGACCTGACGGCCGTCTGCACCACGCTGGACGCCAGCTGCGTGATCCGCGGCGCCGGCGGCGAGCGGGTCGTCACCATGGCCGAGTTCCACCGGGGTCCCTACGAGACGGCGGTGGAGCACGGCGAGATCCTCACCGAGGTCCGGATCCCGGTCCGGCCGCACGGCTCGAGCGCCTACGCCAAGGTCGAGCGGCGGGCCGGCGACTGGGCGGTCACGTCCGCCGGCGCCGCGGTCTGGATGGACGGGCCGGTGATCACCGACGCCCGCGTGGGGCTCGCGGCCGTGGGGCCCAACACCAGCGGCATCCCGGCCGTCTCCGAGGCGCTGCGCGGCCAGGAGCCGTCGGAGGACCTCTACGCCCGGGCCGGCGCGATCGCCGCCGAGAGCTGCTCGCCCACCACCGACAACCGGGGCACCGCCGACTACAAGCGCCATCTCGCCGACGAGCTGACCCGGCGCACGCTGCGTACGTCGGTCGGGCGCATCCAGGCCGGCATCGCCGGCGACCAGGGAAGGAACCGCTGACATGCAGGTGACCATGACCGTCAACGGCGAGACCGTGACGCGCGAGATCGAGGGCCGGATGCTCCTCGTCCACTTCCTCCGCGACGAGCTCGGGCTCACCGGGACCCACTGGGGCTGCGACACCAGCAACTGCGGCACCTGCGTCACCTGGCTCGACGGCGAGCCCGTCAAGTCGTGCACCGTGCTCGCGGCGATGGCCGGCGGCCACGAGGTCCGCACCGTCGAGGGCCTCGAGCAGGAGGGCGTGCTCGACCCGGTGCAGGACGGCTTCATGCGCTGTCACGGCCTCCAGTGCGGGTTCTGCACACCGGGGATGCTGATGACCGCACGAGCCCTGCTGGACCGGGACCCGGACCCCAGCGAGCAGACCATCCGCGAGGCCATCTCCGGGCAGATCTGCCGGTGCACCGGGTACACGACGATCGTCCGCTCGGTGCAGTGGGCGGCCCGCAAGCAGCAAGAGGCCGACGAGTCCGTGGGGAGCACATCATGACCACCGTCGAGGGCGCCGCCACCGGCGCCGCCGAGGTCACCGAGGACCTCGAGCACGCCGACAACGACCAGCACCCCGTCGGTCACGGCCGGATGCTCCGCAAGGAGGACCCGCGCTTCATCCGCGGCCTCGGCAAGTACGTCGACGACATCCAGCTCACGGGGATGCTCCACCTCGCGATCCTGCGCTCCCCGGTCGCGCACGCCCGGATCGTCAGCGTCGACACCAGCGCCGCGCTCGCCCACCCCAAGGTGAAGGCCGTGATCACCGGCGCCGACCTGGCCGCCCAGGGGCTGGCCTGGATGCCCACCCTGTCCAACGACGTGCAGGCGGTGCTGGCGACCGACAAGGTCCGGTTCCAGGGCCAGGAGGTCGCCTTCGTGGTGGCCGAGGACCGCTACTCGGCGCGGGACGCGCTGGAGCTGATCGACGTCGAGTACGACCTGCTCCCGCCCGTGGTCGACGTACGCCAGGCGCTGGCCCCCGACGCCCCGGTGATCCGCACCGACCTCGAGGGCAAGACCGACAACCACTGCTTCGACTGGCAGACCGGTGACGAGGCGGCGACCGAGGCGGTGTTCGCCAAGGCGGACGTCGTCGTGGAGCAGGACATCGTCTACCCGCGGGTCCACCCCGCGCCGATGGAGACCTGCGGCTGCGTCGCCGACTACGAGCGGGTCGGCGGCCAGCTCACGCTGTGGACCACCAGCCAGGCCCCGCACGCGCACCGCACGGTCTACGCGCTGGTCTCGGGCCTGCCCGAGCACAAGATCCGGGTGATCTCGCCCGACATCGGCGGCGGCTTCGGCAACAAGGTGCCGATCTACCCCGGCTACGTCTGCGCGATCGTGGCGTCGCTGGTGCTCGGCAAGCCGGTGAAGTGGATGGAGGACCGGTCCGAGAACCTCGTCAGCACCGGCTTCGCGCGCGACTACGTGATGCGCGGCGAGATCGCGGCCACCAAGGACGGCAAGATCCTCGCGATCCGCACCAACGTCCTCGCCGACCACGGCGCGTTCAACGGCACCGCGGCGCCGATCAAGTACCCGGCCGGCTTCTTCGGGGTCTTCACCGGCAGCTACGACCTCGAGGCCGCCTACTGCAAGATGACCGCGGTCTACACCAACAAGGCGCCCGGCGGCGTCGCCTACGCCTGCTCGTTCCGGATCACCGAGGCCGTCTACCTCGTCGAGCGGCTGGTCGACTGCCTCGCCCACGAGATGGAGATCGACCCGGTCGAGCTGCGGCTGCGCAACTTCATCCAGCCCGACCAGTTCCCGTACACGACGCAGACCGGCTGGGTCTACGACTCCGGGGAGTACGAGCGGGCCATGCGGGTCGCGCTCGAGATGGCCGGGTACGACGACCTGCGCCGCGAGCAGGAGGAGCGACGGGCCCGCGGCGAGCTGATGGGCATCGGCGTCGCGTTCTTCACCGAGGCCGTCGGGGCCGGTCCCCGCAAGGACATGGACATCCTGGGCCTCGGCATGGCCGACGGCTGCGAGCTGCGCGTGCACCCGACCGGCAAGGCGGTGGTGCGGCTGTCCTGCATGAGCCAGGGCCAGGGCCACGAGACGACGTTCGCCCAGATCGTCGCCGAGGAGATCGGCATCCCGCCGGCCGACATCCAGGTCGTCAACGGCGACACCGACCAGACGCCGTTCGGCCTGGGCACCTACGGCAGCCGGTCCACGCCGGTCTCCGGCGCGGCGGCCGCGCTGGTCTCGCGCAAGGTGCGCGACAAGGCCCAGATCATCGCCTCGGGGATGCTCGAGGTGTCGGTGGCGGACCTGGAGTGGGAGAAGGGCTCCTTCCACGTCAAGGGCGACCCGGGCCGGTCGGTCACGATCCAGGACATCGCGATGCGCGCCCACGGTGCCGGCGACCTCCCCGAGGGCGTGGAGGGCGGCCTGGAGGCGCAGATCTGCTACAACCCGTCGAACCTGACCTACCCGTTCGGCGCCTACATCTGCGTCGTGGACATCGACCCCGGCACCGCGGTGGTGAAGGTCCGCCGGTTCGTGGCGGTCGACGACTGCGGCACCCGGATCAACCCGATGATCATCGAGGGCCAGGTGCACGGCGGCCTCACCGACGGCGTCGGCATGGCGCTGATGGAGATGATCGCCTTCGACGAGGACGGCAACTGCCTCGGCGGCTCGCTGATGGACTACCTGATCCCGACCGCGCTGGAGGTCCCGCACTGGGAGACCGGGCACACGGTGACCCCCTCGCCGCACCACCCGATCGGGGCCAAGGGGGTCGGGGAGTCCGCCACCGTCGGCTCGCCGCCGGCCGTGGTGAACGCGGTGGTCGACGCGCTCAAGCCGTTCGGCATCCGGCACGCGGACATGCCGCTGACCCCCTCCCGGGTCTGGGACGCGATGCAGGGTCGCGCGACCCCGCCGATCTGACCGGTGCCGAGACAGGATGGGGATGTGACCACCACCACGATCTCGAGCCGGATCGACGAGCTCACCGCGTCGCGGGTGCCGTTCGTCCAGGCCACGGTGGTGCGCGCCCAGGAGCCGACCTCGGCGCACCCCGGCGACCGGGCGATCGTGCTGGCCGACGGGACCATGGAGGGCTTCGTCGGCGGGCACTGCGCCGCCGGCTCGGTCCGCACCGCCGCGCTGCGGGCCCTCGGGTCGGGGGAGTCCGTGCTGCTGCGGGTGCTGCCCGACGGCGACGACGTCTTCCCCGAGTCACCCGGTGCCAGCATCGCGGTCAACCCGTGCCTGTCCGGCGGCGCCCTGGAGATCTACCTGGAGCCGCTGCTGCCCGCGCCGGTGCTGCACCTCGTCGGCACCTCGCCGACGACCGAGGCCCTCGCCACCCTCGCGCCGGGGCTCGGCTTCGTCGTCGAGCGGGCGGCCGAGGGCGCCGACCCGGCCGGTGCGACCGCGGTGATCGTGTCCAGCCACGGCGGCGACGAGGGCGGGCCCGTCCGGACCGCGCTCGACGCCGGCGTCGGTTTCGTGGGGGTGGTGATCAGCCGCACCCGCGGGCAGGCGCTGCTGGCCAGCCTGGACCTGACCGAGGAGGAGGCCGCCCGCGTCCACACCCACGTCGGGATCGACATCGGCGCGCGGACCCCGTCGGAGGTGGCGCTGTCGATCATGGCCGCGCTGGTGCGCCGGATCCGGGTCGAGGGGCTCGCGGTGGCCACCGCCCCGGCCGCCGTGCGACCGACCGAGGCGGTCGACCCGGTCTGCGGGATGACGGTCACGATCGGCCCCGACACCCCGCACGCGACCGTCGACGGGGTCGACCACTGGTTCTGCAACCCGGGCTGCCGGGACCGGTTCCTGGCCGACCACCTGCAGGAGCACGCCTCGTGACCACGGCCGCCCTCGTGCTCGCCGCCGGCGGGTCCCGGCGGCTGGGACGCCCCAAGCAGCTGCTCGCCTACCGCGGCGCGACGCTGCTCGACGCCACCCTCGCCACGGTCCGGGAGGCCGGGTTCGACCAGGTCGTGGTGGCGCTGGGAGGCGCCGCGGACGAGGTCCAGCAGCGGGTCGACCTCGAGGGCGTCGACGTGGTGCTCAACCCCGACTTCGGCGACGGCTGTGCCACCTCGATCCGCACGGCCCTGGCGCGGGTGCGCGACGACGCCGCGGGCGTCGTACTGCTCCTCGGCGACCAGCCCGGCGTCACCGCGGCCACGATCGGCGCGCTGGTCGCCGGCGCCGCGGGCCACGCGGTGGGCGTCTGCGAGTACGACGACGGGCTCGGCCACCCGCTGTGGTTCGACCGCGCGATGTTCGGGACCCTCACCGGGCTGCACGGGGACAAGGCGGTCTGGAAGCTCGTCGACGCCGGCGAGGACGTGGCGCGGGTCCGGGTGGCCGGGCCGGTGCCGCCCGACGTCGACACCTGGGCGGACTACGCGGCGCTGCTCGGGGTGGCCCCCTCCGAGGTGACCCCTTCCGAGGTGGCTCGGTGACCGACGAGCTGGCGTCGATCGACGACGTGCGGCGACGGTTCGACGAGCACGACTACCTCGCCGACGAGGGCATGGCCACGGCGGTCTTCCTGACGCTGCGGCTCGGGCTGCCGCTGCTGCTCGAGGGCGAGCCGGGCGTCGGCAAGACCGCGGCGGCGCAGGTGCTGGCCGAGGTCCTCGACGCGCCGCTGGTCCGGCTGCAGTGCTACGAGGGGCTGACGGCCAACGAGGCGCTCTACGACTGGAACCACCAGCGCCAGCTGCTGGCGATCCGGCTCGCGGAGTCCCAGCACCAGCAGCTCACCGAGGCCGACCTGTTCAGCGAGGAGTTCCTCGTCGAGCGGCCGATCCTGCGCTGCGTGCGGTACGACGGGCCGCGGCCGCCGGTGCTGCTGATCGACGAGGTCGACCGGGCCGACGACGAGTTCGAGGCGCTGCTGCTCGAGGCGCTGGGGGAGGGGTCGGTGACGGTGCCCGAGATCGGCACGTTCACCGCCCGGCAACCACCGATCGTCGTACTCACCTCCAACCGGAGCCGGGAGCTGCACGACGCGCTGCGGCGCCGGTGCCTCTACCACTGGCTGGACTTCCCCGAGCCGGAGCGGGTGGTGGCGATCCTGCGGCGGACCGCGCCCGCGGCGAACGCGGCGCTGATCGAGTCGGCCGCGCAGTTCGTGGGCCACGTCCGCTCGCTCGACCTGGAGAAGCCGCCCGGGGTGGCGGAGGCGATCAACTGGGTGGCGGCCCTCTCCGCGCTCGGCGCCACCGAGCTGGTCCGGGACGTGGTGGTCGCGACGCTGGGCGCGGTGGTCAAGACGCCCGACGACCGGGAGCTGGTCCTCGAGTCGCTCGACTCCTACGCGCTCGGCTGACCGTGTCCACGTCGCTGCCGCCACCGCTGCTGGGCGGGGCCGACCGTGCCGTCCTGGTGGTGGCGCTGGCCGAGCGGCTGCGCCGACACGGCGTACCGGTGACCATGACCTCGATGCGGGCGTTCGCCGACGCCCTGGCCGCCGCGCCGCCGGCCCGGGTGGGCCGGCTCTACTGGCTGGCCCGGCTCACCCTGGTGAGCCGCGAGCACGACCTGGCGACCTTCGACCGGGTCTTCCACGCGGCGTTCAGCGACGCGGTGCTCGAGGTCGACCCGCAGGCCCGGCGCAGCGGGGTCGAGCCCGCTGCCGACCCCGAGGACCGGCTCCGCCGGGTGGCCGGCGACGCGGGCGCCGAGGGTGGGGCCGCGGACCTGCCGTGGCACACGCTGCCGGCGGCGGTCGCCTCCGACGACGCCGAGGGGGAGGAGCACACGCTCCCGGAGCTGCTCCCCAGCGCCGTCGCGCGGATCGCCGACACCCCGCTCGAGCAGCTCGACGAGCACGAGCTGGCGGTCCTGGGGCGCTGGCTCGAGGCCTCCGCCCACCGCTGGCCGACCCGGCGCAGCCGCCGGCTCCGGGTCCGGCCGACCGGGCGCCGGGTCGCGCTCCGGGAGACGATCGCCGCGTCCCGGCGTACCGGCTGGGAGCCGATGGAGCTCAAGCGCTACCACCACGTGAAGCGGCCGTTGACGGTGACGCTGGTGTGCGACGTCAGCCAGTCCATGCAGGCCTACTCCACGGCGTACCTGCACCTGATGCGGGCCTTCGCGCGCACCCGGCGGGCCGAGGCGTTCGCGTTCTCGACCTCGCTGACCCGGCTCACCCCGGCCCTCACCCACCGGTCCGCGGAGGCGGCGATCGAGCAGGCCGGTGAGCAGGTGGTGGACCGGTTCGGCGGCACCCACCTGGCCCGGTGCCTGCGCGAGCTGCTGGCGTCGCGGCACGGCAACGTCGTGCGCGGGGGCGTGCTGGTGATCGCCTCGGACGGCTGGGACAGCGACCCCCCGGCCGAGCTCGCCGCGGTGATGGCCCGGGCCGCGCGCCGGGCCCGCCGCATCGTCTGGCTCAACCCGCGTGCGGCCGCGGTCGGGTTCGAGCCCCTGGTCGGCTCGATGGCGGCGGCGCTGCCGTACTGCGACGCGTTCCTGCCCGCCCACACCCTGCGGGACCTGCCCGCGGTCTTCGACGCGATCGCGGGGGCGTGAGCCGAGGCGCCGCCCTCGTCAGGTGGCCCGTCGGCGGACTGGTCAGGGGAAAGTGGTTCTGGTCAGGTGGTCTGCGCCCTGACAAGAACCACTTTCACCGGGCAGCCGGTGAAAGTGCCCGCCCCGCCCTCAGCTCCACAGGGTCACGTGCACGGCCGGCTTGAACCGCCCGAGGTGGACGCCCGCGCCGCGCACCATCGCCTGGGTGGCCCGGGGCGTGGTGACGAACCGGAGCAGCTCGGCGGTGGCCGGGGTCTGGTGGTCCTTCGGCAGCGCCATGGCCGACCAACCGCCCTGCGCACGGAGGCCGGGGCCCTCCAGGGCCACCAGGCGCCTCACGGACAGGTCGCCGGCCACGGCGAACCGCAGGGCCAGCGCCACGCTGTCGGAGCGGTTGACCTCCTCGAGCGCGGCGGCGTGGCTCTGGAAGATCTGCTGGTGCTGCTCCGGGACGCCCAGCCGGCGCAGCATCTCCGGGACCAGCCCGTCGGTCTCCACCGCGGCCGGTCCGAGGCACCAGTTCTGCCGGCGCGCCAGCTCAGGACCCACCACGTGTCCCGCCAGGGGGTGCCCGTGACGTGCCACGGCGACGATCTCGTAGCGCAGGAACTGCAGGCTGGGCATCGCGTCCAGGGGGGTCGCGGCGGCGGGCCCGATCGCCACGTCGATGGTGCGGGCGGCGAGCAGGGCCGGGAACTCGGCCAGCGGTCGCACGCTGAGCTCGACGTCGAGGTCCTTCGCGCGGCCCGCGAACAGCTCGATCAGGCCCGGGGCGGCGTGCTCGGCGAACAGGCTCGAGCTGCCGATCCGCAGCACCCGCCGGCCGTTGCCGGCCTGGCTGACCTCGCGGACCGTGCGGTCCTGGAGCCCGAGGATCTCCACGGCGCGGCTGGCCAGCCGCAGCCCGCCGGGGCTGAACGCGAGGCCCGAGGAGGTGCGGGTGAACAGCACGTCACCGAGCTCCTTGCGCAGCTGCGCGACGTGCATCGAGACCGCGGCCTCGCTGACCCGGAGCTCGCCCGCGGCGGCCTTGACCGACCCCAGCCGGACCACGCAGGCGAAGGCGCGCAGCTGGGTGGGGGTCATGGCCTAGCCGAGCCGTTCCAGCCGCACCAGCGCGTCGTACGCCGGGGCGGTCGTGCCGTCCGGCTGCGGCACCTGGCGGACGACCCGCTCCGCGCGGATCGGCTCGACGTCCGCGTCCTCGAGGTCGTCGAGGACGTCGTCGGCGGTCATCAGCACGGCCGGGTCCTGGGGTCCGCCGGTGCCTTCCGCCAGGTTGGTCGAGTCGTGCGCGACCAGCAGGAGGGTGCCGCCGGGTCGCAGCGCGGCGAAGGCGCGGCGTACGGCCGCACGGCGCTCATCGGGTGGCAGCTGCAGGTAGGCGAGCACCGCCAGGTCGTACGCCGCGTCCGGCTCCCAGGTCGTCGCGTCCGCGCACACCCACGTGATCGTGCCCTCGAGGCGCTCGTCGTCCGCGAGCCGGCGGCCCTTGTCGAGGGCCACCTCCGAGAAGTCGACCGCGGTGACGTCCCACCCGCGGGCGGCCAGCCAGATCGCGTTGCGGCCCTCGCCGGCCGCGAGGTCCACGGCCCGACCGGGCGGCAGGTCGGCCAGCTCGGCCTCCACGAACTGGTTGGGGGCCACCGACCAGACCAGCTCGGTGGCGGCGTACCTCGCGTCCCACTCCCTGGCGTCCATGCCGTCACGCTACTGCGGCCCGGAAGCCGGGAAGCCCGGAAACGTCCTTTCGTCACGCCGCCCGGGACCAAGTGCCCTGCTCCGGCCCGGGCGCCGACCGCGAGGCTGTCGGAGGCAGTTCACAGGAAGGCAGCAGATGAGCACTCGAGGGACCCGACGATGAAGGGGACGGCAGCCGTGCCCAGGCAAGCCCCGACCACCATCCCGTTCCGCGAGATCGTCGAGCTGGCCTGTCGCGCCCCGAGCGTCCACAACACCCAGCCGTGGCGGTGGCGCGCGGCGGGGTCGCGGCTGCGGTTGTACGCCGACCTCAGCCGCCAGCTCCACCACGCCGACCCGGACGCGCGCAACCTGGTGCTCAGCTGCGGCGCAGCCCTGCACCACGCGCAGGTGGCGGCCGAGGGGCTCGGCTGGCAGGTCACGGTCGAGCGTTGTCCCGACGCGGACGACCCCGACCTGCTGGCCACGCTCGACCTGGCCCCGGGGCGTGTTGTCCCCGCGGCCGAGGCGCGGCTGGGGGCACTGCAGGCCCGCAGCACCGACCGCCGCCGGTTCACCTCGTGGCCGCTCCCGGCCGAACGACTGGACCGGCTCTCCGAGCAGGCCGAGGACTGGGGTGCCCTCGTCATCCCACTCGTCGACCCCGCCCGCCGGCTGCGCGTCGACCGGATCCTCCGCCGGGCCGCCGAGATCCAGCGCGGCGACGAGCAGTACGCCGCCGAGGCCGCGCCCTGGGTGGGTGCCGAGGGCCCCGAGGGGGTCCCGGCCACCAGCATCCCGGAGCCCAACCCGCACCGGCCGGCGATGCCGTCGCGGTACCACCAGGGCGAGCTCCCGGACCCGCAGGGCGAGCCGACCGAGTTCGTCGACGGGCTGGTCGCGGTGGCCACCGTCGACGACGACCGGCTGTCCTGGCTGCGGGCCGGCGAGACGCTGAGCGCGCTCTGGCTCGCGACCATCCCGCAGGGCCTGTCGGTGCTGCCCCTCAGCCAGGTGGCGGAGGTGCCGGAGACCCGGGAGGAGCTCCGCGACGTGCTCGACGGCGCGGCCTGGCCCCAGCTGCTGGTGCGGCTGGGCTGGCAGGAGATCACCCGCGAGGAGCTGCCCCGGACGCCCCGGCGTCCGGTGGAGGAGGTGCTCCGCCTCGACTGAGCGGTCCCGGCTCGCTCAGGGCTCCACGACGTGCCCGTGCGGCCGGCCCGGGTCGTCGTACGCCGGGCTGTGGTCGCCGGCGCGCAGCGCCTCGAGCTGCGCGCACACGGCGACGCCGTAGAAGAACGCCATCGCCGACAGCAGCGACCACAGCAGCAGCGCCACGATGCCGGCGAGCGGCCCGTAGGTGCTGCCGAAGGACGAGCTCAGGTGCACGTAGGTCGCCAGCCCGCCGGTGACGACGAGGGTGAGCAGCACCGCGACCCCCGCGCCGAGGGCCAGCCACGACAGCGCGGGCTGGCGCCGCCGGGGCGCGTGGTCGAGCAGCACCGCGATCGCGAAGACCAGCAGCGCGACCCCGGCCGGCCAGTGCAGCACCTGCCAGGCGAGCAGGGTGCCGTCGGACCAGCCGTAGTTCTCGGTCATCGCCTCGCCGAACGACCCGCCGGCCACCAGCATCAGGAAGCCCACCCCGACCGGCGCGGCGAGGATCCCGGTCAGGACCGCGGCCCGGCCGTACTTGGCGAGCGCGGGCCGGTCCCGGCGGATGCCGTAGATCCGGTTGGACCCGCGCTCCACCTGCGCCATCGCGGTCGTCATCGACATCAGCGCGAAGACGAGACCGAGGCCGAGCGCGAGCTCGCCCGCCTCCTCGCTGCTGCTGCGGCCGTCGACGGCGCTGGCGAGGGCGTCGCCACCGCCCTGGCCCGGTGACACCTTCTGGATCGTCGCGGCGACGACCCGGGCCGGGCGCTCCTGGTCGAGGTTGGCCGCCAGCCCGGTCAGCGCGAGCAGGAACGGCACCACCGCCAGGCACGCCTGCAGGGCCAGGGCGCGGCTGTTGGTGAACCCGTCGCCGTACCGGAACCGCACGAACGCACCCACCGCGATCCGGCGCAGCCCGAACCGGCGGACCAGGCGCCAGGCGTCCTCGGCGTCCAGCTCGTCCCCGTCCATCTCCGTGGTCACGGGCACGATCCGCGCGGTGGTCATGAGCGAAGCCTAGGAGGCCTCCGCGGCCTCGACGTACCGCCCCAGCAGGTGCGGCCAGTCGCCGAACTTGTCCCGGAACGCGGCGTTCCCGGCGTTCCAGCCGCCGTGCTCGAGCCGCACCCGGCAGCCGCCCTCGATGGGCTCGAACCGCACGTCGAGCGAGGAGGGGTGGGCGGGGTCCATGGCCAGCGTCCACGTCTGCGCGAACCGCTCACCGGGCTCCCAGACGGTCACCTCGCCGAAGGCGTACGCCGCGCCGCCGTGGACGAGCGCGACGATGCCGCCGACCAGCGGCTCCACCCGGATCCCGGTGTACGACGCGGGGTCGGGGGAGTAGGCCGGGTCCCACCAGGCGCCCATCTCGACGGTGAACGCCTCGAACGCGCGCTCGGGGCTGCAGGCCACCCGCACCTGGTGCCGGATCGGGTCCATGCCCCGGATTGAACCACCGGGCCGGTGGCTGGCACCTCCTTCACAGGTGACCCTCATCTGTCCTTCATGGGGGCGACCTAGCGTCGAAGGCACAGCGCGAGCGGGGTCCACGGGAGGTGCAGGGTGGGCAACCTGATCGGGCACGTGACCGACCTGCTGACGTCCGTCCCGGCGCCGCTGGCCCTGGCGATGATCGGCGCGCTGGTGTTCGCCGAGGCGGCGCTGTTCGTCGGGTTCGTCCTGCCGGGGGAGACGGCGGTGCTCTTCGGCGGTGCCCTGGCCGCGGCGGGACATCTGTCCTTCACCGAGCTGCTCGTGGTCGTGATCGTCGCCGCGATCGTCGGGGACAGCGTCGGCTACGAGGTGGGCCGGCTCGCCGGGCCGCGCCTGCTGGAGTCGCGACCGCTGCGACGTCACCGGGCGCGGCTCGAGGTGGCCCGCACGCGCCTGCAGCAGAAGGGTGGGGTCACGGTCGTCGCGGGCCGCTTCACCGCGCTGCTGCGTGCCGTGACCCCGGGGCTGTGCGGGATGAGCGGCATGCCCTACCGGCGCTTCCTGCTGTTCAACGCCCTGGGGGCGATCGCCTGGGGGACCGCCGTGTGCGTCCTGGGGTTCGTGGCGGGGAAGTCCTACCAACGTGTGGAGGCGAGCCTCGGCACCTTCGGAGCCGTGCTGCTCGGGCTCTTCGTCATCGCCGGGATCGTCCTCTGGCACCGCGGCCGAGCGGCGCGGCAGGCGGCCGACCTGTCGGACGACGCGCCCGGTCAGGGGACCGCGAACGAGCCCTGACCCCGGTCCGTGAGGACGTCAGGTGCTCGCGGTCGCCGCGGCCGGGCCGGCGGTGACGAGGACCCGGAGCGGCGTGCGGGCCAGCGCCTCGACCAGCTTCCCCAGGACCCGGCGGACCAGGAACCATCCGGCGAGCGTGACCACCGCGCCGAACAGCGCCCCGGCGAGCACGTCGCCCGGGTAGTGGGCGCCGACGTACACGCGCACCGCGCACATCACCAGTGCGGCGACCCCCGCCACCAGCCCCAGCCGCCGGTCGGCCAGGAACACCCCGGCGGCCACGGCGCCGGCCATCACGGCGTGGTCGCTGGGGAACGAGAAGTCGCTGGTCCGCGAGACCAGGACGAGCACGTGGGGCAGCGTCGCGTACGGGCGTGCCTCGTCCACGCGGCTCCCGACGAGCTGGTTCAGGCCGACGGCGAGCAGGGTCCCGAGCGGTGCCCACAGCGCCGCCGCGACCGCCGTCGCGTCGCGCCGGGCGCGGGCGGTCCACCAGGCCGCGAGCAGCAGCCCGGCGAACAGCACCACGCCGTAGCTCGCGTAGCCACGCGCGGGGGCGTGGAGCCAGGGAGTGTCCCGGGCGAGCTCGTTCACGTGGAGGAACCACGACCTGTCGAACGGCAGCTGGCCGGCGGTCTGCGGGGGCAGGGTGTGCATGGCGGTCTCCTGGGCGGGTCTGCTCCCGATCGACGCTACGCAGGACGGATGAAGGAAGCGTGAAACGGCACCGCCGCACGGCACCGGGGCCTTGGCCGCCCCGGCATGCTCGTGGAAAGGGTCCGGGACCGACTCCCGCGACCGCGCACAGGGGTTGGTGGCACGCATCGTGAACGGTTACCTGCTGGACGTGGCGCTCATCGGGCTGCTGGTGCTCCTGAACGCAGCGTTCGCCGGCAGCGAGATGGCGCTGATCTCGCTGCGGGAGGGCCAGCTGAACAAGCTGGAGCGGGAGGGTGGTGCCCGTGCCCTGCGGCTGGTGCGGCTCGCGCGCGACCCGAACCGGTTCCTGGCCACCATCCAGATCGGGATCACGCTGGCCGGCTTCCTCGCCTCGGCGACCGCGGCGGTCTCCCTGGCCGAGCCGCTGGTGCCGAGCCTCGCCTTCCTGGGCTCCGCGGCCGAGCCGGTGGCGATCGCCGGCGTCACGGTCGTGCTGACGTTCGTCACCCTCGTCTTCGGCGAGCTCGCCCCCAAGCGGATCGCGATGCAGCGGGCGTTGCCGTGGGCGCTGAGGGTGGTCCGGCCCCTCGACGTGGTCTCCCGGGTCTCCCGGCCGGCGGTGTCCCTCCTGGGCGCGTCGACCAACCTCGTCGTACGCCTCTTCGGCGGTCGCCCCGAGGCGACGGCCGACGAGCTCAGCCCCGAGGAGCTCCGCGACCTGGTCAGCAGCCACCAGGGCCTGCAGGCGGAGCAGCGCGAGATCATCAGCGGCGCCCTCGAGCTGCACGACCGCATCCTGCGCGAGGTCCTGGTGCCGCGCGGGTCGGTGTTCTTCCTGCGCAGCGACGTGACGGCGGGGGAGGCGCGCGCCGCGATGGCACAGACGGGGCACTCCCGGGTGCCGGTGACCAGCAGCAACGGCCTCGACGACGTGGTCGGCGTGCTGCACTGGGCGTCCCTGGTCGCCGGGGACGCCGCCCGGATCGGGACGCTCACCACTCCCGCCCTGATGCTCCCGGAGACGATGCGCATCTCCGACGCGCTGCGCGAGCTCCGGGCCAGGCGGCAGCAGATGGCCATCGTCCTCGACGAGTACGGCGCGGCCGACGGCATCGTCACCCTGGAGGACCTGCTCGAGGAGATCGTGGGCGAGATCTACGACGAGACCGACCGCGACGTGCTCGGGGTCGAGGCGGCCACCGACGGGTCCTACGTCCTGCCCGGCACCTTCCCCATCCACGACCTCGTGGACCTGGGGGTGGAGATCGACGCCCGGCACACCGGCGAGTACGCCACCGTCGCGGGGATCGTGCTCAAGCGTCTGGGCCGGATCCCGGACGTGGCCGGCGACGTCATCGAGCTCGAGCGCTGGAGCATCGAGGTGCTCGAGGTGGCCCACCACGCGGTGACGAAGGTGTGCCTGCGGCCGACTCCCGCGCCGCCCGACCCGGACG
>CAWDVM010000020.1:0-115010 GCA_963805685.1 uncultured Actinomycetota bacterium
GAGCACCACCCGCTCGACAGCGGTGCCGTCCATGCTGCCGATCCACACGGTGCTCGGCGAACCGGAGCTGTAGTCCTCGCTGGTGAACAGCTCCATCTCCTTGCCCGGCTCGAGGAAGTCGTCGGAGCCCATGCTCCACCGGAGGTACGAGCTGCCGTCCACCCTGGAGGTCAACGCGGGGTAGCAAGCGGTCCCGGGCATGTCCTCGCCGACGGACGAGCCTTGTGCCAGGCAGGCCAGCTCGGCCTTGCCGCTGTCGACCAGGATGCCCATCTCGGTCGACCCGACGGGGTAGCCCTCCTTCTTGCTGCCCAGCTCCTCCTGCTCGATGCGCTGCACCTCGTCGTAGAGCCAGGCCGGGAACTGCCGGGGGGGCGTAGGCCGTCACGCCGATGTAGGTGTGCGCCCCGAGCGGGACCGGAGGCTTCGCCAGCTCGTCGGCCGGCACCTTCTGGTCGTACTGCTGGCCGGTGCCCGGTCCGGGGATGACCACCTGGCCGGCCGAGACCTGCACCGCGCCGGGGATCTCCGCGAGCACCCGCTTCGCCAGCGGGGACAGCTGCTCCGGGGCCTCCGGCGGTGCGTAGACGGTGGTCTGGCGGCCGGCGCCGTCGGAGCCGTGGCCGCTGAGGCCGACGCCCACCCCGGTGACGGCGGCGACGGCGAGGGCCGAGCCCGCGACCATCGCCGCGATACTACCGCGGCGCCGGCGGGTGCCCTGCCGACGAATGGCTGCGAGGTCGGGCCGGCCGCTCGGCTCGCGGGCGTGGCGAGGCGCTGCTGGAGGTCGAGGTCGTTCATGAGGTCCTCCCGGACAGTGGCTGGTCGGCGCGGAGCTTGGCCAGGGCGCGGGACAGGGTGCTCTTCACCGTCCCGGGGGCGATCCCGAGCTCGGTCGCGACGGCCGCCTCGGAGAGGTCGAAGTAGTGCCGCAGCACGACGACCCGGCGTTCCTTCTCGGTCAGTGTCGACAACAACCGGACCACCTCGTCGCGGTCGTCGCTGTCCGTCGCCTGGTCGGGCACCGTCATCGCCTCGGCGTCCAGGTCGGCCACCTCCACCGGACGCCTGCGGCGGGCCCGGTCGATGTTGAGGTTCACCAGCACCTTGCGGGTGTAGGCCATCGCATCGGACCGGCGTACCGACCCCCAGCGCGCGTAGGTACGCACCAGCGCGGACTGCGCGAGGTCCTCGGCGAGCTGGTGGTCGCCGCACAGGAGGTACGCCGACCAGCGCAACCGCGGCCAGGCCGCGAGCGCGAAGTCGTCGAAGTCCGAGTCGGACCTGTCGCCGAGCTGCATGGATCTCCCCCGTGTTCCCGAGCAGACGTCTCGAGCCGGTGTCTCGAGTGCGTGCTGTCGATGTCTACTACGCGACCGCGTCGACTGGTTCTGCGGCGCCCCAAGATTTCTGCCGCACGAGGGAACACCGGGGCCGCGTCCATGCGTTGAGCCCCATGAACAGAGTTGAGTTCGATCCCACGACTCGTTTGCCAGACTCACCGCCCGCGGCGCAGGATGGCGTCCACCAGACTTAGCAGTCCAACAAGCGGAGGTAACAACCCATGGCACGTGCGGTCGGCATCGACCTCGGCACGACGAACTCCGTCGTCGCCGTCCTCGAGGGTGGCGAGCCCACCGTCATCGCCAACGCCGAAGGCGGCCGCACCACGCCGTCCGTCGTCGCGTTCGCGAAGTCCGGCGAGCTGCTCGTCGGCGAGGTTCGCCAAGTGACTTTAGGCGGTGACGAACGTCGACCGGACCATCCGCTCGGTCAAGCGCCACATGGGCACCGACTGGTCCGTCAAGATCGACGAGAAGTCGTTACCGCTCAGGAGATCACCGCGCTTCGTGCTCCGGCAAGCTCAAGCGGGACGCCGAGGAGCTACCTCGGCGAGCACGGTGAGCCGACGCCGTGATCACCGTCCCGGCGTACTTCTACGACGCGCAGCGGCACGCCACGCAAGGAGGCCGGGCGAGATCGCGGGCCTCAACGTCTCGCGCATCGTCAACGAGCCCACCGCGGCCGCGCTGGCCTACGGGCTCGACAAGGGCGACGACCAAGACGATCCTCGTCTTCGACCTCGGTGGCGGCACGTTCGACGTGTCCCTGCTGGAGATCGGCGAGGGTGTCGTCGAGGTCAAGGCCACCTCGGGTGACAACCACCTCGGTGGCGACGACTGGGACAACCGGATCGTCGAGTGGATGGTCACCAAGTTCAAGTCGTCCAGCAACGTCGACCTCGGCGCGGACAAGATCGCCAAAGCAGCGCCTCCAGGGAGGCCGCGGAGAAGGCGAAGTATCGAGCTCTCCTCCTCGAGCGAGACCACGATCCACCTGCCCTACATCACCCACGGCGAGTCCGGCCCGCTGCACTTCGAGGAGAAGCTCCACCCGCAGCGAGTTCCAGAAGTCTCACCTCCGACTCTGCTCGACCGCACCCGCGAGCCGTTCAAGTCGGTGCTCAAGGACGGCGGCGTCGCGATCAAGGACTATCGACCACGTCGTCCTGGTGGGCGGCTCGACCCGCATGCCCGCGGTGACCGAGCTGGTCAAGGAGCTGCTCGGCGGCAAGGAGCCCAACAAGGGCGTCAACCCCGACGAGGTCGTCGCCGTCGGCGCGGCCCTCCAGGGCGGCGTCCTCAAGGGCGAGGTCAAGGACGTGCTGCTGCTCGACGTCACCCCGCTCTCCCTCGGCATCGAGACCAAGGGCGGCGTCATGACCAACCTGATCGAGCGCAACACCACGATCCCGACCAAGCGCTCGGAGATCTTCACCACCGCCGACGACAACCAGCCGTCGGTCGAGATCAAGGTTGCCCATGTGAGCGCCAGATGTGGGCCCAGAACCAGCCGCTCGGCAACTTCGAGCTGACCGGCGTCGGCTCCCCGCGGCATCCCGAAGATCGAGGTCACCTTCGGATTGCGCCAACGGCATCGTGCACGTCTCCGCCAAGGACCAGGGCTCCGGCAAGGAGCAGTCCATGACGATCTCCGGCGGTTCGGCGCTCGGCAAGGACGAACTGACCGCATGGTCCGCGAGGCCGAGCAGTACGCCGAGGAGGACGCCAAGCGTCGCGAGGCCGTCGAGAACCGCAACCAGGCGGACTCGCTGGTCTACTCGACCGAGAAGTTCCTCGACGAGAACGGCGACAAGATCCCCGAGGACGTCAAGACCGAGGTCAAGGCCGACGTCGACGCGCTGAAGGCGACGCTGGAGAACGCCGAGGCCTCGGCCGAGGAGATCCAGGCGGCGTCAGCAAGCTCGGTGAGTCCAGCCAGAAGATGGGCGCGGCCATGTACGCCGCCGCCGAGGCCGAGTCCGCCGCCGCGGGTGGCACCACCGGTGCCTCCGGCGAGGCCGACGAGGATGTCGTGGACGCCGAGATCGTCGACGAGGACACCACGGAGGGTGACAGCAAGTGACGGACTCCCGACCCGAGTTGGGGCGTCACCTCCGCGGGGGAGCCGCACGCCGCGGCTCCCCCCGCGGAGGGGGCTCCGGCTCCCGAACCGACCGACGGCCAGCGGCCCCAGCCCGGTGCCGCGCAGTCCGGCTTCGGTGACGCCGCGGCCGAGATGGCGAACGAGACCGAGGTCGAGACCGCTGCGGAGGGGGCCGAGTCCGGCTACGTCGAGCTCGAGGACGACCTGTCCCGGGCGCGGCGTGACCTGGCCGGCCTGACCACGGACCTGCAGCGGCTGCAGGCCGAGTACCTCAACTACAAGCGGCGCGTGGAGCGGGACCGCGATCTGATCCGCGAGAACGCGACGTACGCCGCGCTCGCGCCGATCGTCGACGTGCTCGACACCATCGACCGGGCCCGTGAGCACGGGGACGTCGACGGTGGGTTCAAGGCGGTTGCCGACCAGCTCGAGCGGATCGTCACGGGCCTCGGACTGGCCAAGTTCGGTGCCGTCGGTGACCCGTTCGACCCGAGCCGGCACGAGGCGCTCTCGCACATCGGCGAGGACCCCGAGGTCACCGTGACCACGTGCAAGGTGATCGCCAAGGCGGGCTACCGCATCGGCGACCGGGTGGTCCGCGCCGCCCAGGTGCTCGTGGTCGACCCCGCGGGCGAGGTGACTCTCGACAGGCTCGAGCACTGAAGAAGACAGGAACGGAGAGGGGGTGCGCGGATGAGTGACCACGAAGGAATGCGGGCCGACTGGGCCAACAAGGACTTCTACGCCGAGCTCGGTGTGAAGAAGGACGCGACGGCCGAGGAGATCAAGAAGGCCTACCGGAAGCTGGCACGCGCCAACCACCCCGACTCCCACCCCGGGGACACCGCCAAGCACGAGAAGTTCAAGAAGGTCGCCGAGGCCTACGACGTCGTCGGCGACGCCCCGAAGCGCAAGAAGTACGACGAGATGCGCAGCTCTACTCCGGCGGCTTCCGGGGCGGCTACCCCGGTGGCTTCGGAGGTGGCGGTGGCGCCGGCGGGTTCGACCTCAACGACCTGCTGCGCGACCGGGCCGGCGGCGGTGGCGGCTTCGGTGACATGTTCGGCGACCTCTTCGGCGGGGGCCGGGGCCGGACCCAGCAGCGCCGGCCGCAGAAGGCGCCGACGTCGAGACCACCGCGACGATCAGCTTCACCGACGCCCTCGAGGGCGTCACGATCTCGCTGCGGCTGACCTCGGACGCGCCGTGCCCGGACTGCTCGGGCACCGGCGGCAAGCCCGGCACCAAGCCGCACGTCTGTCCCGAGTGCGACGGAGCCGGTTTCGTGGTCGCCTCCGTCGGCGGCGCCTTCTCGATGAACGAGACCTGCCCGGCCTGCGGTGGGCGCCAGCTCGTGTACGACGAGCCGTGCCCCACCTGCCACGGCAGCGGCCGGGGCATGTCCGCCCGGTCCATCCAGGCGCGCATCCCCGCCGGCGTGAAGGACGGCCAGAAGATCCGGCTGCGCGGCAAGGGCGCAGCGGGGGAGAACGGTGGACCGGCCGGTGACCTGTTCGTCACCGTCAAGGTCTCCCCGCACCGGATCTTCAGCCGGAAGGGCGACAACCTCACCCTCGACGTGCCGGTCTCCTTCGACGAGGCCGCGCTCGGCGCGGAGATCAAGGTCCCCACGCTGGCGGGCGCGCCGGTCACCCTGAAGATCCCGGCCGGCACCCCCAACGGGCGCACCTTCCGGGTGCGCGGCAAGGGTGCCCGCAAGGCCGACGGCACGATGGGCGACCTGCTCGCCACGGTCGAGGTCCAGGTGCCCGCGGTGCTCGACACCGCGGCCCGCGAGGCGGTCGAGGCCTACCGGGCCGCGACGGCTGGGAAGCCGTTGCGCGCGAACCTCTTCGAGGGAGCCTGAGGCCATGACTCCTCGTCCCGCGGCCTGCTGCGCGACGCCCCACGGGCGCCTCGCTGCGTTGCCGTCGATCGACGATGTCCCGCATCGCCTCACTCCGGCGCCTTGCGAGGCATCCCGTGGCGGCGCCGCTCGCGACGCCCGGGGCCGAGGAGGCATGGCCTGATGGGCGGGCGCGCGGGGCTTCCGGGCCCCCGGGCCCGACACGGCGGTCTACGTCATCAGCGTCGCCGCCGAGCTGACCGGCCTGCACCCGCAGACCCTGCGCACCTACGAGCGGCTCGGCCTGGTCACGCCGGGCCGCACCGGGGGTGGCGGACGCCGCTACTCGCACCGCGACATCGAGCGGCTGCGCGAGATCGCCGAGCTCAGCTCCTCGGGCATCGGGCTCGAGGGCGTGCGCCGGGTCCTCGACCTGCAGAACCGCCTCGCCGCACTCGCCCAGCGCAACGAGGAGCTGGTGGCCGAGCTCGAGGCCACCCGCGAGGCGCTCCGCCAGGCAGTCACCCCGCGTCCTACCGACGGGGCGGGCAACCGGCTGCCGGTCCTGCGGCAGCCGCCCGTGGGCAGCTCGCTCGTCGTCTGGCGGCGCAACTCCGGTCGCTGACCTCACCGGGCCGACGCGAAGCGCCGGTCAGCCGATGGCGCTGCGCATGTGGCCGAGGCGGTCGGCCATCTGTGCGGCGTACGCCTCGGCCATCGGGCCGCCGCCGTTGTACTCGTGCGCGGCGGCCGTCCAGCTGCCGGTCGAGCGGTGCAGCGCGGCCAGGTGGCGGAAGCCGACGAGCATGTTGGGGTAGGGCTTCCAGGCGCCGCCGAGCCGGTCGGCTCGGTCCTGGTAGGTGAACCAGGTCAGCTGCATCGGCCCGACGCCCTGCATCTGGCCGGTGCGCTCCCGGACCGCCTTGTAGGCCAGGTACTTGGCCTTGGTGACCTCGCCGGCGCCCGCGAAGACCGTCGGGTCGTGGCCGAAGACGTTGCGACCGCCGTCGGTCTCCTGCTGCAGGAACGCGCATCCGACGTAGAGCGGGATGTGCGCGGCGCGGGTGGCGCGCCGGGCGACCCCCGCCATGTCGCAGCCGGCCCTCTGGGCCGCGTCCACCCGCTGCTGGGTGGCCGTGGGTGCGGATCGTGAGGCGCGCGGCGCGTCGCCGGCCACGGCGTCGGGGGACTTGAAGGCGAGGGCGGGGACGACCACCTGGACGATGGTCAGGACTGCGTAGAGAAGCAGGACGCCCGTGAGGGCGCGCTTCGACGGCTGTGGGGGACGGAGCATGGATCGACTTCCTCGAGTGGGGATGGCACCCGCCGGCGGCCGACACGCGGCTCGCTCCCCCACAGCGGGCACGGGCACCGGCCGCGGGGACCCGGGTGCACTCACCAGGTCGCTGCCGCACGCCGTGCCCGGCGTTCAGGACTCCCCGGGCCGGCGCGTCGTTGCGGACCGGCGGGGACGTCTTCCACGGTGGCAAGCCGACACGCCGGGGGTCAAAACGAGGGCGGGGCGTCCTCGGTCACACCGACGTGCGCCCGTCCGGTCTCAGGCCGGGTGACCCCACACCGTCGGTCGGCGCAGTCCGGCCGGGATGGTGGTGGCGGCGTCACCCCGGGCCGCCTCGAGCTGCGGCTGGGTGAGGAAGAGCGCGTCGGTCAGGTCGGCGCCCCGCACGTCGGCGCCACGCAGGTCCGCGCCGAGCAGGTCGGCCGCCCCCAGGTCGAGCCCGCGCAGGTCGGCCCCGATCAGCAGCGCGCCCCGCAGCGCGGCGTCCCGCAGGTCGCGGCGGCGCAGGTCCCGTCCGGCCAGGTCCGCGCGCGCCAGGTCCGGTGCGGCCGTCCCCCGGATGCGCGCGCTGGCCGCACCCAGCAGGTCGCCGGCCTGCTCGTGCAGCTCGTCGATGTCCGCGGTCAGCAGCTCCACGGGCGTCCCGTCGCGCAGCTCCAGGAGCCGGTCGCGCAGGCCCGCGGACGTCTCGTCGGGGGAGCGGCGCCCGACCTCGCCGAGGTGGGCGAGCAGCTCGTGCACCCGTCGTACGACGGAGAGCACCGCGGCCATCTCGCCGAGGTCGTCGTGCTCGCGCCACGACGTACCGCCGTACGTCACCTGCGAGACGTGCTGGCCCGCGCCGAAGCAGTCGAAGATCGCGCACCCCGACCAGCCGCGCTCGCGCAGGTCGGCGTGGATGCCGCACCGGTCGTCCGAGGCCAGGTGGTGGCAGGGGACCCCGCCGGGCTTGTCCGCCCCGAATCCCGCGTCGCGCCGGTAGGGCAGCAGCACGCAGCACAGCGCGAAGCAGCGCGAGCAGTCGGCCACGAGCTCGGGTTCGGCGACGGGCTTCGACACCCCGTCATCCTCGCAGGGCACGGGTGCGGACCAGTTGCGCGGTGCGGCGTGACCTCGGGGCCCGGTGCCGAGTTCTCCACGGGGAGGGGCGGCGTCCGCTGCCCGCGGACCGGTTGGATCGCCCCGCGACGGGGTAGACCCGGAGGGTGACGGCGATGCAGGAGTGGCTGGGCGAGTGGTCCGCCGGGGTCGACTGGGTCCACTTCGTCACCATCCCGCTGTTCACCGGCGTGGTCGGTTGGCTGATCAACTGGTCGGGGCTGGTGATGCTGTTCAAGCCGGTCCGCTTCCACGGCGTCCGGATCCCGGGGATGCGCGAGCTCGCGGCCGTGCTGCCGCGCAAGGCGCAGGAGGTGCCCGGCCTGCTGCAGGGCGGCGTCGGCTGGCAGGGGATCATCCCCGCCCGCGCCGCCAAGATGGGCAGCATCGCCGTGGACAAGGCGATCGCGAAGCTCGGGACGCCCGCGGAGTTCTACCAGCAGCTCGAGCCCGACCAGATCGCCGAGCACATCGTCACCGTCTTCCGTCCCGAGATCCCCCAGCTCGTCGACGAGGTGATGCGCCGGGAGCACCCGCGGCTGTGGCGCGACCTGCCGCGCCCGGTCCGCGAGGCCGTCGTCGAGCGGGTCCAGGGGCAGCTGCCCGCCGTCGTGGGCCGGGTCACCGACGAGATCGGGATCCACATCGACCAGCTGCTGGACCCGAAGATCATGGTCATCGACCACTTCCGGAACAACCCCTCGCTGGTGGTGCGGATCTTCCGCGACTTCGGCCAGCGCGAGCTGAACCTGATGGTCGCCTTCGGGTTCGTCTTCGGCTTCCTGCTCGGCATCCCGGTGGCGGTGGTCGACACCTGGGTCGGTCAGTGGTGGTTGCTGCCGATCCTCGGCGTCGTGGTCGGCTGGGTGACCAACGCGCTCGGCATGTGGCTGATCTTCGAGCCGCCGGAGCCGCGCCGGATCCTCGGTGTGCGGGTGCACGGGCTCTTCCCCCGGCGCCAGGCCGAGGCCGCCGAGGTCTACGCCCGGATCATCGCCGAGGACGTGATCACCCTGGAGCGGATCGGCGACTTCCTGCTCGACGGCCCCCGCGGGGACCGCACCCGCCAGATGCTCGCGACCGCGCTGCGGCCCGCCATCGACAAGGCGGCCGGGCCGGCCCGGGCCGCGGTCCGGGTGGCCGTCGGCCCCAGCCGTTTCGACACGATCCGGGAGTCGGTGGCCCGGGAGGCGGTGGGCCGCACCCTGACGCCGTTCAAGGACCCCGCGTTCAGCCGTCGCCAGGCGGAGAAGATCCGGCTGCTGATCGCCACGCGCACCAAGGAGCTGCCGCCGCGCGACTTCGTCGAGATGATGCGGGCCGCGATCCGGGAGGACGAGTGGATGCTCTACGCCCACGGCGCGATCATGGGCCTGGCCGGGGGATTCCTGCACCTGTGGTTGTTCGGAGTGAGCTGATGGACGAGCAGTACGACGTGGTCCCCGAGGTCGAGCCCGGCCCGCCGGCGGCGCGCGGGACCGCGCTCCCCGAGGGCATCGCGCCGGCCGTGGAGGCGTTGCCCGGCCTCGCCCGGGTGGCCGCGTCGGCCTGGTGGCACACCACCGAGTGGGGGGTGCGCACCTCCGCCCGCGCCGGCCGGCGGATGGCCCGCGCCGTGGCCGACCCGACCGAGGCGGCCGCGCTGGCCCGGGACGCGACCGAGGCCGCGTCGGTGATCGGCGGCCTCGCCCGGTCGGTGTCCGCCGGGGTGCCGCTCTCGCGGGCGCTGGTGTCGGCCGCCGAGTGGCTCGACGAGCTCGCCGAGCCCCCGGAGCCGACCAACGGCCAGGCCCACCCGGCGGCGGACACGATGGCGTCACTGCGGCAGCGCGGGGCCGAGCTGCTGGAGCGCTCCCGCGACGTGTGGAGCACCGACGTCGGCCACCCGGCGTACGAGCGGATCCTCGACGAGCTGGCCCCCGACGAGGCGCGGATCCTGCTGCTCCTGCTCCAGGGCGGGCCGCAGCCGAGCGTCGACGTCCGCACCGGCGGCCCGATCGGGATGGTCAACAGCCAGCTGGTCGCCCCGGGGCTGTCGATGATCGGCGCCCGGTCCGGGTGCCGCTACCTCGACCAGGTGCCGTCGTACCTCAACAACCTGTTCCGGCTCGGCCTGGTGTGGTTCTCCCGGGAGTCGCTGCGGGACCCGATGGAGTACCAGGTCGTGGAGGCGCAGCCCGACGTGCTGGCGGCCGTGCACTCGGTGAAGTTCGCCAAGATCGTGCGCCGCAGCATCCACCTGACGCCGTTCGGTGAGGACTTCTGCCGGACCTGTTTGGTCGACGCGGACTCCGATGCGACGGCGTTCCCCGAGCACGGGCTGCCGCCGGAGACCGACGCGGGCGAGCCGCCCAGCCACGCGTGAGGGGCTCGCTGCTGGTCGCCGGCACCACCTCCGACGCCGGGAAGACCGTGGTCACGACGGCGCTGTGCCGGGCCTTCGCGCGCCGCGGCCTGCGGGTGGCGCCGTTCAAGGCGCAGAACATGTCCAACAACTCCATGGTCTGCGAGACCCGGGACGGGGTCGGCGCGGAGATCGGTCGGGCGCAGTGGAGCCAGGCGCTGGCGGCCCGGGCGGTGCCGGAGCCCGCGATGAACCCGGTGCTGCTCAAGCCCGGCAGCGACCGGCGCAGCCACGTGGTGGTGATGGGCCAGCCCGCCGGCGACCTGACCGCCGCCGACTTCCTGGGTGGCCGGACCCAGCTGCGCGACGCAGCGTTCGCGGCGTACGACGACCTGGCCGGTCGCTACGACCTCGTGGTCGCCGAGGGCGCCGGCAGCCCCACCGAGATCAACCTGCGTGCCGGTGACTTCGTGAACCTCGGCCTGGCCAGGCACGCGCGGATGCCGGCGGTCGTCGTCGGCGACATCGACCGGGGCGGCGTCTTCGCGTCGATGTTCGGCACCGTGGCGCTGCTCGACGCCGCGGACCAGCGGCTGCTCGCGGGGTGGGTCGTCAACAAGTTCCGCGGTGACCCGGGCCTGCTGACGCCGGGCCTCGACGAGCTGCACCGCCTCACCGGCCGGCCGGTGTACGGCGTGCTGCCCTGGCACCCCGACCTGTGGCTGGACTCCGAGGACGCGCTCGACCTCGGCGGCCGGCGCGCCGAGGAGCGGGCCGGGCCGACGCTGCGGGTGGCGGTGGTCCGGCTGCCGCGGATCAGCAACTTCACCGACGTCGACGCGCTCGGGCTGGAGCCGGCCGTCGACGTGGTCTTCGCCGCCGAGCCCCGGGCGCTCGCCGGCGCCGACGTGGTCGTGCTGCCCGGGACCCGGGCGACGCTCGCGGACCTGGCCTGGCTGCGGGAGCGCGGGCTCGACCGCGCGATCGGCGAGCACGCCGCCTCGGGGCGGCCGCTGCTCGGGATCTGCGGCGGGTTCCAGATGCTCGGGCGCACCGTCAGCGACCCGGAGGGGGTCGAGGGGCCGGCCGGGGCGGAGGTGCCGGGGCTGGGGCTGCTCGACGTGGCGACCGTCTTCGGGCCCGAGAAGGTGCTCGCGCTGCCGCACGGCTCGGCCCTGGGGGAGGAGGTGCGCGGCTACGAGATCCACCACGGCCGGGTCACCCGCGGGCCGGGGGCCGAGGAGTTCCCCGGTGGTGCGGCCGCGGGGGCCGTGTTCGGGACGATGTGGCACGGCAGCCTCGAGTCCGACGGGTTCCGCCGGGCCTGGCTGGGGGTGGCCGCGGCGGCCGCGGGCACGGCGTACACCCCCTCGGGGGTCTGCTTCGCCGAACGCCGCGAGGCCCGCTTCGAGCTGCTCGCCGACCTGGTCGAGGAGCACGTCGACGTCGACGCGCTGCTGGACCTCGCGGTCAGCGGCCCACCGGCCGGGCTGCCGGTCCTCCCGCCCGGCGGGCGCTGACCCGGGCCGCCCGGACGTCATACGAGGTGGCTGCTCGCGCGACCGGGCCGGATGACGTCCCGCGGGAGGTCATCCGGACCGGCTGCCCCGGCGACCGGAACGTATGACGTCCCAGGACGTCGTCCTGCCAGGCTGCCCCGGCGACCGGGACTATGACGTCCGACCCGGACCGCTGACGGAGTCGCCCGGATCTGGATCTGCCAAATCATCAAAGTTGAGCGGAACACACTCAACTTGTCGCGCGTTGCACCTGATGACGCGCACACTGGGTGCCGTCCTCGAGGAAGTCGCTCCCCAGGAGACATCTGCCCATGAGTCAGTTCGGCGCCGACAAGTTCACCACCCGCAGCCGTGAAGCGATCGAGGCTGCCCAGCTGTCCGCCACCACGGCCGGGAACACCAACACCGAGCCGATCCACCTGCTCGTCGCCCTGCTCCGGCAGGAGGAGGGAACCGCCCGCAACCTGGTCGCCAAGGCCGGCGTCGACGCCAGGCAGCTGACCAGCCAGGCCGAGGCCGTCATGACGGCCCTGCCCCGGGCCAGCGGGTCGACCGTGCAGCAGCCGAGCGCGTCCGCGGCGCTGACCCGGGTGCTGGCCGCGGCGATCGACCTCGCCGGCAGCATGAAGGACGACTACGTCGCCACCGAGCACCTGCTCATCGCGATCGCCGGCACCGACAGCTCCGCCCAGAAGGTGCTCCAGGACGCCGGCCTCACCGAGAAGGGCCTGCGCGAGGGGCTCACCGCCGTCCGCGGCAACCGTCGGGTCACCAGCGAGGACGCCGAGTCGACCTACGAGGCGCTGGAGAAGTACTCCGTCGACCTCACCAGGGCCGCCGAGGAGGGCCGCCTGGACCCGGTGATCGGCCGCGACGTCGAGATCCGCCGCGTCGTGCAGGTGCTCTCGCGGCGCACCAAGAACAACCCCGTCCTCATCGGCGAGCCCGGCGTCGGCAAGACCGCCGTCGTCGAGGGGCTCGCCCAGCGCGTGGTCGCCGGCGACGTCCCGGACTCGCTCAAGGGTCGCCGCGTGCTCTCGCTCGACCTCGCGGCCATGGTCGCGGGCGCGAAGTACCGCGGCGAGTTCGAGGAGCGGCTCAAGGCCGTGCTCGAGGAGATCAAGGACGCCGGCGGCCAGATCATCACCTTCATCGACGAGCTGCACACCGTCGTCGGTGCGGGCGCCGGCGGCGACTCGGCGATGGACGCCGGCAACATGCTCAAGCCGATGCTGGCCCGCGGCGAGCTGCACATGATCGGCGCGACCACGCTCGACGAGTACCGCGAGCGCATCGAGAAGGACCCCGCCCTCGAGCGCCGCTTCCAGCAGGTCTTCGTGGGCGAGCCCAGCGTCGAGGACACCATCCAGATCCTGCGCGGCATCCAGGAGAAGTACGAGGCGCACCACGGCGTCCGCATCACCGACGCCGCGCTGGTGGCCGCCGCGACCCTCTCCGACCGCTACATCCCCGGCCGCCAGCTGCCCGACAAGGCCATCGACCTCGTCGACGAGGCCGCCTCCCGGCTGCGCATGGAGATCGAGTCCTCGCCCGAGGAGATCGACCAGCTCCGCCGCCAGGTCGACCGGATGAAGATGGAGGAGTTCGCGCTCGAGAAGGAGTCGGACGAGGCGTCGAAGGAGCGCCTGCAGAAGCTGCGGGCCGAGCTCGCGGACAGCGAGGAGGAGCTGCGCGCGCTCGAGGCCCGCTGGGAGCAGGAGAAGGCGAGCCTCGAGGGGGAGGGCGAGCTGCGGCGCGCGCTCGACCACCTGCGGGTCGAGGCCGACAAGATGCTGCGCGAGGGCAACCTCGAGGGCGCGAGCAAGATCCGCTACGAGTCGATCCCCGAGCTGGAGAAGAAGCTCGAGGCCGTGGCCGCCCAGGAGAAGGCCGACCTCGAGCCGCTGGTCGGCGAGGAGGTCGGCGCCGAGCAGGTCGCCGAGGTGGTCGAGGCCTGGACGGGCATCCCCACCGGCCGGATGCTCGAGGGCGAGACCGCCAAGCTCCTGCACATGGAGGAGGTCCTCGGCGAGCGGCTGATCGGCCAGCGGTCCGCGGTCGCGGCGGTGAGCGACGCCGTACGCCGCTCCCGCGCCGGCATCTCCGACCCGAACCGGCCGACCGGCTCGTTCCTGTTCCTCGGCCCCACCGGCGTCGGCAAGACCGAGCTGGCCAAGGCGCTGGCGGACTTCCTCTTCGACGACGAGCGGGCGATCGTGCGCATCGACATGAGCGAGTACTCCGAGAAGCACTCGGTGGCCCGCCTGGTCGGCGCCCCTCCCGGCTACGTGGGCTACGAGGAGGGCGGCCAGCTCACCGAGGCGGTCCGCCGCCGGCCGTACAGCATCGTGCTGCTCGACGAGGTCGAGAAGGCGCACCCGGAGGTCTTCGACATCCTGCTGCAGGTGCTCGACGACGGGCGGCTGACCGACGGCCAGGGCCGCACCGTCGACTTCCGCAACACCGTGCTGATCCTGACCAGCAACCTGGGCTCGCACTTCCTGGTCGACCCGACCCTCGACCCGGAGAAGAAGCGCGACTCGGTGATGAGCGTGGTGCGCTCGTCGTTCAAGCCGGAGTTCCTCAACCGCCTCGACGAGGTCGTCATGTTCGACGCCCTCAGCCTCGACGAGCTGAGCCACATCGTCGACCTGCAGCTGTCGCTGCTGGAGCAGCGGCTGGCGGTCCGCCGGATCTCGATCGAGGTCAGCGACGCCGCCCGCAGCTGGCTCGCCGACACCGGCTACGACCCGGCGTACGGCGCCCGCCCGCTGCGGCGGCTGATCCAGACCGCGATCGGCGACCCGCTCGCGCGGATGCTGATCGGCGGCGAGGTCACCGACGGCGACCGCGTCACCGTCGACCGGGCCGAGGACGGGCTGGCCCTGTCGGTCTGAGCACGGGCCTCCTGACGCCGGGGCGTGTGGGTGCGTTTGGTGGAATGGGTGCATGACCACGCCTCCCGTTCCCACCCGCCCCCGTCAGGTGACCATGGCCGCCTGGCTGATCATGGGCGGCTCGGTCCTGGTGGTGCTGATGGTCTTCGAGCGGGTCGCCGGGCTGCACAGCCTCGAGACCCGCAGGTCGGTCCAGCAGTTCCTGGCGGAGCCGCCCGGAGACGACCTGGGGCTGGGGGTGTCCGGGGTGCTCGACATGCTCCGGGTGCTCTGCATGGTCGCCGCCGGCTGCGCCACCGCGGCCGCGATCCTCGGCTACCAGGTGCTCCGGCGCAGTCGCAGCGCCCGGCTGGCGCTGACCGTGCTGGCGGTCCCGCTCTTCGTGACCGGGCTGGTCACGGGCGGCTTCACGGCCTCCGTCGTGGCCGCGTCCGCGGTGATGCTGTGGTTCCAGCCCGCGCGCGACTGGTTCAACGGGGTGGTGCGTGAGCCGCGGCCCGAGGTCGCGAACCGGATCGCTCCGCCCGCCGCCCCGCCGTACGACGGGACACCGCCCGGCCCGGGGGTCGGCCCGGGTCCGTGGCCCGGCCCCGGACCCGGTGGTCAGCTCGGCAGCCAGGCCCCCGGCCCGGCGCTGCCGCTGCACGCGGAGACCGACCCGTCGGTGCGGCCGCCGGCGGTCGTCTGGGCGTGCGTGCTGACCTGGCTGTTCGCCGGTCTCGTCCTGGTCGTGATGGCCGCGAGCATCGCGGTCCTGGCCGCCAGCCCCGGCCTGGTCTTCGACGAGCTGCACCGGCAGAACCCGGACCTGGCCTCCCAGGGCATCTCCGACGCCACGCTGCGGACGATCACGTTCGTGGTCGGCGGGGTCGTGGCGGCCTGGTCGCTCGCCGCCCTCGTGGTGGCCGGCCTGGCCTTCCGCCGCGTGGGCCGGGCCCGGGTGGCCCTCGTGGTGTCCGCCTCCGGCGCGATCGTCTGCCTGCTGCTCGCCACCGTCTCCCAGCCCCTGCTGATCATCCCCCTCGCGGCGAGCGTGGTGACCCTGGCGCTGATGGTGCGCCCCGAGGTCCGCGCCTGGTACGACCGCTGACCACGCCGACCCGTCGCTTGCTGACCGTCACACACGCCGACCCGTCGCTTGTTGACGCGCAGATTCGTCGACCCGTCGCCTGTTGACGTGCGTCAGGCGCTCAGGTCGGCGCCGTGGAGCCGACGCAGGCCCTCCTCGATCATCTCCGGCTCCTTGCAGAACGCCCACCGGACGAGGTGCCGTCCGGCGCCGGGGCTGTCGGGGTCGTCGTAGAACACCTGGCTGGGGATCGCGACCACGCCCGCGCGCTCGGGCAGGGCCAGGCAGAACGAGAGCCCGTCCTTCCAGCCCAGCCCGGAGACGTCGGCGGTGGCGAAGTAGGTGCCCTCCGGCACCCGGACGTCGAGGCCGGCCTCGGTGAGGCCGGCGCACAGCAGGTCGCGGCGCTGCTCGAGCTTCGCGGCCAGCCGGATCGGGAAGTCCGGCTCCTCGTCGAGGGCGTGCGCGATCGCCGGCTGCAGGGGAGCGCCGGAGGTGAAGGTCAGCCACTGCTTCGCCGCGAGCACCGCGGCCACCAGCTCGGCCGGTCCGGTGGCCCAGCCGACCTTCCAGCCGGTGAACGACCAGGACTTGCCGGCGCTGGACAGGGTCAGGGTCCGCTCGAACATGCCGGGCAGCGTGGCCAGCGGCACGTGCCGGTGGCCGGTGAAGGTGAGGTGCTCGTAGACCTCGTCGGTCACCACCACGAGGTCGTGCTCGACGGCCACCGCCGCGATCGCGCCGAGCTCCTCCGGCGTGAGCACGGTGCCGGTCGGGTTGTGCGGGGTGTTGACGAGCATCAGCCGGGTCCGCGGGGTCACCGCCGCGCGGAGCTCGTCGGGATCGAGCCGGTAGTCCGGGGCGCGCAGCGTCACCGGACGGCGTACGCCGCCCGCCATCTGGATCATCGCCACGTAGGAGTCGTAGTAGGGCTCGAGCACCACCACCTCGTCACCCGGGTCGACCAGGCCGAGCAGCGCGGCGGCGATCCCCTCGGTGCAGCCGGTCGTCACCACCACCTGGCTGTCCGGGTCGAGCTCGAGGCCGTAGTGGCGCTGCTGGTGGCGGGCGATCGCCTGGCGGAGCGCGGGTACGCCGAGGCCGGGGGCGTACTGGTTCTCCCCGCCCTCGAGCGCGGCGACCGCCCGGGCGATCACCGACGGGGGACCGTCGACGTCCGGGAAGCCCTGGCCGAGGTTCACCGACCCGGTGCTGAGGGCCAGCGCGGACATCTCGGAGAAGATCGTGGGCGGGATGCCCTGGAGTCTCGTGGCGAGCATGCCCCCGAACCTAACGCGTCGACCTCGGTACGCTGCCGCGGTGACTTCCGCAGATCCCGACCTCGCCCGTGACATCGACGCCCTCTGCCGCCTGACCGGTGAGTTCACGCTCCGGTCCGGCCAGGTGTCCTCGGAGTACTTCGACAAGTACCTCTTCGAGGCCGACCCGCGGCTGCTCGCCCGGGTGGCGCAGCAGATGGTCGAGCTGCTCCCCGGCGACACCGAGCTGCTCGGCGGCCTCGAGCTCGGCGGTATCCCGATCGCGACCATGGTGAGCAGCCAGACCGGGCTGCCGGCGCTGTTCGTGCGCAAGAAGGCCAAGGAGTACGGCACCTGCAAGCTCGCCGAGGGCCCCGAGGTGGCCGGACGCCGGGTCACGATCATCGAGGACGTCATCACCACCGGTGGCGCGGTCCGCGACGCGACCCGGGCGCTGCGCGAGGCCGGGGCGGTGGTGGAGCTGGTGGTCTGCGCGATCGACCGGAGCCCCGAGGGTCAGAACCCGCTCGAGGACGTCGGGCTCGAGGTGCGGGCGGTGCTCACCAAGGCCCAGCTCGACGCCGTCCGAGACCAGGGCTAGTCGGCCTCGGCCTCGCTCGCGGCCTCGCTGCAGGACTCGCTCGAGGACTCGTGGCGGCTGTGCTTCCACCACTCGTAGACCACCGGGATCAGCGAGAAGGCCAGGATCGCGATGATCGCCTTGTCGAGGTTCTCGCCGAGCGCGGGGAACGCCGAGCCGAGGAAGTAGCCGAGCATCGTGATGCTCAGGACCCACGCCATCGCGCCGACCAGGCTCCAGGTGAAGAACTTGCCGCGGTGCATCTCGGTGACGCCCGCGACGACGGTGATGAAGGTCCGCACGAACGGCACGAACCGGCCGATGACCAGCGCCTTGCTGCCGTGGCGGTCGAAGAACTCCGAGGTCTTGTCGAAGTGCTTCTGCTTCAGCACCCGGCCGTTCCGCTCGTAGAGCGGCGGGCCGATCCAGCGCCCGATCTCGTAGCCGGACACGTTGCCGAGGAAGCCGGCCGCCGTCAGCGCGACCAGGGCGAAGACCAGCTCCACCAGCGGGCTGCCGGGGATCAGGTCGACCTTCTCGGAGGCGATGAACAGGCCCAGCCCGAACAGCAGGGTGTCGCCGGGCAGGAACGGGAACAGCAGCCCGCACTCGACGAAGACGATGCCGAGGCTGATCCAGAAGAGGGCGTTGCCGAACTGGTCGAGCAACCAGTTGGGATCCATCCAGTTCATGCCCAGCAGCAGCGGATGGAGTTCCAGCAACGCGGTCACGCGCCAACGGTACCCGGGGGTTCCTGAGCGGCTCGGCGTCAGCCCCGGGCGGGCGCTACCGTTCCGGTCGTGGACAACCACGACGCCCAGACCTTCCTCGCCGCCGCCCGGATCGCCGCCGACCTCGCCACCAGCCCGCAGGTCGCGCAGCGCTGGACCGACGAGAGCGCCTGCGCCGGCATGACCGTCGGCGGCCTGGCGCACCACCTGTTCCGCCAGGCCACGGTCACCGTGCAGCTGCTCGCCGCGCCGCCGGTCGCCGACGCCGAGCTGGTCTCCCTGCTCGGCCACTACGAGCGCGCCGCGTGGGTGACCGCCGGTCCCGATGCCGAGGTGAACGTCGGTGTCCGCGAGGGCTCCAACGCCGACGCCGCCGGTGGGCCGGACGAGCTGCGGGCGCTCGTGGAGGCGACCCTCGCCGAGCTGCCGGCGGCCCTCGCGGCGCCGCGCGACCCGGAGACCGTGCACATCCCGTGGCAGGGGTGGTCGCTCACGACGCACGACTACGTCGTGACCCGGCTGATGGAGATGGTGGTGCACTCCGACGACCTCGCCGCGAGCATCGGCGTACCCACCCCGGAGTTCCCGGAGGAGGTCGTCGCCCCGGTCCTCGGGCTGCTGTCCGGGGTCGCGGTGCGGCGGCACGGCCAGGCCGCGGTCGTGCGCGCCCTCAGCCGGCCCCAGCGGGCGCCGGCTTCGGTGTCGGCCTTCTGATGGAGGAGCAGCGCGCGCCGTACGACCCGATGCCGCACGGCCCCGTCGAGGTCGGCGTCGGTCCGTGGGAAGGGCCCTGGCCCGAGGGTGAGCAGTACGACGCCGGGTTGCTCGCCGAGGGCGACCGACGCAACGTGGTCGACCGCTACCGCTACTGGACGGTGGAGGCGATCGTCGCCGACCTCGACACCCGCCGCCACGACTTCCACGTGGCCATCGAGAACTGGCAGCACGACTTCAACATCGGCACCATCGTCCGCTCCGCCAACGCGTTCCTCGCGGCGGAGGTGCACATCGTGGGGAACCGCCGGTGGAACCGCCGCGGCGCGATGGTGACCGACCGGTACCAGCACGTGCGGCACCACCCCACCGCGGCCGACCTCGCGGCGTACCTCCACGAGCCCCCCGATGGGCAGAGCGTGCAGCTGCTCGGCATCGACAACCTGCCGGGCTCGCAGCACCTCGAGACCATGACCGTGCCGCGGAGGGTCTGCTTCCTCTTCGGCCAGGAGGGCCCCGGGCTCTCGGCCGGTGCGCGCGAGGTCGTCGACGGCACCTTCTCGATCGCGCAGTTCGGCTCCACCCGCTCGATCAACGCCTCGGCCGCGGCCGCGATCGCGATGCACACGTGGGTCCGGGAGTACGCCGACCTGTCCGGCGACGCCGCCTGGCGGGGGTGAGCCCCGCCGGACGGGCCACTCGTCCTACGGCCGCATCCGGTTCCCGTCCTTGTCGGGGGCCCAGTCCCGCAGGGTCATCCCGAGGTTCGCCTGCGGCCAGGAGCGGTTGACGGAGGTCCCGTCGGGACCCCAGGAGAGGTAGTACCACTCCTTCTCACCGGTGGTGTCCTTGGCGATCTCGAGCGCGATCGAGCGGTCGTCCGTCTCGGAGACCCAGGTGTCGTCGATCTGCTGGGTGACCTTCCACCCCGGCCGCACGATCACCCGGCCGTCGGTGGTGTAGCCCGCGTTGGCGTCGCTGCCGATCTGGTCGAGCTCGGCGGGCGTCTGCGCCACCGTCACCTCGACGTCTCCCGGGCTTGCTGTGGGCGGCGTACGCCGAGCTCGCGGACGACTCCCCGGCAAGGCCGGGCACCGAGCCGGTGGCGGCGGCGGTGCCCCCGAGGACGGCCACGACGCCGAGCACGCTCGTCGCGATCACCATCCGGCGTCGGCGCAGCCCCCGGTGCGCCACCGTCAGCTGCTGCCGCGCGTCCATGGGGGCCGGTTCGCCGGCCCAGGCCTGGTCGAAGCGCTCCTGCAGGTCGATCATCGTCGGTCCTCCTTCACGGTCTGGTCGGTGAGCAGCTCCTGGAGCCGAGCCACCCCTCGCGAGTGGTGGCTCTTCACGGTGCCGGACGAGATCCCGAGATCGGCGGCGGTCTGCTCGACCGACAGGTCGAGCACGTGCCGCAGCACCACGACCTTGCGCTGCATCGCGGGCAGCTGCTGGAGCGCGGTGATGAGCGTGTCGCGGTCGTCCACGCGTCCGGTCTGCGCGTCGTGCACCAGGTCGGCGTCCGCACCCACCACCTCCCGCCGGTACGACGCCCGCTTGAGGTTGTCGAGGTGGGTCGACATCAGGATCCGGCGGACGTAGGCGTCCTCACCGCCCTCCCGCGCCAACCGCGGCCACGCGACGTACAGCTTGGTCAGCGCGGTCTGCAGCAGGTCCTCGGCGCGGTGCCAGTCGCCACAGATGGCGTACGCCGCCCGTCGCAGCCGGGTCTGCCGCGACTCGACGAACTCGACGTACGCCGCGTCCCGATCGGATCTCTTCACCCCATGTCCTCCGTTGCTCGAGGTTCTCATCCCTTGAACGACGCGGGGTCGCACCCGGTTGTCAGGAACGCAAACGGGTCGTGTGCCTGAGCACGCGCCAGAGCGCGTTCTCAGGCACACGACCCGATGGGGGCTGCGATGGTCAGCTGGTCTTCTTGCTGTAGCAGACCACGACGTGGTCCTTGCCGACGTTCCAGACCGGCTTGGCCTTGTAGCTCCAGCGGTAGCTGTCGCTGCTCACCCGCGAGGGGCACTTGCGCATGGCGGCGGCGGCGATCTTCTTCGCGCCCGGGAAGGTGCTGCTCGTCATGGTGAACGTCCCGGTGGCGCGGAAGGCGTGCTTGTGGGAGCACGCGGTGGCGTAGAAGGTGCGCGGGGTCAGGCACCGGGCGACCTTGTTGCTCAGCGGCGGCTGGTCGAGCGCCGGGGTCTTGTCGGTGGGCAGCGCCAGGATCTTGGTGCCGCCCCACAGCGCCAGGTCACACCGGATCCAGCGGGCCCCGTGGGTTCGCTGGTCCTTGGTGGGCCGGAACCAGAACCACGTGTACGCCGACATGTCGCGCACCGGGAGGGTGCGACCGAGCGCCTGGTTCCAGGCCGGCTGGCAGGCCCGGATCGCGGCCTTCTCGACGGCGGCGTCCTGCGACCACTCGACGCTGTCGGGCAGGTGTCCGACCGCGATGACCCGCGTCGTGTGGGTCGTGGAGCAGTCGACGGGGGAGGTGGTGTCGGACGCCTGGCTGGCGGTGGCCAGGTCGATGTTCCGGCACTCGCCGACGGCCGGGGCCTGGTAGTCCGGCCCGTCCGGCGTGGGCGGGACGGCCCCGGCGGGGCCGTTGAAGGCGGGGACGAGCGCCACGGCCGCGGCAAGGGTGACGAGGGTGCGCTGGGCACGGGTGAGACGTGGGAGCACGCGAGGTCCTTTCGGAGGATGTCGGGCCGGAGGCTAGCCCAGCGACGCCCCTCGTGGCAGCCGGGCTCTCGTGGAGCGGACTCGCCCGGTCAGTGGCGGGCCAGGACCGCCTGCAGGGCCGCCAGCCCGCGGGAGCTGTGGCTCTTGACCGTGCCCTCGCCGATGCCGAGCTCGTGCGCGGTCTCGGCGACCGACAGCCCCAGCCAGTGCCGCAGCAGCACCACCTTGCGCTGCATCGGGGGCAGCTCCTGCAGGGCGTCGAACAGCGCGGAGCGCTCCTCGACCTGGAGCGGCTCGCGCGCCGCCCGTTCCGGACCGTCGAGGCCCGGCCGCTCCCGGCGCCAGGGACGTCGCGACTCGTCGATGTTGGCCCGCACGATGATCGTGCGCACGTAGGCCTCCTCGCGGCCGTCGCGGTGCAGCCGCGGCCACGCGACGTACAGCTTGACCAGCGCGATCTGCAGCAGGTCGTCGGCGCGGTGCCAGTCGCCGCACACGGCGTACGCGATCCGGCGCAGGTGGGTCTGCCGCGCCCGCACGAACTCGGTGTACGCCGCGTCCCGCTCGCCGCCCTTCACCGCAGGCCTTCGCCGTTGTCGCCCTGCGCCCGGAGGTGGGCGAGGAACGCATCCATGGTCGGGGCCTCGAGGACGGCCGGGTCGACCGTCGTGGCGCCTCCGGGCCGACCAGCGCGAAGACGACGCTCCCGTCGACGAGCCGCAGCTTCGCAGCGACCTGCTCGTCGACCGGGCCGTAGGCGGCCGCCGCAGCCGGAGCCACGACCTTCTCGAGCACCTCGACGCCCTGCGCCACGGTCAGCTCGCCGTGGAGGGCCGTCGCGACCTGCACGGGGTGGGTGTTCGCGGAGCTCTGGTCCTCCACGGTGGCCTGCAACCACTGGTCGAAGGTCGCGAACCGCTTGCGGGCGTCTTCCCAGGTGCTGGAGCTCCCGGACGGGTCGGTCTGGAGCAGCATCCAGATCGTCCGGCCCCGGTCGTCGAGGACCAGGCCCACGGACTGGGCCGGAGGCTCGAGGCCCATCGGGTTCTCGACCCTGCGGAGGACCGTCACGCCGTCGCGGAGCACCAGCCTGCCGTCGCTGGTGTACGACGCGGGCTCCTCCTCGGCGGGCGCGTTGACCTTGCCCGGCTCGTTCTCGGCGACCACCTCGCGCAGCCAGCGGTCGAACGACGTCGCCGCCCTGTGGGCGTCGTCGAGGATGCTGAAGCCGCCCCCGGGATCCGACTCGATGAGCATCCAGACCTGCTTGCCGTTGTCGTCGAGGACCAGGCCCACGGACTGCTTCGGCGGCTCGAGGCCCATCGGGTTGTCGACCCTGCGGAGCACCGTCACGCCGTCCTGGAGCACCAGCGTCCCGTCCTTGTCGAGCGCCGCGGGCGCCTGGTGCGCAGCCGCGGGGTGCTCTTCCTCATCCGGGCCGGGCGAGGTGTCGGAGGTGACCGACGGGTCGGCCCCGCGCGCGTGCGGGCCCGGCCCGGCCGCGGCCCAGGTGGTGCCGCCGGCGACCAGGACGATCGCGAGCGCAGCCGCCGCGGTCGTCGCCCGCCGCCGGCGCAGCGCCCGTCGACCGTCGGCGACCAGCGCGTCCACCGGTCCGGGCTCAGGACCGGAGCCGAAGCTGCGGTCGATCTCGTCCTGGATGTCCATGTCGTCCCCCTCGTCGTGCAAGTCTCACCCGGGATACGTGACGGCGAGCGGAATGGTTGTCATCCCACCTGCGCGATCACGGCGTCGACGGCGGCGCGAGCGTCCGCGACGACGATCCCCACGTCGTCGGGGAGGTCCCAGGGGTCGACGAGCACCAGCGGTACGCCGGTCCGGCGCGCCAGCGCGATCTCGCTGAGCGTCCCCCAGCTGCAGCCGACGGCGACCACCGCGTCGGCGGCCCGGACCAGCAGCCCGTTGCGGAGCTCGCCGAGGCCCGTCGGCAGCAGGTAGGTGTGCTCGGGTGCCCCCGCGCCGCGGTCCAGCCCCGGGAGCAGTCCGATCGCGACCCCGCCGGCAGTCGTGGCCCCGGTGGCCGCCGCGCGCATCACGCCGTGGTGGCCGCCGGTCAGCACCACCGCCCCCGCCTCGGCAAGGAGCCGGCCGACGTCGGTGGCGTGGCCGAGGTCGGACTCGCGAGCGGCGTCGGCGGGGCCGACGACCGCGACGTACCGTCCGGCGAGGAGGCCGCTCACCCGGACTCCCGGGCCAGGTCGGCGAGCAGCCGCCGGTGCGTGAGCTCCAGGACCGCCGCGCGCGCGGGCAGGTCGGCCAGCAGGTAGGCGTGGCCGAGGAGCCCGTCGGGCTCGAAGCCCACCTCCTGGCGGAGGCGGCTGCGCGAGGCGTCCAGGGCGTCCACCTCGGTGCGGAGCAGGACCCGGCCGGGCGCCCGGACCGCGGCCTCGAGCAGCAGCCGGTGCCGGTCACCGTCCTGCTCCGCCTCCAGGACCCGCCAGAAGCCGGCGGTGTCACCGGGGGCCAGCAGCGGAGTGCCGGGCGGTTCCCACGCGCGCCCGCGCCCGCCGACGAGCCGGTCCAGCGCGCCCCGGAGCACGAAGGGCGCGGCGTCGACGTACCACTGCGGGCCGCGTCGACCGGACGCGACGACCGCCCAGGCGCGCGCCGCGGGCAGCGGCAGGTCGCTCGTACGGCGGCTGGTGCGCAGCGCGAAGGGGCTCACGCCTGCACCGTACGACGCGGACCGAACGACCCCTCGGAGCCGCAGCGTCGAGCCACTAGGGTGGGCCGCAACCCAAGAACGCAGGCCGAGGAGTACCGAGATGCCCATCGCCACCCCCGAGATCTACGCCCAGATGCTCGACACGGCCAAGAAGAACGCCTTCGCGTTCCCCGCCATCAACGTGTCGTCGTCGCAGACGCTCAACGCAGCCCTCAAGGGCTTCGCCGACGCCGGGTCCGACGGGATCATCCAGGTGTCCACGGGCGGCGCGGAGTACTTCTCCGGCCCGTCGGTGAAGGACATGGTCACCGGCTCGGTGGCGTTCGCCGCGTTCGCCGCCGAGGTGGCCAAGAGCTACCCGATCAACGTGGCCCTGCACACCGACCACTGCCCGAAGGGGAAGCTGGACGGGTTCGTGCGGCCCCTGCTGGACATCTCCGCCGAGCGGGTGGCGCGCGGCGAGAACCCGCTGTTCCAGTCGCACATGTGGGACGGCTCGGCCGTACCGCTCGGCGAGAACCTCGAGATCGCCCAGGAGCTGCTGGCCAAGGCGGCCGCCGCGCGGATCATCCTCGAGGTCGAGATCGGTGTCGTCGGCGGCGAGGAGGACGGCATCGTCGGCGAGATCAACGAGAAGCTCTACACCACCCCTGAGGACGCGCTGGCCACCGTCGAGGCGCTCGGCATCGGCGAGAAGGGCCGCTACCTGACGGCGCTGACCTTCGGCAACGTGCACGGCGCCTACAAGCCCGGCCACGTCAAGCTGCGCCCCGAGATCCTCCAGCACGCCCAGGAGGCGGTGGTCGCCAAGCTCGGCCTGGAGGCCGGCGCCAAGCCGTTCGACCTGGTCTTCCACGGCGGCTCGGGCTCGCTCCCCGAGGAGATCGCCGCGGCGGTCGACTACGGCGTGGTGAAGATGAACGTCGACACCGACACCCAGTACGCCTACACCCGCCCGGTCGCCGACCACATGTACAAGAACTACGACGGCGTGCTGAAGATCGACGGCGAGGTCGGCAACAAGAAGGTCTACGACCCCCGCTCGTGGGGCAAGGCCGCCGAGGCCGGCATGGCCGCCCGCGTGGTCGAGGCCTGCGAGAACCTGCGTTCGGCGGGCAAGTCCGTCTCCGCCTGAGGCACGACACCCGCAACGTCATACGGCCCGGCTGCGTCAGCAGCCGGGCCGTATGACGTGTGAGGCTCAGGCGGTCTCGGTGGCGGGTGCGGCCTGCGGGGCCGCGGTGTCGGGCACCGTCGTCCAGCCCTGGTGGCGCGGCTTCTCGAAGAAGAGCACCGCGACCAGGCCGAAGACCAGGACGGCCGGCGGCAGCAGCATCGAGGCGGCCATCGCGTCGCTGAACTTCTCGGCGACCGCGGCCGGGAGGGCGCCGCTGCCGCCCTCGCCGTTGAACGTGGGCAGCCCCTCGGCCGCGAGCCGGGAGTCGATGAGGACCGCGATCGCGGCGGAGCCGAGCACGGCCCCGACCTGGCGGGTGGCGTTGTAGACGCCCGAGCCGGCGCCGGCCTGCTGGACCGGCAGGTTCCGGGTCGCGGTCGCGCTGTTGGGGGCCCACACCCCGGCGTTCCCGATGCCGAGCAGCACCATCGGCGGGACCAGCCACCAGATGGCGATGCCGGGCGTCATCACGAACGACAGCCACACCAGCGACACGATGATGCCGACGAAGCCGAACGAGGTGATCAGTCGCGGGTGCACCCGGTCGGTCAGCCCGCCGACGGGCTTGGCGAGCACGATGGTCATGATCGCCATCGGCACCAGCAGCAGCGCCGACTGGGTCGGGCTCAGGCCGCGCACCACCTGGGCCCAGATCATGATCGGGATCGCCATCGCGGTGATCGCGAAGCCCATCGCCGAGATGGCCACGTTGGCGAGGGAGAAGTTGCGGTCCCGGAACAGCCCCAGCGGGACGAGCGGCTCCCGGGTGTTGCGGGACTGCCACCACACGAACGCCACCAGGACCACGAGCCCGGTGGCGATCATCGCCCAGATCGCGGCGCTCCAGTGGTACTGGTGGCCCTCCTGGATGCCGAAGACCAGCAGGAACATGCCCAGCCCGCTGAGGGCGACGCCCAGCCAGTCGAAGCTGTGCGAGTGCGTCGGGAGGGTCGGCACCAGCCGCCAGGCGAGCGCGAACCCGATCAGGCCGACCGGGATGTTGATGAAGAAGATCCACTCCCAGCCGAGCCCGTCGACCAGGACGCCGCCGAGGATCGGGCCGACCAGCGTCGCCACCCCGGCGGTCGCGCCCCACAGCGCCATGGCCGCGCCGCGCCGGGCCTGCGGGAAGATCCGGGTGATGATCGCCATCGTCTGCGGGGTGATCATCGAGGCGCCGAGCCCCTGGACGACGCGCGCGATGATCAGGGCCGTGATCGTGCTGGTCAGGCCGCACCACAGGGAGGCGAGCGTGAACACCGTCAGGCCGGTGAGGTAGAGCCGCTTGGGGCCGAACCGGTCACCGAGCCGGCCGGTGATCAGCACCGGCACGGCGTACGCCAGCAGGTAGGCGCTGGTGACCCAGACGACGTCGTTCACCCCGGCGCGCAGGTCCTCGATGATGGCGGGCGTCGCGACCGACACGATGGTGGTGTCGACCAGGATCATGAAGAAGCCGATGCAGAGCGCGAAGAGCGCCGGCCACGCGTCCTTCTCCTCGAGCGCCGGTGCCGGGGAAGCAGGTGCGTGGGTCATGGGAGTAGTCAACACCCGGCCGTGGACAATGCTTCCCATGAGTCACGTAGACCTGATGGCCGGCCCCCCGCCCACCCACCTGCCGGAGGACCCGGCCGCCGCCGACCTGGCCGCGGGCGAGGCCCCGGTCGACGTCGTACGCCGCCACCCGGCGTCGCCGTTCGCCTGGGCCGCGCTGGCCGAGCAGGCCCGCGACGCGGACGCCGACGACGTGACCGTCTACGCCTACGCGCGGGTCGGCTACCACCGGAGCCTGGACATGCTGCGCCGCAACGGCTGGAAGGGCCACGGCCCGGTGCCGTGGGAGCACGAGCCCAACCGCGGCTTCCTGCGCTGCCTCGCGATGCTCGCCGCGGCCGCCCGGGCCATCGGCGAGACCGCCGAGTGGGAGCGCTGCTCGGAGTTCCTCCGCGACTCCAGCCCCGCGGCGTACGACGCGCTGCTGGGCTGACCGCTCAGCTGCGGCGGGTCAGGGGGTCAGCAGCGCGCGGACCTGCTCGGCACCCAGCGCGACGATCAGCGTGGGCAGCCGGGGGCCGCGGTCGGCGTCGACGAACAGGTTGTAGAGCAGCGTGAAGAAGGCCTTCTGGTCGGCCTTCACCTCGTCGGTCGGGTCGGCGTCCAGCGGCAGCCCGTGGGCCAGCTTCGGTACGCCGTAGACCAGCGTGGTGACCGGCTCGATGTCGAGCTCGTCGGGCAGCCCGTCCAGCAGCAGGCCGATCCACTGCTGCTCGCGCTCCGACAGCGACGCCAGCCGCGTCTTGTCCGGCACCTCGCGCACCGTGGTCCGGTCCTCGGCCGGCACGAAGTCGGCCATCCAGGTCATCGCCTTGGTCAGCCGCGGCTCGAGCTCCTCGACGCCGGTGTGCTCGTAGCCCACGTGCCCGATCGTCCGGCTGATCAGCTCGGCGCTGCCGGCGGTGACGTCGGCGACCGACGACAGCACCCGGAACGGCACGACCACGTCGGCCGTCGGCAGCACGCCCGCGGCCGCCGTGGCCGAGGCGCGCTCGAAGGCCAGCACCTGCGCGTCGCGCTTGTCGGGGTTCGCGGCCTTGCGGGCCAGCGCGTCCCACTCGTCGTAGAGCCGCACCACCTCGGCGCCGAAGTCGACGTTGAAGGCCTGCTTGGGCTGGCGGCGCACGTAGAGCCACCGCAGGATCGGCGCCTCGAGGATCTTCAGGGCGTCGGCCGCGGTCGGCACCCCGCCGCGCGAGGACGACATCTTGACCTGGCCACCGGCGCCCACGAAGGAGTAGCCGACGAACGACGGCGCGCGTGCGCCGTAGACCTGCTTCACCAGCTCCTTGCCGACGGTGTACGACGACCCGGGCGTCGCGTGGTCGACGCCGCCGGGCTCGAAGTCCACACCCTCGACCGACCAGCGCATCGGCCAGTCGACCTTCCACACGAGCTTGCCCTCGTGCTGGGTGGCGAGGTTGGTGACTCCCTCGAAGCTGCAGGCCTGGCAGGTGTAGGCGAGGTCGGTCGACTCGTCGTCGTAGGACGTGACCGTGGTGGTGTCGCGCCCGCAGTCGCGGCAGTAGGGCTTGAAGGGGAACCGGGACAGGTCGCCCCCGTCCAGGGCGTCTCCGGTGGACTCGTCCTCGTCGGCGACCGAGTCGGCGAGGGCCTCCGCCTCCTGCTCGCTCTCCGCGACCGGGGCGGTCTTCTTGGTGCGGTAGGCCGACAGCACCCGCTCGATGTCGTCGCGACGGCGCACGGCCGTGAGGATCTGGTCGCGGTAGGCGCCGGCCCGGTACTGCTCGGTCTGGGAGACCTCCTCCATCTCCACGCCCATCTCGCGCAGCGCGGCCTGGAGCGGGGCCTTGAAGTGCTCGGCCCACGAGCCGTGGCAGCCCCACGGGTCGGGAACGGCGGAGAGCGGGCGGCCGATGTGCTCGGCCCACGACGGGTCGACCCCGGCCGGCACCTTGCGGAACCGGTCGTAGTCGTCCCAGCTGTGCAGGTGGCGTACGGCGATCCCGCGGCGGCGGATCTCCTCGGCGACGAAGTGGACGGTGAGGAACTCGCGCAGGTTGCCGAGGTGGATGGGCCCCGACGGGCTGGCCCCGGAGGCGCAGGTGATGACCCGGCCACCCTCGGTGCCGGCGTGCTCGTCGGCCTGCCGGGCGTGGCGGATCGCGTCGTCCGCCGCGCGGGTGACCCAGTCGGTGGGCGTCTGCCCCTGGGAGGACTGTCCGCCTCGTCCCATGCTGTTCGTCGCTCCTGTTGCTCGGGGTGTGCCGAGCCGCAACGCTACCGCCCGGGCGGCGTCGCCCGCGAAGCAGTAAGGGCGCCGGAATCGTCCCCTGTGGCGATTCCGACGCCCTTTGCGGCGTCCGGTGCCCGACCGCATCCCCCGATGTGGGTCGTGCCCTGCCGCCGCGCTCGTCCCGAGAGGAGAGCGGCCACTGGACGCGCACTGGCATTTTCACATGACAGTTCCCTGCCAGCTGGCCATCGGCGGTCTGTGGCATTAACCTGCCAAGATGCCGCGTCGCGAGCCGTCCAGCGTCATGACCGCCCTCGGGTTCCCCTCGGGGGTGGACCGCCTGTACGAGCGGCTGCTCGCGCAGTCCGGCCGCGAGCTGGTCTCGGTCGCGCAGGCGCTGCTGCGGAGCCCGGAGGAGCTGGTGGCCGACCTCGCCCCGCTGATCGAGTACGACGTGGTGCGGCTCGAGGGCTCCCGGGTCTTCGTGGAGAGCCCGTCGGCGACGCTGGCCCGCCTGGTCGCCGAGCAGGCCGGAGAGACGGCCCGGGTCCGCCGGCGGCTGGACGCGCTGTCCGCGGCGATCCCGTTCCTCACCGCGGGGGCGGCCCGGCCCGGGCCGGGCGAGGTGCACGACGTGGAGCCCATCGACGGCGAGATCAGCTCCGGAGGCCAGCCGGTGGCGCTGATCGCGGCGCTGGTCGCGCAGAGCAAGGGCGACATCCTCTGGTTGCGCCCCGACCAGTGGCGCATCCCGCGCGAGGACCAGATGCTCGGGGTGATCCGGGACCTCATCGCCTCCGGCCGCCGGTCCCGGGCGATCTATCCGGTCCGCGCCCTCCACGAGGCGCCCGAGACGCTCCGGGCGCGTGCCGAGGTCGGCGAGCAGATCCGGGTGCTGCCCGACCTGCCCACCCGGATGTTCATCATCGGCACCACCCACGCGGTGCTGCCCGAGCCGATGGGGTTCACCGACGAGCCGCGCTCGCTGGTGCGCCAGCAGGGCCTGGTCGAGGCGCTGACGCTGCTCTTCGAGCTGATGTGGGAGCGGGCCGCGCCCGTGCCCGAGCTCGACCGCGGCGAGGCCCGGCCGGACCTGCGGAGGTTCCTGCTGCAGCAGCTGGCCTCCGGCGCCCAGGACGAGCAGGTCGCCCGCACCCTCGGCATCAGCCTGCGGACGGTACGCCGCCGGGTCGCCGACGTGCTCACCGAGCTCGGCGCCGACACCCGGTTCCAGGCCGGGGTGGAGGCCGCCCGCCGCGGCTGGCTGTGAGGCTCCCTACGGAGGAGGCGCCGGCGCGGGGCAGCACCATCGAGTACGCCTCGGGCTCCACGTGCCAGGTGCGCTGGCGCTCCGGGCCGTAGATCTCGCCGTCGGCGCTGACCCAGAACTCCTCGCCCGTCACCGACACCGACGAGCCGCGCAGGTAGGTGACGTCCTCCCGCTCGGGGTGCCGCGCGAGGCCGAGGTGCACGGCGTACCGGACCCGCTCCAGCGGGCCGACCGCCCGCGAGATCATCACGTCGACGCGGCCGTCCTCGGGGCTGGCGTCCGGGGTGAGCTCGGCGCCGCCGCCGACCGAGGAGCCGTTGCCGACGGCCACCATCAGGACCGGCTGGTCGAAGTCGTTGACCACCTGCCCGTCGACCTCGACCCGCAGCCGCAGGATGGGCGGTTTCCAGGCGGTCAGCGCCGCGCCGATCGGGTAGCCGAGCTTGCCGAGGTTGGCCTTGCCGACCCCGACCGAGCCGAGCCGCTCCTTCCAGCGGGCGCCGCGGCGGCTCGCGTTGGCCCCGGCGCCGACGTGCACGCTGTTGACGACGACCTCGCCGACCTCGTCGACCACGAGGTCCATCGGGCGGACCTCGCCGTGCAGGATCACCCGCGCCGCCTCCTCGATGTCGAGGGGGATGTCGGTGCCGCGGGCGAAGTCGTTGCCGGTGCCGAGCGGCAGCAGGCCGAGCACCGAGTTCTTCAGGTCGTTGCGGCGGTGCAGCGCGGAGATGACCGCGTGCAGGCTGCCGTCGCCGCCGGCCACCACGATCCGCCGGGACCCCGCCCGGTGCAGCACCCCGTCGAGCTCGCCGGGGTCGCCGGTCGCCTGCACCTCGACCGACACGTGCTCGCGGAGCACCGCGAGGGCCAGGTCCAGCGACTCCTCGTCGGCGGTGCCGGCGTCGCTGTTGGTGATGACGAGTAGCGGGTCCATTCGCCGGACACTAGCCGAGGTGGCCGTCGCGCAGCAGGGCCTTGTGGTCATCGCCACCGACGGACCGGGCTGCGGTATCGTGAGGTCGCAAGAGCCCCGGTGCGCTGTTGCCGGGGCCTTTTGCATTCCCGTCCGGGCTCGCGCACCGGAGGCTGATGCAGGACCACCGAAGGAGGCAGCAATGCCCGCGATCGTGATCCTCGGCGCCCAGTGGGGCGACGAGGGCAAGGGCAAGGCGACCGACCAGCTCGCCACGACCGAGACCATCGACTACGTCGTCCGCACCAGTGGCGGGCACAACGCCGGCCACACCATCGTGGTCAACGGCGAGAAGTTCGCCACCCACCTGCTCCCCAGCGGCATCCTCACGCCCGGGGCCACGTCGGTGATCGCGAACGGCGTCGTGGTCTCGCCCGAGGCGCTGTTCCGGGAGCTCGACGAGCTGCTGGCGCGCGGGGTCGAGGTGGCCGACCTGGTGGTGAGCGCCAACGCGCACGTGATCGCGTCGTACCACTCGACGATCGACAAGGTCACCGAGCGGTTCCTCGGCAAGAACCAGCTCGGCACCACCGGCCGCGGCATCGGCCCGGCGTACTCCGACAAGGTCAACCGGATCGGGATCCGGGTCGCCGACCTCTTCGACGAGGGGATCCTGCGGCAGAAGGTCGAGGCGTCCCTCGACCTCAAGAACCACGTGCTCGCCAAGGTCTACAACCGCCGCGCGATCGAGGTCGACGCCATCGTCGAGGAGCTGCTGTCGTACGTCGACCGGTTGCGGCCGATGGTCCAGGACACCTCGCTGCTGCTCAACACCGCCCTCGACCAGGGGAAGACGGTGCTGTTCGAGGGTGCCCAGGCGACGATGCTCGACGTCGACCACGGCACCTACCCGTTCGTCACCAGCAGCAGCCCGGTCGCGGGCGGGGTGTGCACCGGCGCGGGCGTCGGCCCGACCCGGATCGACCGGGTCATCGGCGTGATCAAGGCCTACACGACCCGCGTCGGCTCGGGCCCGTTCCCGACCGAGCTGTTCGACGAGGACGGCATCAACCTGCAGAAGATCGGCGGCGAGATCGGCGTCTCCACCGGCCGCACCCGCCGCTGCGGCTGGTACGACGCCGTCGTCGCGCGCTACTCCAGCCGGGTCAACGGGCTGACCGACTACTTCCTCACCAAGCTCGACGTGCTCGACAGCTGGGAGCGGATCCCGGTCTGCGTGGCCTACGAGATCGACGGCGTCCGCCACGACGAGATGCCGATGACCCAGACCGAGTTCCACCACGCGACGCCGGTCTACGAGTACTTCGACGGCTGGAAGACCGACATCTCCGGCTGCCGGACCTTCGACGACCTGCCGAAGAACGCCCAGGCCTACGTGCAGGCGCTCGAGGAGATGTCCGGCACCCGGATCTGGGGCGTCGGCGTCGGGCCGGGCCGCGAGCAGACCATCGAGGTCCACCCCGCCTGAGCGTTCCCCGCTTTGGAGGACGACGCGGGCGCGGTCGCGCGGGCAGGATCGAGACCATGTCGATCTCGTCCCGCGAGGCCGCCGAGATCGCGGCCGCCAACCAGTCGGACCGCCGACCCGTCGTCTTCGTCCACGGCCTGTGGCTGCTGCCGACCAGCTGGGACCCGTGGCGCGAGCTGTTCGAGCAGCGCGGCTACGCCACGCTGGCGGTGGACTGGCCACGGGACCCGGCCAGCGTGGAGGAGGCGCGCCGCGATCCCGACTCGTTCGCCGGCACCGGGGTCGGCGAGGTGGCCGACCACGTCGCCGAGGTGATCGGTCGCCTGGACCGGAAGCCGATCGTGATCGGCCACTCCTTCGGTGGCCTGCTCGCCCAGAACATCGCCGGTCGTGGCCTGGCCGTCGCCTCGGTGGCGATCGACCCGGCCCCCAGCCGCGGCGTGCTGCCGCTGCCGTTCTCGGCGCTGAAGTCCTCGTTCCCGGTGCTCGGCAACCCCGCCAACCGGAAGCGCGCGGTGACCCTCACCTTCGAGCAGTTCCGCTACGGCTTCGCGAACGCCGTCCCCGAGGACGAGGCGCGCGAGCTCTACGACGCCTTCCACGTCGCCGCCGCCGGCCGACCGCTCTTCCAGGCGGCCACCGCCAACCTCGACCCGCACACGGAGGCACAGGCCGACGCGAAGAACCCGGAGCGCGGCCCGATGCTGGTGATCTCGGGCGAGAAGGACCACATCGTGCCGTGGCGGCTCGCGAACGCGGCGTACCGGAAGCAGCGCCACAACCCGGCCGACACCGAGATCGTGGAGCTGCCGGGCCGGGGGCACTCCCTCGTGATCGACCACGGCTGGCCGGGGGTCGCCGAGGCCGCGTTGACCTTCCTGGGCCAGCACGGCGCCGCCGCGTGAGGCGACCTCGCCGGTTCGGGTGACGCCCGTCACGGGACGGGCTAACGTGCGCACGTGCTGGAACCCGAGCGGGCCGTCGACCGTCTCCGGGAGGCGTTCTCGCCCCCGGAGGGTTACCGCACCCTGCACGCGAAGGGCGGCTTCTGCACCGGCACCTTCACCGCGACGCCGGAGGCGGCCGGTCTCTGCCGGGCGGCCCACCTCTCCGGCGCCCCGGTGCCGGTCACGGTCCGCTGGTCCAACGCCGGCGGCAACCCCCGGGTGGGCGACGAGGAGCCGGACATCCGGGGGATGGCGGTCTCCTTCCACCTCCCCGACGGCACCGTCACCGACCTCCTCGCGCAGACCTCGCCGCGGTTCCCGGTGCGCACCCCCGAGGACTTCGTGGCGATGACCGAGGCCTCGCGGCGGCCCCACACGATGCTGCTCTGGCTGGCCCGGCACCCCTCGGCGGTGCCGGCGGTGCTGGCCGGGCTGCGGGCCAAGGCGGTCGGCAGGCCGTTCAGCTACGCCGAGGTCCGCTACTACCCGCTGCACGCCTACCGGTGGCTGGACGCCGCCGGCGACGGCGTGTGGGTGCGCTACACCTTCGTGCCGATGGCCGGGGCCGACGAACGACCGGCCGGCACCTTCAGCGGGCCGGACCGGCTGCAGGCCGAGATCGGCGCCCGGCTGGCCGCGGGGCCGGTGCGGTACGAGCTGCGGGTGCAGGTGGCCGGCCCCGGCGACGACCCGCACGACGTGATGTCGGTCTGGAGGGGCGCCCACGAGGTCGTGGCCGGGCACGTCGAGGTCACCGGCCCGGCTCCCGACCCGGAGACCCGCGGCTGCGCGGTGGTCTTCGACCCGACCCGGGTCGTCGACGGGATCGAGCTCTCCGACGACCCGATCCTGCGCTACCGGCCGGCGGCGTACGCCGAGTCGGTGTCCCGCCGTACGCGCTCCCGGGAGGGGTGACCCCGCGGCGGCACTACCCTTGACGCCCGTGACCTCCCCCTCCCCGTCCTCCCTCACCGTGCTGGTGATCGGCACCGGCGGCCGCGAGCACGCCCTCGTCCACGCGCTGGCCCAGGACCCGGCGGTGGCCGCGGTGCACGCGGCGCCGGGCAACCCGGGCATGGCCGCCGAGGCGACCCTGCACACCGTGGACCCGATGTCCGGCGACGCCGTGGCGTCGCTGGCCGAGGAGCTGGGTGCCGACCTGGTCGTGGTCGGTCCCGAGGCGCCGCTGGTCGCCGGGGTCGCCGACGCCGTGCGGGCCCGCGGCATCGCCTGCTTCGGCCCGACCGGCGCGGCCGCCCGGCTGGAGGGGTCCAAGGCGTTCGCCAAGGAGGTCATGGAGGCCGCGGGCGTGCCGACGGCGCGAGCCTTCGTCTGCACCACCGCCGAGGAGGTCGCCGCCGCGCTCGACGAGCTCGGCGCTCCCTACGTCGTCAAGGACGACGGCCTCGCCGCCGGCAAGGGCGTCGTCGTCACCGAGGACCGGCAGGCGGCGGTCGACCACGCCGCCGGCTGTGCGCGGGTCGTCGTCGAGGAGTACCTCGACGGCCCCGAGGTCTCCCTGTTCGCCGTCACCGACGGCAGCACCGTGTTCCCGCTCCAGCCGGCCCAGGACTTCAAGCGGATCCGCGACGACGACCAGGGCCCCAACACCGGTGGCATGGGCGCCTACACCCCGCTGCCGTGGGCGCCGGAGGGGCTGGTCGACGAGGTGCAGCGCACGGTGCTCCAGCCGACCGTCGACGAGATGGCCCGGCGCGGCACGCCGTTCGCCGGGCTCCTGTACGCCGGGCTGGCGCTGACCTCGAGGGGCGTGCGGGTCGTGGAGTTCAACGCCCGCTTCGGCGACCCCGAGACCCAGCCGCTGCTCGCGCTGCTCGACTCCTCGCTCGCGACGCTGCTGCACGCCGCGGCGACCGGCACGCTGGCCGACGTACCCCCGCCCGCGTGGAAGCCCGGGGCGGCGGTGGCGGTCGTCCTGGCCAGCCGCGGCTACCCCGAGAGCACCTCCTCCGGGGGTGAGGTCATCACCGGGATCGACCGCGCCGAGGAGGTCGACGGGGTCCACGTGATCCAGGCCGGCACCGCCCTGTCCGGCGGGGACCTGGTCACCGCCGGCGGCCGGGTGCTCGCGGTGGTCGGCACCGGGACCGACGTCGCGGCCGCCCGCGCCGCGGCGTACGAAGGCGTGGCCGCCGTAGAATTCGAGGGCGTCCAGCACCGCACCGACATCGCCGCGTCGGTGGTCGGGCACGTCGAGACCACGAAGGACTGAAATGGCCGTCCCCAACGTCCTGGCCACCCGCTACGCCGGCGCGGACCTCGCGCACATCTGGTCGCCCGAGCACAAGATCGTGCTCGAGCGGCAGCTGTGGATCGCGGTGCTCGAGGCGCAGCGCGACCTCGGGATCGAGGTGCCCGACGGGGTCGTGGAGGCCTACCGCGACGTCGTCGACAAGGTCGACCTCGAGTCGATCGCGGCCCGGGAGCGGGTCACGCGCCACGACGTGAAGGCACGGATCGAGGAGTTCTGCGCGCTCGCCGGCCACGAGCACATCCACAAGGGCATGACCTCGCGGGACCTCACCGAGAACGTCGAGCAGCTCCAGGTCCGGCAGTCGCTGGCGCTGCTGCGCGACCGGGCGGTGGCCGCCCTGGCCCGCCTCGCCCGGCTGGCCGCCGAGCACGAGACCACGGTGATGGCCGGCCGCTCGCACAACGTGGCGGCGCAGGCGACCACGCTCGGCAAGCGGTTCGCCACCGTCGCCGACGAGATGCTGATCGCCCTCGAACGGGTCGAGGACCTGCTCGCCCGCTACCCGCTGCGCGGCATCAAGGGCCCGATGGGCACCGCCCAGGACATGCTCGACCTGCTCGACGGCGACGCCTCCAGGCTCGCCGACCTCGAGCAGCGGGTGGCGGCGCACCTCGGCTTCGTGCGGGTGCTGACCAGCGTCGGCCAGGTCTACCCGCGCTCCCTCGACTTCGACGTCGTCTCCTCGCTGGTGCAGCTGGTCGCCGGGCCGTCCAACCTCGCGACCACGATCCGGCTGATGGCCGGCAACGAGCTGGTGACCGAGGGGTTCAAGGAGGGCCAGGTCGGCTCCTCGGCGATGCCGCACAAGATGAACAGCCGCTCCTGCGAGCGGGTCAACGGTCTCGCGGTCGTGCTCCGCGGCCACCTGTCGATGATCGGCGAGCTCGCCGGCGACCAGTGGAACGAGGGCGACGTCTCCGACTCGGTGGTCCGCCGGGTCGCGCTGCCGGACGCGTTCTTCGCCGCCGACGGGCTGTTCCAGACCTTCCTCACGGTGCTCGACGAGTTCGGCGCGTTCCCGGCGGTGGTGCAGCGCGAGCTCGACCGCTACCTGCCGTTCCTCGCCACCACCAAGGTGCTGATGGCCGCGGTGCGCAACGGCGTCGGCCGCGAGGTCGCCCACGAGGCGATCAAGGAGGCCGCGGTCGGTGTCGCGCTCGACATGCGCCGCGGCCAGGCCGAGAACGACGTCTTCGAGCGGCTCGCCGCCGACCCCCGGCTCGGGCTCAGCGCCGAGCAGCTGGCCTCGCTGGTGGCCGAGCCGATCACCTTCACCGGCGCCGCGGTCGACCAGGTCCAGGCCGTCGTACGACGGGTGGCCGAGGTGACCGGGCAGCACCCCGAGGCCGCGGCGTACTCACCCGGCGCGATCCTCTAGCCTCAGCGGGAGCCCGACCTCACCGCTCCTGGCGCAGCGACCGCACCGCCATCGCCATGGCGACGGCGAGCACGCCCAGTGACGTGAGCAGCGCGGCCTGCAGCGCCCGGCCGGGGGAGGACGACAGCGCGAGGCCGTAGACGGTCATCAGCAGCGCCGCCCCGATCGAGGAGCCGATCCGCTGGCCGGTCTGCAGCGCGCCGCCGGCGGCCCCGCCCATCCGGGGCGGCACCTCGGCGAGGCTGAGGGTGAAGTTCGGCGAGACCACGCCGCCGCCCCCGAGGCCGGCGACCAGCAGCGGCGGCACCAGCACCAGCCAGAGCCCCTCGGCGCCGCGGCCCGGCACCAGGAGTGCCACCACGAGCACGCCGGCCATCATCACGCTGAGGGCGATGACGGTGATCAGGCGATGGATCCTCGACACCAGCCGGCCCGCCAGCGGGGCGGTGAGGGCCGACCCGACGGCGAAGGGGGTCAGCAGCAGGCCCGCCGCCAGCGGTGAGAACGACATCCCCTCCTGGAGGTAGACCGAGAGCACCAGGAAGATGCCGGTGAACCCGGTGAAGTAGAGCGCCCCGACCGCGAGCCCGTTGGCGTAGCCGGGGGTACGCCGCAGCAGCGCCACGTCCAGCAGCGGCGCCCCGCCCCGGCGCGCGACCCGCCGCTCCCAGCGCACGAACCCCCACAGGAACACCGGCGTCCCCACCAGCAGGACCAGCGGCAGCCGGGCCCCGGACTCGACGCTCACGAGCGGGAACAGCAGGCACAGCACCGCCGCGCCGAGCAGCGCGGCCCCGAGGTGGTCGAGCCGGGTGTGGTCGGCCTCCTCGCGCGGCCGCTGCGGCACCATCCGGGCGACGAAGACCATGGCCACCAGCCCGATGGGGACGTTGACCAGGAACAGGTAGCGCCAGCCGTCCTGCTCGCCGGCCAGGCTGATGATCAGGCCGCCGATCACCGGGCCCAGCCCCGAGGAGATGGACACGGTCAGCCCGAAGAAGCCGAAGGCGCGGCCGCGCTCGGCGCCGCGGAAGAGCTGCTGGATCAGCCCGGAGTTCTGGGGCGTCAGGAACCCCGCGGCGGCCCCCTGCACCAGGCGGGCGCCGATCACCCAGGCCGCGGTCGGGGCGAGCCCGACCGCCGCGCTCGCCGCCACGAAGCCGACCAGGCCCATCAGCATCATCCGGCGGCGCCCGTAGGCATCGCCCAGCCGGCCGCCGGTCACCAGGACCAGGCCGAAGGCGAGCGAGTAGCCGGACACCACCCACTGGATCGTCGAGGCGGAGGTGTCCAGGCCGGCGCGCATCGAGGGGACGGCGACGTTGACGATCGTCACGTCGAGCAGCGCCATGAACCCGATGACCAGGGTGACCCCGAGGATGCGCCAGCGCCGCGGGTCGGGCTCGTAGGCCTCCTGCTCGCCCGTGCCGGCGGTCGTGGTCTCCTCGCTCACCCCCTCACTCTGTCGCGGCCGGCCAAGCGGCGACCCGCGCGCCGGCCCGTCGTACGACGCAGAATGGGGGGATGCGCAAGGCAGTGGACGTGACCGTGACCGGGCGGGTGCAGGGGGTGTCCTTCCGGGCGTACGCCGAGGACCGGGCGCGCCGGCTCGGGGTGGCCGGGTGGGTCCGCAACGAGCCCGACGGCTCGGTCGGCGGGCACTTCGAGGGGGAGCCCGAGGCCGTCGACGCGCTGGTCGAGTGGTGCCGCACCGGTCCGCGGCTGGCCCGCGTCGACCACGTCCGGGTGCAGGAGGCGTCCGTCAGCGGGGCCAGGTCCTTCGACGTCCGCTTCTGACCGGGCTCAGACCCGCGCGTGCCCGTCGTGGTTGGCCAGCTTGTGGGCCACGGTGGCGACGTCCGCCCGCCACACGTCCTCGGGGACCGGGGGCAGGATCGCGTCCCACTCCACGGCGTACGAGCCGAGGACGCCGGCCTGGCGCGCGGTCCGCGCCACGAACCAGACGTGCAGGTGCGCGCCGCCGTCGCCCCACTTGTTGACGTGCACGCGGCCGACGTTCGGCAGGTGCGACATGATCCGGGTCAGCCACACCGTGATCCGGCCGTACTCCGCGGCGTGCTCGTCGTCGAGGTCGGTGAAGTCGAGGTGCTCCTTGGTCTGGAGGAACAGCGTCAGCGGCAGGCCGCCCGGCCCGGCCGTCCGGGTGACCACCCAGCGCTCGTTCTCCCAGATGACCTGGTCGTCGCCGGCGCGGCAGGCTCCGCAGGTCGCCTCGTCGGGCTCGCCGTTGCGGGGTGCCTCGTCGGCCGGCGCCGGCAGCGCCTTCGGCGCGATGGCCCCGTCGACCACCTCCCACGGGAAGATGTCCCAGTCCGCCAGCGGCGGGGCCGGGAGACGGCCTCCTTCGCCGACGGCGGCGACGACGCGGGCGTAGACCTCTTCTGCAGACTCCGGCATGGGCACACTGTGCCAGCCGTGGCGAATTTGCGAGGTCACCACCCCCGGGCGACGATTTTCCGATGACCTCGCCCGTGACCGTCTCCATCACCCGTCATCTCGACCCCGGCCGGGAGGCCGAGATGATGAGCTGGATGACCGCCGGAATCGGCCTGGCCGAGCGGTTCCCGGGCTTCCTCGGCGCCGGCTGGGTGCGTCCCGAGACCGACTCCGAGACGTGGCACGTGCTCTACCGGTTCGCCGACGCCGAGTCGCTGGCCGGCTGGGAGTCCTCCCACGAGCGGCAGTGGTGGCGCGACGCCTCCACCGGGCTGGGGATCGTGGAGTCGCGGGTCGAGCGGCGGACCGGGATCGAGGGCTGGTTCGACGACCCGGCCACGCGCGACGTCCGCGACCTGCGGCTGCCGCCGGCGGCGCCGCCCCGCTACAAGCAGGCGACCGTGATCTGGCTGGCCTTCTTCCCGCTCAGCCTGCTCTCCTCCTGGGTCTTCGCGCAGGTCGCTCCGGACCTCGCCCTGGTCGAGCGCGTCCTCGTCACGACGCTGGTCATGACGCCGCTGATGACCTACCTGGTGCTGCCGCGGATGACCCGGGCGCTCAGCTGGTGGCTCCAGGGCCAGCCGCCGCCGTGGCGCCGCACCGTGACCGCCTGACGGCGCGGGCCAATAGGCTGGCGGGGTGGCCGACCTGAACATCCCCGACGCCCCGACCATCGACGGGGCGCGACACCTGCACTCCGGCAAGGTGCGCGACCTCTACGAGCTGCCCGACGGCAGCCTGCTGATGGTCGCCAGCGACCGGATCTCGGCGTACGACTTCGTCCTCGACACGACCATCCCCGACAAGGGCGAGATCCTGACCCGGATGTCGCTGTGGTGGTTCGACCAGCTGGCCGACCTGGTGCCCAACCACGTGCTCTCCACCGACGTGCCGGACGCCGTGCGCGGCCGGGCCGTCGTGTGCGAGCGGCTGGAGATGTTCCCGGTCGAGTGCGTCGCCCGCGGCTACCTGACCGGGTCCGGACTGCGCGAGTACGCCGTGACCGGCGAGGTCTGCGGCATCGCGCTGCCGCCGGGGCTCGAGGACGGCAGCCGGCTCGCGGAGCCGATCTTCACCCCCGCCACCAAGGCCGCGCTGGGCGACCACGACGAGAACGTCTCCTTCGGCGCGGTCGTGACCGAGGTCGGCGCGGAGGCCGCGGCCCGGCTGCGCGACCTGACCCTCGCGGTCTACGGACGCGCGGAGGGGATCGCCCGCGACCGGGGGATCATCCTGGCCGACACCAAGCTCGAGTTCGGCTCCCGGCCCGACGGCACGACCGTGCTCGGCGACGAGGTGCTGACGCCCGACTCGTCGCGCTTCTGGCCCGCTGCCCAGTGGCGGCCGGGCCGCGCCCAGCCGTCGTTCGACAAGGACATCGTGCGGGGGTGGCTGACCTCGACGGAGTCCGGCTGGGACCGCACCGCCGGCGGCCCGCCGCCCGCGCTGCCCGCCGAGATCGTCGAGCGCACCCGAGACCGGTACGTGGAGGCGTACGAGCTGCTCACGGGGCAGGCCTGGTGACCGGCTCCGGAGCGGTGCCCTTCGGCGTCCCGCCGGAGGTGGCCTTCGACTACCTCGCGGACCCGCGGAACCGGCCGGCCTGGCAGTCCAGCCTCTCCCGCGTCGAGGCGGTCACCGGGGAGCCGCGGATCGGGCAGCGCTGGGTCGACGTGACCCGCCCCGGGCTGCGCCCGTCCATGGAGACCACCGAGCTCGACCGGCCGCACCGGTGGGCGGAGATCGGACGCTGGCGCGGGCTGCGTGCCGCCCTGGCGCTCACCTTCGTGGCGGCCGAGCCGGGTTGCGAGGTGGTCTTCGAGTTCACCGTCGAGGGCGACGGCCTGCTCCTCCCGCTGGGAGTCGCGTTGAACACGGTCGCGGTGCCGGCGGTCCGCGCGGACCTCCGCCGGGCCGCGCGGATCCTCGGGGCGGGCTAGGCCCTAGTCGCGCCGACCGATCCGGTGGTGGGGGAAGGGCGGCGCCTCGCCGAGCCCCTGCACGTGCCCGGTGCGGTAGGGAAGCTGCGGCGGCTGGTGCTCCTCTCGCTTGCGCAGGACGCGTCCCGCGCCGACCAGGAATGCCGTCACCAAGCCGAGAATCACCCACACCATGCGTTGACCGTACGCCAGTGTCGGGTCCCTGTCAGCGGACTCTGCGGCCAACCTGCGGGTGTCGCGGCATCCAGCCGGGCGACACGGTCGCGCTGAGCTGCCCGAACCTCCGCCGGGCCGCGGGCATCCTCGCGGCCGGCGCCTGAGGGTCTGAGGCCTACGACCTCTGCTCGATCTCCGCGCGAGCCGCCCGCGTGGCCTCGCCGACCGCCTCCAGGAACTCCGCGACGTGGGCCAGCTCCTCCTCGCCCCGAGCAGCGAGCACCGGGCCCAGGTGGGCCGCCAGCCGCCCGAACATCTGCTCCCCGACGGCCCGGGCATGGTCGGTCATCTCCACGACGACCGAACGACGGTCGGTCGGGTGCGGCGACCGGTGCACGTGGCCCAGCCGCTCCAGGCGGTCGAGCATGGCCGAGGTGGCGGGCGCGCTGAGGTGCAGGGCCGCGCTGAGCTGGCCGGGCGTCATGGGGGTGCCCGTGTCGCCGCGATCCATGACCATGGCGAGCCCGGTCAGGTCGGTGCGGTGCATGGCGGCCTCTCGTCCGGCCGCGCCGATGTAGAGCTCGGTCTCGTTGGTGAACGAGCGCAGCGCGCGGACGACGCGGACCGCCTCCGCGGAGGGAGCCTCGCGCCTTGTCCCGGTCATGGGACCACCCTACTCTTCCATGTATGGAAATATTCCACGGTCGAAACAAAGTCGCGGTGGGTCGCCGTCTCAGCTGGGTCGTCGTGCTGGTCTCGGTGCTGTTCTCCGGTGCACTGCTCGCCGCCGACGTCTCGGCCCGGACTGCCGCGAACGCGACCTCCAACCTGCCCGACGACGCCGAGTCGGCCCAGGCGGCCCGGCTCCAGGACCAGCTGGGAACCTCGCGGTACACCCCCGCGATCGTGGTGTTCGATCGGGGCGGCGACCCCCTGGCCCGCGAGGACCGGGCGGCCGTGACGGCCAAGGCGCGTGAGCTGACCGGCCTCGCCGCCGACGGCCAGCGGGCCTTCCCGGTCTTCGCTGACGACGGCGCAGCCGCCTTCGTCGCCGTGCCTCTCGACGCCGACACCCCCGAGGAGGACCTCGCCGGCCCGATCGGGAAGATCCGCGCCGAGGCGGCCGCCGGGCTGCCGGACGGGTTGCGATCCCAGGTCACCGGCGGCCCCGCGTTCGTGGTCGACCTGTCGAAGGTGTTCGAGGGTGCCGACGTCACCCTGCTGGTCACCACGGCGGGCGTGGTCGCGCTCCTGCTGCTGATCACCTACCGCAGCCCGTGGCTGTGGCTCGTGCCGCTGGCCGTGGTCGGCGTCGCCGACCAGGTGGCCGCCAGGCTCCTCGCGGTCGGCACCCACGTCCTCGGCTTCGCGACCGACGGTGCCACCACCGGGATCACGTCGGTCCTGGTCTTCGGGGCAGGCACCAACTACGCGCTGCTGCTCATCGCCCGATACCGCGAGGAGCTGCGGCGCGAGGAGAGTCGGTACGTCGCGATGCGGATCGCCATGGGTCGGGCGGCGCCGGCCATCCTCGCGAGCTCCAGCACCGTCGTACTGGCCCTGCTCTGCCTCGGCTTCGCCGACAACCCCTCCAGTCGCAGCATCGGCTTCGCCGGGGCCATCGGTATCGTCACCGCGGTCGTCTACGCGCTGCTGGTCCTGCCGGCCGCGCTGACCGTCTTCGGGCGCCGGCTCTTCTGGCCCTTCGTGCCGCGGCTGGGGCAGGCCGAGCCCACCGAGACGGGTGTCTGGTCGCGCGTCGCCCGGGTGTCCACCGGGCGGCCGTGGCTGGTCAGCGCAGCCGGTGTGCTGGTGCTGGCCGGGTTGGCGCTGCCGCTGACCGGGGTCCGCACCGGACTCTCGGAGACCGAGCAGTTCCGGGCGAAGCCCGAGTCGGTGACCGGTCAGCAGGTGCTCGCCGAGCACTTCCCCGCGGGGGCGTCCCAGCCGACATCCGTCCTCACGCCCGCCGGCTCGGCCCAGTCGGTACGCCGGGCGGTCGCCGCCGTGGGTGGCGTGCAGCGGGTCGACCGGGCCGGCGGCGACGGCCAGACGGTGGAGCTGACTGCGGTGCTGGACGCCGAGCCGGGGTCCCGGGCCGCCTTCGACACCGTGGAGACGGTCCGGGCCACCGCGCACGGCGTGGATCCCGAGACCCTGGTGGGCGGCTCGGACGCCGAGGCGCTCGACGCCGAGGTCGCCGCCGAGCACGACCAGCGCCTGGTGATCCCGCTGATCCTGGGGGTCGTCCTGGTGGTCCTGCTGCTGCTGCTCCGGTCCGTGGTGGCCGCCGTGGTGCTGGTGCTCACCGTGGTCGCCACGTTCGCGGCCAGCCTGGGGGCGAGCTGGTGGGCCTTCCGCCACTGGTGGGACTTCCCGGCGCTCGACCTCGGGGTCCCGTTGCTGAGCTTCCTGTTCCTCGTCGCGCTGGGTGTCGACTACAACATCTTCCTGACCACCAGGGCCCGGGAGGAGGCGGTCCACCGGGACACGATCCCGGCGATCAGCAAGGCCCTGGCCGTCACCGGTGGGGTCATCACCAGTGCGGGGATCCTCCTGGCGGCCGTGTTCACGGTCCTCGGGGTGCTTCCGCTCATCACGCTGACCCAGATCGGCGTCATCGTCGGTTTCGGCGTGCTCCTCGACACCCTGCTGGTGCGCAGTGTGCTGGTGCCGGCACTGGTGGCCGTGCTCGACCGTCGGTTCTGGTGGCCCGGCGAGCTCTCGCGGCCTGCCCGCCGACAGCCAGCGCGCGTGGTCGCCGAGATCGGTGAGGCCCGGGTCTGAGGGACGGGCCGGCGACACCACGACCGACCCGTGAGTAGGTTGGGCCCACCACAGCGTTTTCGTGATGGAGGCCACGTTGTACAACCTGTCGACCCTGCTCGAGGACAGTGCCCGGCGATTCCCCGACCGTGAGGCGGTGGTCCTGGGGGACACCCGGCTGACCTACGCGCAGGTCAACGGCGCGGCCAACCAGGTGGCGAACCTGCTGGTGTCGCGCGGCATCCAGCACGGCGACAAGGTCGCGCTGAGCTGCCCGAACCTGCCGTACTTCACGATCGTCTACTACGGGATCCTCAAGGCCGGCGCGACCGTCGTACCGCTCAACGTGCTGCTCAAGGGGCGCGAGGTGGCCTACCACCTCGGCGACTCCGACGCGAAGGCCTACTTCTGCTTCGAGGGCACCGCGGACCTGCCGATGGCCAAGGAGGGGTACGCCGGGTTCAGCGACTCGCCCGAGTGCGCGCACTTCTTCGTGATCACCGCCGACCCGGCCGCGCCCTCCCCGATCGACGGCACCGAGACGCTCGGCGCGGCGATGTCCGGGCAGGCCCCGGCGTTCGACACCGTCGCGACCGACGAGGACGACACCGCGGTCATCCTCTACACCTCCGGCACCACCGGCCAGCCCAAGGGCGCGGAGCTGCGGCACCGCAACATGCGCGACAACGCGCTCACCGGCGAGGTGCTCTTCGGGGCGGACGCCGACAACCCCGACACCTACCTGTGCGTGCTGCCGCTCTTCCACTCCTTCGGCCAGACCGTGATCCAGAACGGCGCCTTCGCCTACGGCGGCACCGTGGTGATGCTGCCCCGCTTCGAGGCGCACGCGGCCCTGCAGCTGATGGGCAAGGAGAAGGTGACCTTCTTCGCCGGCGTCCCGACGATGTACTGGGGCCTGCTCGGCGCGCTCGAGGACGTCCGGGCCGCGGGCGGCGTCGACGTCGAGGAGCTGGCCCGCAACCTCCGCGTCGCGGCCGCCGGTGGTGCGGCGCTGCCGGTGGAGGTGCACAAGGAGTTCCAGAAGCGGTTCGGGGTCACCATCCTCGAGGGCTACGGCCTCTCGGAGACCTCCCCGGTCGCGAGCTTCTCCCCGCGCGGCGAGGAGGTCCGGGTCGGGTCGATCGGCAAGCCGATCCCCGGCGTCGAGATGAAGCTGATCGACCCCGAGTGGAACGAGGTCAACGCCGACAACAGCGACCCCGACGCGGTCGGCGAGATCGCGATCAAGGGCCACAACATCATGAAGGGCTACTACGACCGGCCCGAGGCCACCGCCGAGGTCATCCACGACGGCTGGTTCCGCTCCGGCGACCTGGGCCGCCGCGACGAGGACGGCTGGTACTACATCGTCGACCGCTCGAAGGACATGATCATCCGCGGCGGCTTCAACGTGTACCCGCGCGAGATCGAGGAGGTCCTCCTCACCCACCCCGACGTCTCGCTGGCCGCGGTCATCGGCGTACCCCACGAGAGCCACGGCGAGGAGATCAAGGCGGTCGTCATCCTCAACGACGGCGCCACGGTCACCTCCGACGAGCTGGTCGCCTGGGGCAGGGAGCAGATGGCCGGCTACAAGTACCCGCGCATCGTGGAGGTCGTCGACTCGCTGCCGATGACCGCCACCGGGAAGATCCTGAAGCGGGAGCTGAGCTAGGGGCTGGTGGACAAATCGGATAGTCCGTGACGCTTCTGTTGTGGACAACCAGTTGTCCACAACAGAAGCGTCACGGACTATCTCGGGCCGGCTCAGGCGAACGGGTCGGGCATCGCGCCCGGGAGGTGGGCCAGCAGGTCGCGCGCCTGCTGGGCCACCTTGTGCTCGACGAGGACCTCGTACTTCGTCGCGACCACCGAGGTGACCGAGGAGAAGTCGCGGTGGCCGCGGGTGGCGGCGTACCCCGCCAGGGCCCAGATCACGCCGAACAGCGCGCCGACGGCCATCGTGGAGGCCACCACGGCGGCCGTGCTCTCGCTGTCGAAGATGACGAAGATCAGGCCCACGAAGAGACCCAGCCACAGGCCCGACAGCAGCCCGCCCATCGCCACCCGCCCGGTGGTCAGCCGGCCGGTGATCCGCTCGATCCGCTTGAGGTCGGTGCCGACGATCATGCACTGCTCGACGGGGAACTTGTTGTCGGAGAGGAAGTCGACCGCCCGCTGGGCGGCCTCGTAGTCGTCGTACACCGCCAGCGACTGCGGGAACGCCAGCTTCAGCGGCGACTGGCGCGGGAAGCCGGTGGGCATGCTCATGGCCCCAGTCTGCCGGAGCCGCCCAACGGGGGCGGCGGGTCGAAGGTCCCGTAGAATCGCCGCGCAGCCGCCCCCCTCCCGCCACACAGGTGCAGTAGGAGCCGTCCGTGCCCCGAGTCGTCGTCGACGTCATGCCCAAGCCCGAGATCCTCGACCCGCAGGGGAAGGCCGTCCTCGGCGCCCTGCCGCGGCTGGGGTTCTCCGGCGTCACCGATGTCCGCCAGGGAAAGCGGTTCGAGCTCGAGTTCGAGGGCGAGCTGACCGAGCAGGTCCTCGCCGAGGTCCGGCAGATGGCGGAGACGCTGCTGTCCAACCCGGTGATCGAGGACTTCACGATCTCCGTCGAGACGCCGGTCGCGGCCGTCGAGGCCGTCGAGTGAAGATCGGGGTCGTCACCTTCCCCGGGTCCCTCGACGACGTCGACGCCCAGCGCGCCGTCCGGCTCGGCGGCCACGAGGCGGTCGCCCTCTGGCACGGCGACCACGACCTGCGCGGCGTCGACGCGGTCGTGCTGCCGGGCGGCTTCTCGTACGGCGACTACCTGCGCTGCGGGGCGATCTCCCGGTTCTCGCCGGTGATGACCGAGGTCATCGAGGCCGCCCACCGCGGGATGCCCGTGCTCGGCATCTGCAACGGCTTCCAGATCCTCTGCGAGTCCCACCTGCTGCCCGGCGCGCTGATCCGCAACGACCACCGCAAGTTCGTCTGCCGCGACCAGCGCCTGCGGATCGAGAACACCGCGACGCCGTGGACCTCGGCGTACGACCAGGGCGCCGAGATCACGATCGTGCTGAAGAACGGCGAGGGCGGGTTCGTCGCCGACGCCGACACCCTCGACCGGCTCGAGGGGGAGGGCCGCGTGGTCGCGCGCTACCTCGAGGTGAACCCCAACGGCTCGATGCGCGACATCGCCGGCATCACCAACGAGCGCGGCAACGTGGTCGGCCTGATGCCGCACCCCGAGCACTCCGTCGAGGAGCTGACCGGGTCCGGTGCCGACGGGCTCGGCTTCTTCACCTCGCTGGCCGCGGCGGTGCTGTCGTGAGCCCCGGCCCGAGGAATCCGCAGACCCTGTTCCGCCGGGTGGCGGTCGCCGAGGCGATCACCTGGGCGCTGCTCCTCACCGGCATGTTCCTCAAGTACGTCACCGAGACCACCGAGCTCGGGGTGCGCGTCTTCGGCATGGTGCACGGCGTCGTGTTCATCGCCTACTGCCTGGTCACGCTGCTCGTGGGCGTGGACCAGCGCTGGTCGCGCGGCCGGCTGCTGCTCGGCCTGGTCTCCGCGGTGCCGCCGTTCATGACCGTCTGGTTCGACCGGTACGCCGAGCGGCGCGGCGCGCTCGCCACCTCCTGGCGGCTGGTGGCGCAGGCCCCGCAGCGGCTGGTCGAGCGCCCCGCCGCCTGGCTGCTGCGCAACCCGCTGCAGGGGGCGCTGGCCGGTGTCGTCGCCGTGGCCGCGCTCACCGGGGTCGCGCTGCTCGCCGGTCCGCCCGTCGGCTGATCGGGTCGTGTGCCCCAGGACGCGCCCTGGCGCGTCCTCAGGCACACGACCCTCTCGAGGACTCAGCGCTGGGCGTCGCGGAGCGCCTGCCAGGTCTCGGGGCCGACGATGCCGTCCACGTCGTCGCCGACCCGGTCCTGCCAGGTCCGCAGCGCCGACTGGGTCGCGGCGCTGAACACGCCGCTGACGGCGAGCCCGGCGGTGCCGCTGGCGGCGTTGAGGGTGCGCTGGACGCGGCGGACCGCCGGGCCGGCGGAGCCGAACTTCAGCACCGGGTGGTCGCCGTCGATCAGCAGCGTCATCCAGTTGCGGCGGCCCCACGTCGTGCTGGCCTTCATGTCGTGGGCGGTCTGCCACGCGTTGGCGGCGGCGATGGTCGCGTCGTTGTAGACGCCGTTGACCTTCCCGGCGTACATGCCGTGCTCCTTGAGCAGGCACTGCAGCGTCTGGACCAGCCCCGGGTCCGGCGTGCTGTCCGTGGTGGCCGGCTTCAGCGGGAGATAGTTCGGGTGGCTCACCAGCACGCCCTTGCAGTGCACCTCCCGCGCCGCCCACGATCCCTTGCCGACGTCGAGGAAGTTGCGGTCGATGTTGATCTTGGCGTTGCCCCAGGTCTCGTCGTGGCCGCCCTGGTACTGCTTGATCCGGGCGTGCGGCCGCCAGCCGTCCTCGCGGAGGTACGACGTGGACGTGTTCGCGACGCCGTCCCAGCGGGCGATCCAGATCTGGTCGGGCAGGTCGAACGCGTCGGGACGGTTGACCCGGGCGTTGTCGAGCGCCGCGAGGCCGGACCCGGCGCTGGAGTAGACGCCGGAGACGTAGCCGAGGGCGTGGATCTGCGTGGTCCAGGCGCTGAGGAACGCCAGCGCGGACTCGCGGCAGTCGGTGTTGGAGCTGTCGAAGCCCTCGAGGTCGTACCAGAGCGTGCTGCCCGGGACGATGCCCAGCTCCTTGGCCACCCCGACGGTCTTGGTGGCCTCCGCGGTGCCCTGCTTGCGGGCCGCGCCGTACCGCCCGTTCCTGCCGCGCTTGGGCCGGATCGTCTCGTCGTCGCCGTACCGCGGGAACCGCGGCTGGCACGAGGCCTGCGGGCCGAGGGTGATCGGCAGCAGCCGCCAGCCGCGGGTGAGCTGGCTGCTGATCCACCGCGGGGTCAGGTTCGGCTGGCTGCGGCAGGCCCGGGAGTCGCCGGAGATGTAGATCCCGACCGCGAAGAACGGCGAGTGCTTGAGCCACTCGTTCATGACCTTGCCCGTCGGCGCCAGGCACTGGTCGAAGCCGTAGCCCGTGAAGTCGCCGGGGGTGATCGGGTTGTCGGCGCGTGCCGGAGCGCCCAGGGAGAGGGTGGCCAGCACCCCGACCACGAGACTGAGGACCGCGGCGCGAGCGGTCGAGGCGGCCCAACGGGACATGGTGGCTCCAGGTGACGGGTGAGAACGGCGGTTCACCCTAACCTCACGAATCACACCAGTAACAGAAGATCGCGGTAACTACAGATCTGTAATTCCCGGCCGGGTCGTTCGGCTCTGTCCTGGCCCGGTCCACCGCCCGAGAGTGGGCGCAGGACTCCGGCACGAGCGAGGCACGGGGGGCGGCATGGGCATCCCGACGGACGCGACAGCCGGTGGAGCGGACCACGTCGTCCGGTGCCGTGGCCTGACCAAGACCTTCCGCAGCGGAGCCCGGGAGACCCGCGCGCTGCGCGGCCTCGACCTGGACGTCGAGCCCGGCGAGTGGCTCGCCGTGATGGGGCCGAGCGGCTGCGGCAAGTCCACGCTGCTGCACCTGCTGGGGGGCCTCGACACCGCGGACGGCGGCAGCGTCGAGATCGACGGCGACGACCTCGCCCGGCTCTCCGAGGCGCGGCGGGCGGTGCTGCGCCGCGCCCGGGTCGGCTACGTGTTCCAGTTCTTCAACCTGGTCCAGGACATGACCGTCGCGGAGAACGTCGAGCTGCCGATGCTGCTGGTCGGCAGCGGGCGCCAGGCCGCGCGACGACGGTGCCGGGCGCTGCTCGCGGACGTCGGGCTCGCCGAGCTCGAGCGGGCGCTGCCGTCCCAGCTGTCGGGCGGGGAGCAGCAGCGGGTGGCGCTGGCCCGTGCCCTGGCCAACCAGCCGGGGGTGCTGCTCGCGGACGAGCCCACGGGCAACCTCGACACCGAGGCGGCACGCCAGGTCCTGGGGCTGCTGGCCGCGCAGCACGCCGCCGGGCAGACGATCATCATGGTCACGCACGACCCCCGGGTGGCGGCGGCCGCGGACCGGCTGCTGGTGATGCAGGACGGGCGCTTCGCCGAGGGCGGCGCGGAGCTCCCGGCGGAGTCGTTGCTGGCCGGGCCCGCGGCCCGGGAGCCCTGATGGCGCCGGCCGCCCTGGCCGCGCTGGTCCGGCCGGAGCTCCGGGGCCGCCGCCTGCGGGCGATGCTGGTGCTGCTGGTGGTGGTCGCCCTCGCCTCCGTGGCGATCGTGGCCGGGCTGTCGACCCAGCAGCAGGCCGGCAGTCGCTGGGACGCCGCCTTCGCGGAGTCGAACGGCGCGCACGTCACGATCACCTCCGACGATCCCGCCGCGTTGCGCCGAGTCGCGGCCGACCCACGCGTGGCGGCCCGGAGCGCGGCGTACGGCGTCACCTTCGGGGTCGAGGTCACCCGGGGCGCGCGGCTGGTCGGGGAGACCGACGTCCTGGCGATGGGGGACCGTGCCCGGCCGGACATCGCCCGGCCGCTGCTCCGCGAGGGCCGCTGGGTGCGGCCGGGGGCGACGGACGAGGCGGTCGTGGACCGGGCCTTCGCGCTGGACGAGGGGATCGACGTCGGCGACCGGCTCACCCTGCGGCAGGCCGGCCGGACGCTGCCGGTCACGGTGGTCGGGCAGGCGGTGAACCTGCGCGACACCTTCTACCCCGACGGCGACGCGACGGTGTGGCTGGACCCGGCCGGGTACGACGCGCTGGCCCCGCGCGGGGAGGTCCGCACGGTCTTCCTGCGGCTGGACGACCCGGACGCGGCGGAGGCGTTCGTCGCCGACGTCTCCGGGGTGGTGGGCACCAGCGACTGGCTCGACACCCGGACCGACGTGCTGCGCGCCGGCAGCATCTTCGGCACGTTCCTGCGGGTCCTCGGCGTCTTCGTGATGGTCGCCGCCGCGATCGTCGTGGCCGGGTCGGTGGCCACGCGGGTGCTCGCCCGCCGCCGCGACATCGGCCTGCTCAAGGCGGTCGGGGTCACCCCGGGCCAGGTGACGAGCGCCGTCGTCCTCGCGCACGTGGTCGTCGCGGCGGTCGGCGTACTCATCGGCTGGCTGCTGGGCGGCCTGCTCGCCGGGGAGCTGCAGCTGCAGGTGGCCGAGGTGCTCGGCAGCGCCGGGCCGGTCTTCGACCCCGGGGCGCTGCTCATCACCCTGCTGGTCGTGGAGGTCCTCGTCGTGGCGGCGACGGTGATCCCCGCCCGCGCGGGCCGGGCGGACCCCGACGACGGTCGCGCTGGCGCCCGTGCCGCCGACCCGGGGGCACCGGTCGCGACTGGCGGCCGCGGGCGAGCGGCTCGGGCTGGGCCCGGTCCCGGTGGCCGGCCTGCGCGACGCCTTCGCCCAGCCGGCGCGCGCCACGATGACCGCGCTCGCGCTCGGGGTCGCGGTGGTGGGCGTCGTGGTGACCGCGGGGTTCAGCCGGACCATCGACGGCGTGATCGGCGACCCTGCCGTCACCGGGGAGCCCGAGGAGGTGCGGGTCTTCCCCGACGAGTCGGCGCCGCGGTCGGCGGTGCCGCGCGCGCTCGACGCCGAGCCCGGGGTCGCCTCGTGGTTCACCGAGACCGGGAGCGAGGCGACGCTGGGCCAGGAGCAGTTCCTCGCCAACGCGGTCGGCGGCGACGTCGCGGACGCCGGGTTCGTGGTCCGCGAGGGGCGGATGATCGAGCGCCGGGGCGAGACCGTCACCGGCTACGGCTTCCTCCAGCGCTTCGGCGTCGCGGTCGGCGACCGGATCACGGTGCGCGTCGAGGACCACCCGCTGAGGCTGACGATCGTGGGCTGGTACTCCGAGGCCGAGGAGGCGGGCGAGATGCTGATGTTCCCGTTCGCCGACGTCACGGCCGTCGACCCGCGGGCCCGGCCCGACTCCTACCGGATCGCCCTGGCGCCCGGCGCCGACCGCGCCGCGGTGGCCGCCTCCCTCGCCGACGCGCTGGGCCCGCAGGCGCGCGTCGAGGCCGTGCCCCGCGACAGCGCCGACGTGGTGGACCCGTTCCTGCTGGCGGTGGACCTGATCAGCGGCCTGGTGATCCTGGTGGCGCTGGCCAACCTGGCCTCCACCCTGGCCCTCGTGGTCCGGCAGCGGGCGCGGGACCTCGCGGTCCTGCGCGCCGTGGGGTTCACGCCGCGGCAGGCGGTGGGCGTGGTCGCCACCGGCGGCGTCGTGCTCGCCCTGCTCGCGGCCGCGGTCGGGCTGCCGCTCGGCTGGTGGCTCAGCGGTGCCGCCAACGACGCCGTCGGTGCGGAGATCGGGATGGGCCCGGGCATCGCGCAGTCGCCCTCGTGGACGGTCGTCCTGCTCGTCGTACCGCTCGCCGTGGTGGTCACCGCGGGACTGGCCGCGCTCGCCGCCCGCCGGGCCGCCACGGCCGAGGTGGCCGAGCTGGTCCGCTACGAGTAGCCGGCTTCGTGGGAGCGCCCGGCACCATCCGGTGCGCCCCGGTGGTGCCTCGCACTCCCACGAGCGTTGTCCACAGGGTCGCTCCCGGTGGGATCGCGGGCTCGTCTCTCCGGGTAGACGTCCACCCATGGAGCTGTGGCACCCACGATGCGAGGCACCGGAAGGGATCGTCCTCCCGGTGCTGATCGATCCTGCAGGCGACACCGGACCGACGCGCGGGCAGGCCCGGGGGCGAGCCTGGCGTGGGATCGGGCAGGGCTTCTACGTGCGTGCCGACGCCCCCGACGTCGTCGAGCAGCGGATCGTCGAGTGCGCGGCGGTGGCTCCTGTCGGTGCGATGGTCACCGGCTGGGCGGCGTTGCGGCTGCTGGGCGGTGGGTTCTTCGACGGGTTGGCGCCGGACGGGGTCACGCCGCTGGAGGTCCCGCTGCTCGTCGGTCACGCGACCCGGCTCGCCACGCGACCGGGAGTCCGGGTGCTGCGGGACAGTCGACCGCCGACGCCGAGGGTGGTCCTGGGCGTCGCGTGCACGTCGCCGGAGCGCGCGGTCTACGACGCGATGCGGCTGGCCGCCGACGTGCGCGAGGCGACCGTCGTCATGGACATGGCGGCTGCCGCCGAGATCACCAGCATCCGCCGGGTCGCTGCGTTCGCGGAGCGCCAGGTGCGCAGGCCCGGGGCCGGCCAGGTGCGTCGGGCGCTCGCGTTGGCGAGCGAGCACAGCCGCTCGCCCCAGGAGACGCGCCTGCGACTGGTGTGGGTCCTGGATGCGGGGCTGCCGCCGCCCCTCGTGAACTGCCAGGTCAGAGATCTCGCCGGTGGCCTGGTCGGTGTGGCCGACCTGCTCGACGTGGAGGCGGGCGTCGCCGGTGAGTACGACGGGGCCGCGCACCGCTCGCGCGCCCGACACCGCAAGGACAACGACCGGATCGAGCGGTTCCGTGGGGTGTCCCTCGAGACCTTCACGGTCGTCGCGGGCGACGCCGTGGCGACCCAGGTGGCCCGCATGCACGCCGCGCGCGGCCGGGCCGGGTGGCTCCCGGCCGGTGAGCGGCGATGGGCGGTGCCCCCGCTCGACCCGCGCGAGCTGACGCTCGACCAGCGCCTGGACGAGCGCGACCTGCTTGCCGAGATCCGTGCGCACGAGCGCTGACGCGTTCGTGGGAGCGCCCGGCACCATCGGGCGGGCCGGAGTGGTGCCGTGCGCTCCCACGAAGTGAGTCAGCGTGATCTGGGTCAGGCCGCGTCGGCCAGGGCGACCTCCTCGGAGGCGGTCTCGGTCACCGTGCTGCGCCGGGGGCGGAGCGCCACCGTGGCCACCACGAGGGCGAGCGCTGCGAACGTGGCCGAGGTGAGGAACGCCGCCCGCAGGCCGGGCACGAGCTCGCCGGGCACCGCGCCGGCGGCGTACACCGAGACGATGACCGCGACGCCGACCGCGCTGCCGAGCTGCTGGGTGGTCTGCAGGAGCCCCGACGCCGACCCGGCGTGCTCGGGCTCGACACCCCCGAGGACGGTCGCGGTGACCGGCATGAAGACCAGCCCGGTCGCGAGCCCGGCGATCGTCATCGGCCCGAAGACCGCCCCGAAGTAGGTGTCGGCGGTGCCGATGCTGCTCAGCCAGGCGTAGGCGACGGCCATGGCGGCCGTGCCGACCATGATCATCGTGCGCGGGCCGGCCAGCGCCATCAGCCGCGGTGTCACCCGCGACATCGCGAAGATGCCCAGGCTGAACGGCAGGAACGCGACACCGGAGGCCAGCGGTCCGAAGCCGAGGACCCCCTGCACGTACTGCACGACGAGGAAGAACATCGACAGGTTGGCGCCGATCATGAGCGCCATCACGGCGAGGGCCGCGACCCGGTTGCGGTCGCGCACCAGGGCCGGCCGGACCAGGGGGTGCGGGTGACGCGCCTCGGTCCGGGCCAGCACGGCGAGCAGGGCCAGGCCGACGGCGAACCCGCCGAGGGTCCGCGCCGAGAGCCAGCCGTGCTCCGGGGTGCCGATCAGGGCCCAGACCAGGGACACGGCGCCGAAGGTCGCGGTGAACGCACCGACGACGTCGAACCGGCCGGGGCGACGCTGGGTCTCGGCGACGAAGCGGGGCGCCAGCAGCAGCACCGCGATCCCGATCGGGACGTTGATGAAGAGCGTCCAGCGCCACGAGCCGACGTCGGTGAGCAGGCCGCCGAGCAGCAGGCCGATCGAGGCGCCGCCGGAGGAGACCGCCCCGAAGAGCGCGAACGCCCGGTTGCGCGCCGCCTCGTCGGGCGCGCTGGTGGTGAGCAGGGCCAGCACGCTCGGTGCGGCCAGGGCCGCGCCGACGCCCTGGAGGGTGCGGGCGGCGACGAGCTGGCCCGGCGTCTGGGCCAGGCCGCCGAGGGCGGAGGCGAGCGTGAAGACCGCGAGGCCGGCCTCGAAGGTCCGGAGCCGGCCGAGGACGTCGCCGAGCCGGCCGCCGAGCAGCAGCAGCCCGCCGAAGGCGAGCGTGTAGGCGTTCAGCACCCACGAGAGCGAGGCCGGGCCGAAGCCGAGGTCGGCGTCGATGCGGGGGAGGGCGACGTTCACGACGGTCGCGTCGAGGACGAGCATGAGCTGGGCGACCAGGACGATCGCGATGCCGGCGGCTGCGCGGCCGGCGTTCGGCGGCAGCTCGGCAGGCAGCTCCCGGGCTGGGGAGGTTGCGTTCATGGACATGGGGTGAGGTCCTGTTCTGGCCCGACGGGCCGAGGTACAGTAGATCCGGAGGATGACTCCGCTTCCTGATGAACAATACGGAGAGTGTCTCCGTTTAACAAGTCCTCGAGGTGAAATTTCCGTGCGAGCCGACGCCAAGCGCAACCGCGACCGGATCGTCGAGGTCGCGCGCGACGTCTTCCGCGAGCACGGGTACGACGCGTCCCTGGACGAGATCGCCAAGCGCGCGGGCGTGGGCGCGGGCACGCTCTACCGGCACTTCCCCAACCGGGACGCGCTCCTCGACGCGATCATGCAGAGCTGGGTGGACCGGGTGAACGACGCGACGGAGAAGGCGCTGGCCTTCGAGGGCCCGGACCGCGACCTGCTGATCGGCTGGTTCGAGACCTACGCGTCGCTCATCTCCCTGCACAAGGGCGGCCCGGCCAAGATCACCTCCGCGATGGGCGACCCCGACTCCCCGATCGTGACCAAGTGCCAGGTCCTCACCGGCGCCAGCCAGCGCGTCATCGACCGCCTCGAGGCCGACGGTGCGCTCCGGGCGGACGTGGACGCCGTCCAGGTGTGCCAGCTCGTCGGTGGCGTCGCGACCGTCGCCGACAACGCGGACCAGCCGGTCAGCTCGGTACGACCCCTGCTCGAGGTCGTCGCCGACGGCCTGCTGCGCTGAGCCGTCCGCCCGCGTACGCCGGGTCGGGGTGGCGCGCCGTGCGCCGGTAGATTGGCGCCCGTGCCCGAGACCAGCACCGCCCCCCAGATCCATCTCGACACCGTCGCCGTCGCCAAGGACGACCCCCACCACGAGCAGCCGTGGGCCGACCTCGGCCTGAAGGCCGACGAGTACCAGCGGATCCGCGAGATCCTCGGCCGCCGCCCCACCAGCTCCGAGCTGGCGATGTACTCGGTGATGTGGAGCGAGCACTGCTCCTACAAGAGCTCCAAGGTGCACCTCAAGCAGTTCTCCGAGATCCCCCAGGAGACCCCGGCCGGCCGGATGCTGGCCGGCATCGGGGAGAACGCCGGCGTCATCGACATCGGCCAGGGCTACGCGGTCACGTTCAAGGTCGAGAGCCACAACCACCCGTCGTACGTCGAGCCCTACCAGGGCGCCGCGACCGGTGTGGGCGGCATCGTGCGCGACATCCTCGCCATGGGCGCCCGCCCGGTCGCCGTGATGGACCCGCTCCGGTTCGGCCCGCTCGACGCCCCCGACACGCACCGGGTGCTGCCCGGGATCGTGGCCGGCGTCGGTGGCTACGGCAACTGCCTGGGCCTGCCGAACATCGGCGGCGAGGCGGTCTTCGACGAGACCTACCTCGGCAACCCGCTGGTCAACGCGCTCTGCGTCGGCGTGCTCAGGCACGAGGACCTGCACCTGGCCAAGGCGTCCGGGGTCGGCAACCAGGTGATCCTGTACGGCGCCCGCACCGGCGGCGACGGCATCGGCGGCGTCTCCATCCTCGCCAGCGAGACCTTCGAGACCGGCGCCAACGGGGAGGGCGGCCCGGCCAAGCGGCCCAGCGTCCAGGTCGGCGACCCGTTCATGGAGAAGCTGCTCATCGAGTGCACCCTCGAGATCTTCGCGGCCGGCCTGGTCGCCGGCATCCAGGACCTCGGCGGCGCCGGGCTGTCCTGCGCCACCTCCGAGCTGGCCAGCGCCGGTGACGGCGGCATGCACGTCGAGCTCGACCGGGTCCCGCTGCGCGACTCCACGCTCGCGCCGGAGGAGATCCTGATGAGCGAGTCGCAGGAGCGGATGATGGCGGTCGTCGAGCCCGGCGACGTCGAGGCGTTCCTCGCGATCTGCGCGAAGTGGGACGTCGACGCGACCGTGGTCGGCGAGGTCACCGACACCGGGCGGCTGCAGATCGACTGGCACGGCGAGCGGGTGGTCGACGTGCCGCCGCGCAGCGTCGCGCACGACGGCCCGACGTACCACCGCCCCTTCGCCCGCCCGGCCTGGCAGGACTCCCTGCAGGCCGACGGCGCCGAGGCGCTGGCCCGGCCGTCGACCGCGGCGGAGCTGCGCGACACGCTGCTGCGCCTGGTCGCCTCGCCGAACCTGTGCGACAAGTCCTGGATCACCGACCAGTACGACCGCTACGTGCGCGGCAACACCGTGCTCGCCCAGCCGTCCGACAGCGGCATGGTCCGCGTCGACGAGGAGACCAACCTCGGCGTCGCGGTGTCGACCGACTGCAACGGCCGGTTCGCCAAGCTCGACCCGTACGCCGGGGCGCAGCTCGCGCTGGCCGAGTCCTACCGGAACGTCGCGACCGGCGGGGCCACCCCGCTGGCGATCTCCGACTGCCTGAACTTCGGCTCGCCCGAGGACCCGGACGTGATGTGGCAGTTCGCCGAGGCCTGCCGCGGCCTCAAGGACGCCTGCCTCGAGCTCGGCATCCCGGTCACCGGCGGCAACGTCAGCCTCTACAACCAGACCGGCGAGACCGCGATCCTGCCCACCCCGGTCGTCGCGGTGCTCGGCGTGATCGAGGACGTCACGAGGCGCACCCCGTCGGCGTGGTCGTCGGCCGGTGAGCGGGTGTTCCTGCTCGGCGAGACCCGCGAGGAGCTGTCCGGCTCGGAGTGGGCGCACGTCGTGCACGGCCACCTCGGCGGGCAGCCGCCGCGGGTGGACCTGGCCGCCGAGCAGGCGCTGGCCGAGCTGCTCCGCGCGGGGGTCGGGCTGCTCACCAGCGCCCACGACCTCTCCGACGGCGGCCTGGGCCAGGCGCTGGTCGAGGCGTCGCTGCGCCACGACGTCGGCGCGAGCGTGGCCCTGCCCGGCGACGCCTTCCTCGACCTGTTCGCCGAGTCCGCGGGCCGGGTCCTGGTCACGGTGGCGCCCGGGGACGAGGCTGCGCTGACCGACCTGGCCGCGCGCCACGGCGTACCCCTCACCGCGCTGGGTGAGACCGGCGGCGACGCCGTGGTCGTCGAGGGCCAGTTCGAGGTGCCGCTGGCCGAGCTCCGCGCCGCCTGGACCGCCACCCTCCCCGCCGCGCTCGCCTGACCGGGTCGTGCGGCCCACGGTGCGCCGGGGCGCACCCTCGGCCACACGCGCCGGTCTCGCTGCGAGGATGACGCCGTGACCGACGTGCGCACGATCAGCTACGGCGACGACCCCAGCCAGTTCGGCGAGCTCTCCCTCCCGGACGGCACGCCCCGCGGGGTGGTCGTGGTCATCCACGGCGGCTTCTGGAAGGCGGAGTACGACCTCTCCCTGGGCCGCCCGCTGGCCGCGAGCCTGGTCGAGCAGGGCTGGGCCGTCTGGAACCTGGAGTACCGCCGGGTCGGCGGCGGTGGCGGGACTCCCACCACCCTCGACGACGTGGCCGGCGGCATCGACCGGCTCGCGCACCTCGACCTCGACACCTCGACCGTGGTCACGCTCGGGCACTCGGCCGGCGGCCACCTCGCCGCGTGGGCGGCCTCGCGCGGCCGCTTCGAGCGCTGGGCCTCGGGCGTGCCCGTCACCCACGTGATCTCGCAGGCCGGCGTGCTCGACCTGCGGGCGGCGTACGACGAGGGGCTGGGCGCCGGCGCCGTCGAGCGGTTCCTCGGCCATGCCCCCGGCCCGGGCGACGTGCCGGTCGACCCGCAGCAGCAGCTGCCCCTCGACGTACCCCTGTGGTGCGTGCACGGCCGCGCCGACGACATCGTGCCGATCAGCCAGTCCGAGGGCTACGTCACCGCGGCGACGGAGGCCGGGGCCCGGGCCGAGCTGGTCGCGGTCGACGGCGACCACTTCGTGGTGATCGACACCGGCTCGGACGCGTGGAAGCAGACGCTGGCGATCCTCGACACCATCGCCTGAATCGGGTCGTGTGCCTGAGAACGCGCCCTACCGCGTTCTCAGGCACACGACCCGATGGCCGACCTCAGAGGAGCCCGTCGCAGAGGTGCTCGGCGATGGCGAGCGACGACGTGGCCGCCGGGGACGGCGCGTTCCGCACCGCGGTGATGCGCCCCAGCCGGCTGATCCGGAAGTCGTCGACGAGGCTGCCGTCGCGGTCCAGCGCCTGGGCCCGCACCCCCGCGTGGCGGCCGTCGACGTCGGCGACGGTCAGCTCGGGCAGGTAGCGCCGGGCGCCGGCGATGAACGTGCGCCGGGACAGGGAGCCGCGCACCTCGGTGAGGCCCATCCGCCAGTGCTGGCGGGCCATCCGGCGGAAGCCCGGCCAGGCCAGGGTCTCGGCGAGGTCGCGCAGCACCAGGTCGGACCGGCGGTAGCCCTCGCGGGCCGTCGACAGCACGGCGTTCGGCCCGATGTCGACGGTGCCGTCGATGCGGCGGGTGAAGTGGACCCCGAGGAACGGGTAGCGCGGGTCCGGGACCGGGTAGACCAGGCCGCGCACGAGGTGCGCCCGCTCGGGCCGCATCGTGAGGTACTCGCCGCGGAACGGCACGATCGCCGGGCCCTGGTCGTCGCCGGCCAGCTGGGCCACCCGGTCCGACTGCAGGCCGGCGCACAGCACCACCTGGTCGAACTCGTGCTGCTCGCCGCCCGCCTCCACCCGGACGACGTCGCCGACGCGGGTGATGCCGTCGACCCGGGCGCCGAGGCGCAGCGTCCCGCCGCCGGACCGCACGTCCTCGGCGTACGCCCGGGCGACGGCGACGAAGTCCACGATCGCGGTCGAGGGGGAGTGCAGCCCGGCCACGCCGGTGATGTGCGGCTCGTGCTCCCGGATCTCCTCGGCGCTCAGCCGGCGCAGCCCGGGGACGCCGTTGTGGGTCGCGCGCTCCTCGATGTCGCGCAGCCGCGGCACCTCCTCGGCGGTCACCGCGACCACGGTCTTGCCGCACTCGTCGTAGGCGATGCCCCGGTCCTGGCAGTAGTCCTTGAGCAGGCCGACGCCCCGGCGGCACAGCCGCGCCTTCAGCGAGTCGCGCGGGTAGTAGAGGCCGGCGTGCACCACCCCGCTGTTGTGCCCGGTCTGGTGCGTGCCGACCGTCGGCTCCTTGTCGAAGACGGTGACCTCGACCCCGGGCCGGGTCTCCAGCAACCGGCGGGCCACGGCGAGGCCGATGATCCCGGCCCCGACGACCCCCACACGCATCTCTCCCGCGCTCACGCGGTCGAGGGTACGACGCGGCTCCGGGCGGGTTTCCGCTCTTCGGCCCGGGCACCACCAATGTGGGTGATGCCGACGGACCAACGACTCGTCCCGCCGCCCGCGCGAACGTGGGAAGGTGGCCGGGCCCGTCATCATCGGAGGAGACCCGCATGCCCGTGTTCACCCGGAGGACCACCGCGCCGGCCACGATCGACGACGCCGAGGTCGAGGCCCTCGACCGCTGGTTCCGGGCCGCGAACTACCTGGCCGTGGGCCAGATCTACCTGCTGGACAACCCGCTGCTCGAGCGGCCGCTGGTCGCCGAGGACATCAAGCCCCGGCTGCTCGGGCACTGGGGGACCACGCCCGGCCTGAACCTGCTCTGGACCCACCTGAACCGGCTGATCCGGCAGCGCGACGTCAACGCGATCTTCCTCGCCGGCCCCGGGCACGGCGGCCCGGCCGCGGTCGCGAACGCCTGGCTCGAGGGCACCTACAGCGAGGTCTACCCGCACATCGGGTCCGACGGCGACGGGATGCGCGCGCTGTTCCGGCAGTTCTCCTTCCCGGGCGGCATCCCCAGCCACGTCGCCCCCGAGACGCCCGGCTCGATCCACGAGGGCGGCGAGCTCGGCTACGTGCTCTCCCACGCGTACGGCGCGGCGATGGACAACCCGGACCTGGTCGTGGCGGCCGTGGTCGGCGACGGCGAGTTCGAGACCGGCCCGCTCGCGGCGTCGTGGCACGCGAACAAGTTCGTCGACCCGGTCCGCGACGGCGCGGTGCTGCCGATCCTGCACCTCAACGGCTACAAGATCGCGAACCCGACGGTGCCGGCCCGGATCCCGCGCGAGGAGCTCGAGAGCCTGCTGCGCGGCTACGGCCACGAGGTCCTCACCGTCGAGGGCGACGACCCGCACGACGTGCACCGGCAGCTCGCGGCCGCCCTGGACCGGGCCCACGACCGGATCCGGGAGATCCAGCGGGCCGCGCGCGAGGACGGCCGGACGGAGCGGCGTCCGTGGCCGATGGTCCTGCTGGTCACGCCCAAGGGGTGGACCGGCCCGGCGACGGTCGACGGCGTCCAGGTCGAGGGCACCTGGCGGGCGCACCAGGTGCCGCTCGCCGAGACCCGCGAGAACGACGCGCACCGGGCGCTGCTCGAGCAGTGGCTGCGCTCCTACCGGCCCGAGGAGCTCTTCGAGCCGACCGGGGTGCCGGCGGCCGACCTGCGCGACCTCGCGCCGCACGGCGTACGCCGGATGAGCGCGAACCCGCACGCCAACGGCGGGTTGCTGCGGACGCCGCTGCGGCTGCCGGACTTCCGCGACCACGCCGTCGAGGTGACCGAGCCCGGCGGCTCGATCCACGAGGCCACCCGGGTGCTCGGGCGCTACCTCGTCGACGTGGTGCGCGACAACGACTCGACGTTCCGGATCTTCGGGCCGGACGAGACCGCCTCGAACCGGCTGGACGCGGTCTACGAGGTGACCGACAAGGTCTTCGCCGGCGAGATCCGCCCGGTCGACGAGCACCTCGCGCACTCCGGCCGGGTGATGGAGATCCTCTCCGAGCACACCTGCCAGGGCTGGCTGGAGGGCTACCTGCTGACCGGTCGGCACGGGCTGTTCAGCTGCTACGAGGCGTTCATCCACCTCGTCGACTCGATGTTCAACCAGCACGCCAAGTGGCTCAAGACGACCCGGGACCTCGCCTGGCGGCCGCGGATCTCGAGCCTGAACTACCTGCTCAGCTCGCACGTGTGGCGGCAGGACCACAACGGCTTCTCCCACCAGGACCCGGGCTTCATCGACCACGTCGTGAACAAGAAGGCCGAGGTGGTGCGCGTCTACCTGCCGCCGGACACCAACACGCTGCTCTCGACGATGCAGCACTGCCTGCAGAGCCAGCACTACGTGAACGTCGTGGTGGCCGGCAAGCAGCCGTCGTTCGACTGGCTGGACGCCGAGTCCGCGGACCTGCACTGCGCCCGCGGCGTGGGCATCTGGGAGTGGGCCTCCAACGACGACGGCGACCCGGACGTGGTGATCGGCTGCGCCGGCGACGTGCCGACCCTGGAGGCGCTGGCGGCCGTCTCGATCCTGCGCGAGCACCTGCCGGCGCTGAAGATCCGGTTCGTCAACGTGGTCGACCTGATGCGGCTGCAGGACGAGAAGGAGCACCCGCACGGGCTGTCCGACCGCGACTTCGACACGCTCTTCACCACCGACAAGCCGGTGATCTTCGCCTACCACGGCTACCCGTGGCTGATCCACCGGCTGACCTACCGCCGCACCAACCACCACAACCTGCACGTGCGCGGCTACAAGGAGGAGGGCACGACCACCACGCCGTTCGACATGGTGATGATGAACGAGATCGACCGCTACCACCTGGTCATGGACGTGATCGACCGCGTGCCCGGGCTGGGCTCCCGGGCCGCGCTGCTGCGCCAGCAGATGGGCGACACCCGCCGCCGCGCCCGCGAGTGGACCCGGGCGCACGGCGACGACCTCCCCGAGGTGCGCGAGTGGAGCTGGAGCGCGCTGTCCTCGCCGCGGCACGGCCGGTCGCCCTCCACCACGGCCATCCCGGGCCCCGGCGACTTCGTCTGAGCCGCCCGATCTGATGTAACGCGCGGTTATCGGGTCTGGGGACCCCTCACAACGGGCGACCAGAGCCGATAACCCCGCGTTACATGCGGCGGGACCGCCTCACCCCAGCAGCGCGACCGCCTGCCGGGCGATGGCCAGCTCCTCGTTGGTGGGGACCACGAGGACGGCCACGGGCGAGCCGTCGGGGGAGACGAGGCGCGGCGCGGTCGAGGCGGACTCGTTGCGGGCCGGGTCCACCACGATCCCCAGGGCGGTGAGCCCGGCGAGGGCGTCGGCGCGCAGGCGGGCGACGTGCTCCCCGATCCCGGCGGTGAACACCACGGCGTCGGCGCCGCCGAGCACGGCGAGGTAGGCCCCGACGTACTTGCGCAGCCGGTGGCAGTAGACGTCGTACGCCGTCCGCGCGGCGTCGTCGCCGGCGTCCACCGCGGCGAGGAGGTCGCGGAAGTCGTGCCGGCCGGCCATCCCCTCCAGCCCCGACCGGTGGTGCAGCAGGTCCTCGAGGTCGTCGAGGCCGAGGCCGGCGTGCCGCATCAGGTGCAGCAGGATGCCGGGGTCGAGGTCGCCCGCCCGGGTGCCCATCACCAGGCCCTCCAGCGGGGTCAGCCCCATCGACGTGTCGACCGGCCGGCCGCCCCGGACCGCCGCCGCGGAGGCGCCGTTGCCGAGGTGCAGCACGATCAGGCGCGCCCCGGGACGGTCGAGCAGCCGCGCGGCCTCGGCGGCGACGTACTCGTGGCTGATGCCGTGCGCGCCGTACCTGCGGACCTGCTCGCGCTCGGCCAACGACCGGTCGAGGGCGTACGTCGCCGCGGCCGGCGGCAGGCCGGCGAAGAACGCGGTGTCGAAGGCCGCGACCTGCGGCAGGTCCGGGTACGCCGTGCGGGCGCTGCGGATGCCGTCGACCGCGGGCGGGTTGTGCAGCGGGGCCAGCCGGGCGACGTGCTCGATCTCGGCGAGGACGTCGTCGTCCACGACCACCGCCCGGGTGAGGTGCGGCCCGCCGTGCACGACCCGGTGCCCGACGGCCAGGAGGTCGGACTCGCCGACCCCGGACTTCTCGAGGGCGTCGTGCACCGCGGCCAGCGCGGCCCGGTGGTCGTCGGCGTCGAGGTCCCGCACGGCCTCGCCGGAGCGGTCCTCGTGGGTCAGCCGGGCCGACCCGCTGCCGATCCGCTCGACGATGCCGTGCACCGGCGCCTCGCCCGAGGCGGGGTCGACGACCTGGTACTTCAGGGACGAGGACCCCGCGTTGAGCACGAGCACGTGTCGCCGCATCGATGCCTCCCTCGTCGGTGTCGGACCCCACCGTAGGGCGCGACGGTCAGGCCGGGACGGGCTCGGGCGCGATCTCGGCCTTCCAGACGTGCGGGTGCGGTACGCCGCGCACGCTGCGGCTCAGCGTCGGGACGAGCGCGACGACGGCGGTCAGGACACCCAGGATCCCGATCGCCCACGGACCCCCCAGCCCCGAGAGCAGGGCGCCGCCGATCACCGGAGCCAGCGGCATCACCGCCATCGACAGGAACCGCATCGAGGAGGACACCCGCCCCTGCAGGTGGTCGGGGGTCAGCGCGATGCTGTAGGCGCTGATCCCCGCGTTGCCGGCCGGGTTGAGCAGCAGGCCGAGACCGAGGCTGAGCGCGACGACCAGCGGGTTGTTCCAGAAGATCATCGGCACCACCAGCGGCACGAAGCTCCACGCGATCACGACCGTGAGCCGGCCGGTGGCGAACCGCTCGATCAGCGTCGGCGCCGCCAGCGCGCCGAGGATCCCGCACACCCCGGCCGCGGTCTCGACGAGGCCGATCTCGGCGGGGTGGAACTGGGCCTGGATCAGCCGCAGGATCGCCACGAAGAAGAGCGCGTTCACGGTCAGGTTGACCAGGGCGGCCCAGGTCATCAGCGCGCGGAAGAACGGGCGGCTCGCGAGGAAGTGGAAGCCCTCGCGGATGTCCGACAGCGGGCTGGGCCGCGGTCCCTCGCGCCGCGGTGCCGAGAGGTCGGTGCGGATCCGCCCGATCAGGACGAACGAGATCGCGAAGGTCACCGCGTCGGCCAGGAACGGCAGCCACCGGGTGACGCCGTACAGCAGACCCCCGAGCGGCCCGCCGACCAGGGACGCGACGTGCTGGCGGGCCTGGTTCTGGCTGAGCGCGGTGGGCAGGTCCTCGGTGGGTACGACGGCCCGCACCGCCGACGCCTCGGCCGGTGAGAACGCGCCCGAGCCGATCCCGGTCAGCGTCGCGACGACGAGCAGGTGCGGGATGGTCAGGTGGTGCTCGATCCCGGCCACCACGAGGCTCGCGTAGAGCAGGGCGCCCACCCCGCTGGCGACCCGCATGATCCGGCGCCGGTCGATCCGGTCGGCCAGGACGCCGGCGGGGAGCAGGGCGGCGGCCATGCCGAAGAGGAAGCAGGCCTCGGCGGCGGCCGCCACCATCGCCGAGTGCGTCAGGTGGTAGGCCAGCAGCGGGAAGACGAACATGCTCACCCGGCTGCCGAGCTCGGAGATGGTCTGGCCGACCCAGAGGACGGTGAAGTCGTGGTTGCGGGCCAGCTGGCGGAAACCTGTCATGTTGCGCAACATATATTGCGCAAGTTCTAGTGCGCAATAGTTCTTGCGGAATTTGCTACGGTGGCTCCATGGCCGAGGACGAGTACATCCACGACCCGCGGGTGCTCCGCGCGATCGCGCACCCGGTCCGCACCCGGATCCTCGGCGAGATCGCCGCGAGCGGGCCGCTGCGCGCCGCCGACGTCGCCCGCGAGCTCGACATCCCGGCCAACCAGGCGTCGTTCCACCTGCGCCAGCTCGCCAAGTACGGCCTGGTCGAGGAGGCGCCCGGCGAGGCCCGCGACAAGCGCGACCGGGTGTGGAAGGCGACCTCGGACGGCGGCCTCACCGTGCGGCTGAACGAGCTCGAGAAGGAGCGCGGCGGCAAGGCGGCCGTCGACGTGTTCCGCCGCAGCACGTCCACCTGGCTCCACCACCTCGTCGACCAGGCACTGAGCGGCCCGGCAGGAGGAGGACGTGGTCCGGACGGTCATCAACCAGACCGTGAAGCTCACCAAGGACGAGGCGCAGCAGCTGCAGCGCGAGCTCCAGGACCTCGTCGAGGGCTGGGCCGACCGGACCCGCGGCCGCGACGACGCCGAGCGACGCACCTACGTGGTGCTCCAGGTGCTCCAGCCCTACCCGAAGGTCGCCGGCGAGGAGTCCTAGGCTTCGAGCCGTGCCCGCACGACTCCGCCCCGCCGACCCCGCCGCCGTGGCCGACGCCCGCGCCCGCCTCGACGCCGGGTCCGCGACGCCCGGCGACCTGCGGCTGCTGACCAAGCACTACCTCGCCCTGCTGGAGACCCGGGCGCCCGGCAGGTCCGTCGAGGTCCGGGTCCCGCCGTACGCCGCGGTGCAGGTCGTCGAGGGCGTCCGCCACACCCGCGGCACCCCACCCGCCGTCGTCGAGATGGACGCCGAGACCTGGATCGCCCTCGCCACCGGCGCCCTCGACTGGCCCACCGCCGCCGACTCCGCCCGGGTCCGCGCCTCCGGCGAGCGGGCCGACCTGACGCCGTACCTGCCGTTGGGGTGAACAAGCGGTAGTCCGTGACGCTTCTGTTGTGGACAACGCGTTTTCCACAACAGAAGCGTCACGGACTATCCCTCCCCGCCCCCTCCCCCCGCCTCCGATTAGGGTGACCGCCATGACGAGCGTCGACGACATCAGGGGCAAGGTGACCGAGGTCCTCCCCGGCATCCGCACGGACCTCGAGGACCTGGTCCGCATCGAGTCGGTGAGCGCCGACCCGGCCCGGGCGAGCGAGGTGCAGCGCAGCGCCGAGGCGGTGGCCGAGCTGTTCCGGGCCGAGAGGTTCGAGACCGTCGAGATCGTCAGCGCCGACGGCGGCGCGCCCGCGGTGATCGCGCACAAGAGGGGTCCCGAGGGGGCGCCCACGGTGCTGCTCTACGCCCACCACGACGTCCAGCCCGAGAACGACCACGCCGAGTGGGACTCCCCGCCGTTCGAGCCGACCGAGCGCGACGGGCGCCTCTACGCCCGCGGCGCCGCCGACGACAAGGCCGGTATCGCGGCCCACCTCGGCGCCCTGCGCGTGTACGGCGACGACCTGCCGGTCAGCGTCACGATGTTCATCGAGGGCGAGGAGGAGGTCGGCTCCGACACCCTTCCCGCGCTGCTGAAGGAGCACCAGGACAAGCTCAGCGCCGACGTCATCGTCATCGCCGACTCCGGCAACTGGGACATCGGCGTGCCGGCGCTCACCACCAGCCTGCGCGGCCTGGTCCGCGTCGACGTCGAGGTCCGCACGCTCACCCACGCCGTCCACTCCGGCATGTGGGGCGGCCTGGTGCCCGACTCGCTGATCACGCTGAGCCGGGTCATCGCCAGCCTGCACGACGACGCCGGCAACGTCGCGGTCCAGGGGCTGCACAGCGGCCCGGCCGCCGACGTGGAGTACCCCGAGGAGCGGCTGCGCGCCGAGTCCGGCGCGGTCGCCGGCATCGAGTGGATCGGCGAGGGGTCGACCGTCGAGCGGCTGTGGACCAAGCCGTCGCTGAGCATCACCGGCCTCGACGCCCCCAAGGTCGACGGCGCCAGCAACACCCTGGTGGCGGCCGCCCGCGCCAAGATCTCGATGCGGATCGCCCCCGGCGACACCACCGAGAACGCCCTGGCCTGCCTCAAGGCCCACCTCGAGTCCCACGTGCCGTGGGGCGCGGAGCTGAAGGTCACCGTCGTCGACACCGGCGAGGCCACCCAGATCGACGCGACCGGTCCGGCGTACGACGCGGCGCGCAGCGCCTTCGCCGAGGCCTGGGACGGCACCGAGCCGGTCGACATGGGCGTCGGCGGGTCGATCCCGTTCATCGCCGAGTTCCTCGAGGCGTTCCCGCAGGCCAGCGTGCTGGTGACCGGTGTGGAGGACCCGGACACGCGCGCCCACGGCGCCAACGAGGGCCTGCACCTCGCGGAGTTCGAGCGGGTCGTGCTCGCCGAGGCGCTGCTGCTGCACAACCTCGGCAAGCTCTGATCGACCCGGCTCCGAACCCCGGCCGTGCGCGCCGCGACCCTGGCCTTCCTCGCCGGGCACCGGCGCGCCCGGGTCGAGCCGCTGGCCGACCGGCTGGTCGCCACCATCGAGGCGAGCAACCCCGGCTACCGGGCCACCCGGCTGGTGCCGCGCGCCGACCTCTGGGACTCCTGCCACGACAACATCCGCCGGGTCCTGGAGCTGCTGGCCGCCGCCGTCGACGGGGCCCGCGGGCCCGGTGAGGGCAGCGAGGCCACGGACACGGCGTACGACGCCGCGCGCGCGACCGGCCGGCGCCGCGCGGAGCAGGGGCTGCCGCTCGACGACGTGCTGCGCTCGTTCCGGATGGGCGGGCGGCTGATCTGGGACGACCTGGTCGAGCAGGCCCGCGCCGCCCTGGACGCGGAGGAGCTGCGCGAGGTCGGCACCCGGCTGTGGGAGGTCGTCGACGAGACGTCGGCGCAGGTGGCGGCGGCCTACCACGCCGCCGAACGGGCCGCCGTCCGCGCCGACGAGCAGCTGCGCGCCGAGCTCTGGGAGGGCCTGCTCAGCGGCCGGGCCAAGGAGCCCGGCTTCGCCCACGAGGCCGCCCGGATCCTCGACGTCCCGGTCTCGGGCGACTACCTCGTGGTCGTCGGGGAGCGCCTCGACAGCGTCCGCCTCGAGGAGGCCCTGGCGCCCCGGCCCTCGGCGTGGGTACGCCGTTCGGGCGGCGTGGTCGGGCTGGTCCCGCTGGGCGGCGACGCGCCCGAGCGGGTGCTCGCGGTGCTCCGGGACCGGGCGGACGGGCCGGCCGGGGTCTCGGCGGTCGTCTCGGGACTCGCGGGCGTCGACACCGGGATGCGCCAGGCGTCGCTGGCGATGCGCACCCCCGGGGTCGAGGGGCTGGCCGCGTTCGACGACTGCCTGCCCGACGCCCTGCTGCTGACGGCGCCGGAGGTCGCCGGTCGCCTGGTCGCGGTCTGGCTGGGCCCGCTGCTGGCGCTGCCGGCCGCCGAGCTGGACCCGCTGCTGGACACGCTCGAGGCATGGGTGGCGACCGGCGGCTCGACCACCCACACCGCCACCCGGGTGCACTGCCACCGCAACACCGTGATCAACCGGCTGCGCCGGATCGCGACGCTCACCGGCCAGGATCCGGGTCGGTTCACCGGAGTGCCACCCGTCGAGCTCGCCCTGGCGCTGCGCGCCCTCGGCGCCGGCCGGCACCGCTGACTCCGCCGCTGTGCACTCTGCACAGCGACGGTCGTCACATCGTGGGCACCTGCGCCATGGCGCCGGCGCGTGACGGCTGTCACTCTTGGGTCGGGGAGGGAGCACGATGCCCGGCACGTCCGGGCCGATGCTTCTGGAGGTAGGACGCATGACCGCGCACGCCCACGACTCCGTCCCCCTGTCGGTCCGGCGCCGCAGCTTCCTGGGGTACGTCCTCGGCGGGGCCACGCTGGTCGCCGCGGCTGACCTCGGGCTCGTCGACCCCGCGTCGGCGACGCCGACGGCGCCCCAGCCCGCGGAGCTCTACGACCTCAACGACATGCTCACCGACTCCACCCGTCCCACCGCCAACCTGATCACGGTCACGGTGCACGAGGACGGCACGGCCTCGTTCGCGCTGCCCCGGATGGAGGTCGGCCAGGGGATCACCACCTCGACGGCGATGCTGATCGCCGAGGAGCTCGAGCTGCCGGTGGAGAAGGTGCACGTCACGCTGGCGCCGGCCCGGCCGGAGCTGGTCTTCAACCAGCTCACCGGCGGCTCCAACACCACGATCTCGACGTACACGCCGATCCGCGTCGCGGCCGCCGTCGCCAAGGCGGCGCTGCTGGACGCGGCGGCGATCGTCCTCGGCGACACCGTCGAGAACCTCCGGGCCCGCGGCGGGGTGGTCCAGGCCCCCGACGGCTCGAGCGTGACGTACGGCGAGCTCGCCGCGAAGGCGGCCAGCCCGACCACGAGGGCGGTCGACGTCCGGCTCAAGGACACCTCGGAGTTCCGCGTGGTCGGCGTCGGCCACAACCGGGTCGACGCGCTCCAGGCGGTGACGGGCCGCAAGGAGTTCACGACCGACCTGCAGGTCGAGGGCGCACTGCCCACCATGGTCTGCCGCGCGCCCACGCTCAACGGCACCCCGAAGCGGCTGCGGAACCGCAAGGAGGTCCTGGCGATGCCCGGGGTCACGGACGTCGCGGTGGTGGACACCGGGGTGGCCGTGCGGGCCCGGACGTTCGGCCAGTGCATCGACGCGATCCGCGCGATGACGGTCGACTGGAACGACGGCCCGGTGGCCGGGCAGTCCGACGCCGACATCGTCCGGGAGCTCCGGTCCGCCGAGGTGGCCCTGCCGGCCCCGCCGGACAACCCGCTCGCGGAGACGATCGAGCACGACTTCCTCTTCTACTTCCGCAGCAACTCCGCGATGGACACCAACTCCGCCGTCGCCGACGTACGCCCGGACCGGGCCACCGTCTGGGCCGGGCTGAAGTCGCCGATCACCGCCCAGGAGCGGATCGCCGAGAAGCTCGGCATGACGCCCGACCAGGTCACCGTGAACGTCGTGCAGGGCGGCGGCTCCTTCGGTCGCCGGCTGTTCTTCGACGGCGCGCTCGAGGCGGCCACGATCTCCCAGGCGATGGGCAAGCCGGTCAAGCTGATGTGGCACCGCGCGGACGACGCCCGGGTCGGCCGGGGGCACCCGATGGCGACCAGCCGGATCCGGGTCACCCACGCCGGCGGCGAGGTGCTGGCCTTCCAGCAGGCGCACACCAGCGTCGAGACCGACTACCGGCACGGGCTCGGCGAGATCGTCAGCGCGATGGCCGCCGACCTGCCCGCGGGCGTCGGCAACCTCGGGTACGCCGAGACGATCTTCGCGCTGACCCAGGAGGTGCCCTACGACTTCGGCCTGGTCTCCCAGACCCTGACCGAGACCGACGACCGGTTCAACACCGGCTCGATGCGCAACATCTACAGCCCCGACGTGCGCTGCGCCGGCGAGCTGGTGGTCGACCAGCTCGCGGCCGCGCTGGAGCAGGACCCCTACGAGTTCCGGAAGGCGAACCTCCGCAACGACCGGGTCCGCGCCGTCCTCGACAAGGTCGCCCACGAGGGGAGCTGGGGCCGGTCGATGCCGAAGGGCACCGCCCAGGGGATCGCGATCCACAAGGAGTACAAGGGCGCCAGCGCCTGCCTGGTGGAGATCGACTGCCGTCCGCGGACCGTCGACCGGGACATCCACGACGGCGTCGGCGGCCCGCGGGTCACCAAGGTCGTCTACGCCATCGACGTCGGCCTGGTCGTCAACCCCCGCGGGCTCGAGGCCCAGATGCAGGGCGGCATCAACGACGGCATCGCGCTGGCGCTGACCTCCAGCCTGCACCTGCGCGACGGCCACTTCCTCGAGGCGAGCTGGGACAACTACTTCTACACGCGCCAGTGGAACACCCCGCCGGAGGTGCAGGTCTTCCTGATGCCGTCCGACAGCGGCCAGCCCGGGGGCGCCGGCGAGGCCGGGGTGGCGGCCACCTTCGCCGCGGTCGCGTGCGCGTACGCCCGGGCGACCGGCCGGGTGCCGTCGTACTTCCCGATCAACCACCGCGACCCGCTGGAGTTCCGGCCCAAGCCGGTGGTCCCCCCGATCCCGCAGTCGCCCACCAACGGGCTGAAGCTCACCTACTGAGGAGCACGCGTTGTCCAGACAGACCTTCATCCTCAACGGCAAGAGCGTCACCGTCGACGTCCACGACGACGTGCGGGTCCTGTGGGTGCTGCGCGACCTGCTCGGGGTGACCGGCCCGAAGTACGGCTGCGGCATCAACGTCTGCAAGGCCTGCACGTCGCACATCAACGGCCGGGCGTTCAACCCGTGCTCGGTGCGGGTGGGCGACCTGGCGCCGGACGACGAGGTCACCACGATCGAGGGGCTCCCCGACACCGTCGGCGAGGACCTGCACCCGATGCAGCGGGCCTGGCTGGACCGCGACGTCGCGCAGTGCGGCTACTGCCAGCCCGGCCAGATCATGGCCGCGGTGGCGCTGGTCCGGAAGGTACGCCGCGAGGGCCGCGCGATCACCGAGGCCGACCTCGACGGGATCCGCAACATCTGCCGCTGCGGGACCTACACGCGGATCCGCGAGGCGATCCGGCAGGGCGAGCGCCGGATGTGATCCTCAGTCCGGCGCGGCGGGGAGCAGGACCCGGAAGGTGCTGCCCCTGCCGAGCTCGGACTCCACCTCGATCCGGCCCCGGTGCCGCTGCACGATCCGGCTGACGATCGCCAGCCCGAGACCGGTGCCGGGCTGGGAGCGGGCGTCGGGGTTGGTGCTGCGGAAGAACTCCCGGAAGAGCTGGCGCTGGTCCTCGGCAGAGATGCCGAGGCCGGTGTCGGTGCAGGAGAGCATGATCTCGTCGCCGCAGGCGGCCAGCGCCACGGTGACCTGGCCACCGTCCGGGGTGTACTTGACCGCGTTGCTCACCAGGTTGGCGCACACCCGGTCCAGCTCGTCGTGGTCGCCGATCGCCAGCACCGGCTCCCGCGGGGCGTCGACCGCGAGCTGGATGGCCTTGCGCTCCGCCGCGACCGAGGTCAGGTCCACCACGTCGTCGACGATCCGGCGCAGGTCGACCGGGGCGGGGATGACCGGGTTGTCCGGGTCGCCGACCTTCGACAGCAGCAGCAGGTCCTCGACGACCCGCACCATCCGGGTGGTGCCGCGCTCCATGGCCGCGAGCGAGGTGCGGGTGGTGCCGGTGAGGTCCGGGGACGCCTCCAGCATCTCGAGGTGTCCCATGATCGCGGTGAGCGGGTTCTTCAGCTCGTGGGAGACCGTCGCGATCAGCTGGCTCTTGTAGGTGTCGAGCGCCTGCAGCTCCTCGACGAGCTGGTGCTCGCGCTCGAAGGTGCGCGCGTTGAGGATGGCCCGGCCGAGGTCGTGGCCGATGTCGAGCGCCGCGGCCATCTCGACGCTGCTCCAGTCCGCGTCCTCCTCGGTGCGGGTCAGCACCAGGTTGCCCAGGCACTCGGGACCGGCCCCCAGCGGGGTGAACAGCAGCGAGCTGATCCCGATGGTGTCGAGGAAGCCCAGGATCCGCTCCCCGTCCGCCGCGGAGATCGAGGGACCGAACGGGCGGCCGCGCTGGACGATCTCGACCCGCTGGCCCTCCCAGGCGCGGATCGCGGCCGTCTCCGCGATCCGCATCAGCTCGCCGGTGAGCACCACCTCGACACCGTCGGCCGAGTAGATCGCGCCGGTGCCGTGGCCGTCCTCGTCGATCGTCTGGATCCACAGGCCCCGGGCCTGGAAGCCCCGCATCAGCGCGTCGCGGATGTCGCTGAGGATGCGGTCGATGCGCAGCTGGGCGCTCGCCCGGCGCACCACCTGGCGGGCGGCCTCGGCCAGCCTGACCTGGTGGGACAGCGCCTCGCGCTCCAGCGCGGTGATGACCGCCCGGCCGGCCTGCTCGGCGTACCGCTGCAGCAGCTGGCGCCGCGCCGTGCCCGGGCGCTTGCCGTCCTCGGGCAGGTCGATCGCGAGGGTGCCGCGCAGCTCGCCCTTCTCGTCGTACAGCGGTGCGATCAGCAGGTCGAGGGGGTGCCAGGCGTCGGGCTCCGCGAGCGGGGTGATGTCGGGGACCCAGCCCCACGTGTCGCCGATGGTCGGGTCGAGGCGCTCGTGCGGGACGAAGCGGAGCAGGCCCCACTCGTCGGCCTTCTCGATCTCCCGCTCGAGGCGGTCGACCGGGGTGCGGGTGCCCTCGAGCTGCACGCGGGCCTCGTCGCTGCCCGCGACGGCCATCACCTCGAGCTTGCCGTCGTCGCGGACCACGCTGATCGCGGCCACGCCGAAACCCGCCAGCTGCGTCACGCCCTCGGCGATCGTCTGGAGCGCCTCGCGCGAGGTGTCGTACCACTCGCTCTGCGCGGGGCGCTGCTGCACTTCGGTGGGATGCCCGGTCATCTACTCTCGCTGTCCGTCGGTGTGACCCACCTTACGGTCCTTCACCCCTTCGGGTACCCAAATCGCGCTCCGGGGAACCGGCAAATGGGACGGGGCCGACCGCGGCCCTAGACTCGGGGACGTGCCCTACCTCAGCAGCACGCGCAAGGGAGGCGACGGCCGGCTGACGGCGGCCCTCGACCCGAACGAGCAGGGACCCCAGGACGCCTGCGGCGTCTTCGGCGTCTGGGCCCCGGGTGAGGACGTCGCCAAGCTGACGTACTTCGGGCTCTACGCGCTCCAGCACCGGGGCCAGGAGTCGGCGGGGATCGCGGTCAGCAACGGCCGCCAGATCCTGGTCTACAAGGACATGGGCCTGGTCAGCCAGGTCTTCGACGAGTCCACGCTGGAGTCGCTCAAGGGGCACCTCGCGATCGGCCACTCCCGTTACTCGACCACGGGGGCGAGCACCTGGCAGAACGCGCAGCCGACCTTCCGGCCCACGGCCGACGGCTCGATCGCGCTCGGCCACAACGGGAACCTGATCAACACCCACGAGCTGGCGCAGATGGTCACCGACCTGCCCGGCCCCAGCGACGAGCTCGAGCTCCAGGGGCGGGGTGTCGAGGCGTCGACCAACGACACCGGCCTGGTCACCGCGCTGCTCGCCCACCACCCCGACACCACGCTGGAGCAGCGGGCGCTGGAGGTGCTGCCGCAGCTGGACGGGGCGTTCTGCTTCGTGTGGATGAACGAGGACACGCTGTACGCCGCCCGCGACCCGCAGGGCATCCGCCCCCTGGTGCTGGGTCGCCTGGACCGCGGCTGGGTCGTGGCCAGCGAGGACGCGGCGCTCGCCACGATCGGCGCGAGCGTGGTCCGCGAGGTGGAACCCGGCGAGATGCTGGTGATCGACGAGAACGGCCTGCGCTCGCACCGGTTCGCCGAGCCCGCCCCGAAGGGCTGCGTCTTCGAGTACGTCTACCTCGCCCGACCGGACGCGACCATCAGCGGCCGCAGCGTCCACGAGGCCCGGGTGGAGATGGGTCGCCGCCTGGCGCGGGAGTTCCCGGTCGAGGCCGACCTGGTGATGCCCGTGCCCGAGTCCGGCACCCCCGCCGCCGCCGGCTACGCCGAGGAGAGCGGCATCCCGTTCGGCCAGGGCTTCGTCAAGAACGCGTACGTCGGTCGCACCTTCATCCAGCCGAGCCAGACCCTGCGCCAGCTGGGCATCCGGCTGAAGCTCAACGCGCTGGAGCACATGATCCGCGGCAAGCGGATCGTGGTCGTCGACGACTCGATCGTGCGCGGCAACACCCAGCGGGCCCAGGTCCGGATGCTCCGCGAGGCGGGTGCCCTCGAGGTGCACGTGCGGATCTCCAGCCCGCCGGTGAAGTGGCCCTGCTTCTACGGCATCGACTTCGCCACCCGGGCCGAGCTGATCGCCAACGGCCTCGACGTCGACGAGATCGCCGCCAGCGTGGGTGCCGACAGCCTCGGCTACATCTCCCTGGAGGGGATGATCGAGTCCACCAAGGTGCCCTCCGAGCGGCTCTGCCAGGCCTGCTTCACCGGGGAGTACCCGATCGCCCTCCCCGACGAGAGCCTGCTCGGCAAGCACCTGCTCGAGACGTCGCTGACCTCGCCGACGGCGGGCAAGGCGCTGCCCGTCCTCAACAACCCCTGAGACACGACCACAGCCCAGGAGACCCCGTGCCGCAGCCCGATCCGACCGCCGGTCCCGCCCACCCCGAGGGGGCCTACGCCGAGGCCGGGGTCTCGATCGAGGCCGCCGACAAGGCCATCGAGCTGATGAAGGGGTGGGTCGACAAGGCCCGCCGCCCCGAGGTGATCGGGGGCCTCGGCGGCTTCGCCGGGCTCTTCGACGCCTCCGCCCTGACCCGCTACCGGCGACCGCTGCTCGCGACCTCCACGGACGGCGTCGGCACCAAGGTCGCGATCGCCCAGGCCATGGACGTGCACGACACGATCGGCTTCGACCTGGTCGGCATGGTCGTCGACGACCTGGTGGTGTGCGGTGCCGAGCCGCTGTTCATGACCGACTACATCGCCACCGGCCGCGTCGTACCCGAGCGGATCGCCGCGATCGTCAAGGGCATCGCCGAGGCGTGCGTGCTGGCCGGCTGCGCCCTGATCGGCGGCGAGACCGCCGAGCACCCGGGGCTGCTGGCGCCGGACGAGTACGACGTCGCCGGCGCGACGACCGGCGTGGTCGAGGCCGACGACCTGCTCGGGCCGGCCCGGGTCCGTCCGGGCGACGCGGTGATCGCGATGGAGGCCAGCGGGCTGCACTCCAACGGCTACTCGTTGGTCCGCCACGTGCTGCTCAACACTGCTCGCTGGGAGCTGGACCGCGAGGTCCCCGAGCTCGGCCGCACCCTGGGTGAGGAGCTGCTGGAGCCGACCCGGATCTACGCCAAGGCCTGCCTCGACCTGGCCCGCCGGACCGCGACCCACGCGATGTCGCACGTCACCGGTGGCGGGCTCGCGGCCAACCTGGAGCGGGTGATGCCGGCCGAGCTGAGCGCCACCATCGAGCGCGGCACCTGGACGCCGCAGCCGATCTTCGACGTCGTACGCCGGGTCGGCGACGTCCCGCAGGCCGACCTCGAGGCCACCCTGAACTGCGGGGTCGGCATGGTCGCGCTCACGGCTCCCCAGGACATCGACACCGCGATCGAGGTGCTGGCCGGCCACGGCATCCGGGCCTGGGTCGCGGGTGAGGTCCGCCGTGACGACACTCACGGTGGGAAGGTGCTGCTGAGCGGGCAGCATCCGGGTTGGTGACCTGCGTTTTCACCGGGGCGCGTCGCGAAAAGACGCCCTGGGTGTGCGGGAACAGCCGGGCAACCGGTAGCGTTGGGGCCACGAGAGAACTCTGAGAACAGTCCGGGAGCCACAGTGCCCCGGCCGAGCGTGCGAGGGGGCTGACCCTATGGGGCGCGGCCGAGCGAAAGCCAAGCAGACGAAGGTCGCCCGCGACCTGAAGTACCGCACTCACGAGACGGACTTCGGGAAGCTGGCGCAGGAGCTGCATGGCGGCGAGAGCAGCAACAACGACCAGCCCGACTCGTCCAACGACGAGTACGACGACTGGTCGGACTACGCCGAACCTCGGCGCGACTGACCGAGTTGACACCTGACCTCCGCCGCCGGCTGAGCCGGCGGAGGGGGTTTCGTGCGTGGGCACTTTCACCGGTCAGCCGGTGAAACCAGCACTTGTCAGGTGGTGTTCCCCCTGACAAGTGCCAGTTTCCCCGGTCAGCCGGTGAAAATGCCCGGGCCTCAGCCGAGCCAGATGCCGCGCAGGCGGCCGACGTCGCGCATGCGGCGCTCGGCGAGCCGGTCGGCGGCGATGGCGGGGGCGACCCCGTCGGAGGCGGCGAGCTCGAACACCCGACGGGTGGTGTCGAAGATCCCGGTGGCGCGCTGCTGGGCGCGCTCGAAGGAGAAGCCCTCGAGCTCGTCGGCGACCTGGATCAGGCCGCCGGAGTTCACGCAGTAGTCGGGGGCGTAGAGGATCCCGCGGTCCTCGAGCGCCTTCTCGATGCCCGGGTGCGCGAGCTGGTTGTTCGCCGCGCCGCAGACGATCCGCGCCGACAGCACGTCGACGACCTCGTCGGTGAGCGCGCCGCCGAGGGCGCAGGGCGCGTAGACGTCGAGCTGCGAGGCGACCAGCGCCTCGGTGGACTCCACGGCGGTGACCTGCGGGTACTCGTCGCGCAGCCGGTCGACCGACGGCTGGTGCACGTCGGTCACGACCACGGTCGCGCCGTCCTCGATCAGGTGCCGCACCAGGTGGCGACCCACCTTGCCGACGCCGGCGACGCCGACGGTCCGCCCGGCGAGCGAGTCGGTGCCCCAGGCGACCTCCGCGGCCGCGCGCATGCCCTGGAACACGCCGTACGCCGTGAGCACCGAGCTGTCGCCCGCGCCGCCGTGCGCGACGGTCCGGCCGGTGACGTAGGAGCACTCGCGGGCGATGTGGTCCATGTCCTCGGAGAACGTGCCGACGTCGCAGGCGGTGTAGTAGCGACCGTTGAGGGACTGCACGAAGCGGCCGTAGGCGCGCAGCAGCGGCTCGGACTTCAGCGTGGCCGGGTCGCCGATGATGACCGCCTTGCCGCCGCCGAGGTCGAGCCCGGCGAGCGCGGCCTTGTAGGACATGCCGCGCGAGAGGTTCAGGACGTCCCGGACCGCGTCCGCGGTCGAGGCGTAGGGGTAGAAACGGGTGCCGCCGAGGGCGGGGCCGAGGGCCGTCGAGTGGATGGCGACGATCGCCTTCAGGCCGGTGGCGGGGTCGTTGGCGAAGACGACCTGCTCGTGCTCGGAGCCGAGCTCGAAGACGTCGGCATCGAGGGGTGCAGACATGGGTGGTGCCCACTTTCTGTGTGTGTCGGCCACGGGGTGTGGTGGCGCTGCTGTCGCGGACCGCAGGGGTGGCGCGTGTCCGTGATCACATCGTAGGCCTGCGGCCACCCTCATCCCGAGTCGGCATGGACCGCTGCACCACCACGTCCCCGTGGGTGCCGTAGCCCAGCAGCGGCCCGCCGTACGACGTGCCGTCGAAGGCCACCTTCAGCCACTCGTCGGGCCCGAGCCGGACCAGCGTCGGCCACGGGATGTTCGACGGGTACGCCGCGTCGAGCGCGCCGACCTCGGCGAGGTCGAGGTCGAAGACGGGGTAGCCGCGACGCTGCCCCCGCCGCCCGTCGCGGCCGTCGCTGGCGAGCACCCGCCAGGCCCCGTGGACCTGGACGAGCGTGGTGCCCTCCGTCGCGATCCGGGTGCTCGCGGCCCCGCGCAGGACGAGGCTGTCGAGGTCGGGTCCCTCGGCGAGCACCGGGTGGAACCGGAAGAACCTGCTGGCGCTGACGTACCCGACCAGCCAGCGCCCCTCGGTGCGCACCAGGTGCGGGTCCCAGACGCCCACCGAGCGGAGCCCCGTCGTCGGGAGCGCGAGGGGTCGGGTGTCGAGGACGTGCCGTCCGTGGAGGACGTCGGCGTCGGTCTCGGCCAGGGTGACAGCGACGGTGGCGTCGCCCCGAGCCCCGTCGAAGTCGCCCCAGGTGCTGGTGGCCACCAGCCAGCGGTCGCCGTCGCGGACCAGGTGGGTGGCGTGGTCGCCGAAGACGCCGGGTCGGTCGGGCCGGCGGAAGAACAGGTCGGCACGGTGCGCCAGCTCGTACGTCGCCGGGTCGAGGCTCCACACCGACGTGTGCGCGGTGTCGAAGAAGCCCGGGCCGGCGCTGGTCGCGGACAGCAACAGCGGCCCGTCGGGGCGGTACGGCGTGCCGTCCGCCGCACTGACGACCCGCAGGTCGCGCAGGCCCAGCTGTCCGAAGCCGCCGGCGACCACCCGGCCGGGCGGGGGTGGTGTGCCCTCCCAGCGCTGGGCCGTCTCCAGCGAGGCGAGCCACCGCTCGTCGCGGGTGTCGACGCGCCCCCGCAGCCCGACCCTGCCGCGCGCGGTCCAGCCGGAGGCGTCGCGGGTGAAGATGGTCAGGTGGGTCCCGGTCAGCGCCAGGCCCACGGCCGATGCGGGGGCGTCCGTGCGCCCGTACCGGCGGCTGCGGTGGCCGGTGGTGTGGCCCGGGCTGGTGACCTCGAGACCCACCGCGCCGCTCGCCACGTCGTACCACCCGGCGAGCCGGTCGTCGCCGCTCCGGAGCTCGAGCACCAGGCGGCCCGGCCGCGGCTCGGCCAGCGACGCGGTCACGGCGGCGTACGGCGCGGGGTGCGGCGTGGGAGCGGACCAGCCGTTGCCCAGGGGCCGGTCGAGGAGCAGGGAGTCCGGCGCGACCAGGTCCACGGGCCGTCGTCGGGCGACGACCTCGAAGCGGGGCAGCACCCGGCCAGTCTCGCAGCGTCCGGCGGAGGGGTCCGTCAGCGGGACCCGGTGGTGGCCTCCTGCAGGGCGGCGACCGCGCGCTCGACCTCGCGCACCAGCTCGTCCAGCAGGTCGTCGGCACCGGTGGTGCGGCCGGCGTCCCCGCACGCCTCGAGCCGGGCCGCCGCGGCGCCGACCAGGGGCAGCCCCAGGTTCAGGGCGCTGCCCTTCAGCTGGTGCGCCGAGCCCTGCAGCCGGGCGGCGTCGCCGGCGTCGATCGCCTCGCGGATCGCGACCACCTGGTCGCCGGCGCGGGCCATGAACGACGCGGCCGTCCGCTCGAAGAAGCTGACGCCGTCCTTCTTCAGCTCGTGCAGCATCCGGACCCGGGCCTCGTCGAGGACCGGCCCGCCCGAGGGCTTGCCGGTGGACGCGCTGGAAGACGAGGCGGCCCGCTCGGTGGGCCGGTCGTCGCTCCACCGCCGGATCACCCGCTCCAGGTCGGACGCGTCCACGGGCTTGGTCAGGAAGTCGTCCATGCCGGCGGCCAGGCAGCGCTCGCGCTCGCCCTCGAGCACGGAGGCGGTCATCGCGACGATCGGGACACGGCGGTCGCCGTCCTCGCGGGCGCGCACCGCCCGGGTCGCGTCGAAGCCGTCGAGCCGGGGCATCCGGCAGTCCATGAGCACCACGGCGAAGTCGTGGTCGCCCACCAGCCGGTCGACCGCCTCGGCCCCGTCGGAGGCGACCTCCACCGCGCAGCCGAGGTCCTCCAGCAGGCCGGTCGCCACCAGCTGGTTGACCTGGTTGTCCTCCACGACCAGCACGCGCACCCCCAGTGCCGGTCCGCGGGAACGCCGGGCCGGCGCCGGCTCGTCCGCCGAGTCGGAGGTGGCGACGCCGACGAGCGCGTCGTGGAGCTCGGAGTGGCGGACCGGCTTGTCGAGCGACACGTGCACGCCGGCGTCGCGGGCGGCCTGCGGGCGCACCCCCTGGTCGGAGGAGAGCAGCAGCATCGTCGGGCTGCCCAGGTCGGGGTCGGCGCCGATCTGCCGGGCGAGCGTGAGCCCGTCGGTGTCCGGCATGACGAGGTCGAGCAGCACGACCTCGAAGGGCCGCCCCTCCCCGGCGGCGTCGCGCAGGGCGGCCAGGGCCTGCTCCGCCGAGGGGGCCGCCGCCACCTGCATCTGCCAGGAGGTGAGCTGCTCGGTGAGGATGAAGCGGTTGGTCTCGTTGTCGTCGACGACGAGCACCCGTCGGCCGGTCAGCCCGCGGGGCAGGGGTGGCGTGCGGGTGGCGGCGCCGCGGGCCCGCTCGAACGCGGCGGTGAACGAGAAGGTGCTGCCCCGGCCGACCTCGCTGCTGACCTCGATCTCGCCCCCGAGTGCCTCCACCAGCTGGCGCGAGATCGCCAGGCCGAGGCCGGTGCCGCCGTGCCGCCGGGTGGTGGACGGGTCGGCCTGGGTGAACGCGTCGAACAGGGTGGCGCGGGCCGCCGGCGAGATGCCGACGCCGGTGTCCACGACGTCGACGCGCAGCACCACGCCCTCCGGGGTCTCCCGCTCCACCCGGGCCGAGATGACGACCTCGCCGGTGTCGGTGAACTTCACGGCGTTGGAGCCGAGGTTGGTCAGCACCTGGCCGAACCTGACCGAGTCGCCGCGCAGGAACGCGGGCACGTCGGGGTGGCAGGCCATGATCAGCTCGAGGCCCTTGGCGTGCGCCGGCCCGCTGAGCACCGCCGCGCTCTGCTCGAACACGCTGCGCACGTCGAAGTCGACCGCCTCGAGCTCGAGCTTGCCGGACTCGATCTTGGACAGGTCGAGGATGTCGTTGATGATCCCGAGCAGGGTCAGCCCGGCCCGCTGCAGCCCCTCGGCCAGCCGGCGCTGGTGGTCGTCGAGGTCGGTGCGCAGCAACAGCTCGTTGAGGCCGATCACGCCGTTCATGGGGGTGCGGATCTCGTGGCTCATGGTGGCGAGGAACTCCGACTTCAGCCGGGAGGCCTCCATCGCCTCGTCGCGGGCCTCGGCCAGCTCGTGGGCACTGCGCTCGCGCTCGGCCACCAGGCTCAGCTGGCCCGAGATCTGGCCGATCAGGAACATGGAGTTCTCGTCGGGCGGCACCTCGTCGGCGAGCACCTCGATCACCGCGACCGCGCGGCCGGTCAGCAGCACCGGGATGGCCACCAGGCTGTGCGTGTCCGCGTGGGAGTCGGGCGGCCCGGTCTCCACCCGGCGGGACAGCCGGGCCCGTTCGGCCAGCGACGGGTCGGGCTCCGGGTGCCAGTCGGGCCCGATGGCGTGCAAGGGTTCGCGGGTCAGGGTGCCGTCGTCCGCGACCGTGTAGACGCCCACCGCGACCCACGTCGTGTAGTGGGGGAGGGCCAGCGCCATCGTCCCGATCGCCTCGGCGAGGCTGCTGGCCTGGTTCGCCGCCATCGCCATGTCCTGGAGCAGCTCGAGGCGCCGGGTCGCCTCGGCGGCCAGCTGGTCGGCCCGCTTCAGGTCGGTGATGTCCTGGCTGGTGCCGCCCATCACCAGCGGGGTCCCGTCCTCGTCGCGCTCGACGCGGCCGAGACCACGGATCCACCGCACCTCGCCGCCGCGCCGGATGATCCGGCTGTCGAAGGCGAACTCGTCGGCGCCGGCGAACGTCGACTCCACGATCGCGCGCACCCGCTCGCGGTCGTCGGGATGGATCCCGTTGAGGAAGCCCTCGTACGTCGCGTCGTGCTCGTCGGGATCGAGGTTGTAGATGCGGTAGAGCTGGTCGGACCAGGTGACGGTGTTGGTCCGCACGTCCCACGACCAGCTGCCGATGTGGGCGATGCTCTGCGCGGTGGCGAGCTGCTGCTCACGGTCGCGCAGGGTCTCCACGAGGGCCTTGCGGTCGGTGTACTCGGTGACCCGGTGCAGCCACCCGGTGCGGCGCCCGTCGCCGTCGCGGAGCGGGCTCCAGCTGACCAGGGTCCAGATCTCGCTGCCGTCGGGGCGGATGAACATCGACTCGACGTTGTCCTGGCCCACCTCGGAGGTCGCCATCGCGGCGAGGTGGTCGCGGAACTGCTCCCGCCCCGCGGGGTCCAGGGCGTCCTCGACCCGGAAGCCGGCCATCCGGCCCGGCTCGACCCCGAGCAGCTCGGCCATCCGGTCGTTGGCCCAGGTGGTCGTGCCGGTCTCGTCGAAGATCCAGAGGCCGTCGGTGCTGCCCTCGACCACCGCGCGGTACCACGCGTCCCCGTCGTCCACGGCTGCGACCTCCTCCCGAGCTGCCTGGTGAGGCCCATCATCCACGGGCGCGGTGCCTTCCGACGAGCGTGTCGGACCGCGGACGGGCTGCAGTTCGTCGCCGGCCCCGAAAAGTCGTGAACAAGTTCGCTTTGGCGGCGCGGCCCGGGCCTGGTCCTCGAGCGGCGGAACGGCTCCGGGACCTGCGGCCCTGTCCGGCCCCGCTGCCGCTGTCCACCGTGGTGGTGGAGGTGGCAGATGGCGAACGCCGACTTTCCCTACGAGGACCGGTTCCCCGTGCACCGCACCCTGCCCGAGCAGGGCACGCCGCGGGAGGAGGTGCTCGCCGAGCTGCGGGCGATGGCCACCGAGGAGGATGCGTTCTGGGAGACCGGCAGGTGCTCCGGGACGATGTACTCCGGCGACCACGAGCACTACCGCTTCCTCACCGAGGCGTTCGGCCTGTTCGCCCACGTGAACGTCCTCCAGCGCGACATGTGTCCCAGCGCCACGAAGCTCGAGGGCGAGATCCTCGCGATGGCGCTCGACCTGCTCCACGGCGAGGCCGTCACCGACACCACGCCCGGCGGCCTGATCACCACCGGGGGCAGCGGCAGCATCCTGCACGCGATGCTGGCCTACCGCGAGCACGCGGCGGCCCGTGGGCTGACCGGCGTCAACGTCGTCAAGCCGGAGACCGGGCACCCTGCCTTCGACAAGGCCTGCCGGCTGCTCGGGATCGAGCTGCGAAGCGTGCCGGTCGACCCGGTCACGACCGTCGTCGACCCCGACCGGATGGCCGCGGAGATCGACGGCCGGACGGTCGCCGTCGTGGGGTCCGCCTGCAACTACGGCTACGGGACCATCGACCCGATCGGGGAGCTGGCCGGGCTCGCGCTCGACCGCGGCGTCGGCATGCACGTCGACGGCTGCCTCGGCGGCTTCATCCTGCCCTTCGGCCAGGAGCTGGGCTACGACATCCCGGTGTTCGACTTCCGGCTCCCCGGCGTCACCAGCATCTCGGCCGACACCCACAAGTACGGCTACGCCTTCAAGGGCACCTCGACCGTGCTCTTCCGGGACCGGACGCTGCGGGACGCGCAGTACTTCCACCTGCCCGGCTGGAGCGGCGGCAAGTACATGTCGCCCGGCATCGAGGGATCGCGGTCCGGTGGGCTGCTCGCCGAGACCTGGGCGGCGATGGTCCAGCTCGGCCGCGAGGGCTACCGGGCCTACGCCCGCGACATCTTCACCACGGCCGACGCGATGAAGGCCGTGGTGGTCTCGCACCCCGAGCTCCGGGTGATCGGGAGCCCGACGTTCTGCTTCAGCTTCACCTCCGACGCCTTCGACATCTACCACGTGGCGGACTCCATGCGCGGCCAGGGCTGGCGCTTCAACGGCCAGCAGTACCCCAACGCGATCCACATGGCGGTCACCCGCCCGCAGACGCGACCCGGGGTGGTCGACGCCTTCGCCGCCGATCTCGCCGAGGGCGTGGAGTACGCGAGGACGATGGAGGCGGCCGGGAAGCAGGCCTTCTCCGGCGCGATCTACGGCGGCGTCCCGGGCGGCATGGACCTCGAGGCGGAGGAGTTCATCGTCTCGGTGATGGACGACATGCTCGACGTCGAGCTGTCGGTGCCGCCGGGGCCCTGATGCCGGCCCCCGGGGACGCCCTGGCACTTGCGGTCGACCTGGGCTCGAGCGCCGTGAAGGTCGGCCTGGCCACGCTCACCGGAACCGTCGTCTCCTGGACGTCCGCGCCCCTGCGCACCGACTACGGCCCCGGCGGCCGGGTGACCCAGGACCCGGACCAGTGGTGGGAGGTGGTGACGGAGTCGGTGCGCCGGTGCCTGGCCGACGGCCCGGTGGACGGTCGCCGGGTGGCCGCCGTGTGCGTGACCGGGCAGTGGGCCAGCACGGTGCCGGTCGACGCCGCCGGGAAGCCGGTCGGTCCCTGCCTGATGTGGAGCGACACCGAGGGCGAGCGCCACTCGCGGGCGCTCGTCGGGGGGCACCTGCAGGGCTACCGCGCGCGGGCGCTCACCACCTGGGTACGCCGTACGGCGGGCGTCCCCTCGACCTCCGGCGCCGACCCGGTCGGGCACATGCTCCACCTGCAGCTCGACGAGCCCGCCGTCGCGCAGGCGGCGCGGTGGTACCTCGAACCGGTCGACGCCCTCGCGATGAGGTTCTCCGGCGTGGCCGCGGCCAGCCCCGCCTCGATGACCGCCGCCTGGCTCACCGACAACCGGCACCCCGAGCGGCTGGGCTACGACGCCACCCTGGTGCGCCGCGCCGGCATCGACGCCGACCGGCTGCCGCCGCTGGTCGCGACCGGGAGCGTCGTCGCGCCGGTGCTGCCCGAGGTGGCCGCCGCCCTCGGCATCTCGCCCGACGCCGTGGTCGTGACCGGGGTGCCGGACCTGCACGCGGCGGCGCTCGGGTCGGGCTGCGTCCGCGACCACGAGGCGCACCTGTCGATCGGCACCACCGCCTGGGTGAGCTGCCCGCTGCCGGGCAAGCGGACCGACCTGTTCCGGCAGATGGCCACGGTGCCGGGCCTGACCGCGGACTCCTACCTGCTGGGCAACAACCAGGAGACGGCCGGGCGCTGCCTCGAGTGGTTCGGCCGGGTCCTCGCCGACGGCGGCCCCCCGGCGTACGACGAGCTGACCGCGCTGGCGGCGACCTCGCCGCCGGGGGCGGGAGACGTGATCTTCACGCCCTGGCTGGCGGGGGAGCGGTCCCCGGTCGACGACCGGGCCGCACGCGGCGGGTTCCACCACGTGTCCCTCGCCACGACCCGGGCGGACCTGGTCCGGGCGGTCCTGGAGGGGGTCGCCCTCAACGCCCGCTGGCTGCTGGAGGCGGCCGACCACGTCGCGGGCCGCCGACTGGCCCCGCTGCGGCTCGTCGGCGGCGGCACCCAGTCGCTGCTGTGGTGCCAGATCCTCGCCGACGTCACCGCGCGTCCGGTCGAGCGGGTGGCCGACCCGTTGCTGACCGGCCTGCGCGGCGTGGCGTTGCTCAGCGGTCTCGCGCTGGGTGCGGTCACGTGGGGAGAGGTCCGGGCCCTGGTGCCGGTGGACGCCGGGCTCGAGCCGGTGCCGGAGCGGCGGGAGACCTACGACCGCCTGTTCACCGAGTTCACCGGTCTCTACCGCGCGCAGCGGCGGATGTTCTCGCGCCTGGACGGACGGACGTCGCCGGACGCGTGAGCGGGGCGCCTCACTCGGCGCCGGCGGACGCCAGGGCCAGGTCCCCGGCGACGACCCGGCCGGCCACGGCCTGCAGGGACAGGTGCTGGGCATGAGCATGGCTGCGCAGCCGCTCGAAGGCGTCCTCGAGGCCGACGCCGTCCCGGCCGGCGATGTAGCCCTTGGCCTGCTCGACGACCAGCCGGGAGCGCAGCGCGGTCTCCAGGTGGGCGACCCGTTCCTCTGCGGACTCGTCGGTGGAGTGCGCCAGGCTGCGTCGCAGGTTGCAGACGACCCCGCGGACGAGCGGGTCGTCGAGGAAGTTCGTGAGGGCCACCTCCGCCCACGCCCAGCTCTCGCCGCGACGGACCCGCAGCTCGTGCGCCGGCCGCGCGCCCGGCTGCCGGGTGGCGTCCTCGAAGAAGCCGGTGACGAGGGAGCGGTCGTCGGGGTGCAGCAGCGAGACGAGCGAGCTGCCCACGACGTCCGTCTCCCGCCACCCGAACAGCAGCTCCACCGCGGGGCTGGCGTACGTGATCAGCCCGTCGGACCGCAGCACCAGCGTGGCGTCGGCCGAACGCTCGAGCAGCGGTCGGAGCGCCACCCCGAGGTCGGTCGTGACGCCGACGATGCCGACCAGCTCGCCGTCGCGGTAGACCCCCGCGTCGGTCACCAGGGCCGGGATGAGGGCCCCGTCCTTGCGCCGGACCGGGAACTCGCCGGACCACGGCACCCCGGCGCGCAACGCGTTCATGATCTCGGCCGACACGTCCTGGGCGATCTCGGGCACGCAGAGCGTCTGGATGTCGTGGCCGACGGCCTCCTCGGCGGTCCAGCCGAACAGGTCCTCGGCGGCGGGGTTCCACCCGATGACGAGTCCCTCGGTGTCGGTGGTGACGACGGCCTGGCCCAGGGCAGCGAGCTGTTCGGCGGCGGGGATGGTGGTGTGGCTCACGACTCCATCGTGGCCCTCGGCGGGCCCGGGGTTGAGGGCCGAAGGACACCGGCTCGCCGTCGGTCGAGGGCGTCGACGCCGGTGGTGTCGTCCACGGTGGCGCCCGCGACCGGAGAGGTGCAGATCCTCCCCGTCGCGGACGTCACCTGTGCGGCCAGCCAGTGCCGGCCCTCGGGGGGTGTGACCCCCGACATCCGTGGGACCCGGTCGTGGCTCCGAGCGGCCTCGAGAGGCCGCTCGCGGAGGCTAGGCCGGCGCAGGTGCGGCCGCGAAGGGCCGTTGGTCCCTACCCTTCGACCGGGTTCTGGTGTGCAGGTGCGTGTCCCACTGCCGGCCGAGGTCGTCGCGGTAGCCGCCTGGTTCCACCGTCGCGAGCAGGTACCCGACGTTGTGGGCCACCCGGCACGACGCCGGGTTGGCCACGGCGTGCGGCAGCTCGAGACGCTCGAGGTGGAGCGCGTCGAGGGCCCACCGGGTCGCCGCGCCCAGGGCGTACGTCGCGACGTGCCGGCCACGGGCCCAGGGAGCGGTCCGGTAGCTCATCTGGGCGCTGAGGTCCTCGAGGTCGATGCTCACCATGGAGAAGTTGCCCACGAGACGGTCCGTCGCGTCGGCGACGACCCAGGTCGCGTGGGTGCCACCGGACCAGTCCGCACCGTTGCGCAGCCAGCGCCGCGCGGACCTCCGGTCCACCACCCCCGTGGAGTACCACTGGGCGATCGCGGGGTCGCGCGACATCTCCAGGGCTGCGTCCACGTCCGCCTCCGTGGCCAGCCGGAGGCGGAAGGGGCCGGCGTCCAGCTCGACCGGACGGAACCGTTGCACGTGATCGGGCGGGGACAAGTGTCGGTTGGTTGTCTCGACCTACTGCTGCGCGGATGCCGCCTGCCCGGCGGTGAGACCGAGCTGGGCCATCATGGATCCGGTGTCGAAGTAGGTTCTCTGCCTCCGGACCTTGCCGTTCTGGAACTCCGTCACGTCGCAGAGCTGAAGGGTCATGCTGCGCCCGGTGGCAGGGATGTCCCCCATGCTCGTGGCGAGTGTCCCGGTGTGGGTGCCGCGGCCCGTGTACTCGACGACCACCTGGTCGCCCGAGGCGATCACCCGGTCCACGGTCACCATGCCGTCGGGGAAGCCGTCGGCCCACATCGTGCCGAACCTGCGCGCCCCCTCGGGGCCCTCGAAGGTGTCGCCCGAGCCGATGATGGTGATGGTCCCGTCGGGTGCGGTGGCTTCGGCCATCTCGTCGAAGTTCCGCTCGTTCCATGCCTCGTAGAGACTGCGTGCGAGGGTTTCGTTGTCTGTCATCTGAGCCTCCGCTCTGACACCTGCCCGCCCGGTCCCGACGCTAGACCCGGTCCCGACCCGGAGCAATGGGCCGTTTGGACCCTCCATCTCGGGGGAACCCTCCGGTTTGCGGGGAGCGAGATGGGAGCGACATGTTCGAATCGCGGTTCATGCCCTGCCCGGAGTGCGGGGCGTCCCTCGACCGGAAGATCGAGCCGAACCACGAGTGCTCGACCGACCGTCGGGCCGAGTACCAGATGTTCGCGCTGCGCGACGAGATCGCCCAGCTCGAGGCCGGCGTCCAGCACTACCTCGGCACCACCCTGGGGCGGTTCGAGACCTGGCTCGCCGCCCGCAAGGTCCGCGCCGCCGGCTGACGCGCTGCCCGGTCAGGCAGGCGACAGCACGCACCACACGGTCTTGCCCGCGTTGGTGGGCCGGGTGCCCCAGCGGTCGGCGAGTGCCGCCACGATCTGGAGCCCGCGACCGTGCTCGTCCTCGGCGTCGGGCCGCTGCTTGCGCGGCTCGTAGCTGGCGTGGTCGTGGACCTCGATCCGGATCTCGGTCTCGTCGCCGATCACCCGCAGCTCGATCGGGGGTACGGCGTGCAGGGTCGCGTTCGTGAGCAGCTCGCTGGTCACCAGGATCGCGTCCTCGATGACGCCCTCGGCGGCCCCGACGCCGTGCAGGTGCTCGGCCACCGCGTGCCGCGCCTGCGAGATGTCGATCTGCCGGGACTCGTAGGCCAGCCTGAGCCCGGTGGTGGTGCCCGCCGGAGTCCCCGCCAGGTCGACCCGCGCCACCAGCACGGCCACGTCGTCGTCGGGGCCCTCCGGCAGCCGGCCGGCCACGAGGGCCTCGGGTGCGTCCGCCAGCGAGCCCGTGAGCTGCGCTGACAGGCCCCGCAGCGACTCGATCCCCGCGTCGAGGTCCTCGCCGCGTCGCTCCACCAGGCCGTCGGTGTAGAGCACGACGGTGGCGCCCGGGGCCAGCGTGACCTCGTCCTGTCGCAGGTTGTAGAGGCCCACGCCCAGCGGCGGGTCCTCGGCGGCCCCGAGGACCGTCGCCCCGTCGGCGGTCCCGACCACGATGGGCGGCAGGTGCCCGGCGTTGGCGAACCGCAGGGTCCGGTCGGCGGGGTCGAAGACGGCGTACAGGCAGGTGACGATCTGGTCGGGGCCGAGGTCCCGCACGATGCCGTCGAGGAACTCCAGGAGGTCGGCCGGGGGAAGGTCGAGGCGCGAGTAGGCCCGGACCGCGGCCCGCAGCTGACCCATGACCGCCGCGGCCTGGACGCCGCGACCCATCACGTCGCCGACCACCAGGGCGGTGCGTCCGCCGCCGAGCTCGATCACGTCGTACCAGTCACCGCCGACCTGGGTGCCCTCGACACCGGCGCGGTAGTAGGTCGCGACCTCGAGGTGCTCGAGGTCGAAGGACTGCTGCGGCAGCAGGCTGCGCTGGAGCGCGTCCGCGATCGCGTGCTCCCGGGTCGCAGCCTCGGCATCGGCCGCGGCCCGGGCCAGCGCCTCCTCGGCGGCGCGCCGCTCGGTGATGTCCTGCAGCGAGCCGCGGAGGAGCCTCGGCCGCCCGTCGTCGCCGGCCTCGACCACCTCGGCGTGCACGGAGATGATCGTCTCGTCGCCGTCGGGGCGGAGGGCGCGTGCTTCGTACTGGATGCCCTCGCCGGGCGTGGCGCGGAGGAGGGTGTCGACCACCCGTTCGAGGTCGTCCGGGTGCACCACGGCCTCGACGACGCCCGGGAAGCCCAGCTCGGCGATCTCCCCGGCGCTGAGCCCGACGAGCCGGCGGAACTCCTCCGAGCTGCGGATGCTGCCCGTCTCCAGGTCGAGCTCCCAGCTGCCGACCCGCGCGAGGCGCTGTGTCTGGTCGAGCAGGGTCTGGCTGCGCTCCAGCTGCTCCCGGCTCCTGCGGACCCGGTCCAGCTCCAGGTTGGCGCGGACGCGTGCCATCAGCTCACGCGCGGCGAACGGCTTCACCAGGTAGTCGTCGGCACCGGCCTCGAGCCCCTCGAGCGTGCCCTCCTCGCCGGCACGGGCCGACAGCATGACGACCGGGACGTCGACGGTGGACGCGTCTCCCCGCAGGGCCTCCAGCAGGCCGAATCCGCCGAGCCGGGGCATCATCACGTCGGTGAGCACGAGGTCGGGCGGGTCGGCGAGCGCCTGCTCCAGGCCGTCGCGGCCGTCGACGGCCGTGCTGACGTCGTACTGGGTGGAGAGCAGGCTCGACACGTAGGTGCGGATGTCGGCGTTGTCGTCGACCACCAGCACCCGTGGGCGGGGCCCGGTGGACGAGGCGGCCGCCGCCCCCGGGCCGATGTCCTCGGCCGGCGTTCCCAGGAGCTGGGACGCCTCGACCAGGAAGCCGTCGACGACCTGCTGGGCGACCTCCGTCGACGACGGCGCGACGATGTGGTCGGCGGAGAGGTGGGCGCTGCCGAAGGGGACCCGCACCCGGAACGTGCTTCCCTCGCCGGGTCGGCTGGTGACGTCGACGTCGCCGCCGTGCAGGTGCGCGATCTCCGCCACCAGGGCGAGCCCGATGCCCGATCCCTCGTGGGTGCGCGACTGGGCGCCGCTGACCCGGCGGAACCGCTCGAACAGGTGGGCCTGGTCCTCGAACGGGATCCCGGTGCCGGTGTCGGTGACCGACAGCACCACCCCGCCGTCCTCGGCGTGCAGCGCGACCGTGACGCCGCCGGCGAAGGTGAACTTCAACGCGTTCGAGAGCAGGTTCAGCACCGCCTTGCCCCACAGGTCCCGGTCGACGTACACGGGCTCGGACAGGTCCGGGCAGTCGACGGTCAGCGTCAGGTCGAGGCGCTTCGCGGCGGTCTCGAACATGCTGGCCAGCTCGCGGGTGTAGCGGGCGAGGGGCACCGGTTCGAACGACGCCTCGACGCGACCGGAGTCGAGCCGCGAGAAGTCGAGCAGGGTGTTGACCATCTTCAGCAGCCGCTGCCCGTTGCGGTGGATCACCTCGACCCGGTGCCGCTGCTCGTCGGGCAGCGGGTTCGCGGAGTCGGTGAGCGCGTCCTCGGCCGGGCCGAGCAGCAGGGTGAGCGGGGTGCGGAACTCGTGGCTGACGTTGGTGAAGAAGTCGGTCTTGGCCTGGTCGAGCTCGGCCAGGGACTCGGCCCGGCGCTGCTCGAACTCGAAGGCCAGCGCGTTGGTCAGGCTGGACGCGAGCTGCCCCGCGACCAGGCCCAGGAAGTCGGTGTAGCCGTCGTCGAGGAGCCGGAACGGGTTGAGCCCCGTGACCAGGAAGCCGTACGCCGGCTGGCTGCCCTGCACGATCGGTACGACGGCCGCCCGCGTGGGTGGGGTCTCCCACCCGCCGGTCGGCAGCCCCGTGAACCTGCCGTCGAGCTCGACCGGGGTGACCCCTCCCGTCTCGGGCATCGGCCACAACGGGGTCGTCGCCTCCAGGACCGGCGGGGCGGCCGGGTGGTCCTCGGTGAAGCCGGTGGAGCCGACGAGCCGGGCGGTCACCCCGTCGTCGTCGTAGAGGTAGACCAGCGCGAAGGGCAGGTCCAGCGAGCTGTGCGCGAGCTCGGTGCACGCCGAGCTCACGGTCTCGGCCACGGTGTTGCTGCCGGCCGACGGCTGCCCGAGGTCGCGCAGCGTCTGCATGCGACGGTGCGCGATGACCTCCTCGGTGTCCTCGCTGACCACGCACAGCAGCCCGGCGACCGTGCCGTCGTCGGCGGCGAGCGGGCTGTAGGAGAACGTGTGGTAGCTCTCCTCGGTGTAGCCGCTGCGCTCCAGGAACAGCAGCAGCCGTTCGTCCCACGTCGCGACCCCCGACCCCATGACCTGGTCGACGCGAGGCCCGATGTCGTCCCAGATCTCCGACCAGACCGTCGGGGCGGGCTTCCCGAGCGCCCACGGGTACTTCGCGCCCAGGGTGTCGCGGCGGTAGGCGTCGTTGCAGAAGAAGGTGAGCTCCGGCCCCCAGGCCATCCACATCGAGAAGCGCGACGACAGCACGATCCGCACGGCGGCCTGCAGACTGTTCGGCCAGCTCCCCAGCGGCCCCAGGGGGGTCGCCGCCCAGTCGACGGCGAGCAGGTTGCGACCCACGTCGCCGCTGCGCCGGAAGGTGTCGCGCACGCCGGGATCCTCTCGCCGTGGGTTGCGCCGTCCTTGTCCCGAGGTGACCCTCGCGAGTCTAGGCTCCCGCGCCGCGCCGAAGGTCCGTAAGAACAGGGACAAGGGTCCCGGCTCCGTCGTTTGTGACAGCCAGGGCTGGGTACAAGAGCCGCACCTGCACCACTCACCTCACCGACATCGGGGGATCGACATGGAGAACAGCAACGAACGCGCCGGACTCTCGGAGGCCGAGCTGGCGGCCGAGGACGGCCTGGCCCTGCCGGACAAGGAGGTCGTGTCGATCCTCGACCTGAACGCCGACCTCGACCTCGCCATCGACGCGGCCGCCCCCATCGACCTCGGCGTCGCCGCGAACGCCAACGTGGCCGCCCCGATCGACGCAGCGGTCGGCGCCAACGTGCTCTCGGAGGGCTCAACCGCCCAGGCGCTCTCGGACCAGGGGGCCCTGATCAACCAGGACGTCTCCGCCGACGCCACCGCCAACGCGGTCCAGGACAGCACACTGGAGCAGGGTGCCTCCCCGGACGCGACCGCCGACCCCAGCCCGCCTGGCCGGGGACACCGGCACCGCGGTGCCCACGGACGGCACCTCGCTCCCGACCGACGGGAGCACCGGCGACCTGGGCACGACGGTGGGCGACGCCGCCGACGGCGACCTGCTGAACGTGAACGTCAACCTCGACGGCGACGCCAACATCGCGGCGCCGATCAACGGTGCGGTCGCGGCCAACGCCAACGTGGCGGCCCCGATCGACGCCTCGGTCGCCGCGAACGTCGGCTCGGTCGACAGCGACGCGGTCTCGGTGGCCCAGCAGACCGCGATCATCAACCAGAACATCGACGGCTCGGCGACGGCCAACTCCGACCAGGTCTCGGACATCTCGCAGCCGTGACCACGACCGGGGGGCGTGGCGAGCTGGTCGGCCCGGCCGGGCTCGGAGACCGCGCCGAGGGACGCCCCCCGGCCCGCGCCGAGGGCGTCCGGCTCATGGGGGAGATGTCCGGCTCGGGCTATCGCAGGCCGCCGTCCCTGGCCCGGCGAGGCGATGGCCAGGTCGTCCAGCTCACGCCACTGCTCTACCTCGTCCTCGCGGCCCTGGACGGCGAACGCGGCTACGACGGGCTGGCCGACGAGGTCAGCCGGGCGAGCGGCCGGACGGTGTCCCCCGAGAACGTCCGCCAGCTCTCCGACAAGCTGCGCACCCTGGGCCTGGCCGCCTCCGAGGACGGGAGCCAGCCCTCACTGAAGCGCAGCAACCCCCTGCTGGCGCTCCGGTTCAAGGCCGTCGTCACCGACCCCGAGCGCACCCGACGGCTCACCGCGCCGTTCGCTGCCCTCTTCAACCCGATCCTCGTGGCCGCGGTGCTCGCCGTGTTCGTGTGGATCAGCTGGTGGGTGCTGTTCGAGCGTGGCCTGGCCAGCGCCACCCATGACGCCTTCGCCCGGCCCGGCCTGCTGCTCGTGGTGCTGACGGTCACCGTCCTCAGCGCCGGGTTCCACGAGTTCGGGCACGCCGCGGCCGCTCGCCGGGGTGGCGCCACGCCCGGTGCCATGGGCGTCGGCCTCTACCTGATCTGGCCGGCGTTCTACACCGACGTCACCGACTCCTACCGCCTCGGCCGCGGCGGGCGGCTGCGCACCGACCTCGGAGGGCTCTACTTCAACGCCCTCGTCGCCGTCGGGACCGCGACCGTGTGGTGGCTGACCCGAGACGACGCGATCCTGCTGCTGGTCGCGACCCAGATCCTGCAGATGCTCCACCAGCTCCTCCCGCTCGTGCGGTTCGACGGCTACCACGTGCTGGCCGACCTGACCGGGGTCCCCGACCTCTTCCAGCGCATCGGGCCCACCCTGCGGGGGTTGCTGCCGTGGCACTGGCGCGACGCCGAGGCCCGGCTGCTCAAGCCGTGGGCCCGGGCCGTCGTCTCCGTCTGGGTCCTCACCGTGGTGCCGCTGCTGGCCTTCACGCTGGTGGTCCTGGTGACCACCTTCCCCCGCATCGTGGGGAGCGCGCTCACCAGCAGCAGGCTGCAGTGGGCCGGCCTCGCCGCGGCGCTCCAGGACGGCGACGTGCTGTCCGTGGCCGCCCGCGGCGTGGCGGCCCTCGTGGTCCTGCTCCCGCCCCTGGCGATGGCGATCGCCCTCAGCCGGGTCGTACGACGGGTCGCGGTCTCGACCTGGACCCGCACCCGGGGACGCCCCGTCCGCCGCGGCCTGGCCCTCCTCCTCGCGGCGGCGCTCGCGGCCGCCCTGGTGTGGGTCTGGTGGCCCTCGCCGGGTCGCTACCGGCCCGTGCAGGCCTACGAACGGGGAACGCTCACGAACCTCGTCACGCCGCTGGCCCGTCCCGCGTCCGGCTTCGCCACCGGCACCGAGGGCCGCGGCGCGGTCTACCTGCCGCCGGGCCAGGCCGCGCCCACCCGCGAGCACCCGATGCTGGCCGTCGTCCTGGTCCCGCACGACCCGGGAAGCACGACGCAGCCGGACGGCGCCCCGGCTCCCGCCACCGGGTCCGCGCCGGTCGCCGACGGGACGGTCAGCCACGCCGGGGCCGGGACCTGGATCTTCCCCATCGACCAGCCGCTGGCTCCCGAGGACGGCGACAACCAGGCGCTCTCGGTCAACACGACCGACGACACGGTCACCTACGACACGGCGTTCGCCCTCATCTGGGCCGACGGGGACACCCCGGTCGACAACACGAACGAGGCCTACGCGCTGGCCAGCTGCGACAACTGTGCCGCTGTGGCGGTCGCGTTCCAGGTCGTGCTGGTCACCGGCCAGGCCGACGTGGCGGTGCCCCAGAACGTCTCGGTCGCCCTCAACTACGACTGCACGAGCTGCCTGACCTATTCCCTGGCCGTCCAGCTGTTCGTCACCCTGGACGGGCCGCTCGGCGACGACGCCATGGCCGCGCTCGACCAGCTGTGGCAGCAGATCGCCGCGTACGGCGACAACATCGGGCAAGTCCCCCTCGACGAGATCCAGGCGCAGCTGACCGACTTCGAGCACCAGATCCTCGCGATCATCCAGGCCGACCAGGGCGGCCTGGGAGTCTCCAGCGGGTCGCCGAGCCCGTCGGACTCCGCCTCCACCGCCGTGCCCACGGACCCCGCCTCGTCGACCAGCCCGCTGGTCGAGTCGCCGGGCAGCTCCCCCAGCGTCCCCCCGAGCAGCTCGCCCAGCGTCCCCCCGAGCAGCTCGCCCAGCACCTCTTCGAGCCCGACCGGCACCGCGTCGCCGAGCTCGTCGCCCAGCGGCTCGGCGAGCCCGGCGACGTCCCCGTCCCCGTCGACGAGCCCCACGGCGGCGCCCGCCTCGACCACTCCGACGTCCGGCTGAGGATCGCCCCGCAACGGTCCAGCACGTACGCCCGTCTGCAGGTGCTCAGCCCGGCCCGCGGTCAGCGTTCGGTGGACGAGGACCACGATCCGGTGGGCACGACGACGTCGTCCTGGTAGCCGCCGCGGGCGGCGCCGTACGCTCCTCTGCCCAGGTCGATCCGCACCATGCCCGACGCTCCGCCTCGGTGGAGAAGACCACGGTCCGGTGGTCGGCGGTCGGCCGCGCAGCCGAGCCCGCGGGCGTCCTCGTCGTCGCGACGCCAGGGCAACCTCGCCGTGCCCTGTCCAGGCCACCACTTCACACGCCCGTCGGACGACGGGCCGTTCGTGGCAGCGACCGACGGGCACCCGGCCGGTCCGGGGAGCTCGGAGGCCATGTCCGTGCCTGTCACCGGGTCCTCGCCATCAACTGGGACCGGCTGTCGGTCGGGGTGGCGACCGCCCTCCTCGGTGCCCTCGCCGTCGTGCTCGTGATCCACGTCGTGATGCGCCTGGCGGCGCGGCGGTGGCCGTCGCTGGCCCACCTGGCCCGGGCGTCGCGCATCCCCTTCCGGGTCCTGGTGGTGATGCTGGCCCTGAACCCCGCGGTGGCAGTGCTGCGGCGGCACGGGGCCGACAGCGAGTGGTGGGCGGGGGCGGCGCTGGCCGCCCGGCTGCTGACGATCGTGGCGGTGGGCTGGTTCCTCACCACGGTCGCGCTGTTCGTGGAGGACAGCGGCCTGCGGCGGTACCGCGTCGACGCGCCGGACAACCGGGTGGCGCGGCGGATGCGGACCCAGACGCTGATCATCCGGCGCCTGACGGTCAGCGCCGGCGTGGTGCTGACCCTGGGGGCGCTGCTCTTCAGCTTCCCGCAGGTCCGCGTGGTCGGGGCCAGCCTGCTCGCCTCCGCCGGCGTGGTGGGCGTCGTCGCGGGACTCGCCGCCCAGTCGGTGCTGGGCAACGTGTTCGCCGGCATCCAGCTGGCGTTCAGCGACGCGATCCGGCTGGACGACGCGGTCATCGTGGAGGAGGAGTGGGGCTGGATCGAGGAGATCACCCTGACCTACGTCGTGGTGCGGCTGTGGGACGACCGCCGCATGGTGCTGCCCTCGACGTACTTCACGACCACGCCGTTCCAGAACTGGACCCGGACCCACTCCGAGCTGCTCGGCTCGGTCGATCTCGACCTCGACTGGCACGTCGACACCGTCGAGATGCGTCGTCAGCTGGACATCGCCCTCGAGCACACCGACCTGTGGGACGGGCGGGTGAAGGTCCTCCAGGTCACCGACGCCGTCTGTGGCTGGGTCCGGGTCCGGATGCTGGTGACCGCCCAGGACGCGCCGACCCTGTTCGACCTGCGCTGCCACGTGCGCGAGCACATGGTCGCCTGGGTCCGCGACCACGCCGACGGCGGCCTGCCGCGCCAGCGGGTCGAGGTCGTGGAACCTCCCGCGCGCACGGCGTTCGCGCCGGTCGACGACCGGCGGGACGGCGGGCTCTTCCACGGCGACCCGGCGGCCGACGAGCGGGGCCGGCGCGCGGGCACCGGCGCCATCCCCCGCCCACGCACCGAGCAGGACCCGGACCGCACGCGCTGACGCCGGGACGGGGCCTCATGCGCAACGGGTGATGCCCGCGGCCGCGCGCCGCGTGCATCATCTGGCAAGGAGGTGCGGCCCGGATGACCACAGAGGAGATCGCCCGCCGGCCCTCCCGCCTGCGCCAGCACGTCCCCGGCCTCGGGTTGCTGCACGGCTACCAGCGCGGATGGGCCCGGCCGGACCTGGTGGCCGGGCTGGTGCTGGCCGCGATCCTGGTGCCCCAGGGCATGGCGTACGCCGAGCTGGCGGGGCTGCCGGCGGTCACCGGGCTCTACACCACCATCGCCTGCCTGGTGGGGTACGCCGTCATGGGGCCGTCCCGCGTGCTGGTGCTCGGCCCGGACTCGTCGGTCTCCCCGCTGATCTTCGCCGCGATCATGCCCATCGTCGCCGTGTCGGGTGACCCGGGCTCCGCCATCGTCCTCGGCGGGATGCTCGCGCTGCTGGTCGGCGCGGTCGAGATCGGGCTCGGCGTGGCCAAGCTCGGGTTCGTCGCCGACCTGCTCTCGGTGGAGGTCCAGATCGGCTACATGAACGGCCTCGGGGTCACCATCATCGTGGGTCAGCTGCCGAAGCTCTTCGGGTTCTCCACCGACGCCGACGGGTTCATCGACGAGCTGCGCGCCTTCGTCTCGAACCTCGACCAGACGCAGGGGACCACGCTGGCGGTGGGACTCTCCGTGCTGGTCCTGCTGCTCGTCCTGCCCCGGGTCAGCAGGAAGGTGCCGGCGATCCTGGTGGCGATCGTGGCCGCCACCGTCGCCTCGGCCGTGCTGGACCTCTCCGCCGAGGGAGTGGCGACCGTCGGTGCGCTCCCGCAGGGGCTGCCGACGCCCGGGGTGCCCTGGACCCAGCCGAGCGACGTGGTCCCGCTGCTGGTCGCCGCGCTCGGCATCACGCTCGTGTCGCTGACCGACACGATCGCGACCTCGACCAGCTTCGCGGCCCGGCGCGGGGACGAGGTCAACCCGAACCAGGAGATGATCGGCCTGGGCAGCGCCAACGTCGCCGCGGGCCTGTTCCAGGGCTTCGCCGTGTCGACGAGCGGGTCCCGCACCGCCGTCGCCGAGCAGTCCGGAGCCAAGAGCCAGGTCGCCGGTCTCGTGGGCGCGGGGGCGGTGGCGCTCATGCTGCTGTTCCTGAACTCGCTCCTGGCCGACCTGCCCCAGACCGCCCTGGCCGCCGTCGTCATCGCCGCCGCGCTGTCGCTGATGAACCTGCCCGAGCTGCGGCGCCTGTGGCAGGTCCGTCGTACGGCGTTCTCGCTCTCCCTGGTGGCGACCGCCGGCGTCGTGCTGCTCGGGGTGCTGGAGGGCATCCTGGTCGCCGTCGCCCTGGCGATCCTGCTCTTCTTCCGGCGCAGCTGGTGGCCGCACGGGGTCGTGCTCGGCCGCGACGAGACCGGCGGCTGGCACCAGGCAGCGGGGCGCGACGACCTCGAGGAGGTGGCCGGGATCGTGGTCTACCGCTGGGAGGCCCCCCTGTTCTTCGCCAACGCGGGCATGCTCCGGCAGAACCTGCGGGCCCTCGTGCGCGAGCGGCAGGTCCGCTGGATCGTGCTGCAGTGCGAGGCGGTGACCGACGTCGACGTCACGGCCGCCGAGATGCTCGAGCAGCTCGACAAGCAGCTCAACGCGCAGGGCGTCCACGTCGCGTTCGTGGAGCTGCGCGACCGGCTGGAGGCGCTGCTCCTGCGCTACGGGCTCTTCGAGACACTGGACCGGGACCACTTCTACCCGTCGATGGACGCCGCCCTCGCAGCGATCGCCGCCGAGGACGCGCGGCACACCGACGGGATCACCGATCCCGACCCGGATGAAGGAGCGCAACGGTGAGCACACCCGACGGCGGGGCCGCAGCCCCGGTGTGGTGGTCAGCACGGAGCTGGCCGGCACGAAGCTGGCTGGCCGACGCCGGCCGCATCGACCAGGCCGTCTACGAGGCCGTCGCGCGGACTCCGACGCCCGGCCTCGACCGGGCGATGAGCCGGCTGTCGAGGGTCGCCGACAAGTCGGTCCTGTGGGTCGGCACGGCAGGCGTGATGGCGACGGTGGGTGGCCGGCCCGGGGCGCGAGCCGCGGCCCAGGGGCTGGCCTGCGTGGCGGTGAGCAGCGCCGTGGTGAACCTGGCCGTCAAGCGGCTCGGCCGTCGAAAGCGCCCGGACCGGGAGGGTGCCAGCGTCCCGGTGGGCCGCCACGTGGTGATGCCGACGTCCCGGTCGTTCCCCTCGGGGCACTCGGCCTCGGCGTTCGCGTTCGCCACCGGTGTCGGGTCCCGGCTCCCCGCCGTCGGCGCACCCCTCCACGGCCTCGCGGGCGTCGTCGCCTACTCGCGGGTGCACACCGGGGTGCACTTCCCCGGGGACGTGGTGGTCGGCTCGATGCTGGGCACGGTCATCGCCCAGCTGACGACGTGGGCGACGGACCGCTACCTCGGCTCCCGCAGGCGAGCGTCCTGACCGTCCTGGGTGGCCAGGTGGCGCAGCGTCAGCGCCTGGCGCCGTAGCAGCGCCCAGTCGATCGGCTGCTGTTGTGTGGGCACTCCCGGGCGGTCACGCGGGACCCGGACCCGGAGCGCCAGCGGCTCGATGGTGCACCGCACCGGGGTCGGCAGCATCACGGCCTCGCCGTCGATGCCGACCGGGATCTCTGCTGCGTCCGCGTCGACGACCACCTCGTGGGCGACCGTCGAGGTCATCCCCCGCGAGTGCCGACCGCCGAGCAGGCCGGCCGCACGGGCCGCCGAGTCGACCGTGAGTGTCACGACACCGAGCCGGCCGGTGTCGAGGCGGGCGCGGCGGCCAAGGCCCGCCGGGTCGCCGGTCCCGTAGGGGTTGTTGCTGACCAGCAGCGCCTGGGGTGCCTCGATCGTCACCTCGTCGTCCACGCGCACGTGGAGGCGAGGGCCACGGTGCCCGGCCAGGATGTCCGGCAGCATCTCCAGGGTCGTGCCTCGCTTGTCGTCGCGGTACGCCGGGCTCTGCACGATGTCGGCGTACGCGCCGAACGACACGTTGTTGACGAAGGTCCGGCCGGCGATGTTCCCGAGGTCGATCCGCAGCTCCACGCCGTCGCTGAGGGCGTCGAGCCCCGCATCGGGGTGCTCGCGGTCGAGGCCGAGGTCCATCGCGAAGTGGTTGCGCGTGCCCGCGCTGATGACGAGGAACGGGAGGCCGCGCGCGGCCGCGAGGCCGGCGACCAGGGCCTGGGTCCCGTCGCCCCCGGCCACCCCCAGCAGGTCGGCGCCGTTCCGGGCCGCGGCCCGGGCGAGCTCGGCGACGTCCACGTGCTCGGGGCCGGCGAGCAGCGCCACCTCGGCGCCCAGGGCCTTCGCCCTGGTGTCCAGCCCGAACCGCTCCACCTTCCCGCCCCCCGAGCGCGGGTTCATGATCAGGTAGGGGCGGGACGGGGGCGGCGTCGAGGTCTCGGGCATGCCGGCGGCCGGCCTGGTGCGCCGCGTCGCGGCCCGGGCCGCCGACACGGCGACGGCTGCGAGCAGTACGGCGATGACGATCTCGAGCAGTCGCCCCTCGGAGATCGGGAAGGTCACGACGGCCACCAGTGCGCCGACGGCGACAGCGGCTCCGAGCCAGCGCAGCAGGCCGCGGTTGCTGAGGAACCACCACACCCCGGTCAGGGTCAGGGCCAGGCCGAGCGCCGTGACGGCGAGCCCGACGAGCGTGTCACGCCCTCCGGCCAGGAGGGCGACGACCGATCCGCCGGCGGCGACGAACGAGAGCCTGGCCAGCCACCGCTCGGCGGTGGTCGCGGCCGGCGGGCCGGCGGCGGCTGCTCCCGTGCTCATGCTGTGAGCGTGGCGTCTCCCGGGCCCGCAGGCCAGTGACCATGGCCCCCTCACGCATGGGTCGTTGCACCCCCTTTGCTGGCTGCGGCCATGCCCCGCTCGAGCTGGCGCAGTGAGTCCCGGACCGGCCAGACGAGCAGCTCGGCGGCGCCGGCGGCGGCGTACTCGGCGAACACGTCCGCGCAGTGCTGGGCGCCTCCGACCGGCAGGTGGGCCAGCTGGTCGGGGTCCCGGTGGAGCACCGGTGCGAGCACGTCGGCGAGGACCTGCCGGGCCTCGCTCCGGCTCTCGGTGACGTAGAGCCACATGGTGGCGACGGCATCCGGGAAGGAGCCCGGGTCCCGCCCGGCCGCGCGCAGGTGGCCGTCGAGGCGACCGCGGGCCTCGACGTACTGGAGGGGGTTGGCGTTGTAGGCGGAGGCGAACCAGCCGTCGGCCACGGCCGCCATCGCGGCGAGCCGCCGGTCGGAGCCCCAGCTGCCGAACCAGACGTGCGGGGGCGGGTCGGGGACCGGCTCGATCGGTGCACAGTGCCGGTAGAACCTGCCGGTCGCGGCCTCCTCGCCCCGCACCAGGGCGCGGGTCAGCCGGAGTGCCTCGTCGAACCGTGCCCACCGCTCCTCGAACGGGATCCCGACCGCGTCGTAGTCCCGCCGGCTCGACCCCGGGCCGAGGCCGCCGACCACCGGCCCCGTGGCGAGGGAGGCCAGCGTGGTCAGCGTCTTGGCGACCACGACCGGATGGCGTACGACGGGCAGCGTGATGCTGGTGGCCAGCACCATGTCGCCCGCGGCCGCCGTCACGCTGGCCAGGGCGGTCGGGCCGTCGATCCACGGCCGGCCCCAGAGCAGGTGGTCGTTGGCGGCCACCGTCGCGAACCCCAGCTCCCGGGCCGCGCGGACGTAGCCCCGCAGGTCGGCCGCCGTCGGCACGCCGTCGCCCAGGTCGGCCAGCGGCAGGTGTGCTCCCAGCCTCACGCCTCATCTGAGCCCGTGCCGCAGCATCGGCTGAAGGGCCGAAGGTCGCCTCCGCGCCGGGACCCGGGCCCTTGACGCGGACGGGGTCGGCCGGTGACGGTTCCGTCGTGGAACGCCTGCCGCACGAGAACGTGGCGACCGTCCTGGTCGACCCGGCGGTCCTGCGCGACCTGGAGATGCACCTGATGTCGCTCGACCTCAGGCTGTGGCCGGTCGCGACGGCGCCGATCTGCGCCGACGGCCCGCGGCGTGCCTTCCAGATCCGCCGCCGGATGGTCGAGGCCCGGCGCGGTTCGTGGGACGACGCCGCGGACTGGACGCCGGTGTGGATCGGCTTCGGCGAGAGCTGGTACGACGGGGCCGAGCCGCTGCCGTGGTCGGCGCACCGGACCCTCTGGCAGACCCTGGAGCGGTACGCCGACCACGTCCGCTACCGGCTCGGGCTCGGCGGGGTCCCGCGGCTCGACGTACCACGGGAACGCACCGCCTGAAGGCCACCCGTCGTTGCCGGCCGATGGTCGGACGGCCCTGTCTCGTCAACGCGTGGGTCTCGGGCCCCAGTCGATCCCGCGCGGCGCCCACGGCAGCTTCGCGATCAGGGTTCGGTGGCTGCCGTCCGGGTGCATCTTGAGAAGCCGGAACGAGTCCTTGTCGAGGTTCTCGACCCGGAAGACGATCCACCGTCCGTCCGGCGAGTAGGAGCCCGCGAATGCTCCCTGCCGACCACCCTTGAAGTGCGTCAGAAGCCTCAGGCCCGACCCGTCGCTCCTGAGCGTCGCCACGTTGGGTGACTTGCCGCCCGGGTAGTCGGCGTTGACGGTGATCACGATGTGCCGGCCGTCCGGCGCCCAGTCGTGCTTGATCGCGACCTCGCGGGTGTACGGCACGAGCCTGCGGACGTCGGAACCGTCGGGGTCGACCGCGAGCAGGGCCTGGAGCTCTCCTTCCACCTTGTGCCGTACGAAGGTGACGGTCCTGCCGTCCGGGGAGATGTTGGCGTCGCTGTCCGCCTCCTGGGGGAAGCCGTGGGTCGTGATCCGGTCACGGCCGGTTCCGTTGTCGCGCATCCTGAAGATGCCCTGGGGGCTGCAGTCGCACTCGAACAACAGGTGGTGACCGTCGGGGGTGAACGCTGGCTGGGTGTCGTAGCCCGACCGTGTCAGGTCGCGCAGACGGCTGCCGTCCGCGTTCATGACCACGACGTCCGACGAGCCGTCGGCGTGGTCGCGGCCGAAGGCGATCCGCCGGCCGTCCACCCCCCAGTCCGGCTGAGAGGCTCCGACGGCGACGTGCGTCACCTGACGCAGACGGGTTCCATCCGGCCTGATCGTGTAGATCTGGAAACCGGACCCGTCGTCGGCCGCGAAGGCGATGCGCCCGTTGGCCGCGGGGAAGGTGCCCTGGGCGGGGGACCCCGCCCAGGCGAGGCCCGCGATGGTCGTCAGGACGGCGATCGTCGCCGCCAACGCTCGTCTCATGATGCGCACCTCCACACGACGTCGGCGTCGGTGCGGTGGCCTCGGACCGGCCCGAGGGCCACGTCCGACCCTTCGAGGCTAGTCGGACGAGCCGCCACCTGGCATGCCCACCATGGGCGACATGAACAGTGAGAGCCGGCGTCGGTCGATGGACCGGCTCGCACAGTGATGTGACGTAGGTCACACCAATATTGGGGATCCGTCCCTGAATCTGGTACGTCTGGAGACAACCTTCGACGCGGTCGAGCAGCGGCTACGTCCTGACGGTTCGGCATCTCGGGAGCCACAAGCGTCGCCCGCGGTGTCGCGCACGAGTCCCGTGACGCATCAACCGACACACGAAGGAGACTCACATGACGCCCTCCACTCGCGGACGCCTCAGCGTTCTCGCAGTCGCCTCACTGGCCATCGCCGGCATCACCCTGCCGGTCGCCCACGCCGCGGAGCCGGCGCCGACCTCGACCATCACCGGCCACGCCGACTGGGTGGAGCAGGCCTACGAGGTCGGCGCCAACGGCGCCGACCTGACCCCGGAGCAGTCCGAGGTCGACGGCCCGCAGCGCACGCCCTTCGGCACCGGCAGCCACCAGATCCGGATCGGGCAGTCCACGGTGCAGACCGAGCTCTACCGCACCCCCAAGTACGACGGGACCGCGCTCGCCGACCTGACCCGCCTGGAGTACTCGACGTACGCCAAGCGGACCTCGGGCAGCGGTGGCCCGCGCCAGCCGACCTACCTGCGCCTCAACGTCGACGACGACGCGGACGGCCAGCGTGACGCCAGCCTGTTCTTCTACCCCGCGAACAATGCCGACCAGCAGCCGGTCGCCAACGGTGAGTGGCAGGACTGGGACGTCGACAGCGGCAAGATCAGCGTCGGCGGCGACAGCGGGCCGGGCAGCACCACCACGCTCGCCGACTACGCGAGCGCGCACCCGGGCTCCAAGCTGGTCAACAACGACGGGGGCAAGGCCGACGGCGGCGCGCTGGCGCTGGTCACCGGCGGCAACGAGGGCGGCACCGGCGACCCGCAGACCAACGGCGAGTACGACGTCGACCGCGTCATCGTCGGCGCCGGCAACGTCGACACGCTCTTCGACTTCGGGCCGGACGCCGAGACCGCCGGCGGCACCACGCAGTCGACCGTGGACCCCTCCCACGACCAGGGCTGGCACTCGCAGGCCTACGACGACACCAACGATCTGAGCTCCGACCAGCAGTTCGTCAGCGGCCCGGACACACCCCCGGCCGGCGGGGGCAGCCTCAGGTTCACGCTGAGCAACGACACCAACCCCAACCGGGTGGAGCTGTTCCGCACGCCGAAGTACGACGGCGTGAAGCTGCGTGACCTGCGCGCGCTGGACTTCAGCACCTACCAGCGGCCGATGAGCGGCAACGCGACCCCGCAGCAGCCGGTCTACGTGCGCCTCAACCTCGACGACGACGGTGACGGCCAGCGCGACACCAGCCTGTTCTACTACCCGGCCAACAACGGGGTCGTGCAGCAGAACACCTGGCAGAGGTGGAAGGCGGCCGACGGCAAGTGGGGCGTCAACGGCGACCCGGGCCCGGCGCAGAGCGTCTCGCTGGACGACTACCTGGTCGCGCACCCGGACGCCACCATCGTCAACAACGCCGGCGGAGCCCCCCTGGGTGGCGGCGTGGCGTTCCTCGTCGGGGGCGGCGGCACCGCGGCCCAGATGAACGGCGAGTACTTCCTCGACGACATCACCATCGGCAAGGTCGACGCGGCCACCGGCCACACGAAGTCTTCCGACGAGTTCGACCTCGAGCCCACCTCGCCGGCGGTCTCGGTGGGCGACGCCAGCGTGCTGGAGGGCAACAGCGGGGCGAAGCTCAAGTTCCCCGTGACCCTCGACAGCCCGGCCGGCAAGGACGTCACGGTCAAGTACAAGACCTCCGACGGCACCGCCAAGGCCGGCAAGGACTACGAGGCCACGTCCGGCGAGCTCACCATCCCGGCCGGCCAGACGACCGGGGTCGTGAAGGTCCCGATCATCTCCGACAAGGTGCGCGAGGACGACGAGTCCCTGACCCTGACGCTCGGCTCGCCGGGCTACGGGACGCTGGACGACGGCACCGCCGCGGGCACGATCCGCAACGACGACACCCGCGTCGGGCTCAAGGCCCTCCCGGCCACCGAGGGCCGGGTGCGCGTCAAGGTCGACACCCTGCCGGCCGCTCCCGGCTCGGCGGTCAAGGTCTACCGGGTGGTCGACGGCGAGGCCGTCCAGGTGTTCCGGGGCAAGCTCAACAACCTCGGCCGCCTGAACGCCGTGCTCGACAAGCACTACCAGCCGGGCACGAAGGTCACGCTCTTCTCGAAGGTCGCGACCGACAACGGGACCTACAAGTCCAAGCGGGCGACCGTCGTCACCGACTGACGATCTCCTCCCGCGGAAGCACACGAGGGGCGAGCCCGCTGGGCTCGCCCCTCGTCGTCCGTCGAGCCACGTGCCGGCCGGTTGCGGTCAGCGCGAGTCCTACATGCCATGCGTGACCGGATCGAGGCCTCCAACAGCTGAGGCGAATCAGGCCAAGGCCCCGTGATCGCCCGGCAGAGGGCCGGACATGACGAAAGCCGCAGGTCGGAGACCGACTCTGACCTGCGGCTTTCGGTGGTGGGCAGGGGCGGGGTCGAACCGCCGACCTTCCACTTTTCAGGCGGACGCTCGTACCAACTGAGCTACCTGCCCCACTCCGACGCCCCGTGCGGCATGCGCACCGGGTTTCGGACGTCGATGAGGATACATGTCCCCGGACGGGGGGTCATATCCGGCCGGGTCACGCCGTTCGGAGCGGCCCGTCGTCCGCGGCGCGGGAGTGCGCGCGGGTGGTGACCGGGACGGTCGAGACGAGGGCCTCGATGTCGCCGAGACGTCGTACGTCGGCCGCGGTGGCCGTCCGGTCCCAGTGCTGCGCCCGGGCCGCCTGGTCGAGCAGCCGGGCTGCCTCGTCGGGGAGTCCGTCGGCCAGTGCCCGCCGGGCGGCCTCGGCCGTCGCCCGCCACGCCTGGGCGGTGAACGCGTAGCCGGCGGCCCGCCAGTGGCCGGCCATCGCGGCCCGCCGGTCGGGCCGGTCCAGGCCGCCGCGCTCCTCGAGGACCCGGGCGAAGCTCGCGTGCCACCGGGCCCGGGGGAGCGAGGTGAGGGAGGCGGCGAGCGCCTCCCGGACGACCCCGTGGCCGAACGTGTACCGGTCGTCGCCCTCCTCGCGCAGGATCCCGGCGGCCGTCGCCGGCGCCAGCAGCGCGAAGGCGGGCGCGAGCCGGAGGTCTGCGGCGTGGGCGAGCAGGGTGGCGTCGAAGGTGCGGTCCAGCAGGGCGGCGCCCCCGAGCAGCGCCAGCGTGCCGGGTGGCAGGCCGCGCAGGCAGTGGGCGACGACGTCCCGCACCGACGAGGGCAGCTCGCCCGTCAGCTGGTCGTGGCGGGCGAGCTCGACCACCACGAACGGGTTGCCGTCGGTGCGACGCGCGACCTCACGGACCACGCGGGGGTGCGCACGCGTCCCGGTCACGGCAGCCAGCAGGCCGGCCACCTCGTCGTCCTCCAGGCCCGCGAGCGGCAGGTGTACGCCGTGGGCGCGGCCGAGCGCGCTGAGCAGCGAGCTCATCGCCGCGGACGAGGCGACCGGGGCCAGCCGCTGGGTCAGCAGCAGCAGGAACGGGCCGGGTGGCCGGTTCGCCACGAGGTGGCTCAGGGCGCGCAACGTCGACTCGTCCGCCCACTGCAGGTCCTCGAGCACCACGAGCAGCGGCGTCCGTTCGCCGACCGCCTGCATCAGGGAGAGCGCCTCCTCAGCGGCCCGAACCGTGCACCCGAAGCCTGTCTCGCGCCGCCCGTGCCCGGGGTCGCCCCGCGTGGGCGCTGCGTCGGCCCCTCTCGCGCGGACCGCGCCCTCGAGGGCGGCCACGAGCCGGCGCCAGGCCCAGCCCTCGACCCTGCGCGCCTCGCGGGCGCAGCCGGCGTGGGCCACCGCGAAGCCCCGGTCGGCCGCGAGCTCCTCGACCCGCCGGGTGAGCCGGGACTTGCCGAGGCCGTGCTCGCCCGTCAGGTGCACCAGCTGGGCCGCGTGGCGGGACGCCAGGTCGAGGAGGTCGGTCAGGGTGCGCAGCTCGTCCCGGCGGCCGATCATCGGCCAGTCCTCGGTCGGCGCGGCCGGACGGTCGCCCGGCGTACCGATGAGCGCGAGGCGGGGTGCGCTCGCCGGCTCCGGCGGGGCGGGCAGCTCCTGCCGGATCAGGGCCGTCTCCAGCTCCCGCAGCTCGATGCCGGGGTCGATCCCCAGCTCGTCGGAGAGGGCGGCCCGCAGCTCGCGCAGGCAGGCCAGCGCCTCCGCCTGGCGGCCCGACCCGGCGAGCGCGAGGGCGCGCAGCCCCCACAGCCGCTCGTTCCAGGGGTTCGCGCGGGCCAGTCGCTCCAGGTCCGTGACCGCCTGCGTGTGGCGGCCGAGGGCCAGCACGGCCGTGAGCCGCAGGGTCTCGGCGTCCAGGCGCAGGGCGTGGAGCCGGTCCCGCTCGACCTGGACCTCCACGTCGGCCCCGAGGTCGCTCAGGGGTTCGCCCCGCCAGAGCGTGAGCGCCTCGTCGAGGAGCTCGGCCGCCGCCGCGACCGCGGGGCGCTGGGTCGTCGACACCGCCGGCCGCAGGGGGTGCGCGATGACCTGCAGCTCCGCGGCGGCCCGTCGTACGACGGCCTCGAAGCGGGCCGCGTCCACCGCGTCGGCGTCGAGGCGCAGCGAGTAGCCGCCGGGGACGGTGACCAGCACGGCCGGGGCCTCCCGCGGAGCCCGGCCCGGCTCGAGGACCCGCCGCAGGTCGGCGACGTACCCCTGGAGCGTGCCGGCCGCCCCCGCCGGCGGGTCGTCGCCCCACAGGGCCGCGACGATCGCCCCGGTGGGGACCCGCTGGCCCCGGCGCAGCGCGAGGACGCTCAGCAGTGCGCGGTGCTTCGCGGCACCGAGCTCGCGCCGGGTGGCGTCGGTCGTCACGACCGCCGTGCCCAGCACCCCGACTCCAACACCACCCATGACCGCCCCCGATCATCACGTCTCGCGTTACCGTCTAACCAAGTTAGCCCGTAACGTACTACGATCACGCCATGTCCTCGGGTCACGATTCAGACACGAAGTCGGCGGCGGACAAGGACCCGCGGGTCGCGCCGGACGACCTCGAGGACCTGCGCGCCTTCCTGAACTCCGACAACCGCTTCTACGGCGTCGACATGCTCCGCCTCCACGAGCACCGGCTGCTCTTCTTCGCCCGCGCCCTGCGGGACTTCGACATCGGTGACATCGACGAGCGAGGCTGGGTGCGGCTCATCGAGCTGCGCGACGCGATCCGTGCCCTGCTGGCCGCTGAGGACGGCGCCGCCGAGCGGGTGACGGACGTGGCCGCCTCGCACGCGGTGCGGGTCGCCTTCCAGGGGGAGGCGGGCGCCGCCCTGCGGACCCGGCTGGTGCCCGCGGGCACGCGGCCGGAGCTGCCGATCGTCGCCGCCGTGCTCACCGCGCTCCAGGCCTCCGTGCAGGACGGCCGGCTGTCCCGGCTCCGCGTCTGCCAGCGTCCGGACTGCGGGTGGGTCTACTACGACGGGTCGAAGAACCGCTCGGCCCGGTGGTGCTCCTCCGACCCGTGCGGCGACGTCATGAAGGCGCGCGCCTACCGGTCCCGGAACCGCTCCGTCGGAGCGGCCGCGACCTGACGCGGTCCCCGAGCCGTCGTCCCGGTCCAGCCGGACCCCAGTCGGACCCCAGTCCCGCCCCAGCGGGCCTGTCGACCATGAGTCGTCACGAGGGAACGACAGAGAGGCTCGATGATGAGACAGGTCAAGCCACTGGCGCTGGTCGCCGGCGTCGCGATGCTCGCTCTCGCCGCGTGCGGCGGGGGCGGCAGCGAGGGATCGGGCGACGCGCCCGACAAGGCCTTCCGGGACCAGGGCGGTGTCACGAAGGATCCGCGCCGCGCGGGTCCGGCCGCCGAGGTCGAGGGCGCGAAGTCGGGTGGCACCGTCACGGTGTACCTGCCCGGTGACCCGGGTCCCGACTCGATGGACCCGACCGACGGCTGGTCCGTCACGGGCAACTCGATCCAGCAGGCGCTGACCAGCCGCTCGCTGACGCAGTACGCACGAGACCCGAAGACGGGCGAGATGGTGCTCGTGCCCGATCTCGCCACCGACCTGGGCCACCCGAACGACGACTTCACCGAGTGGACCTTCACGATCCGCGACGACGCCAAGTGGGAGGACGGTTCGCCGGTCACCGCCGACGAGATCGCCTGGGGCATCCAGCGCTCGATGGACTCCGACACCTTCCCGGCCGGTCCGGGCACGGAGTACTCGCAGACCTACCTCTCGGGTGCGGGCGAGTACAAGGGTCCCTACACCGACAAGGGCACGAAGTGGGACGGGGTGACCGTCGACGGCCAGGACATCACCATCAAGATGGCCAAGCCGTTCCCGGACATGGACTACTGGGGCGCGTTCGAGGCGATGGGGCCGGTGCCGCTGGGCAAGGCCAGCACCCCGCCGGACTACGGCAAGCACATCCTGTCCAACGGCCCGTACAAGGTGGAGTCCTTCCGCCCGCAGGAGGAGCTGGTCCTGGTCAGGAACGACCAGTGGGACCCGAGCTCGGACCCGGCCCGGCACCAGTACGTCGACAAGTGGGTCTTCAGGTTCAACCAGGACCAGGCCAAGGTCGACCAGATCATGCTCAGCGACAACACCGAGTCGCAGACGGCTCTGTCGAACGCGCTGGGGTCGAACAACTACGACCGCGCGAACACCGAGCTCGGTGACCGCCTGGTCCAGCAGTCCTCGCAGTGCACCAGCTTCCTGGCGCCGGACTACACCAAGATCACCGACATCAACGTCCGCAAGGCGATCGCCTACGCGTACCCCTACCAGGACATGTGGCTGGCCACCGGCGAGGTGCCCGGCGTGACCCGCGTGCCCGCGAACTCGATGATGCCCCCCGGCCAGGCGGGCAAGCACGACTACTTCGTCGACGGTGAGCAGTTCACCTACAACCCGGAGAAGTCGAAGGAGCTGCTGAAGGAGGCCGGCTACGAGCCCGGCGAGTTCCAGCTGACGATGGTCTACTACGAGCCCGACCCGCTGGCCGTCGCCGGCGAGAAGGTGCTCATCAAGGGCATGCAGGAGGCCGGCTTCACGGTCAAGGGCATCCCGGTCCAGGACTCGCCGTACAACATCTGGCAGGACCCGGACAACAAGGTCAACAAGACGTTGAACCTGCGCGCCGTCAACTGGTGCTCGGACTGGCCCTCGGGCCTGACCATGCTCCCGCCGCTGCTGAAGTCCGGTGCCGTCTACAACACCGCGTTCTTCTCCGAGAAGTCGATCGACGACATGATGGCGAAGGTCACCGACCTGCCGCTCGAGCAGCAGGCCGACGCCTGGGGGGCCGTGGACGAGGAGGCGGAGACCAAGTACTTCCCCTTCATCCCGACCGCGTTCCAGAACCAGCTGTTCGCGTTCGGGTCCCGGATCGGCAACCCGTCCGGTGACGGTCAGATGGGGGCGCCGAACTACAAGGACCTCTACGTGGAGCAGTGACCGCTGCCCCTCGGTCGGAGGCCGAGGTGGAGCCGGGTGGGGTCTCGCGCGAGCGGGGCCCCACCCGTCACCGTTTGGAGGGCCGAGAAGACCGCCCCTATGCTGTCCGGGCAGTCCTGCCCCCATCGTCTAGCGGCCTAGGACGTCGCCCTTTCACGGCGGTAGCACGGGTTCGAATCCCGTTGGGGGTGCGAACCTGAGGGTGCGGGGCCTCCCGATTGGGAAGCAGTCGCATCGATGGGTTAGAGTTCCACCCGCTTCACCAGTGAGGCACCAAGGCCCCGTAGCGCAGTTGGTTAGCGCGCCGCCCTGTCACGGCGGAGGCCGCGGGTTCGAGTCCCGTCGGGGTCGCAGAGAGACGCTCCGGATCACCTGATCCGGAGCGTTCTGCATTTCCGGGAACCTGTTGAATGGTCGTGTGCCGATCGAGATGGACGCCGACCGCTTCGACGCCCTGGTCGACCAGGCGCTCGACGAGATCCCCGACGAGCTCGCGGCCCTGGTCCGGAACGTCGTCGTGCTCGTCGAGGACGAGCCGCCGGAGGGTGAGCCCGCCGACCTGCTGGGGCTCTACGACGGGATCGCGCTGACCGAGCGCTGGGGCACCCCGCCGGTCGAGCTGCCGGACCGGATCTTCGTCTTCCGGGGGCCGCTGCTCGACATGTGCGAGACCGAGGAGGAGCTGGTCGAGGAGGTCCGGATCACCGTCGTCCACGAGATCGCCCACCACTTCGGCATCGACGACGACCGGCTCCACGACCTCGGCTACGCCTGACCGGTCAGCCCGGGAGGTGGCCGGGCGCGGGAGAGGACTTCACGAGACGGCGGTGCGGGGAGCGGCCTCGGTCGAGTCGTGCCACGCCACCGGGGTGTCGCCGGTGCTCTGCCGGACGAACTCCCCGAGGAACCAGCGCTGGAACTGCCGCTGCTCCGGGGTGCGCGCCAGCGACAGCAGGCGCTCCTCGCGGCAGAACGCGTCGGCGAGGTCGAGCAGCTCGATGAACCGCCCGATCTTGGTCGCGGTCTCGGCGGGGACCGAGACGTCGAGGTCCGCCGTCTCCCGCCCGCTGCGCAGCGCCTCGTCGATCTGGCCGGTGCCCATGCCCTGGCGCAGCTCGCGCTCCAGGGAGCCGAAGACGTCGGAGAGGCTCTTGGCGAGCGGGTAGTCGGCCTCGTGGGCCAGGGCGAGCAGGCGCACCTCGCGTCGCAGCTCGCGGTAGTGGCGCTGGAACGCCTGGTAGCTGCGCAGCGGCACCCCGACGACCTTGACCGTCGCGTCGTCGTCCTGCGGCTCGCGGGCCGTGGCGACGCTGCCGCCGGTGATCAGGCCGTCGACGAGCTCCTCCCGGACCCCGGCGGCGGGGGCGAACCAGACCACCTTGCCGTCGTCCTCGATCTCGGCGCCCCAGGCGTCGGCGCACCGGGCCACGATGCCGAGCCCCCGCCCGAAGGTGAGCAGCAGCTCGTCCTCGTCGGTGGGGTGGGTGTTCGGCAGGTGGGGTGGCTCCACGGACGCGTCCCGCACCTCGACGCGGGGGTGCTCGCGGGTGCCGCGGACGCGCACCAGGATCGGCGGCTCGGCGTGGAGCAGCGCGTTGGTGACCAGCTCGGAGACCCCCAGCTCGGCGCACTCGATGAGGTCGGGGCGACCGATGTCCACGCAGGTGTCGACCACCCAGCGGCGTGCGTTCTGCACACCACGGGGACCAGGGCCCAGCGACAAGGCTGGCCTGTTCAGCGGCACGAGGCTTCTCTCCGGATGAACGGGGGCGATCTAGATCATTCTCGACACGCTTACCCGGGAAGACCACGCACGAAACCCCGGTGGTTGAAAGTTTCGACACCGTCCCGCGGATCACACGACGTGACCCGGGGGCCGATTGGTCAACGGGTGGCGTACGGCGGGAGAATGGGAGTGCACGCGGGCCCGTCGGGTACGGCGAGACCCACCGGCGCGGGAAAGGATCGGCATGGCAGGCACGGAGACGGAGCAGGGGACCGGCAAGCGTCACCAGGTGATGGTGATCGGCTCCGGGTTCGGGGGACTGTTCGGGACCAAGGCGCTGCGCCGGGCCGACGTCGACGTGACCATGGTCGCCAAGACGACCCACCACCTCTTCCAGCCGCTGCTCTACCAGGTCGCCACCGGCATCCTGTCCGAGGGCGAGATCGCGCCGCCGACCCGTGAGGTGCTCAGCGGCCAGCGCAACGCCCAGGTGCTGCTCGGCGAGGTCACCGACATCGACCTCGAGGCGCGCACGGTCACCTCGCACGTGCTCGGCCGCGAGACCGTGTCGACGTACGACTCGCTGATCGTGGCGGCCGGCGCCGGTCAGTCCTACTTCGGCAACGACCAGTTCGCCGAGTTCGCCCCCGGCATGAAGAGCATCGACGACGCGCTCGAGCTGCGCGGCCGGATCTTCGGCGCCTTCGAGATGGCCGAGCTGGGCGCGGTGCGCGGCGACAACGTCGACCACCTGCTGACCTTCGTCGTGGTGGGCGCCGGCCCGACCGGCGTGGAGATGGCCGGCCAGATCGCCGAGCTGGCCCACCGCACCCTCAAGCGCGACTTCCGTGCCATCAACACCAAGCACGCGCGCGTCGTCCTCGTCGACGCCGCCCCGCAGGTGCTGCCGCCGTTCGGCCAGAAGCTCGGCGAGAAGACCAAGGCCGAGCTCGAGAGGCTCGGGGTCGAGGTGCTGCTCGGCGCGATGGTCACCGACGTCGACGAGCGCGGCATCGAGATGAAGTACAAGGACGGCCGGGTCGAGCGCATCGACACCGTCACCAAGATCTGGGCCGCGGGCGTGCAGGCGAGCCCGCTGGGCAAGACCCTCTCGGAGCAGACCGGCGCACCGCTCGACCGTGCCGGGCGGATCGCGGTCAACCCCGACCTGACCCTGCCCGGGCACCCCGAGGTGTTCGTGGTCGGCGACATGATCAACCTCGACCACCTCCCCGGCGTCGCGCAGGTGGCGATCCAGGGCGCGAAGTACGCCGCCAAGGAGATCGACGGCCGGCTCAAGGGCAAGCCGTCCCAGGGCCCGTTCAAGTACTTCGACAAGG
>CAWDVM010000021.1:0-36935 GCA_963805685.1 uncultured Actinomycetota bacterium
TGTAGGTGATCCGGATCCGGCCCAGCGGCAGGTCCTGGCCGTCCAGCACCGCGGCGACCCCGCGGCGTACGGCGTCCTGGTCGAGCTCGGGGAGCCCGAGCCCGGCCGCCGAGCGGGCGAGACGCTCCACGTGCCGGGTGAGGGCGAACGGCAGGCCGTCGACCACCTTGATCGCCTCGAAGACCCCGTCCCCCACGGTGAACCCGTGGTCGGTGATCCGGACCGCCGCAGCGGTGGGGTCGGACATCAGATGACCGTCGATCCAGGCGCGCATGAGGGCCACTCTAGGAGTGGGAACGGGCCCTGAACCGCAGGCGAACACGCCCGCAGGGGGTCGATTTTGCACGCCCATGGGGATCGGCTACTGTTCCTTTCGCACCGAGGCCCGCAAGGGCAGCGGAACGCAAGCGGACGTAGCTCAGTTGGTAGAGCGCAACCTTGCCAAGGTTGAGGTCGCGAGTTCGAGCCTCGTCGTCCGCTCGGAGAGGTCTCTCTCACGGTTTGGCCTCCACGGTGGAGTGGCCGAGAGGCGAGGCAACGGACTGCAAATCCGTCTACACGGGTTCAAATCCCGTCTCCACCTCGAACACCATCGGTCCCACTTGTGGGATCGTTGTTGCTCACGGGCGATTGGCGCAGTGGTAGCGCGCTTCCTTGACACGGAAGAGGTCACTGGTTCAAACCCAGTATCGCCCACCAGCTCGATGAAGCCCCTCAGCCGACAGGCCGAGGGGCTTCTTTCGTTCCCCCCCGGACTCAGTCCACCGGCACGTAGGTGTCCTTCACGATCTTGCGCAGCTCGTCGCGGGTCTGGCGCCCCACGCCCTTGTGGACGTACCAGTCCCAGCCGATCGACGTGCCGACCCGGTGGTAGCCCCGGTCCAGGGTGGGGTCCAGCCAGTCCGGCACCGTCCCGTGGTTGCCGAGGGCGATCAGCGTCGGCTTCTGGCGGCCGACCCAGCGGCCGTAGCCGTCGCGCCCGCCGGGCCAGGTGTCGTCCACGTAGTCGATGAGTCCGTTGCCGAAGAGCTGGAGCCTCGAGAGGTTGCGCTGGTGGGCGAGGACCAGCGGCTGGGGCGCCTCGACCGACAGGATCCGGGCGTCCGGGGGCAGCACGTCCAGCACGGCGTCCACGGACGCCCGCTGCTCGTCGAGCGTGTCGTCGCGGGTGCTGATCGCGTACGACGCGCCGATGGCGGTCGCCGCGACCGTCCATGCCGCGGTGGCGAGCACGGCCGTGCGCAGCGACACCCGGCTCGCGAGGCCGGCCACCAGGCCACCGATCCCGAGGGCGGCCGGCGGCAGCATGATGAACGCGTCCGGGAAGCCGTTGAAGGCCCGCAGGGACCACGCCACCCCGGCCACCAGGATCGCACCGGTGGCCAGCAGGTTGACCCGCACGGTGTCGCGACGGTCCGGCGTCGGCCGCAGCGCCAGGACGGCCAGGACCGTGATCGCGGCCAGGCCGGTGAGGAAGAGCGCCAGGGAGGGACCGTAGCCCTCGACCAGCATGCGCCAGGCCTCGTCGGGGTTGGTCACGAGCGAGATCTGCTGGGTGTAGCGCGCGTTGATGAGGAAGAAGTCGTCCCAGAAGATGTCGAACGCCCCGACCGCGGCGTAGCAGCCCACCGTCACCGCGGTCGGAATGAGCCCGCCGACCGCGAAGCGCCCCAGGGCCCTGAGCCGTCCCTCGGACTGGCCCAGGACCACGGCGGCCACCGCGCCCGCCAAGGCGACGAGGAGCACCGGCTGCCAGCAGAGCGTGGCCAGCGCGGTGAAGAAGCCCATGGTCAGCCAGCGCCGATGGGCCATGGCCAGCATCGCGCAGAGCAGGAAGAGCACCATCGACGTCTTCTCCCGCGGCCCGTCCGAGGCGTACGCGATGAACCCCTGGCAGCCCAGCAGGCTCGCGGCGGCGGCCACGCCGGCCAGTCGGGACCGGAAGACGTCGCGGCCGAGGAGGTACGTGACGGCGATGGCCGCGATCGCGAAGAACATGAGGAACACCCGCATGCCCACGACCTGGTCGACCCCGACCCAGCCCGACAGCGCCGCGCCGATGCCGGGGATGAGGTGCGCCAGCGGGCCGGCGCGGTTGACGACCGCGACGTACGGCGGCACGCCCTCGGCGACCTGCTGGCCGCCGTACGCGTAGTCGCCGAGGTCACGCGAGAGGTAGCCGTCGAACCCGTGCAGGACGTAGAGCGCCGCCGCCACCGCGCACAGGAGGGGAACCAGGGGGTCCATCCGCGCGAGCCGGTCGCGCACACCGGAGAAGGAAGTCATGGTGCGCACCACGATGCCAGAGCGCAATGAAGGCCCGGTGAAGCGTCCGTGAACCCTCCGTCCGTAGTGGCGGGGACAACACAGGGCCCCGCCCCGGCAACACCGGAGACGGGGCCCGTGTCGCGGGGACTACCGGAACATGTGCCGCTTCGAGCCGGTGTTCCTGCCCGTGACCGTCGAGGCGGCCACGACCAGGATCGCCGCGACGATGACGGCGACGATCCAGCGGACCCAGTCGACACCGTTGGTCTCGTTGCCGCCGAACGCGGTGTAGACGAACCACCCGAGGATCACGCCACCGATGCCGCACAGGACGGTCAGCCAGATCGGAATGTTGTCCTTGTCGCCCGGGGCGACCAGCTTGCCGAGCAGGCCGATGATGATGCCCGCGACGATGACACCGAGGATCTCCATGAACTTCCCTCCCCTTTCGGGTCCGGCCGCCTCGTGCGGCCTGACAGGGACGTACCCCGGGAGGCGTGTGGTCAAGCAGTCAGGCGATCCGCTCGACGTGCTCCGGCTGGAGCTCGGGCATCGTCGCCATGACCGTGAGGTCCGGGTAGCTCTCGGACTCGACCCAGATCCGCGAGGCGCCGGCCTCGATCAGGGCGGCCTCGAGCGAGGTCAGGATCGCGTCGATGGTGGTGTCACCCAGCGGCGGATGGAGGGTGAGGATCTTGCGGGTGCTCGACACGGTGGGCTCGCTTTCCAGCGCGATGGCGGGACCGGGGCGGATGAGTCGAGGGTCCAACGAACGGGAGCCCCTCGAGGTCATGGCACCTGCGGCGCAATTCCTCACGCGGTGCGGACGTGCCGGAAATATGACGAACCGCCGGCGTCTCGGGTCACCGGCGGTTCATGAAGAACACTAGCGGGGCGAACCTGAAGGGAGCCTCGATTTTCCTTCAAGATTCGCTCAAGTCTCGGGGCAGACAGTGAGCACACGGGCCCGGAGACGGAGCGAACCGCTGGCGTCTCGGGTCACCAGCGGTTCTGTCTTCCAGCATAGCCACGACGAGCGCGAGATCCAGAGGCTCGAGGGGGCGAGACCGGGTGGTCCAGTCAGCTGCCCGGCCGACCACCCGTCCACAGCCTGCGCCGAAACTTGTGGCATCGGGGCCGGACAGGCGTACTGTCGAAGCAGCCGAGAGTCTTTCGTGTCCCGCCAGCCAAGGCGCCTCCGTTCTCGGCCGAAGAACGAACCAGAAGTCTCACCGTCGAACGGATGCCGGCTTCGGGAATCCGGTTCTCATGCAGTTCTCCATCCGATCGACCGTCTCACCGCCCGACGTCCACCTGGCAATGGACGGCGAGCTCGACATCTTCACCGCCGGCCAGGTGAGCCGCGCGATGAGCGAGGCGCTGAGGAACGGCTGTCGGCGCGCCCGCCTGGACGCCGCCGGCGTGACATTCGTGGACGCCTCGGCGCTGGGCGTCCTGGTGCGCGCCCGCGAGCTGATGAAGTCGTGCGCCGGGACCATGGAGGTCGTGGCGTTCAGCCCGGTCTTCCTGCGCCTGTGCGTGCTCACCGAGCTGGTCTCGCTGCTGTCGATGCCGAGCGCGGAGCAGGAGCAGGTCGCGGTCGGCTGACCTGCACGGGACCCATCGTCCCCGAATGCCCCCGTGGTTCGGGGACGATGAGCCGCGCGCTGCGCTGCGCTGTCAAGCCTGCTGTGCGGGAGCACCCCGGACCACACCCAGAGGGGTGAAGAGCTACTCGTGCTCGCTCGCGAGGTCCTCACCGTGGGTGCCGGGCCGGGGCGCCCACGGCAGCTCCTTGGCGGGACGTACGACGATCAGCCGGTCCCCGCGGGCCAGCTGGGTCACCACCGGGTCGAAGTACCGGTAGACCTTCTCGTCGCGCACGACGGCGATGACCTGGTCGGGCAGGGTCTGCGGCTGCTTGCCGACCTCGGAGACCAGCAGGTCCCGCTCGGCGACCTCGAGCCCCTCGCCGTACGTCAGCAGGTCCTCCATCACGGAGCCGAGCGTGGGCGACAGCGACGACAGCCCGAGCAGCCGGCCGACCGCGTCGGAGGAGGTGATCACCGAGTTGGCGCCGGACTGGCGCATCAGCGGCACGTTCTCCTGCTCGCGGACCGCGGCCACGATCCAGGCGTCCGGGTTGAGCTGGCGGACGGTGAGCGTCGCGAGCACGTTGGAGTCGTCGCGGTTCGTGGTGATGATGACCTGGTTGGCCGTGGCCACCCCCGCCCGGCGGAGCACCTCCCGGCGGGTGGCGTCGCCGGTGACGACCGCGAGCCCGTCGGCGTGGGCGTCCTGCAGGGCGATGGTGCTCGGGTCGACGACGACGATGCCCTCACGGTCCTGGCCGTTGTTCACCAGGGTCTCGACGGCGCTACGCCCCTTGGTGCCGTAGCCGACCACGACGACGTGCTCTCCCATGCTCTTCCTCCACCGGGCGACCCGGAACATCTCGCGGCCCTGCGAGGCGAGCACCTCGAGGGTGGTCCCGATCAGCAGCACCAGGAAGGCGATGCGGGCCGGGGTGATGATGAACGCGTTCACCAGTCTGGCCCGCTCGGTGACCGGGGCGATGTCGCCGTACCCGGTCGTGCTCAGCGTGACGGTCGTGTAGTAGATCGAGTCGATCAGGTTCACGCCGTAGAACGGCGGGTCGTTGCCGTCCCGGTAGCCGTCACGGTCGAGGTAGACGATCAGGACGGTGCCGACGAGGATCGCCATCGCGGCCAGCAGGCGGCGGCCGAGCTCCCACCAGGGGGACCGCGCCCGGTCCGGGAGGGCGACCTTGCCGCGGGTCGTTCCCGGGGACTGGTCGCTGGGCTCGTCGGGCACGGGCTGAATGTAGTCGACGGGTACGCCGGGTCCGTGCACGACGGTCAGCTCGGCCGGTCCCGGACCGCCATCGAGCGCAGCCGCTGCACCAGCTCGAGCCGGGCGCGGGTCGTGGCCTTCTGGGGGAACACGGTGTCGAAGGCAGCGTTGACCGCCGCGCCGATGAGCACCGCGATCGCGACCAGGTAGAGCCAGACCAGCACGGCGATCGGCGCCGAGAGCGGGCCGTAGATCGACTTCGAGTCGGCCGCGGTGGCCGTCAGGAACCAGCGGAGCAGGTAGGACCCGAGGATCCACACGACCAGGGAGAACGAGGCGCCGGGGAGGTTGAAGCTCCAGTTGGTCCGCACCGGCACCGACACGTGGTAGAGCGTGGCGAGGAAGCAGACGCACACCACCACGACCGTGGGCCAGTAGAAGTGCATGACGAAGTCGAACCGGGTCGGCAGCCAGTCCGACACCAGCGTCGGCCCCGCGATCACGAGCGGGATCGTCAGCACGCCGGTCACCATGGCCAGCACGTAGAGCGCGAAGGACAGCGCCCTGGTCTTGACGATCCCCCGGTGGCCGCCGAGCCCGTGCATGATCGTGATGGTGTCGACGAACACGTTGAGCGCCCGCGAGCCCGACCAGAGCGCCAGCACGAAGCCGAGCGAGATGACGTCGAAGCGACCGCCCTTCAGCACGTCGTCGATGGTCGGGATGATGATCCGGTTCACCGCGCTCTCCGTGAGCGCCCGCTCCGAGAGGTCGATCACGGCCGAGCGGACGTCGGCCACCTGGGCCGGGGTGAACCGGTCGGTGACGTAGCCGATCGCGCCGGCCATCGCGAAGATCAGGGGCGGCACCGAGAGGACCGCGAAGAAGGCCGCCTCGGCCGCCAGCCCGGTCACCCGGTACCGCAGGCAGGAGCTCACCGTCGTCACGACCAGGCGCCAGAGCACCTCCCGGGTGCTCTGCACCCAGGCCGCCCGGGTCGAGGTCGGAGCCGCCGCGGACGGGCGGGTCTCCGACTGGGCCATGGGCCTACGGTATCCGTATGACGCCGCACACTCCGGACGACATCCGGGTCGTCACCAACCAGTCTCCCCCGCTCGTCGGCCACAACGTGGTCACCTCCGACACGGCGCTGGTCGAGGCCGTCGAGCGGCACGGGTCCGCCGAGATCGTCGCGGACCTCACGGCGCTCGGGGCCGAGGCCGGCACCGCCGAGGCACGTGAGCACGGCATCCTCGCCAACGAGAACCACCCGCAGCTGACGCCGTACGACCGCTACGGCAACCGGATCGACGAGGTCCGGTTCCACCCGTCGTGGCACTGGCTGATGGAGCGGGCGGTCGGGCACGGGCTCGCGGCCGCGCCGTGGGAGTCGGACTCGCCCCACGCGCACGTGCGCCGCGCTGCGGGCTTCATGGCCTGGTCGCACACCGAGCCCGGGCACGGCTGCCCGATCTCGATGACGTACGCCGCGGTGCCGGCGCTGCGGGCCGACGACGCGCTGGCCAAGGAGTGGACGCCGCTGCTCGCGTCGACGACGTACGACCCCGGGGTGCGGCTCGCGTCGACCAAGCGCGGCGTCCTGGCCGGGATGGGCATGACCGAGAAGCAGGGCGGCTCGGACGTGCGCGCGAACGTGACGCAGGCGCGGCCGACGTCGACCGACGGCGAGTACACCCTGCACGGGCACAAGTGGTTCACCTCGGCGCCGATGAACGACGTCTTCCTGGTGCTCGCCCAGGCCGAGGGGGGCGTGACCTGCTTCGTGGTGCCGCGGGTGCTCGCCGACGGCACGCGCAACCAGCTCGACGTCGTCCGCCTCAAGGACAAGCTGGGCAACCGGTCCAACGCCTCCTCGGAGCTGGAGTTCGACGGCACCGTCGCGCACCGGCTCGGCGACGAGGGCCGGGGCGTCCGCACGATCATCGAGATGGTGGCCGCGACCCGGCTCGACTGCGTGCTGGGCTCGACGTCGCTGATGCGCCGGGCGCTCAACGAGGCCACCTGGCACGCCGCGCACCGCTCCGCCTTCGGCTCGCTGCTGGCCGACAAGCCGCTGATGCAGAACGTCCTGGCCGACCTCGCGATCGAGACCGAGGCCGCCACCGCGGTGGCGATGCGGCTCGCCGCGGCCGTCGACGGTGTCGACGACCCGCACGAGGCCGCGTTGCGCCGGATCGCGCTGCCGCTGGCGAAGTTCTGGGTCTGCAAGCGGACCCCCTTCATGGTCGCCGAGGCGCTGGAGTGCCTGGGCGGGAACGGGTACGTCGAGGAGTCGGTGATGCCCCTGCTCTACCGCGAGGCCCCGCTGAACTCCGTGTGGGAGGGCTCCGGCAACGTCAACGCCCTCGACGTGCTCCGCGCCCTGTCGCGCGAGCCGGAGGTGCTCGAGGCGTGGATCACCGAGGTGGGCCTGGCCCGCGGCGCGGACCCGCGCCTGGACCGGGCCGTCGACGAGACGCTGGCGCTGCTCGGCGACGCCGCCACGCTCGAGTCCTCCGCGCGCCGGCTGGCCGGCCGGATGGCGGCGTGCCTCCAGGGCTCGCTGCTGGTCCGCTTCGCTCCCCCGGAGGTCGCCGACGCGTTCTGCGCCTCGCGGCTCGGCACGTCGTACGACGGCACGTTCGGCACGCTCGACGGCGGCGACCTGAAGGCGATCGTGGAGCGAGCCACCCCCACGGTCGACTAGACCCGCAGGCGGCAACCCACCGTCTGTTCACCCACCACCAGAAGACTCGTCCCCGTGAGCACCTCATCCCCCGCACTGCTGCCGGCGCTGCTGGCGTCGGAGCGGGCACCGGCGCCGCGCACCCTGGTGGACATCTTCACCGCGACCGCGGCCGAGCACCCCGACGCGCTGGCCGTCGACAGCGGCGTCGACGTGCTCACCTATGCGGAGCTGCAGGAGGCCGCCGACGAGCTCGCGGCCCGGCTGGCCGAGGCCGGCGTGGTGCGTGGCGACAAGGTCGGGGTCCGGATCAAGTCCGGCACCTCCGACCTCTACGTCGCCATCCTGGGCATCCTGGCCGCCGGGGCCGCCTACGTCCCCGTCGACGCCGACGACCCCGACGAGCGGGCCCGGGTCGTGTTCGCCGAGGCCGAAGCCGCAGCCGTGGTCGGCAACGACCTGGAGGTGGTGAGCCGGCGACACGGCGACGCCGGGTCCGAGGACCCGACGGACGACGTGGGCCGCCCCTCTCCCGAGGACGACGCCTGGGTCATCTTCACCTCCGGGTCCACGGGCACCCCCAAGGGCGTGGCCGTCACCCACCGCAACGCCGCGGCGTTCGTCGACGCGGAGGCACGCATGTACCTCCAGCAGGCGCCCATCGGCCGCCAGGACCGGGTGATGGCCGGCCTGTCGGTCGCGTTCGACGCCAGCTGCGAGGAGATGTGGCTGGCGTGGGCGTACGGCGCGTGCCTGGTCCCGGCGCCCCGCTCCCTGGTCCGGTCCGGCGTGGACGTGGGGCCCTGGCTGGTCGCCAACGACATCACCATCGTCTCGACGGTCCCCACCCTGGTCGCCCTGTGGCCTCGTGACTCCCTGGCGAAGGTCCGCCTCCTGATCATGGGCGGGGAGGCGTGCCCGGCGGAGCTCGCGGCCCGGTTGCAGGCCGAGGGGCGCGAGGTCTGGAACACCTACGGCCCGACGGAGGCGACGGTCGTGGCCTGCGGCACGGTGCTCGACGGCACCGACCCCGTGCGCATCGGGCTGCCGCTGGACGGCTGGGACCTCGCCGTCGTCGACGCCGAGGGGCACCCGGTGCCGGAGGGCGGCACCGGGGAGCTGATCATCGGCGGCGTCGGCCTCGCCCGCTACCTCGACCCCGGCCTCGACGCCGCCAAGTTCGCCCCGATGCCGACCCTCGGCTGGGATCGCGCCTACCGCTCCGGAGACGTGGTCCGCAACGATCCGGCCGGGCTGCTCTTCTCGGGCCGCGCCGACGACCAGGTCAAGCTGGGCGGGCGCCGGATCGAGCTCGGCGAGATCGACGGCCACCTGCTGCGCATCCCCGGCGTCCAGGGGGCCGCCGCGGCCGTCCGCTCCACCAAGTCCGGCAACAAGCTCCTGGTCGGCTACGTCAGCGTCGACGACACCTACGACCCCACGACCGCCCTCGAGCTGCTGCGCGAGCGGATGCCCGCCGCGCTGGTCCCTCGACTGGCGGTGGTCGACAGCCTGCCGACCCGCACCTCCGGCAAGGTCGACCGCGACGCCCTTCCCTGGCCGCTCGGGACCCCCTCCGCGGCCGTCGTGCCGACGGGCCTGTCACCCACCCAGGCCTGGATCGCGGAGATCTGGAACGACGTGCTGGGCGCGGAGGTGACCTCGCCCTCCGACGACTTCTTCGACTTCGGCGGTGGCTCGCTGACCGCCGCGCAGGTGGTCAGCCGCCTGCGGGAGAGGTTCCCCGAGGTCGTGGTGGGCGACGTGTACGCGCACTCGAAGGTCGCGACGCTGGCCGCCGCCCTGGAGGACATGGGGGCCGGAGCCGCGAGGTCGGACCGCAGGGTGATGCCGATCCCGGTGCGGACCCAGGTCGGGCAGCTGCTCGCCCTGGTGCCGTTGCGCGCGCTCGCGGCGGCGCGCTGGCTGTCCTGGCTGGCCCTGCTCTCCTCCGTCGTGACCTGGCTCGACCCCGACCTGCTGCCGTGGTTGCCGTCGTACCCCGTGTGGGTGCTGGCCCTGACCACGTGCCTGTTCCTGCTCCCCCCGGGAAGAATGGCGCTCGCGGCCGGACTGGCCCGCCTGCTCCTGCGCGGCGTGGAGCCGGGCAGCTACCCGCGCGGCGGCAAGGTGCACCTGCTGGTGTGGCTGGCCTCGCGGGTGCAGGACGAGCTCGCGGCGGCCGGGCTCGGAGGCGCCCCCTGGTTCCCGTTCTACGCGCGGCTGCTCGGCGCCGAGATCGGCAAGGGCGCCGACCTGCACACCCTCCCGCCGGTCACCGGCATGCTGAAGGTCGGCAGGGACGCCGCGGTCGAGCCGGAGGTCGACCTGGGCGGCTACTGGATCGACGGGGACGTCTTCCACGTCGGTGAGGTCCGGATCGGCGCGCGGGCGCGGATCGGGGCCCGCAGCATGCTGGCGCCGGGCTCCCGGGTGCGCAAGGAGGCCGAGGTGGCCCCGGGCTCGCTGGTCGTGGGGACCGTCCCGGCCGGCGAGTACTGGTCGGGCTCGCCCGCCGAACGCGCCTCGAGCCACACCCGGGGTCCGTGGACGGAGCAGGCCCCGCCCGAGCACCGTGCGTGGGAGGGGGTCTACGCCCTGACGTCGATCCTCGTGGCCGCGCTGCCGGGAGCCGCCGTCCTCGCCGGGGCGTCGGTGCTCGTCCCGGCCGTGAGCGGGTCCACCTCGCTCGGCGACGCGCTGCGCAGTGCCCTTCCCTGGCTCCCGCTCGCCGCGCTGGTCGGGTACGCCGTGCTGGCGCTGCTGATCCTGCTGCTCGTCCGGACCTTCGCCCTCGGGATGACCGCGGGCGTCCATCCCGTCCGGTCGGCCCACGGCGTGCGCATCTGGGCCACGTTCCGGGTCCTCGACGAGGCCCGGACCTGGTTGTTCCCCCTCTACTCGAGCGCCCTGACCCCGTGGTGGCTGCGGCTGCTCGGGGCCCGGATCGGCAAGGGCGTGGAGGCCTCCACGGTGCTGCTGATCCCCAAGTTCGCCCAGGTCAACGACCACGCCTTCCTGGCCGACGACACGCTGATCGGGTGCTACGAGCTGGGTGGTGGCTGGATCCGGGTCGAGAACGTCAAGATCGGCAAGCGCGCGTTCGTCGGCAACTCCGGCATGGCGGCTGCCGGACGCAAGGTGCCGAAGGCCTCGCTCGTCGCCGTCCTCTCCGCGGCCCCCCGCCGCTCCCTGGCCAAGGCCGGCTCCTCCTGGCTCGGAAGCCCGCCGACCAAGCTGCGACGGGTGTCGGGCGACACGGACTCGAGCCGCACCTACGACCCGCCGCTGCGGCTGCAGGTCCTGCGCGGCGTGGTCGAGACCGGCCGCCTGGTGCCGATGCTGGTCAGCGTGCTGCTCCACGTCGCCGTGGGCGGGTCGCTGCTGGCGCTCCTGCTGTGGCACCCCCTGGCCGCAGCCCTGCTCGGTGGCCCCGTGATGATCGCGGGAGGCCTCGCCGCGGCGCTGGTCGCCGTGCTGGCGAAGTGGGTCCTCGCCGGCCGGCACCGCCCCGAGGAACACCCGCTCTGGTCCGGTTTCGTCTGGCGCAGCGAGCTGGCGGACACCTTCACCGAGGTCCTCGCCGCCCCCTGGTTCGCGTCCGTCACCCAGGGCACGGTCGCCCTCAACGTCTGGCTGCGCATGCTGGGCGCGCGGATCGGGAACGGCGTGTGGTGTGACACCTACTGGCTGCCCGAGCCCGACCTGGTCGAGCTGCGCGACGGCAGCACGGTCAACCACGGCTGCGTCGTCCAGACCCACCTCTTCCACGACCGGGTGCTGTCGATGGACCGCGTGGTCCTGCACCGCGGCGCGACGCTCGGACCCAACAGCGTGATCCTGCCCGCGGCGACCATCGGGCGTCACGCTACGGTCGGACCGGTCTCTCTGGTGATGCGCGGGGAAGGTGTCCCCAGCCGCACCCGGTGGATCGGCAACCCCATCGGGCCATGGGAGGCAGCAGAATGACCGGCACGGATCCGTACGTCCCCGGGCACGGCGACGCGTCGTACCACGTCGCGCACTACGACCTCGACTTCGCCTACAAGCCGGAGGGCAACCGGCTCGATGCGACGACGACCCTGCACTGCGTGGCCGTCGACGACCTGACCCGAGTCCGGATGGACCTGCACCAGCTGCGGGTGGCCCGGGTGACCGTCAACGGCAGGGTGCCGGCGCGCTACACGCACCGCGACGGCGCGCTCGCGGTGTGGTTGACGAGCCCGATCGCCGCCGGGACCGAGTTCGAGGTCCGGGTGAAGTTCTCGGGCCAGCCGGCGATCCTCAAGTCCAGGACGCTCGGTGACGCGGGCTGGGAGGAGCTCAGCGACGGCGTCATCGTGGCCGCCCAGCCGCACGGAGCCCCGACCTGGTTCCCCTGCAACGACCGGCCCGACGACAAGGCGACCTACGCGTTCACGGTGACGGCGCCCAGCGGCTACCACGTCGCGATGAGCGGGGAGCTCCTCGACACCACCGCCCGGGGGTCGTCGGTCGTCTGGCGCTATCGGCAGGATGCGCCGATGGCGACCTACCTCGCCACCTGCCAGATCGGTCGCTACGCCGTCATCGAGCAGGACGGTCCGGTCCCCCTGCGCGTCGTCGCGCCCACGGACGTGGCCGGTGACGGCTTCGACGCGACGTTCGGGCGCCAACCGGACATGATGCGCTTCTTCGAGACCGTCTTCGGCCCCTACCCCTTTGCCTGCTACACGACCGTGATCACCGACGACGACCTCGAGATCCCGTTGGAGTCCCAGTCGCTCTCGACCTTCGGGCGGAACTTCTGCGAGGACGACTGGGACCGGATCCGGCTGGTCGCCCACGAGCTGGCCCACCAGTGGTTCGGCAACGCGGTGACGCTGCGCCGCTGGCAGGACATCTGGCTGCACGAGGGGTTCGCCTGCTACGCCGAGTGGCTCTGGTCGGAGGAGTCCGGCTCGGACCCGGTCGACGAGCGCGCCCGCCACCACCACGGTCGGCTCCGCAAGTCCAAGGACCTCCTGCTGGCCGACCCCGGCCCGGAGCTGATGTTCGACGACCGGGTCTACAAGCGCGGCGCGCTCACGCTGCACGCCCTGCGCGCCGAGGTCGGCTCGGAGGCGTTCTTCGGCCTGCTGCAGAGCTGGGTCAAGACCAACCTCGGCGGCTCGGTGACCACCGAGGACTTCGTGGCGCACTGCCAGCAGGAGACCGGGCGCTCGCTCACCGGGCTGTTCGACGCGTGGCTGTTCCAGACCGACCTTCCCGACCTTCCCTGAGCTCGGCCACCGCGGCCACGTAGCCGGGCGGTGCTGGTACGTCGTCCAGCTCGCCCGGGAAGTCCGCGAGGACCAGCCGGCACATCGGGTCCGCCAGCCCCACGGCGTACGCCTTGAGGACGGCCTCCTTGCGTGCCCAGAGCCTGCCCCGGTCCTCCGGGGTGTCCGCCCGCTCCCCCGGAGCCAGCACGAGTGCGGGGTCCCAGCCGCGGTCCACGGCGGCAACCGACTCGACGTCCACGCCCACCGGGCCCGCGGTGCCGACTGCCGTGAGCAGGTGCGGCCGGCAGCGAGAGAGCGAGACCGGGACCGACCGCGAGCGGTGCCGCACCCAGGGCCGGCCGTGCTCGGCCGAACCGCAGCGAGGACAGAGCCGCCCCGTCTCGACGTCCCCCGACCCGAGCAGACCGCGGACGTGGGAGGCCAGTGCCTCCGTCACGTCCGCGGTCCACGGGTGCCAGGCCAGGTCGACGCTCACCCGCCCATTGTCAGGCCCGCGCGGACTCAGGCGCTCGCTCGACGCCGGCGGCGTGGTCCTCGTCCTCGTCGAGCATCGTGGTCTCGTCGAAGGGCTCCTCGCCGACGAGCACCCGGTCCAGCCGCGTGCGGTCGAGGCCGCCGGTCCAGTGCGCGATCAGCACGGTGGCCACGGAGTTGCCGGCGAAGTTGGTCAGCGCCCGCGCCTCGGACATGAAGCGGTCGATGCCGACGATCAGGCCGACCCCGTCGAGCAGCTCGGGGCGGTGCGAGCTCAGGCCACCGGCCAGGGTGGCCATGCCCGCGCCGGTGACACCGGCGGCGCCCTTGGAGGCGATCATCATGAACAGCAGCAGCGAGATCTGCTCGCCGATGCTCAGCGGGTCGCCGAGCGCCGAGGCGATGAAGAGCGACGCCATGGTCAGGTAGATCGCGGTGCCGTCGAGGTTGAACGAGTAACCGGTGGGGACCACCACGCCGACGGTGGGCTTGTCGACGCCGGCGTGCTCCATCTTCGCGATCAGGCGGGGCAGCGCCGACTCCGAGGACGAGGTCGACAGGATCAGCAGGAACTCCCGGCCGAGGTACTTGAAGAGGCTGAACACGTTGACGCCGGTGACCACCTTCAGCAGCGTGCCGAGCACCACGAAGACGAACAGCGCGCAGGTGACGTAGAAGCCGAGCATCAGCACGGCCAGGCTCTTCAGCGCGTCCACGCCGGTCTCGCCGACCACCGCGGCCATCGCGCCGAAGGCGCCGACGGGTGCGGCCCACATGATCATCGCCAGGACCCGGAAGACCAGCCGCTGCACGTGCCCGACGCCGCGCAGGATCGGCTCGCCGGTGCGGCCCATGGCCTGGACGGCGAAGCCGACCAGCAGCGCGACCAGCAGCGTCTCGAGCACCTCGCCCGAGGTGAGCGCGGAGAACAGCGAGGTCGGGACGATGCCCAGCAGGAAGTCGGTGGTGGTGCCCGCGCCCTCGGCCTGGGCGGCACCGGCGCTCGCGGCCTCGTCGGTGAGGTGCAGGCCCGAGCCGGGGTGCAGGACGTTGCCGACGAGCAGGCCGATGGCCAGCGCCACGGTCGACATGGCCATGAAGTACGCCAGGGCGAGGCCGCCGACCTTGCCGACCCGGGCGGCGCTGCGCACCGACCCGACGCCGATCACGATCGTGCAGAAGATGACCGGCTGGATCATCATCTTGATCAGGGCCACGAACGCCGTGCCGAGCGGCTTCAGCTCGACGGCGAAGTCGGGGAACAGCAGCCCGACGAGGATGCCGAGGCCGACCGCGGCGACGACCGCGACGTACAGGTAGTGGGTGCGGTTCTGGGGCCGCGGCCTGGCTGTGCCGCGCGGCTCGGGGACGGTGACGCTCATGGGTTCCTCCAGGTCTTCGCCGGGCTGGACCCGGCTGGTGCGCCCATCGTGGGACGGCTTGTGACGCCGGTCACTGTTGTGGTCGTTGTGGTCGCCGGCGCCCGTACCCACAGCCGTGCGGCACAATCCCCGCATGCGCAGGCGTGGCACCGGACGGGAGCCGTCGGTCGCGCGCCAGATCCTGGTCCTGCAGGTGCTGGTCGTGCTGGTCCTCGTCGTCGGCGCCCTCGGCCTCGCGGCGTACGACGCCCGCCGGGACGCCCGGACGACCGCGACCGACCGCGCGGTGGCCGTGGCCGAGGCGGTCGCCGACTCCCCCACCGTGGTCGCCGCCCTCCGGGACCCGGACCCGCCCGCCGTGCTCCAGCCGTACGCCGAGAAGGTCCGCCGCGACACCGGGGTGGACTTCGTGGTCGTGATGAAGCTGGACCGGACCCGGTACACGCACCCCGACCCGGACCAGATCGGGCAGCCCTTCGTCGGCGACCTCGGCGGTGCGCCGCGGGGCCACGTCTTCACCCAGGAGTACACCGGCACCCTGGGGCCGTCGATGCGCTCCGTCGTCCCCGTCCGCGACGACCGCGGCGACGTGGCGGCCCTGGTCTCGGTGGGGATCACCGTCTCCCGGATCGACCAGCAGCTCCGCCGGGACCTGGCCCTGATCCTGGTCGCCGGGGCGGCGGTGCTCGCGGCCGGGCTGGCCGGCGCCTGGCTGGTGAGCCGGCGGCTGCGCCGCCAGACCCATGGCCTGGGCGAGCGCGAGATCACCCGGATGTACGAGTACTACAGCGCCGTCCTGCACGCGGTCCGCGAGGGGCTGCTGCTGATCGACGACCGGGGCCGGGTGCAGCTGGTCAACGACGAGGCCCGGCGGCTGCTGGCGCTGCCCGACGACGTGGTCGGCCGCCCCCTCGACGAGCTCGACCTGCCGCCCGGGCTGGTGGCGGCCGCGCTCGGGCGGACCACCGAGGCCGACGACATCTACGTCGCGGGCGAGCACGTGCTGGTCGTCAGCTCGGCGCCCGCCGCCTGGCAGGGCCACGACGTCGGCGCCGTGGTCAGCCTGCGCGACCACACCGAGCTGCGCTCGGTCACCGGCGAGCTCGACGTGGTGCGTGGCCTCACCGAGTCGCTGCGCTCGCAGAACCACGAGGCCGCCAACCGGCTGCACACCGTGGTGTCCCTGATCGAGATGGGCCGCCCGGAGGAGGCGGTGGCCTTCGCGACCGAGGAGCTCGAGGTGGCCCAGCACCTGACCGACCGGATGGTCGGCGCGGTCGGCGACCCGGTGGTCGCCGCCCTGCTGCTCGGCAAGAGCGCGGACGCCGCCGAGCGCGGGATCGACCTCACCATCGAGGGCGACCTGCCCGACCTCGGCGACGCCGTGGCCGCGCGCGACCTGGTCACCGTGCTCGGCAACCTCGTCGACAACGCCTTCGACGCCGTGACCGGCCGGCCGGACCGACGGGTGACGGTGCGGCTCGGCGGCGATCTCGACGCGGTCCGCATCGTCGTCGGCGACAGCGGTCCCGGGCTCACCCCCGAGCAGGCCGCCCGCGCGATGGACCGGGGCTGGACCACCAAGACCTCGGCCGGCGACCTCGGTGGCCGGGGCGTCGGGCTCGCGCTCGTGGGCCAGGTCGCGCGACGCCACGGCGGCGACGTCGTCATCGGCACGTCCACCCACGGCGGCGCGGAGTTCACCGTCACGCTGCGACCCGGGCCGGTCCCGGCGGGTGGCGGGCCGGCATGAACGTCCGGGTGCTCGTCGTCGAGGACGAGGCGCTCGCCGCGGAGGCGCACGCGGCGTACACCGCGCGGATCGAGGGGTTCGAGGTCGCCGGCATCGCCCGGTCGGCCGCCGAGGCGGCCCGGTTCCTGACCCAGGACCGGCACGTCGACCTGATCCTGCTCGACATGCACCTGCCCGACGGCCACGGACTCGGGCTGCTGCAGCGGCTGCGGGCCGCCGGCCACCTCTGCGACGTCATCGCGGTGACCTCGGCCCGCGACGCGGACGTCGTACGGCACGCGGTCGCCCAGGGCGTCGTGCTCTACCTGCTCAAGCCGTTCACGTTCGCGACGTTCCGGGCCAAGCTCGAGCAGTACGCCGCCTACCGCGCCCGGCTGGCGGCGGCCCCGACCGAGGTGGTGCAGGACGAGGTGGACCAGCTGTTCGGCTCGCTGCGGCCCGCGCCGGGGGCGACGCCGCCCAAGGGCATGAGCGCCGAGACGCTCCGCGAGGTCACGGCCGCGCTGCGCGACGCCGGGACGCCGATGTCCGCGACCGAGGTCGCCGAGGCGGTCGGCGCCTCCCGGGTCACCGCCCGCCGCTACCTCGAGCACCTCGCCGAGACCGGCCAGGCCGAACGGCGCCCGAGGTACGGCGGCAGCGGCCGTCCCGAGATGGAGTACCTCTGGCGCTGAGCGTCAGCTGAGCTCGAGACCTGGGTAGAGCGGGTGCTTGTCGAGCATCTCGCCCGAGGCGGCCTTGACCTTGTCGGCCACCCCGTCGGCGAGGACGTACGACGCCTTCGACGGGCCGCCGGCCTTGGTGGTGCCGGGCTGGGTGTTGGAGAGCACCTGGACGATCAGGTCGGCGACGTTGTCGAACTCGTCGTGGCCGAAGCCGCGGGTCGTGAGCGCGGGTGTGCCGAGCCGGACGCCGGAGGTGTACCAGGCGCCGTTCGGGTCCTGGGGCACCGAGTTGCGGTTGGTGACGACCCCCGCGTCGAGCAGCGCCGACTCGGCCTGGCGGCCGGTGAGCCCGAACGAGGAGACGTCGAGCAGCACGATGTGGTTGTCGGTGCCGCCGGTGACGAGCTTCGCGCCGCGCGAGACGAAGCCCTCGGCCAGGGAGTGGGCGTTGTCGGCGACCTGCTGGGCGTAGGTCTGGAACGAGGGCTGGCGCGCCTCGGCGAGGGCCACGGCCTTGGCCGCCATCACGTGCGAGAGCGGACCGCCGAGCACCATCGGGCAGCCGCGGTCGACGTCGGCGGCGTACTCCTCCTGGGCCAGGACCAGGCCGCCGCGCGGGCCGCGCAGCGACTTGTGGGTCGTCGTGGTGGTGATGTGCGCGAAGGGCACCGGGTTCTCGTCACCCGTGAACACCTTGCCGGCGACCAGCCCGGCGAAGTGGGCCATGTCGACCATCAGGGTGGCGCCGACCTCGTCGGCGATCTCGCGCATCTTGGCGAAGTTCACCCGGCGCGGGTAGGCCGAGTAGCCGGCGACGAGGACCAGCGGCTTGAACTCGCGGGCCTTCGCCGCCACGGCGTCGTAGTCCAGGAGCCCGGTCTCGGGGTCGGTGCCGTACTGCTGCTGGTGGAACATCTTGCCGCTGATGTTGGGGCGGAACCCGTGGGTGAGGTGGCCACCGGCATCCAGCGACATGCCCAGCAGGCGCTGGTTGCCGAACTCGTGGCGCAGCGCCTCCCAGTCCTCCTCGCTCAGCTCGTTGACGTTCTTGGCGCCGAGCTTCTGCAGGGCCGGGGTCTCGATGCGGTGGGCGAGGATCGACCAGAAGGCGACCAGGTTGGCGTCGATGCCCGAGTGCGGCTGGACGTAGGCGTACGGCGCCCCGAACAGCTCGCGCGCGTGCTCGGCCGCGATCGACTCGACGGTGTCGACGTTCTGGCAGCCCGCGTAGAACCGGTGCCCGACCGTGCCCTCGGCGTACTTGTCGCTGAACCAGGTGCCCATGGTCAGCAGCACCGCCGGCGAGGCGTAGTTCTCGCTGGCGATCAGCTTGAGCGAGGCCCGCTGGTCGGCCAGCTCCTGGCGGGTCGCATCCGCGATGCGGGGTTCGACCGAGGCGATGACCTCGAGGGCCTGGGTGTACGCGCTGCTGATCAGGTCGTCCGTCATGGGCCCAGCGTAGTGACGTCGGCGGCCACCGCCACCGCGACCTCGCGGCCACGGCTCCTGTGACGTGGGCCGCACCGTCCGCCCGCTCAGGCGGGGACGACCCTCCGGTGTCTCACATTCTGGAGATGCGTCTCACCTCATGAGATTTCAGGTTGTGATCGTGCCGTCCGACCCCTGAGACTCCTTGACATGATCAGCGCTGCAACGCACGCCTACCTCGTGGTTCGACGCCACGTGGACCTCGGGCGAACCCGCAGCATGATGTGTTGGCCTTCCTGACCGCCGTCGTTCCTCCCCCGCGAGCCGACGGCCGCCCGCCCGACGACCACCAGTCCCCGGGCGCCCGGTCCGGAAGGTCAACCCGACGACGAGGTCGGGCCCTGACGAGTCGCGCGTCTCACAACCGCCCAAGGATCCGCCTCCATGACGAACCAGGCAACCGCCCCTCGTACCGCACGCCCCCGCCCCAAGCGCGGTGAAGGCCAGTGGGCCCTCGGCTACAGCGAGCCGCTCAACGCCAACGAGCAGTCCAAGAAGGACGACAACCCGCTCAACGTCGAAGCCCGGATCCGCAACATCTACTCCAAGCGCGGCTTCGACTCCATCGACCCCGCCGACCTCCGCGGCCGCTTCCGCTGGATGGGCCTCTACACCCAGCGCGCCCCCGGCTTCGACGGCGGCAAGACCGCCACGCTGGAGCCGCACGAGCTCGACGACCGCTACTTCATGATGCGCGTCCGCAGCGACGGCGCCCTGCTGGGTCCCGCGCAGCTGCGGACCCTGGGCGGCATCTCCACCGACTTCGCCCGCAACACCGCCGACATCACCGACCGGCAGAACATCCAGTACCACTGGATCGACATCGAGAACGTGCCCGAGATCTGGTCGCGCCTCGAGGCCGTCGGGCTCAGCACGCTGGAGGCCTGCGGCGACTCTCCCCGCGGGTTCCTCGGCTCCCCCGTCGCCGGGGTCGCCAAGGACGAGATCATCGACGCCACACCCGCGCTGGCTGAGATCAAGCGCCGCTACATCGGCAAGCCGGAGTACGCCAACCTGCCGCGCAAGTTCAAGACCTCGGCCTCCGGCCACCCCTCGCTCGACGGCGCCCCCGAGATCAACGACGTCTCGTTCGTCGGCATCGATCACCCCGAGCACGGCCCCGGCTTCGACCTGTGGGTCGGTGGCGGCCTCTCGACCAACCCGATGCTGGCCCAGAAGCTCGGCGTGTGGATCGCGCTCGAGGACGTCGCGGACGTCTGGGAGGGCGTGATCTCGATCTTCCGCGACTACGGCTACCGCCGGCTGCGTTCGCGCGCCCGCCTGAAGTTCCTGGTCGCGGACTGGGGCGTGGAGAAGTTCCGCGAGGTCCTCGAGACCGAGTACCTCCACCGCGCCCTGCCCGACGCCCAGTCCCCGGGGGTCGCCGAGCACAGCGGCGACCACATCGGTGTGCACGAGCAGAAGGACGGCCGGTTCTACATCGGTGCCGCGCCCACCGTCGGCCGCATCGACGGCGACGTGCTCACCGGGCTCGGTGACCTCGTCGAGCAGTACGGCGCCGACGGCGTCCGGCTCACGTCGTACCAGAAGCTGGTCGTGATCGGCGTCGACGCGGAGAGGGTCGAGGACGTGGTCGCGGCGCTCGACCGGATCGGCCTCTCCGCCCGGCCGTCGAACTGGCGGCGCTCCACGATGGCCTGCACCGGCATCGAGTTCTGCAAGCTCGCCATCGTCGACACCAAGCAGCGTGCCCACGACCTCGTGGCCGAGCTCGAGCGTCGGTTCCCCGACCTCGACACCCCGATCAGCATCAACGTCAACGGCTGCCCGAACGCCTGCGCACGCACCCAGATCGCCGACATCGGCCTCAAGGGCCAGCTGGTGATGGACGCCGACGGCAACCAGGTGGAGGGCTTCCAGGTCCACCTCGGCGGCGGCATCGGCCTGATCAACTCGCTGGGCAAGAAGCTGCGCGCCCACAAGGTCACCAGCGCCGGGCTCGACGACTACGTCACCGACGTCGTGGCCGCCTACCTGCAGGACCGCGAGGACGGCGAGTCGTTCGCGGCGTGGGTGGCCCGCGCCGACGAGGAGCACCTGCGCGGCGAGCGGACCCTGGAGGGGGTGAGCTCATGAGCGAGCGCGCCGTCCCCTACCACTGCCCGTACTGCGGGGACGAGGACCTGCGCCCCCACGAGGTCGTCTCGGAGTCCGGCGAGGTCACCTCGCCGCACGGGACGTGGGAGTGCCGGGCCTGCCGGCGCGCGTTCTCGCTGAAGATGCTGGGCCTGCTGCGGCCGTCGGCTGGTGGTCCGTCATGACCGCCGCCACGACCACCTCGGCCCGCAACTTCCGCGGCACCCACACCGAGGGCCGCTCCCCCGAGGAGCTGCGCGAGCTGGTGTCCCACGTCGGCGCCGAGCTCGAGCTCGCGCCCGCCGAGAACATCATCGAGTGGGCGGTCGCGACGTTCGGCGAGCGCTTCTGCATCACCTCGTCGATGGGCGACGCGGTGCTGGCCCACCTGGCGTCGAAGGTCGCGCCGGGGGTGGACGTCGTCTTCCTCGACACCGGCTACCACTTCGCCGAGACGATCGGCACCCGCGATGCCGTCGAGGCGACGCTCGACGTGAACCTGCTGACGATCACGCCGAAGCAGACCGTGGCCGAGCAGGACGCGGCGTACGGCAAGGACCTCTACAAGACCGATCCCGACCGGTGCTGCGCGCTGCGCAAGGTGCAGCCGCTGGCCGAGTCGCTGGAGCGGTACGACGCCTGGGCGACCGGGCTGCGCCGGGCGGAGACCCACAACCGGGTGATCGCGCCCGTCGTCGGCTGGGACGCCAAGAAGGGCAAGGTCAAGGTCTCTCCACTGGCCCGCTGGTCCGACGAGCAGGTCGAGCGCTACATCGCCGACAACGGCGTCCTGGTGAACCCGCTCGTCTACGACGGCTACCCCTCCATCGGGTGCTGGCCCTGCACCCGTCGCGTCGCGCCCGGTGAGGACCCGCGCAGCGGGCGCTGGGCCGGCACCAACAAGACCGAGTGCGGGATCCACTCATGACGCCCCGCACCCACGTGATCGACAGCGCCGTCGGTCGTCACACCACCACCCCGGTAGCACCGGCAACAACGAGGAGGCCGCACTGATGGCTGCTCCTGCCCTGGTGGCCCTGGCTCACGGAAGCCGTGACCCACGGTCCGCTGCGACGATCACCGCCCTGGTCGACGAGGTCCGCGCGATGCGCCCGGACCTTCGCATCGAGCAGGCGTTCCTCGAGCTCTCCAAGCCGTCGTTCGCGACGGTCGTGGACCGGCTCGTGCGGGCGGGTCACGACGAGATCGTCGTGGTACCCCTGCTGCTGACCGAGGCCTACCACGCCAAGGTCGACGTCCCGGGCGCCATCGCCGCGGCCACGGCCCGGCACGAGGGCCTGAAGATCCGGGCCACCTCGATCCTCGGCCTGGAGCCGTGCTTCCTCGAGGTGCTGGACGTGCGGATGCGCGAGGCGCTGAAGGCGGCCCGGGTCCGCGAGCTCGACGCGCTGGTGCTGGCCGCGGCCGGCTCCAGCGACCCGCTCGCCAACCAGGCGGTCGCCCGCCTGGCCCGGGTCTGGGGACAGCGCCACAAGCTGCCCGTCACCGCGGCGTTCGCCTCCGCCGCTCCCCCGGCCGCGGGTGAGGCGGTCCGCCAGTTCCGGGCCGAGGGCCGCCGCCACATCGCGGTCGCCTCGCTGTTCCTCGCGCCGGGCTTCCTGCCCGACCGGGCCGCCGAGCTCGCCCTCGAGGCCGGCGCGATCACGGTGTCGGACCCGTTGGGCGCCCACCCGGAGCTGGCCCGGACCATCCTGGCCCGTTACGCCGTCGGCGCGGTCGAGCTGGTCCCCGTCTGAGCCGCGAGGGCACCTGCGGGCACTCTCGAACGCCCGCAGGTGCCCGTCCCGGCTCCGATGAGTGTCGCGGGCTCGAGGAGTCGGACCCCGACATTCAGACCGTCCAGCGCGTCGCGCCGCCCGGGGCGACCGTAGCGAGGCCGGTCATGGTGCGGGCAGCGATCCGGTACACCTGCCACGGAGGAGGTCCGGCCGAGGGGGCGCTGTAGTCCGCGGTGAGGGCCGTACCGGTGTCGTCCACCCGGGCCGGCCAGCCCTCCGCCGCCCACTTCTCGGCCATCGCCGCGACGGTCGGCGGGTCGTCGACGTGGTCTGCCGTGCCCTCCACGACGAGGTCGAAGTCGTGGGTGGCGAGGCTCAGCACGCAGCGCGGATCACGCGCCAGGTTCCGGCCCTTGCGGGTCCGGGCCCCGGTCTCGAACCAGAAGGCGCCCTCCGCCCAGAGTGCCCCGATGCCCGTGACGTGCGGGCTGCCGTCGGGGTTGATCGTGGTCAGCCAGCAGGTGTGTCGGTCAGGGCCGCCGGTGCCCGGCGCCTGGCTGACGCCCTGCGCGAGCCGCGCCTCGATGCTCGTCCAGTCCATGAGCGGGAGGTCGTAGAGGTCGGCGAGGTTCGTGGCGATCATGCTCATGCTGACCCGGGGTGGGCCGCCAACTCATCGGTGGCCGCGCGGGTCGTCAGGTGACGAGCTTCTGGAGCAGGTGGTCGAGCTGCCGCGCGGGGTCGGTGGTGACACCGCCGTGGACAGGCCCGGGCTGGAGGACCGTGCTCCTGGGGGCCTTGAGGAAGCCGAACCGCTGGCCGGGCGGCTTCGCACCAGCCGCTCCCCCGCGCTCGTCGCCGCCGCACACGCCCTCGACGAAGGTCAGCGCCTCGCACACCTGGTCGAGGTCGAGGCCGGGGTCGAGGGCCGCGAGCCGCTCGCGGTCCACCTCCCAGGCCACCTCGAGATAGTCGGCCGCCTGGCAGTAGACGACCACGCCGACGTTCAGGAACTCCTCGCGGTCCACGCGCGGGACGCAGCGCAGCACGACGTACTGGTAGGCCAGCCGGGGCGACGCGGTCATGCCACCACCCCCGCGGGCAGCCACTGCCGGGTCGCGAGCCGCGCGCTCAGGAACGACACGTACGCCGCGCGCACCGCGGCCGGCGTCTCCGCCCCCGGCACCGGCTCGAGCCACTCGTCGGGCACCTGGTCCAGCACCTCCGCGAAGACCGACTCGTCGAGCATGTCCCGGATCCGCTCGTCGGCCGCCGGCAGCTCGGCGGCGTGCGACCCGAGCACGTGGTCGGACGGGTCCCAGGGCTGGGCGGCGAACCGGGTCGGAGCGCCCTCCTTCGACAGGGCTCCCCCGGCCCAGGCGTGGTGGAAGTACAGCGCCGCACCGTGGTCGATGACCCACAGCTCCCCGTGCCACAGCAGCAGGTTGGGGTTGCGCCAGCTGCGGTCGACGTTCGCGGTGAAGGCGTCGAGCCACAGCACGGCGGCACCGACACCGCCGCCCGCCTGGAGGTCGCCGTCGAAGCCGAACGCGCCGGGCAGGAAGTCCACGCCGAGGTTGAGGCCCGCACTCGCGTTGAGCAGGTCCTGCACCTCCTCGTCGGCCTCGTACCGGGCGATCTCCGGGTCCAGGTCGAGCGCGACGAGCCGCGGGGTCGGCAGGCCGATCCTGCGGGCCAGCTCGCCGACGACCACCTCGGCGACCAGGACGCGCAGGCCCTGGCCGGCGCCGCGGAACTTGCAGACGTAGGTGCCGAGGTCGTCGGCCTCGACGATGCCGGGCAGGCTCCCGCCCTCGCGGAGCGGGGTGACGTACCGGGTGACCGAGACGGTGGGGATCACGACAGCGGCGCCTCGTCGACCAGGCGCTTCTTCTCGACCTGGACGTCGAAGTCGGCCACCGGCCACTGCAGGTCCATGCCCCGCAGGGTGTCGTAGAGGAGGCGTCCGATCGCGAGGTTGCGGTACCACTTCCTCCCGCTCGGGATCACGAACCACGGCGCGTGCTCGGTGTTCGTGCGCTCCAGCGCGATCTCGTAGGCCTCGCGGTAGCGCGGCCACTGGGCGCGTTCGTCGACGTCGGACGGGTGGTACTTCCAGTGCTTGCTGGGCTTGTCCAGCCGCGCGAGCAGGCGCTCCTTCTGCTCGTCGGCGGAGATGTGCAGCATGCACTTCACGACGGTGGTGCCGGAGTCCACGAGCTCGCGCTCGAAGTCGTTGATCGCGGCGTAGCGGCGCTCGATCTCCTCGGGGTCGGCGAGGTCACGGACCCGGGCGATCAGCACGTCCTCGTAGTGCGAGCGGTCGAACACCCCGATGTAGCCCGCCTCGGGCAGCTGCCGACGGATCCGCCAGAGGAAGTCGTGGGCCCGCTCCTCCTCGGTGGGCGCCTTGAACGACGTGATCTTCACGCCCTGCGGGTCGACCAGGCCGACGGTGTGACGCAGCACCCCACCCTTCCCCGAGGTGTCCATCCCCTGCAGGACGAGCAGCACGCGACGCTCCGAGCCGGACCGGCCCTCGGCGAACAGCCGCTCCTGCAGGTCGGACAGCTCGTCGCCGAGGGCGAAGAGCGCCGCCTTGCCCTTCTTCTTGCCGCCCTTGAACCCCGGGGCGGCACTGGTCTCGATGGAGGTGAGATCCACGGGCCCGGCGGGCAGGCGGAAGGGATAGCGCGTCATGGCGCCACTATCCCAGCACCCGGGGGACGTCGAGCGTGCACCCGACGACGGTGTCGACCGTGCCGTCGTCCTGCGGCTCGTCGAACCACAGCCCCTCGGAGAAACCCGCCTTGGCCAGGATCCGCAACGACGCGGCGTTGCGGTGGTCGGGCGCGGCGAAGTACGAGGCGGCGCCCGGGAAGCGGCGTCGGGCCCGCAGCATCCAGGCCCACAGCATCCGCACCCCCAGCCCCCGGCCGACCCAGGCGGGGTCACCGATCAGGTAGTCGACGCCGATCGCGTCCGGGTCCGGCCCCAGCACGGCGTACTCGGGGTAGTCGCCGATCCGGTAGTCCTGCACGAACCCGACCGACCGGCCGTTCGCCTCCACCACCCACATCCGGGTCGGGGTGAGACCGTCGATGCGGGGCGCGTACTTCGCCTCGACCGAGTCGTACGTCGGCTCGCCGTCGGAGGCCCACCACCGCCGGACGTGGTCGCTCTGCCGCCACCGGACGACGTCGCCGAGGTCGCCGCGCGTCATCGCCCGGATCGCGACCACCCGGTCGTGATCGATCGCGAACTGCTTGACCTCGGCGGACAGGTCGACCGGGACCGGGTCGGCGTGCACGCTCGCGCAGGTACGACGCGCCGCAGCGGCCCACGACTCCCCCGGGCGCACGACGCCCGTCAGGTCATGTCCGCGGTCGTGGACGACGACCCGCAGCCCCGTCTGCTCCGGCACGCATGTGAGCCTAGAACAGGAACCGGCGGATGCTCAGAGGTCGTCGTCGTCCCCGGCGCCGCGGTCGGCCTCGGCCAGCTCCTCGCGCACGACCGCGAACGCGAGCCCGGAGCCGTAGCCCTTGCGGGCGAGCATCCCGACCAGCCGCCGGGTGGCGGTGGTGTCGTCGACGCGGGACAGCGACCGGAGCTTCTTGCGGACCAGGGCCCGGGCCGCCGCCTCCTCGTCCGCGGGGTCGATCTCGTCGAGCGCCTCGCGGGCGACCTCGTCGTCGACACCCTTGCGGCGCAGCTCCTGGGCAAGGGCCCGGCGGGCCAGGCCCTTGCCCGGCTGGCGGCTGGCGATCCAGGAACGGGCGAAGGCCTCGTCGTCGACCAGCCCGACCTCCTCGAACCGGTCGAGCAATCGGGTCGCGATGTCCGTCGGCACGTTGCGGGAGGCGAGCTTGTCGCTCAGCTGCTTGCGGCTGCGGGCCTGACCGGTGAGCTGGTCGAGCAGGATCTTGCGGGCCACCGACTCGGGGTCGGCGTCCGGACCCTCCGCCACCGGGTCGGGCGGTGCCGGAGCCGCCCTTCGAGACGGTTGCTGCGCAACCTCCTCAGGAACCGCCGGGGCGGGCGCGGACGCTCGCTGCGTCCACGCGTCCACCCCGGCGGTGACGTCACCGGCCCACGACGGCGCGGGCCGGTCGTCGTCGAACGACTCAGAAGTCATCGACACCCAGCGGGTCGGCGGGGGTCTCGGCGTCGACCGTCGGGCCGACACCCAGCTTCTCGAGGATCTTCTTCTCCAGCTCGTTGGCCAGGTCGGGGTTGTCCCGCAGGAAGTTGCGGGCGTTCTCCTTGCCCTGGCCGAGCTGGTCGCCCTCGTAGGTGTACCAGGCGCCGGCCTTGCGGACGAGGCCCGCCTCGACACCGACGTCGATCAGGCCACCCTCGCGGCTGATGCCCTTGCCGTACATGATGTCGAACTCGGCCTGCTTGAACGGCGGGGCCACCTTGTTCTTCACGACCTTGACCCGGGTCCGGTTGCCGACCATGTCGGTGCCGTCCTTGAGGGTCTCGATGCGGCGCACGTCGAGACGGACCGAGGAGTAGAACTTCAGCGCGCGACCACCGGTCGTGGTCTCGGGCGAGCCGAACATCACGCCGATCTTCTCGCGCAGCTGGTTGATGAAGATCGCGGTCGTCTTGGAGTTGTTCAGGGCACCGGTCATCTTGCGCAGCGCCTGGCTCATCAGGCGGGCCTGGAGGCCGACGTGGCTGTCGCCCATCTCGCCCTCGATCTCGGCGCGGGGCACGAGCGCGGCCACCGAGTCGATGACGATCAGGTCGAGCGCGCCGGAACGGATCAGCATGTCGGCGATCTCGAGCGCCTGCTCACCGGAGTCGGGCTGGGAGACCAGCAGCGCGTCGGTGTCGACGCCGAGGTTCTTGGCGTACTCCGGGTCGAGGGCGTGCTCGGCGTCGATGAACGCCACGATGCCGCCGGCGCGCTGGGCGTTGGCCACCGCGTGCAGGGCGACCGTCGTCTTGCCCGACGACTCCGGACCGTAGATCTCCACCACGCGGCCGCGCGGCAGGCCGCCGAGGCCGAGCGCCACGTCGAGCGCGATCGACCCGGTGGGGATGATCTCCAGCGGGGCGCGCGTCTCGTCGCCGAGGCGCATCACGGAGCCCTTGCCGAACTGGCGCTCGATGTTGGCGAGCGCGGTGTCGAGAGCCTTGTCGCGGTCTCCACCAGCCATGTTGTTCTTCTCCTTCGGGGGCTTGGCCGCCCCGCGTCGTGGTCGCTTCGTCTGGGTTGTCGTCGTCGTGTTCATCGTTGTGCGAGACGCTAGACGGGACCGCCGACAATGCCGGTCCGGGGCCGGACTGCCTGGGGACGACGTCGACCAGCGCGTCACCTGTGGATCCACAGTAGCCCGAACACGTGTTCGACTCACGCAGGTGGTGCGGGCGTGTCGGCGCGTCGTACGACGCCTCACACGGGCTCGGCGGCCGGCTCCCGAGGCGGCTCGGAGGGCACCCGCGGCAGCCGCACCCGGAACCGGCACCCCGGCGCGCCGGACTCGACGTTCTCGACCTCGACGCGCCCCCGGTGAGCCTCGACGATCCCTTTCACGATCGCAAGCCCCAACCCGGCACCCCGCGCGTGGGAGGAGTCCTCGGTATCGGGCGTGCGCGCCGAGCCACCCTGCCAAGCCAGGTCGAAGACGCGCTCCATGTCCTCGGGGTCCAGCCCGCCGCAGCCGTCGGTGACGCTCAGCTCGACCCCGTCGTCCACCGCCCGCCCGTGGATCTCGACGACGCCGTCGGCCGGCGTGTGGCGGATCGCGTTCATGACCAGGTTCGAGACGACGCGCGAGAGTCCGGCGGCGTCGGCGGTGACCTCCACGCCGTCCTCCACGCTGCCGCCCAGCCGCACCCGCCGGGCGCGCGCGACTGGGTCGGCGCCGGCGATGGCCTCGCTGACCAGGTCGCCGAGCATCACCGCCTCGGGGCTGAGCCGCAGCACACCGGCGTGGATCCGGGAGAGCTCGAAGAGGTCGTCGACCATCCGCACCATGCGGTCCACCTCGGCGCGGATCTGCCGGTGGTAGCGCGCCGGGTCGGAGGCGAGCCCGTCCTCGAGCGCCTCGGTCATCGCCCGCATCCCGGCGAGCGGAGTCCGCAGGTCGTGCGAGACCCACGAGACCAGCTCGCGCCGCGACTCCTCGAGCAGCGCGGCCTGCAGCCGCGACTCCTCGAGGCGCTCGCTCGTGCGCGCCAGCTCGTCGGACAGCGCCTGGAACTCGCTGGGGCCGCGGCGCTCCCCCGCGAAGGTGCCGTCCACGCCCAGCCGGCGGGCGTCCTCGCGCAGCGACGCCGACCAGTGCACGATCGCCGCGCCGAGGGCGAGCGCGACCGCGACCGCGACGAGGCCGGCCACCAGGGCGACCAGGCTGACCACGCCCCAGTCGTGGTCGGAGATGAACATCAGCTGCGCCGTCGCCACGACGCCGGCCAGCACCGAGAGCACGGCGATCACCGCGACCAGCCCCAGCTGCCAGCGGATCGAGCGGTGCCGCAGCAGCCAGGCGAGGATGAGGCCGAGGGCGCCGACACCAAGCGCGCACGCGGCCGCCACGAGGACGATCTGGACGTGGTCGGAGCTCATGCGGGGGACTCCCATCGGTAGCCCACGCCCCAGACCGTGAGCAGGCGTTCGGGTCGGGTCGGGTCGCGCTCGACCTTCTCGCGCAGGCGGCGCACGTGGACGGTGACCGTCGAGCGGTCGCCGATCGACCAGCCCCACACCTGCTGGAGCAGGTCGTCGCGGGAGAAGGCCGTGCCGGGGTGCGCCACCAGGAAGCGGAGCAGGTCGAACTCGCGGCCGGTCAGGGCCAGGGGCCGGCCCTCGCGGGTCACCACGTGCCGGGCGTTGTCGACGACGAGGTCGCCGTCGGCGAGCCGCTCGGGCACCGCCGGCGCCGCCTCGGTCGTACGCCGCAGCACCGAGTCGACCCGCAGTGCGAGCTCGCGGGGGCTGAACGGCTTGCTGACGTAGTCGTCGGCGCCCAGCTCGAGCCCCACCACCCGGTCGGTCTCGCTGCCCAGCGCGGTCAGCATGATCACCGGGACGTCCCCGCCGTCCCGCAGCTGCCGGCAGACCTCGAGCCCGTCGATCCCCGGGAGCATGAGGTCAAGCACCACCAGGTCGGCGGGCGCCTCGCGCATGGTCGTCAGCGCGGACTCGCCGTCGCCGACCTCGAGCACGTCGTGACCGTGGGCGCGCAGGTAGGAGACGACCACCTCCCGCACGGTGTGGTCGTCGTCAACGACGAGCACGCGGGCCATCGGTGCTCCTTCCCGCCGGACCGGCCGAGCGTCGCCGCGCCCGGACAACGGTGGCCACGACCACGCTTGTCAACACTAGTCCGGCCAGCAGCAGCCACCCGGCCGTGTAGGGCCGGTCCAGCAGGGTCGCGTTGTCGGCGCGGGCCCCGAAGCGGCCGAGCACCGGCACCGCCAGCAGCGTGACGCTGCCCAGCACCACCAGCCCGACCGTGGCCGGCGCCCGCGCCGACCGCGGGAGCAGCCGGGGGCCGAGCGCGGCGAGACCGATCACCAGCGGCGCCAGCACGGCGTCGTGCAGCACCACCCCCGAGGCGAGCCAGACCCCGGCGTCCCGGAGCCGCTCGGGGTCCTGGCGGCTGAGCAGCAACCACGCGCCGTACACGCCGAGGAGCAGGCCGGTCGCCCCGGTGACCAGGCGGGCGGTCACGCCTGCACCTCCAACCGGTGGACCCACTTGGTCTGCAGCACACCGGGCCGGTCGGGCGCGATCAGCCGGCAGGGGTAGCCGTGGTCGATCGCCAGCGTCTCCCCGTGCAGCTGGAGCGCCAGCAGGGTGCGGTCGTCGTCGGCGAAGTTCGACTGGAGGACCGGCTCGCGGAAGGGCCCGCTCTCCTGCAGCGAGACCACCCGGACGTCGTGCCCGGGCGGCGCGTCGACGAGGTCGAGCAGCTCCCGGACCCGGACCCCGGTCCAGGTGGCGCCCGCGCTCCAACCCTCGACGCACGCGATGGGCAGACTTTCGGTGGCCTGCGGCATGGCGGCCAGGTCGTCGCGGCTCAGCGAGACCTCGCGGCCGGCGTACGCCACCGTCAGGCGGTACGACGGGCTGGTGGCGGTCGCGGTCACGCCCGCGGCGCGCGCCGACTTGTTGATCGGCACCCCGGCGGGTCCGTCGCCGGAACGCACGCCGAGGACCGACACCCGGCGCAGGAACGGCACGGTGCCGCCGGCGGTCGCCACCACGGCCACCCCGGCCGCGAGCCAGGTCGTGCGCAGCAGCCCGCGTCTCGACAGGGCACCGGGCTCGGAGGCCGCCGGACGGTCCTGCTCGGTGGAGTCGACGTCGGCGCGTAGCGCGCGGCGGATCACGGGCAGCTTCACCGCCACGTGCAGGACCAGCGCGCCGATCGCGATCCAGGCGACGGCGTAGTGGGTCGCCCGGAACGAGAACGTCCACGGGTACCACTGGGCCGAGTTGGCCAGACCGGAGGCGAGCTGGAAGACCGCGGCGGCCACCAGCACCCCGATCGAGGCGCGCTCGGCGGCCTCGACCGCGAGCCGGCGCAGGCCGCGCGGCGGGCGCTTGAACAGCCGGGGGTAGACCGTCCAGAGCTTCACCAGCAGCAGCGGGACGGCCGCCGTACCGGCCATGACGTGGAGGCCCTGGGTCACGCGGTAGCCCCACGACGGACTCGTCGGGAACGGCACAGGCTGGTCGGGCACCTGGGCGTAGTGGCTGATCAGGCCGGTGACGAACGCGACCGCGAAGCAGATCCCCAGCCACAGGCCGACCCGGGCGGTGACCGCCGCGCTGCGCAGCCGCGAGGTGAAGTCGGTGTCGACGGGCGGCCTCACGGCTGCTCCTCCAGGACCGCGAACCACCGTCCCGCGCGGTCGTGGGTCGCCACCACCGCGAACCCTGCCGCGGCCGCCACGTCGGCGATCGCGTCGACACCGACGAGCGACCAGCGGAACGGCCGGGACCGGGTCTCGCCGCACTGCAGCGCGGCCCACATCGTCCGCAGGCCCACCCCGGGCGCGGAGAGCTCGACCACCACGCGCCCGAGCGGGTCGAGCAGCTGCCCGACCCGGCGGAGCAGGGCGACCGGGTCGCCGCCGATGCCGACGTTGCCGTCGGCCAGCAGGGCGCTGCTCCAGCGACCCTCCCCCGGCAGCTCCTGGAAGACGTCGCGCACGATGGCCGACACCCCCCGCTCCCGGGTCTGCCGCACCGCCTCGTGCACGACGTCGATGCCGAGCACGACGTGGCCCAGCTCGACCAGGCGGGCGCTCAGCCGGCCGGGACCGCAGCCGATGTCGAGGGTTGGCCCGATGCAGTGGGCCAGCATCGCGGTGTCGGTGGCGTCTGCGTCCCGGACCCATGACGCGACCGGCAGCGGCTGGGGACCCTCCCTGACGCCCACCACCGAGCAGGGCAACCCCTGCAGCGCGCGGGAGAAGACCGCGGAGAAGGACTCGTCGCTGATCTCTTCCTCGAAGAGCTCGGTAGTCATGCGCGCGCCTCGCGCAGCGCGGACCAGGCGCGCACGAAGTGCCCGCCCGGGAGGTCGGCGGACACCGCATCGGCGTCTGCCGCGGTGTCGACGTCACGCAGCGTGGCGGTCGCGCCGACTCGCAGGCCGCGGCCCTCGAGGGCGCGCCGGGTGTGGTCGTGGGTGTGCGGCGTGGACATCTCGACCCCCGCCAGCGCCGCCGCATGGCGGGGGTCGTCGAGGGCGAGCACCCACCAGCCGCCGTCCTCCGCCGGGCCCAGCACCGCGTCGTACTCCCCGGTGGCCGCGGCGGCGCCGATGAGCAGGCCGGGCGTGACCTGCGGGGTGTCCATGCCGAGCTGCACGACCGGGCCGACCCCTGGTGCGAGGTCGAGGTGGGCGTTGACCAGCCGGGTGGCGAAGTCGGGTCCGCGCTGCGGACGCACGGACCAGCCGTGGACGGCGCGGACCAGCTCGTCGCCGCGGACCGCCTCGGCCAGGTCCCCGCCGAGCGCGAGGTAGCAGCGGGCCGGCCCGACGGCCTCGACACAGGCGCGCAGTGTGTCGAGCAGGGCGGCCGCGGCGACCGCGGCGGCCTCGGCCAGCCCCACGTGGACGCCGAGCCGGGTCTTGACCTGCCCCGCGACCGGGGCCTTGGCGAGCACCAGGATTCGCGCCGCGCTCATGCCAGCACCTTCCAGAAGTCCCGGGCGGTCCTGACGGTCCCGACGACCGATCCGGACACCTTGGAGCGGGTGCCCTCCGCCCGCGGGTGGTAGGACACCTCCCGCTCGGAGAACCGCCAGCCGGCCCGAGTGGCCCGGTCCAGCAGCTCGACCGGGTAGCCGAAGCGGCGGTCCCGCACGTCGAGGTCAAGCAGGGCCGTCCGGCGGCACACCCGCATCGGCGCGATGTCGTGGGCCGGCATGCCGATGCGGTGGCGCAGCCAGCGCACAATCACGGCGTTCCCGGCCCGGGCGTGCCACGGCCACACCCCTGCCCGCACCGGGCGACGGCGACCGACCGCGAGGTCCGCTCGGCCGGAGCGCACGTCGTCGAGCAGCGGGAGCAGCTCGTCGGGGTCGAACGAGCCGTCGCCGTCCATGAACGCCACGTGGTCGTGACGGGCCGCGACCAGCCCGGCGTGCACGGCCGAGCCGTAGCCCGGCACCTCCTCGACGACCACGGTCGCGCCGAGGCGCCGCGCCACGTCGGCGGTGCCGTCGCGCGAGCCGTTGTCGACCACGATCACGGCGAACGCGTCGGGGACCCGCGGGAGCAGGTCGGCCAGTGCGAGGGCCTCGTCCCGGCACGGGAGGATCAGGTCGCAGTCAGGCTTCATGCCCAAAACCGTAGGTCGGCGGAACGGCCCAGAGGCCGCGCAGAACTTACGAAGCCGTGACGTCACCCGCCGCGGCCCCGACCTCGCCGTCGCACCGACCTAGGGTGGCGGACATGGCGACGACCGAGGTGACCGCGCGGCCGGCCACCCGTCGCGATCTCGCCCCCTGGACGGGGCTCGGGATCGCGTTCGCGCTGCTCGCGGCCGCGGTCACGCTGCCCCCGCTCCTCGACTGGGACGTGCACGCCCGACTGCACAGCGGCGACGGCCTCGCGCCGCTGCACGGCTTCTGGGACCCGGGGGTCGGCCCGGGCACGATCCCCGCGGTCGTGCTGGCGCTGCTCGGCTGGCGGTACGCCGCCGCGCTCGCCGAGCGACTCCCCTGGCGCGGACTGCTCGCCGCGTCGTACGCCGCCGGGCTGGCGTGGCTGCTGGCCCTGGCCTACGTCGACGGCTCCTCGGGGATCTCGCGGGTGCTGGGCAACGGCGCCGAGTACCTGCGCACGGCGCGGGCGACGACCGACGTGCACGCGATGCTGCTGCAGTTCGTCGACCGGATCCCGTACTCGGCGGCGGACAACTGGCCCACGCACGTGGCCGGCCACCCACCGGGGGCGCTGCTGGTCTTCATCGGGCTGGACCGCGTCGGGCTCGGCGGTGACTACGCCGCCGGCCTGGTGGTGACCCTGGTGGCGGCGAGCACGGCGCTCGCGGTGATGGTGTGCCTGCGGACGCTGGGCGCCGAGGCGGTGGCCCGCACCGCCGCGCCGTTCCTCGTGCTGGCACCCGCCGCGGTGTTCATGGCGGTCTCGGCCGACGCCCTCTTCGCCGCCTTCGTGGCGTGGGGTCTCGCCGCGCTGGCGATCTCGGCCACCCGGAGCCGGGCGGGCGGGGTGGCGGGCTGGGGGCTGCTCGCCGGACTGCTCCTCGGCTGGTGCGTGCTGATGTCCTACGGGCTGGTGCTGGTGGCACTCCTCGCGCTCACGGTGCTCTGGCTGGCGAGGAGCTGGGCGCCGCTGCCGTTCGCCGTGCTCGGCGCACTGGCGGTGGTCGCGTCCTTCGCGGCCGCCGGCTTCGAGCTGTGGGAGGCCTATCCGGTCCTCCTCGACCGCTACTGGGACGGGATCGCCCGCGTCCGCCCCGCGTCGTACTGGCTGTGGGGTGACCTGGCCGCCCTGGTCGTCAGTGCCGGCCCCGTGCTCGGCGCCGGGATCGACGCGCTCGTGGCGCGCCGGCGCAGCGCGGACCGGACCGTCGTCGCGCTGGTCGCGGCGGCCGCAGCCGCGGTGGTGCTCGCCGACCTGTCCCGGATGAGCAAGGGCGAGGTGGAGCGGATCTGGCTGCCGTTCGTGCCGTGGCTGCTGCTGTCGGCCGTGGCGCTGCCCGAGCGGTGGCGCCGCCCGGCGCTGGCGCTCCAGCTCGGCACCGCCCTGCTCGTGCAGCACCTGCTCTACACGAGCTGGTGACCCCCGGCCCCTAGGGTGCGTCTCTCAAGTCGGCGCCGTCGCGAGCGGGATTTCGCGCCGTATCTGGCAAGGCGGAGGCGCGAAGGCGGGACGGAGTCCCGACGAGTCGCCGACAACGCTGCCAGATCGGATGCGAAAGCCGGCGCAGCAGGCGCTCCGACTTGAGAGACGTGCCCTAGCCTCGGGATTTCACGTCGCCGGGGTTGAGTACGGCGCGTAACGCACGGAAGTGCCTGTCCTGCACGGGATTCTTGTGATTGCGAAGTCTCAAGAAGCCGAGCGGAAAGGCACTCCGTAGGTGAAGCGTAGCCCGGTCCCGAATCTGGTTCTCGATCCTGTCCGCGAGTCGCTGGTCTCGTCCTCGGGTGCGTTGCTGTTGCGGGAGGCGATCCGGGTCGCGGGCCTGGACCGTGGCCTGTCGCAGGCGCTCTCGCGGTGGCGAGCCGGCCGGGCGGTCCACGACCCGGGCAAGGTGCTGCTCGACGTCGCGGTCGCGGTCGCGCTGGGCGGTGACTGCCTGGCCGATGTCGCCGCGGTCCGGGCACAGCCGGCGGTGTTCGGTCCGGTGGCCTCGGATCCGACGGTGTCGCGTCTGTTCGCGGCCCTGGCTGCCGACGTCGATGAGGCGGTGGCCGCGATCCGCGGCGCCCGCGCTCAGGCTCGGGCGGCGGTGTGGGCGCGGCGCCGGCCGCTGGCCGGCGCCCCGGGCCGCCGCGCGGGTGGGCAGGTGGTCGTGGACCTCGACGCCACGCTGGTGACCGCGCACTCGGACAAGGAGGGCGCTGAGCCGACCTTCAAGCGGGGCTACGGGTTCGCGCCGATGTGCGCGTTCGTCGACCACGGCGAGCACGGCACCGGCGAGACGCTCGCGGTCGACCTGCGACCGGGCAAGGCCTCGCCGTGGAACAGCGCCGACCACCTCGCCACCCTGGACGCCGCGCTCGCCCAGCTCCCCGAGCACGAGCGGGGACAGGTGCTGGTCCGTGCCGACACCGGCGCCTGCTCGAAGGCGTTCTTGCACCGGATCACCGACCTGGGGTTGGAGTACTCCATCGGATTCCCGGGCCGCGAGGGCGTGCAGGCCGCGATCGAGGCCATCCCCGAACAAGCCTGGCGGGCCGCGGTCGATGGTGACGGCCAGCCCCGTGACGGTGCCCAGGTCGCCGAGCTCACCGCCTGGATGCCGACCCCGACCAAGCCGACCCGGTCACCGGCACGGTTCGGCCCCCAGGAATGGCCCGAAGGCATGCGCATCATCGCCCGGCGCGAGCGGCCCCATCCCGGCGCACAGCTACGACTGACCGACCACAACGGCTGGCGGATCACCTGCTTCGCCACCAACACCCCACGCTCAGCCGGCTGGCGACTGGCCGACCTCGAAGTCCGACACCGCCAGCGGGCCCGCTGCGAGGACCGCATCCGTGGCCTGAAGGACACCGGGCTGCGGAACCTGCCCTTCCACGGCTACGCCCAGAACCGGCTCTGGGTCGAGGTCGTCGCCCTCGCCGCGGACCTGCTCGCCTGGACCCAGACCCTGGCCTTCGACGAGCACGAGCCCGCCCGACGCTGGGAACCCAAACGACTCCGCTTCCGGACTCCTCGCCGTCGCCGGCCGCATCATCCGCACCGGCCGCCGAAGACGACTCCGACTCCCACGCGACTGGCCCTGGAACCGACTCATCGACACCGGCTGGGCCAGCCTGCGAACCGCCTGAACACCCCGAACACCGACCCGACGACCAGGACCACAGGAGAACCGGCGGACACAGCGCCGGCGAACAGCCACGCCCCGACAGTGCCGCAAATCAGCAACTCGCCCGAGGCGATCGATCAGCCCGCCTCACGAAACATCGAGGCTAGGGCACGTCTCTCAAGTCGGAGGGCCTGCTGCGCGCGGCTCGCACGGCGTCTGGACTGCGTTGTCCGCAGTCGTCGGGACTCCGTCCCGTCTCGCGCGTCCGCCTTGCCAGGTACGCCGCGGAATGACGCTCGCGACGCGCCGAATTGAGAGACACACCCTA
>CAWDVM010000022.1:0-290004 GCA_963805685.1 uncultured Actinomycetota bacterium
TGTAGCGGGGGCAGGATTTGAACCTGCGACCTCTGGGTTATGAGCCCAGCGAGCTACCGAGCTGCTCCACCCCGCGTCGGTGAACACAACCTTACGGGATGGGTTGGTGGCCACCAAATCGACCCCCTCCTCGACGTCGTGGGAGGGTCACCGCCATGACCGAGAACGACTCCATCGACTCCCCCACGCTCCGGATCGGCGAGGCGGACCCCGGGCTCGACGAACGGCTCAACCAGGAGCTCACGAGGTTCAACGTCGCGGCGACCGGCGCTGACGACGAGCGCGAGCTCACCGTCGCCGTCCACGACGAGACCGGCGAGCTGATCGCCGGCCTGAGCGGGTGGACCTGGGGCACCGCCGCCGGGATCGGGATGGTGTGGGTGCACGAGGACCACCGGCGGGAGTCCTGGGGCGGCCGGCTGCTGCGCGCCGCCGAGGACGAGGCGCGGGCGCGCGGGTGCACCCGCGTGTACGTCTCGTCGTTCACCTTCCAGGCGCCGGCCTTCTACCAGCGGCACGGGTACGTCGAGTTCGCGCGCACCGAGGACATCCCGCACCCCGGCCACGCCGACGTGCACATGCGCAAGGACCTGACGGACTAGGAGCCGGCCTTCTGCTGGTCGGCCAGGTCCACGGCCCGCTGGATCAGCGACTTGGCCTCCTCGACCTTCTTCGCGTAGGCCACCGTGTCCCCCTTGCGCAGGGCGGCGTCGGCGTCCTGGAAGGCCTGGTCGGCGCGGTCCAGCAGCGTCCGGATCTGCGCGCTCACGGTGCCGGTCGGGGCGTTCCCCCCGTTGCCACCGCCCTTGCCGCCGTTCTTGTCCGGAGGCGGCGTGCTGTCCCCGGGCTGCACGTTCAGCGCGTCGGCGAGCGCGTCGCCCAGCGTCCGGCCGATCCCGACCTCGTCGCCGTAGGACACCAGCACGAACTGCAGGATCGGGTAGCCGGACGTCGACCCGGCGCGCACGGCGTACACCGGCTCGACGTAGATCAGCCCGTCGTCGACCGGCAGCGTGAGCAGGTTGCCGAAGATCGGTGGCGCCCCGCCCAGCTGGAAGGGCTGCAGCTTCTCGCGGACGTCGTTGTTCGAGGCGAAGTCGTTCGCGACCAGGCCCGGCCCCTTCGTCGACTGGTCCGGCAGCTGCAGCACCTGCAGCTGCCCATAGGTCTTGGACGTCGCGTCGGAGTCGACGGAGACGAACGCGGCCAGGTTGTTCTTGTTGTACGGGGTGAACACCGACGTCAGGGACCAGGTCGGCTGCGCGCCCCCGTCCCCGGCCGGCTGGTCGACGAACAGGCGGTACGGCGGCTGCAGGTGGTCCTTGGTGTTCGGGTCCTCCGGGACCGCCCAGCGGTTGTTGCCCTGGTAGAAGTCGTTCGGGTTCGTCACGTGGTAGCGCGCGAACTGGTAGCGCTGCACCTTGAACAGGTCCTCGGGGTAGCGCAGGTGGTCCATCAGGTCGTCGGGGATCGCCGCCCGCGGCTGCACGGTGCCGGGGAAGGCCTTCTCCCACGCCCGCAGGATCGGGTCGGTCTCGTCCCACGCGTAGAGGGTCACCGTGCCGTCGTAGGCGTCGACGGTCGCCTTGACCGCGTTGCGCATGTAGTTGATCTCGTCGGTGGGCAGGGTCCGCAGCCCCGAGGTGTCCCGCAGCGAGTCGTCGGTCATCGTCGAGAAGGACTCCTTCTCGGCCGACGGGTAGCGGTCGGTGGTGGTGTAGCCGTCGAGGATCCACTGGATCCGGCCGTCCACGACCGCGGGGTAGGCGTCACCGTCGATGGTCAGCCAGGGCGCCACCTTCTCGACGCGGTCGCGGGGGTTCCGGTTGTAGAGCACCTGGCTGTCGGAGTTGACCCGCCCGGACAGCAGGAAGTTGGGCTCGCCGAACTTCACGGCGTACATCAGCTGGTTGAAGAAGCTGCCGACCGGGACGCCGCCCTTGCCGGTGTACGTCGTGGTCTTGTCCGCGGCCTCGCCCGAGCCGGTGGTGAGACCGAGGTCGAGCTCGACGTCGGGAGCACCATCCGGCTGGCCGACGATGGAGTAGTCCGGGCTCTGCTCCCCGAAGTAGACCCGCGTCTCGTAGTCCCCCAGCGCGTTCTGCGCCGTCGGCTCGTCGGAGGTCGGCTGGCCCTCGGCCCACTGGATGCTGGTCTGCTCACCGGCGTTGTCGGCCGGGCGCTGGTTGGCGTACGCCGCGATGACGCCGTTGCCGTGCGTGTAGACGGTGTGGAGGTTCGACCAGTTCTGGTCACCCGGGTCGATGCCGTTCTGGTCCAGCTCACGCACCCCGAGCACGAGGGCCCGGTCGTTGCCCTCGATCCGGTAGCGGTCCACGTCGAGGACGTCGGCCACCGAGTAGTAGGCGCGGGCCTGCTGGTTCTGCTCGAAGGTCTGGCGCACCAGCTGCGGGTCGACCAGCGGCGTCGACGACGTGGACTGCGCCAGCGCGGGCAGCTGCCCGCTCGCCGCGGTGGGGCTGCTCGAGTAGGACTGCGGCTCGACGTCCTGGAAGTCGTAGGCCTGCCGGGTCGCCGCGATGTTCTTGTCGATGTACGCCGACTCCTTGTCGGCCTCCGACGGCTTGACCTGGAACTGCTGCACGATCCCCGGCCAGATCAGCCCGAGCAGGATCGCCGAGAGCGCGAGCAGGGCCAGGCCGACCGAGGGCAGCAGCCAGGTGCGCCGCCACACGTTGAGGAAGAACAGCACCGCGCAGATGAACGCGATGCCCAGCAGGATGTTCTTGGCCGGCAGCACCGCGTGGTCGTCGGTGTAGGTCATCCCGGTGATCAGCCCGCCCCCGTCGGTGACCAGGTCGTAGCGGTCCAGCCAGTAGTCCGCCGCCTTCGCCAGCACGAACACGCCCAGCAGCACCGACAGCTGCGCCTGCGCCGCCCCGGAGAGCCGGTCGTGGGAGGTCTGCAGCCGGACCCCGCCGTACAGGTAGTGCACGACCGCGGCGGCCAGCAGCGCGACGACGGTGACCGCCATCGTGAAGTTGACGAGGTAGTGCAGCCACGGCAGGTCGAAGACGTAGAAGCCGATGTCCTTGTGGAAGTAGGCGTCGTCGGTCCCGAACGGCACGCCGTTGCGCCACAGCAGGTAGTGGCGCCACTGCCCCACGGCTGAGGACCCGGCGAACAGGCCGACCACCAGCGAGACGCCGACCAGCAGCCAGGTGCGGACCGGGGTGACGGCGTCGCGGTAGCGGTCCAGCCCGGTCTGCTCCGGGGAGTTGGGGCGGAACAGCGGCCGGAGCCGGTAGGCGAGGTACATGTTCACGCCCACGACGACGGCCATCAGCGTGCCGAACACGAAGAACAGCCCGGTCTTGGTCCAGAACAGGGTGCTGAAGACCTCGGAGTAGCCGCCGTTGCGGTACCAGAGGCGGTCGGTGTAGAACCCGGCGAAGGTGGTCAGCCCGAAGAAGCCGAGCACGACGACGACGGCGGTGATGATGAGCGCGCGGGAGCGGCGCGGCGCGGGCTTCGCGGGCGGCGGGGTCTCCCGGGGGTCGTCGTCGAACAGCTCGCTCACCGCTACTCCTCCGTGTCGTCCAGCGTGGAGCGCAGCAGCTCCAGCAGCGCAGGGACCAGGTCCGTGCTTCCCACGACCGACTGGGCGTCGTCGTGGGCACGCAGCCGCAGTGCGCAGTACGTCGAGCCGCCGCGGGTGACGCCGGCGACGATGCGGACCTCCTGCCGGTCGGGGTGCTCGCGGGCGTACTCCTCGGCGCGGGCACGGTCCTCGGGGATCTCGGCGTCCGCGTCGGGAGGCAGCACCAGCCGCTCCACGACGGCGGCGCAGCCGGCCACCCCGGCGGGCCAGACGATCGCCTCCAGGACCGACTCGAGCGGCCGGTCGGGCGCCAGCTGGTCCTGCTCGACCGGCGTGAGCGAGCCCTGCTCCGAGGCGGCGTCCAGCCCCATCGCCGCGGCCAGCGCGGGCTCGCGCTCGACGAGCTGGCCGGTGTCGACCAGCGCGTAGAGGCGGGCCGGCTGGTCCCAGCCGCCCTCGGCGATGTGCGCCTCGATCTCGAGCACCGCCGCGGCCAGCGCCGGGTCGGTGTCGAGGTCGGCGGTCAGGTCGGGGTTGAGCTCGGGAGTCAGCTCGGGGTCGGGACCGGTCACGAGTCCTCCTCGCAGGACGGCAGGGCCGCGTCGTGGTCGGCGTCCCAGGTCTTCAGTGCCTGGACCGCGTCGTGCATCGTTGTCGCCTTCACCAGCCGCATGTCGCCGTGCGGCGCACCGAGGGCGTCCTTGCAGTTGTCGGGCGGCACCATGAAGAGCTGGGCGCCGGCGTCGCGGGCGCCCACGATCTTCTGCTGGATCCCGCCGATCGGCCCGACCCGGCCGGTGCCGTCGAGGGTGCCGGTCCCGGCGATGACCTCGCCGTGGGTGAGCGAGCCGGGGGTGAGCGTGTCGTAGATCCCCAGGGAGAACATCAGGCCCGCACTCGGCCCGCCGATCGCCGGGTCGATGTTGACGTCGACCTTGAACGGGAACTGGTAGCCGGTGCCGAGCTGGATGCCGATCGTCGGCTTCCCGTCCTTCTCCTCCGGGGTCACGGGGACCTCCACGCGCCGGCCGTCGCGGCGCACGACGAAGGTGACCTGCTGACCGGGCGGAACGGACTGGACGGCCTTGATCACGTCGTCGGTCGAGGTGACCTTCCGGCCGTCGACCTCGAGGAAGATGTCGCGCACCTGCAGCGCCCCCTGGGCGGGGCTGCCGTCGACGACGCTGAGGACCTCGACGGCGGGCTGCACGTCGTACCCCATCTCGTCGAGGGCGACCGCGACCGCCGCGTCCTGGGACGACACCATCTCGACCGCGCCCTCCTGGCGGTTCTGCTCGGTCGTCTCGTCCGGCCGGTAGACCGCCTTGTAGGGGTAGACGGAGTCCTCGGGGCTGATCCAGTCGTGCATCAGCTCGGCCAGCGTCACCTTGGCGTCGGGCTGGGAGACGTAGACGGTGGTCATCCGCAGCTCGCCGTCGTCGCGGTAGGTCTTGTGCCCCTGGACCTGGATGATCTCCTGGCCGTGGGTCTCCGCGAGCACGTCGACGGTCAGGCCGGGCTCGTAGGTGACGTAGGGCAGCGGCTCCGTGGCGGCGGCCACCCACAGCGCGATCAGCAACGGCGCAGCGATCAGGCCGGCGAGGGTGCGCTGCGTCATGGCGCCAAGCCTCTCACCTGGGGCAACCGTTCCCTGCGCGCGGTCGGCAGCCGTCAGGAGGCGCGACGGCGCGAGGGGCGGACGGCGATGCCGGTGCTCCGGTCGCGGACGGGGGTGCGGGCGGCGTACGGCGTGGGTCGCTTCGGCTCGCGCTGCATCGCCTCGGCCAGCCGGCGCACCGCCACGTCGCGGTCGACCTCGCCGCGGCCCTCGCGGCCGAGCCAGCTCACCCAGACCATCGCCACGAGGGTGACGACGACCGGGGGCAGCAGCCAGAACAGGATCTCCACGGATGAAGGGTAGGCACCCGGGGGCGTCCGGCCCGGCAGAAACGCTGGTCTCGACACGCTCGACCAACGGAGGTCAGGGCGAGCCCACCCACTCGTCGGTGCCGTCGCCGAAGCGCTGGTGCTTCCAGATCGGCACCTCGGCCTTGAGCGTGTCGATCAGCGCGCGCGAGGCGTCGAAGGCCTGCCCACGGTGCGCGGCGGTGGTGGCGATGACGACGGCGATGTCGCCGATCGCGAGGCTGCCGGTGCGGTGGACCGCGGCGACACCGTGCACGTCGTACTCGTCGGCGATCCGCTCGCAGACCTCGCGCAGCTTGGCCTCGGCCGACGGGTGGGCGGAGTAGTCGAGGCCGTCGACGTCACGGCCGCCGTCGTGGTCGCGGACCCGGCCGACGAACAGGGTGAGGCCGCCGCTGGCCTCGTCGTCGAGGGCGGCCACGACCTCGGCCACGTCGAGCGGCGCCTCGCGCAACGCGGCGAGGCGGACGATGGAGTCCACGGTGGAATCGGTCACGGATCCGACCCTAGTCCGACCCCGCCGACCTTGCCGCAGACGCGTACGGTTGGGGCATGAGCAACAACCCCGGCGACACCCCGGACCAGCCGGACGACGGCGGCCAGAACCCGTTCAAGGGCACCCCCTTCGAGCAGTTCTTCGGCAGCGCCGGACTCGGCGGCTCCCTCGGTGGCGGCCCCGGCGGGATGCCCGACCTGAGCGCCCTGTTCAGCCAGATCCAGTCGCTGATGCAGCCCTACGACGGCGCCATCAACTGGGACTTCGCCCTCGACACGGCCCGCAAGATCGTCGCCCAGCAGCCCGACCCGTCGCCGACCCAGAAGCAGAAGGACGCCGTCGCGGACGCCGTCCGCCTCGCCGACCACTGGCTCGACGACACCACCAGCTTCCCCTCCGGCGTCACCTCGACCGCGGCCTGGAGCCGCGCCGAGTGGATCGTCGGCACCACCGACGTGTGGAAGGTGCTCGTCGAGCCGATCGCCGACGGCTCGGTCCAGGCCCTCGGCAGCGCCCTGCCCGAGGAGGCCCGCGCGGCCTCCGGGCCGATGCTCGGCATCCTCGGCAAGGCCGTCGGCGCGATGCTGGCCTCCCAGGTCGGCTCGGGGCTCGGCGCCCTGGCCGCCGAGGTCCTCAGCGTCTCCGACATCGGCCTCCCGCTGGCGCCCGCGGGCAAGGCGGCGCTGCTGCCGGCCAACGTCGCGGCCTTCGCCGAGGGGCTCGACGTCCCCGAGGACGACGTGCTGCTCTACCTCGCCCTGCGCGAGGCGGCCCACCAGCGGCTGTTCGCCCACGTGCCGTGGCTGCGCGAGCACCTGATCGGCGCGGTCGCCGACTACGCCCGCGGCATGGAGATCAACGCCGAGGGCCTCCAGTCCCGCATCGAGGAGCAGATGCGCGGGGTCGACCCGACCAACCCCGAGTCCATGCAGCAGCTGCTCGAGGGCGGCATGTTCGACCTGCCCCAGTCCCCCGCCCAGACGGCAGCCCTCGAGCGGCTCGAGGTGACCCTCGCCCTGGTCGAGGGCTGGGTCGACGAGGTCGTCCACCAGGCGACCCACGAGCGGATGCCCACCGCGGCCAGGCTGCAGGAGGCGTTCCGCCGGCGCCGGGCCGCCGGCGGCCCGGCCGAGCAGACCTTCGCCACGCTGGTGGGCCTCGAGCTCCGGCCGCGGCGGCTGCGTGACGCCTCCACGCTGTGGGGGTCCCTGCGCACCCGCCAGGGCCTCGAGGCCCGCGACGGCGTCTGGATGCACCCCGACCTGCTCCCGACGGCCGCCGACCTCGACGACCCGCTCGGCTTCCGCGAGGACGCCACGGCGCCCGAGAAGCTCAGCGACGACGACTTCGACGCCGCCCTGCGCGACCTGCTCGACGGTGGCAACGGCTCCGGCTCGGCCCCTGGCTCCCCCGCCGAGTGAGCCTGCACGCCGACGCGCTCGCCGTACTCTCGGGCTGGGCGGCGCCGTCGCCCGGCCAGGCGGCGCTGCGGGCGCGGTACGTCGACCACCTGCGCGCCGAGCCCGACGGCATGTCCCGCGGGTGCTTCCCCGACCACGTCACGGCCGGAGTGCTCGTCATCGACGAGGCCGGGGAGCAGGTGCTGCTCAACCTGCACCGCAAGGCACAGCGGTGGTTCGCCTTCGGCGGCCACTGCGAGCCCGGCGACGCCACCCTCGCCGGGGCGGCGCTGCGCGAGGGCCTCGAGGAGTCGGGCGTGAGCGAGCTGCGGTTCGACCCGGAGCCGGCCCAGCTCGACGAGCACGCCGTACCGTTCTGCGACCCGCGCGGCATGGTGCACCACCTCGACGTGCGCTACGTCGCCCAGGCCCCGGAGGGGGCACGTCACGCGATCAGCGACGAGTCCATCGACGTGCGCTGGTGGCCGCTGCACGGCCTGCCCGACCTGGAGCCGGAGATGCACGAGCTGATCGCGATCGCGCGCCGGCGCTTCTCCTGACCGGTCAGTCCGCGTCGCCGCTGGGCGGCGGATCGAGCCGGGCCGCGGCCGACCAGCCCAGCAGGTAGCCCTTGGCCCGCTCGGCCTGCGGGTAGCGGTCCACCCACGCCCAGAACCTCGCGTCGTGGCCCGACTCCAGCAGGTGCGCGAGCTCGTGGACCAGGACGTAGTCGATCACCCAGGGCGGCATCCCCCGCAGCCGGGCCGAGAGCCGGATCGTGCGGTCACCGGGCGTGCAGGAGCCCCACCGAGACTTCTGGTTCTCCACCCAGCGCACCGACTCCGGCGTCGCGAGACCGCCCAGGTAGCGGTCGCTGAGCCCCAGCGCCCGCTGCATCAGGTCGTCGTCCGAGGGCCGGCGGCGCTGCTCGGACCGCTCCAGCCGGGTCAGCATGGTCTCGACCCACTCGGCCTCCTCGGCCCGGCTGAGCGAGGCGGGGATCATCACGATGATCCGGTCGCCGTCACGGTAGGCGGAGACGGTTCGGCGCCGCCGCTTCGAGCGGCGGACCTCCACCTCCGGACTCCCCATGAGCGAAACCTAAGCCATCATCACCGATTGGCCCACGCCAAAAGTCGGTCCTTCGGCCACGTGTTGACGATCCGGTCCGGATCGATCCCGGCCTGCTCGGCCCGCTCGCAGCCGAAGCCGAGGAAGTCGAGCTGCCCCGGCGCGTGGGCGTCGCTGTCGATCGAGAAGACGCAGCCGATGTCGCGGGCCAGCTCCAGCAGCTTCGTGGGCGGGTCGCGCCGCTCCGGCCGGGAGTTGATCTCGACCGCGACGTCGTGCTCGGCGCAGGCCTCGAAGACGGTCCGCGCGTCGAACTGCGAGCCGGGGCGGGTGCCGCGGTTGCCGGTCACCAGGCGGCCGGTGCAGTGGCCCAGGACGTTCATCCGCGGGTTGCGGATGGCGCCGACCATCCGCCTGGTCATCGCGTCCGCGTCCATCTTCAGCTTGGAGTGCACGCTGGCCACCCGGACGTCGAGCCGGGCCAGCAGCTCGTCGGTCTGGTCGAGGCCCCCGTCGTCGAGGATGTCGACCTCGATCCCCTTCAGCAGCGTGAAGCCCGCCCCGCCGAGGTGCTCGTTCACGGCGTCGACCACGCCGAGCTGGCGGGTCAGCCGCTCGGCGCTCAGGCCCCGGGCCACCTTCAGGCGTGGCGAGTGGTCGGTGAGGACGAGGTACTCGTGGCCGAGCTCGATGGCCGTGAACGCCATCTCCTCGATCGGGGAGCCGCCGTCGGACCAGTCGGAGTGGGAGTGCAGGTCGCCGCGCAGGGCGGCCCGCAGGTCCTGCCCGCCCGCGGTGACCGGACCGCCGTACTCCTCCTCGAGGCGGGCCAGCCGCTCGGGCATCCGGCCCCGGACCGCCTCCTCGATCACCCGCGCCGAGCTCGCGCCGACCCCGGGCAGGTCGGTGAGGGTGCCGGCCTCGACCGCCGCCTCGACCGCCTCGTCGGGCATCGGCAGCAGCGCCGCGGCCGCCCCGCGGAACGCCTTCACCTTGTAGGTGTCCTCCCGGCCGCGCTCCAGCAGGAAGGCGATCCGGCGCAGCGCAGCGACCGGGCCCCCGTCCCAGGACTCGCCCGTCCCACGGTCCGACACGCCGTACTCCTCCGACATTTCTTCTCTCCACAGGCGGTGGATTGTCATCCCCGCTGGTCAGCGCAGCGTACGACGCCCGCCCGGGCGTGTCCTCCACAGGCTCGTCCCGGGGTGGCCCCGTGGTTCTCCACCGGTCCAGCCGCCTGACCCACAGTGTTGTCCACAGGTTGTCCACAGGCCGTGGGAACCGGGCGTTGACCGGGGGCGACGCGGCCTCCTAGCGTGGTCCGCAGATGAGGCCCCCGGCCCGTCGACCGACACTCGCAAGGGGAAGGCAAGTGTCGCAAGGCGGGCAGGGGGTCCTTCTGCGTCTCGCCCTCCTCAGGCACCGGTGCTCAGCTGCCCGTGAAGGCAGGCTTGCGCTTCTCGCGCGCGGCCCGGATCCCCTCCTGGAGGTCGGCCGTGGCGAGCGTGATCGGCTGGGCCATCGCCTCCCACTGCAGGCAGCTCTCGAAGTCGGCGTGGCCGCCGTCGGCGAGCGCGAGCTTGGTCAGCCGGCTGGCGATCGGGGCGGTGGCCGCGATCCCCTCGGCGGTCGCCAGCACCTCGCCGGTGAACGACGCCGGGTCGATGACCCGCGAGACCAGGCCGAGCCGCAGCGCCTCGTCCGCGTCGACCACCCGGCCGGTGAGCAGCAGGTCACGCGCGTGCGCCTCCCCGACCACGTGGGGGAGCAGCCAGGTGCCGGCCATCCCCGCGTGCATGCCCAGCTTCACGAACGGGACGCCCATCCGGGCGCCGGCGGCGGCGTACCGGAGGTCGCAGGCGAGCGCCAGGCACAGGCCGGCGCCGATGGCGGGCCCGTTGATCGCCGCGATCGTCGGGACCTCCAGCTTCCGGATGGAGAGCCAGGCCCGGTAGAACGCCATCATCCGGGTCCGCAGGTGGTCGACCGACGCGTCCGGCTCGCTGGCGATCCACGAGGTGTTGCCGCCGGAGCAGAACGCCGAGCCCTCCCCGGTCACCACGACCGCCCGCAGCGAGCGGTCCGCGGCGAGCTCGTCGACGGCCGCGACCCAGGAGTCGGTCATCTCGTCGGACATCGCGTTGCGCTGGTCGGGGTTGTCGAGGGTCAGCACGGCGACGCCGTCGCTGGGGCGGTCGAGGCGCAGATGGGTGAGTTCAGGCATGCGCACAACGTACTGAGCGCGGGCCTGCGCCACCGTGACCCGGTTCACGCCTCGCGGTGCGCCTGCTACGCCTCAGCGCGGGTGTGCCGTAGGGTCGACTCGGCTCGGCGGCACCCGCCGTCGGGCTCCGACGGGCTTCCTACGTGTTCCCCGTCGCGACGACCGAAGATATACATAGGCAAGGAGGCCGTCATGGCGGAGACCTGGAGCGGCGAGTTCTACTGCGTGAAGTGCAAGGAGAAGCGCGAGGCGGAGGGCGAGGTCAAGGTGAACGACAAGGGCACCCGCATGGCCAAGGCCGTGTGCCCCGTCTGCGGCACCAACCTGAACCGCATCCTCGGCAAGGCGTGATCACCAGCTGATCGCTCCCACGAGCTCTGCGGCGGCGTCGCCCGGTCTACGGACCGGAGCGGCGCCGCCGTCGATTTCGGACCGCTCGGTACGGCGCCTCCGCGCCTGTGGATGAGCCCTCTCGCGATGTCGGCGGTTGTGCGAGCCTGCCCGCATGCTCCCTGACGTCACCGCGGACAGCGCCGAGGTGCCCGGGCTGCCCCGGCGCCCGGCGCTGCGACCCGGGCTGCACGTCGTACGCCGCGACGACCGGCACCTGCAGGTCGGGGTCGACCCTCCGGCGGTCCTGGTCGTCCCCGACGACCCCGAGACCCGCCGGGTGCTGGAGGACCTGCGCGCCGGCGTGCGGCCCGTGACGGAGTCCGTCACCGCCCGGCGACTGGTCGCCGACCTGCTCGCGCGTGGGCTGCTGGTCGACGCGGCGGCCCGCGACCTCGCCCTCCGGGACGCCGCCGACCGCGGCGCGGTGTCGGCGGCGTACGCGCAGTTCGGGGACGACGCACGGCGTCGCCTCGTCGCCCGTGCGGACGCCCGGATCCTCGTCGAGGCGCCGACCGACCTCGGCCGGGCCACGCGGCTGCTCCAGGCCTCCGGCGTCGGGCTCGCCGCCCGGCCGGACGAGGCGACCGCCGCGCTGGTGGTCTCCGAGGAGGTGCTCCCCCGCGGCCGGCTCGACCCGGTCCTGCGAGCCGGCCTGCCGCACCTGGTGGTCGCCCCCGGACCCGGCGGCCTGACCGTCGGCCCGTTCGTGGCGCCCGGGCTGACCGCCTGCCTGCGCTGCGTCGACGCCCACCTCGCGGAGCGTGACCCCCGCCGGTCCATGCTGATCGAGCAGTGCGGCCCCGCCACGGTCGCCGGCGGGCCGACCCCGCGGGACCCGGCGCTGCTCGCGCTCGGGGTCGCGCTGGCGGTCCGGGACCTCGTCTCGTTCGTCGACGGCGACGAGCCGTCGACCTGGTCGGCGTCCGTGACGGTCGGGCCGGACCTGGGCCTGGCGCGCCGCAGCTGGCGACGCCACGCCCACTGCGGGTGCTCCTGGGACGACGTGCTCGCCGTCTAGGAGGACGCCGACCGGCTCACCAGAACTCGCTGTCGAGCTTGCCCTCCATCGCCCGCAGGTTCTCGCGGGAGCAGGCGTCGCAGTAGACCCTCTTCCGTCCGTTCTCGACCGAGGTCGTCCAGCTCAGGGTCGCTGCCCCGTCGCTCTCCTGACGGCCGCAGAAGTCACACGTGGTCACGGCCCCGAGGCTACGCCGCGATCCGGGCCCACGCATGGCAGGAGCCGGGTACGACGAGGATTCGTCGTACCCGGCTCCTGCTCTTCACACCCGCGATCAGGTGTTCCGGAGACGGACTCCCCCGCAGGGGGCCATCGGCGGCACTACAGGGCGCGAGCGAGGGCGAGACGCGCCTGCTGCGCTGCGAGCTCGGCCTTGCGGCTCAAGCGTCGGGCGCGGGCCAGGTTGTGGCCCAGTCGCTGCTGCTGCGCCTCTCCCAGGCGCTCGGACATTTGCGCGCGGGCCAGGTTTTCGTGCATGAGATTCATGGTGTTGCTCCGCTTTCGGTACGTCTTCATGGCTGGTGTCGGGTGACTTTCGTGGTCGTGCCGCGTGGGCTCAGAGCGCGCGGGCGAGGGCGTAACGTGCCTGCTGCGCGGCCTGCTCGGCCTTGCGCGTCAGGCGGTGGGCACGGGCCAGTCGGTGGCCCTGCTGCAGCTTCTGCGCCTCTCCCAGGCGCTCGCGCATTTGTGCGCGAGCCAGGTTCTCGGGCATGAGATTCATGGTGTGGCTCCGGTTCGTGTTCGTGTTCATGGATGTTGAGGGCTTTCGTGACGGAGGGCGCCTTACGCGGCGACCTCGTTCTTGCGGGGTCGGCCGCGCGGACGCTTGCGGGGGATCACCACTCCCTGGAGGAAGAGCTCACCGCCCCAGACGCCCCAGGGCTCGCGGCGCTCGAGTGCTCCGTCGAGGCACAGTGCCTGGACCGGGCAGCCCTGGCACAGCAGCTTGGCGTGCTCCACGTCGGCGGGAGACTCGGCGAACCACAGCTCGGGGTTGTTGGCCCGGCAGGGCAGCAGCTCGTCGTCCACCTGGCCGGCCTGGTCGTGCAGCAGACCCAGGCTCGGCGCCTCGGCAGTCCCATCGGTGCGGTCAAGAACGCTGATGGTCATGTTTCACCTCCTTCTTCTGACCTGATCGCGTGTGTGTTGCTGAAAACAGGTGGCCCGAGAAACAGAAAGGCCGCGGATCCCGGTGTGGGTTCCGCGGCCTGGAGGCTGCCGATGCTGTTGATGGTCAACAGGTCGGTGGTCTCCAGGCAGAGGTCCCCGGGAAGTAGCCCCGGACGAGGCCCGTGCCGATGCCGGCGACAGCCTTGCGGTCGCGCACGGCAGAGGTGGCGAAGGCGCACGAAGGCATGCCGATGGTCGACGGGATCTGAGCCGTCTCGTGGGTCATGGTGCTGATCATTCGGTCCACCTCCTTCGGTGCGTCAGGCGCCGGCGTTGTCAGGGCCGTGGTGCGCGGTTTGTGATGACGGAAAACTATCGTGCGATCTCTGTAATGGGCAAACGATTTTGTGGGTATTTCTCGAAAAAGTTCCGGAAGTCCTCACTCGACGAGCGTGAGCACGTCGTCGCCGTACTTCTCGACCTTGGACCGGCCTATACCACTGATGCGCAGCAGTGCCTCCGAGGTGCGCGGCTTGTGCTCGGCGATGAGCTGGAGCGTGGCGTCGGTGAAGACCACGAACGCCGGGACGCTCTCCTCGCCGGCGCGCTCCTTGCGCCACGCGCGCAGGCGCTCGAAGAGAGCCTCGTCGTAGGAGGCCGGGCAGTCCTCGCACCTGCCGCGCTTCTTCTCCGGGCCGGTCATCAGCGGCTTGCCGCACTCGCGGCACCCGGCCACCTTCCGGTTGCGGGCGGGCTCCCGCTCGACGCGGGTCTCCTCGGGCAGCAGCGGCGTCAGGAACCGGGAGGGCTTGCGGGAGGGCCGGCCGCCGGGGTTGCGGGCCTGGGCCCACGACAGCGCCAGGTCGAGCCGGGCCCTGGTCATGCCGACGTAGAGCAGCCGGCGCTCCTCCTCGACCGCGGCGGGGGTGTCGGCGTAGGTGATCGGCAGCGTGCCGTCCTGCAGCCCGCACAGGAACACCGCGTCCCACTCCAGGCCCTTGGCCGCGTGGAAGGTCGCGAGCGTGACGCCGTCGGCGACCGGAGCGTGCTGCTCGGCGGCACGGCGGTCGAGGTCGTCGACGAAGTCCCCCAGCGTCGTGCCGGGGGTCCGTGCGAACTCGGTGGCCTGGTCGACCAGGGCCTGCCAGGACTCCCAGCGGTCCCGGGTCTGGCCCCGGGTGGTGGGCGCCTGGCTGGTCCAGCCCATGCCCGCGAGGGTGCCGTGCACGGTCTCGAGGAACTCGTCGCCCTCCCCCGACCGGGCGGCGCCGCGGAGCCGGGTCACCGCCTCGCGCACCTCGGGCCGGTCGAAGAAGCGGGCGGCGCCGCGGACGACGTACGGCAGGCCTCGGCTCGAGAGCGCCTCCTCGAAGGCCTCGGACTGGGCGTTGATGCGGAACAGCACCGCCACCTCGCCGAGCGAGCGGCCCTCGTCGCGCAGCTTGGCGATCCGGGCGGCCACCGCCCCGGCCTCGGCGACCTCGTCGGGCTGGGAGGTGTAGCTGACGGCGGGGCCGGAGGGGCGCTGGGCGCGCAGGTCGACACCCCGGCTGGACGAGCCGGCCAGCAGCGTGTTGGCGGCACCCACGATCTCGGGGGTGGAGCGGTAGTTGCGCACCAGCTCGATGGAGGTGGTCTGGGGGTACTTGGTGGGGAACTCGCGCAGGTAGGCGGCGTTGGCACCGGCGAAGGAGTAGATCGTCTGGGCCGGGTCGCCCACCACGCACAGCTCGTCGCGGCCGCCGAGCCACAGGTCGAGCAGCGCCGACTGCAGCGGCGAGACGTCCTGGAACTCGTCGACCACGAACCACTTGTACTGGCGTCGGACCTGCGCGGCGACGCGCTCGTCCTCGGCGAGCATCCCGGCGGTGAGCAGCAGGACGTCCTCCATGTCCATCCGGCCCTGGCTGCGCTTGACGTCCTCGTAGGCGCCGAAGACCCGGGCCACGGTCTCGGCGTCGTGGCCGGTGACCGAGCGGCCCCGCGCGGTGGCGACCCGGCCGTAGTCGTCGGGGTGGACGTTGCTGACCTTGGCCCACTCGATCTCGGAGGCCAGGTCGCGCAGCAGCGCCTGGTCGGCCGCGAGCCGCTGCCGACGGGCCGCCGTGGCGAGCAGGCCGATCTTGGACTCGATCAGCGACGGCAGCTCGGTGCCGTGCACGTGCGGCCAGAAGTAGCGCAGCTGGCGCAGCGCCGCGGAGTGGAACGTGCGGGCCTGGACCCCGCCCGCGCCGAGCGTCCGCAGCCGCCCGCGCATCTCGCCGGCCGCCCGGGTGGTGAAGGTCACCGCGAGGACCTCGGTCGGGGCGTAGACGCCGGTCGCGACACCGTGGGCGATGCGGTGGGTGATCGCCCGGGTCTTGCCGGTGCCCGCGCCGGCCAGCACGCGCACGGGACCGCGCAGGGCCTCGGCGACGCGGCGCTGCTCGGGGTCGAGCGCGGCCAGCAGGTCGTCGGGGTCGGGCCCGGGGGCGCTGGGCATCGGGGAACAACTCCTCGGTGTGACTGGTTAACCTCTCGGTCCGAAACCCTAGACGGACGCGACGACAGCTCGGGACGAGCAGACGGGATGTGCCACTTGTTCACGATGTACACGACGCCCTGGTGTGGCTACTGCCACCGACTCAAGAGCCAGCTGGACCGGGAGGGCATCACCTACGACATCGTCGACATCGAGAAGGACCCCCAGGCCGCGCAGATCGTGGAGTCCGCCAACGGCGGCAACCAGACCGTGCCGACGCTGGTCTACTCCGACGGCACCGCGCAGACCAACCCCTCCCTGGCCCAGGTCAAGGCGAAGCTCGAGGCCCTCGTCTGAGCTCACCAGTGGCCCGGCAACGGGCCGCCGTACCAGTGCTCCACGAGCGAGCGGGAGATCGAGACGCCCCCGGGGAGGACCAGGGTGCCGGCCTCGGCCCCGGCCTTCATCTCGGCGCGGGTGAACCAGCAGGCGTCCTCGATCTCCTGCTCGTCGACCCGGATCTCGGTCGACTCCGCACGCGCCACGAAGCCGAGCATCAGGCTGGCCGGTAGCGGCCACGGCTGGTTGCCGAAGTAGTCCACCTCGCCGATCCGGATGCCGACCTCCTCGTCGACCTCACGGCGTACGGCGTCCTCGAGCGTCTCGCCCGGCTCGCAGAACCCGGCCAGCGTGGAGTACCTGCCCTCCGGCCAGGTCGACTGGCGGCCGAGCAGGCAGCGCTCGTCCTCCGCGCCGGGCTCGCCCGTGGTGACGAGCATGATCACCGCCGGGTCCGTGCGCGGGAACTGCGCCTTGCCGCACGAGGTGCACACCAGCTCGTGGCCGGCCGCCCGCGGCTCCAGCGACCCGCCGCAGCGCGGGCAGAACCGGGTCGCGAACAGCCACTCCGCGAGCCCGATCGCGTGGAAGACCAGCGGCGCCTCGTCGAGGCCCCGGTCGGCGAGGTGCGGCAGGATCCCGCGCAGCCCGAACCACTCCGCCTTCTCCCCCGGCGCCTCGGCAGGGTCGACCACGACCGCGAAGTACGTCGTGCCGTCCTGCTCGCCGAGCAGCACGCGCAGCCCGTCGGGGGCCTCGCCCGGGGAGAGCCACTGGAGCCGTCCGTCGACCGGGCGGATCCGGGTCCCGGAGACGACCAGCACCCGGCTGCGCGGGTCGGCCCAGCGCTCGTCGAGCCAGGCGTCGTCGGACCGGCGGACGCCGGTGCGGTCGTGGGGGTTCGCGGCCAGCTGCACGTGCGGGAAGCTCACGGATGCGAGGCTAGCCCGCAGTTCGCACGCGCTCACGGGTGGCACCTAGGGTTCCTCTCCATGAGCACGCACATCGGCGCCCAGCCGGGCGAGATCGCCCCCGTCGTCCTGATGCCCGGAGACCCGCTGCGGGCGAAGTGGATCGCGGAGACCTTCCTCGAGGACGCGAAGTGCTACACCGAGGTGCGCGGGATGTACGGCTACACCGGCACCTGGCAGGGCCACCGGGTCTCGGTGCAGGGCTCGGGCATGGGCCAGCCGTCGCTGGCGATCTACGCCAACGAGCTCTTCCGCGACTACGACGTGCAGGCCGTGATCCGGGTGGGGTCCTGTGGCGCCCTGACCGAGAAGCTCGCGGTCCGCGACCTGGTGATCGCCTCGGGTGCCTGCACGGACTCGTCGATGAACCGGATCCGGTTCGAGGGCCTCGACTACGCCCCGGTCGCCGACTTCGGCCTGCTCCGCGGCGCCCACGACGCGGCGGCGACCCGGGCGGGTGACGCCGGCGTGCACGTCGGCCTGATCCTCAGCAGCGACTCGTTCTACAGCCCGCGGCCGGAGCTGACCGCGCGGATGGTCGAGTACGGCGTGCTCGCGGTCGAGATGGAGGCCAGCGCGCTCTACACGCTGGCGGCGAAGTTCGGCCGGTTGGCGCTCGCGATCTGCACGGTCTCCGACCACATCGTCACCGGCGAGGAGACCACCGCCGCGGAGCGCGAGCGCACCTTCGGCGCGATGGTCGAGATCGCGCTGGAAGCGGCGTTCGCCGAGCGCTGACCGGGGCCGGTCAGCCGGGGTCGACGAGCCGCTCGAGCTCCGCCCGGTCGGGCAGGTCGGTCGGCTCGACCACCTCGCCGGTCCGGACGTAGTAGAACGCGGCGCGCACGTGCTCGACCGGCACGCCGGCGAGCTCCGCCCAGGCGACCCGGTAGATCCCCAGCTGGAGCGGGTCGGCCGTGGCCGCCCGGTTGGTCTTCCAGTCGACCAGCAGGTAGCCCGGGCGCCCGTCGACGACCTCGTCGTAGACCGCGTCGATCCGCCCCCGGACCACCTGGCCGGCGAGCACGAGCGCGAACGGCGGCTCCACGGCGTGCGGGACGCGGTCGGCGAACGGGCCGTCCTCGAACCGCTTCACCAGCTCACGCAGCTCGGAGTCGTCGTCGATCCCCTCGTCGCCCCGCCCGGGCAGCTCGTCGGGGTCCAGCAGCAGCTGCTGGCCGAAGCGCGCCTCCACCCACGCGTGGAAGCGGGTGCCGAACCGGGCCGCCGACGACGGCGGCCGCGGCATCGGCCGGGCCAGGTCGCGGGCGAAGGTGTCCGGGTCGTCGCGCAGCCGCGCCAGCGACGTCGCCGAGAGGCTGGAGGGCAGCGGCACCTCGATGTCGGGCGAGCGGTCGCGCCTGGCCTCCTCGAGCAGCCGCCCGATCTCGTCGTCCCACTGCTGGATCCGGTCGAGGTGGAGGACGTCCTCGATCGCGTCCTCGAAGTCCAGGGTCGCCGCCCGGACCCGGGCCGCGGCCTCGATCCGCCGCTCGACCTCCGCGGTCCGGTGCGAGATCGGCCAGGGCTGGTCGGGCGAGGCGGCCGAGTAGGGGCTCGCGGCCCCCCTGGCCGGCGCGTCGAGCCACTGGTCCGGCACCCCGCCCCAGACGGCCATGGCCTCCCGCGTCGCCCGGAGGTACGCCGAGGGGCCCAGGCCGGTCTTCAGGTGCGAGGCCCAGCACCACGCCGAGACCGAGAGCAGGTGGCGGGCACGGGTCCAGGCGACGTACCCGAGCCGGAGCTCCTCCTGCGCCTCGTGCGCCTTGGCGGCGGCGGCGTGCGCGGTGATGTCGTCGGGGCTGTGGCCGCCCAGCGCGGGCAGGTCGCGCGCATCGCCGCGCAGCGCGCTCGGCATCACGAACGGCACCGTCAGCCAGCTGGACCGGCTGCGGTTGGTCGGGAACTTGCGCTCGGTCACGCCCACCAGGAAGACCGCGTCCCACTCCAGGCCCTTGGCCCGGTGGACGGTCAGCAGCTTCACCGAGTCGGCCTCCGACGGCGTGGCCACGTCGAGGCCCTGGCCGAACTCGTCCTCGGCCTCGAGCCAGGCCAGCAGCGCCGCCAGCGTCACCTGCCCGTCGACGGCCTGGAACTCGGCGACCGCCTGCACGAACAGGTCGAGGTTGTCCCGACGCGCGGCCGCCGCCGGGCTCACCGAGGAGGCGAGCTCGACGTCGATGCCGGTGACGTCGACGATCCGGCGGACCAGGTCGAGGATCGGCTCGCCGATGGCCGACCGGAGCCGGCGCAGCTCGTCGGCGAGCAGGGAGAAGCGCTGCCGCGCCTCGACGGAGTAGTCCAGGTCCCCCGGGTCCTCGAGCGCGTCGCACAGCGAGGGGATCTCGGTCGGGTCGGCGCCCTCGACCGCCGCCTGCAGCTGGGCCTGGAGGTCCTCGAACTGCTGGCCGCCGCGCTGGGTGCCGGCGAGCTCGCCGGCCCGGCGCCCGAGCAGCGCCAGGTCGCGCGGGCCGATCGCCCAGCGCGGCCCGGCCAGCAGCGTGAGCAGGGCCGCGTTGGCGGTGACGTCCTGGACCAGGGTCAGGGTCGCGACGACCTCGGCGACCTCGGGCAGCCGGAGCAGCCCCTTGAGGCCGACGATCTCGACCGGGATCTCGCGGTTGCTCAGGGCGTCGAAGACCGCGGCGGCGTGCGAGTTGTCGCGGGTGAGGACCCCGATCTCCTTCCAGACCGGCCCCTCCCGGGTCGCCGCGAGCTCGCGGTGGGTCTCGATCACCCGGTCGGCGAGCCAGTCGAGCTCCTCGTCGTAGGTCTCGTGGACGGTCGCGCGGACCTCGCCGGGTGCCGCGTCCGGCTTCGCCTCCAACGGCAGCAGCTCGGGGCGGTCGGCGTACAGGTCGGCGGCGAGGTGGTTGGCGGTCGCGAGGATCCGCTCGTCCGAGCGGCGGTTCACGGTGAGCGGGTAGGTGGTGCCGGCGCCGTCCGCGGCGGGGAAGTCCTGGGCGAACTCGAGGATGTTGGACACCGAGGCGCCGCGCCACCCGTAGATCGCCTGGTTGGGGTCCCCCACCGCGGTCACCGGGTGGCCCAGCCCGTGCTCCACGTCGGGGCCGGAGAAGAGCCGGCTCAGCATCAGCGCCTGGGCGACCGAGGTGTCCTGGTACTCGTCGAGGAGGACGATCTTGTACTTCGCGCGCTCGAGCGCCCCCACCTCCGGGCACTGCTCGGCCAGCCTCGCGGCGAGCGCGATCTGGTCGGAGAAGTCCATCAGCCCGAGGTGTCGCTTGAGGTCGCGGTAGGCCTCCACGAGCCCGAGCAGCTCGGCCCGCTTGTCGATCGCGGCGATGGCCTTCTCGTTCTTCGCCCGGTAGGTCTTGCGGGACTCGGCGGCCATCCCGGCCTCGAAGCGCGGCCGCTCCGCGGCATCGAACGCGCGCACCGTGACGGGGTCGACGAGGTGCTCGGACATCTCGGCGTCGAGCGCGAGGAGGTACTGCACCACGTGGCGGGGCGAGTCGGTGAGCTGCTCGACCGGCCTGGTGTAGCGCTGCACCGCGCGGGCGGCCAGCTGGTAGCGGCTGGCGTCCGCGATCAGCCGGGTGTCGGGCTCGTGCCCGATCCGCAGCCCGTGCTCGGAGAGCAGTGAGGAGGCGTAGGAGTGGTAGGTCGCGACCGTGGGCTCCTCGACCTCCTCCTCCGGCTCGACGACCGGCGGCAGCTCCCGGGCGGACCCGTCCCTGGAGGGCAGCAGCCCCGCCTGGCGCAGGCTGGCCCGGATCCGGGCGGCCAGCTCGGCGGTCGCCTTGGTGGTGAAGGTCAGGCCGAGGATCTCGCCGGGCTGGACCCGGCCGGTCGCGACCAGCCAGACCACCCGCGCGGCCATCACCGTGGTCTTGCCCGAGCCGGCGCCGGCGATGACGACCGCCGGCTCCAGCGGCGCGGTGATCGCGGCGAACTGCTGGGGGCTGAAGGTCCAGGACTCCCCCAGGAAGTCGCGCAGCTCCTCGGGCGTGCGGATCTCGACGGTCACGACAGCACCGTCCCGGCCGCCTTGTCGGGGCAGATCGCCTGGAAGGTGCAGCGCTCGCAGTGGCCGCCGGGACGCGCCACGAACTCCTCGTCGCGCAGGGTGGAGGCGGCCTGCATGAGCTGCTCCTCGATCAGCCGGACGCCGCCGGCGGGCCTGGGCTGGGGCGACTGCATCTGGATCTTGGGCAGCCCCTCGCCGACGCGGAGCTGGACCAGCTCGGCACCGCCCGACTCCACCGGGTGGCCGGCGGTCTCGTCGGCGGCGCCGTGCTCGACGGCGAGCTGGTAGAGGCCGAGCTGGGCGTGCTTCTCGACCTCGGGGCCGGTGGGCGGGTACTTCCCGGTCTTGAGGTCGACCACGACGACGCGGCCGTCCTCGTCGAGCTCGAGGCGGTCGGCGTACCCGTGCAGGCGCACCACCTGCCCGTCGGGGAGCTCCACCTCGGCCCGCACCTTCGGCTCGGTCGCCAGCAGCAGCCGGGCGCCGGGGCGCTGGTGCCAGGCGACGAACCGGTTGATGGCGTCGGCGACCGCCGCGCGCTCGCGGGCCCGGGACCAGGGGGTACGGAACTCCATGCGCTCCCAGACCTCGTCGACGAGCTGCATCACGTCGGCGTCGGTGGCGAGATCCCCCTTCGCGATCCGCTCGGCCACCGCGTGGACGACCTTGCCGAAGCCCTGGCTGGAGGAGCTGACCACCGCTCCGCCGGCCTCGCGCTGGAGGAACCACTGGGCCGGGCAGGTGAGCAGCCCCTCGAGGGCGCTGGCCGAGATGGTCAGCGGCTCGTCGCTCGGGCGGACCGGCCGGTCGGAGCGGCTCGGCTCCCGCAGCCCCCACCAGGTCGCCGGGTCCGCCCCCGGTGCGACCGGGCGGCCGTGCACGTCGGTCTCCGCGAGCAGCCGCAGCCGGGCGGCCGCCGCGGCGCGCAGCGGCTCCGGCTGCTCGGGATCGGCGAGGGTACGCCGCAGCTCGGCGACCAGCCCGGCCATCGACAGCGGCCGCCGGGGCCGGCCGATCCGGTGGACCGGCGAGTGGCCGAGCTCGGTGACGAACCGGGAGGGCTGCTCCCCGTCGTCGTCCGGGGACGCCACGGCGGTCACGACCAGCCGCTGGCGGGCGCGGGTGCAGGCGACGTAGAACAGCCGGCGCTCCTCGGCGAGCATCGCGGAGCGGGTCAGCGGCGGCAGCAGCCCGTCGGCCCCGATCCGGTCGGCCTGGAGCAGGGAGTCGCGGCGACGCAGGTCGGGCCAGGCGCCCTCCTGGACGTGGGCGACCACCACGAGGCGCCACTCCAGCCCCTTGGAGCGGTGGGCCGTGAGCAGGCGGACCGCGTCGCCGCGGACGCCCCGGTCGGCCAGGGTGTCGGCGGGGATCTCCTGGGCGCGCAGGGTGCCGAGGAAGCTCGCGACGCTGGTGTGCCCCTTCTGCTCCTCGGCCCGGGCCGCGGTCTCGAACAGCGCACAGATCGCGTCGAGGTCACGGTGGGCGAAGCGCGCGGCCTGGCCCCCCGCCTGGGTGGCGATCCGCAGCCGCCGCCCCCAGTCGGACCCGTCCCACAGCACCCAGAGCACCTGCTCGATGGTCGCCCCGTCGGCCAGCTCCCGGCGCCCCCGGGCGATCAGGTCGGCCAGCCGCAGCGCCCGGCGCGCGGGCTCGCCGTCGAGCCCGGTCAGCGTGCCCGGCTCGAGCAGCGCCGCCCGGAGCAGCTCACGGGCGGACCGGTCCCGGTCTCGTGCCCGCAGGGCCCGGATCAGGGCGCGCACGTCGGTCGCGTCGAGGCCACCGAGCGGCGAGGTGAGCAGCGCCTCGACCCGGTCGGGCCCCACGAAGTCCTCGTCGGTCACGTCCTCGACCTCGGCGTCGACGACCACCGCCAGGGCGCCGAGCAGCGGCACCACCGCCGGCTCGCGCACCAGCGGGGTCTCGTCGCTGGCGACCTCGACCGGGACCCCGGCCGCCGCCAGCGACCGGCGCAGCGCGGGGATGCTCGAGCGCCCGGAGCGGACCAGCACCGCCATCTCCGACCAGCCCAGGCCGTCCTCGAGGTGGGCACGGCGCAGCAGGTCGGCGACGTGCTCGGTCTCGGCCCGGCCGGTGTCGAAGGTGAGCACGTCGACCGTGCCCGGGCCGAACGCGTTGGCGGCCGGCTCCGGCGAGCGGAAGGCGGCGTACTGCTCGGCGGGGATGGAGCCGGTGACGGCGATCGCGGAGGCGACGGTGCGGGAGGCCCGCAGCAGCCGGGACCCGAAGCGGCGGGTGGTGCCGAGCGCGACCACCGGCGCCGGGGCACCGGCGGCGGTCGGGAACTCGCGGGGGAAGTCGAGGATGCCGCGCACGTCGGCACCCCGGAACCCGTAGATCGACTGGTCGGGGTCGCCGACGACCGTGAGGTTGCGGCCGTCGCCGGCGAGGGCCCGCAGCAGCGCCACCTGGCTGGGGTCGGTGTCCTGGTACTCGTCGACGAAGACGTGGGAGAAGCGCGCCCGCAGCTCGTCGCGGTGCACCTGGGCCTCGATCACCGCGCGGGCGATCAGGTCGGGGTAGTCGATGGCGCTCTGGTTGCCGAGGACGTCGAGGTACTGCTGGAGGAAGTAGCCCGCGGCCTCGAACTCCGGCACCCGCTCGGCCCGGCCCAGCGCGACCAGGTCCGCGGGGTCGAGCCCACGCTCGCGGGCGCGGGACAGCACCGCGTGGACCTCCCGGGCGAACCCGCGGGTGCCCACCGCCGCCTTCAGCGCGTCGGGCCACCGGACCGACTCGGGGTTGTCGGTGAGCAGCTCCTGGAGCACGACGTCCTGCTCCGGGGCGCTCAGCAGGCGCAGCGGGGCGGCGTACAGCTCCGCGGGCGCGTAGAGCCGGACCAGCCCGTAGGCGAAGGAGTGGAACGTCGAGCTCAGCCCGGTGCTCATCGTCCGGCCCAGCCGCGCGGTCACCCGGTCCCGGAGCTGCTCGGCGGCCTTGCGGGAGAACGTCAGGGCGAGGACCTGGTCGGGCCGCGCACCGTCGTCGATGCGGCGCACGATCGCCTCGACCAGCGTCGTGGTCTTGCCGGTGCCGGGGCCGGCGAGGACGAGCAGCGGGCCGCCGACGTGGTCGACGACCTGCTGCTGGTGCTCGTCGAGCGCCGGGACCTCGGTGACGACGTGCGGGCGCACGAGCCGGTACGTCGTGGAGGAGGTCATGTCGTTACTCAATCATCCGGCTCCGACAGTTCCGTGAACCTCTGCCATTCACCGGGGCCGAGCCGGGTGGTTGAGTTTCCCGCATGACCGACGGACCGCTCTCCGACCTGCTCGTCCTCGACCTGACCCGCGCCCTGGCCGGGCCGCAGGCCGCCATGATGCTCGGCGACATGGGGGCCCGGGTCATCAAGATCGAGTCTCCCGCCGGTGACGACACCCGCGGCTGGGGGCCGCCGTTCATCGGTGACGAGGACGAGCGCGAGTCGACGTACTTCCTCTCCGCCAACCGCAACAAGGAGTCGCTGGTCCTCGACCTCAAGACCGAGGAGGACCGCGACGTGCTGGCCCGGCTCGTCGAGCGGGCGGACGTGCTGATGGAGAACTTCCGGGTCGGGGTGCTGGACCGGCTCGGCTTCCCGGTCTCCCGGCTGCACGAGCTCAACCCGGGCCTGGTGGTGCTGTCGATCACCGGCTTCGGCCACGACGGTCCGGAGGCGACCCGGTCGGGCTACGACCAGATCGCCCAGGGCGAGGGCGGCCTGATGTCGATCACCGGGACCGAGAAGCCGACCAAGGTCGGCGTACCGATCGCGGACCTGCTGGCCGGCATGAACGGCGCGTTCGGCGTGCTCGCGGCTCTGCACGAGCGCGCCACGACGGGACGCGGCCGCGTCGTCCGGACCTCCCTGCTCGCCGGGATGGTCGGCGTCCACGCCTTCCAGGGCACCCGGTGGACGGTCGCGGGCGAGGTCCCGGGCCTGGCCGGCGACCACCACCCGGCGATCGCGCCGTACGGCCTGTTCGAGACCGGTACGGCGCCCATCCAGATCGCGTGCGGCTCCGAGGGGCTGTGGCGGGCCCTGTGCACCGCCCTCGACCTCGACGTCGCCGACCCGCGCTTCGTCAGCAACCCGCTGCGCGTCCAGCACCGCGACGAGCTGATCGCCCTGCTCGAGGCGCACTTCGCCACCGACCCGGCCGAGCACTGGCTGGCCCTGCTCGCCGAGGCGGGCGTCCCGTCGGGCAAGGTGCGGACCCTCGACGACGTCTACGCCTGGGAGCAGACGCTGTCCCAGGGGCTGCTGCTGTCGGTGGAGCACGCCACCCAGGGGTCGCTCAACCTGCCGGGCTCGCCGATCCGCTTCGACGACAACCCCTGGTCCGGAGGGCGCTCGGGCCACCTGGCTCCCCCGACGCTGGGCCAGCACAACGAGTCGATCCGGGAGTGGCTGGACAGCTGAGGGCCGTTGGTCCCTCGGCCGGGGCGGGCCTGCTGCCTATCGTGGGCGGCGGAGGAACCGCCATGACCACTCAGAACGACGCAGTCGTCGTGCTCTCCCGGGCACTCGACCAGACCGGCGACGCCCTGGCCCGCGTGCACCCGGACCAGCTGTCGCGGCCCACACCGTGCAACGACTGGGACGTGTCCCGGCTGATCGCGCACATCGTGGTCGCCCCGACGCGGTTCCTGGCCGCGATGCACGGTGAGGAGCCCGACTGGAAGACCGAGCCCCCGGCCATCGGGAGCGAGTGGGCCCAGGTGTTCCGCAACGCCGCCGACGACCTGATCCACGCCTGGCACCAGCAGGGCGACAAGGCGGACCCGCGCGTGGTCGACTGGCAGACGGCCGAGCTCGCGGTGCACACCTGGGACCTGGCCCGCGCCACCGGCCAGTCCGCCCAGCTGGACCCCGAGGTCGCCGAGCGCGCGCTGGCCTTCATGTCCGCCGGCCTGACGCCCGAGAACCGGGGCAACGCCTTCGAGTCCGAGGTGGACGTCGAGGACGATGCCCCGGTCTACCACCGCCTGGCCGCGTTCGCCGGGCGGCAGCTCGACAAGGCGTGGGTCGACGGGGGTGCCTGAGGCGTCAGCCCAGGTACTTCTTCCAGGGGCCCTTGATCGCGAAGACGTGGCCAGGCTCCTGGACGTTCGCGAACAGGATCCGCCCGTCGGGTGAGAAGCAGGGACCGGTCATCTCGCTGTAGACGTTCTGCCCGTTGGAGTTCTGCTCCTGGACGATCAGGTTCCGCGCGATCGCCTGGGCGCCGTGCTGACGGCTCCAGCTGAGCACGTGGTTGGCGGTGTTGCCGTCCTCGGTGAGCACCAGCGAGCCGTACGGCGACACGTGGCAGCCGTCGGGTCCGTCGAACGCGAGGTCGAGGCTGTGGCCGAGGCCGGTCATCGGGTCGACGGTCTCGCTGTGCAGCAGCGCGTTGTAGGGGAAGTACGCCACCAGCGTCAGGGTCTGCTCGGCGTAGTCGTAGAACCACAGCTGCCCGTCGTGCGGCGTCGCGTCCGAGGGGATGTCGGCGGCGAAGGCGAAGCTGGCGACGAAGTACATGCCCTGGTCGTTGCCCCACGCGCCCTCGAGCTTCTTCGAGTGCGTGACCTGACCGTCGTCGAACTGCTTGCGCAGCGAGGTGTCCGTGGCGTGGCGGTCCGGCACCGTGACCCAGCGGGTCTTGAAGGGGCGGCCGATCTGGGCGGCGGTCACGTAGGCCAGGTCGGGCAGCACGCCACCGTCGGGCGCCGTGACGGCCAGGGCCTGGAGCCGACCGGCGTCCTTGCCGAGCGACTTCGCGATGTAGGGCTGGAGCTTGTAGCCGGACGGCGCGGTCCAGCGGTAGAGCAGGCCGGTCGGCTTGCTGGCGTCCTCGGTCAGGTAGACCCGACGGCGGTTGGGCTCGATCACGACGGCCTCGTGCGGGGCGCGGCCCCAGGCCTCGATGGGGAGCGGCGACTGCTTCGCCGGCCCGGCCGGGAAGACCTCGAAGACGTAGCCGTGGTCCTTCTGGTAGCCCTTCGTGCCGGCCTTGTCCTCGGTCTCCTCGCAGGTGAGCCAGGTGCCCCACGGAGTGGGGCCACCGGCGCAGTTGCCGACGGTGCCGGAGAGGCCGACCCACTCCTTGACGCGCTTGCCGGAGCGGTCGACGTCGATCACCGTGCAGCCGCCGCCGTCGGAGGCACCCGGGTCGTAGACGGTGCCCTCGACGGCCGGCACGGCCGGGGTCTCGCCCTCACCGGGGGTGACCTCATGGTTCTGGATCAAGCGGTAGCCGGTGCTGGTGGTGACGACGAGGGTCCCGTCCGGGCGGACCGGGGTCTTGCCGATGACCTTGCCGGAGCCGTCCTCGAGGTCGGTCTCACCGGAGACGGACACCACCTCGTAGGAGAAGCCCGGGGGCAGCGCCAGCAGGTCGCCGTCGGAGGACTCCAGCGCCGGGAAGAGAGGCCGGTCCTGGTTGTCGGAGCCGGGCCGGCTGCCGGCGGCCTGCGCTGCCGGGGACTGGAGGAACGCCGCACCGGCGAGCAGTCCGGCGCCCGAGGCCGCGCCGGTGTTGAGGAGCTGTCGTCTGTTGATCGTCATGGGAGCAACCTCGGGGGCCCGCATGAACACTCGCCGAACTCCCGGGAAAGACAGACGGGACGTCATGCGAAACGCGGCCCCGGGCCACGATCCGCATGACGTCCCGCGACGTGGGAGATCAGCCGAGGTCGACGATCGCGGCGACCGGACCGCCGCCGTCGGGGCCCTGGTGGGCCGCGGAGACGGACACGAAGACCGCCGGGTCACCGGTGACGGCCGCGGTGACGCCGCCCACGCAGGCCTTGATCTGGCGGTGCCAGTGCACGTCGGAGTCGTCGAGCATCGCGTTGCGGCGACCGCGGACCTGGCCGTCCTGGGAGGCCTCGCACTTGAGGAAGACGTTGACCAGCCGGCCGTCGAGGTCGGCGGTGCGCGGCCGCTCGGGCAGCTCGAGCCCGGCGTCCTTGATCGCCCCCCAGATGCCGTCCTGGTCCAGCGCGTCCTTCATCACCGAGTGGCCGATGCGGTAGCGGCCGCCGACGCCGGTCGCGTTGCCGACCACGACCACCTGGGCCTGGTCGAGCTCGACGCCGGAGGAGCAGGAGGCGACGCTCGAGTAGAGCGACCGGTCGTGCATGACGTCCTCGTCGGAGGGCATCTCGATCTCGCCGAGCGCGACGGCGATACCGAGGGCCGTGCAGCCGTTGGAGAGGTCCATCGACTCGTGGGTGTGCTCGGTCCACACCGTCTTGCCGCGGCTCTTGGCGTCGCGGATCGTGTGGATCGTCAGCAGCGGGGTCTTGGTCTGCACGTAGTGCACGTCGGCCGGGTCGGTGATGCCGGCGCGCTCCATCGCGACCTTCACCGCGTCGGCGACCTTGGAGACCATCGCGGTGCGGCCGATCTCCTCGGGCAGCAGCTGCTCGCTCATCGCGAAGCCCACGGTCAGCCGGGGCTCGTCGGAGGGCTCGGCGTCGGTGGTCGCGAAGATCGTCGCGTGGGGGCTGATCACGCCGTCGGTGCCGCCCGACCACACGATCGGGACCTGCTTGACCTGCTCGGCCGGCGCACCCTTCTCGACGAGGACCTCGCGGAACGCGCGGTCGGCGATGATGCGGGTGTAGTCGTTCACCCCACCGTTGCCCTCGGTCTTGCCGATGATCGCGATGACCCGGCTCGCCTCCATCACGCCGTCGTCGATGAGCTTGGCGAGCTCGCTGGCGTCGGCGACCGAGTGGATCGGGACCTTGCGTACTTCGATGGCGTCGGGCATCTGTCAGTTCTCTCCTTGGTCGGGTACGACGACGGTCCCGCCGTCGCCGGTGATCGCGTCGACGATGTGGTCGAGCCTGGTGATGACGGCGCGGGTGCCGCCCGCCTCCACGAACCGGCAGGCCGCGTCGACCTTCGGGTCCATGGAGCCGCTGGCGAAGTGGCCCTCGCGGGCGTAGCCGCGCAGCTCGCTCACGGTGACCCGGCCGAGCGGCTCGGCCTCGGGGGTGCCGAAGCGCAGCACGGCGTTGGGCACGTCGGTGGCGATGACGAGGACGTCGGCCTCGACGGTGCGCGCGAGCACGGCCGCACCGAGGTCCTTGTCGATGACCGCCTCGACGCCGTGCAGGATGCCGTCCTCGTCCCGGATGACCGGGATCCCGCCGCCGCCGTTGGCGACGACCACGAAGCCGGCCTCGACCAGCGCGTGCACGGCCGGGGCGTCGATGATCTCCAGCGGCTCCGGTGAGGCGACGACCCGGCGCCAGCCCTTCTCGCCGCGGTCCTCCCACGTCTCGCCGTGCGAGATCAGCACCTGCGCCTCGTCGGCCGGCAGGAACCGGCCGATCGGCTTGGTGGGACGGCTGAAGCCGGGGTCGTCGGCGGCGACGAGCGCCCGGGTGACCAGGGTCGCCGAACGCCGCTCGACGCCGCGCTCCTCGAGCGCCGCGTCGAGGGCGTTCATGAGCACGAAGCCGAGGGTGGCCTGCGTCTGGGCACCGCACCAGTCCAGCGGGACGGGCGGCACCACGGACGCGGCGACCTCGTTCTTGACGAGCAGGTTGCCGACCTGGGGGCCGTTGCCGTGGGTGATGACGACGTCGACGTCGTGCTGCAGCAGGTCGGCCACCGCGGACATGGCGACGTGCGCGGCATCGATCTGGTCCTCCGGCCGCGCACGGCCGTCGGGGTTGGTCATGGCGTTGCCACCGAGTGCGAGCAGGACCCTCATGGGTCGAACCTAGTGACCCGGCGGCCGCGGGGCACCCGTTCCGCGTGACCAACTCCGGGCGGTTCTGATGGCACATGTTGCCAACCGGCGGGGGCCATCCCCGTGTCGACGTTCAGGCCGGCTGCAGCTCCCGGCCGATCGCCGCGGCCCAGTGGTCGATGTCGTCCCAGTCGCGGAAGTCTCCCGACGGCAGCACCTTCTTGCCCGCGGGCAGCTTGGTGATCAGCCCCTCGGGACCCTTCAGCGCGTCGGGGTCGAGCTTGCCGAAGAAGACCCGGTGCCCGCGGGCGTGGACGGCCTCGGTCAGCCCGGCGATGTCCTTGGGCGTCGACGCCTCGCGCACGTCGCGGCCCTTGGCGTCCTCGGTCTCGGTGCCGACCGGTCCGCTGCTGAACAGCCAGACCGGGTGGGTGTCGAGCTCGTCGTGGTGGTGCTTGACGAACTTCCGGGCCTCCTTGCGCCAGTGCCCGGCGTACGCCGCGCTGCCGACGACGAAGGCGTCGTACCCGGCCGGCTCGGCCTCGCCCACCGGCCGGACGTCGACGTCCAGGCCCGCCCTGCCGAGGGTCTCCCCGATGCGCTCGGCGATGCCCGCCGTGGCGCCGTACTTGGTGGCGTAGACCACGAGTACCCGCATCCCGCTCACCTCCTGGTCCCACCGTCCGGGCCGGCGGGCCGGCGTTCCAGAGGAGGAGGTCCCGGGGCGACCGTCGTTCAGCGGCCGCCGGCGACCCGCAACGTGGTGCCGGTGACGTACGACGCCTCGGGGCCCATCAACCAGCCGATGGCGTCCGCGACCTCGGCGGGCTCCCCCGGCCGGCCCAGCGGGACCCCCGACGACACCCGCTCCAGGCGCCCGGCGTCCCCGGCGTCCTCGTGGATGCGGGTGCGCACCAGGCCGGGTGCCACGCCCACCACCCGGATGCCCTGGCCGGCCACCTCCTGGGCGAGCCCGACGGTGAGCGCGTCGACGCCGGCCTTGGCGGCGGCGTACTGGACGTACTCCCCCGGTGCCCCCAGCGTGGCCGCGCCCGAGCTGACGTTGACGATCACCCCACCGCGGCCGCCGTACGTCGTGCCGAGCGCGCGGACCGCCGCCCGCGCGACGAGCAGCGCGCCGGTCAGGTTGAGCTCGACGGTCCGCTGGACCACGTCGACGGGGGTCTCGGCGAGACGGCCGACGTGCAGCGTGGCGCCGGCGTTGTTGACGACGCCGGTGAGCCGGCCGTGCTCGGCGGCCCGCGCGAAGAGGTGGTCGACGCCGACGGGGTCCGCCACGTCGGACCGCACGACCAGGCAGCGGGCGCCGGCGTCCTCGACGGCCAGCCGGCACTCCTCGGCCGCCGCGTCGTCGCGGGCGTAGCCGAGCACCAGGTCGTGCCCGTCGGCGGCCAGCCGGAGCGCGGTCGCGGCGCCGATGCCGCGGGTCCCTCCGGTGACCAGGGTCAGGGGTCGGTCCATGGCCGCCAGTCAACCAGCGGAGCCGCTGCGCCACGTGCCGACGCACCAGCTCGTCGAGCTGGTCTGCGGGAGTGGCAGCCGGACGGAGGGGCGGTCGCTACGCCTCGCTCGGACTCCCGGGCTGACCGGCGGAGTGCCGGCCCCCGCCTCCAGGCGCGGCGTCCGGCTGCCGCGTGCCGGGCGGCGGGTGGTCCTCGTCGAACCGCGGGTCGGCGAGGAAGTACTGCGTGACCTTGCCGGGCTCCTTGTGCGGCGGTCGCGCTGGCTCCGGCACCATCCGGCCCTCGGCGGCGTCCCAGAACGAGTCGACCGCGTGCATGACCTTGCGCGCCACCAGGCCGGGGAAGCCGGTGTGCGGAGCGTAGGGGTGCGGCCGGGTCGGCGCGGCGGTCTCCGAAGCGTGCAGCCGGTCGGCGAGCCTGACGAGCGCCGACTCATCGAGCCGCGCGGCCAGCGCCTCGCCTATCTGGAACTCGCGTCGCCGCTGGGCCTCCAGCCCCGTCCCCACGTCGGACCAGACCGAGCTCCACGAGCGCGCGGCGTCGAAGACCGAGCCGTACTCCCGCGCCTTCACGTGCGCGAGCGCGAGCTCGAGCTGCTTGGCGGCGTGCAGGTACTCATGGGCGATCTGGTCGCCGTCGGGCACCGTCTTGCGCACGGCGGGCAGCAGCACCGCGTCGACGGCGTTGAGGTGCTTGCTCGCCACCGCCAGGAAGGTGTCGATGTGCTCGTAGCCCTTGCGCGGCTGGCCGGGCGTGTAGAGCATCGCGCTCGCCCGGTCGAACCGGGCCGCGAGGCTCTCGTGCGTGAACAGGACGGAGCTGCGGAGGGCGTCGAGCGCATCCATGTGTCTCACCTCGATCGGCTCCACCCACGGACGCGGGCGGCGGCCTCCTTCCATTGAACGCCGCCGGTCAGGGCCCCACAAGAGCGCTCGGCTGTCGCCCGAGCAGCACCCGCATCGGGAGCGTGCCCACGGGCAGGCCGTGCCGGTCGTAGTAGGCGAACATCGCCAGCAGCCAGTCCCGCACCCGGGGGTCGAGCTCCTTCCCGTCGCTCGCGGCCCAGACCCGCGGCCGGACCGCCTCGACGGTCGAGCCGACGGCGCGGGCCAGGTCGCCGACGGTGCCGCGGAACGACGCGAGCTCGTAGGTCGCGCCCTCGTGCCCGTCCTCCAGCAGCACCCTCGCGGCGACCTCCCCGACGTCGTCGAGGTGGGCGAAGCCGAACGGCGCGTCGGCCCGGTAGGGCAGCCGGATCGTCTGTCCGGGCGCGAAGTTCTGCACGTAGGCGCCGGGCTGCAGGATCGACCACGTCAGGCCCGACCGGCGTACGACGTCCTCGGCCCGGGCCTTGCCGAGGTGGTGCGGCATCGCGGGGACGTACGGCGACGCCACCGAGTGCAGCACCACCCGCGAGACCCCGACCCGGAGCGCGGCGCCGGTCACCTGCTCGACGTACGCCGCCTCGTCGGGATGCATGTTCGGCGCGATGACGTACGCCGCGTCGCAGCCGGCGAGGGCACCGGCCAGGTCGATCCACGCGGCCCGGCCCAGCGGCACTGCCTCGGCACCCCGTGCGGACAACGCCGCCGTCACGGCGCGACCGGTCTTCCCGGTCCCGCCGATGACGGCGACGCGCGTGTTCATCGCGTCCCAGACTCCCAGAGCCCGAGCTCCTACAGCCAGTCCACGTCCGCGGCGGCTGCACCCGCGGCCAGCTGGGCGTAGCCGGGGCCGCGGTCGAAGAACGCCTCGGTGGGCTCGGGCCGCGAGGCCCGCTCGGACGCGGTCGCAGAGGCGTCGTACCCCAGCGAGTCGTCGTCGAGCGACCCGGTGAGCACCACGCCGTAGTCGGCGAGCGCCGCCTCCGGGGAGACCTTGCGCCACACCACGTCGCGGACCACGAGCTCGGGGTCGCGCTCGAGCGGGTTGCCCCAGCCGCCGCCACCGGTGGTGCGGATCCGGACCAGCTCACCGGCCTTGATCGGCTCGGCGTCGGCGAGGGCGTCGACCTCGCGCTCGTGCGGCCCGCCCGGGTCGACGGTGACCTGGAACGGCTTGCCGGCCAGGCCGCCCTTGACGCCCCAGCAGGCGAGGATCGACCGGTCGGCGATCGACATGAAGTGGGCGTCCTTGAGCATCCGGATCTGCTTCTCGTAGCCCAGGCCGCCGCGGAACTGTCCGGCACCGCCGGAGTCCATCGCGAGGCCGAGCGACTCCACGCGGAACGGGAACCGGGCCTCGGTGAACTCGGTCGGCAGGTTCCGCGAGTCCGGGACGACGTGGATGGTGTCCTCGCCGTCGGCGTAGTAACGGCCGCCGGAGCCACCGCCGAGCACCTCGCGCATGAGGTAGGGGCGACCCTCGAGGTCCTCGCCGTAGACGCCGGTGTAGCGGATCGTCTCCTGGTCGGCGGGCATCCGGCCGTCGACCGCCTTGGCGACGACGCCGGCGAGCACGCCGAGCAGGCGCAGGATCACGAACGTGCGGGCGTTGGTCGGCGCGGGGAACACCGGGGTGAGCAGCGTGCCCGGCGGCGGGAACCGCATCTCGATGAGCGGCACGATGCCCTCGTTGACGTCGAGCTCGGCCATCCGCTCGGGGGTGTCGGCGAGGTTGCGCAGGATCGGCGCCAGCCACTTCTTGAGGAAGACGCCGTCGCTGTAGTCGCCGCAGTGGTTGATCGGGCCCTTCGCCTGCGGCGAGGTGCCGCCGAAGTCGAGGATCAGCCGCTCGCCGTCCTTGTCGTCGGCGGAGGTGCGGGTGAGGGTGATCCGCTGCGTGTGCAGCTGCGGCTCGTCCACGCCGTCGTGCTCGGCGTAGTCCTCCCACGTCCAGGTGCCGACCGGGATCTTGGAGAGGATCTCGCGGCGGTACGTCGTGGTGGTGCGGTCGATGATCGCGTCGAAGCAGGACTCCACGGTCTCCACGCCGTACCGGTCGAAGAGCTCGCCGAGCCGGCGGGCCCCCATCAGGCAGGCCGAGCACTCGGCGTCGAGGTCGGCGGCCAGCGACTCCGGCATCCGGGAGTTGCGGGTCATGATCGACAGCGCGGCCCGGTTCGGGACGCCCGCGTCCCACAACCGGATCGGCGGGACCATCAGGCCCTCCTCGAACACGCTGGTGGCGTTGGAGGGCATGGAGCCGGGGACCGCGCCACCGATGTCGTCGTGGTGGCCGAAGGCCTGCACGAAGGCCACCACCCGGCGCTCGCCCTCGGGTCCGGCGAAGACCGGGACGGTCACGCACAGGTCGGGCAGGTGCCCGATGCCGCCCTCGGAGCGGTAGACGTCGTTGTGGAAGAAGACGTCGCCCTCCCGCATCTCCTCGATCGGGAAGTCCCGGGCGATCGGGTGCACCAGCGCGGAGTAGGAGCGGCCGGTCAGCTTGCGCAGCAGCCGGTCGTGGATGCCGGCGCGGAAGTCGTGCGCGTCGCGGATCATCGGGCTGCGGCTGGTGCGCCCGATGGCGGTCTCCACCTCCATCTCGACCGAGGCCAGGGAGCCCTGGACGATCTCGACGAGGACGGGGTCGGCGCCGGCGCCCGCGTCGGCGGTCAGGTGGCCGAACGGGAACTGGGTGGGGGCCCGCCGGCTGGCGGAGCCGCTCTGGACGCCGGTGGCGATGTCTGCCGGGATCACTTCTCCCCCTCGCGGGTCACGATGATGTTGAGGTACTCGTCGATGCGGGCGGTGAACCCGGGGTGCAGCGGCACGGTCGAGCCGAACTCCTCGATGATCGCGGGACCGGTCACCACGGTGCCGGGAGCGAGGTCGGGGCGCCACAGCACCGGGGTGTCGACGTACCCGCCGGCCGGGTCGAAGCAGACCTGGCGTCGCCCCTTCTCCGTGGTCTGGGTGGCCTCGGTGGTCGAGCCTGTCGAGACCTCCTGCTTCCGGATCTCCGGGCGCTGGATCGGGCCGATGCCCGAGACCCGCAGGTTCACCCACTCGACCTGCTGCGAGGGGTCGCCGGCGAAGTCGTAGCCGTAGAGCGCGGTGTGCTCGGCGTGGAACCGCCGTGCCACCTCCTCGAGCGCGGCGGCGTCGACCGGGCCGTCCGGCACGCCCACCCGCACCTCGAAGGCCTGGCCGAAGTAGCGCAGGTCCGCGGTCCGCACGAACGAGTGCTGCTCGGGCGCGAAGCCCTCCTTGGTCAGCGCCTCGGCCGCCTGCGCGGTGAGGGTCTCCAGGATCCCGGCGACGGTGGCCGGGTCGAGCGCGTCGGCCAGCGAGACATGCGTCTGCACGTAGTCGTTCTTGACGTCGACGGTGAGCAGGCCGAAGGCCGACACGTTGCCGGGGTTCGGCGGTACGAGCACCGAGGGCAGGCCGAGCACGTCGACGAGCCGGCACAGCAGCAGCGACCCGGAGCCGCCGAAGGTGGTGAGCGTGAAGTCCCGGACGTCGAGACCGCGCTTGACGGTGACCTGGCGCAGCGCGTTCGCCTGGTTCCACGCGGAGATCTCGAGGATGCCGGTGGCGCAGGCCTCCGGGCTCAGGCCGAGCTTCGAGGCGAGCTGCTCGATGCCGTTGCGCGCCGCCTCCACGTCGAGCGGGATCTCGCCGCCGAGCAGGTGCGGAGGGATCCGGCCGAGGAAGACGTGGGCGTCGGTGATCGTCACCTCGGTGCCGCCCTTGGCGTAGCACAGCGGGCCCGGGTCGGCGCCCGCCGACTGCGGTCCGACCTTCAGCGTGCCCTCGGGCGAGAGCCAGGCGATGGAGCCGCCGCCCGCGCCGACGGTCACGACGTCGATCATCGGGATCTTGGAGGGGAACGCCCCGACGCTGCCCTCGGTGGTCAGGGTCGGCTCGCCGTCGATGACGACCGAGACGTCGGTCGACGTACCGCCGCCGTCGCTGGTGAGGACCTTGTCGAAGCCGGCGACCTTCGCGATCAGCGCGGCGCCCAGGGCGCCGGCGGCCGGGCCGGAGAGCACGGTCGTGATCGGCTGGTGCACGACCTCGTCGGCCGAGAGCACGCCGCCGTTGGACTTCATCACGTAGAAGGGGACCTTGCGCTCGCCGGCGTACGCCGCCAGCCGCGCCTTGATGTTGTTGACGTACGCCGAGAGCCGCGGCTTGACGGCGGCGTCGACCAGCGTGGTCATCGCGCGCTCGTACTCGCGGTACTCGCGCAGCACCTCGCTGGAGAGCGACACGACCGCGTCCGGGTGCTCCTCGGCGAGCACCGCGCGCATCCGCTCCTCGTGCTCGGGGTTGGCGTAGGCGTGCAGGAAGCAGACGCCGAGGGTGTTGATGCCCTGGTCACGGAACCAGCGCGCGGCGGTGCGGGCGCCGTCCTCGTCGAAGGGACGGACCTCGGCGCCGGTGAAGTCGAGCCGGCCGCCGACGCCCTTGACCAGGTGCCGCGGCACGATCCGGTCGGGCTTCACCCAGAAGTAGGAGTTGCCGTAGCCGTCCGGCACGGACTGGCGGGCGATCTCGAGCATCGCCTCGTAGCCCTCGGTGGTGATGAACCCGAGCCGGTCCACCTTGCCCTCGAGGAGCTGGTTGGTGGCCACCGTGGTGCCGTGGCTGACGGCGCTGATCGCATCCCCGTGGCCGGCGGGGAGGCCCATCAGGCCGAGCACCTTGTCGATGCCGGCCATGAACCCGTCGGCGGGGTTGCTCGGCGTCGAGGGGGTCTTGGTGGTGACGAGCTCGCCGGAGTCCTCGTCGAAGGCGACGACGTCGGTGAACGTGCCGCCGGTGTCGATACCGATCCGGATCCGTCGCGGGGTGGGGGGAGCCATGCCCCCGATTCAAGCGGTACGACGGGCCCCCGGACCACGGCACAATCTGCCGACGGACCGACGATTCGTCGGCAACCTCTGCCAGCCGGTCCGGGCGAATCAGGCCTCGGACGCGCGTTCGTTGTAGACGCCCGCCTCCACCTGGCCGGACAGCCGCTGGATGGCGGTCATGATCTCGTCGGTGACCTCGCGCCGGGCCCGGCCGAGGGGTACGCCGTCGTACCTCCCGGCCACCTCGATCGGCTCGCCGAACCGGACCGTGACCGGCGCGATCCTGGGCAGCGACGACCCCACCGGCTGGAGCTTCTCGGTGCCGGTGAGCCCGACCGGGACGACCGGGACGCCGGCCGTGAGGGCGAGGTGGGCGACGCCGGTGCGACCGCGGTAGAGACGGCCGTCGCGCGACCGGGTGCCCTCGGGGTAGATGCCGAACGCCTCCCCCCGCTCCAGCACCTCGAGCGCGGTGTCGAGGCTGGCGATGGCGGCCTTGCTGTCGTCGCGGTCGACGGGCAGCATGCCGAGGCCCTCGAACCACATCCGCGACAGCGTCCCCTTCACCCCGCTGCCCGTGAAGTAGTCGGACTTGGCGAGGAAGACCACCTTGCGCGGCACCACGCAGGGGATCACGACGGAGTCGGCGAAGCTCAGGTGGTTGCTCGCGAGGATCACCCCGCCGGTCGGTGGCACGTTCTCCAGCCCGACGACGGTCGGCCGCCAGACGGTCCGGGCCACCGGCGGGATCACCTGATGCAGCACGCCGTAGATCACGGGGTCCATTGTTGCCCACCGCGGCGCCGCTTCCCGCCGCCGTCCACCGGCGCGCCACGCACCCGCCCCGGACGTGCGCCGGTCCGGACACCGCGAAGGGCCCTTGTGAGTATGAGTCGCAAGGGCCCTTCTGGTGACCGGTTCAGGTGGCGCTCCCGGTCGGTGGTCCTTCAGCTCCTGCCCCGATGACCTCGTCACCCGGTCGTCGCGACGTCTCACCCGTCGAGAGGGCTCTCGCTTCCGGACCATCGCGCTCTTCCCGTGGAAAGTGGCGCATCTCCATGGTGTTCCCGGCGCCACCACGGAGACAGGGACCAACGTCCCGGATCGGGTGAGGTCGATCGCCCCGGGCCCCTGACGAGATCAGGGGACGGGCGCGACGGCCGTCTCCTCGGCCCGCATGACCAGGAGTGCGACGTCGTCGTCGGCACGGGCCGGCAGCTCCCCCAGCAGCCGGTCGCAGAGCTCGTCGGCGGTCAGCCCGTGCTGCCCCTGCACGGCGCCGAGCAGCCACTCCAGCCCGGCGTCGATCGGCTCGCCGCGCCGCTCCACGAGGCCGTCGGTGTAGATGACGAGACTCTCCCCCGGCTCGATGACCAGCGCGTGGTCGCGGCGCTCGGTGCCGACGGTCAGCCCCAGCAGCAGGTCGGGCTCGGTCTCGAGCAGGCGAGCGCTCCCGTCGGCGGAGAGCAGCACCGGCGGCGGGTGGCCGGCGTTCGACCAGCGCAGGGACAGCCGGCCGCCCTCAGCGGCGGTGCAGGGCTCGATCTGGGCCAGCACGGCGGTCGCCACGACGTTGACGTCGAGGCCGTTCATCGCGTGGTCGAGACCCGCCAGCACCACGGCCGGCGAGTCCGGGCGCGTGTAGGCGACGCCGCGCACCAGGTTGCGGATCTGCCCCATGGACGCGGCCGCGTGCTGGTCGTGCCCGGCCACGTCGCCGACCACGAGTGCCGTGCTGCCGCCGGGCAGCCGGAACGCGTCGTACCAGTCGCCGCCGACCTGGGCGACCTCGGCGGCCGGCTGGTAGCGGACGGCGAGGTCGACCCCGGCGATCGTGGCCGGGCGGGCGAGCAGGCTGCGCTGGAGCGCCTCGGACCAGGTGCGCTCGGCCTCGCGGATCAGGACCCGTTCCAGGGCCTGGGTGAGTGCCGCGGCCACCAGCCGGAGGAAGTCGAGGTAGTCGGTGTCCCGCGGCAGGTAGGGGCTGAGCCGCACCACGAGCACGGCGTCGATGCGCTCGTCCTCGTCCGCCAGCGGCAGCCAGGCGACGAGCCCCTCCTCGGTGGAGTCGAGCAGCAGGTCCTCGTCCTCGTCCTCGAACGTGGCGAGCGGTGTCCGGGGAAGCGTGCCGTCGGGATCGCGGTCCGCGACGCCCGCGACCCGCACGTCGACCGCGGCGAGATCGGCGACGCTGTCGCGGAGCACGGCCACCGCGCGGGCGGGGACGTCCTCCACCCGCTCGACCGATCCCAGCTCGTCCCCGAGCCGGGTCAGCAGCTGCAACCGCCGGCCGATCACCATCTGGGCGGTGGTCTCGGTGGTGATGTCGATGACGCCCTCGACCGCGCCGTCCTCACCGACCACCGGTGAGTAGGAGAAGGTGAAGTAGCACTCCTCGAGGAAGCCCGAGCGGCGCAGCGGCAGGTGGATGTCCTCCTGCCAGGTCGCTCCCTCGCCGCTCCGGACGCTGTGCAGCAGCGGCCCGATCACCTCCCACGCCTCGGGGAAGATCTCGGACGCCGGCCGGCCCAGGGCCTGCGGGTGCTTGCCGGCGATCATCTCGACGTAGGCCTCGTTGTAGACCAGCACGAACTCCGGCCCCCACAGGAGCGTGACCGGGAACCTGGTGTTCAGCGCGACCCCGACGGCGTTGCGCAGCGCCGTGCTCCAGTCCTCGACCGGGCCGAGCGAGGTCGCCGACCAGTCGACGCCGGCGTAGTGCTCACGCAGGGATCCCGCGTCGGCGAAGAGGTCGGCCACCGGCGCAGCATTCCACGTCTCGGGACTTTCCGCGCTGTCCGCCGGAAACCTCCGGTGCGACACTCGGGTGATGACCGAGGACCTGGACATCCAGCACCGCATCCACGCGCTGATCGACGAGGAGCACCGGCTCCGGGAGTCGCTCGCCCGCGGCGAGATCACGCCGGGCGAGGAGCACGAGCGGCTGCGCCGCGTGGAGGTCGAGCTCGACCAGGCCTGGGACCTGCTCCGGCAGCGCCGCGCCAAGCGGGAGTACGGCCGCGACCCCCACGAGGCGGAGGTGCGCCCCGAGCGCACGGTCGAGGGCTACGTCGAGTGAGCCGCTGCTTCGAGTGAGACGCTGCCCGGTCAGCCGACCGCGACGGCCTCGACCTCGACGAGCTGGTCCTCGTAGCCGAGGAGCGGGACCGCGAGCAGCGTGCTCGGCGGTTCGTGGTCGCCGAACGCCGTGCGCACGATGTCCCACACCGCCAGCAGGTCCTCCCGGCGGTCGGTGGCGACGTAGACGGTCGTCTTGGCGACGTCCTCGAGCAACGCGTCCGCGGCCGCCAGCGCGGTGACGAGGTTGCGCATGACGTGCTCGGCCTGCCCCGCGTAGTCGCCGACCGGGCCGATCCTCCCCTGCTCGTCGAGCGGACAGGCGCCGGCGGTGAACACCAGGCTGCCGCCGGAGACCCGCGCGGCGTAGGCGTACGGCGCACGGTCGGACAGTGCGGGGCTGCGGACGAGCTCGAGGGACATGCTCCGACCGTAGACGCCTCGCGGTCCGCTCGGCGCCGGATTGACCGCGGCAGCCCGGAGAACGCCTACCCCAGCGGACCCACAGCCTCCTCGAACGCCGCCGCCACCTCGAGCAGCCGGCGCTCGGCGCCGTGCGGTGCCACGACCTGGATCCCGACGGGCAGCCCGTCGCGGGTCCGGCCGGCGGGGACGGAGACGGCCGGGCAGCCGGTCACCGTGATGAAGTACGCCGACCGCATCCAGTCCAGGTAGGTCGCCATCGGGCGACCGTTGATCGCGGTGGGGAACTCCTGGTCGGCCGGGAACGGCGGCACCTGCGAGACCGGCAGCACCAGCACGTCGTACGACGTGAAGAACTGCCGCATCCGCTCCGACAGCGCGGTGCGCTGGGTGTAGGCACGCGCGACGTCGGCGCCCGTGAGCGACTCCCCCGCCCGGATGTTGTCGGCCAGGGACTGCTTGAACGCGTCGGGGTGCTCGGCCAGCATCCGGCCGAGCTTCGCCTGGAAGTGCCAGGCGCGCAGGGTCCGGAACGTGTCGTCGGCCTCGGCCAGGTCGGGATGGGCGTCCGTCACCGACGCACCGGCACCGGCGAAGACCGACGCCGACCCGGAGACCACCGCGGCGACCTCGTCGTCCACCTCGAAGGCACCGCCCAGGTCGACCGACAGCGCGACCCGCAGGCCGGACAGCGAGCCGGCCACCGGCGGCGCGAACACCGAGCCCGGGTCGCCGAGAGCCTGCGGCGCGCGCGGGTCGGGACCGGCCAGCACCGACAGCAGCAGCGCGAGGTCGCCGACGTTGCGGGCCATCGGACCACCGACCGACGTGGTCTCCCACTGGTTGTACAGCGGCCACTCCGGCACCCGGCCCAGCGAGGGCCGCAGCCCCACGACGCCGCAGAACGACGCGGGGTTGCGCAGCGAGCCGCCCATGTCGGAGCCGTCGGCGAGCGGGACCATCCCGGAGGCCAGGGCGCACGCCGCGCCCCCGCTCGAGCCGCCCGCCGAGCGCGACGGGTCGACCGGGTTGAGCGTGGTCCCGAAGACGGTGTTGAAGGTGTGCGACCCCGCGGCGAACTCCGGCACGTTGGTCTTGCCGACCACCACGACGCCGGCAGCTCGCACCCGCTCGACGATCAGCTCGTCGGCGTCGGGGACGTGCGAGGCGAACAGCGGCGAGCCGTACGTCGTACGCCACCCGGCCACCGCGTGGGTGTCCTTGAACGCGAACGGCAGCCCGTGCAGCGGGCCCACCTCCGCCCCGGACGCCAGCGCCTCGTCGGCGGCCCGGGCGCCGGCCCGGGCCCGCTCCTCGTCGAGCGACACGATCGCGTTGAGCTCCGGGTTGCGCTCGGCGATCCGCGCGAGGTGCAGGTCCAGCAGCTCACGGGCCGAGATCTCGCGGGAGAGCACGGCGGCGGCCTGCTCGCGCGCCGTCGACGCGACGGAGAGGTCGGTCATCAGGAGCGCCGGCGGCCGAAGAGCCCGCCGACGATGACGCCGGCCAGCACCAGCCCGGCGCCGACCACGATGCCCTTGAGGAAGTCCTCCTGGCCGGTGACCGCTGCCGGCTTCGGCGGTGCGACGAAGACACCCGGTGCGGCCTCGGCCGACGGCACCGCGGCTGCGGGCGCGCCGGGGGCGGCCGCGGCCACCGCGGGCGCTGCCCCGGTGAGCACGGCGTCGACGTTGCCGAAGAACTCGCCGGCCATCCGCCGCGACACCGAGGTCAGCATCCGCTGGCCGACGCCGCCGACCATGCCCCCGACGACCGCGTCCGCGTCGTACGTCACGGTCGTGGTGCCGTCGCCGCCGTCGCGGAAGCCGACGTTCACGTCGGCCCCGATCGTGCCCGGGGCGCCGGCGCCCTGCAGCTTCATCACCAGCGAGGTGTGCGGGTCGAGGTCGGAGAGCTCGCACGATCCGGCGTAGGTGCCCTTGATCGCCGCGACGCCGGCGGTGACGGTCATCGCGTAGGCGTTGTCGCCGGTCGCCTCGAGACGCTCGCAGCCGGGGATGGTGCGCACCAGCACCGAGGGGTCGAGCAGCGCCGACCAGACCCGGTCGACGGGTGCGTTGAGGGTGGCGTCTCCGGTGAACTTCATGAGATGGGGGTCCCTTCGGGAGTGGTCTCGACAGGCTCGACCAGCGATCGTGAGCGGAGCTCGAACAGCTCGGAGGGCGAGATCGGCATGGCGGTGATCGGGAAGCCCTCGGCGTCCTCGATGGCCGCGGCGAACACGGCGGCCGACGGGATCACACCCGCCTCCCCCGCACCCTTGATGCCGAGCGGGTTCAACGGGGACGGCGTCTCGAGGTGGTCGATGTCGATGCCGTCCGGGATCTCGGTGACGTACGGCATCAGGAAGTCCATGAACGACGCGTTGAGCAGCTGCCCGGACTCGTCGTAGGCCATCTTCTCGTAGAGCGCTCCCCCGATCCCCTGCGCGACCCCGCCGTGGATCTGGCCCTCGACGATCATCGGGTTGATCAGGTGCCCGCAGTCGTGGACGACGGCGTACTTCAGGATCTTGATCTCGGCGGTGAGCGGGTCGGTCTCGACGATCGCGGCGTGCATGCCGGAGGCGAACGTCGCCCGCTCGGGCGAGTAGAAGTCCTTGCCCTCCAGGCCGGGCTCCTCGTCCTCGGGCACCGGGGGCTTGCCCGGGTCGCCGACCGAGAACTGGGTCGCGGCCTTGGACGCCTCGTCGAAGGCGTAGCGCAGCGGGTTGGACAGCACCGAGACGGTGCCGAGGTCGATCGAGCTGCCGGGTGAGCCCTTCACGGACACGACCCCGTCGACGATCTGCAGGTCGGACGGGTCGGCCTCCAGGGCGTCCGCCGCGATCTTGAGGACCTTCTCCTTGGCCCGCTTCGCCGCGAGGTGGATCGCCGAGCCGCTCATCACGGCCGCGCGGGAGGCGAACGTGCCCACGGCGTACGGCATCCGGCGGGTGTCACCGGTGACGACCTCGACGTCCTCGAACTTCACCCCGAGCTCGTCGGCGACCAGCTGCGCGAACACCGTGGCGTGCCCCTGGCCCTGGGTGGTCAGGCCGGTCGCGACCTTCACCTTGCCCGAGGTCTCGATGTGCACGTGGGCGCCCTCGTAGGGGCCGACGCCGGTGCCCTCGACGTAGCAGGCCAGGCCGATCCCGACCTTGCGGCCCTGGGCGGCCATCGCCTGCTTGAACGCCGGGAAGTCGTCCCAGCCGACCAGCTCCTTGATCTTCTCCAGCGAGGCCGGGTAGTCGCCGGAGTCGTACTCCAGCTCGCGGCCGTCCTGGAAGATCATCCCCTGGTCGTAGGGGAACTCGTCGGGCTGGATGAAGTTCACGGCACGCACCTCGGTGCGGTCCTTGCCGAGGTACGCCGCGATCGCGTCCATCGTCCGCTCCATGGTGTAGCAGCCCTGCGGGCGCCCGGCGCCGCGGTAGGGCGTCACCATCACGGTGTTGGTGTAGAGCGACTCGAAGACGACCCGGTAGTTCTGCGGCTTGTAGGGGCCGAGCAGCTGGGTCGAGGTGATGATCGGGACGATCAGGCCGTACGGCGTGTAGGCGCCGTGGTCGTGCCAGAACTCCACGTCGAGGCCGTGCAGCCGACCGTCGTCGTCGAACCCGACGGTCACGTGGTGCACCTGGCCGCGCTCGTGGGCCGAGGAGATGAAGTGCTCGCGGCGGTCCTCGGTGAACTTCACCGTGCGACCGAGGGCGCGGGCCGCCATCGGGACCAGCAGCTCCTCGGGCCAGGGGTGGTTGATCTTCACCCCGAAGCCGCCGCCGACGTCGGGCGTGATCACGTCGACCTGGCCGAGGTCGAGGCCGAGCTTCACCGCGACGGCGGCGCGGACGCCGGTGGAGGTCTGCGTCGACGTCCACACCTGCATCCGGTTGATGTCGGCGTCCCAGCGGGCGACGGTGCCGCGGCCCTCCATCGGCATGCACGCGCTGCGCTCGATGGTCAGGTCGAGCTCGAGGCGGTGCGGGGCCTTCGCGATGGCGGCCGGCGCGTCGCCGACGTTCTGCTCCAGGCGCGCGCCGACGTTGCCGGGCACGTCGTCGTGCACGAGGTTCGTCGCGGCGCGGGCGTTGTCGATGCCGACCACCGGCGGCAGGAACTCGTAGGAGACCTTGATCCGGCCGACGGCGTCCTCGGCGACGTAGCGGTCGTCGGCCACGACGAAGGCGATCGCCTCGCCGACGTAGTTCACCTCGTCCCGCGCCAGCGCGTACTGGGTGCGGCCGTGGGTCAGCGCCGGGTGCGGGATCAGCAGCGGCAGCGGCTCGCCCATCGGCCCGGTGAGGTCGTCGTACGTCCAGACCGCGTGCACGCCCTCGAGGTCGAGCACCTCGTCGACGTCGATGTCGACGATGCGGGCGTGCGCGTGCGGCGAGCGCAGCACGGCGGCGTGCAGCACGTCCTTGTCGACGGCGATGTCGTCGACGTACCGGCCCTGGCCGCGCAGGAACCGCTGGTCCTCCACCCGCTGGACGGGCGTGCCCATCAGCTTCGTGGTCATGAGCGCTCCTCGACCAGCTCGGCGGCGCGCTCGACCGCCTTGACGATGTTCTGGTAGCCGGTGCAGCGGCACAGGTTGCCGGCGATCATGTCGCGGCACTCCTGGTGGGTCGGGGTGGGGTTCTCGCGCAGCCCCGCGGTGATCGTGGTCAGGAAGCCGGGCGTGCAGAAGCCGCACTGCAGGCCGTGGCACTCCGCGAACGCCTGCTGCACCGGTCCGAGCGAGCCGTCCTCCTCGGTCAGCCCCTCCACGGTGGTGATGTCGGCGTCCACCGCCGACACCGCGAACATCAGGCAGGACCGCATCGGCCGGCCGTCGACGAGCACCGTGCAGGCGCCGCAGACCCCGTGCTCGCAGCCGACGTGGGTGCCGGTCAGCCCGAGGTCGTGGCGCAGCGCGTCGGACAGCAGCCGGCGGGCGGGCACCCGGGCGTCGTGGGCGACGCCGTTCACGGTCAGGCGTACGTCGTGCAGCTCTTCGGTCATCAGTTGTCCTCGGTGGTCGGGTTGTCCCCGGTGGTCGAGCTTGTCGAGACCATGTCGTGGGCGGCCCGCACGACCCGTTCGGTCAGCACGCGGACCAGCTGGGCGCGGTACGCCGCGGTCGCGTGGATGTCGTCGGCGGGCTCGAGCTGCTCGAGCGCCGCCTCCCCCGTGTCGGCGAGCGGCACGCCGGTCAGGTCGACGACCGTGGGGACGTCGTTCACGGACAGGTAGCCCGCCCGGACCGTGTCACCGTCGACCAGGGCGGCGACGCCGCACAGGGCGTAGTCGCCGTGCCGGCGGGCGATCTCCTCGAACGCCACGCCCGCGCCGGCCGGCAGCGCCGGGAAGTACGCCGAGACCGCGACCTCGTCGTGGGCCAGCGACGACTCCAGCGGCCCGACGTACAGGTCGTCGGCGTGGATGGTGCGGGTGCCGCGCACGGAGGCGACCTCGACCGAGCCGCCGAGCAGCTTCAGGACCACCGGCATCTCGGCCGCGGCGTCGGCGTGCACGATCGACCCGACCGTCGTGCCGCGGTTGCGGATCGTGGCGTGGGCGACGTTCTCCAGCGCCATCGCCAGCAGCGGCTGGACCCGGCTGGCCTCCGCGGAGGCCAGCACGTCGGCGTGCCGGGCGAGGGCGCCCAGCCTGATGCCGGAGCCGCCCTCGCCTTTCTCGACCTCGATGTCGGCCAGGCCCGGGAGCCCGTTGATGTCGACGAGCAGCGACGGCGCCGCCAGCCGCATCGACAGCAACGGGACCAGGCTCTGGCCTCCTGCCAGCACCTTGGCGTTCGGTTCGCCGGCCAGCGCCGCCAGCGCTTCGGGCAGCGACTGGGGCCGGAGGTACGCGAACGGTGCGGGCTTCACAGCGCGTGCGTGACCTCGTCGGCACCCCGGTGCTGCGGACCCGCGTAGTGACCGCGGTTCACGAGGTGGAAGTACACGATGACGAGGATCGTGCCGAGGGCGATGCCGCTCAGCTCGAAGTTGTCGGAGAACTTCAGGGTCACCCCGCCGATGCCCGCGATGAGGCCGGCCGCGAGGCCCACCATGTTCACGGGGTTGCCGAAGTCCACCCGGTTCTCCACCCAGATCTTGGCGCCGACCAGGCCGATCATGCCGTAGAGCACGACCGTGATGCCGCCCAGGACTCCGCCCGGGGTCGCGCTGACGATCGCACCGAACTTGGGGCACAGGCCCAGCAGGATGGCCACGCCCGCGGCCACGTAGTACGCCGCCGTGGAGTAGACCTTGGTGGCACCCATGACGCCGATGTTCTCGGCGTACGTCGTCGTCGGCGAGCCGCCGAAGGCACTGGCGAGCGCGGTGGCGAAGCCGTCGGCGCCGATGGCGCGGCCCATGTAGGGGTCGAGGTCGTCGCCGGTCATCTCGGCCACGGCCTTGACGTGACCGGTGTTCTCCGCGATCAGCGCGATCACACCGGGCAGCACCAGCAGGATGAAGGTGAGCGAGAAGCTCGGACCGTGCACGACCGAGACGCCGTCGGGGAGGTTGCCGCTCGGGAAGCCGATCCAGTCGGCCGACTTCACGAAGGTCCAGCTGACCCGGTCGTGGTCGACCTCCTTGGTGAGGTCGGCACCGGTGATGGAGTGGATCTGGCCGAAGACGGCGTCGAAGAGCCACGACACCACGTAGCCGAAGATCAGCGCGAGGAACACCGCGATCCGCGACCAGAAGCCCGGGAAGAGCACGGCGGCGCAGATCATGAAGGTCGCCGTCAGCAGCGCCACCCACTGGTCCTGGGGCCAGTAGATCCCGGCCACGACGGGCGCGAGGTTGAAGCCGATCAGCATCACGACCGCGCCGGTGACCGCCGGGGGCAGGATCTTGTGGATCAGCCCGGCGCCGGAGAAGTGGACGAGCACGCCGACGAGGAGCAGCACGATGCCGGCCACCATGATCGCGCCGGTGACGTCGGAGGAGTCACCGCCCTGGGAGCGGATGGCCGCGACGCTGGCGACGAAGGACGCGCTGGTGCCGAGGTAGCTCGGGACCCGGTTGCTGCAGATCAGCAGGAACAGGATCGTGCAGATCCCGGAGAACATGATCGCCAGGTTGGGGTCCAGCCCCATCACCAGCGGGAACACGAAGGTGGCACCGAACATGGCGACCACGTGCTGGGCGCCCAGGCCCGCCGTGCGCCCCCAGCTGAGTCGCTGGCGCGGCCCCACGGGTTCCCCCGGGGCCGGAGCGACCACATCCCACTTGAACATCGACGACATGGGCATTCCTTTCGCTTGTTTGGCCCCGAGTAGCCACAAACTAGTGATCTACATGACACACCTACGACGGCGACAAATGCCGAAGGAACACCGATCTCGCTGGCACCTGTTGTGGGCGCGCCGCGTACCCGGGCAAACCGTTACCGGGGCGTGATCAGCGCGCGATCTCCAGGACACGCAGGGCGACCGCGACGTCGAGCCGCAGGTGCGGATCGGTCGACAGCGGACCGAGCAGCCGCTCGAGCTTCGAGACCCGGTAACGCATGGTGTTGTAGTGGAAGAACTGCAGCCGCGCGGCCTCGGCGACGTTGAAGTTCGTGTCCAGCAGGACCTGCAGCGTCTCCCTCAGGTCCGCCGCCTCCGTGGTGGGTTCGGCCAGCGGCCCGAGCACGTCGCGGGTGAAGGCGCGCAGCTCGCCCGTGTCGGGCACCAGGGCGATCAGCCGGTGCAGGCCGAGCTGGTCGAAGAACGTCGTCGACCCTCCCCCGGACACCCGGCGACCGACCTCCACCGCGCGGCGGGCCTGGGCGTACGCCTCGGGCAGCTCGTCCAGTGAGTGCGCCACCCGGCTGACCCCCACCGAGAACGGCCGGCGCCCGCCGCCCTTGTCGCCGGTCACCGCCGTCACCGCCCGTCGTACGACGCCGTGCCCCGCGACCGGCTCCGAGTCGCCCTCGGCGACCGGCAGCAGGGTGATCACCTCGGAGGTGAAGTCGACGCACGGGATGCTCGGGTCGATCGTGCGGCTGACCTGGCGCCACGCCGCCGAGAACCGCTCCTGCCACTGCCGGCGCTGGGCCCGCGCGGGCGGCTGCCCGTCGGGGCCCGGCGGGTCGATCTCCGCCGCCACCACCACGACCGGCCGGCGCAGGTCCCAGCCGAAGGTGTCCGCGTGCTCCGCGACGTACTCCCCGTCGCCGGTGCGCCGCAGCAGCAGGTCGCGGAGGAAGTCGCCCTGGTACTTGTTCTCGACCGCGGTGACGGCCTCCTCGCGGGTGATCAGCAGCGCCGCCACCGCCGCGGCCCGCTCCAGCGCGTGCACGTCGTCGGAGGACACCGGACCGTCGGCGCGCAGGCAGACCAGCCGGGCCAGGTCGGTGCCGCCCGCGGCGACCCGCAGCCCGCGGACCTCGCCCGCGCCGACCGGCGCCGTCTCGCCGATCCGCTCGATCCGCAGCCGCCCGGTCGGGTCCAGCAGCCCGTGCCGCTCCAGGAGCTCCCGGTCGGAGGCCGTGAGCGCGGCGGCCCGCTGCCGCCCGTCGGTCGAGCTGAACAGCACGCCGAGCTCGAGCACCCGGGCCACCTCGGCGGCGATCCCGTCGAGGTTGCCGCCCTCCAGCACGATCTGGGTCAGCCCGGTGTGCAGGGCGTCCACGCGCGCCAGCGCGATCGCGGCCCGGTCCTCCGGTCGCTCCCCGCGGGTCCCGCTTCCGTGCTCACCGGTTATCAACGTTTGCGCTCCTCCTGCGGGATCGTTGGCACAACCTCACATCGGCAAACCGTAACCGTGACGACTAGCGTCGGGAAACGTGATCCCCCGGTCCGTCGCGGTCAGCGCCCCGCCCCGCGTCCGGGAGCGCCTGCGCAACGCCCCCGACGGCGCCCGCGCGGTGGTCCACCGCGGCCGGCACGCGCTCTACCTCGACCTCGACGGCTGGTGCCTCGGCGTCGTCGGCCGCGCCGCCGCCCAGGTCCCCTGCGCCCTGCGGCTGGGGTCCGACGACCTCGCTGCCCTCGACGGGGACACGGCGTACGTCGAGGCCGGCACCCTGCACGTGGACGGGACCCCGCTCACGGTGGGGCGCGTCGTCGACGCCCACGTCCCCCGGCTGGACCTGCCCGAGCCACGACGCGGCACCGCGACCCCGGCCGAGGTGCCGGCCGCGGTGACGGGCTTCGCCGAGTCGGTCGGCCTGGTCCGCGATCCGGCCCGGGCCCTCGACCCCGCCGACGTCGCCCGGCTGGTGGGCCGCGGCGACGGGCTGACCCCCCTCGGCGACGACGTGCTGTGCGGCTGGCTGGCCCTGCACCGGGCCGCCGGGCGCGCCACCCTGGTCGTCGACGCCGCCGTCCGCTCCGTGCTGTCCCGCACCACCCTGCTGTCCGCCACGCTGCTGGAGTGCGCGCTGCACGGCGAGGTGCTGCCGGAGTTCGCGGCGTACGTCGCGGCGATCGGCACCCCTGACGAACCCGACCGGGCCGCGGCACTCGCCGCGGTCGGCCACACCTCCGGCGCCGGCCTGCTGTACGGCGCCCTGCTGGCCCGGGCCGAGCTCGACCACACGAACGGAGTCGCTGCATGACCGACCTGACCCACGTCGAGCTGCGAGCCGGCGCCTACGCCGACTCGGTGACGCTGCTCCAGGTGAGCCGCACCGTCCAGGGCATCGAGGGGGTGAGCGCCGCCCAGGTGGCCATGGCCACCGCGCTCAACATCGAGGTGCTGACCCAGATGGGCTTCGAGGTCCCCGCCGACGCGGACGCCAACGCGATGGTCGTCGCGCTCCGCCTCGACGACGAGGGCGCGCTCGAGCGCGCGCTCGCCGGCGTCGACCAGGCCCTGCGGGACGCGAGCCGGCGCGACTCCGGCCCGAGCGAGCTGGCCCCGCCGCGGACCACCGCTGCGGCCCTGCGCGGCAGCGCCGACGGGATCGCCCTGGTGTCGGTCCCCGGCCCGAGCGCGCTCGTCGAGGCGATGGACGCCCTCGACGCCGGCCGCGACGTGATGATCTTCAGCGACAACGTGCCGCTCGACCAGGAGCTGGCGCTCAAGCGCACCGCCGCCGAGCGCGGGCTGCTGGTCATGGGCCCCGACTGCGGCACCGCGGTGGTCGGCGGGCTGGGCCTCGGCTTCGCGAACACGGTGGCGCCCGGGCCGGTCGGCATGGTCGCCGCGTCCGGCACCGGCTGCCAGCAGCTGCTGGCGCTCCTCGACCACGCCGGCGTCGGCGTCACCTCCGCGCTCGGCGTCGGTGGCCGCGACCTCTCCGCCGACGTGCGCGGCCTGTCGACGCGCGAGGCGATGCGGCGCCTGGACGCCGACCCCGCCGTCGAGCTGATCGTGGTGGTGTCCAAGCCGCCGGCCGACGACGTCGCCGCCGAGATCCGCGAGTACGCCGCCACGCTGGGCACGCCGGTCGAGCTCGCGCTGCTCGGGGCCGGGCAGCCCGACCTGACCGCGTCCGCCGAGGCCGTCCTGCGGCGGCTCGGGCACGACGTACCGACCTGGCCGGTGTGCGGCGAGGCCGCCACGGCGGAGTCCGGCACCGCGCTGCGCGGGCTGTTCGTGGGCGGCACGCTCTGCGACGAGGCGATGCTGATCGCCAGCGACGCGCTCGGCCCGGTGCACAGCAACATCCCGCTGTCGCCCGAGCTCGCGCTCGGGCCGGACCTCGCTGCCCCGGCCGACGGCGCCGGCCACACGATGGTCGACTTCGGCGACGACGCCCTCACCGCGGGCCGCGCGCACCCGATGATCGACCCGACGCTGCGTCTCGAGCACCTCGCCCGCGTGGCCGCCGACGACCGCACCGCGGTCGTGCTCCTCGACGTCGTGCTGGGCCACGGCGCCGAGCCGGACCCCGCCGCCGCGCTGGCGCCGGCGATCGCGGCGGTCCGCCAGCCGGTGGTCGTCGCGATCGTCGGCACCGACGCCGACCCGCAGGGCCTCGAGGGCCAGGTGCGCGCCCTGGTGGGCGCCGGCGCCGAGGTCCACATGTCCAACGCCCGCGCCACCCGCCGCGCGATCGAGCTCCTCGACAGCCGAAAGGGCCTGTGATGACCACTCCCACCCATGTGGTGTCCGCCGGCGCGGACCTCTTCGCCGACGCCGTCGCCGAGCAGGCCGTCCCGGTCAGCCGGGTCGACTGGCGCCCGCCGATGCCCGGCACCGAGTCCGACCTGGCCACGGTGGCCGCCGACCCGCTGCGCCGGGACGCCAACGAGCGCGCCCTGGCCGCGATGCTCGGCGTCACCGCCCACCTGGTCGACGTGGCCCCCGCCTCGGAGGTGCTCGGCCTGGAGCGGGGCCAGTTCCTGCACGCCGGCCCGCCCATCGCCTGGGACCGTGCGTCCGGCCCGCTGCGCGGCGCGCTGATGGGCGGCGCGGCGCTCGAGGGCCTGGTCGAGGACCCCGAGGACGCGGTCGCGCTGTTCGAGCAGGGCACCGGGGTCTCCCTCGAGCCGTGCCACCACCGCCACGCCGTGGGCCCGATGGCCGGCGTGGTGACGCCGAGCATGTGGATGTTCGTCCTGGAGGACCTCGCGACCGGCGCCCGCACCCACTGCTCGCTCAACGAGGGGCTCGGCAAGGTGCTGCGGTACGGCGCCTACGGCCCCGAGGTGCTGACCCGGCTGCGCTGGATGCGCGAGGTGCTCGGCCCGCTGCTGCAGCGCGCCGTACGGTCCACCGTCGACTCGGCCGGCCCGGTCGACGTGACCGGCATCCTCACCCAGATGCTGCAGATGGGCGACGAGGCCCACAACCGCAACCGGGCCGGGACCCTGATGCTGCTGCGCGACCTGGCCCCGGCCATGGTCGCCAGCGGTGCCGACGCCGCGGACGTGGCCGAGTCGCTGCGCTTCGTCGGCGGCAACGACCACTTCTTCCTCAACCTCGCGATGCCCGCCTGCAAGCTGGCGCTCGACGCGGCCCGCGGCATCGAGGGCTCGACGATGGTGGTCGCGATGGCCCGCAACGGCACCGACTTCGGGATCCAGGTCGCCGGCACCGGCGACGAGTGGTTCACCGGCCCCGCACAGCTGGCCGACGGCCTCTTCCTCGGCGACTACGGGCCGGACGACGCCAACCCCGACATCGGGGACTCGGCCATCACCGAGACCGCCGGCATCGGCGGCTTCGCGATGGCCACGGCGCCCGCGATCGTGCGGCTCGTCGGCGGCTCGGTGCCCGACGCGCTGGCGACCACGCGGCGGATGCACGAGATCACGCTGGGTGAGAACCCGCGCTGGTCGGTGCCGGTCCTGGAGTTCCAGGGCGTCCCCAGCGGCATCGACGTGAGCCGGGTCTGCCGGACCGGCATCCTGCCCCAGATCAACACGGGCATGGCCGGCAAGCAGGCCGGGGTCGGCCAGGTCGGCGCCGGGCTGGTCACCCCGCCCGCCGAGATCTTCCCGAAGGCGCTGGCCGCGCTGGCGGACCGCACGCGGGGCCGCCGCTGAGGCGGTCCCGGGATTGAGCCCGGGTACTCAGGGACACCTGAGTGGCCAAACACTGCACGCGAGGCCCCTCGATACGCATCAATGACCCCATGAAGCGCTACGCCGACCCGAGCCGGTGCCCCGGCTGCGGGGCCGAACTCCCCGCGGACCCGGTTGCCTGTCCCGCCTGTGCCCTTCCACTCCAGGGCCCGCTGGCGGTCTCCTTGTTCCGGACGCTCAGCCACGCCGACCGGCTCCTGGAGGACCTGCGGGCCTCGACGCTGGAGGCCCCGTCCTTCGCGGTCCCCGCGCCCGTCCCGGCCGCCGGCGTCCCGGTGGCCGCGGCGGTCGCACCTCGCCGTACCGGCCTGCGCGGGGCCTCGGTCCCGTCGATCCTGCTGGGCCTGGGGGCGCTGTGCCTGCTGGTCGCGGCGGTCACCTTCCTCGCCGTGGCCTGGTCCTGGCTCGGGGTCGGTGGCCGGACCGGTGTCCTCGTCGCCCTGACCCTGACGGCGGCGGGCCTGGGGGTCTGGCTGGCCGGCCGGGGCCTGCGCGTGGCCGCGGAGTCGCTCACCCTCGTCTCGCTCGGGCTGCTGGCCCTCGACGCGGTGGGCGCCGACAACGCCGGCTGGCTCGGGCAGCTGTCGTCGTCCGGGCTGGCCTGCCTCGTGGGGGGCACGCTCCTGGCCGGGGCCCTCGCGCTGACGCTGTTCCCCCACCGGCTCGTCACGCCGCAGGCCGTGGCCGCGATCGGGCTGTGGATCCTCGCGGCCGGCGCGTCCGACCTGACCTCGCACGAGCAGGTCGTGATGGCCCTGGCCGTGCTCGCGTTCGCCGGCCTCGCCGCGTTCGGACGCCTCCGCGGGCTGGCGGCACTCCCCTGGCTCGCGCTCCTCGGGGCCGCGGGCTGGTGGATCGCCCTGGTGATGTTCGCGCTGGGCGACGCGGCCGACCACGCCACGGTGCGCGCCCTGTGGCTCGAGGGCCACGGCCTCGGCCTGCTCGCCGCGTCGGCCCTGCTGCTCCTCCCGATCCCCTTCGCTGGTCCGCGGACCCTCGTCCCCCAGGCCTGCGGCGCCGCCGCGGCCGTGCTGATGACCGTGACGGTGGCGCTGCCGGGGCTCGACGAGGGCGCGACCCTGCTCGCCACGGTGTCGCTGGTCCTCCTGCTGCTGTGGTCCGGGGCGACGCTGGTCGTGCCCGGCCGGTGGCGGGCCGTCGCGCTCGCCCCGCTGGCCCTCAGCGCGGCGCCGGTGGCCGTGGTCGCTGCCGGACTGCTGGTCGAGGCGACCGCGAACGCGCTCGCGGTCGGTGAGCCCTTCACCCGCTCGGCCGGGGCGCGACTGCCCGACGTCACCGCTCTCGCGGAGCCGGCGCTGCTCGTGCCCTGCGTCGTGGGGCTGCTGGTGGCGGCCGCTGCCGTCGATCCCGCCCACGGGCGCGGGGCACTTCCGGCGGCAGCCGCGCTCGTGGGACTGGCCGCCACCGCCACGCTGGCCCTCGGCCCGGCACCCCTGTGGGCCGTCATCGCTGCCTCGACCGCGGTCGCGGCAGGACTCGTGGCGGACGCGCTGCGCCGGGCCGACCGGACCGGTTCCGTCGAGGCCGCGGCCGGCGCCCTGGTCGGGGCGGCGGCGGTCACGTTCGCGCTGCCGAGCGCCGTGCTCACCACGCTCACCGCCGCCGTGCTGGTGCTCGGCGCGGCCGTCGTCGCCGCGCTGGGACGGTTCCCCCGGGCCCGGGTGGCCGCCTGGTCGGTGCTGCCCGTCTCGACGGCCGGGCTGATCTGGTCGGCCGCCGAGGTGGCCGGCCTCGACCCGGCGTACCGGGCGGTCCCGGTCCTGCTCGTCGTCGGGACGATGGCGATCCTGCGTCCCCGGGTCGAGGTCGAGTGGTCGGCCGCCGTGGCCGGCCTCGTCGCCGCCGGCGCGTCCGTGCCGGCCGCCGCCGACCCGACCACGTCGCTCGCGCTCCACCTGACGCTCGCGGGTGCCCTGGTCAGCGCCAGCGCCCTGGTCACCCCGTCGCGCCGTCAGCTGGGATGGCTCGGCGGAGCGCTGCTGGCCGCGGCCACCTGGGTGCGGCTCGCCGAGCTCGGCGTCCACGCCCCCGAGGCGTACACCCTCCCGAGCGCCGTCGCGCTGCTCCTGGTCGGCCTCCGCCACCTGCGGCAGCACCCGGACGCCTCGACCGTGACCGCGCTGGCGCCCGGCCTGGCCCTGGCGACGACGCCCTCGCTGCTGTGGGTGCTCGCGGGCGATCCGGTCTCCGCGCGAGCGCTGCTGCTCGGCCTGGGCTGCCTCGCCCTGGTCCTGGTGGGCACCCGGCTGCGCTGGAACGCGCCGCTGGTCACGGGCGCCGCAGCGGGCTCGCTGCTGGTGCTCCGCGAGCTGGCGCCGTACGCCGCCGCCACGCCGCAGTGGGTCCTGATCGGACTGGCCGGCACCCTGCTGACCGTCGTGGGGGTCACCTGGGAGAGCCGGATGCTCGAGGTCCGCCACGCCGCGGCGTACCTCGGTCGCCTGCGTTAGGGCGGCCGGCCGCCAGAACGCTCGCCGGATGTCGACGTTCCCGGTCGGACGCAGCGGGGTGCCCTCCTCGAGGTAGCGCTGGCGGGCCTCGTCCTGGTGGCTCGGCGGCAGCGAGCCGTCGGCCCGGACGACGCGCCACCACGGCACCGGGCCGCCGTACGACGCCATGATCGAGCCGACCTGGCGCGGGCCACCGCCGCCGAGCCGGGCGCCGACCACCTCGGCGATGGCGCCGTACGTCGTGACCCGGCCGCGGGGCACCCGCTCCACGCAGGTCAGCACCATCTCGGCGTACTCCTCGGGGTCGATGCGCCCCATCAGTCCTCCGCTCCACGGTTCAACGCGTACGACGCCGCCACGACGGCGACCAGGGCCAGCGCGAGGCCGGTCACCCAGACCCCGGGGATCTCGCCACGGTCGCGGAGCACGGCCGCGACCAGCCAGACCCCGGGCGCGAGCAGGAACGCCGCCCCGGCCCGCACCAGCCAGCGCCGCAGCGTCGCCGGGTCGACGCCGAGGGCGTCCGGGCCGTAGCCCGCCAGCAGCGCCGCCACGTGCGAGGCCACCAGGGCCGCCGCGGCCGGGATCGCCCAGGCGTCCGGTCCGCCCCGGAAGGCCACCCCCCACCAGACGACGACGGTGCCCATGGCGACCGTGCCGACCGGTGACTCCGGCAGGCGCGCGTGGGCCAGCGACAACAGGGCCACCAGCACGACCAGCCAGGCCCGCGGGGGTACGCCGGCCGGGGTGGTGGCGAGCAGGGCGAGGACCGGTCCGAGGGCCGCCGTCACGCGCAGGCCCCACTGGCCCGGGGTCCACTCGCGGATCATCGGGCACGCACCTGGGGCAGCTGGGCCCGGCGCGCCAGCCGGCGCAGGACGTCGTCGAGCGTGCCCGGCCCGCGCCAGGCCACGACCGGGCACCCCAGCGCGGCGAGCCGTGCCAGCACCTCGCGGCGCTCGACCAGACGCATCCGCCAGGCCAGCGCGGCCACCTGGGGGTCGGTGCCCTCGACCACCGCCGGCGTCACCTCGGCCGGCAGCGTGTCGACCACCAGCACCGGCAGTCCGCGCTGCACCAGCGTCGCGGTCAGGGTCGCCATCGCCACCGAGAGCATCGGCGAGAGCACGATGACCACGGTCCCGGCGGTCACGCCGAGCTGGAGCTGCTCGCCCCGGAGGTCGCGCGGCGTCCCGACCTGCATCGTGGCGAGCCGGCCCAGGATGATCTGGAGGTGGCGCGCCCCGGCGCCGTACTGCACCGTCTCACCGCCGCTGCCCACCACGCGCAGCGAGACCCGGTCACCGCGGCGGACGTGGTGCTCGGCGAGGGCCGCGGCGGCACGGACGGTCACGTCCAGGCTGCTCGCCGCCCCGTCGACTCCCCCCGACCGGCCGTGGTCGGCCAGCGCGTCCACCACGACCAGGACGGCGGTGTCCTCCTCGCCCCGCGTGCTGACGACGTGCAGCGCGTCGGTGCGCAGCGAGACGCGCCAGTGGATGCGCCGCAGCCGGTCCCCGGCGTGGAAGGGCCGGATCGCGGCGAACTCGGAGCCGTCCCCGGGACGGCGGGAGCGGTGCGCCCCGACCAGGCCCAGCGGCTGGGGCGCCTCGGCCCGGGAGTCGAACGCCGCGCGCACCGGCAGCGCCTGCAGCCGGCTGCCGTTCAGGCGGGCCGGGCCCCAGCGGTAACCGGCCCACGGACTGGTGAACGCGACGTTCTCCTCGCCGAGGTTGCGGCGGCCCCATCGCCGGGGACTGACCTCCAGCAGCGGCGCCTCCTCGTCGGGGCCGAGCAGCTGCCCGATCCGTCCGGCCGCCGGGTGCAGGGCGACGTGAGGGACCGACGCGGCGATCCGGGTGACGTGCTCCACGCCGGAGAGGTCGGAGACCACCAGGCGGGACCGGGTCCCCTGCCCCTCGTGGAGCACGGCGTGGTCCACGAGGGTGCGGGCGACCGGCGTCGAGGTGGGCCGGTGCAGCAGCCCCAGCGCGCCCATCAGCAGGAACGGCGCGGTCAGCACCATCACCGCCGGCTCACCGAAGAGCACGGCGGTGGCGACCCCGAGGGCGCCCAGCGCGGCCGCCCGGCTGAGCGCCGCCGTGGTCCGCCAGGTGCTCATCCGCGCGCCGCGCCCTCGAGGGTGGTGGGGGTGGCCACGGTCCGGAGCACCTCGTCGACGACCCGGCTGCCGCTGGCCTCGGTCATCCACAGCTCGGGGCGCACGGTGATCCGGTGCGCCAGCACGGGGCGGGCCACCGCCTTCACGTCCTCGGGGACGACGTAGTCGCGTCCCCGCAGGACGGCGAAGGCCCGCGCGGTGAGCACCAGCGCCAGCGAGCCACGGGGTGAGGAGCCGGTGAGCACGTCGGCGTGCTCGCGGGTCGCGGTGGCGAGCTCCACGCAGTAGCGCCCGACGCTCGGGTCGACCTGCACGGTCTCGGTCGCGGCCTGGATCTCCAGCAGGCCGGCGGCGTCGGTGACCCGGTCGAGCACGATCTCCTCGCGGCGGCGCTCGAGGCGCCGCACGCAGCACGTCGTACTCCTCGGCGGACGACGGGTAGCCGAAGCTCACCCGCAGCAGGAACCGGTCGAGCTGGGCCTCGGGCAGCGGGTAGGTGCCTTCGTACTCGATCGGGTTGGCGGTCGCCAGCACGTGGAAGGGCTCGGGCAGGGGGAACGTCTCGCCCTCGACGGTGACCTGGTGCTCCTGCATCGCCTCGAGCAGCGCGGACTGGGTCTTCGGCGGCGTGCGGTTGATCTCGTCGGCCAGCAGCAGCCCCGTGAAGATGGGGCCCCGGCGGAACTCGAACTCCCCGCGCCGCTGGTCGTAGAGGAAGGACCCGGTCAGGTCCGCGGGCAGCAGGTCCGGGGTGAACTGGGCCCGCCGGAAGTCGAGCCCCAGCGCCTGCGCGAACGAGCGGGCCGCCAGGGTCTTGCCGAGGCCGGGGAAGTCCTCGAGCAGCACGTGGCCCTTCGCGAGGATCGCGGCCAGCACCAGGGTCAGCGCCTCGCGCTTGCCGACGACGGCGCGCTCGACCTCGTCCAGCACCTGCCCCGCCAGCCGCGACGCCTCGGCCACTCTCTCGTTGCTCACCGGTCCTCGATCCTCCTCAGGTAGTCGTCGATCTGGGTCATCGTCAGCCGCCGGGGCGGCCCGGCCAGGTCATCGGCCAGCCGGCCGTCGGAGAGTGTCACCAGCCGGTCCCGGAGCCCGCCGTCGGGGTCCCGCGAGGTCAGGTGGGCCTCGATCAGCCGGACGTACGCCGCCAGCCGCGCGTCCGACCCGGGCGGCACGAGCGACTGCACCGGCTGCGCGGTCCAGGCCGGCCCGGCGTCGGCCATGCTGTCCTGCACGAGGCCGACCGCCGCCACGCACACGCCGACGAGCAGCGCCAGCCGCAGCGCGTCGGGGGCGAAGTCGACGACCGTGAAGACGATCTCGAGCACGGCGTACAGCAGCAGCCCTCCCAGGGCCCGCCGCCACCAGCGCCTGCGGCTCGGCCGGCCGGCCGAGAGGGCGGCCTCCAGGAACGTGGTCACGGCCGTGCCCCCGTGCGTCCCGCCAGCCGGGCGTGGATGGCATCCAGGGCGGTGAGGGCCTCGGCTCGTTCCGCCTCCCCGAGCGGGTGGTCGGAGAATCGTGCCTCCCGGTAGAGCGCTGCCAGCCGCGCCACCAGCGCGGAGTCGGCGTCGACCAGGTCGAGCACCCGGAGCGTGAACTCCGCGGAGGTCTCCCAGTCCCGCCGGACGAGACCGGCCGCGGCGGCCTGCGTCTCGAAGCGGTGCCAGCACCTCACGATCCCGTTGCGGGGGGCACCCTCCAGGAGCAGGTCCCGTTGCCGGTCGGCGTCCCGGGCGATCTCCTCGGCCACGCGTCGCGGGGTCTCGATGACGTCGAACTCGACCAGCTCCGGTGGGGGCGGCGGACGGTCGCGGTCGACCCAGCGCTCCCACAGCCGTCGCGCCAGCAGCACCGCACCCGCGACCACCGCGAGCCCGAGGGCTGTCGCGAGCACCGCGAGGAGGGCGCGCACCACGCTGTTGTCGCCGGCCTGGCCGCCCGGCTCGGGCCGGGGCTGCGGGCTCCGGGTGGCTGTGGCCGAGCCCGAGGGGGTCGGGCTCCTGGTCGGGGTCGGGGAGACGCGGTGGGTGGCCGGCCCGTCCCCGGTGAGCACGCCGCCGGGGCCGATCGACGCCGCCCAGGTGACCATCAGGATCATCACGAGGACAGCCCCGACGACCGCGGCCACCGCCACCGTCGACGCTCTGCCTGCCCCCATGGGCAGGAACCTACTCGGCACCGGGCCTTCCGACGAGCGACTGCCCCGTCCGGCTACGCGGACGGGGCAGTCGTGATGCAGTCAGAGGCTGAACCCGAGAGGCCTGTGACTCGCTCCCTCGCTGGTCGAGGCCAGAGGCTGGTCCGGCTCAGAGGATGGGCGAGAACGGCTCGGTGCCGTTGACCAGCTGCAGGCCCGAGATGCCGGAGTACTGCTGCGCGAAGGCCAGCTCCTTGGCGAGGTCACCGACCCCGTTGGAGCCCGCGAGCGGCGCAATCGCCACCGTGGAGAGCACGCCGAGCGCCTTCCCGTCGGCGCTCATGAACCCCGAGCCCGAGTCACCGGGGATGCCCGGCGTGACGGTGTAGACAGGGTGCGACCAGCCGCCGTCGGCCGGGTCGTCCCCCACGCTGACGCCCTCGTGCGGCGAGAGCTCGGAGACGCCGCCGCGGAGGCTCGAGTTGCCGTAGGTGTAGACGTCGTCACCGGCCGCGGTGCCATCGGTGTCGATCCCGGTCGGGCCACCCCAGAACGGCACCGACGGGTTGACCTTGCCGACGTCGCCGGCGTCGACCTTGACCAGGGCCAGGTCGTTGTAGGCGCACGTGTTCGGGTCGGTGGTGCCGACCTTCTTCTCGGTCAGCCACGACGAGTACACCAAGGTGCCCGAGCCCACCTGGGTGCCCTCGTCGACCACGCTGCCGCCCTCGTTGAAGGTCACCTTGGTGCCCAGCGGCAGCGAGTCGGTCTTGCAGCCATCCGTGTCCGTGGAGGAGCCGGTGCCTGCGCAGTGCGCGGCGTAACCGACGTACACGTTGGCCGAGGAATCGGTGTAGACGAAGTTCGCGGTGCACTGCGCACCCTCGGTGTACATCATCGTGCCGGGGTGGATCTCGGCGGTGTCGGCCGGCGCCCACGCGGTGGTGGTGCCCACAGCGGTCGCGGGGGCAGCGGTGGCGAGTGCAGTGCCGAGCACGGCGCAGCTGACGGCGGCCAGCGCTCCGGTGGCCCAGCGGGCGGACGTCGACGGGGCAAGCTTCATCGGGTGGTTCCCTCCCTGCATCACGTGCCGGCGCGCTGCCGGCATCCGTGAGGGTCAAACGAGGGACCACCCGATCGCGTTACGGGCGTCTAGTCAATTGGTACTAGTCCATTTGGGCTAGACGCCCGCCTCACGACCGCTCAGTACGACGGCTGGCTCGGGTCGATCTGGTTGACCCAGGCCACGACCCCGCCGCCGACGTGCACGGCGTCGGCGTAGCCGGCACCCTTGAGCACGGCCAGGGCCTCGGCCGAGCGGACGCCGCTCTTGCAGTGGAGGACGATCTGCTTGTCGGCCGGGAGCTCGCCCAGCGCGTTGCCGTTGAGGAACTCGCCCTTGGGGATCAGCACCGAGCCCGGGATCTGGTTGATCTCGTACTCGTTGGGCTCGCGGACGTCGACCAGCACGAAGTCGCGCTCGCCGTTCTCCCGCTCCTTGAGCATGTGCTCGAGCTGGGTGACCGAGATCGTCGAGCCGGCGGCGGCGTCGGCGGCGTCCTCGGAGATCGCGCCGCAGAAGGTCTCGTAGTCGATCAGCCCGGTGACCGTCGGGTTGTCGCCGCACAGCGCGCAGCTGGGGTCCTTGCGGACCTTCAGCTTGCGGTACTCCATCTCGAGGGCGTCGTAGATCATCAGCTTGCCGACCAGCGGGTCGCCGATCCCGGTCAGCAGCTTGATCGCCTCGTTGACCTGGATCGAGCCGATGCTGGCGCACAGCACGCCCAGCACGCCGCCCTCGGCGCACGAGGGGACCATGCCCGGCGGCGGGGGCTCGGGGTAGAGGCAGCGGTAGCAGGGGGCCTCGGCGCTCTCGCCGGACTCGAGCTCGGCGTGCGGCCAGAACACCGACGCCTGGCCGTCGAACCGGTAGATGGAGCCCCAGACGTAGGGGATCTTCAGGAAGTACGCCGCGTCGTTGACCATGTAGCGCGTCGCGAAGTTGTCGGTGCCGTCGACGATCAGGTCGTAGCCCTCGAAGATGCCCATCACGTTGTCGTTGTCGAGGCGCTCGTTGTGCACCACGACGTTCACGTACGGGTTGGCCTCCTTGATCGAGTCACGCGCCGACTCCGCCTTGGGGCGACCGATGTCGGACTGACCGTGGATGATCTGGCGCTGCAGGTTGGACTCGTCGACCTCGTCGAACTCCGCGATGCCGATGGTGCCCACGCCCGCCGCGGCCAGGTAGAGCAGCGCCGGGCTGCCCAGGCCACCGGCCCCGATCACGAGCACCTTGGCGTTCTTCAGCCGCTTCTGACCGGTCATCCCGACGTCGGGGATGATCAGGTGCCGGCTGTAGCGGCGTACCTCGTCGATGGTCAGCTCGGCGGCCGGCTCCACGAGCGGGGAAAAGGACACGGGGGTACTCCTCGACTGACGATGTTCGGTGACGGGTGGACAACACCCGTCGGCCCCTCCATGTTCCCTCGGGGACCGGCCGGGACGACCCCGGTCCGGCATCCGGACCGGCACCCCGCCGAAGGATTTCCGGCCCGACCCCTTGCCTCCCGGACGATTCGTGGGGTGGAGTACGGCTCTGTGGCCCATCTCGGGCGCATGACCGTAGTCAACGGAGGTCACCCACGTGAAGAAGCTGACACCCGGCATCCTCGCCGGGACGGCTGCCCTGGCCCTGAGCGTCACCACGCTCCAGCCGGCCACGGCCAACCCGTCGAAGCACGACGCGACCGACACCACGGTCGCGACCAGGCCGGACGACCGTCCGGGACCCCTGACCGACCGCCAGGCCCACCTGCGCGACAAGGCCCTGACGATGCTGGACAACGGCACCGCTCGCCTGGACCGGCGGCAGGGCGGCGGCGCGACGGTGAAGATGGCCAAGGGGCCGAAGGGTGGCGACGCCACCTACTACGAGTTCCCCGTGAACAAGACCGACGAGGTCTTCACCATCCTCTCCCAGTTCGGCGGCACCGGCCCGGCGCACAACCAGATCGCCGAGCCCGACCGCACCCGGGACAACTCGACCTACTGGGTCCCGGACTTCGACAAGGCCCACTACGACGCGATGTTCAACGGGGACGGCGAGTCGTTCCGGAGCTTCTACCAGCAGCTCTCCAGCGGGCGCTACGCGCCGGGCGTGACGACCGAGGACTGGGTGACGGTGCCCGGGGACGCGGCGACGTACGGCGCCAACAGCGTCGAGGACGACGGCGGCGCGTGGGCGTTCATCGGCGACACCGCCGACGCCTGGTACGACGCCCAGAAGGCGGCCGGCCGGACCGACGCCGCCATCGCGACCTACCTCGCGCAGTTCGACCAGTGGGACCGGTACGACCACGACGGTGACGGCGACTTCAACGAGCCCGACGGCTACATCGACCACTTCCAGGCGATCCACGCCGGCGAGGGCGAGGAGGCCGGCGGCGGCGCCCAGGGCGCGGACGCCATCTGGTCGCACCGCTGGTACGTCAACCCCGGCGACTACGGCCGGACCGGCCCGTCGGACGCCCAGTACGGCGGCACCCAGATCGGCAGCACCGGCCTCTGGATCGGCGACTACACCGTCGAGCCCGAGAACGGCGGCCTCGGCGTGTTCGCGCACGAGTTCGGCCACGACCTCGGCCTGCCGGACTACTACGACACCAACGGCGGTGAGAACAGCACGGCGTTCTGGACGCTGATGTCCTCCGGCTCGTGGCTGGGCCACGGCGAGGAGGCCGGCGACGGCATCGGGACCGTCCCGGGCCTGATGGGCCCGGAGGAGAAGTACGAGCTGGGCTGGCTCGACTACTCCGAGGTGAACCCCGGCCAGCGCGCCACCGTCGACCTCGGTCCGGCGCAGCACACCTACGACGACCCGTCGACGACCGGGAACGAGGCGGACCAGGCCGTCAAGGTGAACCTGCCCGACAAGACGACGACCCTCGACTACACGACCCCGCCGGAGGGCAGCCACGCCTGGTGGTCGGGCCGCGCGGACAACCTGAACAACACCCTGACGCGACCGGTCACCGCAGCGGGGACGGTCACCGTGACGGCCCAGTCGTGGTACTCCATCGAGCAGGGCTACGACTACCTCTACGCGGAGTACTCCACCGACGGCGGGAACAGCTGGGCCACGGTGGGCAAGCCGCTCACCGGCTCCTCCAGCGGCCGCTGGGCCGGCCTGCGCTACAGCTACTCGGCGAACGGGCAGCCCTCGCTGTTCCGCTTCCGGTACGCCACCGACGGCGGTGTGAACGAGGCGGGCGCGTTCCTCGACTCGATCACGGTCAAGGCCGATCGCACGTCGTTCACCGACGGTGCCGAGAACGGTGACAACGGCTGGACCGCGGACGGCTGGACGATCTCGACCGGCAGCGACACCCGCACCACCGCGCAGTACTACCTGATGGAGAACCGCCAGTACGTGGGGTACGACGACACCCTGCGCACCGGGCCGTACCAGTTCGACGAGGCCTACACCCGGCCGGACTGGGTCGAGTTCTTCAAGTTCCAGCCCGGCATGCTGGTCTGGTACGTCGACCTGGCCTACGCCGACAACAACACCTCGGGCACGCCGGGCCACGGCGCGGCACTCCCGGTCGACGCCCGACCGAAGCCGTTCACCTATCCCGACGGCAGCATGCCGAGCAACCGTCGCCAGCCGTTCGACGCGACGTTCGGGCTCTCCCCGGTGCCCGAGACCTGCCTCCACAAGCAGGTCCTGGTCGGCAAGGGCAAGAACCAGACGGTCCAGACGGTGGCGGCCTGCGCGCCCGCCAGCGCCGCGATCCCGACGTTCGACGACTCCGACCCGGACGCCTACTACGACGCGTCGAACCCGTGGGGCTCGACGAAGGTGGCCGGTGCCGGCGTCACCGCGACGGTGACCGGCCAGGACGGCAAGTTCCTGAGCGTCGACGTCACCAACCCCGCCCGGTAGCCACCGGGAGACCGGAGGGGCCCCGCGACGCGGGGCCCCTCCTCCATTTCCGGGCCGTGCGGGTCCGACGCCCGCCACGTGCGCGGGGCCGTGGTGACCTGCGGGTAGGCTGCGACACCGCGGGGTACGACCCGCACAGAACCGAGGTCGAGGAGCAAGAGTTGAGCGCTGGTCAGTACGACACAGCCGCCTCCCGTCCGCGGGGTGGCCGGATGCCCCGCCGCGAGCGCCGCGCCCAGCTGCTGGAGTCCGCGCTCGAGGTGTTCGTGGCCCAGGGCTACCACGCCGCCGCCATGGACGACATCGCCGACCGCGCCGGCGTCTCCAAGCCGGTGCTCTACCAGCACTTCCCGGGCAAGCTGGACCTCTACCTGGCGCTGCTCGACTCGTCGTGCGACACGATCATCGACAACTGCCGCCAGGCGCTGGAGTCCACCCACGACAACAAGCACCGGGTGGCGGCCACGATGGACGCGTTCTTCGAGTACGTCGCCGGCGACACCGGCGCCTTCCGCCTCGTCTTCGAGTCCGACCTGACCAACGAGCCCGCCGTGCGCGAGCAGGTCGACCGGGTCACCAGCGAGTGCGCGACCATGATCGCCCACGTCATCCACGACGACACCGGGCTGCCCGACACCGCGTCGCGCCTGCTGGCCGTGTCGCTGGTGGGAATGGCCCAGGTCAGCGCCCGGTTCTGGCTCTCGGAGGCCGGCGGCATCAGCAAGGCCGACGCCGCTGCCCTGGTCGCGGGGCTCGCCTGGCGCGGCATCCGCGGCTACCCGCTCACCGACGAGCACTGAACAACCCCCGAACCAATCCTGAGGAGGACCCGTGGAGGTCAAGATCGGCGTCCAGCACGCCCCCCGAGAGCTCGTCGTCGACACCGACGACAGCGCGGAGAGCGTCGAGAAGACCGTCGCCGAGGCGGTGGCCTCCGGTGGCGTCCTCACTCTCACCGACAGCAAGCACCGCAAGGTGATGGTCCCCGCGTCGAAGCTGGCGTACGTCGAGATCGGCGGCGGCGTCGTGGGTCAGGTCGGCTTCCGTAGCTGACCCCGCGGGAGGAGGATGGTCGGTATGGACGTCTCGACCATCCTCTTCTACCTGATCGTCGGCACCGTCGTGGGCCTGCTCGGCAAGTTCTTCGCGCCCGGCGACAAGGACAACATCCCGCTCTGGCTGACCATCGTCTGCGGCATCGGCGGCATGGTGATCGGCGACGTGATCTACCGCGCCTTCGGCGGCAACGGGTCCGCCGGCCTCGACTGGACCCAGGGCGTCGTCACCGTGCTGACCGCGATGGTGCTGGTCATGGTGGCCTCGGGGCTCACCGGACGCAGCCGGGCCTGACGGCCCCGCGCGGCCGCCGGTCCTAGGAGTCGAGCCCGAGCTCGGCCATCCGCTCGGCGTGCCGCTCGGTCAGACGGGTGAACATCCGGCTGATCGCGGCCAGGTCGAGCCCGGGACGGTCGACCCCGCCGGCCAGCAGCGCCGACAGGGCGTCCCGCTCGGCCGCGACCCGCTGCGCCTGGGTCAGGGCCTCCCCCATCAGCCGCCGCCCCCACAGGGCCAGCCGGCCACCCAGCCGCGGGTCCGCCGCGATCGCCGAGCGCACCCGGTCGATGACGAACCGCGAGTGCCCGCTGTCCTCCAGCGAGGCCAGGATCAGGTCCCGGGTGCCGGTGTCGAGGTACGCCGCGATCTCGCGGTAGAAGTCGTTGGCCAGGCCGTCGCCGACGAACGCCTTGATCAGGCCCTCGTACCAGTCCGAGGGCGCCGTGTGCTCGTGGAACAGGTCGATCGCCGAGCGGAACGGCGCCATCGCGGCGTACGGGTCCGCGCCGAGCTCCGCCATCCGGTCGAGCAGCGGCCCGACGTGGGCGAACTCCGCGGTCGCCATCGAGCCGATCGCGACCTTGTCCTCCAGCGTGGGCGCGAGCCGGCCGTCCTCGGAGAGCCGCTCGAACGCCGAGATCTCGCCGTACGCGATGGCGCCCAGCAGGTCGACCACGGCCTCCCGGTAGGCGGGGTCCTGGAAGGCCAGCGGACCGTCGATGCCGGCGCCCGGCGCGGCACCGGCCCCGGACTCGGCCGTGGTCGTCTCGCCGGGCGATTCAGTCATGGCCGCACCCTACCGATACAGTGACAGTGATCGAGTGCCGCGCCCGCCCCGTGCGGAGGCGGCCCGCGACCGGCGAGACGGACCCGCTCCGACGCCCGATTCGATGCCAGACGCGATGACACGGCGACGATGAGGATGGCCGCGAGTGGCCGCCCCGCCAGCATGTGCGCGGCTGACGCCAGTCGAGACTGCTCCCGCAGGTCCGATGAGTCCGCCGCACCCGACCGACTCCATCGGCTCCACCGGGGCTGACTCACGAAAGCGACAGACCACTGACCACGTTCCGAGAGCTCGGGGTCCTCCCCGAGATTTGTGACGCGCTCGAGCGCGCCGGCATCACCACTCCCTTCGCCATCCAGGAGATGACCCTGTCGGTCGCCCTGCTGGGCACCGACCTGATCGGCCAGGCCCGCACCGGCACCGGCAAGACCCTGGCCTTCGGCATCCCCGTCCTGCAGCGCAGCGTCGCCCCCAAGGACCCCGACTACGCCGAGATCCCGCAGGGCAAGCCGCAGGCCCTGATCGTCGCCCCGACCCGTGAGCTGGCGCTCCAGGTCTCCAGCGACCTGGCCCTGGCCAGCAAGGACCGCGGCCTCCGCGTCCTCACGGTGTACGGCGGCGTCGGCTACGACACCCAGCTGGACGCCCTCCAGGCCGGCGTGGACATCGTCGTCGGCACCCCCGGCCGGCTCATCGACCTGGCCAACCGCAAGGCGCTGGACATCTCCCACGTGCACGCGCTGGTCCTCGACGAGGCCGACGAGATGCTGGACCTGGGCTTCCTGCCCGACGTCGAGCGGATCCTGAAGATGACGCCCGAGACCCGGCAGACGATGCTGTTCTCGGCGACCATGCCCTCGGCGATCGTCGCCCTCGCCCGCACCCACATGCGGCACCCGATGAACATCCGCGCCGAGTCGTCGTACGACACCACGATGGTGCCGGCCACCGCGCAGTTCATCTACCAGGCGCACGACCTCGACAAGCCGGAGATCATCGGCCGGATGCTCCAGGCCGAGGACGCCGGCAAGATCATCGTCTTCACCCGCACCAAGCGCCAGTCGCAGCGGGTGGCCGACGACCTCGCCGAGCGCGGCTTCTCCGCCAGCCCGCTGCACGGCGACATGGCCCAGGTGGCCCGCGAGAAGGCGCTGACGAAGTTCCGCGAGGACAAGATCCGCGTCCTCGTCGCGACCGACGTCGCCGCCCGCGGCATCGACGTGGCCGGCGTCTCGCACGTCATCAACTACACCTGCCCCGAGGACGACAAGACCTACGTCCACCGGATCGGCCGCACCGGCCGGGCCGGGGCCACCGGCACCGCGATCACGTTCGTCGACTGGGCGGACCTGCACCGCTGGAAGATGATCAACAAGGCGCTGGACCTGCCGTTCGACGAGCCGCAGGAGACCTACTCCACCTCCGAGCACCTCTTCCACGACCAGGGCATCGCCCCGGGCACCAAGGGCCGCATCGTCGACCCGGCCCCGGTCGAGCGCAAGCCCCGCGAGGACCGTGGCGGGGAGCGTGGCGGGGAGCGTGGCGGCGACCGCCCGCCGCGCAACCGCAACCGGAGCCGCACCCGCAGCCGCGGCGGGGAGCCGGTCGCCGAGGGCTCGGCCCCGGCCGGCTCGGGCACCGCTGGCGACGCGGGCGACTCCGCCGGCGACGCCTCGGGCGAGCAGCGCTCCGGCGGTGGCCGCAACCGTCGCCGCCGTCGCCGCTCCTCCGGCTCCGGTCAGGCCCCCGCAGCCTCCGAGTAGGACGCCGACCCGTCGCTTGTTGACGGCAGAGAACGTCGACCCGTCGTGAGTTCACGACGGGTCGGCGTCATTTCACGTCGAGAAGCGACGGGTCGACGCCTGTCACCGTCAACAAGCGACGGGTCGGCGATCAGACGACGACGACGGTGGTGCCGAGCGGGGCGAACCGCCACAGCGCGATGGCGTCGGTACGCCGCTGGCGGATGCAGCCGTGGGACTGCGGCACCCCGAGCTGCGAGACCGACTGCACGAGCCGGCCGTCGTCGACGGGGATGTCGTGGAACCCGATCGCGGCGTTCTCGCCGTGCGCGAAGCGCACGAAGTACTTCATGGTGCCGGAGTCGTCGATGCCGTACGCCTGCTCGGAGCGGGAGTAGACCTCGTAGGTGCCCTGGTGGAGGTTGTCGGAGACGCTGCCCGAGACCAGGTAGGTGCGCTTGACCTTGCCCGCGGCACCCACCAGCCACACCCGCTGGCGCCCCTCGCTGAAGACGACCCGCCGGCCCTCACCGGACCGCAGCGGCAGGGCGGTGTCCAGGGTGGCGCGGTCGCGGAGCTCCAGCGCGTCGGCGCTGCCGAGGCCGGGCACCGGCGTGGCGTCGCGCCGGTCGGCGGACCGGTCGGGGCGCTGCGCCGCCGGCTGCGGCTCGTGGACCGCGACCTGCTCGATCGCGGCGGGTGCCTTCGGCGCGTGCGTGGTGGCGGCCGACGGCAGCACGCCGGTGCCGCCCAGCACCGCGATGGCGGTGACGCTGACCGACGACCCCAGTGCCGCGATGCGCCCGTAGCGGGGGCGAACACTCTGCTGGAGGTGTCGGCTCACGGCTCAGCCCTTCTTCGACTTCGGGGAGGCGGTCTTCCGGGACGGCTTGGACCGGGGTCTCTGCGACCGGGTCACCAGGTTGGCGGCGACCTCGCGGTACGCCTGGGCGCCCTTGTTGGCGCGGTTGGTCGCGAGGATCGAGCGGCCGGCCGCGGGCGCCTCGGCGAACTTGATGGTCTTGGGGATCGGCGGCTCGACGACCTCGAGGTCGTAGGTGTCGGAGATCGTCTCCAGCACGGTGCGCGCGTGGTTGGTGCGGCCGTCGTACAGCGTCGGCAGCACGCCCCAGACCTCGAGCTTGCGGTTGGTGAAGCGGCGCACGTCGTGGACGGTGTCGAGCAGCTGGCCGACGCCGCGGTGGGAGAGCGTCTCGCACTGGAGCGGGACGAGGACGCCGGTCGCGGCGGTCAGCGCGGCGACGGTGAGCACGCCGAGCGAGGGCGGGCAGTCGAGGAGCACCCAGTCGTAGTGCTCGTCACCGAGGTCCTCCTCGAGGCCCTCGAGGGCGGACTTGATGACGTGCTCACGGCCGGTGCGGGTCAGCAGGTCGGCCTCGGCGCGTGCGAGCTCGATGGTCGCCGGCAGCAGGTCCACGCCGTCGTCGGTCTCGATGATGACCTCGGTCGGGTCCAGCCCCTTGGTCAGCACGTGGTGGACCGACAGCTCGAGGTCCTCGGGGTCGATGCCCAGTGAGAAGGTCAGGCACGCTTGGGGGTCCAGGTCCACCAGGAGGACCCGGTGCCCGAGCTCGGCGAGGGCCGCACCCAACGAGGCGACCGTGGTCGTCTTGGCGACGCCACCCTTCTGGTTGGCGATCGCGAGTGTCGTGGTCATCGGTCCATATCATGCCCGACCCGGTTGCCGAGATCGCGGCGACACCGGTTTGCTTGAGACCATGTCTGAAATCGGTACCACCACCGGCACTGCCCTCGTCACGGGCGCCACGGCCGGGATCGGCCACTCGTTCGCCGTCCAGCTGGCCGCCCGCGGCCACGACCTGGTGCTGGTCGCCCGCGACGAGGAACGGCTCGAGAAGGTCGCCGCCGAGCTCCGCGGCTCGTCCGGCGTGCAGGTCGAGGTGCTGCCCGCAGACCTCACCGACCGGGCCTCGCTGGCCCGGGTCGAGGCGCGGCTGGCCGACCCCGAGCGGCCCGTGGACCTGCTGGTCAACAACGCCGGCTTCGGGCTCAAGAAGCGCTTCCTGGACAACTCCGTGGACGCCGAGAACGCGATGCTCGACGTGCTGGTGACCGCGGTGCTCCGGCTGAGCCACGCCGCCCTGGGCGCGATGACGGAGCGCGGCCACGGCGGGATCATCAACGTCTCCAGCGTGGCGGCGTTCCTCCCCCGCGGCAGCTACAGCGCCGCCAAGGCGTGGGTGAACAGCTTCAGCGAGTGGGCCGCCGCGGAGTACCGCCCGCAGGGCGTCACGGTGATGGTGCTGTGCCCGGGCTTCACGAAGACCGAGTTCCACCAGCGGATGGACGTCGCCCGCGACTCGGCGCCGTCGTTCCTGTGGCTGGACGTCGACGACCTCGTGTCCCAGGCCCTGTCCGACTTCGACAAGCGCCGGGTCTACTCGATCCCCAGCGCCCGCTACAAGGCGATCGCCACCGCCGCGCGCCTGGTCCCGCACGGCGTGCTGCAGCGGTTCCAGTCGCTGGGGCGGAAGTAGGGCTTCGAGGCTCGCTCCGCTCGCACCTCGACCACCGGCCTCACCGGTGGCCGGTGAACTGCACCACCTGCTGGAAGGTCGGCCGGTTCTGCCAGTCGATCCGGCGTACGCCGACCACGCCGCCCGCGACCGAGACGATGTCGTCGCGCGACTTGTCGTAGGTGAGGTCGCGCACCGACGACGCGCCCTGGGTCTCCAGCGCCGCCTGCACCGCCTCGTGCAGCGACCGCCGGAGCGTCGCGCGGCAGTGCGGCAGCGAACCGCAGTAGCGGCGCGAGTAGGCGCCGCGTACCGGCTCCCCGAGGACCGTGCGCAGGTCCTTGTTCAGGTAGCCGTACCAGGAGATCCCGTTGAAGGCGGAGCCGATGTTCTCGCGCGGGTGGTCGTCGAGCGGCTCGGGCAGCAGGTCGACCGCGTCACCGAGCCCGTGCCGCAGCGCGTCCCGGGGCAGCGTGAAGCCGCAGTCGGGTGAGCACGACGCCCCGATGTCCTCGGGGTCCCACCAGGTGTCGAAGAGCGCGATGGCCGCCTGGTGGTCGTAGGAACCGGTCCGCCGGCGGTCCACCCGGTGCGCGCCGTCGGCGACCCACCGGCGCATCAGCCGGACCGCCGCCGCGTCCTGCGGGTCGGCGGGGGCGCCGACCACCTTCAGCACCCAGGGCAGCACGTAGGCGCCGCGCAGGTCGACGGTCCCCGCGTCGATCATGGCCCCGACCAGGTCGGCCCGGGTGACCGGCCTGCCGTCCCGCAGCAGCGCACGGATCCGGTCGCTCAGGGTCAGGCTCCGGTAGACCGGCCCGTCGCCCCAGACCTGCGAGGACGAGGCGAACCCCGGGGCGAGCTTGTTGTTCCAGTTGGCGAGGTAGCCCTGCTCGGGGTTCACGACGTGGGGGTGGACATCGAAGGGCTCGAAGCCGTTCCAGTCGTAGCTCCTGCTCCCCCACCGCGGCAGGTCCAGGTCGGTGCCCCTCGCCCGCCGGGGCAGCCGCGCCGAGCTGTAGTAGGCGATGTCCCGGTCGTCGACGTAGTACCAGTTGAACGCGTACTGGATGCCGGACGCGGCCCGCATGAAGTCGTGGGCGTCGCGGACCCGGGACGGGTCGTTGAGGTGGACGAAACCGAGCACCGAGTCGGCCTCGTGCATGTACGTCGACCGCTGCCGCACCACCGCGACCGGCCGCCCCTGCACGGTGGTCCGCAGCCGGACGATGCCGTGGTCGGTGCGCAGCACCAGGAGCTTGATCTGCTTCGGGGTGTCCTGCGCGGCCAGGGTCGGGAAGCCGGTCTCGGTGTGCTCGTAGCGCACCATCGGCGTGCACCGGCCGCCGGCGGCGACGTACGCCGTGGAGTCCACGGTCGGCGGGCTGCCGTCGGTGTTGCACAGCGGCTGGACGACGGTGTCGGTGATGTCGGTGTACGGCGAGGTGGCCGACCAGGCGTAGTCCACGCCGCGGCCGAGCTCGACCACGAAGTTGGTGCCGGCGAAGGAGACGCCGCGGGCGGCGGTGTGGGGCCCGCGCAGCTCCTCCTCCATGAGCAGCTGGGGCGCGTAGTAGCCGGTCTGCGGCCCGAAGACCGCGGTCGGGTGGCCGTGCGCCGAGTGCTTCGCGTCGACGATGAGCGCGTTGCTCATGCCGATCAGCTCACCCTGCAGCGCCCGCTGCAGGCTGCCCTGGATCTGGTGCGCCTCCAGCACCGGGTCGACGCCGTAGCGGGCGGCCGTCGCGCTCGCCTGCCCGCCGGCGGACCCGTCGCCCTTCGGGTCGGTGGTGCTGGCGTTGCCCTGGTTGCCGGCGGCCCCCTGCGGGGGCGGTGACAGGGAGCCGTCCGGGTTCACGATGGCGCCCGTGCCGAGCTGGGTCGCCGTCGGGTGCAGGTCCGGCATCGCCACGCCCGGACGACCCGGGTGCACCCGGTTGCCGGCGCCGCCGTACGGCGCCCGGACCGGCGAGGTGACCGGCGCCTCGGGGTCGTTCTTCTCCCGCAGGTCCTGGTACATCCGCCGGCCCGCGCGCTTCCCGAAGTCCTCCTGGAGCTGCTGGAGCCAGATGGCGTTGGTGTACTGCCCGCCCCCGCCGGTGCCGAAGATGCCGCCCACCAGCGAGGCGATCGAGACGATGTCGGCGCGGGTGTAGGGCTCCGGCGGCCGCTGCAGGGCGGCGTACTCCACCGGGCAGTGCTCGCCGTACCCGAGGCCCAGCGACCCGGGCAGCGGCACGGTGGCCGTGCTCGCGGGGCAGAGGACGTCCTGCTCGTCGTTGATGCCCGCGATGTAGGCGTCGAAGGCACCCACCAGCCGCCGGGCCTCGGGCGAGCGCTCCGCGAGGTTCTCGATCTGTCGGTCCAGCTGCGCCGGGGTGTACGCCGCCACCTGGAGCTGCGCGGCGTCCTGGGCGACGTCGGCGTCGGTCGGGCCCACGAACTCGGCCATCGTGGCCGCACCGGTGTGCCGCAGCACGTCGGTGAGGAACATCCGGGTCTCCATGACCGCGACGCCCGCGCCGTAGGCCACGTCGGCGTCGGTCCGGCCGGTGATGTGCGGGACGCCGTCGGTGTCCCACCTGATCGTGACGCCGGGCCGCGGCCGCTCGGTGCGCACGACGTCGTCGGGGTCGACCCCGAGCGAGGCGTCCTTGAAGTAGTCCGGCAGCTCGGCGCCGGTCAGCGAGCCGGGGTCGGCGGTGTTGAGCGCGTCGTACTTCTCGAGCTGGTCGGCGAAGTTGGCCGGCTGCTCCGGCGTGGCCGTGGTGAAGAAGGCCTGCGGCCCGGCCAGCCCGGACAGCAGGGACGAGGGGTCGTCGGCCGCCTTGCCGGGGCCCAGCGCGGCCAGCGTCGCGGCGTCCACGTTGCCCGCGGCGCCGGGCGGAAGGATGTTGAGCACCGAGCCGAAGCGGTGCGGCCGGGAACGCTCCGCGGCGCCGCCCGGAGGCGTGGACGCCGAGGTCGGCGGCGCGACCAGCGCGACCGAGACGAGGGCGGAGCAGACGAGGGTCCAGAGCCAGCGCATGGTGTCTGGTTCGCCGTCGGGACCGCATTTCCTTCCCCGTCCCGGGAGGAAAGTCGGCGGCGACGTCGAAGCACCCTGCATGGCAGCTCACCGAACCCGGGCCCGGTACCTCACGGCGGCGGCGCTGGCCGCGCTCGCCCTGACCGTCACGACGACCGGTACGGCGGTCTCCGCCGGGCCGGCGGACGGCGCACCCGCCGTGCCGATCCCGCAGGACCCGGGGTCCGGCAGCGTCAAGCCCTTCCTCGGCTCGTCGCAGCCCGCACACCCCATCCGCGACGTGCGGTTCGCGCCGCGGCACCCGTTCATGGCCGTCAACGGGCGGAGCAACCTCCACGACGACGCCTACCAGTCCGATGCCGGGACGACGCCCGGCCCGCTGGGCCACTCCCCCGAGGTCACCTCGACGCTGTTCAGCCAGGAGTGCGCGTCGGTGACGTTCGACTCGGAGGGTCGGCTGCTGACCGTGTGCGTCGGGCTGGCCACCGTCGACCTCCGGCTGCTCGACCCGCGCACCCTGGACGTGCTCGCGGAGTACCCGCTGCCGCCCCGTCCGGCGTCGTCGGCGTCGAGCCCCTTCACCGCGTTCGGTGGCGGCGGCTACTTCTACCTCGACCAGCGTGACCGGGTCGTGGTGCCGACCTCGGACGGCCACATCCAGGTGATCGCCGAGACCGGCACCGCCGACGCGCCGGCGTTGACGCTGCGCCGGGACTACGACGTGTCGGCCGACGTCGGCAGCTCGGTGATCCTCTCGGCGCTGCCGGACTGGGAGGGACGCATCTGGTTCGTCACGGGCTCCGGTGTGGTCGGCACGGTCGACCCCCACACCGGCAGGTCCCGGTCGCGGACGCTGCCGCACGGCGAGGGCATCGGCAACTCGATGGCGGTCGACGAGACCGGCGGTGTCTTCGTCGTCTCCGACCAGGCGCTCTACCGCTTCGAGGCCACCGGGTCCGGCGCGCCGACGGCGACCTGGCGGCGTACCTATGACGCGGGCACCCGGCAGAAGCCGGGCCAGAGCCAGACCGGGTCGGGCACCACCCCGACGATCGTGCGCCGCCACGGTCACCGCTTCGTGGCCATCACCGACAACGCCGACCCCCGCATGCACGTGCTGGTGTTCCGCGCCGGCCGCCGCGGGCCCGGCACGCGGCCGGTGTGCAAGGTCCCGGTGTTCCGGCGCGGCCACGGCGCCACCGACAACTCGCTGGTCGCGTTCGGGCGCTCGCTGATCGTCGAGAACAACTACGGCTACACCGGACCGGAGCAGAACCCGCCCTCGGGCGACCCGCAGCGCAACACCCCGACCACGGTCCCGGGGGTCACCCGCATCGACGTCGACTACGCCCACGGCGGCTGCCGGCGCGTGTGGACCAACCGGAAGGTCCGCGTGCCCACCAGCGTCAGCAAGGTGTCGGCGGCCACCGGCCTGCTCTACGTCTACGAGCACCCGGCGGCGGACGAGGTGCGCTACACCTCCGGCGAGCCCGCCACCGGACCGGAGGACCCGTGGTACCTCACCGCGATCGACGCCCGGACCGGACGGCGGGCCTGGTCGGCCCTGACCGGGGTGGGGCTGGGCTACAACAACAACTACGCGCCGATCACGTTCGGGCCGGACGGCACGGCGTACGTCGGCGTCCTCGGCGGGCTGGTCGCCGTGCGGGACGCGCCCCGAACCTGACACCTCGTCACCTTTTGCGGGAGGGGTCGTTGCACACGACGTGCCCACCGCCCACCCCGCACCCACCCGGGAGGCCTCCGACGAGGAGCTCGTCGGGCGCGCCCGGGCCGGTGACGACGCCGCCCTGGAGGAGCTGCTGCTCCGCCACCGCGCGCTGGTCCGGGCCCGGGCCCGCGCCCACTTCCTGGTCGGCGCGGACCAGGACGACCTGGTGCAGGAGGCGATGATCGGCCTCTACCTGGCGGTGCGTGCCTTCGATCCGCAGGCCGGCTCGAGCTTCCGGACGTTCGCGGACGTGTGCGTCTCCCGGCAGGTGGTGACGGCGATCAGGGCCGCGACCCGCCGCAAGCACGGCCCGCTCAACGACTACGTCTCCCTCCACGGCCCGGCCCCGGCCGCCGGCGAGGGCGAGCGCACCCTCGCGGACGTGCTGCCGGCGCCCGCGGCGGCCGACCCCGCCGAGCAGCTCGTCGGCGCCGAGGCGGTCGAGGCGCTGCGCGTCCACGTGGACCGGGCCCTCTCCGACCTCGAGGTGGAGGTGCTGCGGCTGCACGTGGACGGGGTGGGCTACCGCGAGATCGCCCAGCGGCTGCACCGCGGGGCGAGGTCGATCGACAACGCGCTGCAGCGCGTCCGGCGCAAGGTGGCCGACCACCTCGTCGAGCGGGAGCTCGAGATCGCGTAGGACGGGCCGGGTCAGCCCTCGCCGGCGATGAAGGCCCGGACGGCGTCCGCGACGAGCTGCACCGCGATGGCCGAGAGCAGCAGGCCCGCGATCCGGGTGACCAGGAGCACGCCGCTCTCCCGGATCAGCCGCAGGATCGGCAGCGAGTAGCGCATCGCGGCCCACAGGCAGAGGTGCACCAGCACCACGCCCAGCGCGACCGCCGCGAAGTCCGGGACGTCGTGGACCTCCCGGGAGAACAGCATCGTGGCCACGATCGCGCCCGGGCCGGCCAGCAGCGGCGTACCGAGCGGCACCAGCGCGACGTTCGTGCCGACCGCGGCCGTGGGCTCCTGCTCGTTGCCGGTCAGCAGCTCCAGCGCGACCAGCAGGAGCAGCAGGCCGCCCGCGCACTGGAGCGCGGGCAGCGAGATGTGGAGGTACTCCAGGATCTGCTGGCCGAAGAACGCGAAGATCGCGATCACCAGGAACGACACCGCGACCGCCTGCCAGGCGGCCCTGCGGGCGGTGCTGGCCGACCGGCCGGCGGTCAGCGACAGGAAGATCGGGACGGTGCCGACCGGGTCCATGATCACGAACAGCGTCACGAAGACCTCGGTGAGCAGCACGCCGTTGACGAGCGCACTCACAGGCCGACCACCCCGGGGGCCCGACGGCCGGAGCGGGCGGCCGCCGCACGCGCCAGCTCGACCAGCCGGTGGAACTCGTCGGGCTCCGTGGTGTTGCAGCCGAGCTCGTGGTCGACCTTGCCCGTGCCGTGGTGGTCGCTGGAGCCGGTGGCGACGAGGTCGAGGTTCCGGGCGATCCCCCGGAGCCGGTCGCGGGTCGGGGCGTCGTGGTCCTGGTGGTCGACCTCGATGCCGGAGAGCCCCGCCTCGACCAGCGCCGCGAGCGTCGCCTCGCCCGGCTCCTCCCGGCCGTGCCGCCCCCACGGGTGCGCGATCACGCTGACGCCCCCGGCCTCGTCGACGAGGCCCAGCATCGTCTCCAGCGGCGCGGCGTACCGGTTGGCGTACGCCGGGCGGCCGGGGCTGAGGTAGCGCCGGAACGCCTCGGTGCGGTCGCCGACGACACCGAGATCGACCAGCGCGTCGGCGACGTGCGGCCGCCCGGTGGAGACCGCGTCACCCGCCACGCGGCCCACGTCCTCGGCGGTGATGTCGATGCCGAGCTCGCGCAGCCGCGCGAGCATCGCCGGCAGCCGGGAGCTGCGGCCGTCGAGGATCCGGTCCAGCTCCGCGACGAGACCCGGGTGGGTGCGGTCGGGCAGGTAGGCCAGCAGGTGCACGCCGTGCCCGTCGTGCCGGGTGCTGATCTCCATGCCCCGGACCAGCGCGATGCCGGTCTCCCGGGCCGTCGCCTCCGCCTCGTCCCAGCCCTCGGCGGTGTCGTGGTCGGTGATCGCGACCACGTCGAGACCTGCGGCCGCCGCCGCACGCACCAGCTCCTCCGGGCTCTGCGTCCCATCGCTGGCCCGCGAGTGGGTGTGGAGGTCGATGCGCACCGGAAAACTCTAGGCCGAGCGGGGGTCACCCCGATAAACGGCGAGGTGCCACACTCGCAGCATGACGGCCGGATGGGGTCGGGTCGAGCGACCCGACGCGGAGATCTGGTACTACGACACGGCCGAGGACAAGCCGATCGTCGTGCTCCTGCACGGGCTGGCCGGCTACGCACGCGAGTGGGGCGCCACGATCGAGGCCCTCCGCGAGGAGTGGTGCGTGATCTCCGTCGAGCAGCGTGGCCACGGCAGCAGCACCCGCCGCCCCGACGACGTCTCCCGCCGTGCGTACGTCGACGACGTGCTGGCCGTCCTCGACGACCTCGCTGTCGACCAGGTGCCCGTGGTCGGCCAGTCGATGGGTGCGCACACGGCGATGCTGCTGGCCGCGTGGGCTCCCGACCGGGTGGACCGACTGGTCATGGTCGAGGGCGGCCTCGGCGGGGACTCCCCCGCGATGACCGGCACGATCGCCGACTGGCTGGCCTCGTGGCCGGTGCCGTTCGCGGACCGGGAGGAGTTCCTGGCCTTCTTCGGCACCAGCCGGATGGTGGCTGAGGCGTGGGCGGACGGGCTGGACGAGCGGGCCGACGGGCTGTGGCCGCAGTGGGACGCCGCCACCCTGGCCCGGGCCGTCGGCCACGTGCACGAGCGGGAGTTCCTCGAGGAGTGGTCGCGGGTGAACGCCCCGACGCTGCTGGTGCGCGGTGAGCACGGCTCGGTCCCCGACCGTCAGGTCGAGAGCATGTGTGCGCTGCGTCCCGACACCGAGGTCTCGACCGTCGCCGGCACCGGGCACGACGTACACCTCGAGGCGCCGGAGGCCTGGCTGAGGTTGCTGAACCGGTTCCTCACCCACGCCCGCTGAGGAGGCGGCTCACCACAGCGGGGTCGGCCCGCCGTACGGGATCTCCAGCAGCGGCGCCCCCAGGCTCGACACGTCGCGCAGCATCCAGTCGTCGCGCAGCAGCAGGACCGCCGAGGCCGGACGGAGCACGATCCACAGCCAACGCCCCTGCGCCTCGCCGGCGACCACCGACCGGTCCAGCTCGCCACCCAGCCCGCTGGTGGACACCGGCCACAGCGGGACGTCCTGGTTCTCGACGCGGACCTTCACCGTCGGCGGGCCGATGCCGACCTCGTCCCCGGGGTCGTCGTGGAGGGTCCCCGCACAGCGCGCCCCCAGGCCGACCCCGGTCTCCTCGGCCACCACGACCACGTCGACCGGTCCGTCGAGCTCGCTGGTGCCCGAGCAGCAGGTGAGGGTGGCGCGGGTCCGTCCCGGCTCGTCCCCCACCGCGGCGAAGTCGGTGACGCTCCAGCCGGGGCTCATCGGCCAGGGCAGGTAGGTGGGGAAACCCGACGAGCCGACCAGGTGCGCGGCGAACGCGTCGTACGTCGCGTACGGCGGTCGCAGCAGCGGATCGATCGGCCCGTGCTCGGGGCAGGACCACCCGCCGCCCGATGGGAGCCGGGCGACCGGGGTGGCGCAGCGGGGGCAGCCGGCCAGGAGCGACATGCGACCACGGTGTTACCGCGGCCGCGGCCCCGTCAAGGGCAGTGCGTCACCGGGAGCACGGGGGCGTCAGCAGGCGTCAGGAGTTCCAGCGCAGCACGACCGGCGACTCGCGCTCGTGGCCCAGCACCGAGACGGTGGCGGTGTCCAGCCGGAACAGCCGTCCGTCGGTGGCCGGCAGGTCCAGCCACCGGGCCGTGAGCACGCGCAGGGCGTGCCCGTGGCCGAACAGCAGCACCGGCCCGCCCGCGTCCCGCGCCCGCGCCACCACCCGGTCGAGGCGTGTCGAGACCTGCTCCGCGCTCTCCCCTCCGGGACACGGCGCCGACCAGACCGTCCACCCGGGCACCGTGCGCCGGATCTCCGGGGTGGTGACGCCCTCGTAGTCGCCGTAGGTCCACTCGACCAGGTCGGCGTCCACCTCGGCGTCGGCGAACCCGGCCAGGTCGGCGGTGCGGCGGGCTCGCTCCCGCGGGCTGGTCAGCACCAGCGCGAACTCGCGGCCGGAGAGCCGGTCGCGCAGGCCCCGGGCCACGCGCTCGCCGTCGGGCAGCAGCGGCAGGTCGGTGGTCGACGTGTGCCGGCCGGACCTGCTCCACTCGGTCTCACCGTGCCTGACCAGCCACACCTCGGCGTCGTCGCTCATGGGCGCGAGTCTGACATGTGTTCTCGTGCCACGATCGGACCATGACCGAGACCCCGACCCGGGCCCGGACCGCCGTCGCGGCCGCCTTCCTCACCCAGGGGCTGGTCTTCATCAGCCTGACCACGCGGTTGCCGGACTTCTCCGACCGCTGGGACCTCTCCGATCTCGACCTGTCGCTGCTGCTGCTGATGATGGTGCTGCTCGCCGGGGTCGGCTCGGTGGTGGCCGAGACCCTCGCCAAGCGTCACTCCAGTGCGACCCTGCTCCGGGTCGGGCTCGGGCTGGTCACGGTCGGCGTACCGGTGATCGCGACCGCGCCCGCCGCGGCGGTCTTCGTGGCCGGGCTCGCGGTGTACGGGGTGGGGCTCGGCGTCGTCGATGCCACCACGAACATGCAGGCGGTGGCCCTCGAGCACGTCTATGCCCGGCCGATCCTGCCGTCCTTCCACGGCGCCTGGACCCTCGGCGGGATCATCGGCGCCGCGATCACCCTGGCCACCGCCGACCTCCCGCTGTCAGCGACCGCCCTGCTGGCGGTGGTGCCGCTGGTGGTGCTGCTCGCCCCGTTCCTGCCCCGCGACCACGGGCCCACCGAGACCGCCCAGGCGGTGGCGGTGCCGTGGCACCCGATCCTGCTCGTCGGCCTGGGGATGGTCCTCTTCTACATGGTCGACACCGCCGCGGCCACCTGGGGACCGACGTACCTCGACCACACCTTCTCCACGCCCTCGGGGCTGGTCGCGCTCGCGACGTTCCCCTACCTGGTCGCCAGCGGCGCGCTCCGGCTCGCCGGCGACGGCCTCGTCGCGAGGTACGGCGCGGTGCGGGTGCTGCGGGTCGGCGCCCTGGTCGGCTCGGCCTCCCTCGCGGTCGTGGTGTTCGCCCCGACGTGGCCGGTCGCCGTGCTGGGGTTCACCCTGCTCGGCGCCGGCGTCGCGGTGATCGCGCCGCTCAGCTTCTCGGCCGCGGCCCGGATCGCCGGGGGCGAGGGACTCGACCCGGCGGTCCGGCAGGCCCGCGTGGACGCCGTGATCGCGCGGTTCAACCAGTTCAACTACGTCGGCGCGCTGCTCGGGGCGGTGCTGACCGGCCTGGTCGGGTCGGGATCACTGCGGGTCGGGTTCGCGGTCCCGATGGTGCTGATCCTGGGGATCCTCCCGCTGGCCCGCGCCTTCGCGCCGACCAGCGGGGACGGCCTCAGTGGACCCCGGCCATCAGGCGTCGAATCGGCTTCGTGAACGCGGCGAGCACCAGGCCAACGACGACCGACATCAGCCCGAGGACACCGAAGTACGCCGCCTCGTGGTCGGCCGAGTAGAACTTGCCGAGGTAGCCCGCGAGCACGGAGCCGAGCGCCACCGAGAGGAAGAACAGCGACACCATCTGGGTCCGGAACGCCTCCGGCGCGAGCTTGGTCGCCAGCGACAGGCCGACCGGCGAGAGCAGCAGCTCCGCGATCGTGAAGACCAGCAGGATGCCGATCATGCCGAGCAGCGGGGCGCTGTTGGCGCCACCACCGGCCATCGGGATGAACAGCAGGAACGCCACCCCCATGATCGCCGTGCCCAGCGCGAACTTCATCGGGGTGGACGGCTGCTTCGGGCCCATCTTGGTCCACATCGCGGCGAAGACGCCGGCGAGCAGGATGATGAAGACCGGGTTGACCGACTGGATCCACGAGACCGGCATCGTCCAGCCGAACAGGTCGCGGTCGAGGCGGGTGTCGGAGTAGATCGTGACGACCGTGAACTGCTGCTGGTAGAGCGACCAGAACGCCGTGCTGGCCAGGAACATCGGGACGAACGCCCAGACGCGGCCGCGCTCGACGGCGTTGACCTTCTTGCTGGTGATGATGCGCAGGAACAGCAGGACCGCGCCGACGACCGTGGCCCAGATGACCCAGGTGGCGAGGTTCTCGGGGGTGACGTACCCGCCGAGGACGAGGGCGACGATGGCCGCGACCACGGTGACCGCGATGCCGACGACCTTGGGGCGCTCCGAGGCCGGCAGCGGGTGGTGCACCTCGTGGGCCGCCTCGGGCAGCTGCTTGCGACCGATCGTGTACTGCACCAGGCCCAGGAACATGCCGAGCGCCGCAGCCGCGAAGCCGACGTGGAAGCCGACCTCCTGCTGGAGCAGGCCGGTCAGCAGCGGACCGAACAGCGCACCGAGGTTGATGCCGAGGTAGAACAGCGAGAACCCCGCGTCGCGGCGCTCGTCGCCCTCGGCGTACAGGGTGCCGACGAGCGCGGTGGCGTTCGCCTTCAGGCCGCCCGAGCCGATGCCGACCATGAGCAGACCGGCGACGACGCCGGCGTAGCCCGGCAGCACGCTCAGCGCGATGTGGCCGAGCATGATCAGGCAGGCGCTGTAGAACAGCGTGCGCTCCGAGCCCAGGACCCGGTCGGCCAGCCAGGCGCCCGGGATCGTCGACAGGTAGACGAGGCCGCCGTACGCGCCGATCACCGCGCTCGCGGTGCCCTCGTCCATGCCCAGGCCGCCCTGGGACACCGAGTAGTACAGGTACAGGAGGACGATCCCCTGCATGCCGTAGAAGCTGAAGCGCTCCCACATCTCGACGCCGAACAGGTTGGCGAGCACGCGGGGTTGTCCGAAGAAACCCCGGTCCTGGGTGGTCTCAACGCTCTGTGTCTGCAAATTCACCCGGGGGACCCTGCCAAACGCACCAGGCGTGCGCAAAATAGACCCCCAGTTTGGGGGATGGACACGTAGTCCTTCCGGGTGGTCACCCGTCCTGGGGGCCGGGCCAGTTCTTGTCCGGCTGCGGCACCGGGCGCCCGGGCTGCTCGCCGCCGCGTGCCTCGAGGTAGTTGTTCTTCGGCACCATCACCTTGCGGCGGAAGATGCAGACGACCTTGCCGTCCTGGTTGTAGCCGATCGTCTCGACGTGGACCACGCCCCGGTCGTCCTTCGACGTGCTCTCCCACTTGTCGAGGACCGTCGTCTCGCCGTACAGGGTGTCGCCGTGGAACGTGGGCGCCACGTGGCGCAGCGACTCGATCTCCAGGTTGGCGATCGCCTTGCCCGAGATGTCCGGCACGCTCATGCCCAGCAGGATCGAGTAGACGTAGTTGCCGACCACGACGTTCTTGCCGAACTGCGTCGTCTCCTCGGCGTAGTGGACGTCCAGGTGCAGCGGGTGGTGGTTCATCGTGAGCAGGCAGAACAGGTGGTCGTCGTACTCGGTGACCGTCTTGCCGGGCCAGTGCTTGTACGTCGCCCCGACCTCGAACTCCTCATAGCTCCGACCGAACTGCATGCTCACTCCTGATCCCTTGACGGACTGTCGTGGCCATCCTGTCGAACCTGCACCGGGAGCGGGGTTACTCGTGGGGAACCTCACGGGTCTCCCGGTGGTCGGGCTCGGTGGTCGAGCCTGTCGAGACCACGACGTCCCGGTGGTCGCGGTGCGAGGCGCGCCAGCGCCGAGCCTCCAGACCCCGGTAGGCGGCCTGCGGCTTGCCGGTGGTTGCGGTCCTTCGCAGCTACGGGGACGGGTACGCCGTGGCTTGCCGTCGCTGGCCGGCTCGCGGGCCCCCGCTGGTCGAGGTGCGCCTTCGCTGGTCGAGTAGCGAGCACCAGCGAGCGTGTCGAGACCCCCGCCGGCGACTCGAGGCGCCGCCCTCGGTTCGTGGGAGCGGTCGGCACCAGTTCACCCCGTCGAAGGGTGCCGTGCGCTCCCATCAACGGCCGGCAGGGGTGTTCGGGCAGCACGGCGGGCCCGATCGCCCGGTGGGTGCCGGGTGATCGGGCCGGTGGCCGGTCAGCTGGGGTGGATCTCGAGGGTGCCGAGTGGGGTGACGAGGTAGCTGCGGCCGTGGGGGCCGTGCCATTCGTAGGTGCCGTCGTCGCGTCGTCGGTAGCGCCAGCGGCCGGAGGTCTTGCAGCGGTGATGTCGTCGGCACAGGCAGGCGAGGTTGTGGGGGTTGGTCTGGCCCGGTGGTCCGCCCTGGTCCATCGGCACGTAGGGGTCGATGTGGTCCAGGTCGGTGTGCACGGGCGTCGACGGTGCACCAGGGGAAGACGCAGTGGCCGTCGCGGAGGATGACGATCTCGCGGATCTCCTCGGACGGGTCGTGCCCGTCCACGGCGGGGCACCGGTTCAGGTCGAGCACCGGGCGGATGACCACGTCGTCGGAGCGGCCCAGCCAGTCGCGGATCTTCTCCACGGTGGCGGGGCCGAGCCTCTCGACCTCGCCGACCGCGCGCCTGGCCGTCGAGGATGCCGAGGTGCAGCAGCTCGGTGAGGGAGGCGTGCGCGTAGAGCACGGTCTGCCGCCGGCGCACCGGGGCGGTCCCGACCGGCTCGACCACCGAGGTGTCGTCGTCGCCGGTGAGGGCGGCCAGGTCGAGGGTGGCCTGCTGGGCGGCGATGACGCCGAGGGCCTTGGCCTTGCGGATCTCGAGGTCGTCGGTGTCGCCGAGCGCCTTCAGCTGCGGCGGCCTGGTCGCAGACCAGGTCGTGGAAGGCGGTCAGGTCGAGGGTGTCGCCGGCGACGTCGAGGTAGCTGGTGCCGTCGAAGTCGCCGGGGGCGGGGTGCCGCAGGGTGACGTGCCAGCCCTTCCGGCCGTGCTTCTGCCGCTGCTCGAGGAGCTCGGGGTGGTACTTGGCGATCGCCATCGCGACCGTGGTCTGGATCGCGGCGAACCCGCACGAGGCGCAGCTTGGGGGCGAGCTGGTCGTCCACGTACGCCGCGGCGGCCTTGGACAACGGGTGGGTGGCCTGGGCGACCTGGCGGGCCTTCCACGGCTCCACGGCCAGGTCCTCGACGAGCCGCCAGATCCTCGGGAGCCGGTGCTGGAGGTCGAGGGCGTCGGCGATCAGCTTCATCCCGGTCAGCGTGGACACCCCGAGGGCGGCGGCGACCGGTTCCGGGGCGAACGCGGAGACCGCCGGGGTGCCCGTCCCCGCCCAGGGACTCGTCCTGATGGAGCACGCCGGGCAGGGCGTCGCCGGCCCAGGTGGCGACGCCGGTGTCGGCGGTCGCGGGGTGCAGCACGCACCACTGCGCGGCCAGCCGCAGCTTCGCCCGCTCGGCCTCGCGGGCCGCGGTCTTCTTCTCCTCGAGCAGGGCGAGGAGCCAGTCGGCGTCGAGGTCCTCGACCACCACCGGCTGTCCCATCGCGTCCACTTCGAGCATGGATCAATCCAAGCATCGAGCACCGACAGTCCGGCCCCGAAAACCCCGTGGTTGAGCGGGTCTGGGGAAATCGGAAAGTAAAACTTCCGCGTGAGCGTGGTCTCGACAAGCTCGACCACCGGGGCTTGCGAACCACGAGCCGCGAAGGCCGCAACCGCAGACGGCCCGCGAGCCGCCCACGGAGGTCTCGACACGCTCGCTGGCGCTCGCTACTCGACCAGCGAAGGCGAACCTCGACCACCGGGGGCGGCGGTCGCGACTCTCGAACCAGCTCAGGAGCCGCCGCCACCGGCCTTGCGCCGGTGCATCTTCGGAGCGCCTCCGACGACCTCTGAGCCGTGGGCCTTCTCCTTGGTCGGCCCGTCGTGCGGCACGCCCTGGTCGTTCGACTTCTTGCGGTCCAGGGCCTCCCGCATCTTGGCCTTGAGGTCCTCGTTCGCGCCGTTCGATTCAGGCATCATCATCTCCTCCGGTCGGTCCATCCACCCTCGCATCCCGGGGCGGCCCGCGTCGACAGCATTGTGCGAGGATGAGCCGGTCCACGACGGTCGTCAGGGAGGCAGGCACGTGGCTGAGCGGTTGGTGCTGCACGTCGGTTTGATGAAGTCCGGCACGACGTTCATCCAGGGACGGTGCAACGCGAACCGGGAGAAGCTCGCCCAGCAGGGCATCCTCTTCCCCGGTCCGACCTGGGCCCGGCACGCCCGGGCCGTGTCCGACCTGATCGAGAGCAAGAGCGCCCAGCCCGGCTCCTGGGCCAGCCTGCGCGACGAGATCAACGCGCACCCCGGCACGGCCATCGTGTCGATGGAGTACCTCGGCCCGATCGGTGCACCGCGGATCGAGCAGCTGGTCGGCGACTTCCCCGACACCGAGATCCGCGTCGTCGTCACCGTCCGCGACCTCGGCCGCACCGTGCCCGCCATGTGGCAGGAGACCGTCAAGAACCGCAGCACCTGGACCTGGGCGGACTACCTGCACGCGGTCCAGCACCGCGGGGAGGCCGGCAAGAAGTTCTGGCGGCAGCAGTCCGCCGGGACGATCGTCCAGCGCTGGGCGAGGGTGGTCGGCGCCGACCACGTCACCGTCATCACGGTGCCCCCGCCGGGCTCGCCGTCGGAGCTGCTGTGGGACCGGTTCTGCCAGGTCGCCGGCATCGCCCCCACCGACTGGACCGAGGCGCCCCGCGCCAACGAGTCCCTGGGCGCGGCCTCCGCGCTGCTCATGCGCCGGCTCAACGAGGAGACCAGCGACCTCGGGCTCCCGGCGTACAAGCGGAAGGTCAAGGCGCTCGGCAAGCACGTCCTCGTGCACCGCAAGGGTGAGGAGGACCCGATCGGGTTCACCGTGCCCCGCTGGCTGCGCAAGACCTCGGACAAGATGACCCAGCAGATCGCTGACAGCGGCGTGCAGGTCGTGGGCGACCTGGCCGAGCTCGAGCCGGTCGACACCCGCGGCGTGGACCCGGAGACCGTGACCACCGAGCAGCAGCTCGCCGCCGCGGTGTCCGCCCTGGGCACCGTGCTGCGGGACGGCAAGCCGAACTGGGCGCAGAAGGCCGTGAAGAAGGAGAAGGCCCGGACCCAGGCCTGAGCCTCGGTCCGGGCCTCCGGCCCCGACGCCGTACGGCGCCCGCCCCGCCTAGAGCTTGTAGTCCTCGAGCAGGCGGCGGCCGATGATCATCTTCTGGATGTCCGAGGTGCCCTCACCGATCAGCATGAACGCCGCCTCGCGGTAGAGGCGCTCGATCTCGTACTCCTTGGAGTACCCGTAGCCGCCGTGGATGCGGAACGAGTCCTGGACCACCTCGTTGCAGTACTCCGCGGCCAGCATCTTGGCCATGCCGGCCTCGACGTCGTTGCGCTCACCCCGGTCCTTCATGCGCGCGGCACGGACCATCATCGCGTGGGAGGTCTCGACCTTGGTCGCCATCTCCGCGAGGCGGAACAGGATCGCCTGGTGCTGGGAGATCGGCTTGCCGAAGGTCTCACGCTGCTGGGCGTAGGCGATGCCCAGCTCGAAGGCCCGGTTCGCGATGCCACAGGCACGGGCGGCGACGTTGACGCGGCCGACCTCGACGCCGTCCATCATCTGGTAGAAGCCCTTGCCGGGCTCCCCACCCAGGATCTGGTCCGCCGAGATCTTGTGGCCCTCGAAGACCGCCTCGGTGGTGTCGACGCCCTTGTAGCCCATCTTGTCGATCTTGCCCGGGATGGTGAGGCCCTGGGCGGTCTCGCCGAAGCCGGGCTCCTTCTCCACCAGGAACGTCGTCATGTTCCGGTAGACCGAGTCCGCACCCTCGTCGGTCTTGACCAGGGTCGCGACGAGCGTCGAGGTGCCACCGTTGGTCAGCCACATCTTCTGGCCGGTGATCTCGTAACCCTCGTCGGTCTTGGATGCCTTGGTCTTGATCGCCGAGACGTCGGACCCCAGGCCGGGCTCCGACATCGAGAAGGCGCCGCGGACCTCGCCCGTGGCCATCCTGGGCAGGTACTTCTTCTTCTGCTCCTCGGTGCCGTGCTGCATCAGCATGTAGGCCACGATGAAGTGGGTGTTGATGACGCCCGAGACGCTCATCCACCCACGCGCGATCTCCTCCACGCACAGCGCGTAGGTCAGCAGCGACTCCCCCAGGCCGTCGTACTCCTCGGGGATCATCAGCCCGAAGATGCCCAGCTCCTTGAGGCCGTCGACGATCTCCTGCGGGTACTCGTCGGCGTGCTCCAGCTCCGTCGCGACGGGCAGGATCTCCTTCTCCACGAAGCTGCGCACGGCCTTGAGGATCTCCGTCTGATCCTCGGTCAGGCCCTCGGTTTCACACAGTCGACCCACGGTCGCTCCTTCTTCAGGTCACCCGGTCGCTCGGTCGGCCGGGACGATCAGTCGTTCTCCCAGGCGGGGCCGGAGAACGAGAACGAGGGCGCCACGGGCTTGCCGTTGACGTACCGGATCGGCCGCGAGCGGTTCTCCCAGATGAACTTCCAGTTGTTGATGTACTGCTTGAGCACACCCACGCTGTGGAGCTGGAAGATCTCGTCGTCGCCGCGCAGGCCGGCGTCCTGGTAGTTGCTGGAGCCGGTCACGACCAGGCTGGTGGAGCGATCCTTGGCGTAGTTGCCGGAGATCAACAGCTCCTTCTGGTGCGTGTAGAGGTCGACCTGCCCGTCCTCGTTGGTGTCGTAGCCGTTGGTGTGCGCGGGCACGTAGCCGCGCTTGGTGCGCACGCCGAGCTCCCGGCGCACGTTGTAGCCGCCCTTGCCGTACATGACCTTCACGTCGCACCCGGCGGCGTAGAGGTTGCGCAGCTTCTGGGCGATGTAGGTCCCGCGCTTGCCGTCCCAGGCGTGCATCGACACCCGGACGATCGTGTGGTGGACCCTGTTTCCGGTCCCGCCGCGCGCGCCCTTGCAGTGGACGCGGCCCAGGATCGACATGATCGGGTCGTGCTTGGGCCCGGGGTTCGGGAACGGCGTCGCCTGCAGCACGAACTGGGTGCCGATCTTCCGCGAGAACCACAGCGGGTTGGCCGGCTTGTCCTTGCGCATCTGGTCGAAGAGCACGTTGAACGTGTCGTACAGCTTCGGTGCGTTGTTCTTGACGTAGACGTCGTTGTACTGGTTCTTCACCGCGTTGAGCGTGAAGTTCACCGAGCCGGTCATCACGACGTCACGCGCCTTGCCGGTGTGGGAGAACAGGAAGAACTTGATGTGGTTGTTCTCGCCCTTGGAGCGGCACCCGTTGGTGCACTCGTAGGAGAAGTTCTTGTTCCACCGGTTCTTGCCCAGCGCCCTGTGCAGCATCCGCTGCGCGCCGGTGACCTGGTGGTCGTTGAGCAGGATCTGCACGTGGACGCCGCGCTTCTTCGCGTCGATCAGCGCCTGGGCGACCGGCTTGCGGTCGAACGAGAAGAGCGAGATCCGGATCAGGGAGCCCTTCTTGGCGTGCTTGATCGCCGACGTGATGGTGCGTTCGACGCGGTACTCCTTGTCCGCGGTCGAGCGAGGCAAGTTGAACGTGGCTCCAGCGTTCGGCTGATAATCCCCCGCGTACGCCGGCGCGATCCCCGCGCACAGCCCCAACGCCATCAGGACACCCAAGATCCTGCCCAGTCTCAACGTCTCCAACCTCTCAGCAAGCGAGTCCACGGCCTGCGCACGCTAACACGCAATCCGGGACCCCCTTGCCGACCTCGAAGCTCGTCCACCAGCTGGTTGCGCTCACGCGTGAGAGACCTCACGTCGGCCAGCATGTTGGCGATCGTCTGGGCCGCCGCATCGACCAGCTCGGCGTCGGAGACGTCCGAGGGATGGCGCAGTCCGGACAGGTCGGCGGGCTCGAGCAGCGCCAGGTCCCCCACCACGTCGAAGCCCTCGCCACGCAGCATCGCCAGGGCGTTCTCGCCGCGCCGGCTGAGCTCCTCGAGGATCGCGTCGTCGGGTCGGAACTTCTCCCGCGAGTCGGGCAGCACGTCGCCCTCGCCGAGGTAACCGCGGATCCAGGTGCCCCGGTCGAACGCCGAGCCGAACCCCGTCAGTCGCGCGTTGACCCTGCGCAGCAGCTCGACCTCGACCAGGCCCAGCGACCGGTTGGCCTTCTGCTCGGGCGCCAGGAGGCCGTCACCGTCCAGGCCCAGCACCGAGAGGAAGCGCAGCCACAGGTCGCGGGGGTCCGCGCCGCCCGAGGACGCCATCGGCAGCACGTGGATCCGTTCGTGCGGGAGCACCGAGCCCCAGCGAGCCAGCACGTCCGCGAGGTCGAAGCTGCCCCAGCCCCACTCGTCCGTGGGGTCGTAGTCCGACCGCGGTGGATAGCGGTCGATGCCCTTCTTGCCGCCGTTCTTCACCCACTCCTGCCAGCGGGACACCCCGAGGCCGACCATGGCCCGCGCGGTGACGAGCACGTGCACCTCGGCGCCCGGGAAGGCGTCGACGGCCCGCTGCACCTGCTCGGGCGCAGCACTGGCGAAGAACTCGTGGCTGATGACCGTGTCGCCGTCCCAGGCGCGCGCCTCGTCGACGAGCTCCTGCCACGGGGCCTCGACGTCACCGGGCCGCTGGGCCAGGTTGGGGTCGTCGCGCAGGTCCAGGGACGCCAGCAGGTGCCGTCGCCGGTGCCGCCCCGGGAGCAGGACGCCGCGCGCGGCCAGCTCCTGCTTGTTGTCCCACAGGCAGTCCTGCAGGTAGGTCGTCCCGGTCTTGGGCAGCCCGATGTGGAGGAAGACCCTCGCGGTCATCGAGGTCCGGGGGCCGGCGGGTCGTTGACGCTGTCGCGGTAGCGCTGGAGCAGCTCGGCGACCCGCTCCTCGTCACGGTCGGCCACCGGGAGCAGCAGCTCCATCACGACGTCGGTCAGCTCGGCCAGGCGCAGGTTGAGCTGGCGGCACTCCTGGACCTCAGCCTCCAGCTCCTCGACCCGACGCTCCAGGTCGCCGCTGGCGCGGACCCGGCGCGCGAACATCCTCAGGGACTCCACGTGATCACCAATCTGCAGATGGTCGGGGCCGCCGACCCGGCGGGCACCTCGCCCCCGTCGTCGACGGCGAGGTCGTGACGCTCGAGCACCCTGCCCCCGAGCTCGCGCACCTGGGCGAGGAAGGCATCGACGTCGAGGGGCTTCACGCCGGGCTCGCCGCCTTCCGGCACCCGCGCGGTCTGGACCTGGACGTAGAGCCGGCCGTCGCGTCCGGCGACCATGCGGGCCAGCCGCAGCAGGTGCGCGCGTCCGGTCTCGTCGGTCGAGTCCGCGATGTGCCGGGCCAGCACGACCCGGGGACCGGGCTCGCGCGCGAGCAGGGCCCCGGTCACCAGCACCGAGCGCAGCTCGCTGAGGTTGGCCCACAGGAAGCGGGCGGAGAGGTTCTGGCGTGCGACGCGGCGGGCCTGCTTGCGGAACGCGCGCCCGACGAAGTCGAGCCCCCAGGCGTTGACGTCGTCACGGGCCAGCCACGTGGCGTCGCGACCGATGCCGCAGCCGACGTCGACCGCGGTGCGCATGTCGGGCTCACACTCGCGAACCCAGCGCACGAAGGCGCTGGGACCGTCCTTGCCGACGGCCTGCGGCCCCCGGCTGTAGAACTTGTCCCAGACCTGCTCGCGGCCCACCCGGGTGCCGCGGAACCAGCCGTTGAGCCGGCGCACGGTCGACCGGGGCGTCTCGAACTTGTACGCCGGGTCCGGCACCTGCCACGTCGGCCCGTACATCGCCTCGAGCAGGTGCTCGGGCGCGGCCGGAGCCGGGAAGGACCGACCCTCGAGCGTGACCTGGGTGCGCGGTCGGACCCACTCCGCGCGGAACGGGTGGCCGACCTCGCCCATGAGGTAGAGCATCCCGTCGCGCATGAACCCGCCGAAGACGTCGAGCCCGCGCCGTGCCCCGTCGGACTCCTCCACGAGGACCTTGAACGCGATGCCGCTGTAGCGGGTCACGGCGAAGCCCTGCTCGACCAGCGTGCGCTGGAGCCGGAAGGACTCGAGCATGACGTCGACCGGGTGGTCGTGGGCGCTGACGTAGCCGAGGTCGGCGTCGGAGTCGTGGCCGATCAGCTCTCCGTCGCGGACCGCCCCGAGCAGCGTGCCGTAGGCGATGAAGGGCTCGACACCGGCCTCCTCGAGCGCCGTCAGCACGGCCTCCATCGAGTCGAGGAGCGGCTTGACGTGCTCGGGGCTGCGGCTCTCGAAGAGCCTCATCAGGCGCAGGCTCTTGTCCAGCCCGAGCGGGTTGCCGTTGGCGTCCTCGACGCGGATCCGCTCCTCGTCGCCCTCCCCGAGGTGGACCTCCCCGGAGAAGAGCTCGAGCTCGTCCACGTGGTCCACCAGCGAGAGGGTCGTGGTGCCGTCGAGGAACCGGCGCAGCGCGTCGGGCCAGGGGTAGAGCCGCTCCTCGCCGGCCTCGCGCGTGTCGCGCTCCAGCCAGAAGGAGCCGATCCGGCGTCCGTCGAAGAGGACGTCGACCACGCGGTCCTGCTGGGTCCGGACGAAGATCCCGTCGTCGGTCACCCGCACGGACCGGAGGGTCTCCGTCCGAGAGTCACCGTTTCCCATGACCGGCGAGCCTACCCGTCCCACCCGTTGGCCTGACGCAGCAGCCTGCTGCCGTCCTCCACGAGCCGGTCGAGGTCATCGGGGCGACCGCCCGCCGGCGCCCCGGTCGCGGCCGCGGCGTGCTCCCAGACCGCCTCGGCGGCACGGCGTACCTGGTCGGCCGGAGGCTGCGCGACAGTCGTGGGGTACTCCGTCAGCTCCGCCGGGACCGGCAGGTCCTCCGGCGATCCCCAGAGCCGGTAGCGGTCCGTCGCGACCAGGTCGCGGATCTCCGCGTTGCGCGAGCGGGCGTACGTCGCGGCCCTGCGGTCGAGCTGCGGCCGGTTCTCGGTCGAGCGGAGCGGCACCAGCACCTCACGCGCCAGCGGCCGCATCGCCTTGCGGTAGCGCCGCGGGGGGACGTCCTGCAGGTGCGCGTTGGCGCGCCGCAGGTAGTCGCACGACGCGAAGCCCAGCGACTCGTTGTCCCGGACCTCCTCGAGGCTGACCTCGGGGGCCTCGATCCCCGCGGCGGCGCAGAACCGGTTCCACAGCTCCTCGCGCGGGGCTCCGGACGGCGGGACGGTGACGATCTCCACCGACGACACCCCGGGGGCGCTGCCCCACCGCGACAGGATCGTGGGGACGTCCTGGGCGCGGTGGAAGGTCTTGAAGGCCCGCGTGCCGCGCCCCGACCCGACCCGCGACGGCTCGACGTGGCGCAGGTAGCCCTCCCAGTCGTCGGTCCCGAAGTTGCGCGTGTAGGTCTGCCACTGGGCGGGCATCGCGCGGAGCTGGTCGCGGACGGTCAGCACGACCCGGACGTCGAGGCCGGCGAACGGCTCGACCAGGCGGCGGACCTGCTCCTCTCCCGCGAAGCTGAGGAACTCCATGGAGAAGATGCCGGTCCGGCCGCTCTCGCGCAGCCCGGTCGCCAGCTTCGTCCAGCGCCGGCTGTTGCGGCGTGGCTGCTGGGGCAGCTTCAGCATCTCGCGCACGGCGCGGGACTGGACCCCGAACCCGCCGGGGAACTCGACGCCCGACTCGGCCAGGGCCGCCTGGTTGTTGCCGAGCACGGACTGGATGAAGCTGGTGCCGGTCTTCATGGTGCCGATGTGCAGGACGACGCGGCGGTCCATCACTCTCCCAATCTCATGGCCCGGTCCGGGGTCCGGCCTCGCTGGCCCTCGTCCGCGAGGCCCGGTGGGGCCTGCTCCTCGGGGCATCGTGGTCGCCGGTCGTGCATCACGCCGGGACCACCAAAAATAGCGGGGCTGCGGAGCAAAGGCGACTCAAGTGGTGACGAAACACCACAAGTCACATTAGCATCAGGGGCACCACTGACGCGCGGAGCGACACGCCGTTGGGTCGGGACCCCGCTCCGGACCGCCGTCGCTCCTCAACGAAGGGCAGCTCCGTGAGGATCACCACCCACGAGTCCGGGACCAGCCGCTCCATCCGACGACAGAACCACCGGCCGCGCCGCCGGCTGGCGACCGGCGCCCTCGCGCTGGCGCTGCTCGCCGCGCCGCTGTCGCTGCTCGGCGCCTCCCAGGCCGCCGAGGGCGGGGAGACGCTGAGGAAGCAGCCGGCCGGGGCCACGATCTTCCGCCTCAGCTCCTTCAACCTGCTCGGCGCCGGCCACACCGACTCCGGCGAGCGCAAGGGCTGGGCCTCGGGCGCGACCCGGATGAAGTGGGCGGTGCAGGTCCTCGACGACAACGGCATCAACGTCGTGGGCTTCCAGGAGATGCAGCAGCCGCAGTACGACGTGTTCCACGAGCTGGCCGGCTCCCGGTTCGGGATCTTCCCGGGCAACCAGCTGACCACCGCCGCGATGGCCAACTCGATCGCGTGGCGGCGTGACACCTGGACCCTGCTGCGCAAGGAGACCATCCAGATCCCCTACTTCGACGGCAACCTGATCCGGATGCCCTACGTGCTGCTCCAGAACAAGCAGACCGGGCAGCAGGCGTGGTTCTTCAACACCCACAACCCCGCCGATGCGCACGGCCCCGCACAGAAGTGGCGGGACCAGGCGGTCGCCAAGGAGATCGACCTCGTCAACGGGCTGCGCGAGCAGTACCCGGGCGTCCCGGTGTTCGTCACCGGGGACATGAACGACCGGGACAAGTTCTTCTGCCCGATGACCGGCAACACCGAGCTGCTCGCCGCCAACGGAGGCGCGAGCACCGCCGGCGGCACCGTCGAGAACGGCGGCTGCACGATGCCCGAGCCCTCGCGGGTCGACTGGGTGCTCGGCACCTCCGACATGAACTTCACCGGGTACACCGCGCTGCACGACGAGCTGGTCCAGAAGACGACCGACCACTTCGTGATCTACGCCGACGCGAACATCCCGCCGCCGTCGGTCCAGGAGTCGCCGGTGACCCGGGTGGTCGTGCTCTCCGTCGAGGGGCTGCGCCCCAGCGCCATCCGGAAGGCCGGCGAGGCCGGCACGCCCGTCCTGCACCGGCTGATGGGCGAGGGCGCCTCGACCCTCAACGCCCGCACCGAGGTCGAGCGGACCACCACGCTGCCCAACGTGGTGGGCATGCTCACCGGGCGCCGGGTCAACGCGGACCGCGGGGGCCACGGCGTCCGGGCCGACCGGGACACGGGCCTGACCGTGCAGGCCGCCGCCGGACGCTACGTCTCGAGCACCTTCGACATCGTCCACAACTTCGGCCTCAGCACGGCCCTGTTCTCGAGCCAGCCGCGCATGGCTCTCGTGGACCGCAGCTGGGACGACGTGAACGGCGGCACCGACCCCTACGGCCTCGACGACGGCCGCGACAAGATCAACCGGTTCGTGAGCACCACCGACGACCAGGAGCTCGTCGACCGCCTGACCGCGATGCTCTCCACCTCGCCCAAGGCCCTCACCGTTGCCCAGCTCTCGCTCCTCGACGACGTCGGTCGCACCAGCGGCTACGCCAGCCAGGACTACCGGACGACGCTGACCGAGGTGGACGCGATGGTCGGCCGGGTCCTCACCACGATCACCTCCTCACCGACGCTGGAGGGCCACACCCTCGTGCTCCTCACCGCGGGGGCGGGCGGACGCGGCCACACCAACGAGGACCGCACGGTGCGGGGCAACTACACGGTGCCCTTCATCGCCTGGGGCCCCGACGTGGTCGCCGGCGCCGACCTCTACGCACTCAACCCGGCCTACCAGGATCCCGGGACGCTCCAGCCCGGCTACTCGGCCACCCAGCCGATCCGCAACGGCGTGGTGGCCAACCTGGCCACGGCCGCGCTCCAGCTGCCCCGGATCCCCGGCAGCACCATGAACGCCGACCAGAGCTTCAACGTGTTCGTGGGGCCCGACCCGCAGCAGTGACAATGGGCGGGTGAGCACGACCGAGGAGCCGCGTCCCTGCTGCGTGCCGTCGAACGGCGGCTCCCGGGCCACGCCCGCCCGGGAGCCGGCACCGCCGTCCCGGAGCCCGTCGTACCGCGGCCAGGTCCGGATCGAGGGCGGTGAGTTCGTCCTCGGCGACGCCTTCGGCGAGGGCTACCCCGCCGACGGCGAGACGCCGGTGCACCGGGTCCGGCTGAGCACCTTCCACGTCGACACCACGACCGTCACGAACGCCGCCTTCGCGGCGTTCGTCAAGGCGACGGGCCACGTCACGACCGCGGAGCGGGAGGGCAGCTCGGCGGTCTTCCACCTCGACCACGCCGGGGACGGGTCGGACGTGCTGGGGCGGCCGGCCGCCACCCCGTGGTGGCTGGCGGTCCGGGGCGCGGACTGGCGCCACCCGGAGGGTGCGGGCTCCGACGTGGCCCGGCGCCAGAACCACCCCGTCGTGCACGTCTCGCACGACGACGCCACGGCGTACGCCGCCTGGGCCGGCAAGCGGCTGCCCACCGAGGCCGAGTGGGAGGCCGCCGCGCGCGGCGGCCTCGAGGGCCGGCGCTACCCCTGGGGAGACGACCTGCTCCCCCGGGGCCGGTGGATGTGCAACATCTTCCAGGGGCGGTTCCCCGTCGAGAACACCCGCGAGGACGGCTGGGCGAGCACCGCCCCGGTCAAGACGTTCCCGCCGAACGGCTACGGGCTCCACCAGATGTCCGGCAACGTCTGGGAGTGGTGCGCCGACTGGTTCGACCCCGGGGCCTACGCCACGGCCGCGCCGGTCGACCCCACCGGCCCGGAGACCGGCACCGCCCGGGTGATGCGGGGCGGCTCCTTCCTGTGCCACGACTCCTACTGCAACCGCTACCGGGTGGCCGCCCGGTCGTCGTCCCCGCCGGACTCCACGGCCTCGAACCTCGGCTTCCGGTGCGCCAACTAGGATTGGGGCTCACCCCTTCCCCCTTCGCTAGGAGCCTTCCGCATGCCCGTACGGGGATCCCGCGAGCCCCGCTGGCTGGCTGCGGCGGTGATGGTCGCGGTCGCCGGCCTGACCGCGGCCGGCTGCACGTCCGGTGACACCCAGGGCCAGGGCCCGGAGCGGGAGCGGCACGTCGTGCCGAAGGGGCCGGCGCCGGTGCGCGCGCCGGGCCAGCAGGACCAGGTCCTGCCGGGCAAGCCGCTCACCGCGGACCCGTTCACGCAGCCGCGCCGGCAGCCGAACCTGCTGATGATCACCGTCGACGACGCGGCCCAGAAGGACATGCAGTACCTCCCCCACGTCCAGCACCTGATGGCCGACCAGGGCACCACCCTCGACAACGGCCTCGCCCCCACCCCGATCTGCGTGCCGGCCCGGGCCTCCCTGGTGTCGGGGCAGTACTCCCACAACCACGGCGCGGTGACCATCAACGGCGCCGGCGGCGGCTTCAAGGCCTTCGAGGACGAGGACACGCTGCCGGTCTGGCTGCAGCAGGCCGGCTACGACACGATGTTCATCGGCAAGTACCTCAACGGGTACGGCGAGGACGGCTCCGAGACCTACGTCCCGCCCGGCTGGAGCGACTGGCGCGCGACCGTCGACCCCTCGACGTACAACTTCGTCCGCCCGACGGTCAACGACAACGGCACCGACCGGACCTACCACCAGTACTCCAGCGACCTGTTCAGCGACCTGACCGTGGACATGCTCGACGACCCGGCGCGGCAGCAGAAGCCGTGGTACCTGTGGGTGAACTACGTCGCGCCGCACACCGGCGGGCCGGACGCGAAGGACGACCCCAAGGTCCTGCACCCCGACGACAAGTCGCCCATCAAGACGACCACGCCCGCCCCGGAGGACGAGAACACCTTCGACTCGCTGGACCTCCCGCGCACCCCGGACATGTTCGAGGAGGACACCTCCGACAAGGCGATCATCCGGGCGGTCCACCGGCAGGTGGACGCCGTCCACCGGCAGGAGATGCGGGAGGCGCGCCAGCAGCGGATCGAGGCCCTGCAGGCGGTGGACCGGGCGGTCGCGCGGACCGTCCGCACGCTGCGGAGCACCGGGCAGCTGGACAACACCTACATCGTCTTCACCTCCGACAACGGCTACGTGCTCGGCGAGCACAACCTCGACGGCAAGCTCTGGTACTTCCGCGAGATCGCGGGCATCCCGATGTACATCCGTGGACCCGGCATCGCGAAGGGCGCCCGCAGCGACACCCCGGTCACGAACGCCGACTGGGCCCCCACCTTCGCCGCGCTTGCCGACGCGAAGCCGACCCGGAAGGTGGACGGCACCAACGTGCTGCCGTGGCTCGACACCCGCGCCTCACGCCGCGTCGTACCGATCGAGGGCTATCCGGTCCAGGGCGGCACCACCCCGCTGTACACCGGCGTCGTGGTCGGGCCCTGGACCTACGTGGAGAACAAGCGGGGACGCGCGGAGCTCTACTACCGCAACGTCGACCCCTGGCAGCTCGACAACCTCCGCCGGGACCCGCGCTACCACCAGCAGTACAAGCAGCTGCGCGACCTCACCAGGAAGTACGCCGACTGCGCCGGCAGCGAGTGCCCCTCGGACTTCTACCGCTGAGCTGAGCCGTCCGCGGGGATCGTCGCGTCCGCCCACACGAAGTGGTGGTCGCTGGTCCGCTGCACCAGCGGGCCGTAGTCGCTGTGGAAGTTCTCGAACGACACGGTGCCGTTGCCCATGATCCAGTCGACGTTGGTGGGGCCGGGCGGCATCGCGCACTGGGTCCCGGTCGAGCCGCCGTTGGCCGCATGCATCTCGGTCTGCATGGTCATCGGGCAGAAGAAGGGCTCGCGGTCGTTCATGTCGCCGGTGAAGACCACCGGTGACCCGTCCGCGCTCAGCCGCTGCGCGAGGTCGATCTCCAGCGCGGTGGCCCGGTTGCGGTACTGCTGCGCGGGGCCGTGCGCGTCGGCGGGGTTGTGGGTGTTGAAGAACCACACCGTCCGCCCGGACTGCAGGTTGCGCAGCTGGACGTAGGGCATCGGCATCGGGTTTCCGCCGAAGTACGGGATCGGGATCGTCTGCGCGGAGACCAGCTCCCACACGTCGGTGCGCCACACGATCGAGTTGGCCATGGCGGCCTGGCCCAGCTCGGCCCCCGGGTAGACGCCCCAGCCGGGTGCGGTCTGGCGGAAGACGTTGTACTGCGGCGGCTGGAACTCCTGGAGGCCGGCCACGCTGACCCCGGTGCCCTGCAGGAGCTGGACGACGTTGCGGATCCGGTCCACACCCGGCCCGAAGCGGGCGTGGCGGCCACCGGACACCGTGTGCGAGGCACCGAGGACGTTGAACGTGCTGACGCGGAACGAGGTCGGGAGGGACACCTCGTGCGACCGCTTCGACTTCTTCTTGGTCTTCTTCTCGACCACCGGCTTGATGACCTCGTCGCGCAGCACGATCCGCTGCGGCGCCACCTGCTGCGCCTGATCCTGGGCCTGCTCCTGCTTCGCCGCGGCATCATCGGCCGGCGCTGCGGAGGTCGTGCCGGCGGCGTCCACCAGCTCCGACCCGCCCGGGTCGGCGGCGGCATCGTCGGTGGGGTCGACGACGTGACCCCAGGCGAGGAAGACACCAGAGACGACCAGCAGCACCACGGCGAGCGCCACGGTTCCGATCACCGACGGCTCGAGCCGTTCGCGCCGCTGGGAGTGGCGGGACATGGGGCATCCTCCGGAGCCGGGGCGGGGGGTCGGGGAAACATGCTAACCGACCTCCCGGCGATGCAGCGCGCCCGACGACGGGACCGGCCGGTAGCGTCGGGGCCGTGAGCACGACCCCGACCCGCGTCTACGCGGCCCGACTCGTCGGGCTGCCGATCTTCGACCCCCAGGGCGACCAGGTGGGCAAGGTCCGCGACCTGGTGGTGGCGCTGCGCTCGGAGGTCAACCAGCCGCGCGTGCTCGGCATGGTCGCCGAGGTGTTCGGGCGCCGGCGGATCTTCGTGCCGATGACGCGGGTCACCAACATCGACAGCGGGCAGGTCTACACGACGGGCCTGCTCAACATGCGCCGCTTCGAGCAGCGCTCGACCGAGACCCTGCTGATCGGGCAGATGCTCGACCGCACGGTCACGATCCGCGACACCGGCGTCATCGGCACCGTGTACGACGTGGCGATGGAGCAGGCCCGCAACCGCGACTGGGTGCTCTCCCGGGTGGCGGTCCAGGAGCCGGCCAAGGGGCTGCGCCGGCGCGGCCAGACCCATGTCGTGGAGTGGCGCGACGTCGAGGGGCTCATCGGTCGCGAGGAGAAGCAGGGCGCGACGCACCTGATCGCGGCCCTCAACGAGATGCGGCCCGCCGACGCGGCCAACATGATCCACGAGCTGCCGGTGGAGCGTCGTACCGCCGTCGTGGCCGCCCTCGACGACGAGCGCCTCGCCGACGTGCTCGAGGAGCTGCCCGACGAGGACCAGGTCGAGATCCTCGAGCACCTCGACTCCGAGCGCGCGGCCGACATCCTCGAGGAGATGTCGCCCGACGACGCCGCGGACCTCATCGCGGACCTCCCGCCCGACACGGCGGCCGCGCTGCTCGAGCTGATGGAGCCCGAGGAGGCCGAGGACGTCCGGCGGCTGATGTCGTACGCCGAGCACACCGCCGGCGCGATGATGACCCCGGAGCCGGTGATCCTCGGCCCGGACGCCACGATCGCGGACGCCCTCGCGCACGTGCGCAACCCGGACCTGCCGGTCTCGCTGGCGGCCATGGTCTTCGTCTGCCGGCAGCCGCTCGAGCCCCCCACGGGCAGGTTCCTCGGCGTCGCCCACATCCAGCGGCTGCTGCGCGAGCCGCCCTCGACGCTGGTCGCCGGGGCGCTGGACAACTCGATGGACCCGCTGCGCCCGGCGGCGTCGATCGAGCAGGTGGCCGCGCACCTCGCGACGTACAACCTGGTCGCGGCCCCCGTGGTCGACGACAACGGCCGACTGCTCGGCGCGGTCACGGTGGACGACCTGCTGGACCACATGCTGCCGGAGAACTGGCGCGAGAGGGCGCTGCGGCCGGGCGACGCGCGACCGAGGGTGAGCCGTGGCTGAGACCCGAACTCCCCAGCGCTACCGGCTCGACACGCCCAAGGAGACGCGCCGGCCGCTGGTGCGGCGCCCGGCGTACGACTCCGACGCGTTCGGCGTCTTCGCCGAGCAGTTCGCCCGGTTCATGGGCACCGCACGCTTCCTGCTCTACATGACGGGCTTCGTGCTCATCTGGATCGGCTGGAACCTGCTGGCGCCCGAGGACCTCCGGTTCGACGACTACCCGTTCATCTTCCTGACGCTGATCCTGAGCCTGCAGGCGTCGTACGCCGCGCCGCTGATCCTGCTCGCGCAGAACCGGCAGGAGATGCGCGACAAGGTGATCGCCGAGCAGGACCGCCAGGCGAACGCCCGCGCCCACGCCGACATGGAGTTCCTCGCCCGCGAGGTGGCCTCGCTGCGGATGTCGGTCGGCGAGGTCGCGACCCGCGACTTCCTGCGCTCGGAGCTGCGCTCGCTGCTCAGCGACCTCGAGGAGCTCAACAGGGCCGACGACGACGAGGCGGAGCCCACACCGTAGGGCGACCCCCCACCACCTAGGATTGGGCATCATGAGCACCCCGACCCTCGAGCAGGTCAACGCCGCCCTGGCGACCGTCAACGACCCGGAGATCAAGCGGCCGATCACCGACCTCGGCATGGTCGACACGGTCGAGATCGACGACGCGGGCGTGGTCCACCTGACCGTGCTGCTGACGGTCGCCGGCTGCCCCTTGAAGGACACCATCAACCGCGACGTCACCGCGGCCGTGACCCGGGTGCCGGGCGTCACCGGTGTGGACCTGCAGCTCGGGGTGATGTCCGCCGAGCAGCGCGCCGGGCTCCAGGAGGTCCTGCGCGGCGGCCAGGCGCAGCGCGAGATCCCGTTCGCGCAGCCCGGCAACCTCACCAAGGTCTTCGCGATCGCCAGCGGCAAGGGCGGTGTCGGCAAGTCCTCGGTGACCGTGAACCTCGCGCTCGCGATGGCCAAGCAGGGCCTGAAGGTCGGTGTCGTGGACGCCGACATCTACGGCCACTCGGTGCCGGCCATGCTCGGGGTCGCCGACTCCCGGCCGACCCAGGTCGAGGACCTGATCATGCCGGTCCCGACGGCCAGCGGCGTCTCGGTGATCTCCATCGGCATGCTCAAGCCCCGCCGCGACCAGGTCGTCGCCTGGCGTGGCCCGATGCTCGACCGGGCGCTGGTCCAGATGCTGGCCGACGTCTACTGGGGCGACATCGACGTCCTGCTCCTCGACCTGCCGCCGGGCACCGGTGACGTCGCGATCTCGCTGGGGCAGCACCTGCCCGGCGCCGAGGTCGTGGTCGTGACCACGCCGCAGGAGGCCGCCGCGGAGGTCGCCGAGCGCGCCGGCACGATGGCCTCGATGATGCACCAGCGGGTCGCCGGCGTCGTCGAGAACATGAGCTTCCTGGCCTGCCCGCACTGCGGTCCCGAGCACCAGATCGAGATCTTCGGCAGCGGCGGCGGCGACCGGGTCGCGGCCACGCTCTCGGAGCGCTTCGGCTACTCCGTGCCGGTCCTCGGCCGGGTGCCGCTGGACACCTCGCTGCGCGAGGGCGGCGACGCCGGCAAGCCGATCGTCGACTCCGACCCGACCGCGCCGGCGGCCACGGTGCTGACCGAGGTGGCCGGCCAGCTCTCCGGTCGCAGCCGCGGCCTCGCCGGGATGCAGCTCGGTCTCACTCCGACCAGTAAGTTCTGACCCGTGTTCGGGGTCGGCCTGCCGGAGATGGCAGTCATCGCCTTCGTGGCGGTGCTCGTCTTCGGCCCGGACAAGCTGCCCGAGTTCGCCCGCCAGGCCGGGCAGCTCGTGCGCAAGGCGCGCGGCTTCGCGAACGCCGCGCGCGACGAGCTCCGGTCCGAGCTCGGCCCGGAGTACGCCGACCTCGAGCTGCGCGACCTCGACCCCCGCACGATCGTGCGCAAGCACATCGTCGAGGCGATGGAGGAGGCCGACCGCGAGGAGGCCGCGCCCCGTCGCCGCGGCCTGCGCCCGCTCGACGACGGCGAGCTGCCGCCGTACGACGCGGACGCCACCTGAGCGTCCACGCTCGGCTCAGTCGCGGCTCTGGACGGCCACCAGGGCACTGAACGGCACCAGCTCCACCCGCCCCTCCCCCACCCGCGCCTCGACGAAGTCGGCGCCGACCCGGCGCAGCACCGCCTCGTGACGGGCGCCGTCGGCCAGGTGGAGGACGCACCGGTCGCCCGCCTCGGCGATCCGGCGCAGGGCCGAGCCCAGGCCCAGCTTCGCGACCGGTGACCAGGCCACCTCGGGCACCGAGCGCTCCGACGCGCCGAGCACCCGTGCCACCCCGTCGACGTTCACGACCCAGTCCTGCGCGGGCCCCCGCAGCAGGCACCAGCCGGCGCCCACCCGCTCGAGCACCCCGCTGACGGGCCCGGTGCCCCGGAGGTCCAGGACGACCTCGTGGCCGACCGAGGCCATCAGCCGGCTGGCCAGCGAGACGTGGTGGTACTCCGCCCGGCTGCGGTCGGCCAGCTCGACGCTGCGCTCGGCGTCGTACAGCGCCTCCGCCTGCTGCTCGAGGTCGTCGAGGAAGGTGAAGAGCTCGGCTTCCCAGGACATGGGCAGACCCTGCCACGTTCTGCGGGGCTGCGCTGGTCGTCACTCCGGTTCGTCGTCGGGCCGGAGCCACTCGGCCGGAGCGAACTCACGGCCGTAGTCGGCACAGGCCTCGTTCTCGCACCTGCCCTGCGTCTCGAACGAGATGCCGGCGTTGCCGGAGGCGGCGAGCAACGCAGCGTTCTCGCGCGAGAGGTGACCGCCGTGTCGAAGTGGCTGTCCGCACGTGGGGCAGTGCGGGTCCATGACCTCCGGTGCCTCGTTCATCCCTCCACGGTAGGCACAGGAGATCGCCGTGACCACGTGGTCTGGCGGGTCATGCCAGCGATGAGCGCCAGACGTACGCCGTGCCCGTGACCCGGAGGCGGTCCACCCGCGCGCGGGCGGGGTCGCCCGTCACGCGGATCTGGACGCCCTGGGTTCTGCGGTTGATCTGACGCACCTGATGCGTCAGATCAACCGCGAACTCCGATGGCGGTGATCCACAGCCGTCGGGCGACCGGGAATCACCGCCATCCACTGGACCTTGTCCGGAGTCTCAGTCGGCCGGCACGGACACTCCTGCGCCTCGCAGCTTCGGTGCACCGACTCACCCTCCGGGTCACCCGGCCCGGTGCTTGCGCATCCGCGCTCTTGCGCCACCTCTGTGGATGATGCGTTGACGACTTGGGTAAAGACGCGTTGACTGAAGCAAACGCACGCAAACACAAGGATCTCGGGATGAGCGAACGGGTCGCAGGGGCGAGGCTCCGGTGCGTGGCGGTCTGGCTGGGTGCCACCGCGGCGCTGGGCGCGCTGGCCTTCCTCCTCCTGCCAGACCTGGCGGCCGCGCACCAGGGCCTCACCCCGGCCGGCCTCGCCGGCCAGCCGTTCGAGCGGCTGCTGGAGTGGCTGTGCGCGGGTGTCGCGGCCGTGGGTGCGGCCTGGCTGTGGCTGGTCACGACGCTGGTCACGCTCGAGGCGGCCCGGGGTGGGGCCACCCGCCCGGTCCGCGGAGTCCCCGCTCCCCTGCGCCGGCTGGTGCTCGCCGCGTGCGGGGTCGCGCTCACCGGCGGTCTCGCCACCCCGGCCCTCGCCACACCCGGCGAGCTGCACCAGGACCACGCGGGCGCGGTGCACGCCTCCCTCGTGCAGGGCCTGCCGCTGCCCGACCGGGCCACCGGCGCCCTCCCCGGGGGTGGCCGGATGAGCCGCCCGGCACCACCGACCCACGGCGACGTGGTCGTGGTGCGCGTCGGCGACACCCTCTGGGACCTCGCGGGCGAGGGTCCCGCCTGGCACCGGATCTACGAGCTGAACCGGGACGTGATCGGCCCGGATCCCGACCTGATCAGGCCCGGCCAGCGGCTGCGCCTGACCCGTCCCTGACCCATCGGACCGAGAGGAGCTCCCATGCCACCGTCCTACGAGAAGGTCGTCCCGCTGCGGCCGCCGGTGCCCGTCGACAGCGTCCAGGGCACGCTCGCGCTGGACCTCCAGCCCCGGCACGACCCGCCCGACCTCGCACCCGGCGTGGGACGGCCGGCCGGCGACGTCATCCCCATCGACCAGGGCGTGCGCCGCCACATCGAGCAGTGGTCGCGCCGCTACGCCCAGGCCGCCGTCGAGATCGTCGGTGGCGACCGGCCGGTCTCGCAGCTGCTGCGGTGGTCGAGCCGGAGCGTGTACGCCGACCTCCAGCGCCGCGCCCTGCTCGTCGCCCGGGCCGGCCACCACACCCCCGGGCAGGGAAGGGTGCAGCCGGTCCGGCCCCAGGTGATGGGCGTGAGGACCTGCTTCCTCTCCCGCCAGGCGGTCGAGGTCAGCGTCCACGTGCGCTACGGCCGGCGCTCACGTGCCCTGGCCGCGCGCTTCGAGCTGCGCACCGGCCGGTGGCAGTGCACCGCCCTGGAGTTTGCTTGATCAAGCGAGCAGCGACGCGCGACGAAGGAGCGCGGCGCGTCGCGAGCGCAGGTTGAGCAAGCGACGCGACTGAGGGACGAAGTCGCGTGAGCGCGTCGAAACCCAGCAAGACGGGGCAGGGCGGCGACCACGGAGGTCACCGCCCTGCATCAGTGTCGGGTGGTTTCGAGGCTCAGGCGCAGAACGCCTTCGCACCTCAACCAGCGAGAGTCACGAGATCCGCGCGGTCAGACCCGTGGGCCCGCCCGGTGCACCGTGGCACTTCTTGAACTTCTTGCCCGAGCCGCAGGGGCAGTCGGCGTTGCGGCCGACCCCGGCGTACGGGTCCTCGGCGGCCGCGGCCTTCACCTCGACCTCGCCGTCCTCGCTGGGCGCGGAGTACGAGAGCGCGGTGGGCTGCTGCGGACGCTCGAGGCCCTTGGCGTGGATGTGCGGGACCTCGCGCCCGGGGGTGCCGGGCACCGGCTGCCGCATCGGCTCCACGACCTCCTCGGCCGCCTCGACCTCCTCCTCGGCCTCGACCTGGACCTCGAGGTTGAACAGGAAGCCGACGGACTCCTCCTTGATGCCGTCCATCATGGCGGCGAACATGTCGAAGCCCTCGCGCTGGTACTCCACGAGCGGGTCGCGCTGGGAGTAGGCCCGCAGGTAGATGCCCTCGCGGAGGTAGTCCATCTCGTAGAGGTGCTCGCGCCACTTGCGGTCGAGGACCGAGAGGACCACGCGACGCTCGAGCTCGCGCATGACCTCCTCGCCGACCTCGCGCTCGCGGCGGTCGTAGGCCTCGTGGGCGTCCTTCCGGAGGACCTCGATGAGCTCCTCGGCCTCGAGGTTGGCACGCCCGCCGGCCTGCTTCTCCAGCACCTCCGGGTCGACCGAGACCGGGTAGATCTGGCGCAGCGCGGTCCACAGCGCGTCGAGGTCCCACTCCTCCGCGAACTCCTGGGTCGCCCCGTTCACGTAGCCGGTGACGACGTCGTCGATGAAGGTGCGGATCTGGTCCTCCAGGTCCGCGCCCTCGAGGACCTGGCGGCGCTCGGCGTAGATCACCTTGCGCTGCCGGTCCATGACGTCGTCGTACTTCAGGACGTTCTTGCGGGACTCGAAGTTCTGCGACTCGACCTGGCCCTGGGCGTTGGCGATCGCGTTCGTGACCCGCTTGTTCTCGATCGGGACGTCGTCGGGGATCTTGAGGACCTGGAGCACGCGGTCGACCCAGTCGGACTTGAAGAGCCGCATCAGCTCGTCCTGCAGCGACAGGTAGAACCGGGACTCACCCGGGTCGCCCTGACGGCCGGAACGACCACGGAGCTGGTTGTCGATGCGGCGCGACTCGTGACGCTCGGTGCCGATCACGTAGAGGCCGCCGAGGTCCTTGACCTCGTCGTGCTCCGCGGAGACCTGCGACCGCACGCGGTCGAGGGCGGCGGGCCACTCCGCTTCGTACTCGTCGGAGTGCTCGACCGGGTCGAGGCCCTTGCGGCGCAGCTCGGCGTCGGCCAGGAACTCCACCGAGCCACCGAGCATGATGTCGGTGCCTCGACCGGCCATGTTGGTGGCGACCGTGACCGCGCTCTTGTGGCCGGCCATCGCGACGATCTTGGCCTCGTCGGCGTGCACCTTGGCGTTGAGGACGGAGTGCGGGATGCCGCGCTTGCGCATCTCGTTGGAGAGGTGCTCGGACTTCTCGACCGACACCGTGCCGACGAGGACCGGCTGGCCCTTCTGGTGCCGCTCGGCGATGTCCTGCACGACCGCGTCGTACTTCGCCTCCTCGGTCCGGTAGACGAGGTCGGCCTGGTCGATGCGCTGCATCGGCTTGTTGGTCGGGATCGGGACCACGCCGAGCTTGTAGATCTTGTCGAACTCCGAGGCCTCGGTCATGGCCGTACCGGTCATGCCCGAGAGCTTCTCGTAGAGGCGGAAGTAGTTCTGCAGGGTGACGGTCGCGAGCGTCTGGTACTCCTCGCGGACGGTCACGCCCTCCTTCGCCTCGATCGCCTGGTGGAGGCCGTCGTTGTAGCGGCGACCGGCCAGCATGCGGCCGGTGTGCTCGTCGACGATGAGCACCTCGCCGTCCATGACGACGTACTCCTTGTCGTTGCGGAACAGCTCCTTGGCCTTGATGGAGTTGTTCAGGAACGAGATCAGCGGCGTGTTGGCCGACTCGTAGAGGTTCTCGATGCCGAGGTGGTCCTCGACCTTGGTGATGCCCGGCTCGAGCACGGAGATCGTGCGCTTCTTCTCGTCGACCTCGTAGTCGACGTCCTTGACCAGGGTGCGGGCGATCGCGGCGAACTCGCCGTACCAGCGCACCTCGTCCTGGGTCGGACCGCTGATGATCAGCGGGGTGCGGGCCTCGTCGATGAGGATCGAGTCGACCTCGTCGACGACCGCGAAGTTGTGGCCGCGCTGCACGCACTCCTCGATGGAGCCCGCCATGTTGTCGCGCAGGTAGTCGAAGCCGAGCTCGTTGTTGGTGCCGTAGGTGATGTCGCAGTTGTAGGCGACGCGCCGCTCGTCGGGGCGCATCTCCGGCAGGATCACGCCGACCTCGAGGCCGAGGAAGTGGTGGATCCGGCCCATCATCTCGGACTGGTACTTCGCCAGGTAGTCGTTGACGGTGACGACGTGGACGCCCTTGCCGGACAACGCGTTGAGGTACGACGGCAGCGTGGCGACGAGGGTCTTGCCCTCACCGGTCTTCATCTCGGCGATGTTGCCGAGGTGCAGCGCCGCACCACCCATGACCTGGACGTCGAACGGCCGCATGCCCGTCACCCGCTTGGCCGCCTCGCGGACCGTCGCGAAGGCCTCCGGCATCAGGTCGTCGAGGGACTCGCCGTTCTCCAGGCGCTGCCTGAACTCCGCGGTCATGCCCTGGAGCTCGGCGTCGGACATGGCGACGAAGTCGTCCTCGATGGCGTTGACGGCCTGCGCGATCGCCTCGAGCTGGCGCAGGATCTTCCCTTCGCCGATGCGGAGGATCTTGTCAAGAATGGCAGGCACGACGCTGTAACTCCCTGATCAGTTGAGTGCTGCGCCACTCTACCCAGCGCACCGAGCGGACCCTAACCGAACGGGCACACCGGGAATTTCGCGTGAGTACCTATTGACGCGAATATCGGTTCGGCGTTCACTGGAACTGACATGAAAAGCACGCGCAGCTACACCATGACCAGCCGGGCCCGCGCGGTCGAGGAGACCAGGCGGCGGATCCTCGACGCCAGCGTGGACCTGCACGGCGAGCGGCTGGTCGCCGACATCTCGCTCGACGACATCGCCGAGCGCGCCGGTGTCAGCGTGCAGACCGTGCTGCGCCACTTCGGCAGCCGGGCGGGGCTGGTCGAGGCCTCGCGTCGAGCACGCCCGGGCCGAGGTCGAGGCGGAACGGCGAGCTCCGGTGGGCGACGTGGCCGCCGCCGTGCGCGCGATCGTCGACCACTACGAGCTGCGCGGCGACGGCGTCCTGGTGATGCTCGCCCAGGAGTCCCACCAGGAGCTGATGGCCAGGGTCACCGCCGACGGCCGGCGCCTGCACCGCGCCTGGGTCGAGGAGGTCTTCGCGCCGTACCTCGACACCTCCGAGGATCCCGCGGCGCTGGCGGACCTGCTCGTGGTCGCCACCGACGTCTACACGTGGAAGCTGCTGCGCCGCGACCGCGGCCTGGGCCGCGACCTCACCGAGACCCGCATCCACCACCTGGTCCGCTCGCTGCTCGGGACGGCCGGACCGGCCCAGCCCTAGGAGTCACCGTGCCCGAGATCCTGTTCGTCACCTGGGACGGCGGCGGCAACGTGCCGCCGGCGCTCGGCATCGCCACCGAGCTCGCCACCCGCGGTCACCGGGTCCGCTTCCTCGGTCACGAGGCCAACCGTGGCGCGGTCGAGGCGGCCGGGTTCGAGCACGAGGCCTACGCGACCGCCCGCCCGTTCTCCTCCCTCGCGCCGGGGTCCCCGCTCGCCCAGCTGGCGATGTTCGGCGACCGCGGGATGGGCCGCGACCTGCTCGACTCCCTGCGCCGCTCCCCCGCCGACCTCGTCGTCGTCGACTGCCTGCTGTTCGGCGCCATGGAGGCACTGCGCGAGTCCGGCACCCGGTACGTCGTGCTGGAGCACCTCTACGACGCGTACCTGCGCGGTGCGTGGCTGCACGGTCCGCTCGGTCTGGGGATGCGGGTCCGGCGCCTCCGGCCGACCCGCTCGCTGGCCGGTGCGGCGGCCACCCTGGTCGCCACCCTGCCCGAGCTGGACGCCGGCAGCCGGCGGCCGCACGCCGCGGGTCTCGACTTCGTCGGACCGGTGGTCCCGCCGCTGGGTCCGCGTCCGGCCGCTCCGGAGCCGGCCGTGCTGATCAGCCTGAGCACCTACGCCTTCCCGGGCATGACCGGGCGCCTGCAGTCACTCCTCGACGCCGCCGGCGACCTCGACGCCCAGGTCGTCGCCACCACCGGACCGGTGATCGACCCCTCCGACCTGCGGCCCGCGGCCAACACCGAGGTGCACCGCTACGTCCCCCATGCCGAGGTGATGCCGGCCATGTCGCTGGTCGTGGGCCACGGCGGCCACGGCACGACCATGCAGGCGCTGGCGCACGACCTGCCCGTGCTCGTCATGCCGATGCACCCGCTCCTGGACCAGCCGATGGTCGGCGCCAGCGTCGCCGCCGCAGGAGCCGGGGCGGTCGTCAAGCGCTCGGCGAAGCCGGACGTGCTCGCTCCGGTGCTCGCGGGCCTGCTGGACCCGGGCCCGCACCGCGAGGCCGCGGCCCGCCTGGGCGCCGCGATCCGGGCGATGCCGGGTGCGACGAACGGGGCGGACCGGATCGAGGAGCTGCTCAGACGAGAGCCGCGAGCGCCGGAGCGAGATCACCCCGCGACTCGACCGTGACGTCGGACAGGCCGAGCCACCCGGCGAGGTCACGGAGCTCGGCGGCCAGCTCCTCGGCGGTCTCCGCGGGCGCACCGGGCTCGGCGTACGCCGCCTTCACCAGCAGGCGACCCGACTTGCGGTCGGCCTTGAGGTCGACCCGTCCGACGATCCGGTCGCCCAGCAGGAACGGCAGCACGTAGTAGCCGTGCACCCGCTGGGGCGCGGGCACGTAGATCTCGATGCGGTAGCGGAAGTCGAAGAGGCGCTCGGTCCGCTCGCGCTCCCAGACCAGCGGGTCGAAGGGGCTGAGCAGCGCACGGGCGTGCGCGCGGCGCGGCAGCCGGGCGTCGCGGTGGAGGTACGCCGGCCGCTTCCAGCCGTCGATGGTGACCGGGAGGAGCTCGCCGTCCTCGACGAGCTCGGCGATCGCGGGCCCGGCGTGGCGGGTGTGCATCCGGTAGTAGTCGCGCAGGCACTGCGCGGAGGCCACGCCGTGGGACCGGGCCGCGCGGCGGACCAGCTCGCGGCTGGCCTCGGCCGGCGACGGAGTCTCGCGAGCAAGGATCTCGGCGGGGATCACCCGCTCGGGCAGGTCGTAGAGCACCTCGAACTGGCTGTTGCGCCCGGCGATGGCGAGGTCACCGACCGTGAAGAGGTAGTCCAGGACGCGCCGGGTGTTGGACCAGTTCCAGCCCCAGTGCTCCTTGGTCCGCGGCAGGCCGTCGTCCAGGTCCCGGGCGGTCGAGGGACCGAGGTCGCGCACCTCGGCGATCAGCTTCGCCTCGAGCTCCGGGTCCTCCTCGACGATCCCCCACTTGCCGCGCTTGGCGCGGTGCTCCTCCATCCGGTGCTGCATGACCGGCCACAGCTCGACCGGCATGTACGCCTGGACGTGCGCCCAGTACTCCACGATCCGCCGGGGCCGGCCGCTCGGCCGCGCGGCGCAGCAGGTCCACGTCGTACGGACCCATGCGGGAGTACAGCGGCATGTAGTGCGCGCGCTGGAGGACGTTGACCGAGTCCACCTGGAGCACTCCGGTGCGCTCCAGCGTGCGCTGGAAGGTGCGCATCGTCGGGGCGGCGTGCCGCTTGTCGAGGAACCCCTGCGCGGCGAGCGCGACGCGGCGGGCCTGCGCGGTGCTCAGCGACTGCATGGCGGGAGGCTACGCGACGCCACCGACAGCCCGGCGCGGTCAGGGAAGGTCGAGAAGCTTCTCGCGGACGGCATACATGACGGCCTCCATGCGGGAGTGCAGCTGGAGCTTCTCGAGGATGTTGCGCACGTGGTTCTTGACGGTGTTCTCGCTGATGAAGAGCTGCTTGGCGATCTCGCGGTTGTTCAGCCCCTTGGCCACCAGGCGCAGCACCTCCAGCTCCCGCTCGGTGAGGCGGAGGCCGGGGACGTGCTCACGCTCGGGGCGCGACATCTGCTTGAACTCGTCGATCAGCTTCACCGCCATCGACGGGCTGATCAGGGACTGTCCGTCCGCGACCACGCGGACCGCCTGCGCCACCTCCTCGATGGAGGAGTCCTTGAGCAGGTAGCCCGAGGCGCCGCTCTTGACCGCCTCGTAGAGGTCGGCCTCCTCGTCGGAGACGGTGAGCATGATGATCTTGGCCGACGGCACGGCGTCCTTGATCGCCAGGCAGGCCTCGATGCCGGAGCGCTTGGGCATCCGGATGTCGAGCAGGATGACGTCGGGCGCCGCACTGGCCGCGAGGTCGGTGCCCTCGATGCCGTCGCCCGCCTCGCCGATGACCTCGATGCCGGGCTCGACGGCCAGCAGCATCGTCAGTCCACGGCGGAAGAGCTCCTGGTCATCGACGACGAGAACCCGGATCGGCTCGGGCTCTACCTCGTTCTCGTGATCGGCCACGTGCGCATCATGGCACGTACGGGGCCCTCATGGGACCCGTGCGGGGCAGACAACGCCGAGGCGGGGTGACCCGATCGGGCCACCCCGCCTCCGATGGCGGCTCGTCGACGCCTCAGTCCCGGGCGCCCACGTCCAGGGAGATCACGCCGTAGTCGTAGCCACGACGGCGGTAGACGACCGCCGGACGGTCGTTCTCCTTGTCGACGAACAGGTAGAAGTCGTGCCCCACGAGCTCCATCTCGTACAGGGCCTGGTCAAGGGTCATCGGACTGGCGGGATGCGTCTTCTCACGGACCACGAGGGGGCCGTCGCCGGTCACGGCGATGGGACCGACCTTGCGCTCGGTCACCGTCTCCTCCTCCTCGCTCGTGAGGGCCTCGAGCTGACTCTCGGCGAGCGCCTGACCGACCGACACGGGCGCGTGCCGGCCGCGGTGCACGCGACGCCGGTCGGCGGCACGACGCATCTGGGCGGCCATCTTGTCCAGGGCCAGGTCCAGCGCTCCCATCTTGTCCTCAGCGGCAGCCTCCGCCCGGATCACCGGGCCCTTGGAGAACGCCGTGAGCTCGAGCCGGACCGCGCGGTCGTGCTGGCGCGGGTTGCGCTCGCACTCCACCTCCACCTGGACGCGCATGATGCGGTGGTCGTGCTTCTCGAGTCGCGTCAGCTTCTCCTCGACGTGACTCCGGAACCGATCGGACAGCTCGCAGTGTCGACCCGTGACCACAACTTCCATGTGAACCTCCCGTTGCTTGGTTGGTTTCTTCCAGCCCCCGCTAGTGCCCTCAGGTGGGCACCCCGAAGCCCGGGTCCGTGAGGACCCGTGGCTCGCGAGTGGATGGAGCCCGTCCGGCCGACCTGGTCTTCGACCCCACAATCGCCTGCAGAGGGGTTCGCAGCTTCTCTGCCACTACTGCCCTTCTCCCGCCGACCGCCGTGTCTGACGACGGGGACGAGGCAGGACTTACGACTAAGCCGCACCGTGATCGGCTTCCCCGGCGGGTGACCCCACCGGGGAGAGCCTTACGTGGACCGTTTCGCCTGCGACTGGCATCGGCTTGCCCTCGTGACGCCCCGGACCGGGGTGCCTCGACGACGCAACCACGGACCCGGACGGACTCCATGCACCGACGCTAGTGGGTGTTCTGGCTGGGCGAAACCCTGGGCACTGAAGATTCGCTGTGACTCGCGAGACCACCCGGCGGGAGCCGCCTGCGGGTCGCCGCCACGGCCGCCACGGCCGTCACCTGCAGCCCCACGGACTCCAGCGCACGCTGGGCCTCCCGGGCCGTCGCACCCGTGGTGAGGACGTCGTCGCAGACGACCAGCGAGGCCCGCGGCCACCGCTCGCCGAGCCGACGCAGCGCCGCCGAGGGGCAGTGCATCGAGCCCGCCAGGTTCGCCGCCCGGGCCTCGGCACCCAGGCCCGCCTGGTCGACCACACCGGGCCGGGTGCGCAGCAGTCGCCGGACGGCGACGTCGCGTCCGGCGGCAGCCAGCAGTGCGGCGGCGCCCGCCGTCAGGGCGTACGTCGGGTCGTAGCCGCGGGCCCGGACGCTGGCCGGCCGCGACGGCACCGGTACCAGCACGACGGGTCCCCGTACCGGGGCCAGCGCCGCCGCGGCGGACCGGGCCAGCAGCAACGCCAGGGGGTCACGCAGCGCGAGCAGCCGGCGCTCCTTGTGACCGACCACCATCGCCCGGACCACCCCGTCGTACGGCCCGGCGGCCCACGGCGTCACGAGTCCCGGAGGCACCGGGCTCGGCCACGCGGGCCGGGCACCGGCCGGCAGCAGGGCCTCACACCGGCCGCAGAGCACCCGGCCGGGCCGGGCGCAGCCGACGCAGCGACCTCCGAGCAGCAGGTCGGCCAGCGCGTCGAGGAGTCGCACGCCGTCGATGCCACCAGAGTCGGCCCCCGACCTCAAGGCCGGTCGCGCGCCCTGTGGACGAGGGTCAGCCGACGTACCCGAGCGAGGTCACACCCGGCTCGAGCGTGGCGTTGCCGCCCTCGGAGCTGGAGAGGTCGATCAGGTTGGACCGCGTGACGGCGTACAGGCTCTCGGCCTCGACCGGCGAGCTGGCCAGCGACAGCACCCGGCCACGCAGCGTGGTGGCCAGGCTGTCGAGGCCCGGCGGCGACCCGTCCACGGCGATCGTGCGCACCTGCGAGAGCTCGCCGGTCAGCACGTGCAGGACGGCGATGGTGGTCGGGTTCTGCCAGCCGATGTCACGGATCCGGAGCCGGCCCGCGCCCTCCCACGAGATCCGCTGGGCCGGGGTCGCGCCCAGCACCCTGCCCTGGTCGTCGTGGCGGATCCGGCTGACCATCAGGGTGTCGCCGCCGCTGCGGTGGACCACGGCCGCCAGCCGGGACCCGTCGCGGGAGACCAGGAAGCTGTGGACCGACCGGCCGCTCACCCCCGGCACGTCCACGATCGTCGGGCGGTCGCGCTCGACGTAGGACACCCGGGCGCCCCGCGACGTCCGGTCCACCAGCCACAGCCGGTCGGCGAAGTCCCAGGCCGGCCGGAGCAGGTCGGTGGCGCCGCTGACCACCTGCCGCACGTCCGCGGCCGGTCCCCGGACCGGCCCCAGCAGGACCGTGCGGCCGTCACGCGACACCCCGGCCACCTGTGTCGCGTCGAGGTTCACCCCGATCGAGCGGAGGCCGTAGGGCCGCTCCCCGAACGGCCCGTCGACCGCATCCAGCGCCCCGGCGGTCCCGGAGACCAGCCGGCCGTCGCGCAGGCCGTAGAGCAGCGAGCTGGCCTGGAAGCCGGTCGGGTCGTACGCCGCCCCCTGGTCGACGCTGACCTCGCTCACCCCGCCCGGGAGCTGGATCTGCTGGCCGCCGATCGACACCCGCAGCGCCCGGATCGCCGGCTCCTGGCGCAGCGTCCACGCGAACTGGGCGAGCATCAGCTCGATCGCCTGGGCCGTCTGCGGCCCCGCCTCCCCCTTCAGGGAGATGTCGGCGACGCCGTCGGCCGAGACCGGCACCGAGAGGCCGAAGGTGAGGCCGGGCGGGATGAAGCTGCGCGAGACCCGCTCCAGGCCGGGGTGGGGGCCGCGCAGCAGCCCCCTGATCAGGGTGGTCGCCAGCTGCTCGCCCCGCGGCACGAAGACCGGCTCGGGGACCAGGATCTGCGCGGTCGGGTCGAAGAAGTAGAGCGAGACCTCGCGGAACCGCTGCTCGAACCAGGACTCCGGGACGATCAGGGCGTTGGGCGCCTGCGCGATGCGGTACTCGCCGTTCTCCATGGTCATCGGGAACTCGACGACCTGGTCGGAGTGCGGCAGCCGGCCCCGCCAGGCACCCCGGGCGTCGAGCTGGTCGGCGCCGGTCAGGGTCACCGACACCCGGGAAGCGCCGCCACGAGGGCGCGGCGGCGAGGCGTCCGCGTAGGTGATGGTGCGGCTCTCCGGGTTCCACGACGCCTGGGCGTCCTTGGTCAGGAACTGCTTGGCCACGTTGGTCTGGACCGGGGTCGCGGTCATCGCGTCCAGGAACCCCTTGACGATCTCCGGCGCGGACGCGCCCTGCTGCGGCGGTCGGGGGTCGATGAAGATCCCGGGCTCGTCGTCGAGCGCTCCCCCGGACTGCGTCTCGACCACGGGGCCGCTCTGGGGCATCCGGACGCAGCCGGAGACGGCCAGCGCCAGGGCGAGCAGGAGGACGGCGGCGAAGCCGGTGCGACGGCGGCTCACGCGACGGTCTCCTCGGCGTCGACGGGCACCAGCGGCAGCGGGCTCTGGCGCAGCGGCACTCCCGCGCGCCGGGGCAGCGTGAGGCGGAACTGCGCGCCCTGTCCGGGGCGGCCCCAGGCCTGCAGCCAGCCGCCGTGCAGGTGGGTGTCCTCCAGCGAGATCGACAGGCCCAGGCCGGTGCCGCCACTGGTGCGGGCCCGGGCCGGGTCGGCGCGCCAGAAGCGGTTGAAGACCATGGCCGCCTCCCCCGGAGCCAGTCCGACCCCGTAGTCGCGGACCGCGATCGCCGCGGAGTGCTCGTCGCCGGCCACGTGGACCACGATCTCCGCGCCGCGCCCGCTCGTCTCGGCGTGGTCGATCGCGTTGGTGAGGAGGTTGCGGACGATCCGCTCCACGCGGCGTACGTCGGCCTCGGCCAGGCAGGGGTGGTCGGGGGCGCTCACCACGACGCCCACGCCACGCTGGTCGGCGAGCGCCCGGGTCATCTCGACGACCCGGTGGGCGACGTCGACCAGGTTGACGTCCTCGGCCTCGAGCACCGCCGCCCCCGCGTCGAACCGGCTGATCTCGAGCAGGTCCACCAGCAGCATCTCGAAGCGGTCCAGCTCGGTCTGCAGCAGCTCCGCGGCGCGGCCGGCGGCCGGGTCGAAGTCGTGGCGGGCGTCGTGCAGCACGTCGCTGGCCATCCGCACCGTCGTCAGCGGGGTGCGCAGCTCGTGGGAGACGTCGGAGACGAAGCGGCGCTGCACCCGGCTGAGCTCCTCGAGCTGGCGGATCTGGCGCTGCAGGTTGCTCGCCATCTGGTTGAACGAGGTGGCGAGCCGGGCCAGGTCGTCCTCGCCGGAGACCCGCAACCGCTCCTGGAGCTGGCCGGCGGCAAGCCGCTCGGCGACCCGGCGCGCCATCCGGATCGGGGTCACCACCTGGCGCGTGACGAGCCAGGTCATGCCGGCCACGAGCACCAGCAGCAGGACCGCCGCGGTCAGCAGCGCCCGGGTCACCAGCGCCAGGGTCTCCTGCTCCTCGTCGAGGGGGAAGAGGTAGTACAGCGTGTACGTCGCGCCGTCCGACGGCAGCTTGACCTGGGACCCGACCACGATCCCCGGCTGCACCCGGGTGACCCCCTCGGCGTCGGCGTTGCGGATCTGGGTGTAGGTCCAGGCCGTGGGCGCGACCTCGTCGAAGTGGCCCTCCAGCGAGGCCGGCACGCTGGAGGTGTCCAGGCCCGGCGTGGACTCCGCGCCGCCGTCCGCGATCCGGCTGCCGCTGTCCCCCACCGGGCCCGCGAGCACGACGCTGAAGCCGCGGGTGGCGCCGCGCTGGATGATCGGCTCCACCAGGTCGCGCTGCTGCGAGGCGGAGTCGATGTCGGTGCCGGGCGCCGCCGCGAGCCGGGTCCTCGCCTCGGTGGTCTCGTTGTTGGCCTCGGCGACGACCGCGGTCACCCGGTGGTCGAGCAGGCCCTCGCGCGTCTGCTGCAGCAGGAACCAGCCCACGATGCTGACCACGACCGCCGAGAGCACGACGGTGCTGGCCACCACCCGCGCCTGGATCGACCGGCGCCAGAAGGTGAGGCCTCGCCGGAGGCCCGCCGGGAGGCTGCGCGAGGGGAGGGCGCCGGATGACACGGACTCAGGCGTTTCCGGCCTTGTACCCCACGCCCCGCACGGTCACGACGATCTCGGGGTTCTCCGGGTCGTGCTCGACCTTGGACCGGAGCCGCTGCACGTGCACGTTGACCAGCCGGGTGTCGGCGGCGTGCCGGTAGCCCCACACCTGCTCCAGGAGGACCTCGCGGGTGAACACCTGCCAGGGCTTGCGGGCCAGGCAGACGAGCAGGTCGAACTCGAGGGGCGTCAGGCTGATCGGGGCGCCCCGCCGGGTGACCGAGTGGCCCGCGACGTCGATCGTCAGGTCACCGATGGACAGCGACTCCTGCGTCGGGGTGTCGTAGCGGCGGACCCGGGCCCGGATGCGCGCGACCAGCTCCTTGGGCTTGAACGGCTTGACGACGTAGTCGTCGGCGCCCGACTCGAGGCCGACCACGACGTCGACCGTGTCGCCCTTGGCGGTCAGCATCACGATCGGCACCCCGGACTCGGCCCGGATCTCCTTGCACACGTCGATGCCGTCCTTGCCGGGCAGCATCAGGTCGAGCAGCACGAGGTCGGGCTTGTAGTCGCGGAACTCGTCCATGGCGAGGTCACCGCGGGTGCACATCCGGCTGTCGAAGCCCTCCTGACGCAGCACGATGGTGAGCATCTCCGCGAGGGAGGCGTCGTCGTCGACGACCAGGATGCGCCCCTTCCAGGCGTTCTCGGCCGGCGGGCCAGCGGGCTGGGTCATGGCTCAATCTTGCCAGTCGCGTGTCCGGAATGTGGGGAGAGATGCGACGAGGCCGCCCGGAAGGTTCCGGGCGGCCTCGTCGAGATCCCGGACAGCGGTCCGGGAGCGTGGCTCAGTAGCGGTACTCGTCGGACTTGTACGGGCCGGCGACGTCGACGCCGAGGTACGACGCCTGGTCGTCGGTCAGCGTCGTCAGCTTCACGCCGAGCGAGTCGAGGTGCAGGCGGGCGACCTCCTCGTCGAGGTGCTTGGGCAGCACGTAGACGCCCACGGGGTACTCCTCCGGCTTGGTGAAGAGCTCCACCTGGGCCAGCACCTGGTTGGTGAAGGAGTTCGACATCACGAACGACGGGTGGCCGGTCGCGTTGCCGAGGTTCATGAGGCGTCCCTCGGACAGCACGATGATGGAGTTCCCCTTCGGGAAGGTCCACACGTCGACCTGCGGCTTGACCGTCTTGCGCACGACGCCGTCGTACGACTCGAGGCCGGCCATGTCGATCTCGTTGTCGAAGTGGCCGATGTTGCCCAGGATCGCCTGGTGCTTCATCTTCGCCATCTGGTCGACGGTGACGACGTCCTTGTTGCCGGTCGCGGTGATCACGATGTCGGCGGTGTCGAGCACCTCGTCGAGGGTGGAGACCTGGTAGCCGTCCATCGCCGCCTGCAGCGCGCAGATCGGGTCGATCTCGGTCACGATGACCCGGGCACCCTGGCCGCGCAGCGACTCGGCGCAGCCCTTGCCGACGTCTCCGTAGCCGCAGACGACCGCGACCTTGCCGCCGATCAGGACGTCGGTGGCCCGGTTGATGCCGTCGATGAGCGAGTGGCGGCAGCCGTACTTGTTGTCGAACTTCGACTTGGTCACCGAGTCGTTGACGTTGATGGCGGGGAAGAGCAGCGAGCCTTCCTTCATCATGTCGTAGAGCCGGTGGACGCCGGTGGTGGTCTCCTCGGTCACGCCGCGGATCTCGTTGGCGATCTTGGTCCAGCGGTCAGCGCTCTCGGCGAGCGAGGCCTGCAGCACCTCGAAGATGATCTTCTGCTCGTGGCTCTTGGCCGTCGCCGGGTCGGGGGCCTGGCCGGTCTTCTCGGCCTCGACACCGAGGTGCACGAGCAGGGTGGCGTCGCCGCCGTCGTCGAGGATCATGTTGGCGAACGTGCCACCGGGCCACTGCAGGATCTGCTGGGTGCACCACCAGTACTCCTCCAGCGTCTCGCCCTTCCAGGCGAAGACGGGGACGCCCTGGGGGTCCTCGACGGTGCCGTTCGGGCCGACCGCGACGGCGGCGGCCGCGTGGTCCTGGGTGGAGAAGATGTTGCAGGAGGCCCAGCGCACCTCGGCACCGAGGGCGACCAGCGTCTCGATCAGCACCGCGGTCTGGATCGTCATGTGCAGCGACCCGGCGATCCGCGCACCGGCGAGCGGCTTGGAGTCGCCGTAGCGGGCGCGCATGGCCATCAGGCCCGGCATCTCGTGCTCGGCGAGCTGGATCTCGGTGCGGCCGTAGTCGGCCAGGCTGAGGTCGGCGACCTTGTAGTCCATCAACTGCCCCCTGTGTCCGGGTGTGGCTCTGGGTGTGCCTTCGAGATTAGAACGACACCGGGTCAGACCAACAATCCTCGACGCCTGCCGCAACGAACACGGATCGGGCTACCTCACTTCGGGGATCAGTGCCCCGCAGCGGCGGGGGGCTCCGGGCGCTCGGCGGGCACGTAGTCGCTGCGGTAGATGTCCGGCTCCAGGTAGATGACCTGCGCGGTGGGCTCGGCGGCGCGCACCGCCTCCTCCGCCCGGTCGATGGCGTCGGCGACCTGGTCGGAGGACGCCCCGGTCGGTACGCCGATCTTGGCGGCGACCAGGAGCTCCTCGGGCCCGAGGTGCATCGTCTTCATGTGGATGATCCGCTCGACCCCGGGCGTGGCCTCGAGGGCCTCGGCGATGCGGCGCTGCGCCGGGACGCTGGCGGACTCCCCGAGCAGCAGGCTCTTGGTCTCCAGCCCGAGCACGACCGCCACCGCGACCAGCAGCAGGCCGATCAGCGCGGTGCCGACGACGTCGTAGTAGAGGTTCTCGGTGACCAGCGAGAGCACGACGGCGACGAACGCGAAGGCCAGGCCGACCAGGGCCGCGAAGTCCTCCAGCAGGATCACCGGCAGCTCGGGCTGCTTGGCCCGCCGGATGAACTGCGGGAACGACGCGCCGCCCTTGATCTTGTTGGTCTCGAGGATCGCCGTGCGGAAGGAGAAGCCCTCCAGCACGATCGCGATGCCGAGCACCAGCGGCGGCACCCACCACCAGCGGCTGTCGAGGATCGAGTCGGCCGGGTGGCCGTGGGCGGCGTGGATCTCGTGGTACTTGTGGTAGGCCTCGTAGAGCGCGAACAGGCCACCGACGCTGAACAGCACGATCGAGACGATGAACGAGTAGACGTACCGCTCGCGGCCGTAGCCGAAGGGGTGCTGCGGGGTGGCGTCCTTCTGGGCCTTCTTCCCACCGAGCAGCAGCAGCACCTGGTTGCCCGAGTCGGCCACCGAGTGGATCGCCTCCGCGAGCATCGAGCTCACCCCGGTCAGGAAGAACGCGACGAACTTCGTCACCGCGATCCCCAGGTTGGCGAACAGCGCGGCGACGACCGCCTTGGTTCCACCCTCTGCAGACATGCGCGGAAGGCTATCTGGTCAGGTGCCCCTCCGACTCGGCAGCGGCCTCGGTGATCTCGACCGCGGCCACGACCTCCGGGGCCTCCCCCGCGGCCACCTCGGCGCTCACCGCGGTGAGCGCCACGGCGTGGCTGACCCGGTGCTCGGCCGACCCGAAGGGGTCCACCGCCAGGTCCAGCCGGCGGGCCAGCGGCGTCCAGGCGAGCAGCAGCGCGAGTCCGACCGCGCCGAGCGTGGTCACGACCAGCGACACCGTCTGGTGGCCCTCCGCCCAGTCGGGGTAGCCGGCGTAGTACAGGGACTTCACCACGAAGCCGTGGAAGAGGTAGACGACCAGGGTCCAGGCGCCCATCCGGGTGAACCAGCCACCCCGGCGCGGCACCACCGCGAGGAACGCCCACGCGCCGAGGGTCCCGATGAGCAGCAGCACCGCGCGGGTCAGGAACGCCCGGCTGTCGCTGACGTCGAGCTCGCCGTAGGTCGAGCGGTAGTAGAGCCACTCGGTCTGCGCCCAGGTGTCGGTCCAGGTGGTGAGCACGAAGATCGCCACCAGCACCACGGCACCGGCGACCCGGGCCGGCCCCCGGCGGAGCAGCTCCAGCCGCTCCGGGGTCGCCTTGAGGCCCATCACGAAGAACGGCAGCAGCCCGAGGACCCGCGCCATGTCGAGCGTGTCCCCCGCCCGCAGCCCGGCGACGATGCTGATGACGACGGCCACCGCCACCCCGCCCCACATCGGCTTGAAGACCGGGGTCAGCAGCCGCCAGAAGAAGAGGGCCGAGAGGTACCACATCGGCCAGTGCGGGTCCTGGAAGAGACCCGCGAGCTCCTCACCGCCCACGTAGATGCGGAAGAGCGCCAGGGCCAGCTCGAAGACCAGGTACGGCACGACCACGCCCTTGAACAGCCCCCACATCCGCGTCGAGGTCCACGCGAAGGAGCGCGAGAGGTAGCCGGTGACGAAGACGAACGCCGGCACGTGCCAGGCGTAGAGGAAGTCGTAGAGATGGTCGTCGACCGCGTTGTGCGGCAGCAGCGTCCACGAGTGACCGACGACCACGAGGGTGACGAGCGCCATCTTGGCGTTGTCGAACCAGGGGTCTCTCGCGCGCGGGGCTGCGGTGCGGGTCGGGAAAGCCACCTCGAGAACCTACCCACGACGTGAGGGAGTTAGTCCTGCACGAGTCCCAGTCCGAGGTACTCCGCGGCGTAGGTGCCGCTGAGCAGCAGGGAGGCGTAGCGGGCGACCTCGGTGGCGGCGTCGGTGGTCACCGTCTCCACCCGTACGCCGCGCGCGGCGCCGGCCGCCTGCAGCCGGCTCCGCTGCTCGCGCACGACCGGGTCCTCGGTGCCGTCGTCGAGCACGAGCAGCATCGGCCGCAGGTCACCCCCGCCCTCGGTGAACGGGTCGTCGAAGACGTCCCGGGCCTTGGTGGCCTCGAGGACGGGCAGCAGGTGCTCGGCGTCCCCGGCCAGCGCGGTGCGCCCGCTGGCCCGGCGGATCGACTCGGCCACGCGCCGGGCGGCCCGGGCCGCGAGGACCGACCCGCCCCAGACCAGCGGCGTGCTGTCGGCGAGCGCGATGGCCAGCATCTTGGCCGGGTTCACCGCGAGGTCGCGGTGCGGCGAGCACGCGATCGCGACCGAGTCCAGTGCCTCGGCGACCACCTCGGCGTCGGCGCGCGGCCCCAGCCCCACCCGGTCGAGGTACTCCAGCATCACCACGGCGGTGGCCAGCTGGTCGCGGGTCACGGTGGGCAGCAACGTGGCCCACCGGCCCACGGCGTGCTCGGCGACGAGCGAGCCCGGCGGGCACGCGACGACGACCTGGCAGCCACGGCGTACGGCCTCGGCCACCGCGGAGGCGGTCCCGGCGTCGGCACCGTCGGGCGCCAGCACCACCACGAGGTCCAGGCTCCCGGCCCAGCCGGGCAGCATCGGACCGGGCCAGGCCACGAACGGCACGGGGCACCAGGGCTCGAGGACGGCCCGCAGCAGCCGGGAGTCCGGGCCGGCGGCGATCACCGCGCGCGGTCGGGCCAGGTCCTGGCTCCGGGCCACGGCCTCGGCCGCCGCGGCCGAGGCGTCGATCGACTCGCGGCGCACCCGGGCGCCCGCCTCGGCCAACGGCCGCAGCGCGGCGTCGCGCGCGGACAACACTGCCTCGTCGTCGAGGCGGGACTCGTCGAACCAGGTCGCCATGACTGCCTCCCAGGACCGGTCAGGCCGGCTTGCGGGCCTCGTCGACCAGCAGGACGGGGATGTCGTCGCGGACCGGGTAGGCCAGGCCGCAGCCGGTGCACACCAGCTCCTCGCCGGTCGGCTCCAGCGAGGCGCGGCACTTCGGGCAGACGATGATCGCCAGCAGCGCGGGGTCGATGTTCATGGGCGTTCTCTCCTGATGATCGCGAGCACGGCGTCGCGGACCTCGACCATCGTGGCCTGGTCCCGACCTTCGGCGTTGAGCCTGAGCAGGGGTTCGGTGTTGGAGGGCCGCACGTTGAACCACCAGTCGCGGTGGGTCACGGTGAGCCCGTCGAGCCGATCGGTGGTCACGCCGTCGAGGTGGCCGTAGGTCTCCTCGATCTCCGCCACGACGGCCCCCTGGTCGGCGACGGTCGAGTTGATCTCACCGCTGACGACGTAGCGCTCGTAGTCGCCCAGCAGGTCCGACAGGGTGCGGTCGGTCTCCGCCAGGGCGGCGAGCGCGTGGAGCGCGGCGAGCATCCCCGAGTCGGCCCGCCAGAAGTCCCGGAAGTAGAAGTGGCCGCTGTGCTCGCCGCCGAAGATCGCGTCCGTCTCGGCCATCGTGGCCTTGATGAAGGAGTGGCCGACGCGGGTGCGCACCGGGTTCCCGCCCAGCTCGGTGACGATCTCGGGCACCGCCCGGCTCGTGATCAGGTTGTGGATCACCGACGCTCCGGGCTCCTTGGCGAGCTCCCGGGCGGCGATCAGGGCGGTGAGCGTGGACGGCGAGACGGCCGCGCCGCGCTCGTCGACGAGGAAGCAGCGGTCCGCGTCGCCGTCGAAGGCCAGGCCGACGTCCGCGCCCTCGGAGAGCACGCGCTTCTGGAGGTCGACGAGGTTGTCCGGGTCGATCGGGTTGGCCTCGTGGTTCGGGAACGTGCCGTCGAGCTCGAAGTACATCGGCACCAGCTCGACCCGGTCCTCGCCCAGCCGCCCGAACACCGCGGGAGCCGTGTGGCCGGCCATCCCGTTGCCCGCGTCGACGACGACCTTGAGCCGGCGCCCCTCGACCGGTACGAGCGTGAGCAGGTGCGCGGCGTACGCCTCGAGCACGTCGTGGCTGGTGATCGTGCCCTGGCGGACGCTGGTCGCGGCGCCGCCCGAGGCGACGGCGTCCCGGATCTCGGCGAGGCCGGTGTCCAGGCCGACCGGCTGCGCCCCGGCGCGGCACATCTTGATGCCGTTGTACTGGGCCGGGTTGTGGCTGGCGGTGAACATCGCCCCGGGGTGCCCGAGGTGGCCGGAGGCGAAGTAGAGCTGGTCGGTGGAGGCGAGCCCGACCAGGATGACGTCGGCGCCCGCCTCGGCGGCGCCGTCGGCGAACGCTCCGGCCATGCCGGGCGAGCTGGGCCTCATGTCGTGACCCACGACGACGGTGTCGGCGCCGAGCACCTCGACGTAGGCGCGGCCGGTGGCCCGGGCGAGCTCCTCGTCGAGCTGGTCGGGCACGACACCGCGCACGTCGTACGCCTTGAAGACGGCGTCGAGGTTGGCGGGATCCAGAGCGCGGGGCATGGCCGGAGCCTAACGGTCGTCCGGGCCGCGACTGGTCAGTCGGTGCTCAGGACCCGCAGGTGACCGCGCCGACCGACCTCGCGGCCGGTCTCCTGCGCCGGCGTGGGACGCACCGGAGGAGGCGTCGGCCGGGCCGCCTCGCGCACCGCGTCGGCGAGGGCGAGGAGGTCGTCGCTGGAGGGGCCCTGGGCGGCCGGGTCGGGCGCCAGGCGCAGCACCTCCCACCCTCGCGGGGCCGAGAGCCGCTCGCTGTGCACGTCGCAGAGGTCGTAGGCGTGGGGCTCGGCGTAGGTCGCGAGCGGGCCGAGCACCGCCGTCTGGTCGGCGTAGACGTAGGTCAGCGTGTTGACCGCGGGACGGCCACAGGCGGTACGCGAACAGCGGCGGACGGGACTCACGCGGGAGACGGTACCCGCCGGGGTGCCCGGCCCCGATTAGGCTCGCGGCGTGGACGACGCCAGCTCTCGACCGACCCCGTCACACCGGCGCCGGGACCGCCGTGGACGAGGCATGCGCGGGCCGGCCGTGGTCCCCCGCGACCCCCGCCGACCGGAGCTCCGGACCGCCCGTGAACGCTTCGACGACCTCGCGCTGGGCATCGTGACCGACATCGACGAGCGCTGGCAGGACCGCCTCGGCCTGGTGGAGTACGCCGTCGAGGACGCGCCGCAGATCCCCGACGACTGGGACTCGGGGACGGTGCCGCTCTCCTCGCTCGTCCGGGGCTCGGGCGCGGACCCGACCCGGCTGGTCCTGTTCCGCCGCCCCATCGAGCACCGCTGCGAGACCCGGACCGACCTGGAGGCCATGGTGCTCACCGTCGTGGTCGAGCAGGTCGCCGAGCTGCTCGGCATCGACGCCGAGCTGGTGGACCCGAGGTACGAGTCCGGCGACGACTGAGGCCTACGAGAGCCCGGGGCGGACGTCGGGGACCAGCCCGCTCACGACGGGGTCGACCAGCGGCACGACCGCGGCCCCCTGCCCGGAGACGATCACGGACCCGGTGACGCTGGTGTTCTCGGGGACGACCGACACCAGGGTGGCCCGCGGGGGCACCGTCACGACGGCGCCGCGCCCGGGCCGCAGGTCGGCGCGGGTCCGGTCCAGCTCCTCGCCGGTGGCGGAACGGGACACCACGGTGACGGCGCCGACGCCCCGGGCACCCGCGAGCACCACCCGCTTGGCGCCGGACGGCACGATCGCCGAGGCGCCGTGCCGGATCGGCGGCGCACCGACCGCGTGGGAGAGGTCGCCGTCGGCGAACGTCCGCAGCGTCGCGGTGACCGGCTGGCTGGACGTGATCTCGAGCCCGACCACCCCGTCGGCGATGGCGGACTGGAGCGCGTCGGTGAGCGAGACCCGGGCCACCCCCTGGGGTGGCACGCGGATCTCGTCGAGGCCCTCGGGGGCGAACACGGAGTCCTCGCTGACGAACTTGACCTGGGCGCGCACCTCGTCGTCGCCGCCGTTGGCGAGCGTCAGGAGCCGGCCGCCCGCGCCGCCGCCGAGCCCGAGGAGGAAGTTGTCGGTCGCCGGCTCCTGCTGGCCCGGCAACCAGTCCTGGCTGGCCTGGCCGCGGCCGAGCTCGTCGGAGCTGTCCAGCACCGAGTAGGCCAGCCGGCCGCGCGAGGTGACCACCTGCAGGGCCAGCTCGCCGCGCCGGGGGGCGACCTCACCCAGGTCGAGCCGGAGGCTGCTGTGCCCGGGCACCCGGACTCCGCGCAGGCGCGGCACGTCGACCTGGCCGGTGCCGGCGTACACGGTGACGTCCGCGACCGCCGGACCCGCATCGGGGTTGACCAGCTCCAGGACCGAGTCGTGCCGCACCGCGGCGCCGACCCCGGTGAACCACTGGTGCGGGCTGGTCGCCGGGCACGCGGTGGACGCGAGCTCGCCGCTCCCGAAGCGCGCGCCGAGGAGCCCGGGCGCGAGGTCGTCCTCACCGTCGACGGCCACCGGCCCGGTGCCGGGACGGATCGTGGTCACCTGGCCCTCCTGCAGACGGGCGGTGTCCTTCTCGGAGCCGGCACGGACCTCGACCTCGCCGCGGGCGCCGTCACTGACCGTCGAGAGGTACGCCGCCGGCGCGCCGGGGAGCGCGGAGGGGCACACGATCGTGGCGCTCTTGAGGCTGGTCCTCGTCGGCGGGTGTCTGCTCGTCGACGGAGTCGCCGCCGCGCACGAGGAGCAGCGCCCCCACGGTGAGGAGGGGCAGCAGCACCGCGAGCACGGTGGTGGTGTCGAGTCGGACGCGGCGGCCGGACAGGCGGCGTCCCGGGGTCGTCTGGCTCATCAGCGTCGCCTCCGCTCACTGGTCGGCACGCACAGCACGGCGATCACCACGATCGCGATTCCCTGCAGGACCAGCAGGGCGATCCGCAGCCACGACCGGGGACCGTCCACGGCCGAGGGGTCGAGCGGCCGGTCGACCTGCCAGGCGCGCGTCGACCGGTCCTCGGCGCTGGCCTGGACCAGGCCTCCGGTGGCGTCCAGGGCGGAGGCGACGTCACCGTCGGCGGGTGCCGGCAGCACGACGTACTCGATGCCGGCGTCGGCCAGCGCGTCCACGACCTGGGGGGTGGGTCGGGAGGCCAGGGCCCGCACCGACCGCGTGAACCCGGTGTCCTCGCCGGACAGGTCGATGATCTCGTCCTCGCCCAGGGTCACGCCGTCCCCGCGGCGCACCGAGTAGGTGAGGCCGTGGTCGACGTCGCCCCGGATCACCAGGATCCCGTGGGCGTCGCCGGTCATGGAGCTCTGCACCATGTAGGCGGGGATGCCCTCCCCGGCGGTCTCGTCGAGCCGGTCGTGCCCGCCCACGACGAACCAGCCCAGGCCCAGGAGCGGCACCAGGGCGGCCACCGCGATCAGGACGGCCGCGACGCCGCGGCGCCACATCGGGTTGCCGGTCGCGCCGGGGTCGACCAGCGACTGCGCGCCGAGGGAGGCGGCCACGACGAAGGCACCCTGGAGGATCACGACGAGGAAGCCGAGGCCGGCGTGGGTGGAGGTGGCGGCCAGGTCGAGGGTGACGGCACCGATGGCGGCCGCCGTCACCGCGGCCACCGCCGCCACGATCCAGCAGACCAGCACCGGGATGCGCGTGGCGCGCGGGATCATGGCCAGCACGGCGAGGACCGCGAGCACGATGCCGAGCCAGGAGGGGGCGCCGAGGTCACCCATGCGACCGGCGAGCAGGTCGAGGGTCTCGACCGTCGCCACCGGCAGCCGGCCCGCCTCGAGGAAGAGCGCCTCGCCGGCGCCGTTCAGCAGCGCGGGGATCCACCACGGCGACAGCAGCAGGGGCACCGCCCCCAGGGCTGCGGCCGGCGGCCCCCAGGCCGAGCGGTCGCGCACCGCACCGCGCACCACGACCGTCGCGGCCGCGGTCACGATCAGGCCGAGCAGCAGGGCGAAGAACCACAGGCCGGGCGCGAACGCCGTGCCGAGGGCGAGCAGGAGGGCGGTGCGCCAGGCGGCACGCCACCGGCGGTCGGCCTCGGGGTCGGCGAAGCCGAGCGCCGCGTGGGCCAGCCACGGCAGCAGGGCGGCCACGACCACCGTCGCGAAGCGGCCGTCGCCCCAGGCCCCGCTGACGACCGGGACGAGGGCGTACGTCGTCGCCCCCCACAGCAGCAGCCAGCGCGGCGAGCCCGCGGGTGAGGCGAGGCGTCCGGTGACCCGCAGGAAGCGCCACGCTCCCCACAGCCCCAGGGGCACCACCAGCACGAAGATCGCGGTCACCACGGCCGAGGGGCCGCCGAGCAGCGAGCCCAGCACCGCGAACGGGAGCACGTAGGGAGGAGCCGGGACGTCGGTGCCCTGGCCCAGCGGGTGCCAGGACTCGGCGTACAGGCGCCACCAGTCGCTGGTGCCGCCCTGCGGGACGGGCGAGAGGCCGCCGCCGGCGAGCGAGTCGAAGGCCGAGCGGGCGCCGACGAGGGCGAGCACCACGAAGAGCGAGATGACCAGCGCCACCGGGTTGGTGAGGAACCGGGCCACGAGCCCGGTGTCCTCGGTGAGCATGTCCTCCTCGGACTGGCGCGCGGGCTTGCGCGCCGCCGCCTGCGGCTGGGCCTCGGCCTTCGCCGCGCGACGACGCTCGGCCACGTCCTGGGCCTGGTTGGTCGCGGCGGTGAGCAGGTCGCCGAGGAAGTCGAGGCCGTGGCGGTAGGGCAGCCAGGGCGGCGCGAGGAGGGGGCGTACGTCGGCCGGCGTGACCACCTGCCTGCGCTTGCGGGCACGGCGCGCCGCGAGGATCTCGCGCGGTCGCCCGTAGAGCGAGACCAGGGCCGCCAGCTCGTCGAGCGCCTCGCCCACCGACCGGACCAGCAGGAAGCCGACCATCCGCAGGATGGTCCCGACCCCCAGCCGGAGCAGCTGGAAGGGCAGCAGCCGGGCGCCCGAGTTCGCGAGCAGCGTGTAGAGCGCGGCGCGGCGCTCCTGGTAGTGGGTGTGCCGACCGGTCAGCGGGGTCCGCCGGATCCCGCGGTGGGCCGCCTCGGCGTGGAAGACCACCGCCTGCGGCACGATCAGGGTGCGGTGGCCGGCGGCCGCGGCACGCCAGCCGAAGTCGACGTCGTTGCCGAAGATGGGGAGCTGGTCGTCGAAGCCACCGAGCTCCTCGAGGACGCGGCGGCGCACCAGCATGCCGGCGGTGTTCACCGCGAGGACGGTGCGGACCTCGTCGTGCTGGCCCTGGTCGTACTCGCCGCGCTCGAGGCCGGTCTCGCGCCGACCGGTGCCGGAGATGGTGACCCCCAGCTCGAGCAGACGCTTGAGCGACGGCCACTCACGCAGCTTGGGACCCAGCACGTCGGCGTCCGGGTGCTCCTCGGCCGCCGCCAGGAGCGCCGCGAGCGCGTCCGGCTCGGGGTTGGCGTCGTCGTGGAGGATCCACACCCACTCGCAGTCCGCACCCGAGGCGCCGAGCTGCTCGAGCGCGAGCCCGACGGCGCGGGGGAAGGAGGTGGACCCGGGCGCCCGCAGGACCTCTCCGAACGCGGACTCGAGAAGGTCCGCGCTGCCGTCCTTGCTGCCCGTGTCGACCGCGACGACGCGGTCGACCGGTGCTGACTGGCTCTGGAGTCCCGAGATCACCGCGGGGAGCCAGCGCTCCCCGTCGTGGCTGACCAGCAGCGCGGCGACCGTCGTATGCACGACCGAGAACACTAACGGTCAGGCCCTGGCCCGAGGTCCCGCCGGGGGTCCCCGGAGGGCCGTGCGTGTGCGCCCCGTCACCGGGGCGCGCCACTCACACGACTCAGACTGCGCGCTTCTTCAGCTTGCGGCGCTCCCTCTCGGAGAGCCCTCCCCAGATGCCGAAGCGCTCGTCGTTCATCAGTGCGGACTCGAGACACTCGTCCCGCACCTCACATGTCAGGCAGACCTTCTTGGCCTCCCTCGTCGACCCTCCCTTTTCCGGGAAGAACGCCTCGGGGTCCGTCTGTGCGCACAGCGCACGGTCCTGCCACCCCGCTTGTTCGGCGTCCCCGTCGAGGAGAAAAAGTTCTCTCACGCCCATCGCCTTTCGACCCGGTACTGCACCCATCCCGCATCCCCTTCGCGGATGCCGTCCCTATCGGATCGACCCGGGACAACCTGCGAAGAACACTGTGGGAATTACATGCCTGTCGTACACCTGAAGTCAAGCGCGCGTCTGCTATAGAGCGCAACCACCCGAACGGACTATTGCCCGACGGGACCAATGGCCCCGTGCGCAAAGATAGGCACATGCGCCACATCACGGTCCTCTCCGGCGGAATGGGCGGCGCCCGCTTCCTCCAGGGCCTCCTCCACGGCATCGCGTCCGGCAGCCTCCCCGGTGTGGCGGAGGACGCCTCCGTCACCGTCGTCGCCAACACCGCCGACGACCTCTGGGTGCACGGACTCAAGGTGTGCCCGGACCTCGACACCGTCATGTACACCCTCGGCGACGGGATCGACCTCGAGCGCGGCTGGGGCCGCCGCGAGGAGACCTGGAGCGTCAAGGCCGAGCTCGCGGAGTACGGCGTGGAGCCGACCTGGTTCGGCCTCGGTGACCGCGACATCGCCACGCACCTGGTCCGCACCCAGATGCTGGACGCCGGCTACCCGCTCTCCGGGGTGACCGAGGCGCTGTGCCGCCGCTGGCTCGGCGCGAGGCCGGGGCCCGACGTCCGGCTGCTGCCGATGACCGACGACCGGGTGGAGACGCACGTCGCGATCGCCGACGCCGACTCGCCCAGCGGCCGGCGCGTGGTGCACTTCCAGGAGTACTGGGTGCGCCTGCGCGCCCAGGTCCCGGCCGAGGCGGTGCTGTTCGTCGGGCTCGAGGAGTCCAGCCCCGGGCCCGGGGTCATCGACGCGATCACCGACGCCGACCTCGTCGTGCTGCCGCCGTCCAACCCGGTGGTCTCGGTCGGCACCATCCTCGGGGTCCCGCGGGTGCGCGAGGCGCTCGGGGCGACCCGGGCTCCGGTCGTGGGGCTCTCCCCCATCGTCGGCGGCACCCACGTCCGCGGCATGGCCGAGCAGATGCTGACCTCGATCGGCGTGGAGGTGAGCGCGGCCGGTGTCGGGCTGCACTACGGCTCCCGGAGGGACGGGGGCGTGCTCGACGGCTGGCTCGTCGACGAGCGGGACGCCGACCAGGTGTCGCGGCTCACCGGCGCCGGCATCGCGTGCCGCGCCGTACCCCTGATGATGACCGACCTCGACGCCACCGCCGCCATGGCCGCGGCGGCCGTCGGCCTCGTGGCCGGATGAGCGCCGTCCCCGACGGCAGCCCGTCCGCGAACCGGGTCAGCGTCCTCGCCCCCGCCGGCGTCCCGGAGGTCCGGCCCGGCGACGACCTGGTCGCCCTGCTGCTCCCGCTGGTGGAGCTGCACGACGGTGACGTCGTGGTGGTCACCAGCAAGGTCGTCAGCAAGTCGGAGGGGCGGGTGCGGCGCGGCACCCGCGAGGACGCCCTCCCCGCGGAGACCGCCCGCGTGGTCGCCCGCCGTGGCCCCACCACGATCGTCCGCACGCGGCACGGCCTGACGATGGCGGCGGCGGGGATCGACGGCTCGAACGTCGAGGCCGGCACCGTCGTGCTGCTGCCCGAGGACCCCGACGCGTCCGCGCGGCACATGCGTGAGGCCATCCGCGCGCGTGCCGGGGTGAACGTCGGCGTCATCGTCACCGACACCGCCGGGCGGGCGTGGCGGGAGGGGCAGACCGACATGGCGGTCGGTGCCGCCGGGCTGGTCGTGCTCGAGGACTTCGCCGGGCGCGAGGACGCGCACGGCAACCCCCTGGCCGTCACCGCTCCGGCCGTCGCGGACGAGATCGCCGGGATGGCCGAGCTGGCGCAGGGCAAGCTCGCCGGCCGGCCGTTCGCCGTCGTACGCGGGCGCGCCGACCTGGTGCTCCCGAGCGGCGACGACGGTGCGGGCGCGCGGGCCCTGGTCCGGGCCGAGGGGGCCGACCTGTTCGGCTACGGCGCCCGCGAGGCCGTGCTCCGCGCCCTGCGCGGCGACCCCGCGGACCGCGCCCCGTTCGGAGCCGCGGCCCCCGCAGACGAGCTCGCCGACGCGGTCCGCACGGTGCTGGGTCCGGCAACCCCCGTGACGACGGACGAGGCCGGCGGGCTCGAGGTCGGGTGCGACTCCGCCACCGCCGCCGTCGTCGCCGCGCTGGCCTTCGCGCACGGCTGGGAGCGCTCCGCGGAGCCCGGCACGGCCGAATCCGCCGGTCCGGTCCGGCTGCGCCCGGCCAGTCCGTAGACTCTGCCGTCGAACAGCCGACCCCGCACGAACCAGCCGCACCAAACGAGGTAGCCCAGCCGTGGCCAAGAAGCCCGCCAAGTCCGACCGCCAGGCGGTCATCGAGCAGATCCGCAAGAAGCAGAAGGGTGACGAGCACCGGCGCGGTCTGGCCATCGTCATGGTCTGCGTCGTCATCGCGGTCCTGATCGTGGGGGCCGCGGCCTTCAAGCCGATCAAGGACTGGTGGGACGTCCGCCAGTTCAAGAACAAGGACCTGGCCAGCATCGGCGCACCCGTCTCGGCGTGCCAGAAGGTCACGACCCAGAAGGCCGACGGCAACCAGGACCACGTCCCGACCGGCCAGGCCGTGCAGTACACCACCGCGCCGCCGGCGTTCGGCCCGCACTGGAACGAGGCGGGCCTCGCCCCGGCGCCGATGGAGCGCAAGCTCTACACCGACGGCGACCGCCCCGAGCTGGAGTCGCTGGTGCACAACCTCGAGCACGGGTACACGATCCTCTGGTACGACCAGACGATCGCCGACGACAGCGGGGCGATGGACGAGCTCAACGGCATCGCCGACAAGTTCACCGGGACCTCGAACATGCGCGACAAGTTCATCGCCGCGCCCTGGGAGTCCGACGACGAGGGCGGCAAGAGCTTCCCCGACGGCGCGCACGTCGCCCTGACGCACTGGTCGGCCGGCGGGTCGGGCGGCAGCGACCCGAAGAAGCAGGTCGGCGTCTTCCAGTACTGCTCGGACGTCTCCGGTGCGGCGCTGAAGTCCTTCATGCTCGACTACCCGTACACCGACTCCCCCGAGCCCGGCGCTATGTGAGGTCGTGGCGGTCCGCGTCCCGCAGGCCCGCCACGATCTCCTTGACCTGCTGCGCCCGCGCCCGGGTGGTGACCAGCAGCGCGTCGGGGGTGTCGACCACGACGACGTCGTCGAGGCCCACGACCGCCACGACCCGGCCCGAGCGGGGCACGACGAGCCCGCTGGACTCGACGACCCGCACGAGCGACGTGTCGCCCAGCACCGTCGTGCCCGCGCCGCTGCGGTCGAGCAGCCCGGCGAGCGAGTCGAAGTCGCCCACGTCGTCCCAGTCGAAGGATGCCGGCACGACCGCGACCCGGCCGGCCTCGGCGGCCGGCTCCGCGATGGCGTGGTCCAGCGCGATCTTCGGCAGCGTGGGCCACAGCTCCTCGAGCAGGGACACGTCCGCGGCGATGGCCCGCAGGGCGGCCGCGAACTCGGGGTGCCAGCGGGCCAGCAGGTCCAGCAGCACCCGGGGGCGCACGACGAACATGCCGGCGTTCCACCGGTAGGCGCCGGTCGCGAGGTAGCCCTCGGCCACGTCGGTCGACGGCTTCTCCACGAAGGCTCGGACCGCGCGTGCGCCGGTCAGCCCGGGGAGGTCCTCGCCGAGGTGGATGTAGCCGAACGCCGAGGAGGGGAACGTCGGCTCGATGCCCAGCGTGACCAGCCAGTCCTCACGGGCGGCGTCGACGGCGACCCGCACCGACTCCGCGAAGGCGTCGTGGTCCGCGATCACGTGGTCGGCGGCGAAGGACCCCATGACGGCGTCGGGGTCGTCCCGCTCGAGCAGGGCGGCGGCGAGACCGATCGCGGCCATCGAGTCGCGCGGCGACGGCTCGGCGAGCACGGCGTCGGTGCCGAGCGAGGGCAGCTGCTCGGCGACCGCCGCCCGGTGCGCGCGACCGGTCACGACCACGAAGCGCTCCTCGGCCAGCGGGGCGAGCCGCGCCCAGGTCTCCTGCAGCAGCGACATCCCGCTGCCGGTGAGGTCGTGCAGGAACTTCGGCGCCCCGGCGCGGGACAGCGGCCAGAGGCGAGTCCCGGCGCCGCCCGCGGGGATCACGGCCCAGAAGTTGTCGATCGACCTGTTGGCTGCCATGGGCGCAGCATAGGTGGCGCCCGCGGCCGACCGGCGCCCTCCTGGCCTCCTAGGGTGGCCCGGTGACGACCTTCACCACGCTGCTCGGCTCGCTGCTCGGCAAGGACCCCGGCCGCCCCCTGGTCACCTACTACGACCATGCCACGGGCGAGCGGGTCGAGCTCTCGGTGACGACGTACGCCAACTGGGTGGCGAAGGCCGCCTCGCTGCTCGCCGAGGAGCACGACCTCGAGCGCGGGCAGGGACTGCACCTCGACCTGCCCACGCACTGGCTCGGCCCGGTGTTCCTCGGCGCCGCGTGGACCGTGGGCCTGGTCGTCACGACTGCGGACCAGGCGGACGCGGTGGTCTGCGGCCCCGAGGGGCTCGCGACCTGGGGCGAGCGCGCCGCCGACCTGCCGGTCCTGGCCTGCTCGCTGCTGCCGATGGGCGTGCGGTTCGCCGAGCCGCTGCCGCCCGGCGTGCACGACGTCGGGATCGAGGTGTGGTCGCAGCCGGACGCCTTCACCGCCTGGGACCCGCCGGGCCCCGACGACCCGGCGCTGCCCGGGGTGACCCAGGGCGAGCTGTGGCGAACGGCCGCCGCCGGGAGTCTCCTCACCGACGGCGGCCGTCTCCTCACGGAGGCGAACCCGGCTTCCCCACCGGGAGTCGCCTCCTTCGCGGAGCCGCTCGCGCGCGGCGGCTCCGTGGTCCTGGTGTCCCACGCCGACCCGGGGCGTCTCGAGGCGACCTACGTCGCCGAGCGCGCCACGGCTCGCTTCCCTTGAGCGTGGACCAGGCCAACGCCTCGCCAGGTCCCGACCGGGTCAGCCGGCCAGGTCGTAGGCCCCCAATCCCTCACCGAGGAACCGGCGCTGGCCGAACCCCTCCGTGGTGCCCGGGATGAGCCAGAGGTAGCCGGTCTTGCGTGCCCGGACGATCAGGTCGGGGTGCCCGGTCAGGTTGACGTCGCTGACACCGATCACCCAGTCGTACGGCGTGAGGTCGAGGCTGAGCGACCGCGGGTCGGTGAGCCCTCCCGGTCCGTTGCCGGGGAAGAGCGTCAGCTTCGAGCCCTTGCGGAACAGGCTGTCCGGCGACCCGTCGGTGTCCCAGCGCCCGACGGGCACCTGGGTGCCCGCGTCGATGCGGCCGTGGGCGACGTAGCTGGTCTTGAGGCCCTGCAGTCCGTTGCCGGGGTAGATCCGGATGGCGCCGCCGGCCGGCTGCCCCATCAGGTCGGGGTAGCCGTCACCGGTCATGTCGCCGACCGCGGCGAGCAGGCCGACGCCGCTGAAGCCCTGGCCGAGGGTCACGGCCTCGCCGAAGTGGCCCTGCCCGTCGCCCTGGCGCAGCTTCAGCACGCCGTCCTGGTTGCGGAAGATGAGGTCGCCGTGGCCGTCCCGGTCCCAGTCGCCCGCGTTGAACACCAGGTTCGCCCCGGCCAGGCTCGTGCCGGTCGGGATCGGCTGGCCGAGCTCGAACGTGCCGGCGTTCGGGAAGACCGCGAGCTTGTCGCCCGTCCGCACGACCAGGTCGGGCGCCGGGTTCCCGGCCACGTCGGCCGCCGTGACGCCCGAGGCGTTGGTGGCCCGGGTGATCTGGCCCAGCGGGTGACCGAAGGTCCCGTCGGCGCGGAGCGGACGGATCACCCCCGGCTTCCCCTTCTCGACGGCCAGCAGGTCGGGCCTGCCGTCGCCGTTGAAGTCACCGAAGCCGGTGATCGTGGAGTACTGGCCCCACGAGCCGGGCAGCAGCACGGGAGTCCCCAGCCGGAGCCCGCCGACCCCGGGGACGCGCCACAGGTGGCCGGACCCGTCACGGGCGAGCAGGTCGGGGTGGCCGTCGCCGTCGAGGTCACCGGTCGCCGCCAGCGCGTCGTACCCGGACCAGCCGTCCTGCAGCGCCCGGCGGGCGAACCCGCCGGCCCCGTCGCCGCGGTAGACCTCGAGGCGCCCGTCGGACATCCGGCGCGCGACCAGGTCGTTGCGGCCGTCGCCGGTGAGGTCGCCCACCGCGGTGAGCAGGTCGCGACCCGCGAACGCGCTGGTCTGCTTGACCGCGCTGCCGAAGCCGCCGTCACCGTTGCCGGGGTAGACCTTCGCGACGCCGTCGGCGGACCGGGCGACCAGGTCGGCCTCGCCGTCGCCGGTGAGGTCGGGTGAGGCCACGACCGTGTCCGCGCCGTCGATCGGGACGGACACCGGGTCCTTGAACCCGGTGAGGCCACCGGTCGGGATGACGAAGCCCTTCCCGTCGCTGGCCCGTCGGACGATGAGGTCGGGGTGCGGGGTGGACGCGAGGTCGGACTCGAGCTCACGGCCCGACCAGCCGCGCTGGGCGGCGGCCGCGAGCGTCCGGATCTGCGGGATCCGGGCGTAGAGGTACCGACCGGGACAGGCCGTCGAGGCCGCGTCGCGGTGGCCGTTGATCGCCTGGAAGTTCCGGGACCCGACCCACTGCTTGGTCGAGGACGCGTCGACGCCGTGCAGCGACAGCTTCCACGCGAACAGCGCGCCGTAGGCCTGCACCATCGCCGAGGACGGCTGGTGGATGTCGTAGTTGCCGATCGCCGACATCGCGAAGGCGTAGTCGTTGTAGTTCAGGGTGTGGGCGCCCACGACCGGCCGGTCGATCCCGCCGTACCGCCCCTCCCAGATCCGGCCGAACCGGTCGACGAGGTAGTTGTAGCCGATGTCGCTCCAGCCGCGGGACTGCGTGTGGTACGCGTAGATGCTGCGGATGATGCCGGGCACCTCGGCACGCGTGTAGTCGTTGGCGTTCACCGTGTGGTGGACGAAGCCCGCGTGCACCTCGAAGTAGTGCAGGGAGCTCGGGTCGCGCAGCCGCTCGTCGGCGCCCCACTGGGCGCGCGAGTAGATCACCGGCTTCGGCGTGTAGACGGCCGCCTGGAGGTCCAGCCCGTCCGCGTCCCCGGCGTCGCCCTCGGTCGCGGGCGCGGTCGCCGCAGTGGCGTCCGTGGTCGCCGCGGGCTCGGTCGAGCCGTCCATGGTCCCGGTGTCGTACGCCGGCGCCTCGACCGCGGTCCTCGACTGCTTGCCGGGGTCGATCACGGCCATCTTCATGTCGGCGGGGATCCGGCCGCGGACCGACAGCGCCCGCACCTGGACCTGGTCGACGTCGCCGACGAGCAGGGCGTCGGTGCCGGGCCGGGCGTGCTTCGCCTCGGCGCTGCCCGGGTCGGGCCCGTGGTCGGCGTCGTAGGCCAGCGTCATCCAGCCCGACCAGTCCTCACCGGTGCGGGTGCGGACCTCGAAGCTGAGCTGGTCCTCGGGCACCTCGACGCCGTGCTCCCAGGTGACGCCCACGGCGCCGTACCCGACGACGGCCTCCGGCCGGCTGGTGAGCTCGGTGCTGCCGGGCCGCTCGCCCACCCGGGTCCGGGCCTGCAGCTGACCGGCGCGGACGCGGGCACCGGGGGGCGCGGTCAGGGCGTACTCGGTGACCTTCGGGTCGACCGTCTCGGTCGGCACGACGGACTTGCGGGCCGAGGCCCGCGTGTACGCCGCGAACTCGGCCGTCGCGGGGGCCGTCGCGGCGGCACCGGAGGGCTGCTCGCGCACCACGTCGAGGCTGACGACGCTGGCGGCGGGGGTCAGGGCGGCGAGCACCACGCCGAGGGCCAGGATCTGCTGGCAGGCGGTGATGAAACGCGTCTTGCTGGGGGGCATGGGCGGCAACTCCAGTGCGGGGGAAGATTCACACGTTGCGCAACTTTCACATGAGTCACACTGACCACGGAAGAGAAAGTGAGTAACTACAACGTTGTAATTTCCACCCGACACGCCGCCGGATCCGAGATTTGTCAAGTCGAGGATGCCCGAAGACGGCCCGGCACGCGGCAAGACACGCGGAAACGTGCGAGAACGCGCCGGCACGCGCCGTTCAGCAGGCGCCCGCCGGCAGGACCAGACCACCGGCCCCAGGCGGGCCCGCGTCGTCAGATGTCGGCGCCGAGGTCCTCGTCTGCGTCCTCGGTGTCGTTCTCGTCCGGCTCGTTCTCGGGGTTGTTGTCGTCGTACTTGAGGTAGCGGATCCCCTCGTCGACGTCGCCGTCGAAGCCGACCCGGCCCTTCTCGAGCACGATCACCCGGTCGCACATCTTGCGCACCGACCCCGCCGCATGGCTGACGTAGAAGAGCGTGCGTCCGCTGTCGCGGATCTCGTTCATCTTCTCCATGCACTTCTTCTTGAAGGGCCGGTCCCCCACCGCGAGCACCTCGTCGGCGAGGAAGATGTCGGAGTCGACGTGGATGGCGACCGAGAAGCCCAGCCGGGCGAACATGCCGGAGGAGTAGTTGCCGACGGGCGCGTCGAGGTGGCGGCCGATGTCGGCGAACTCGACGATGTCGTCGAACTTCCGCCTGGTCTCCTGCTCGCTCATGCCGAGGATCGCCGCGTTGAGGTAGACGTTCTCGCGGCCGGTCAGCTGCGGGTGGAAGCCCGCCCCGGTGGCGATCAGGCCGGCGATCCGGCCACGGGTCAGCACGGAGCCTGAGTCGGGCCGCATGATGCCGTTGATGAGCTTGAGCAGGGTGCTCTTGCCGGAGCCGTTGAGTCCCATCAGGCCGATCGACTCGCCCTGCTGGATGGTGAACGAGACGTCGTCGAGGGCCTTGAAGTCGTCGCTGATGTCGCGACCCTTCACCAGCGCCACGGTCATCTGCTTGAAGGTGCGGTGGTAGCGCAGGGTGAACGTCTTGCTGACGTTCTCCACCACGATCGACTCGGTCACGAGAGGCGCTCCGGGATCCGGTTCTGGAGGCGGGTGAAGACGACCTGCCCGACGAGCAGCAGCACGAAGCACGCGACGACCGCGATGGCGCCGAGCTCGAACAGGTTCGGCGGCAGGTCGGTCTTCGCCGTCCTCGCCGGGTCCGAGGTCGTCCCGACCCAGAAGGCGCGCTGCATCAGCAGCACGGCGTCCGCGATGGGGTTGGACAGGTAGAGGGTGGTGTGGCCGTCGAAGCGCTCGTCGACGAGGCTGTAGGGGTAGATCATCGGCACGCCGAACCGCACGAAGTGGGTCATGATGCCGACCGCGCTGGAGAAGTCGCGGAAGAACACGTTCGCGGCGCTGAACAGCAGCGCCAGGGCGGTCCCGAGCAGCATGATGATCATCAGCGCGAGCAGCACCGCCACCATCCCGGCGGGGTCCGGCGTCCAGCCGTAGAACACGCAGGCGATCAGCAGGATCACCAGCTGCGGACCCACGTGGTAGAGCGAGACCAGCATCGAGGCCACCGGGAACATCTCCCGCGGCATCGCCATCTTCTTCACCAGCGCCTTGTTGCGCACGATCGATCTCGTGCCGGCGTTGAACGTCTCGGTGAAGAAGTGCACCACGATCAGGCCCGCGAAGATGTGCACCGCGAAGTTCTGCACGTCCTTGTGCAGGTTGAGGATGTACCCCATCACGAACCAGTAGAGGAAGAACTGGCTCAGCGGGTTGATGTAGGACCACAGCAGCCCCAGGAACGAGCCCTGGTAGCGGGCGCTGATCTCGCGGCGCACCAGCAGCTTGAGCAGGTAGCGCCGCCGGAAGACCTCCAGGAGCCCCTGGTTCGCCGAGGGCGGGGTGAGGGTGCCCTCGACCACGTGAGCCGCGCGAGCGGTCTCGCTCATCGAGTGTCCTCCGCAGACCCCGCCGAGCTGCCGTCGGTCCAGGGGCGGAACGTCTCGTCCCAGGCCTCGGGCGAGGTGATCTCGGCGAGCTTCGCGCGGTACTCCTCGGCCAGTCGCGGCCACTCCCGGCGCAGCCGCTCGTGGATCTCGATCGTCTTGCGGGTGAGCTCGCGGAACTTCTCGGGGTCGCGCTGGTAGAGCGCGGCCGAGGCACCGTCGTTCATGGAGACGACGGCCGAGTCGTAGCGCGCCAGGCGGTACCACTTGGCGTCCATCGCCGTGATCTCCGCCTCGGGGTACTCGCGCGAGAGGTCACGAGCGCCCTTGAGCTGGCGGATCGGGGCCAGGCCCGCGGTCACCAGCTGGGAGAGGCGGCCCGGGATCTCGGTTCCGTCGCGGCCCTTGCGCGGCGGCTTCTTGCGACGCACCGGCGGGAAGGCCTCCGGGTCGGACTCCAGGCGCGCGTCGCTGAACTGCTTGCGGAACGCGTTGACCTCGGCCAGCTTCGTCGGCAGGTCGCGGTGGAGGTGGTCGGGACCGGCGAGCACGTCCTCGAGCGCCTGGTGGCGCAGCTCGACGGTGGAGTACTGCATCGAGACGAGGTGCTTGATCTGGTGGTTGCGGCTCTCCCGGATCATCCGCCCGCCCTTGGGGTACGGCGAGTGCAGCAGCGCCGCGACGAAGCGGTTGCGCTGGTGGAAGTAGGCCTGCCAGTCGAGGGCGTCGTTCTTGTCGGTCCACGGGATGTGCCAGACCGCGGCCCCCGGGAACGTCACCGTGGGGTAGCCGGCCTCCTTGGCGCGCAGGCCGAACTCGGAGTCGTCCCACTTGATGAACAGCGGCAGCGACAGGCCGATCTCGGCGAGCACCTGGCGCGGGATCAGGCACATGAACCAGCCGTTGAAGTCCACGTCGACCCGCTTGTGCAGCCACCGCGCGGAGCGCAGGTTGCGGGCCGCGAAGTCCCAGTCCCCGTGCACGTCGGGGGCGGACTGCCACCAGAAGCGCCAGGGCTGGACGACCTCGCCGTAGCTGTGCAGCCGCGAGCGCGAGAAGAGGCTGAACATGTGGCCGCCCACGAGCGTGGGACGGCGGGCCAGGTCACCGAAGGTGACCGCGCGGACGATGCCCTCGGGCTCGCACACGACGTCGTCGTCCATCATCATCGCGTAGGTCGCGGTGCCCTTGCGGACGGACTCCAGCTGGCCGCGGGCGTAGCCGCCCGAGCCGCCGAGGTTGCCCTGCTCGATGACCCGCAGGGTCGAGCCGAGGAGGGCCTCGGCCTTCGCGAAGTCGGGCGAGTCGACGACCCTCTTGGTGCCCTGCTCCATGACGAGCACGGTGTCGAGGTAGGGGCGGAGCACCTCGTCGGCGCCGAGCTGGCCGAGCAGCTTGGCGCAGAAGTCGGGGCGGTTCATCGTCGTGATCGCGATGTCGACGGTGCCGTGCTGGGCCCGGTCCTCCGGGACGTCCGCGGTCCACTCGGCCGACTCGACGAGGACGTCCTCGTCGCTGGCCACCACGTCGTACCAGTACCAGCCGCCGTCCACGAAGGGCTTGAGCGAGAGGTCGAAGGCGAAGGTGCCCTCGACCTGGGAGCCGGTCCCGGCGGCGTCCACCCGCTGCGAGCGGCCGTTGGCCATCGACTTGTAGACGGTGATGCTGGCGCCCCGGCCGACGACCTTGACCGTCAGGGTGACGTCCTTGACGACGGTCCAGCGGCGCCAGTAGCTCGCCGGGAACGCGTTGAAGTAGGTGCCGAGCGAGAGCCGCTCGCCCGCGGGGACGCGCAGGCAGGTGCGCGACTCGATCTGGTCGGGGTGGATCCGGGCACCGGTGGAGATGCTCTGGCGCAGGTTCGCCGCGTTCATCTCGACCGCGTTGCGGTTGGTCCCGATCTCGTACTTGTCCGCGTCGAGGACGGCCGGCTCGGGGTCGACGTAGAGCGCGAAGACGTCGGTGTCACGGTCGATGGGCAGGATCTGGCGCTGCAGCAGTCGGGTCGTCATTCGTCCACTCCCCCGCTCTTGAGCTCCGCCCCGTCGGCGAAGTGCGGCTTGAGCTTGTTCTCGAACATCGACAGGGCCGAGCCGATCGCCATGTGCATGTCGAGGTACTTGTAGGTGCCGAGGCGGCCGCCGAAGAGCACCATCGGCTCCTTCTTCGCGAGCTCGCGGTACTTCAGCAGCTTCTCGCGGTCCTCGGCGGTGTTGACCGGGTAGTACGGCTCGTCGTCGTCCTCCGCGAACCGGGAGTACTCGTGGACGATCACGGTCTTGCCCGAGATGTAGGTGCGTTCGGGGTGGAAGTGCTTGAACTCGTGGATGCGCGTCCAGGGCACGTCCTGGTCGTTGTAGTTCATGACCGCACAGCCCTGGAAGTCGTCGACGTGCTTGACCTCCGCCTCGAGGTCGACGGTACGCCACGACAGCCGGCCCTCGGAGTTCCCGAAGTACTCGTCGACCGGTCCGGTGTAGACGATCGGGACCTTGCCCTTGAGCTCGTCGACGCTGTACGGACCCGGGGCGAAGAAGTCGGTCTCGAGCCGGACCTCGATGTTCGGGTGGTCGGCCATCCGGGTCAGCCAGGCGGTGTAGCCGTCGACCGGGAGGCCTTCGTACTTGTCGTTGAACCACCGGTTGTCGAAGTTGTAGCGCACCGGGAGCCGGGTGATGATGTCGGCGCTCAGCTTCGTCGGGTCGGTCTGCCACTGCTTGGCGGTGTAGCCCTTGATGAACGCCTCGTAGAGCGGGCGGCCGATCAGGCTGATCGCCTTCTCCTCGAGGTTCGTGGCCTCGGAGGTCTCGATCTCGCTGGCCTGCTCGGCGATCAGGGCGCGTGCCTCGTCGGGCGTGTGCGACCGGCCGAAGAACTGGTTGATCAGCCCGAGGTTCATCGGCAGCGAGTAGACCTGGCCGTCGTACTGGCCGAAGACCCGGTGCTGGTAGTTCGTGAACGACGTGAAGCGGTTGACGTACTCCCAGACCTTCTCGTTCGAGGTGTGGAAGAGGTGCGCGCCGTAGACGTGCATCTCGATCCCGGTCTCGGGGTCGGCCTCGCTGTAGGCGTTGCCGCCCAGGTGGTGCCGCCGCTCGAGCACGAGGACCCGGAGGCCCAGCTCGGTGGCGCACCGCTCCGCGATGGTCAGTCCGAAGAAGCCGGAGCCGACGACGACGAGGTCGGGGGTGGACTCGGACACAGGCAAGGGGGAACTCCTGACGGTTGACGCGGCGGCAAGTCTAGCGACGGGGCGACGGCGCCCCGGGCACGCTGGTCATGGACCTGGCGGACCCGATGGCCCGGATCACATTGCCAGCCTCGGCACGTCCCCCGCGAATCGGGCTGAGCAGTACGACGACCGCAGCGATGAGGTACGGCTTGAGCCGCACCAGCGCGTTCTCGCCGTACCTGAAGTGCACCACGAAGAGGTTCCGGAACATGTAGAACCCCTTCCACCCCGCCATGTCGTGCTGCTGGTCGAAGTCGAGCTGCCGCACCAGCACGGCGTCCCGGATGCCCCAGATCCGGAAGCCCGCCCGGCGGGCGCGCACGGCGAAGTCGACGTCGTCGTAGAAGATGAAGAAGGACGCGTCCGGCAGCCCGACGGCGTCGACCACCTCGCGGCGGAACATGAACCCCTCGAAGGCGACGTTCTCCAGCTCCACCCGCGCGGGCATCGCGGCCCGGTCGGGGTACGTCGCGTCGACGGTGGCGCGCTTGGGCCGGATCGCGAGCGGGTTGCGCAGGTCGAAGTCGACCGCGGCCTTCTCGACCAGCCGGCCGGCCACGTCCTCGCGCACCGCCGCCACACAGGCCTCGTCCTGCGCGAGCAGCACCTCGAGGCACTCCGGCGTCGGCACCACGTCGTCGTCCATCAGCCAGATCCGGTCGTGGCCGGCCTCGTAGGCCTTCTTGACGCCGAGGTGGAAGCCGCCCGCGCCGCCGAGGTTGTCCTCGCTGTGGGAGACCCGGAGCGGCAGGTCGTGCCGGTGGAGCACCTCCCGGGTGTGGTCGGTGCTGGCGTTGTCGACGACGTACACCGCGTCCGCCGGGCGGGTCTGGGCGGCGAGACCGTCCAGCATCCGCGTCAGCAGGTCGGCCCGGTTGTAGGTCACGATGACCACGGCCACGGACTCGGTGGTCCCTGAGGAGCCGAGGGACGAGGCGTCTCGAAGGGTCATCTCAGGAACCTCTCGTGGCCGGTGAAGTCGCCCCGGAGTCCGGCGCCCATGGCGGTGGCGCTGAGCCGCAGCCGGGCGACCGACGGGCGGGTCAGCGTGTAGAACCACAGGGTCTTGGCGACGAACGCGAGCGCGTGCGGCCAGCCGTGGTAGTCCCGCAGGTTCAGCAGGTTGTTGCGGGCCATGCAGTAGTGCTTGAGGTCGCTCGGGCTGTGGTTGTACGTCGTGCGGCCGAACATCATCGGCGTGCCCAGGTCGTCGGTGGCCGGGTGGAGGAAGTGGGCGTCCACCACGGTGGCGACCCGGGCCCCTGCACGTCGGGCCCGCCAGAGGTACTCCACGTCGTCGCCCCAGATGAAGAACTCCTCGCGCGGCAGCCCGATCCGCTCCACGAGGTCGCGGGTGACCAGCACCCCGTTGAAGGGGATGACGACGTCCGCGACCAGGCCGTCGCGGGCCGCGAGCTCGACCTCGGCCATCCGGTGCACGACGCTCGTGCCGCCGGGCAGCCGGATCGGGAAGCACAACCGGGACGGGTCCTGCTCGGCCAGCACCGCCGGCCCCCAGAAGTCGAACCCGTCCCGCTCCAGCAGCAGGGCCAGGCAGTCGGGGGCGGGGATCCCGTCGTCGTCCATCAGCCAGGCGAGGTCGGCACCGCGCTCCAGGGCCCAGCCGAGGCCGTCGTGGAAGCCGCCGGCGCCGCCGCGGTTGTGCGTGAGCGTGCGCGCGAGCACGGGCGTGCCGGCAGCGCCGGTGGCAGGCGGCCCCTCGGCGGTCGAGACCAGCCACTCGCCCGTGCCGTCGGTGGAGGCGTTGTCGACGACCAGGATCTCGTCGACCTCGGGCACCTCGCGCAGCCGTGCGACCAGCCGCTGGAGCAGCGCGAGCCGGTTGAACGTGACCACCACGGCGACGATGCGGCGAGCGCGGGGGGCGCCGGTCGGGGGCTCGGTCACGGCCCACACCCTACGGGTGACCCGGTCAGCAGGCGCTCTCCAGGTCGTCCGCCTGGTTCGCGGCGTACCCGCCGCTCAGCGAGCCCACCGAGCCACCGGTGACCACGTCGCCGCCCTTGCCGGACGACTTGTGGGGAGCCGACGGCTTCGGCGCGGTGCCCTCCGCCCTGTCGATCGCCTGCGCGACCTTCTGGCGGATCAGCGGGATGTCCGGGTCGGCGGTGTTGACCATCGGCGGCACCAGCGAGAGCGTCGAGACCTTCTGGCCCTTGGCCTCGAGGGCCAGCGCCATGAACCGGTCGACCTCGCTGGCCGGCACGTTGGTGGAGATCATCGCCGAGCTGGCCTTCGCGATCTTCTCGAAGTTCCTGACGGCCACCTGGGGGCTGATCTGGTTGAGCATGGCGTTCATGACGCACTTCTGGCGCGCCATCCGCGAGTAGTCGTCGGAGCCGTCACGGGCGCGGGCGAACCAGAGCGTGTCGTGGCCGTTCAGCTTGCGCACCCCGGGCTGGATGTAGCCGGTGACGTCGTCCCCGAGGCCGCCGACCGGGATCGGCGAGCGGACGTTCAGGGTCACGCCACCGACGGCGTCGACGAGGTCCTTGAACCCCTCGAGGTTGACCATCGCCCAGTAGTTGATCTCCAGGCCGGTGATCCCCTCGATGCCCATGATCGTGGCGTCCACGCCAGGGGTCTTCGAGTGCGGGAAGAGCTCGGTGTGGTCGCCCGCCCAGGTGCTGACGCCGTTGAGGTAGTCGACGTCGAACCCGTGCGGGAACTGCTTGTGCATCACCGACCCCTTGGCGAAGGGGAAGTTCGTCATGTTGCGCGGCAGCGAGATCAGCACGGTGCGGCCGGTGTCGGCGTCGATGCTGGCGATGGTCATCGAGTCCGGGCGCAGGCCCCAGCGGCCGGCCCCGGAGTCGCCGCCGAGAAGCAGCACGTTGAAGCGGCCGTCATGGGCGCCAGTGACCGTGCCGCTGCCGAACATGCTCAGCATGAAGTCGCGCTGCACACCCACGATGTGCGCGCCGAACAGCAGGCTGCCGGCGACCGAGAGGCAGAGGACGCCGTTGACGCCGACGACGGCACGGCGGTGGTTCATGGCCAGGGTGAGCGGCTGCCCGATCCGCCAGGCGTCGACGAACAGGGCGGCCCAGGCGATGGCGCCCAGCATCAGCGCGAACCGCAGCAGCCCCAGCAGCAACGTGTTCGAGACCAGGTAGAAGACCAGCTCGTGCCAGAGGGCGCCGGCGAACAGCGTCACGACGAAGCCGGCCACCAGGAGCAGCCACACGCGCAGCGCGATGCGGCCGATCCGGCGGTTGCCGGCCACCAGCTGGGCGGAGCCGGGGAGGACGAGTGTCATCACCATGAGTGCCATGGCGCGCCGGAAGCGGACCCGGGCCGCCCGCTCGTCGGTGGTGAAGCGGGTGGGGCTCTGGCGGTCGTGCAACCCGGGGGAAGAGACGGGTGGCATCGAGTGCCTCTCTGCTGGTGGTGCTCTGGGGAAGATGCTGCCCGGCAAGTATCACCAGTCACAGGGGTCACAGCGCGTCACGACGCGCCGGGGCTTCTCACGAAGTGGAGCGGCGCCCGGTCTCGATCTCCTGCCTCTTGGCCAGCCGGTGCGCCCGGCGGATCTCCGCCTCGCGCATCCGGCGTACCTCGTCGGGCGTCTCGGGTCGCAGACCGGGCACGGTGCGTGAGCGCCCGTCGGCGTCGATCGCCACGAACACGAAGTACGCCGAGGCGACGTGCAGCGCGTGCTCGGACGGGTCGTTCCACGGCTGTGCCTCGACCCGCACCCCGATCTCCATCGAGGAGCGGCCGGCCCAGTTGACCTGGGCGAAGGTGCGCACCAGGTCACCCACGTGCACCGGCTCGAGGAACGCCATCTCGTCCATGGCCGCGGTGACGGCCGGCCCACCACTGTGGCGCTGGGCGACCGCCCCGGCCGTGGAGTCGGCGAGCTTCATGATCTCCCCGCCGTGGATGTTGCCGAGCAGGTTGGCCTCCCGGCCCGAGGTGATGATCGCGAGCGAGACGCGGCCGTAGGCGGGCGGCAGGGCCTGGCCGTCGGGGCGCGGGGCGTCGGTGTCCATGCCGCCGCACGCTAGCGCTCGGGCGGCAGCGCCTCCGTGAGGGACCGGCGCAGCCGGTTCCACTGCCGGCTCCAGGCCTGGACCGGCGCGAGCGACCGCTCGAGCACCTCGAGCTGGTCGTCGAGCGCCGAGAGCTCGGCCTGGAGGGCCTGGATGCTCAGGCGCTTCGCGTGCACCTCCTGGGCGAGGATCTCGATCTCCGCCGTCACCGGCGGCATCTGGTCGGCCAGCCGGCGCATCGAGATCAGCATGCGGGTGACCGTGTCCGGCACGGGGGCAGGCAGCGCGCCCAGCGCGCCGGAGCCCGCCGCCGTCATCGCCTCGACCACCGCGCGGGTGCTGTCGACGAAGGCGTCGACGGTCGCGTGGACCAGGCCGCGCGGTGGCGGCTCGGGGGCGGGTGCGGGCGTCGGTCCCGGTGCGGTCTTGCGGGCCATCCCGATCACCCGGCCTGCGCGAGGTGGAGCAGCGCCTCGATCTCGGCCCCGAACGCCGTCAGCAGCTCCTCGGGGTGGGCAACCGTGTCGAGGTCGACCTTGAAGCCGACGTGGACGTGCCCGTCGTAGGTGAAGATGCAGGTGCCCAGCGTCTGGTTCCCCGACCCGGGGGCCCAGCCCAGCATGGACGTGATGCGGGCACCGGCGAGGTAGCGCGGCCCGCGCGGTCCCGGGACGTTCGTGGTGACGCCGCTGGCCTTGTTGGCGAAGAAGTCCACGAGGTAGCGCTCGAGGTCCTTGCCGGTGCGACCGATGCCGCGGATCAGCCCGAAGGTGAGCAGCGCCTCCGGTGAGTGCTTGATCGCGTCCATCCGTCGCTTGGTCTCCGCCAGCCGGGCGAACGGGGTGTCGAGGCCCGACGGCAGCGTGAACAGCACCAGGGCGAACCGGTTGCCCAGCTCGCGGGGCAGCGGCTCGTCCAGCGGACGCACGTTGACGGGCACCATGGTGGGGACGTCGAGGACGGCGCCGTCGTGCCGGCGCAGGTACGTCGACACGGCGCCGGCCAGCGCGGCGACGAGCACGTCGTTGACGGTGGTCCCGGTCCGGTGCCCGGCGGCGATGACGTCGGCGAGCGGGATCGGTGCTGCCCAGACCACGCGCTTGCGGACGCCCGCGGTCCCGGTGACCGCAGAGGCGGGGTTGCGGGTGAAGGTCAGCTTGGTCGCGATGCCGGTCGTCTGCCTCGCCAGCGTGAAGGCGTCCTCGGCGGCCGACGGCGAGAGCAGGTGCGGCAGGTCCAGGAGCGCCGAGCCGGCGGTTCCCGCCGCCGACCCCACGACATGCACGGCGGTGCCGAACGGCCCCCCGTGCCGGGCCTCCCCCAGCCGGTCCTCACCCGGCTCCGCGTCCGGCTCGGCGTCCGTCAGGGACAGCAGCACGCGGGTCAGCGCGATGCCGTCCGCCAGCGCATGGTGCAGCCGGGAGTAGATCGCCGACCCGTCGCCGTACCCGTCGATCAGGTGCATCTCCCACAGCGGGCGGTCCCGCGGCAGCGGCGTGCTGACGAAGCCGTTGACGTGGTCCTGCAGCGCCGCGTCGTCCCCCGGCGCGGGCAGCGTGAACCCGCGGACGTGCCCGCTCGGGTCGAAGTCCGGGACGTCCTCCCAGTGCGGCATGGACAGCGGGACCCGGGAGAAGACGGGGCGCTGCCCGAAGACGGGGTAGTGGTCGAGCAGGCGCGTGCGCAGCACCTCGAGGAAGCGATCGCGGTCGATGGGCCCCTCGCAGGTCATCAGGCTCTCGATGACCATCAGGTTGTTGGGCCGGTCCATGTTCAACCAGATGGTGTCGACCGGGTCGATCGCTCTGCGCACGGCCGGGGCCCGCTCAGTCGGACTCGGTGTCCGTGGGCTCACCCTCGGTAGCGGGGGCCGCCGCTCGGCCTCCGCGACCTTGTGCTCGTGCCGGGCCTCGCTGCTCAGGTACCTGTTCAGGCCGGCCCACAGCCGAGCCCGGTCGGCGCTGTTCCTGGTGGCGGCACTGTCGCGGGCCTCACGCTCGGCCCGCATGCCCTCCAGGTCGCTCATCATCACTCCGTTCGTCGAGTTCCCCTCCTCCTCCACCGTCCCGCCGGCCCGACCACGACCACAGGGCCTTTGGGCCCGGGCGGCGATTACGTCCGCCCCGGGCGGGTCCCCGCGTGCGGACGGGACGCTGGTGCGGTGGAGCGACTGACCCCGCTGGCGGACGCCTTCCTCGAGGCCGAGGACGTGGACCACAGCGCGTCGCTCGCCATCGGGTCGCTCGCGGTCTTCGCCGGTCCGGCGCCCGCCTTCGAGGAGCTCGTGGAGGCCATCTCCGGACGCCTCCCGCTCATTCCCCGGTACCGGCAGCGGCTGCGCCCGGTCCCGTTCGGCCTGGCACCGCCCGCCTGGGTCGACGACCCCGACTTCGACATCCACGACCACCTGCACGAGGTCGCGGTGCCGGCCCCCGGTGGCCGCACCGAGGTCGCCGACCTGATGAGCCAGCTGATGTCGACCCGGATGGACCGGAGCCGGCCGCTGTGGGACTACTCCTTCTGGGAGGGCCTGCCCGACGGACGGTGGGCCCTGCTGTCCAAGGTCCACCACAGCGTGGTCGACGGAGTCTCCGGCACCGACCTCTACCAGCTGCTGCTCGACCCGACACCCACGCAGCGCCCAGGGGTGCCGGACACCTGGCGGCCCGAGCCCGAGGAGCCGGTCGTCCGGTACACCGCCGGGGCGCTGCGCGAGCTGGTCAGCTCGCCGCTGCACCTCACCGGCGCGCTCGCGCACGCCGCCCGCACGCCGCGCCGGATGGTGCGGACCTCGGCGCGCACCGCCACCGGGCTGCTCACCCTCTCCGGGGCGCTGCGCCCCGTCCACGGCACCTCCCTGTCCGGGCCACTCGGGGGCGGCCGCCGCTACACCTGGACCACCGTCCGGCTGGACGACATCCGCACCGTCCGGAAGGCGTACGACGCGACGGTCAACGACGTCGCGCTCGCCGCGGTCACCGGTGGGTTCCGACGGTTGCTGCTGGCGCGCGGTGAGCCGACCGACGCCCACGCGCTGCGCTCGCTGGTGCCGGTGTCGACACGCAGGCCCGGCGAGGAGTCGATCCCGGACAACCGGGTGACGCTGATGCTGCCCTTCCTGCCCGTCGAGGTCGCCGACCCGGTGGAGCGGCTCGCGGCCATCAAGCGACGGATCCGGAGCCTGCGCGGCCACCACGAGCCGGAGGCCGGCGAGGGGATCACGAACGCGGCTGAGTTCGGCCCGTTCCCGTCGGTCGCCTGGGGGATGCGCCTGGGCTTCAGGATCCCGCAGCACCAGATCACCACGGTCACGACCAACGTCCCCGGTCCGCGCACGCCGCTCTACGGACTCGGGCGGGAGCTGCTCGAGCTGCTGCCCTACGTGCCGATCGCCGACCGGGTGCGGATCGGGGTGGTCATGTTCTCCTACCGCGGCACCCTCACCTACGGCATCACCGGCGACTTCGAGACCACCGAGGACATCGAGATCCTGGCCACCGGCATCGACGCCTCCCTCGACGAGCTCCTCGAGCGGGTGAGCCGAGCCGGGTGAGCCCCTGCGCGGGGGCACGGTAGCGTCAGCCGCATGGCTGACCGACCCCGCGGAAAGGGCGGACCCGACGAGGGTACGCCCGGCTACCACTGGCTCTACGGCGGCAAGGGGGCGCCGCAGGAGGGAGCCGACGAGGACGCGACCCGGGCGGTGCCCCGCCAGCCACGTCCCGAGGAGACCCAGGTCATGTCCACGGTCCCCCGCCCCGGCCCCACCTCGCCGCCCCCGGCGTCCCCGCCGCCGCCGCGCCGCCCGGAGCCCGCCAAGCGCCCCTCGCGCGGCCCCCGCCGCCCGAAGTTCCGGCTGCGCTGGCTGCTGGTGCTGCTGCTGCTCTGGGTCGTCTGGCTCGTGGCCGTGCCGCTGTTCGCGTGGTCGAAGGTCGACAAGGTCGAGTTCGAGCCCGACGCCGGCGGCCGTCCGGACGACCAGCCCGGCACGACGTACCTCATGGTCGGCAGCGACTCGCGCGCCGGCCTGAGCCCCGAGGAGCGCAAGGCCCTCGGCACCGGCAACGCGTCGGGTCAGCGGACCGACACGATCATGCTGCTGCACACCGGCAGCGGTCCGAACCTGCTGATGTCGATCCCCCGCGACTCGCTGGTGGACATCCCCGGCCACGACACCACCAAGATCAACGCGGCCTTCGCCTACGGCGGTCCGAAGCTGCTGGTGCGCACCATCGAGAACGCGACCGGCATCCGCATCGACGACTACGTCGAGATCGGCTTCGGCGGGGTCGTCGACGTCGTGGACGCGGTCGGCGGCGTCGAGATCTGCCCCAAGACCGACATGCAGGACAAGCTCGCCAACCTCGACATCAAGAAGGGGTGCCAGGAGGCGGACGGCGCGACCGCGCTCGGCTACGCCCGGTCGCGGCACACCGACCAGCAGTACGGCGACATCGGCCGCGCCGCCCACCAGCGCGAGGTGGTCTCGGCGGTCGGCAACAAGGTCGTCTCGCCGTGGACGGTCATCAACCCGTTCCGCTACTGGAAGATCAACATGGCGGCGCCGGACTCGTTCGCGTTCGGCGAGGGCACCAGCCCGATCCGGGCCGCGATGTGGGTCACCGCCATGACCCGGGTCAACGGCGACAGCGGGCTCACCTGCGGCGTGCCGATCGCCGACCTCGCCGTGAACTGGGACCCGGAGCGGTCGAAGCAGATGTTCGACTACATCATCAAGGACGAGACCGACAGCATCCCCAAGGCCCTCTGCACGCCGACCGGCACCCCGCAGTGAGCGGCTACGAGACCCTGGCCTGGGAGGTCGACGGGGACGGCATCGCCACCCTCACCCTGAACCGGCCGGACGCGCTCAACGCCTTCGACCTGACCATGGCGCGGGAGCTGGAGCGCTGCTTCCTGACCGACGCCCGCGACGACGACGTCCGCGCGGTCGTGGTGACCGGGTCCGGGCGCGCCTTCTGCGCGGGGATGGACCTCTCCGCGGAGGGCAACGTCTTCGGGCTCGACGAGTCGGTGCGCCCCACCCCCGAGGACCTGCGTGAGCACCTGACCGAGGCGCCGTACCACGACGGCGTCCGCGACACCGGCGGCCGCGTCACGCTGGCGATCCACGCGCTGCCCAAGCCGGTGATCGCCGCCGTCAACGGACCGGCCGTCGGGATCGGGGCGACCATGACGCTCGCGATGGACCTGCGGCTGGCCTCGACCCGGGCCCGCATCGGGTTCGTCTTCGGGCGGCTCGGCATCGTGCCGGAGGCGGCCTCGAGCTGGTTCCTGCCCCGGATCGTGGGCATCCAGCAGGCCCTGGAGTGGGTCTACTCCGCCGAGATCCTGGACGCCGAGGCGGCGCTGGCCGGACGACTGGTGCGCTCCGTGCACGAGCCGGACGACCTGCTGCCGGCGGCGTACGACCTGGCCCGCTCGTTCGTGGTCGACCGCTCGCCGGTGGCCCTCGGTCTCGCCAAGCGGCTGCTCTACCGCAACGGGGCGGCGGCGGATCCTCTCGAGGCCCACCTGTCCGACTCGCTCGCGATGTTCTACACCTCGATCGGCGACGGCACGGAGGGCGTGGCCGCCTTCCGGGAGAAGCGGGCACCGAGGTTCACCGGCAAGGCCTCCGAGCTGCCGACGATCTTCTGAGCACGGAGGGCCCCGGCGTCACCGCCGGGGCCCTCCGTCAGACAGCGTCCTCAGGCGGCGCCGACGTGCTCCTCCTCCATCCGCTTGCGCAGGCGGGTGAGCAGCCTCGAGAGCAGCCGCGAGACCTGCATCTGGGTGACGCCGACCTCGGCACCGATCTCGGCCTGGGTGCAGCCGCCGAAGAAGCGCATCTCCAGGATGCGGCGCTCGCGCGGGGTCAGCCCGCGCATCACGCTCTTGAGCGCGACCCGGGCCTCCGCACTGGCGAAGCCGGGGTCGACCCCGCCGAGGCGGTCCCCGGGTCCGCTCTCGCCGTCGGCGAGAGGGGTGTCCAGCGAGACCGGGGCGAAGCAGCCGTTGGCGGCCAGTGAGTCGAGGACCAGCTCCAGGTCGACCCCGAGGTGCTCGGCGACCTCGCTGGGCCGCGGCGAGCGGCCCAGTCGCTGGAAGAGCTCGCCCTCCGCCGCGGTGATCTTCGTCTGGAGCTCCTGCACCGAGCGCGGCGGCCGGATGGTCCAGCCGAAGTCACGGAAGTAGCGCCGGATCTCGCCGCGGATGGTGGGCACGGCGAAGCTGAGGAAGTCCGCGCCGTGCGAGGGGTCGAACCCCTGGACGGCCTTCACCAGGCCGAGGTTCGCGACCTGGTCCAGGTCGTCACCGGGGATCCCCCGGTTGTGGTAGCGACGGGCGATCTCGCCCGCGACCTGCATGTTGATCCGGATGACCTCGTCGTGCAGGGCAGCGCGCTCCTGCGGCGAGTCGGTCCTCGACGCCTCGTCGAGCAGGCGTGCAGTCTCCGACCGACGGGTGGCCCGTGCGTTGTTCGCGGCTGTGGTCGCAGCGGACCCAGCCGTGGTGGTGCTGTCGTGGGATGTCGCGACATGCCCCATCAGGAAACACCTCCGCAATGAAGGTTCTGACGTGGCACGTTGGCTCGACCACTGGTCCCGATCGTGGCATGCCGCGAACATCCCCACAACACCCGCCGGGGTGAGGGACCATGTGACCGCCCACGACGATGGGATCCACTCCTCAGTACCCGGTGGGACCCCCGGCAAACCAGCCCCGGTCGGCCGATCAGGACCGTTTTCCGGACGCGCCGCCCTGCGCCCGGTAGAGCAGGGCGGCCGCCACGTCCGCCACGCGGACGTTGGTGTCGTTGGAGAGCCTCACGAGGTGCTTGAAGGCCTCGTCGGGGGTGCAGCGACGCTCGGCCATGATCAGCCCCTTGGCCTGGTCGATGGTCGAGCGCGAGGTCAGCGCCTCGCGCAGCTGCGCGATCTCCTCGGCCATCGCGTTGAAGTCGTTGATGGCGATCAGCATCGAGCGCGTCTCTGCCTCCTCGTCCCGCTCGGCTGCCGCCCGCAGACGCTGCTCCCGGTCGCGCCGCTTCTCCAGCGACCGCAGCGCCTCCGGGGTCAGGTCACTGACGTCGTCGACGCGCACCAGGATCCCCACGACCCGGTCGAGGTCGTGGACCGGCGCACAGGCGGGGGCCCAGTGCTTGGTGCGGTAGCGAGGCTGGTCCGCGTCCTCGAGCAGGTCGTAGCGCTGCACGATCAGGTGCTCGGGACGCCGGTCGCGGAGCACCCGCTCGAACGACGCCACGAGGGCCGGAGCGCCACCCACCTCGGGGTTGTCGGGGAAGGCCTCGAAGAGGTTGACCGACAGCAGCTCGTCGGCCGTGCGCTCGGTGGCGCGGAGGTACGCCGGGTTCACGGCCCGGATGACGAAGTCGACGTCCAGCATGACCGTGGGCGAGACCAGCGCGTCGAAGGCGGCATCCCTGCTGAGTGCGGGTGAGGGACGCCTCATCCGGGGAGCCTACGGGTCGCGGCGCCGTTCTCGGCGTCCCGGCTCGTCACGGGCGCCCTTGGGCACGACGGGGGGTTCCAGCACGGTCGCGACTATACGCACGGGCAGGACATGGGCGACCACCGCAGCGTCTGCGTGAGTCCTGCAGTGGTCGCCCAAGGTCGGCCCCCGCAAACGACCTCGGACCGACGTTGGCCGGGCCCGGGAGTCGATGCCGTCCCCCTCGGAGACGACTCCGGCACCAGGCCCGTGGCAGCGTCGTACCCCCACCCGTGCCGCGCATGCCCCGGCGACAGGAACTCTTCAGAGAGTGCGTTCGAACAGGTCTCGCAGGGCTGCGAAGTGCCGTTCGGTCGCGGCCTCGTCGTACACCGCGGTGTCGGCCATCGTGTATCCGTGCCGGGCTCGCGGGTAGACCTCGTTGGAGTACCGCAGTCCGGCCTTCTCCAGGCCTGTCCGAGGGCCTCGACGGCCTCCGGCGGCATCGACCGATCGCCGTCGGCGTGGCCGTAGACGAACTCCGCCCGCGCGTCCGCGACCCGGTGGTGCGGGCTGTCGGGCGTCGACGACCAGGCCGCCGCCGTGGAACCCGCCGACCGCAGCGAGTCGGGGCGCAGGCCGGCGGTCCGGGTGGCCAGACGGCTCCCATGCAGTAGCCGGTGACCCCGATCGGGGCCTCTGCGTGCTGGAGCAGCGTGTCGACCCACAGCCGGCTGTCGGGTCGACCTGTCGGGGGTGAGCCCCACCACCCGGTCCATCACCCCGGCGGCGAAGAACTTCTCGCGGTTCTCGGGGACGGTCAGGTCGGCCGTCGGTGCGAGGTCGGCGACCCGGCCGTCGCGGTGGAAGACGTTCGGAGCCAGCACGACGTAGCCCCAGGAGGCGATGCGGTCAGCCATCTCCTCGATCCGGGGACGGAGCCCGATGGCATCCATGTAGAAGAGCACCCCCGGACGGGGCCTGTCGTCCGGGCGGGTCAGGTAGGCCTCGGCCGGGCCGTCGGGTGTCCGGATCTCGATCGTCTCTCCCATGCTCGCCGACGTTACCCAGCACGTGCCGAACGGATCTGCCCCTGGGGACGTAGTCGTAGGCACAATGAGCCGAGCGGACCCGCCGCGGCGTCGGGAGGTGACGATGTGCAGCGTTACATCGATGAGCTGCGGCTGCTGCACGCCATCCGGCTCGCAGTGCTGGCGACCGACGTCGACGGAGTCATCACCTTCGTCAACGACGCGGCCACCGAGACCTACGCCAGCGCGGACGGGGGCCTGCTCGGGCGCAACGTCCTGGACTTCCTGGCCTCGGAGCCGGGCGCGCCGGCGTCGTTCGACCTCGACGCGGTCCTCGCAGGCGACACGTGGCGCGGTGACCTGACCGTCACGCGGCCGCGCGGTGACACGTTCCTCGCCGCGGTCTCGGCCACCCCGGTGCGGGACGGCGGGGGGAACGTGATCGGCACCGTGGTCGTCGCCGAGGACATGACCGAGATCCGCGCGGCCGAGGCCCAGGCGGCCGCGAGCGAGCAACGCCTCCGGCTGGCGCACGAGGCCGCCCAGCTCGGCACCTGGCAGTGGGACCTGGCCACCGGTGTCACCGTCTGGGACGAGCAGCTCGAGGCCATCTACGGGATGCCACCGGGCGGTTTCGACGGCACCTTCGAGGCCTGGGAGGCGACGCTGCACCCGGAGGACCACGACGAGGTGATGGCGATCGTCCAGGACGCGGTCGAGAAGCGGTCGTCGTACGTGCTGCGCAACCGGATGTTCTGGCCCGACGGCACCCTGCGGTGGATCGAGGCGCACGGCGCGGTCACCACGGACGAGCAGGGCAGTCCCACCGGGACGATCGGCTGCGTGCGCGACGTCACCGACCGGGTGCTGGTCCAGGATCGTGAGACGGCCGCGGCGGCGCGTGCCCTGCTGCTGCAGGAGGTGACCGCCGACTTCTTCCGGGCCTGGACGGTCGACGACGTCGAGGCGGTGCTCGCCGCGAGCCTCGAGCGGGTGGCCGGGATCCTGCCCGGCGGAGTCGAGCTCCGGGTCCCCGACGGACTGGCCGCCGTCACCGGCGGGGACGCGCTCGTGACCGGTACGCCGGCTCCGCTCTCCCGCGAGGACACGCAGCTGCTCGACACCCTGGCCGCGCAGTGCGCGATCGCCGCCCAGCGCGCCGCCCTGCAGGCCCGGACCTCCGACATCGCCGAACAGCTGCAGTCCAGCCTGGCGGCGAGCCCGCTGCCGGAGCTCGACCGGTTCGAGCTCGCGGTGCACTACGCCCCGGGTGGCGATGCCCTCGAGCACGTGGGCGGGGACTGGTACGACGCCGTGCGCACCGCCTCCGGGACGCTGGCCCTCATCGTCGGCGACGTGATGGGCCGGGGCGTGCGGGCGGCGACCACGATGATCCGGGTCCGGGCCGGGATCCGGGGACTCCTCACCGTCGACCCGGCTCCCCAGGCCGTGCTGGCCGCGGCCGACGAGATGATGAACCGCGACGCGCCCGACCAGTTCGTCACCGCGGCCGCGGTCCTCGTGGACCCCGCCACCGGGGTCCTCACCGTCTGCAACGCCGGCCACATGCCGGTCGTGGTGGTGCACCCGGACGGCGAGACCGAGGCGCTCGGTGCGGGGTCGGGGGTCCCGCTGGGCGTGGTCCGGCGCCTGGACCGCGCGGTGGTCACCGGACGGCTCGAGCCGGGTGCGCTGCTGGTGATGGTGACCGACGGCGTCGTCGAGTCACGCGCCTACGACCTCGACTGGGGCATCGCGCGCCTGCGCGTGCGGGCCGCGGAGATGCGGGACAAGCCTCTCGACGAGCTGGTCGCCGGACTCGCGGCCCTGGCCGACGAGTCGTTGCACGACGACGTCACCGTCGTCGCCGCCCGGCTCAGGTGAGCCGTTCCGACCGGCCGTGGGTCTCGTACATGCGCACCGCGACCACGAGGCCCGAGACGGCGGTGAGCACGGCCACCGCCCACACGGCGGCGCGGAGGCCGAGCGCGTCGGCGACGACTCCGGCCAGCACCGCCCCGGCCGCGAAGCCGCCGTCGCGCCACAGCCGGTAGATGCCGACCGACCGGGCCCGCCACGCCGGATGGGCGACGTCGCCGATCGAGGCCAGCAGGGTCGGGTAGACCATCGCCGTCCCGAGGCCGAGGAGCACGGCCGCGGCCGCCCACGGCACGAAGGCGTCGGCGACCGCGATGCCGGCCAGGGCGACGGCCTGGAGCCACATGCCGCCCACGATCAGCCACTTGCGACCCCAACGGTCGGACAGCGCGCCGGTGACGAGCTGCCCGGCACCCCACACCGCCGGGTAGAGCGCCGCGAGCACACCGATCCTGGCCACCGAGAGTCCGGCGCCGGCGAACAGGAGCGGGAACAACCCCCACGCCAGGCCGTCGTTCAGGTTGTTGACCAGGCCGGCCTGGCTGGCCGAGGACAGCGCCGGCTCCCGGAAGCTGGTCTGCGTGAACACCTGCGCGTCGCTCAGCTCGCCGTGCAGGTGCGCGTGCCGGCTGACATGCCCGGCCGCCTCCAGCCGGGCGTGCCCACGGGTCTCGCGCACCGCCAGGGTGGACAGCCCGAGCCCGAGCGCGGCGAACGCGATCCCGAGCAGGAACGGCGCCGGGCGCAGCCCGTGGGCGTCGGCGAGGTAGCCGGTGGCCAGCGCCGTGACCGCCACGGCGCCGTACCCGGCGGCCTCGTTGAGGCCCATGGCGAACCCCCGGCGGGCCGGCCCGACGAGGTCGATCTTCATCACCACGGTGGTGGACCAGGTCAGGCCCTGGCTGACGCCGAGCAGCACGTTGGCGACCACCACCCAGGTCCAGGTGGGGGCCCAGATCAGCAGCAACGGCACGGGGACGGCGACGAGCCACCCGGCGACCAGCACCGGCTTGCGGCCGAACCGGTCGGACCACGTCCCGGCGAAGTAGTTGGTCGCCGCCTTGGCGAGCCCGAAGACGAGGATGAACGTGAGGCCCGCGGTGTAGCCACGAAGCCCGAAGACCCGCTCCCCCAGCAGCGGCACCACGGTCCGCTCCTGGCCGAGCATGCCGCCGACCAGGGCGTTGACGGCGACCAGCAGGGTGAACTGGGCCAGGTTCTGCCGCAGCCCCAGCTCGACCTTCCGACCGTTCGGGAGCCCCGGCTGCGCGCCCGGGTCAGCGCTCACGAACGCCCTCCGGGCTCAGCGCCTCGGCCCTGCCAGTCAGGTCGTTGCCGTCCCCGAGACCGCGCCACGACCGCCAGCTCAGGTCCTCGTCACCCCAGGAGAAGTGAGGTTCCGTCAGGGAGTCGAGGTGGTACCTGTTGGCGTCGAAGCGGTTGTGGCCCGTGGTGAAGATCCCCGGATCGCCCGTGTCCTGGACGGCCCCCGTGGTCTCACCGTCACGCATGGTGACGGTGTTGTCGTGGACCCACACGTTCTGCACGACGTGGGGGCCGTGGGGAGTCGGATCGTCCCGGCGGCGGTGACCGCTGTCGAGCAGCGTGATCCCGTTGGCATTGCCCTTGACGGTGTTGTGGGCGACCTCGATGAGCCCGGTCCCGCCCGAGGACTGGATCTGGATACCTGCGTCCCAGGCCCATCCCTTGTGCCTGCGGCCGTTCCCGATGATCTCGTTGTGCGTGATCGTGGCGTCATAGCTGATCTCGTGCTGGATGCCCGCCCCCCAGTTGTCGAGGATCTCGTTGTAGGCGTAGGTCGTGTCCATGTTGCCACCATCGGCCCACAGCCCTGGGCCCATGTTGTCGTGCACATAGTTGTGGGTGAGGGTCTGACGCTCGGTCATCCAGAGCTTGCTGCCCCCTGCCTCCCACTCGGCGGAGTAGCCGGCGGTCCCGTTGAACGAGATCTCGTTGTTGCTGACGACCGAGCCGACGCCCGAGGCCCCGAAGCCCAGCTGCCCCTGGTGGTGGATCCGGTTGCCCCTCACGACGGTGGCGTCACCGAAACCGACGCCGACCCCGTGGTTGAGGCGCACCTCGTTGTCGACGATCCGCCAGCCGGAGCCCGCCTCCTGCGTGACCCGGCGGTTCTCGATCGCGCCCACCTGCGCCTCGTTGGCGGCTTCTTCCAGGACGAGGTCGGCGACCCTGACGTCGTCGACCGTCGCGCGGACCAGGCTGGGCGCGACGGCCTGCTCCATCAGGTGCCCACGGGGGTCGTCGCCGATCGTGATGGTGTCGGTCCGGTAGTCGGCGTAGACGGTTCCGGTGGTGACGGCGGCCGGGGAGTCCACGCGTTCGAGCCGCCGCTTGTCCAGGAACACGTCCTCCACGTAGGGGCAGGTCGGCACGGCCGCCCGGCACTGCCCGTGCTCACCAGGGCTCGAGGGCAGGAACCCCCGCGCCGACCAGACGTGGCCGTCCCTGCGCCAGCCGGTGAGGACCTTCGAGCCACTCAGCACCGCGCCTCGACGCCCGACGAGTGCATCCCCACGTTTGGGCACCAGCGGGGTTTCCACACGGTGAGTCCCGGCGGACAGGCAGAAGGTCGTGCCGGGCGGATGCTCGTCGATGACCGCCTGGGCATCGACGTCCGCGGCGATGACGACGCCCTCACAGGGTCGTCCGACCGGGCCGACAGGACCGGTCAGCCCGGGCTCGGTCCCCCCGGGTGTGGCGGCCTCGGGGCCAGCAGGCTGGCTGTGCGGGTCCTCGCCCTGGGCCAGCGCCAGCAGGAGCGCGACCAGCATCGAGACGGCCACCGCCCATCGGGCGGCTCGCCACCTCGCCGTCACGGCGCGTCGCGCGATCGTGCCGGGGAGACCGGGGACTCGGAGATGGAGGTCGGGTCCTCGGACCAGGCCCGGACGCTGGTCACCGCCACCCCGATCCCGAACGTGGTCCAGAGCAGGGCCGCCATCTGCGGTCCCTCCAGCTGGGGGTCGAAGATCGAGGACACCAGGATGCTCGTCGTCACGGTCAGGCACAGCACGGCGATGCGACTGCGCGCGTGCAGCCCCTGCCGCTCCAGGCGCCGGCAGCCCGTCACCAGGCGTCGGAACCAGCCCAGCCACAACGCGATCCACAGTGAGAAGCCCACCAGCCCCATCCGGGCCAGGATGTGCAGGTGCGAGTTGTGGGGGCTACGGAGGGTGTCCTCGCCGTCGTCGTACACGCCCACATCCGCGGCGAGGTTCGGACCGAACCCGGACCCGTCGACCAGGAGGCCGTCGCTCACCTGCTTGTCGAGGATCTTCGACCACAGCTCCTCACGGCCCTGCACCGTGCCGCCCAGGTTTCCGGGTGACTCCTTGCCTCCCAGGCTGACCACGTTGGCGACCAGCTGCGACGCCGAGAACTCTCGGCCCTGGACTCCCGCGAAGGGGACCTGCAGGGACAGCAGGGTGGCCAGGCCGAGGCCGAGAGCGAGGGCCAGGACAGCCGGCACGATCAGCCGCAGTCGCTCCCGGACGAACACCAGCCCGACCATCGCGCCGGCCGAGACGCCGAGCAGGCCTCCCCGGTTCTGGGTCGCGGCGAGCGCGATGACGACGAAAGCCAGGACGCTCCACGCCGCCCGGCGTCGGACGCTGCGCCCCTCGGGGAACAGCCACATGCAGCCGAGCGCCAGAACCGCGGCGATGGCGGCGTTCCCCGGTTTGTGTGTCAGGACCGACACGTCCGAGAACGGCACGAAGGGTGCCTGGTCGGCCACCGGTGCCAGGAGCAGGCCGATCGGCAACCACACCAGCATCCAGGGGATCAACCGACTGAGCTGAACAACCAGGCGCTCCGGTAGACCCGGCGATCTCGCTGTCGCGGCGACGGCCAGGAACGCGAAGCCGCAGTAGTACCAGAGGGCCGAGTCGCGGAACGCGTCCATGCCGTAGGCGCTGGGCCCCGGAAGAGCCCGGAGCAGCCCCCAGAGGACGAACGCGCCGAGCAGCGCGAGCAACGGCTCGTCACGCAGGGGTACGCGCAGACACCCGGTGACGGTGAGCACTCCGAGTACGCCCACTGCCAGCACCATCTCGCCGATGAACAGAGGGGCTCCGGGGACGTGGAGATAGGCAAAGGCCTTGTCGAGCAGCAGGTAGCCGCCGAGGAGGGGACCGATCGACCGGGCGTAGAGGACGAGCAGGCGGTCGGACATGGGCTAGCGACGCGCCCCGGGCACCGGTGACGGGCGGCCCTGCCAGCCCTTCGCGCGGACCAGCCAGCCCTTCGGCCGATCGAACCGAAACGTGCTGCGGGACACGAGCTGTCGCAGCACGCCGAGTCGCGGCCGGGTCGGCGCCCGACGGTAGATGTAGCCAACGGGGCTTGCCTCGATCAGGTCGAGTCGCCCCAGCACGTCGAGATGGTCCCGGAGCGGCTCATGGGGGCCCATGACGACGACGACCGCTTCGGATGCATCGACGAGCTCGGTGGCGACGGCGACCTCCAGCAGGGCGGGGCTGTCGATCAGCACGACCTCATAGCCCGCCTTGCCCTTGCCGAGCACCTGCCTCACCGCGGTGAGGTAGGCCCCGCCCGTCACCATCTGCGCCGTCGCCCGACCCGATGGCAGGACCGCCACCTTCGGGTGGAGCGGACTGTGCTCGATACATTCGGTCAGCGCTCCCGTGCCGGCGAGCACCTGGTCGAAGCCGTCCGTGTTCGGGCTGTCGGGCAGGAGCAGGGCAGTGAGCTCGCCGTGAGAGGCATCCGCGTCCACGGCGAGCACCCGGGTTCCGCTCTCCGCGATGGCGAGGGCCAGGTTGGCCACCACGGCGCTTCTTGCCGGGTCTGCCACCGTCGACACGAAGGCCAACGACAACCTCTTGCCGCGCTCAGCACGGATTCGCTGGACGGAACCGGCCGTGAACCGGAACGCCTCGGCGCCGGCGGAACGCGGATCGGCGGTCATCGCCAGCTGGCCGGGCACCCCGGACAGACCGGGCGGCGTCGCACTCCTCGCGGACGCCGGGACCCCGCCGAGCAGCGGAGCGTCGTAGAGCGCCGCGGGCTGGAGCTCGTCGTCGAAGCACCGGCGCCGACTCGCCCTGGCGAACGCCAGGGCGGCACCCAGGACAGCACCGATCAGCAGACCGATGACGCCGGACTTCTTGACGTTGCCGTTCACCGGCACCCGGGGCTCGGCGGCCCAGGCCACCGTCGGGTGGCGCGCCAGGTCCATCTGCTGGTTGACCAACGCCTCCGTCCGCTGGTCCAGGAGGTCGGTGAGCTGCCCCCGGGTCCGGGCATCCTTGATGGCCTTCTCGATGCCGGCGACCGTGGCCTCGCCCTGAGCCGTGATGGCGTCGGACCGCACCTCGTCGAACGCCTGGAGCGCGGCGTTGGCGCCCTCCTGCGCGACCTCGGCATCCGGCCAGGTGAAGGCCACGGTGACGATGTTGGCCCCGTAGGTGCCGGGGGTGGTCGCTGCGGGCGGGGTGATCTCGAGTGAGGTGTCCTCACCCTTGAAGTCACCTTCGGTCAACACCTGCCTGCCCAGGGAGCGGTTCGCGATGCTGGCCGCTCGTTCAGCGACGTCCGGGGACTGCAGGAGCAGGACCTGGCTGTCCAGGTACTGGTCGCTGGCCTGGTCCGGCGAGGACATGGGCTGCGGCACCGTGACGGTTGCCTGGGCATGGAAGGCTTCCGGCTGTGCCAGCGTGAGCCCGACCGCTACCCCCACGGTCGCGAGCACCACCGCCACGACCATGACGCGGTGACGACGTACAGCACCGAACACGGTGGGCTCGAAGCGAAAGCGTTCGAGGTTGGTGTCGGCCATCGCTTGACCCTAGGTCAGTTGGATCGATCCAGACCCTATCGATTTGGGGCATATCCGGTCAGGCGAAGGTCCCTCTCCGGAGGGGCATTCCGGGGAGGAGACTGTCCTTCGTCATCAGCTGCCCGGCAGACGTGCAGGTCAGAGCTCGCTCTGGGGCCTTGGGGCCATCTGCCCGGCGTGCCGGCGTACGTGCCCGACGATCGCCTCCTCGATCTGCTCCAGGTCCGCGGCGTCGGGCAGGTGCACCCGGCCGTCGAGGGGCAGGAACGTCGCGTTGGGAAGGCCGCTGGCGAGGTCCTGACTTCCGCGCACAGGGATGAGCGGGTCCCTGCGGTAGTGGAGCACCAGCGCCGGCGCCGTCACCGAAGGGAGCAGCCCGCTCACGTCGTGGTCGTACATCGAGCGCAGGTACTCGGCGGCCACGTCTGCGGATGCGGACTCCCGGAACACCTTGGCCAGGTGCCAGCCGGCGTCGTCGCAGGCGCCGGGCCGGTAGAGGTCGGCGAAGATCTTCGAGCCCAGGCCCCAGTGGGTGCGGACGATGTCCACCATGATCTCCCGCATCTGGTGGTCCGCGAACGTGCTGGGTCCGTCCGCGAACGTGCCGAACAGCGCCAGTGAGCTCACCCACTCGGGTCGGCGGGCGGCGACCGTCACCGCGATCGGGCCTGCCGCCGACATCGCCAGCAGGGAGACCGGCGGACCGACCGACCGGATGATCTCCGTCAGCTCCTCGGCGCTGGCCTCGAGGCTGTAGTCGCGGACCGGGCCGGGAGAGAGACCGGTGCCCTCCCGGTCGTACAGCGTCGTCGACAGCTTCCCGGCCAGCCGCTCCACCAACGAGGAGCGGGGATCGCGCCCCGACGCGACCACGTCCAGGCTGGACACCCAGCCGAGCACGACCACGAGGGGCGGGCCGGTGCCGGTGCTTCCGCAGGCCAGCACGTTGCCACGCTCGGTGCGCAGGTAACGCACCTGGAGCCCCGGCAGGCCCGGGGGCTCGGTGCCAACCCGGCGCTGTGCCGGCACCGGGGTGGTGCGTGCCGGGGGCGTCTCGACGCCGGGGTTCTGGAGGAGCTCGACCTGCAGGTCCTGCATGGCGCGCGACGGCTCCAGCCCGAGCTCCTCGCCGAGGAAGGCGCGGTACTGCTGGTACTGGTCGAGCGCGTCAGCGGTGCGCCCCGCCTCGCGCAGCGCCCGCATCAGCGTGACACGGGCCGCCTCGCGCAGCGGATGCGCGATGGTGAAGGGCTGGAGCAGGGAGATCGCCTCGGTCGCATCGCCGGACGCGAGCAGGGCATCGCCCAGCCGCTCCGTCGCGGTGCGCCGCAGCTCCTCGAGCCGTACGGCGTCGACCCGTGCGATCCCGGACTCCGCGAAGACGCCGTACGCCGGACCTCGCCAGAGCCCGAGTGCGGCCGTCAGCGTGGCCGCCGCCTGTGCCGGCGGCTCGTCGCGAGCCTGCTGCACCAGCCCGACGAAGACCGATGCGTCGAGGTCTCCGGGCTCGAGGACCAGCTGGTAGCCGTGCTCGCGAGTGCGCACCAGATGCCTCCCGCTCACCGCGCCCAGGCTCGCTCGCAGCTTGAACACCGCGCTGTGCAGGGATGCCGCGGGCCGGTCCGGGGGCTCGGTCTCGTCCCAGAGCAGGTCAGTCAGCGTGTCCGCGCTGACCACCTCTCCCGCGCGGGCCACCAGTGCCGCGAGCAGCGCCTGGCGGCGGTGTCCCGGCAGCGCGGCCACCGCGCCACCCGGGTCCAGCAGCGTGACCGGACCGAGCACTCCTACCAGCACGTCTTCTAGTGTGCCGCGGCCGCGCATGGCACGGTCCAGACCGGTTCCGCGAGTGCCGGGGCGCTGAGCCGGGCGAGCTCGACGACCGCGCGCCGGTCGACGCGCGGCGGGTCGAGCAGCCGGAGCGGCGCGCTCCCCTCCAGTACGCCGTCCTCGAAGGACATCGGGATGCCCACCCGGGACAGCAGCCGAAGGGAGGCCCTGTTGTCGGGGAGCACTGTCGCGCGCAGGCGGCGGACCCCGTTGGCGGCGGCCACGGTGGTGATCGTGTCCAGCAGGGCCGTGCCGAGGCCCCTGCCCTGCTGCTCGTCGACGACCTCGAACGCGACCTCGGCGGTGCACGGGTCCTCGCCCATCCGGACGTAGCGACCGATCCCGGCCGGGCGGTCGTGCACGGAGACCAGCCAGGCAACGCTGACCAGGCCGTCCGTGGCGGCGAGCTTCCGCACGAACGGCCCGGTCAGTCGCGGCATCGCGACCAGGTAGCGGGAAGCGCGGGACTCGGCGGACAGCCCCGCGAACACCTCCAGCAACGGAGTGCTCTCGCCGTCCTGCAGCGGCCGGACTTGCACAGTGTCGCCGTCGGGGAGTGGGACTCGGACCGACGCGGGCCGGCGCCGGGCCAGGGGAAGCACCTTCATCTTGGCCTCCGGAAGACAGTAGGGGGAGGGACCTCCTCACCCTGCGCGGGCTGCCTTCCCGGGCACTTCCCGCTGGCTTCCCGTCAGGCCTCTGGGACGACCAGCCGCTCGTCGGGGACCACGGCGACCCCGAGGATCTCGATCATCGCCTCGGGCTGCCACAGGCCCGTGGTGCCGATGCCGGCCATCGCGGGGTAGACCGGGCCGGCGAGCTCGCGCCAGACCGCGCCGATCTCCTTGCCGTGCGCCTGGTAGTCCGGGATGTCGGTCAGGAAGATCGTGATGCTGACCAGGTCCTCCGGGAGGCCGCCCACCTCGGCGAGCGTGGTCAGCACGTTGCCGAACGCCTGTCGGAACTGCTCGACGATGCCGCCCGCCACGATCCGCAGGTCCGCGTCGAGGGCCGTCTGGCCGCCGAGGTAGAGCGTGTTGCCGCTCAGCGTCCCGTGCGAGTACCCGCTGGGGGCCGGCAGCGACGGCGGGTTGACCGGGATCGGGGTGGTGCCGTTGGCCATGGATCGGTCTCCTCGGGGCGGGCAGCGGGGCCGGCCCAACCTAACATCTATTGACAGACGTCACACGAACGTGAAACTTGTGCAACATCTGACCGGCGACACCCCTGGAGGAGGCTGCAATGCGCTTCGCGACCATCAGGACCGAGGACGGCCGCAGGTCCGCGGCACTCCTCGACGGATCGGAGTGGCGCTCCCTGCCTGCCCGTGACCTCTCGGCCCTCCTGGCGACGACCTCCCTGGCCGACGCCCCGGGCCTCGCCGGCGACGTGCTGCCGGGCGCGACCCCGGTGCTCCCACTGCCGGCGCCCCGCAAGGTGATCTGCTGCGGGCTCAACTACGCCGAGCACATCGCGGAGACCGGTCGCGAGCGCCCGGCGTACCCGACGCTCTTCGCGAAGTACGCCGACACCCTGGTCGGGCCGAGCGACGACCTGGACCTCCGCGCCGGTCTGCAGGTCGACTGGGAGGTCGAGCTCGCGGTGGTCGTCGGGGCGACCCTGCGCGAAGCCGACCGCGACACCGCCCTGGCGTCGATCGCGGGCTACACCGTGGCCAACGACATCTCCGTGCGGGACTGGCAGTACCGCACCGTCGCGTGGTTCCAGGGCAAGGCCTGGGACCACTCCACGCCCCTCGGCCCCGTCGTCGTCACGCCCGACGAGCTCGACCCGTTCGCCGGGGTCGAGGTGATCTGCCGCGTCAACGGCGAGGAGGTACAGCGCGACAACACCAAGACGCTGGTCTTCGACGCGGCCGACCTGCTGGCCTACGCCTCCACCTTCACGATGCTCCGGCCCGGCGACGTCGTCCTCACCGGCACCCCCGGCGGTGTCGGCGTCGCCCGCGACCCGCAGCGCTTCCTGGCCGACGGCGACGTCGTCGAGAGCGAGATCCCGGGCATCGGCGTCCTGCGCAACACCGTCCGCCTGGCCCCCTGACCACGACCGAGGAGAACCATGGAGCCCGACCCCAGCAAGCACGTCCTCGAGGGCGACAGCTCGACGTACGCCACCAGCAGCGGCCTCGTGGTGCCGGTCGTCACGCGCGGCGGGCACGAGCCGGACACGACCGGCCAGTCCGGGGGCGCGACCCGCATCTCCGGCGTCAGCGTGCAGCACACGCCGGCCACCAGGCTGTGGTTCGGCAAGGTCAGCAACGACGCCGGCTACCGCTCCGTCCCCCACCACCACGGCGAGGCCGAGACCGGCGGCTACGTGCTCTCGGGGCGCGCCCGCATCTACTTCGGCGAGAGGTTCGAGGACTACCTCGACATGGAGGAGGGCGACTGGGTCTTCGTCCCGCCGTTCCTGCCCCACGTCGAGTGCAACCTCGACCGCAACCGGCCGCTGACCTGGATGACCACCCGCACGCCGGAGAACATCGTGGTCAACCTCCCGCAGGTCGACGACGCCGTCCTGCCCGACTGGCTCGACCGCGCCTGAGCAGCCCGATGAGCACCTCCAGCACCTTCACCGACGCGATCACGCTCAAGCCCGTCGACCCGGAGCACTTCGACCTCGCCTGGACCGCGGTGACCCAGCCTTGCCCGTGGCCGAAGGCGTACGGCGGCGACCTGGTCGCCCAGGCAGCAGCGGCGGCGATGCTCTCGGTCACCGACGGCAAGGGCCTGCACTCGATGCACTCCTACTTCATGCGGCCCGCCGAGATCGGCGCCGAGGTCCGCTACGAGGTCGAGCTGCTCCGGGACGGCCGCGGCTACAGCACCCGCCAGGTGCGCGGCTACCAGAACGGCAAGCCGGCCTACGTGTGCCTCGCGAGCTTCGCGGCCGGCGAGCGCGGCGGCACCTTCGGCCCCGAGCCGCCGGGCGGGCTTCCCGGCCCCGACGAGCTGCCCAGCTCGGAGGCCTACCTCGCGCACCGGTCCGGCGGGACGATGACCGAGCAGTCGAAGGCCTACTGGTCCGGAGGCCGCAGCTTCGACATGCGCCACGTCCCCGGGCCGGTCTACCTGGAGGTCGAGGGCGGGGCCGTTCCGCACCAGGCCCTGTGGGTGCGCCCGTTCGACCCGCTCCGACCGGTCGACGGGCTCACCGACGCCCAGCGCGACCTCGCCGCGCTCGCCTACGTCTGCGACTACACGATCCTCGAGCCGGTGCTGCGGATCCTCGACCTGCCGTGGGCCGAGGACGGGCTGGTGACGGCCAGCCTCGACCACGCCATGTGGTTCCACCGCACCCCCGACCCGGGTGCGCTCGACGGCTGGCTGCTCTACGCCCAGGAGGCGGTCGCCGCCGCCGACGGCCGAGGCACCGGCCTCGGCCACTTCTTCACCCCGGACCACACCCACCTGGCCACGGTGGTCCAGGAAGGCATGATCCGCCCGCTCCACGGAGGACGACGATGAACCTCTCACCCAGCGCCCACGCGGACACCTTCGCCCGCGACAACCTCCCGCCGGCCGACCAGTGGCCGGTGCTGGAGTTCACCACCGAGGACCTGCACTACCCCGACCGGCTCAACGCCGCGAGCCACCTCATCGACGTGCCGGTCGCGACCTTCGGAGCCGACCGGCCGGCGCTGCGCACGCCGGACGGCGAGGTGTGGACGTACGGCGAGCTGCGGCGGCGCGCCAACCAGGTCGCCCGGGTGCTCGTCGAGGACCTCGGCCTCGTCCCCGGCAACCGGGTCCTGCTGCGCTCCCCCAACAACCCGTGGACCGTCGCCGCCTGGCTGGGCATCCTCAAGGCCGGCGGCGTCGCGGCCACCGTGTTCACCGCGCTGCGCGCCCGGGAGCTCACCCCGATCGTGGAGAAGACCGCGCCGACGATCGCCCTGGTCGACCACCGCTGCGTGGCCGACGTCGAGGCCCTGCGCGACACCGTCGCCCCCGGGCTGGAGATCGTCTGCTTCGGCGGCGACGGCGAGGCAGACCTGGTCGCCCGCGCGGCCACCAAGCCCGGCGAGTTCACCAACGTGGAGACCGCCGCCGACGACGTCGCGCTCTTCTGCCCGACCTCCGGCAGCACCGGGGTCCCCAAGATCACGACCCACTTCCACCGCGACATCCTGTCCATCGACAACACCTTCGGGAAGCACGTGCTGCGGCTGCTGCCCGACGACCTGGTCGCCTGCACCGCGCCGTTCGCGTTCACCTTCGGCCTCGGGATGCTGGTCGTCTTCCCGCTGCGGGCCGGGGCCTGCGCCCTGCTCACCGAGTCGGTCACGCCGGTGCAGATGGCCGACGTGGTCGCCGAGTGCGGCGTGACGGTGCTGGCGACGGCGCCCACGGCGTACAAGCAGATCCTGGCCGCCGGGAAGGTGCAGCGGCTCTCCGGCCTGCGCGCCGGGGTCAGCGCCGGCGAGCACATCCCGCAGCAGACCTGGCGCCGTCTCCACGACGAGATCGGCCTGCAGGTCATCGACGGCATCGGCGGCACCGAGGTGCTGCACATCTACATCTCCGCCGCCGGCGACGACATCCGCCCCGGCGCCACCGGCAGGCCGGTGCCCGGCTGGCGGGCCACGATCCTGGGCCCCGACGGCGAGGAGCTCCCGCCCGGCGAGGAGGGCCGGCTCGCCGTGATCGGCCCGGTCGGGTGCCGCTACCTCGACGACGACCGGCAGCGGGCCTACGTCGCCGACGGGTGGAACGTCACCGGCGACACCTTCAGCCGTGACGAGGACGGCTACTTCTACTACTCGGCACGCACCGACAACATGATCGTCTCCTCCGGCTACAACATCGGCGGCCCTGAGGTGGAGGCGGCCATCGGCGAGCACCCGGACGTCGTCGAGGCGGCGGTCGTCGCCGAGCCCGACGCCGAGCGCGGCTCGATCGTGTGCGCCTTCGTGGTGCTGCGCGAGGGGGTCGTCGGCGACGACGCCAAGGCCCGGGAGATCCAGGACCTCGTCAAGCAGACCCTGGCTCCCTACAAGTACCCCCGGGACGTGCGGTTCACCGACGCGCTGCCGCGCAACACCAGCGGCAAGCTCCAGCACTTCCGGCTCCGCAGGCAGGTCGAGGCCGAGGCCGCCCAGGCCAGCGCCCCCGCCCCCGCCTGAGACTGAGGAGAGAGGTCACCCCATGAGGATCGCGATCGCGGGCGGCGGGCCCGGCGGGCTCTACTTCGCCGCCCTGATGAAGGGGCTCGACCCCGGCCACGAGGTCACCGTGTGGGAGCGCAACGCGCCCGACGACACCTTCGGCTTCGGCGTGGTGTTCTCGGACGAGACGCTGGGCGGCATCGAGGGCGCCGACACGGTCATCCACGAGCAGATGGAGGGCCGGTTCGCGCGCTGGACCGACATCGACGTCGAGGTCAACGGGCACGCGTTCACGGTCGGCGGCCAGGGCTTCGCCGCGATGAGCCGCCAGGAGCTCCTGCACATCCTGCAGCAGCGCGTGGCCGAGCTCGGCGTCACCGTGCACTACCGGGCCGAGGCGCCGGACCCCGACGAGCTGCGGTCGTCGTACGACCTGGTGCTCGCCGCCGACGGCCTCAGCTCCACGGTGCGCGCCCGGTACGCCGAGGTGTTCCGGCCGACCCTCGACCGCCGCAGGAACAAGTACATCTGGTTCGGCACCGACCTGGTCTTCGAGGCGTTCCAGTTCTTCGTCAAGCAGACGGAGTGGGGCACCATGCAGATCCACGGCTACCCGTACTCCGACTCCGGCTCCACGTTCATCGTCGAGATGCACGAGGACGTGTGGCGCCGGGCCGGCCTGGACCGCACCGAGCACGAGATCTTCCCGCCCGGCGTCTCCGACCAGTACGCCGTCCGACGGATCCAGGAGATCTTCGCCGAGGAGCTGCAGGGCCACGAGATCCTGACCAACAACTCCCGATGGCTCACCTTCCACACCGTGCGCAACGAGCGGTGGCACCACGAGAACGTGGTGCTCCTCGGCGACGCCGCGCACACCGCCCACTTCTCCATCGGGTCGGGCACCAAGCTCGCGATGGAGGACGCCCTCGCGCTCGCGGCCTGCCTGCACGAGCAGCCCACGATCGAGGCGGCCCTCGACGCCTACGAGGCCGAGCGCAGGCCGGTGGTGGAGTCGACGCAGCGCGCGGCGCAGGCGTCCCTGGAGTGGTTCGAGAACATCGGCATGTACGCCGAGCAGGACCCGGCGCAGTTCGTGTTCAACCTGCTCACCCGCTCGCGCCGGATCACGTTCGCGAACCTCGCGGAGCGCGACCCGGAGTTCGCGGCGCGGATGGAGGCGGAGTTCGCGCGCCACCAGGGCGCTGCCGAGGCGGCACCGGCGATGTTCCAGCCGGTCACGATCGGCGACCTGGCGCTGAAGAACCGGATCATCGTCTCCCCGATGGACATGTACTCCGCCGAGGAGGGGATGCCCAACGACTTCCACCTGGTCCACCTCGGCTCGAAGGCGCTCGGCGGCGCCGGGCTGGTGATGACCGAGATGGTGTGCGTCTCGCCCGAGGGCCGGATCACGCCGGGATGCACCGGTCTCTGGAACGACGACCAGCGCGACGCCTACCGGGCGATCACCGACTTCGTGCACGCGAGGAGCACCGGGAAGATCGGGCTCCAGATCGGGCACTCCGGCCGCAAGGGCTCGACCAGGCTGATGTGGGACGGGATGGACGAGCCCCTCCCCCGGGGCAACTGGGAGGTGATCGGCCCCTCGGCGATCCCGTACGGCGAGGGCTGCCATGTCCCGCGGGAGGCGACCCGCGCCGACCTGGACCGGGTCGTCGCGGACTTCGTGGCCGCGGCGCGGCGCGGGGTCGAGGCCGGCTTCGACCTCGTCGAGGTGCACGCCGCGCACGGCTACCTGCTGTCGTCCTTCCTCTCCCCCGTGTCGAACCGGCGCACCGACGACTACGGCGGCTCCCTGGCGAACCGGCTGCGGTTCCCGCTGGAGGTCTTCGACGCCGTCCGCGCGGAGGTGCCTGCCTCGATCCCCGTGACGGTCCGCATCTCGGCCACCGACTGGGTGCCCGACGGCAACACCGGGGATGACGCCGTCGAGATCGCCCGCGCGTTCATCGAGCACGGCGCGGCCGCCATCGACGTCTCCTCGGGCCAGGTGACCAAGGACGAGAAGCCGGCCTACGGACGCTCCTACCAGACCCCGTTCGCGGACCGGATCCGCCACCTGGTCGCCCAGCCCGCCGGGGCGAAGGTGATCGCGGTCGGCGCGATCTCGTCGTACGACGACGTCAACTCGATCCTCCTCGCCGGCCGTGCCGACCTGTGCGCGCTCGGCCGCACCCACCTGTACAACCCGCAGTGGACCCTGCAGGCCGCCGCGGAGCAGGACTACCGGGGTGCTGCCGCGCAGTGGCCGCTGCCGTGGGAGGCGGGCCGTCGCAAGCCCCCCACCTCGCGCACCGACAAGGTCCCGCCGCGCCTCTCGCTGCTCCTGGAGGGGACGACCGACGACGTGCACCTGAGGTGGACGCCGGGACGTGAGACGGTGCCCGTGTGACCGACCGCGGCGACACCGGCACGGGCGCACCCCGGTCGCAGCGCACGCGGACGGTGCTGGTCACCTTCCTGGGCGCCATCGTCCGCCGCATGGGCGACTGGATGCCGATCGCCGGCACGGTCGAGCTCATGGGCCAGTTCGGGCTCGACGCCCCCGGCGTCCGCACCGCGGTGTTCCGGCTCAAGAAGCGCGGCTGGCTCGTCTCCGAGACCCGCGACGGCATGCGGGGCTACGCCCTGACTCCCCTCGCGCTGAAGGCCCTGGCCGCCGGCGACGAGATCATCTGGCACGCCCGCCAGCCCGCCGACCTGGCGGACGGCTGGTGCGTGGTCCACTTCTCGGTCCCCGAGTCCGCCCGGGCCAAGCGCGACCAGCTGCGCTCGCACCTGGCGTCCCTGGGCTTCGGCAACGTCGGGACCGCGATGTGGATCGCTCCCGCGCGCAACCAGGAGGCCGCCGAGCAGGCGGTCGCCGAGCTCGGGCTGGACAAGTACGCCGCGATCTTCGTCGGCCAGCACGTCGGGGGCCAGGACCTCAGCACCCTCCTCTACGCGAGCTGGGACCTCGCGGAGATCGACGGGCGCTACCGCGACTTCATCGAACGGTTCCGGCGCGAGGCCGATGCCCTGGAGTCGGGTGCACCGATCGACCCCCAGCACGCGTTCGTGACCTACCTCGAGGTCATCGACCACTGGCGCAAGCTCCCCTTCCGGGACCCCGGCCTGCCGCGGGAGCTCCTGGCCGAGGACTGGAGCTCACCCGAGGCGGGGGCGCTCTTCGAGCAGATCGTGGCCCTGCTCGAGGAGCGCGCCCTCGCGCACGCGGCTCGCTGCTGGGACGCCGGCCGCTAGACCCGCAGGTCAGAGCTCGCTCTGGATCCCCGCAAGGAGCTGACGTGCCATCACGATCCGCTGGACCTGGTTGGTGCCCTCGTAGATCTGGGTGATCTTGGCGTCGCGCATCATCCGCTCGACGGGGTACTCGCGCGTGTAGCCGTAGCCACCGAGCACCTGCACGGCGTTCGTGGTGACCTCCATGGCCACGTCGGAGGCGAAGCACTTGGCGGCGGCACCGAAGAAGGTCAGGTCCTTGTCGCCGCGCTCGGAGCGACCGGCGGCGGCGTACGTGATCTGGCGCGCGGCCTCGACCTTCATGCCCATGTCGGCGAGCAGGAACTGCAGGCCCTGGAAGTCGGCGATCGGCTTGCCGAACTGCTGGCGCTCCTTGGCGTAGCCGAGCGCGTAGTCCAGCGCGCCCTGGGCGACACCGACCGCCTGCGCGGCGATCGTCACGCGGGTGTGGTCGAGGGTCTTCATCGCGGTCTCGAAGCCGGTGCCCTCCGCGCCGATCATCCGGTCGGCGGGGATCCGCACGTTGTCGAAGTAGACCTCGCGGGTCGGGCTGCCCTTGATGCCGAGCTTCTTCTCCGGCGCCCCGAAGGAGACGCCCTCGTCGGACTTCTCGACGACGAACGCCGAGATGCCCTTCGAGCGCTTCTCGGGGTCGGTCACGGCCATCACCGTGTAGTACTCCGAGACACCCGCGTTGGTGATCCAGCGCTTGACGCCGTTGAGGACCCAGTCGTCGCCGTCGCGCACGGCCCTGGTCTTCATGCCGGCGGCGTCCGACCCGGCGTCGGGCTCGGAGAGGCAGTAGGAGAAGCCGCCCTCCCCCGCCGCGAGCTTGCCGAGGTACTTCTTCTTCAGCTCCTCCGAGCCGGAGATCTGCACCGGGAGCGAGCCGAGCTTGTTGACCGCCGGGATCAGGCTGCTGCTCACGCAGGCCCGGGCGACCTCCTCGATCACGATCACGGTGGCCAGCGCGTCGGCGCCGGCGCCGCCGTACTCCTCGGGGACGTGCGGCGCGTGGAAGTCCGCCGCCTGCAGGGCGTCGGACGCCTCCTGCGGGTAGCGGGCCTCTTCGTCCACCTCGGTGGCGTACGGCGCGACCTTGGCGTCGCACACCGCGCGCACGGCCTCGCGGATCGCCTGGTGTTCCTCCGAGAGGGCGTACATCGGGAAGTCGGAGCTCATGCCCCGGATCCTACTTCTGGGTAACCGCTCGTCGCCCTCGGGTGTCCGTGAAATGCAGCACGCCCGGCCGGTGCACGAGGCACCGACCGGGCGCGATGAGCGACCTGTCAGGTCAGGGTCAGCTGAACGACCTTGACGACGAGCGCGTCGCCGCTGGGCGCGGTGTAGGCGTCGCCGAGGTACTTGATCTTCAGCTTGTCCTTGCCCACGGGCAGCTTGGCGATCTTCATGACGGCCTTGCCGGCCTTGACCGTGCCGGTGCCGACGGTCTTCGTGCCGAGCTTGGCCACGATCTTGCCGGTCGGCGCAGGGCCGCCGGTGGTGCTGCTGACGACCGAGGTGACCTTGGCGACCGTGCCCTTCTTGATCTTGGCCGGCGCCTTGGCGTCGGTGGCCGACGCGTTCTTGTCGAGGCGGACGCTCGACAGCTTCGCCGGCGCGTGCGGTCGCGCAGGGGACGCTGATCGGCAGCGGCCCGGTGGCGGTCGTCGGCGCGAACGTGAACGCCTTCGGCAGCGTGATGTCGTAGGTGCCCGCGGCCGGCAGCGAGAACGGAGCGTTCTTGGCCGGCGGCGGTGGCGGCCACGGAGCCGTCCGTGTTCGGCGACCGAAGCCGGCGATCGTGAGCGGCGCCGGCGCCATGGTGTCGCCGACCAGCATGCCGAAGTCGTCGATCTGTGCCGCCGGTCACGCCGTACGTGCCGAGCCCGCTCGCGACGGCCGCCGGGATGGTGAGCGACGGTGGTCACCTGGAGCAGGTTCGCCGGGATGGTCATGCCGGCGTTCGCGGTCGGCGGCAGGATCGGCACCGTCGACGGTGCATCGGCATGGCGACCGGAGTGCCGCGCGACGTTGCAGGTGTAGGTGCTCGTGCCTCGGTCGCCGCGTTCGCGGTGGTGGACGAGGCGCCGACCAGGGCGCCGGCGGCGATCGCGGTGGCGACGCCCGAGACGGCGATGCGCCGCGTCATGCGAGAAACGTTCATCAAAGGTGCTCCCTCAAGCAGCTCAGTGGTGCTACCTCCCAGTAGCGAAGACGAGCCACGCTAACCTCCGGCGGCCCGCCGCACGTGTGGAATCGCAGAAGTCGTCGCGTAGTTTGTGGGCGTGGCTGACTGGCAGGACACCGAGTGGATCCGGTTCATGCTCGACGAGTGCGAGACCTGGGCGGTCGTCGGGCTCTCGGGCGACCCGAGCCGGACGGCGTACGAGATCGCGCAGCTGCTCCAGCGGCGCGGCAAGCGCATCGTGCCGATCCACCCGTCGGCGCCGACGGTGCTCGGCGAGCAGGGGTACGCCTCGCTCGCGGACGTGCCCTTCCCGATCGACGTGGTGGACGTGTTCCGCCGCTCCGAGGCGGCCGGCGAGTTCGCCGACCAGGCGGTCGCGGTGGGCGCGAGGGCCGTCTGGTTCCAGCTCGGCGTCATCGACGAGGACGCCTTCCGGCGCACGACGCTCGCGGGGGTCCCGATGGTCATGGACACCTGCCCCGCCATGTGGAGATGAACCGGCCGGGCGGTGACCTCACCGTCGCCCCGGGGCCGGGGCTGCCCGACGGGCTGACCGTCCCGGCGGCCGAGCTGCTCGAGCGCTTCTCCCGCTCCCCCGGCCCGGGCGGGCAGTCGGTCAACACGACCGACAGCCGCGTGGAGCTGGTCTTCGACGTGGCCGGCTCGACCGTCCTGACCGACGGCCAGCGCCGGCGCGCACTCACCCGGCTGGCGGGTCAGCTGGTGGACGGCGCCGTCGTGGTGGTCGCCTCCGAGCACCGCTCGCAGCACCGCAACCGGATCGCCGCCCGGGAGCGGCTCGCCGACCTGCTGCGCGCCGCCCTCGCGCCTCCGCCACCGCCCCGCCGCGCCACGAAGCCGACCAAGGGCTCCCAGCGACGTCGCCTCGAGGCGAAGCGCCAGCGTGGGCAGACGAAGGCGCTGCGCGGCCGCGTGCGCGGCGACTGAGGCTCCGCGTCAGAAGCCGAGCTTGCGCGCGGGCTCCCGGACCGCCTTGCCCTTCGCCTGGGCGGTGGCCCTGAGCTCGGCCTGGAAGTCGACCATCTTCTGCTGCAGCGCGGGGTCACCGGCCGCGAGGATGCGGACGGCGAGCAGTCCGGCGTTGCGGGCGTTGCCGATGGCCACGGTCGCCACCGGCACGCCGGCGGGCATCTGCACGATCGAGAGCAGCGAGTCCATGCCGTCGAGGTACTTCAGCGGCACCGGTACGCCGATCACCGGGAGCGGCGTGACCGCGGCCAGCATGCCCGGCAGGTGGGCCGCCCCACCGGCTCCCGCGACGATGACCTGGAGGCCACGCCCGGCGGCCTCGCGACCGTAGGCGAGCATCTCGTCGGGCATCCGGTGCGCGGACACGACGTCGGCCTCGTGCGGGATGCCGAACTCCTCCAGCGCCTCGGCCGCGGCCTTCATCACCGGCCAGTCGGAGTCGGAGCCCATCACGATCCCGACGCGGGGGCCCGCGCCGGGCTCGACCACCGAAGATCCGTCCATGCTCACTCGCTCTCGTTGCCGAGGTCGCCGCGGAACCACGCGGCGGCGTGCCGCGCGCGCTCCAGGCAGTCCTCGAGGTCGTCGCCGTAGGCGTTGACGTGACCGACCTTGCGGCCGGGGCGCAGCTCCTTGCCGTAGAGGTGCACGCGCAGGTGCGGGTCGCGCGCGAGCGCGTGGGGGTACCCGTCGTACAGGCGGCCGACCTCCGGGCGGTCGCCGCCCAGGATGTTCACCATCACCGTCCAGCGCGCTCGCGGCGACGGGGAGCCCAGGGGCAGGTCCATGACCGCGCGCAGGTGGTTCTCGAACTGCGAGGTGACCGCACCGTCCTGGGTCCAGTGCCCGGTGTTGTGCGGCCGCATCGCCAGCTCGTTGACCAGCACCCGCCCGTCGGTGGTCTCGAACAGCTCGACGGCGAGGATGCCGGTGACGCCGAGGGCGCCGGCGATCCGCAGCGCGATCTCCTGCGCCCGGCCGGCGAGGTCGGGGTCGAGGTCGGGGGCCGGCGCGACGACCTCGCGGCAGATGCCGTCGACCTGCGTGGACGCGACGACGGGGTACGCCGCCGCCTGGCCGCTCGGCGAGCGCGCGACCAGCGCCGAGAGCTCGCGACGGAAGTCGACGAGCTCCTCGGCCAGCAGCCCGACCCCGGACTGCGCGGCCGCCCGGAACGCGTCGTCGCACTCCTCGGCCGAGCGGACGAACCAGACGCCCTTGCCGTCGTAGCCCCCGCGCGTGGTCTTCAGCACGCACGGCCATCCTCCGACTGATTGGGCGAACTCCGCGACCTCCCCCACCGAGGCGACCGGCGCGTTGCGCGGGCACGGGACGCCGAGCTCGGCCAGCCGGGCCCGCATCACGCCCTTGTCCTGGGCGTGGACGAGCGCCTCCGGCCCGGGACGTACGGCGATCCCGGCGTGCTCGAGGGCGTGCAGGTGCTCGGTCGGCACGTGCTCGTGGTCGAAGGTGACGACGGGGCAGCCGTCGGTGACCTTGAGCAGCGTGTCGAGGTCGGTGTAGTCGCCGACGAGGTGGTCGGGGATCACCTGCGCGGCGGAGACGCCGTCGGCCTCGGCGAGCAGGCGCAGCGGCAGCCCGAGGGCGATGGCCGGCTGCGCCATCATCCGGGCGAGCTGTCCTCCGCCGATGACGGCCAGGGTGGGAGCGGGCTCGGACACAGGGTCAGGGTAGTGACCCGGTCAGCGCGTCGCGTCCTCGGTCTCGAAGCGCAGCCCCTGGCCGCGGATCGTGGTGATCAGGTGCGGCCGCCGGCTGTCGTCGCCCAGCTTGCGGCGCACCCAGCCGAGGTGGACGTCGATGGTCTTCGAGGAGGTCCAGAACGTCGTGTGCCAGACCTCGCGCATCAGCTGGTCGCGGGTGACGATCTGACCGGCGCGGGCGATGAGCGCGTGCACGAGGTCGAACTCCTTGCGGGACAGCATGATCTCCTCGACCCCGCGCCACAAGCGGCGACTCTCGGGGTCGAGTCGCACGTCCTGCACCTCGAACACGGGGACACGGTAGGAACCGCTCGGCCTCCGCGGGGCGATTTCCCCCAATTGGGGCGACGTGGCTGGACCGGTCCCCACGCAGGGGGCTCAGTGCCGCCGCACCGCGACCGGCTCCACGATGCCGAAGCCGCGCACCGGGCGGGCCGGCAGCCGCCGGGTCTCGAACTGGTCGTCGGGCAGCAGCGCCGCGGTGGCGGCGTCGATGATGATCCGGTTGCGCCGGGCCACCGCGGTCAGCCGGGCGGCCATGTTGACCGGCGGGCCGAACACGTCACCGAGCCGCATCACGACCGACCCGCTGGCCAGGCCCACCCGCACGTCGGGCATCCGCGAGTCGCGGCCGACCACGTTGATGATGCCCTCGGCCGTGTCGTAGGCCCGGATCGGGTCGTCGTTCACGAAGAGCACCGCGTCCCCGATGCTCTTGATGACCCGGCCCCGCTGGGCGGCCACGACGTCGGCGCAGCGTGACTCGAACAGCTCCACCAGGTCGCCGATCCGGGCCTCGGACATCTGGTTGGACAGCGCGGTGTAGTTGACGATGTCGGCGAAACCGACGGTGATCTGGGTGGTGTGCAGGTCCTCCTCGTTGGCGCCCAGCGCCTCCACCCGGGCCACGGCCGCGGCCAGGTGGCGCCGCCACGCGTAGAGCATGAGCTGCTCGAAGGGCTCGTTGAACCCCTCCACGATCCGCATGGCCGACCCGACCCGGCTGCCGGTGGCCTGGTCCCCCGCCTCGAGCTCCTCGACGCGCTGCACCAGGGAGGCGACCTCCCAGTCGGCCAGCCGGGCCATCGTCTGCCCGACCGCGCGCGTCAGGTTGACCGCGAGGTCGAAGTCGATCAGTCCGGAGGACACCACCTCGACGAGCGTCGAGACGGCCTCGGCGTCGGCCCGGGTGAAGGCCGTCTCGGTGCCGTGCTCGGGGAAGCCCAGGGCCCGCCACAGCCGACGGGTCTCCTCGATGGTGACGCCGGTCTCCTCCGACACCTCCTGGGCGTTGAAGACGACCTCCTCGCCCAGGATGGCGCGCTCGAGCCGGTCCCTGGGACCTGCGGGATCAGCGTCCGTCATGTCCGGAGTGCTCGAGCTCGCTCAGGAGCAGGTTGAGCCGGCGCTGGGTGTCCTCGACGTGCGGGATGTCCGGCAACCGCACCGAGCCGTGGGTGCTGGCGTCACTGATGATCAGCGTGCCGCAGCCGAGCATCCGGTCGACCAGGCCGAGCTCGCTGGCCACGTCGCTGATGCGCGACAGCGGGATGTCGTGGCCGCGGCGGGTGAGGACGCCGGTGCGCGTGATCAGGCGACGGTCGGTGAACGTGTACGAGGCGGACGCCCAGACCAGGAACGGCCGGAGGACGTACCAGACGACGCCGACCGCGACGAGGACCCAGGCGACCAGGGTCACGACGTGCTGGTCGACCATGGTCTGGACCGCGACGCCGACGCGCGAGCAGGACCACGAGCGCCAGCACCGGGACCAGCAGCGCCTTGGGATGGGTGCGGGTGCTGATGACGACGGTCTCGCCGTCGTTGAGCAGCTTCTGCGAGATGGCCACCTCCGGATCATGTCACTGATCGGGTCACGGGTTGACCGAACGCACGTGCACGACGTCCCCCGCCCCCACGGCCACCTCACCGTCCGGCCCGCTCACGACCAGCCGCCCACCCGGGTCGATCCCGGTGGCCCGGCCGGTGAGCACCCCGCCACCGGGCAGGTCCACCCGGACCTCGCGCCCGACGGTCACGCAGGAGCGCAGGTACGCCGCGTGCAGGGTCGCCGCCCCGCCGGCCTGCCAGGCGTCGTACTCCTCCCGGAGCGCGCCGAGCACCCACAGCAGGATGTCGGTGCGGTCGGGGGCGGCGCCGGCCACGATCGCGAGCGAGGTCGCGGCCTCGATCGGCAGCTCCTCGCGAGTCGTGCTGACGTTGAGGCCGACCCCCACGATCGCCGCGGGTCCGGTCGGGGTGTCCACCCGCTCGACGAGGATCCCGGCCACCTTCCCGTCGCCGATCAGCACGTCGTTGGGCCACTTCACCCCGGCCTCGAAGCCGGCCTCGCGCAGCGCCCGGCACACGGCGTACCCGGTCATCAGCGGCAGCCACGGCCACTCGACGGGCGCGACCCGGGGGCGCAGCAGCACCGAGAACGTCAGCGCCGCGCGGGCCGGCGTCTCCCACGAGCGGTCGAGGCGACCACGCCCGGAGGTCTGGTGCTCGGCGACGACCACCAGCCCTTCCGCGGCGCCGGACCGGGCCCGCTCCGCGACCAGGACGTTGGTCGACGGCGCCGCGTCGACCACCTCCACGCGCAGGCCGGGCGGACCGGCGGCGAGCCGGTCACCGTCGAGGAATGGGCGCGCGGGCAGGTCGGCGGTCATGGGCACTACATTGGCCCACGGACTTGCACAGGTCGACCAGGAGGCCATGAGTAGTGAGCGCACAGCCGGGCGAGGGCACCGACGTCCCCGACGACATCGACATCCACACCACCGCGGGCAAGCTCGCCGACCTCGACCGCCGGCTCGACGAGGCGGTGCACGCGGGGTCCGCGAAGGCGGTGGAGAAGCAGCACGCCAAGGGGCGCAAGACCGCCCGGGAGCGGATCGAGCTGCTCTTCGACGAGGGGTCGTTCGTCGAGCTCGACGAGCTGGCGCGGCACCGCTCCACGGCGTTCGGCCTGGAGAAGAAGCGCCCGTACGGCGACGGCGTGATCACCGGCTACGGCACCATCGACGGCCGCCAGGTCTGCGTGTTCTCCCAGGACTTCACGGTCTTCGGCGGCTCGCTGGGCGAGGTCTACGGCGAGAAGATCACCAAGGTGATGGACCTCGCGATCAAGACCGGCTGCCCGATCATCGGCATCAACGAGGGCGCCGGCGCGCGCATCCAGGAGGGCGTCGTCTCGCTCGGCCTGTACGGCGAGATCTTCCGCCGCAACGTGCACGCCAGCGGCGTGATCCCGCAGATCAGCCTGATCATGGGCTCCTGCGCGGGCGGCCACGTCTACTCCCCCGCGGTCACCGACTTCACGGTCATGGTCGACGGCACCTCCAACATGTTCATCACCGGGCCCGACGTCATCAAGACCGTCACCGGCGAGGACGTCTCGATGGAGGAGCTCGGCGGCGCGCGCACCCACAACACCAAGTCGGGCAACGCCCACTACATGGGCCACGACGAGGAGGACGCGCTCGAGTACGTCAAGGCGCTGCTGTCCTTCCTGCCCCAGAACAACCTCGACGAGCCGCCGTCGTTCGACGACGAGGCCGACCTGGACTTCTCCGACCTCGACCGGACCCTGGACGCGCTGATCCCGGACTCCCCGAACCAGCCCTACGACATGCACGAGGTGATCGCGGCGGTCGTGGACGACGAGGAGTTCCTCGAGGTCCAGTCCATGTTCGCCCCGAACATCATCGTCGGCTTCGGCCGGGTCGAGGGCCGCTCGGTCGGCGTCGTCGCCAACCAGCCGATGCAGTTCGCCGGCACCCTCGACATCGACGCCTCCGAGAAGGCCGCACGGTTCGTGCGGACCTGCGACGCGTTCAACATCCCGGTGCTGACCTTCGTCGACGTGCCCGGCTTCCTGCCCGGCACCGACCAGGAGTGGAACGGCATCATCCGCCGCGGCGCGAAGCTGATCTACGCCTACGCCGAGGCCACCGTCCCGCTGGTCACGATCATCACCCGCAAGGCGTACGGCGGCGCCTACGACGTGATGGGCTCCAAGCACCTCGGCGCCGACATCAACCTCGCCTGGCCCACCGCCCAGATCGCGGTGATGGGCGCCCAGGGCGCGGTCAACATCCTCTACCGCAACGAGCTCAAGGGTGCCGACGACGCCGAGGCGAAGCGTGCCGAGCTCATCACCGAGTACGAGGACACGCTGGCGAACCCGTACATCGCCGCGGAGCGCGGCTACGTCGACGCCGTCATCGCGCCCCACGAGACCCGGATCGAGGTCGTCCGCGCGCTGCGCCTGCTGCGGTCCAAGCGGGAGATCCTGCCCGCCAAGAAGCACGGGAACATCCCGCTGTGAGCGAGGACGGCTCGACGACCGAGCAGCCCCTGCTCCGCGTGGTCAGCCCGAACGCCACGCCGGAGGAGATCGCCGCGCTGGTCGCGGTGCTCGCCTCGCTCAACACGGGGGCCACGCCCCCGGAGCGCCGGAAGCCCGAGTGGCAGGCCCACCACCGCAAGGTGCGCGCCGCGCTGCCGCACGGCCCCGGCGGCTGGCGGTCCAGCGGCCTGCCGCGCTGAGCCCGGATCCACGCTGAGCGGACCGGTCAGCCGGTCGCGGCCATCCGGTAGCCGACGTCGCGGACGGTCTCGATGTAGCGGGGCGTCGGCCCGTCGTCGTGCAGCTTGCGGCGCAGGCCGGCGATGTGCTCCTCGACCGCCTGCTTGTCCGCCTCGTTGACGAAGTACGACGAGACGTACTGCTGGCCGCGCATGGTCAGCACCAGGTCGGCCTTGCTGCGCACCCGCCGGCCGGTGCCGAGGAGCGAGGCGAGCAGGTCGAACTCGGCGCTCGTCAGCTCGACGGCCTCCCCGTTGACCATGACGATCCGGGAGTCCCCGTTGAGGACCAGCGAGAGCCCGTTGAACTGCAGCGACGAGAAGTCGAGCGGGGGCGCGTCCGCCGCCGTCGCCGCGGTGCGCTGGGGAGCCGCGTGCCGCGGCCGGGGGGCCGCCGGGGTCTCCGCGAGCGGCGTGGGGGCGGGCGGCGCCTCCACCTTCGCGAGTCGGGGCGTGACGAACGGCTGCGGCGCCGGCTCGGGCGCCGTCGTGGCCGGGGTGGCGGGCTCGGCGGCCTCGGACCAGCCGGACGGCTTCTCGCTGCGAGCCCGGGGCCGGCGCAGCATGGAGTCCGCCCGCGCCCGCAGCTCCCGGGGCCGGAACGGCTTGACCAGGTAGTCGTCCGCACCGGCCTCGAAGCCCTGGACCACGTCGATCTCGTCGGCGAGCGCCGTGATCATGATCAGGTAGGTGCTGCTGAACTCACGGAGCCGCTTGGCGACCGCGAACCCGTCCATGCCCGGCATGTTCACGTCGAGCGTCGTGATCAGCGGGTTGTGCGCCCGGACCGCCTCGACCCCGGCGGGACCGTTCTCGGTCACCACCGTGCGGAACCCTGACTGGGTCAGCACGATGTCGATCAGGTCTCGCACATCGGGGTCGTCCTCGATGATGACCGCCACCCACTCGTCCCCGTTCATGGGCAGGATGCTAACGCCTCCGGGTCCCGCAACCGGGGGAATCGCGCGTCATTCCTCTGCCCGCCCCGGAGCGAACAGGGCGGCGACCACGGCGACGGCCACCGCGGCGGCACCGGTGAGCAGTGCCGGGCCGATCGCGCCGTCGTACCCCACGGGCGACAGCTCGCCGCCGTTGCCGAGGAACACGGCGGTGAGGAGCGCGATGCCGAGCGCGACCCCGAACTCACGGACCGTCGAGTTGGCCGAGCTCGCCACCGCGAAGTCGGCGTCGGGGAGGCCGTCCAGGACGGCGGTCGCGGACGGGGCGAAGGTCAGGCCCATGCCCACGCCGGCCATCAGCAGCGCCGGCACGAACGACGGGTAGCCGGAGCCGTTCTCGGTGAGCGCGGCGAACCACACCAGCGAGATGGTCTGGAGCACCAGCCCGGTCACCAGCAGGGCGCGCAGACCGGTGCGCCCGGCGATCGCCCCGGCGATCGGGGCGACCACCATCGGGGCCGCGGTCCACGGGAGCGTCCGCAGGCCGGCCTCCAGCGGCGTGTAGCCCTGCACGATCTGCAGGTACTGGGCCAGCAGGAAGACGGTGCCGAACATGCCGATCGTGAAGGTCAGGCCGATCACGTTCGCCACCGAGAAGCCGCGCGAGGCGAACAGGCGCAGCGGCAGGACGGCGTGCGCGCGGCCCCGGGCGTGGAGGAGGTACGCCGGCACGAGCACCGCGGCCGCCACCAGGCTGCCGAGCACCCCCGCGGAGGCCCAGCCGTCGTCGTTGCCGTGCACGATCCCCCAGATGCCGAGGAAGACCGCACCACCGAGCAGCCCGGCGCCGACGAGGTCCAGCCGCTGCCAGGGGCCGCGGGACTCCCGGACGGCGAGCAGCAGGAGCGGGACGGCGAGGAGGGCCACGGGCACGTTGAGCCAGAAGATCGCCTGCCAGCTGACGCCCTCGACGACGGCGCCGCCGATCACCGGGCCGAGGGCGACCCCGAGCCCGGAGACGCCGCCCCAGATGCCGATGGCGGCTGCCCGCATCCGCGGCGGGACCGCGGAGGCGAGCAGGGTCAGCGACAGCGGCATGATCGCGGCCGCCCCCAGCCCCTGGACGGCACGCGCCGCGATCAGTCCCTCGGAGCTGGTGCTCAGCGCGGAGGCGATCGAGGCCAGCGTGAAGACGGTGATGCCGGCCAGCATCATCCGCCGGCGGCCGAGCCGGTCCCCCAGCGTGGCCGCGGTGAGCATGAACGTGGCGAAGCTGAGCGTGTAGGCGTTCATGAACCACGAGAGCTGGCCGACCGAGGACCCGAGGTCGGCCTGGATCACGGGCAGCGCGCTGGTCATGACCAGGTTGTCCAGCGTGGCCATGAACATCGGCAGGGAGGTCGCGACGATCGCGACCCACAGCGGCACGCGCCGGGTCGCCGCGAGCGCGGCGGGCCGGGTGTCGGCGGGTGCACCGGCCACCGGGGCCGGGGTCTCGAGAGCGGACATGAGCAGCTCCTGCAAGAAGAAGGCATTGAATGATTACTTACGTCTCACGACGATAAGTAATCGAGTGATAACCTGTCAAGCATGAGCCCGAAGACGACCGCCCCGACCTCGCGGATGAGCGCCGAGGACCGCCGTCAGCTGGTGCTCGACGCGGCGACCAGGGCGTTCGCGCGCAGCGGGTACGCCGGCACCAGCACCGACGCGGTGGCCAGGGAGGCGGGGGTGTCCCAGCCCTACGTCGTCCGCATCTTCGGCACCAAGCTGGACCTCTTCCTCGAGGTCTTCGCGCACGCCACCGGGCGGATCGCGGCGGCCTTCCAGCGGGTGCTCGCGGAGCGACCGTTCGACCCGGAGGACGAGGCCGACTGGGAGCGGCTGGGGACGGCGTACACCGAGCTGCTGGCCGACCGCGACTTCCTGCTGGTGATGATGCACGGCTTCTCGGCCGGCGGGACCGACGAGATCGGCGCCGCCGCCCGCGACGGGATGGCGGGGATCTTCGACGTGATCCGGAGCACCGGCTGCAGCGACGAGCGGGCGCGGGACTTCATCGCCCAGGGGATGCTGCTCAACGTCATGATCGCGATGCGCGCCCCCGAGCACGCCGGCGACTCCGGCTCGCTCGCCGCGCTGACGACGTGCGCGTTCGGGGAGTCACTCGCCCGGATCGCCCCAGCCGTGGCTCCCGACTAGGCACGGCCTAGGGTTTCCGGACATGACGGTCCTGGTCCTCGCGTCCGCCTCCCCCGCCCGTCTGGCCACGCTGCGCAACGCCGGCCTCGACCCGCTCGTCATCGTGTCGGGCGTCGACGAGTCACAGCTCGACGGGCTGCCCCCGACCGAGCTCGCGCTGCAGCTCGCCGAGCTCAAGTGCGCGGCCGTCGCCGCGCGCGACGACCTGCCCGAGTCGGCCCTGGTGCTGGGCTGCGACTCGGTGCTGGAGCTCGACGGCGAGGCGCTGGGCAAGCCGGCCGACCCGGACGAGGCGGAGCGCCGCTGGCGCGCGATGCGTGGCCGGTCCGGCGTGCTCCGCACCGGCCACTGCCTGCGCGAGACCACCGGTGGGCGGGTCGCCGCCGCGACCGCCTCGACCACGGTCCACTTCGCCGACCTCAGCGACGAGGAGATCAAGGCCTACGTCGCCACCGGCGAGCCGCTGTACGTCGCAGGCGCCTTCACCGTGGACGGTCTCGGAGGCGCCTTCGTGACCGGGATCGAGGGTGACCACCACAACGTGGTCGGGGTCAGCCTGCCGCTGGTCAGGGACCTGGTCGCCGAGCTCGGCCACTCGTGGACGAGTCTGTGGTCTCGACCGTGACCGGCTGGTGCGGGTTCGCGGCCGGCGGGTGCGGCAGCGACAGGTGCGGCAGGTGCACCGGCCGCCGGAACACGAAGGTCCGGAACAGGTAGAACCGGGCCACCAACCCCATGGCCAGGCCGATCACGTTGGCCGAGAGGTTGTCGGAGTAGGGGTCGTCGAGCCCCAGCACGTTGCGGCTGATCCACAGGCACCCGATCGGCAGCGACATCGTGGCCACGTTGATGACCACGAACGCCGCCCGACCACCGTCGGCGTGCCGGGGCGGCCGGTCCCGGAAGGCCCAGTTGCGGCTCCCCCGGTAGCTGATCACCATGCCGACGGTGTTGGCGATGACGTAGGCGACGATCACGTGGTCGTCGAGCAGCGCCTTGTGCTCGGTGTTGAAGCCGTGGACCAGGAAGTTGAAGATGATCAGCGCCACGATCGTGGCGACCCCGCCGACGGCCAGGAAGCGACTGGCCTCAGCGAGGAGTCGCTGCCACCGCCTACCCATGACGCCAAGGCTAACCAATACCCCATCCCGTACGCGGCAGGCCCGGCCCCCATGTCGCCGGGCGGGGTCTCCCGCCCGGCGACCCGGTCAGCCGGTGAACAGCGTGACGGCCTTGCGCACGGTCTCGACCACGCCGTAGGCCAGCGGGATCCCGACCAGGGCCCAGGCGACGGTGATCCGGGCGGTCATGCGGACACCTCCTCGCGGTCGGAGCGGTCACTGCCCTCGTGGAAGCGGGAGTCGACCTGGCGGATCAGCAGGTTCGCGACCAGGCCGACGACGAGCAGCGCGACCATGGTGAGCAGCCCCGGGCGGTAGTCCGCGGCCACCAGCTCGCCGGGGGTACCCCGGGCGTCGAGGAACTTGTTGACGATGAGCGGCCCGGCGACCCCCGCCGCCGACCACGCGGTCAGCAGCCGGCCGTGGATCGCGCCCACCTGGAAGGTGCCGAACAGGTCGCGCAGGTACGCCGGCACCGTGGCGAAGCCGCCGCCGTAGAAGGAGATGATCACCGCGGCCAGCAGCACGAACAGCAGCGTCGACTCGTCGCCCACCACGGCGAGCATCACGTAGAGCGCGATGCCCACGCCGAGGTAGACCATGTAGATGGGCTTGCGCCCGATCACGTCCGAGGTGGAGGACCACACGAACCGGCCGGTCATGTTCGCGATCGACAGCAGCCCCACGAACCCGGCCGCCGCCGCGGCGCTGACGCTCGAGTCCGCTCCGTCGCGGAAGAAGTCCTGGATCATCGGCGCGGCCTGCTCGAGGATCCCGATGCCCGCGGTCACGTTGCAGAACAGCACCACCCACAGCAGCCAGAACTGCGGGGTGCGGATGGCGTTGGCGGCCGAGACGCTCGCCGTGGTGACCAGCGGCTTCTCGGCGACCTCGCCGGGGTCCCAGCCCTCCGGCTTCCAGTCGTCGGCCGGCACCCGGACGGTGAACGCCCCGAAGAGCATGAAGCAGAAGTAGACGAGGCCGAGGGTGACGAACAGCAGCATCACCGCGTGGCCGTCGGGGACCGAGGCCGGGTCGGTGGCGTCGTACGACGAGTCGTAGAGCGCCATCAGCCGGGCACTCAGCGGGCTGGCGATCAGCGCCCCGCCCCCGAAGCCCATGATCGCCATGCCGGTGGCCAGGCCCGGCCGGTCGGGGAACCACTTGATCAGCGTCGAGACCGGCGAGATGTAGCCGATGCCGAGCCCGATGCCCCCGATCACGCCGTACCCGAGGTAGACCAGCCAGAGCTGGCCGGTGCCGATGCCCACGGCCGCGACCAGGAAGCCCGTGCTCCAGAAGACCGCGGCCACCGCCATCGCCGCGCGCGGGCCGTTGGCGTCCACCCACGTGCCGGCCACCGCGGCGGAGAGCCCGAGCATCACGATCGCGATCGAGAAGATCACGCCGACGGCGGTCAGGCTGCTGTCGAAGTGCTGCACCAGGGCCGTCTTGTAGACGCTGGTGGCGTAGACCTGCCCGATGCACAGGTGCACGGCCAGGGCGGCGGGCGGGATCAGCCAGCGGCTGTAGCCGGGACCGGCCACGGTTCGCTCACGGGCGAGGAAGGATGGGACCACGAGACACCTCCGGGTATGTGACCGTGGTCATACCCGGAGGAGGAAACTTCAATCATTTCACTCGACGGGCAGGCCCAGCCCCCGCGCGATCAGCATCCGCTGCACCTCGCTGGTGCCCTCCCCGATCTCGAGCACCTTGGCGTCGCGGTAGAACCGCGCCACGGGGTACTCCTCCATGAAGCCGTAGCCGCCGAAGACCTGGGTGGCGATGCGGGTCGCGGTGACGGCCGACTCGGTCGTGTAGAGCTTGGCGACGGCCGCGGCCTGCTTGAACTCCTTCATGGAGCCGCCGGTGCCGCGGTCCATGGCGTCCTTCATGGCGGCCGCGCGGTAGGTCAGCAGGCGGCTGGCGTGGAGCATGACCTCGAGGTCGGAGATCTGGAAGGCCAGGCCCTGCTTGCGCCCGATGGGGCCGCCGAAGGTCTGCCGCTCGCCGGCGTACTGGAGGCTCATGTCGAGGCAGGCCTGGATGCAGCCGACCGCGAGCGCCGCGATCGCGACCCGGCCGTCGTCGAGCGTGGCCAGGAACTGCGCGTAGCCGCGGCCGCGCTCGCCGAGCAGGTTCGCCTCGGGGACCCGGACGTCCTCGAAGCTGAGCGGGTGGGTGTCGGAGGCGTGCCAGCCGAGCTTGTCGTAGGCCTTCTCGGCGGTGAAGCCGGGCGTGCCGCTCGGCACGATGATCGTGGAGATCTCCGGCTTGCCGCCCTCGCGCGTCCCGGTGCGTGCGGTGACCGTCACGACGCTGGTGATCTCCGAGCCCGAGTTGGTGATGAACTGCTTCGAGCCGTTGACGACCCACTCGCCGCCGACCAGCTCGGCCTTGGTCTTCGTGGCACCGGCGTCGGAGCCCGCGCCGGGCTCGGTCAGGCCGAAGCCGGCCAGCCGCTCGCCCGCGACGAGCTCGGGGAGCCAGGTGTCCTTCTGGTCCTTCGTCCCGTAGGTCAGGATCGGGTTGATGCCGAGCCCGACCGCGGCCTCGAGGGTGATGCCCATCGACTGGTCGACCCGGCCGATCTCCTCGATCGCCACGCACAGGCTGGTGAAGTCGCCGTCCTCACCCATGCCGCCGTACTCCTCCGGCGCGGTGAGGCCGAACAGCCCGAGCTTGCCCATCTTCTGCACCACGTCGACGGGGAAGTGGTGGTCGCGGTCCCACTGCGCCGCGTGCGGCGCGATCTCGGCCTCCGCGAACTCGCGGACGCTGCGGCGGAACTCCTCGTGCTCACGGCTCAGCTCGAACGTCATGGACGCCATGCTAGCCGCACTGGTTAGCGTTTGTTAACCAGTCGGCGTCACGAGGTGTAGGGCACGCGCTCCCAGCTCAGGACCGGCTTGCCCGGGGCGCCCACGGTGACCCGCAGGTAGTCGGTGTTGTTGGACGAGCCGTCGACGGTCACCCGGGTCAGGTTGTCCGCCGCGCCGCGCAGCCGGTACGTCGACAGCCACGAGGAGCCGGTCGCCAGCGGCCGGTCGGTGTTGTAGGTGTGGCTGTCCCCGTCGATGAGGTAGACCGGGCCGGCGAACGACGACGCCTCGTCGACCAGCGCCTGGACCCAGGGCTGGAAGGCGCTGATGTCGTCCCACGTCGGCGTGTACGACGGGTCGAACATGTCGGCCTGCTGCATGACCACCACGGCCCGGTCGTGCCGGCTGCGCGCGGTGTCGAACGCGGTGCGCAGCTCGTCGATGTCGGCGTCGGTCCGGTCCTGCACCGCCTGCCGCTGCTCGGGGGTCGGCTCGGTGTTGCCCAGCCCGGTCCAGGGCTGGAGGCCGTTGTTGCTGCCGGTCACGTTGGCGGCCACGAAGGTGACGCCGGCACGGCGGTAGGTGACGTTCTCGGGGAAGCCCCGGTCGGCCTGGGAGGTGACCGGGAACGTGTCCTGCCCCAGCGTCCGGCCGGGGTGGTCGAAGAACACCTCGCGGAGCGTGCCCAGCCGCTCCAGCGGGTCGTACGCGCCGTTGTTGGCGCGGTGGCAGTCCGTCCACTCGTTGTCGCCGGGGGTGTAGACCAGCGGGTCCTCGAAGGTGTCGAAGTCGCTGCGGATCAGGTGGAAGTAGTCGTCGCTGCAGACCGACGACCCGTTCTTGATGTCGCCGACGTGGACCACCGACCGGACGGCGGGGTCGGCGTTGATCTGCTGGATCCAGCCCGGGAACGCCGCGACCTGGTCCGCGCCGTACGGCACGTCGCCGATGACCGCGAAGGCGTACCCGTCGTCGGCGGTCCCGGACCCGGTCCGGGGCGTCACCGAGGTCGCGTGCGCGGTCCCGGCCGCACCGGTCACGAGGGCCAGGACGGCGAGGGCGGTGGTGGTGCGGCGCATGGTTCTCCTCCGGGGCTGGGTGACGACCAGGAGAAGGTGCCGCGTCCGCGTGAATGCCGGATGATCGGACCGTGAACTTCGAGACGCAGCCGCTGACCCCGCAGACGTGGTCGGACCTCGAGGAGCTGTTCGACCTGCCTGGCGGCTCCATCGTGCGGGGCTGCTGGTGCATGTACTACCGGCGCACCGGCAAGGTCGCGGTGAACGCCACGGCGGGCGTCGACAACAAGGCCCAGCTGTGCGAGCTCGTGGAGTCGGGCGTGGAGCCCGGCCTGGTGGGCTACCTCGACGGACGACCCGCCGGCTGGATCAGCCTCGGCCCCCGCGAGGACTACCTCAAGCTGCGCCGCTCCCCCGTCATGAAGCCGGTCGACGACGCCGACGTGTGGTCGATCGTCTGCACCTACGTGGCGAAGGAGTTCCGCGGGCGGGGCCTGCAGCACCGCCTGCTCGCGGCGGGTCTGGACTTCGCCCGGTCCCACGGCGTGCGCCTCGTCGAGGCCTACCCGGTGGACAAGGCCGAGCGCAGCCACGACGACTTCATGTTCTTCGGCTCCCGCAGCCTGTACGAGCGGGCGGGCTTCCGCGAGGTCGTCCGCCGCTCGCCCACACGCGTGGTGATGAGACGAACGCTACGGCCGCGGAGGTGAGACCTCCTCGGCCCGCCCGGCGCGGTGGCGATACTCTCCGCTGCGGAGACCGAGTAGTAACAAACCGTCAGAGCAGGAGTGCCAGGTGCCGAAGGTCAAGCCTCCCAGGATCCAACCGCTGCAGAAGGTCCTCATCGCCAACCGCGGCGAGATCGCGGTCCGCGTGATCCGCGCCTGCAAGGACGCGGGCATCGGCAGTGTCGCGGTGTACGCCGACCCCGACCGGGACGCGCTCTTCGTGCGGCTGGCCGACGAGGCCTACTCCCTGGACGGGGCCACCCCGGCGGACTCCTACCTCGACATCGCCAAGATCGTCGCGGTCGCCGAGAAGTCCGGCGCGGACTCGGTCCACCCGGGCTACGGCTTCCTCGCCGAGAACGCCGACTTCGCCCGCGCGGTCATCGACGCCGGGCTGGTCTGGATCGGCCCGCCGCCGGCGGCGATCGAGAACCTCGGCGACAAGGTCAAGGCCCGCCACATCGCCGAGAAGGTCGGCGCCCCGCTGGCCCCCGGCACCAAGGACCCGCTCGACAACGCCGACGAGGCGGTCGCGTTCGCTCGGGAGTTCGGGCTGCCGATCGCGATCAAGGCCGCCTTCGGTGGTGGCGGCCGCGGCCTGAAGGTCGCCCGCGAGATGTCCGAGGTCGCCGACGCCTACGAGTCCGCGGTCCGCGAGGCGGTCACGGCGTTCGGCCGCGGCGAGTGCTTCGTCGAGAAGTTCCTCGACAAGCCGCGCCACGTCGAGACCCAGTGCCTCGCCGACCAGCACGGCAACGTCGTCGTGGTCTCCACGCGTGACTGCTCGCTGCAGCGCCGCCACCAGAAGCTGGTCGAGGAGGCACCCGCGCCGTTCCTCACCGACGACCAGGTCACCCGCCTCTACGAGTCGTCGAAGGCGATCCTGCGCGAGGCGGGGTACGTCGGCGCCGGCACCTGCGAGTTCCTCGTCGGCCAGGACGGCACCATCTCCTTCCTCGAGGTCAACACCCGGCTCCAGGTCGAGCACTGCGTCTCCGAGGAGGTCACCGGCCTCGACCTGGTCCGCGAGATGTTCCGCATCGCCGCCGGCGAGGAGCTCGGGTACGACGACCCGGAGGTCCGGGGCCACTCGATCGAGTTCCGGATCAACGCCGAGGACGGCGGCCGCAACTTCATGCCCGCCCCGGGCACCCTCAGCCGCTGGCACGCCCCCGCCGGCCCCGGCGTCCGCGTCGACGGCGGGTACGACGCCGGCGAGACGGTGCCCGGCTCGTTCGACTCCCTCATCGCCAAGCTGATCATCACCGGACGCGACCGCACCCACGCCCTGGAGCGCTCGCGTCGCGCCCTCGACGAGTTCGTCGTCGAGGGGATGCCGACCGTCATCCCGTTCCACCAGGCGGTCGTGTCCGACCCCGCCTACGTCGGAGACGGGGAGAAGTTCGCCGTCTACACGACGTGGATCGAGACCGAGTTCGACAACCAGATCGAGCCGTACTCCGGTGACGTCGCCGAGGCCGACGAGGAGGGCGAGCGCCAGAAGGTCGTCGTCGAGGTCGGCGGCAAGCGGCTCGAGGTCGTGCTCCCCGCCGGGCTCGGCGGCATCGCCACCGGCGCCGGCAACGGCGGTGCGAAGAAGCCCAAGCGCAGTGCCGGCAAGAAGGCCGGCGCGGCCGCCAGCGGCGACTCCGTCACCAGCCCGATGCAGGGCACCATCGTCAAGATCGCCGTCGAGGAGGGCCAGGAGGTCGCCGAGGGCGACGTCGTCGTGGTCATGGAGGCGATGAAGATGGAGCAGCCGCTCAAGGCCCACAAGTCCGGCACCGTCACCGGCCTCCAGGTCGAGGTCGGCGCCACCGTCACCAACGGCGCGGTCATCTGCGAGCTCAAGGACTGAGCAGCGGGAACGGCAGCACGCTCTCGGCCACCAGCTGACCGCGGATCGTCCGGGCCGCACCCTCCATCCCCGAGCGGTTGGGGTGGTACGCCGCGGCCCGGCCGATCTGCTCCTGCGACCCGTTGACCCACGCGTCGCTGCCCGCACACACGTCGTGGCCCCGGGACCCGGCGTACAGGTCGACGAACCGGGCACCGCTCGCCTCGGCCGCGGAGCGCAGCGACGTGTTCACCACGCGCTCGACGTGGTCGGCCCAGCCGTAGTCACCGACGGCGAAGGGCAGCTCGGGACAGGTGCCGCGCCCGGGGAACACCCGGGGATAGCCGATCACCCAGACCTCGGCACCCGGTGCGCGTCGCCGGACCTCGGCCAGCAGCGTGGCGACGTGCTCCTCCACCTCGGCCGCGTCGCGGGACATCGTGTCGACGCCGTCGACGGTGTGGGCGCGGCGGCAGGGAGCCCCGGTGGGGTCGGACCGGGCCAGCAGGGTGCAGCGGTTGAAGATCGAGCCGAACAGCCCGAAGTCGTTGCCGCCGATCCCGACCGTGACCAGGTCCGTGCCGGGCCCGAGGGCGTCCAGCTGGGGCCGGGGCGGCGGGCCGGGCAGCTGGTTCGGCACCGACTGGGACAGGTCGGAGGTGTCGGCACCGGTGCAGGTCACGTCCGCGAAGGAGTCGACCTGCAGCATCGCGGCCAGGAGGGCCGGGTAGTCGTGGGTCGAGCGCAGGCAGGTCCCCGCCATCAGCTCCTGGGCCGGGATGAACGGGCCCGCGCTGTAGGAGTCCCCCAGCGCGACGTAGTCGATGCGGGGTGACGGCGCGCTCGCCACCGGGACCGGCCCGAGCAGGCCCGGTCCCAGCAGCAGCGCCACGAGCACCGCCACCACGGCGCCCCCGTGCAACGACACACTCCGAGTCTGACAGGCGCTGGAGCGGGTCCGTGCCGCTCGACGGATAGGTTCGGTGCATGCCGTCCCTGCGCGAACCGGCCCTGCGCGAACCAACACAGCGGGTCAGCCCCCGGGCCCGGCTGATGTGGCTGGTGGGCGGGCTCGCCGAGGGCACCGCCCTGCTGGTGGCCGCGGTGCTCGCCGGCTGGGTCTGGCACTGGTACGACCACGCCGGGTGGGTCCTCGGCGCGCTCGCGCTCGCGGTCACGGCGTACGTCGCCGTGGTGCCGGCCTGGCGCTACCGGGTGCACCGCTGGGAGGTCACCGACACGGCCGTCTACACCCAGACCGGCTGGTGGACGCGCGAGCGCCGCGTCGCGCCGATGTCGCGGATCCAGACCGTCGACTACGCCGAGGGTCCGGTCTCCCGGCTGTTCGGGCTGGCCACCGTGACGGTCACGACCGCCTCCGCCGCCGGGGCCCTGGAGATCGCCGGCCTGGACCGGGGCCGGGCCCGGGTGCTGGTCGACGAGCTGACGCTCAAGGCCGACACCGACCCGGGCGACGCCACGTGAGCCGGCTGGACACCCCGGAGCTGGACCAGAGCCAGCAGTGGCAGCGGCTCGACCCGCGCATGCTGCTGGTGCACCCGGTCCGGGAGCTGATCCGGTTCCTGCCGGCGGTGATCGGCGTCTTCGTGGCCGGCACGGCCTCGGGCAACGAGGTCTGGCACCTCGTCGGCGTCGGCGTGCCGATCGGGCTCGGCCTGCTGCGCTACGTCACCACCAGCTTCCGGATCACCGCCGGGCGGGTCGAGCTGCGGCGCGGCCTGCTCGAGCGGCACGTGCTGTCCACGCCCGTGGACCGGGTGCGCACCGTCGACCTGACCGCCTCCCCCATCCATCGGGCGCTCGGACTCGCCACGGTGCGGATCGGGACCGGGGCGAGCTCGGCGAACGAGGAGGAGCGGCTCGACCTCGACGGGTTGCCGCTGGCCCGGGCCCGGGAGCTGCGCCTGGAGCTGCTCCGGGTCGCCCCGCCCACCTCGGCGGGGGCCACCGCCGAGCCCGCGGAGCGCGTGGTCGTCGTCCTCGACCCCGCCTGGGTCCGCTTCGCCCCCTTCACCAGCTCGGGCCTGGTGCTCGCCGCCGGAACCCTCGGTCTGGCGAGCCAGGCGATGAACACCTTCGGTGGCTGGGAGCGGCTCGACACGGGCGGACTGGTGGACGGGGCGGCCGGGCTGCCCTGGTGGACGCTGGCACCCACGGCGTTCCTGGGCCTCCTCGTGCTCGTGACGGTGCTGGCGGTCGGGGGTTACGTGGTGGCGAACTGGGGCTTCGCTGCTCAGCCACGCGAACGGCGCGTGGCACCTGCGCCGGGGCCTGCTCACCACCCGGGAGACCAGCCTCGACGACGAGCGGCTGGCCGGGGTGAGCGTGTGCGAGCCGCTGGCGCTGCGGATCGCCGGCGGGGGGCGCCTGTCCGCGATCGTGACCGGCCTGGACCGCAAGCAGCAGGGCAGCGGGCTGCTGGTCCCGCCGGCGCCGCGGCCGGTCGTGCTGCGCGTCGCCCGCGACGTGCTCGGCACCTCCGGGCCGGTGGACGCTCCCCTGGTCGGGCACGGCGCCCGCGCGCACCGGCGCCGGTTCACCCGGGCCCTGACCCCGGTCGCCGCGGTGCTCGCGGCGACGCTCCTGCTCGTCCTGGTCGCGGATGCTCCGGCCTGGCTGCTGCTCGTCGCCGCGGCCGGCATCCCGGTCGCTCTCGTCCTCGCGGCCGACCGGGCCCGGGGGCTGGGACACGCGCTGGTCGACGGCCACCTCGTCGCGCGGTCCGGGAGCCTGAACCGGCACCGGCACGCGCTGGCCACCGGGGACGTCATCGGCTGGACGTTCCGGTCGACCTGGTTCCAGCGGCGCGCCGGGCTCACCTCGCTGTCCGCCACCACGGCCGGCGGCCAGCAGGCGGTGACCCTGCTCGACGTACCCGAGCCGACGGCCGTGGACCTCGCCGCGGCCGCCGTCCCGGGGCTGGTCGACCAGTTCACCGCCTGATCGTCCGGCCTCCGGCGTCTCGCCTGACCGGACGCCGCACCCGGCCCGCCGCCGACGCCGCTAGCCTCGACGCCATGTTCTCCAAGGTGCTCGTGGCCAACCGGGGCGAGATCGCGATCCGGGCCTTCCGCGCGGCGTTCGAGGTCGGCGCGCGAACCGTCGCGGTCTTCCCACATGAGGACCGCTGGTCCGAGCACCGGCTGAAGGCCGACGAGGCCTACGAGATCGGCGAGCACGGGCACCCGGTCCGGGCCTACCTCGACCCCGAGGCGATCGTCGCGGTCGCGGTGCGCGCGGGTGCCGACGCGGTCTACCCCGGCTACGGCTTCCTCTCGGAGAACCCGGCGCTGGCCGAGGCCTGCGCGAACGCCGGCATCACGTTCGTGGGCCCGACCGCCGAGGTGCTCACGCTGACCGGCAACAAGGCGCGGGCGATCGCGGCCGCCAAGGCCGCCGGCGTCCCGACCCTGGCCTCGGTCGAGCCGTCGACCGACGTCGACGCGCTGGTCGAGGCGGCCTCCGCGCTGCCGTACCCGCTCTTCGTGAAGGCGGTCGCCGGTGGCGGCGGCCGCGGGATGCGCAGGGTCGACGACGCCGGCGACCTGCGCGAGGCCGTCGAGACCTGCATGCGCGAGGCCGAGGGCGCCTTCGGCGACCCGACCGTCTTCATCGAGCAGGCCGTGGTCGACCCCCGCCACATCGAGGTGCAGATCCTCGCCGACGGCGAGGGCAACGTGATCCACCTCTTCGAGCGCGACTGCTCGGTCCAGCGGCGGCACCAGAAGGTCGTCGAGATCGCGCCCGCGCCCAACCTCGACCCGGAGCTGCGCGACCGCATGTGCGCCGACGCCGTGCGCTTCGCCCGCGAGATCGGCTACCGCAACGCCGGCACCGTGGAGTTCCTGCTCGACCCCGACGGCAACTACGTCTTCATCGAGATGAACCCCCGCATCCAGGTCGAGCACACGGTCACCGAGGAGGTCACCGACGTCGACCTCGTGCAGTCCCAGCTGCGGATCGCCTCCGGCGAGACGCTCGCCGACCTCGGGCTGTCCCAGGACGACGTGGTGCTGCGCGGGGCCGCGCTCCAGTGCCGGATCACCACCGAGGACCCCGCGAACAACTTCCGGCCCGACACCGGGAAGATCACGACCTACCGCTCCCCCGGCGGATCCGGCGTCCGCGTCGACGGCGGTACGACGTACACCGGTGCGGAGGTCTCCGCCCACTTCGACTCGATGCTGGCCAAGCTGACCTGCCGCGGCCGCACCTTCGAGAAGGCCGTGGAGAAGGCGCGCCGCGCGGTCGCGGAGTTCCGCATCCGCGGCGTCTCCACCAACATCGCCTTCCTCCAGGCGGTGCTCGAGGACCCCGACTTCGCGGCCGGCAACGTCACCACCTCCTTCATCGAGACCCACCCGCAGCTGCTCGCGGCGCGGGGCAAGGGCGACCGCGGCAGCAAGCTGCTGCACTACCTCGCCGACGTCACCGTCAACCAGCCGCACGGCACCGCGCCGGTCAGCATCGACCCGGTGACCAAGCTCCCCGACGTCAACCTCGAGGTGCCCGCGCCGGACGGGTCCCGCCAGCTGCTGCTCGAGGTCGGGCCCGAGGAGTTCGCGCGGCGGCTGCGGCAGCAGACCCGGGTCGCCGTCACCGACACGACCTTCCGCGACGCCCACCAGTCGCTGCTCGCGACCCGGGTCCGCACCCGGGACCTGCTCGCCGTGGCCGGCCACGTCGCCCGGACCACGCCCGAGCTCTGGTCGCTCGAGGCCTGGGGCGGCGCGACGTACGACGTGGCGCTGCGCTTCCTCTCCGAGGACCCGTGGGAGCGGCTGGAGTCGTTGCGCCAGGCGGTCCCGAACATCTGCCTGCAGATGCTGCTGCGCGGCCGCAACACCGTGGGCTACACGCCGTACCCCACCGAGGTGACCGACGCCTTCGTCGACGAGGCCGCGCGGACCGGGATCGACGTGTTCCGGATCTTCGACGCGCTCAACGACGTGCAGCAGATGCGGCCGGCGATCGAGGCCGTCCGCGCCACCGGGACCGCCGTCGCCGAGGTGGCGCTGTGCTACACCGGCGACCTCTCCGACCCGGGCGAGAAGCTCTACACGCTCGACTACTACCTCGGCCTCGCCGAGCGGATCGTCGACGCCGGCGCGCACGTGCTCGCGATCAAGGACATGGCCGGGCTGCTGCGCGCGCCGGCGGCCCGGACGCTGGTCTCCGCGCTGCGGGACCGCTTCGACCTGCCCGTGCACCTGCACACCCACGACACCCCCGGTGGTCAGCTCGGCACCCTGCTGGCGGCGATCGACGCCGGCGTCGACGCCGTCGACGCGGCGACCGCCTCGATGGCCGGCACCACCTCGCAGCCGCCGCTCTCGGCGCTGGTCTCGGCGACCGACCACAGCGACCGCGAGACCGGCCTGTCGCTGGACGCCGTGTGCGCCCTCGAGCCCTACTGGGAGGCGACCCGGCGGGTGTACGCGCCGTTCGAGTCGGGGCTGCCCTCGCCGACCGGGCGCGTCTACACGCACGAGATCCCCGGCGGGCAGCTGTCCAACCTGCGCCAGCAGGCGATCGCCCTGGGGCTCGGTGAGAAGTTCGAGCAGATCGAGGACATGTACGCCGCGGCCAACGACATCCTCGGCAACATCGTCAAGGTCACGCCGTCCTCCAAGGTGGTCGGCGACCTCGCGCTGCACCTGGTCGCGGTCGGCGCCGACCCGGCGGAGTTCGCCGACGACCCGGCGAAGTTCGACATCCCGGACTCGGTGATCGGCTTCCTCAACGGCGAGCTGGGCGACCCGCCCGGTGGCTGGCCGGAGCCGTTCCGCACCAAGGCGCTCGCGGGCCGCACCTGGAAGGCCCCCGCGGAGAAGCTGACCGACGAGCAGGCCGACGGCCTGCGCACCGCCCGGCGGCGGACGCTCAACGAGCTGCTCTTCCCCGGCCCGACCCGGGAGTTCAGCGAGGCCCGCGAGACCTACGGCGACGTGTCGGTGCTCGCGACCATGGACTACCTCTACGGGCTGCGCCACGGCGAGGAGCACGCGGTCGAGATCGCCGAGGGCAAGACCCTGATCCTGGGCGTCCAGGCGATCAGCGAGCCCGACGAGCGCGGCTTCCGCACCGTGATGGCCACCATCAACGGCCAGCTCCGGCCGATCAGCGTGCGCGACCGCAACGTGGCCTCCGAGGTCGCGGCGGCCGAGAAGGCCGACCCCGGCAAGCCCGGCGAGGTGGCCGCGCCGTTCCAGGGCGTGGTCACGATCGTGGTGGCCGAGGGCGACCAGGTCTCCGCCGGTGACACGGTGGCCACCATCGAGGCGATGAAGATGGAGGCCTCGATCACCGCACCCGTCGCCGGCACCGTGCAGCGGCTCGCGCTCGGCAACACCCAGGCGGTGGAGGGCGGCGACCTGGTGCTGGTCGTGGGCTGAGCCGAGGCGCTACCGCTCCAGGTCGGCGGCCATCAGCGAGGGACTCGCGGCCGGCTGCGTGGACGTCGCCGCACGGCCCGAGCGCTGGGCGACCTTGAAGGTCAGCCAGGTCGACCGCAGGCCCAGCGCGGCCCGGAAGCTGTCGCCGGAGACGACGACGCGCTGCTTGCTGCCCACGAGGGTGATCGAGCGGAGCCGGCCGCCCCAGTCGCCGTTGCCGTCGCGGTCGGTGACGACCAGCCTCGTCAGGTCGCCGAGCGCGGGCCAGGTGTTCTCGAGGGTGGTGTCGGTGACCTTCTGGTCCCAGGTGTGGACCGGGTTGCCGGACCACCCGTCGTACGGGTCCTGGCGGGCCGGGAGGTAGGACACCGACCCCGCCGAGGTCCAGCCGCCCGAGCTCGCGCCGAACTGGGTGAACGCCGGCTTCCCGCTCGCCAGCAGCACCTGCTGCCGGGTCGCGTCGACCGCGGCGTTGGAGGCGGGGTGCTCGGCGTCGTACCCGCCGTAGACCTGGCAGGAGGACGTGTCGCAGATCTGGTAGTCCGACCCGAGCGGGTGGTCGCGCTCGTACGCCGCGTAGGTGCGGGCCGCGACGGCCTGGGCGCGGACCGCCTCGGGGCTCCACAGCGCCGGCATCTCGAGCGGGACGACGCCCTTGAGGTAGCTCTCCAGCGACACGTCGTTGACGGTGCTGCGCGCCGTCGAGCCGTCGGAGGGAGCGGCGGCACGCAGCCGGCCGCGGTAGGCCCGGTTGCCGCTCGGCGTCACCAGCGTGACGGGCTTGGCGTGCGCGGAGAACTCGCCCTCGCCCGTCAGCGTCCCCCACGAGTGCCAGGTGCCGTCGAGGTAGCCCACCCGGCTCTGGCCGCCCTTCGCGGGGACGACCCGCCAGCGCGTCGCGCCGTTGTCGGGGAGCTCGGTCTTCTCGCCGGTGGCCCGGTCACGGAGCACGAGTCCCTTGCGGGCCAGGACCACGAGGTCGTCGCTGGTGTCGCCGGTGATCAGGACGTCGACCCGTCCCTTGGCGGTCCCCCAGCTCGTGCCCTGGTAGTAGAAGTCCGCGATCTGACGGTAGGTCAGCCCCTCGCGGGCCGCGCCCTCCGCGCCGTACTGCGACATGCCGTGGCCGTGGCCGAACCCGTGGCCGCGGATCGTGATCGTGGCCTGGTGGGGCACCGACCAGCGGTCACCGGCGGCGTGCGCGGGGATCGCGGACGCACCGAGCAGGGCCGCCACGAGGAGGGCGCCGGCCGGAGCCGTACGCCGTCGGAGGATGCTCATGGTGGGGTCTCCCGGGACGGCTGTGACAACAGGGACAGGTGTGAACGCTCATCGCACCATGAGTCACAGCAGCCCCGCAATTCCCATCGATGAACTACAGATATGTAGTTCGTCGAGCCGTTCTCGAGGCCCTCAGGGGTGAGCGCTACCCCGGCTGGACGTCGCTGATCTCGAACATCGTCGAGCGCATCCCGAAGCGGCGACGGAAGTCCTCGCCGGTGGGGTACGCCGCCCCGCGGTCACCCGTCAGGGTCAACGACAGGACTCGCCCGCCTCGGCCTCCGTTGCCGTCGCGCTCGTCGATGCTGATCGAGAGGAGGTTCCCGATCGAGGGCCACTGCCGCTCGATGTCGCCATCGGTGAGCGTGGCCGTCCAGCCGTAGTACTGACCCTTCGCCTCGTCGTACGGGTCCTCCTTCGCCGTCAGGTACGGTGGTCGGGGTCCGGCCACCGTGTAGCCGCCGTTGCTGGCGGAGAACTGTGCGAAGATGACCTCGCCCTGGAAGGTGGCCACCTTGCCGAGCCGTGGCGACCACGGCGTCGTTCGACGCGGGGTACTCCGCCGAGAAGCCGCCGTAGACCTGGCAGGCCGCGGTGTCGCAGAGGTCGAAGGCGGTCCGGTTGGTCGTGTGCTCCCGCTCGTTCACCGCGTAGGTGCGGGCCGCCACGGCCTGGGCGCGCAGCGCCTGCTGCTCCCAGAGCGACGCGATCACCTCGCGGGGCACCACGCCCCTTGACGTAGGCCTCCAGCGGGACCACGTTGACGGTCACGCGTTGCAGGGCGACCCGGTGTCCCACATGGTCGAGCGCAGCGCCCCGCGATAGGCGACGACACCGTCCGGGGTGCGCAGCTCGACCGGCGTCGCCACCGGCCGCGATCTCGGCGTCACCCTTCACGGTGCGCCAGGTGCCAGCCGACGTGCGGTAGGCGATCGGTTGCCCGCCGGCGAGGCCTGATCCGCCAGCGCCTGGCGCCTGCGCTCGTCCGGCTTCCAGGTCCGGCCGGTCGCGAGGTTGCGCGCCGTCAGCCCGCGCCGGTCGTTCACGACCAGGTCGTGTCGTCGTCGGCCTGATGCAGGACCTTGACCTGCCCGCCTGCCTGCCCGAGCTCGGTCCCGGGGTAGTAGAAGCGCAGGATCTGCCGGTAGCCGAGTCCCGCCTCCGCGGCGCCCTGCGCGCCCCACTGCGACATGCCCTTGCCGTGCCCGTAGCCGTCCCCCGTGATCGTGATCGTGGCCGGATCGGGCACCTCGTCGGCGAAGGCTGCTGCGGACGGCAGGAGCCCGGCGACGACCGCCGAGCAGGCAAGAGCGACGATGGTGCGGCGCAGTGTGGACACGGGACCCCCGAGAGCTGAGACGGACGAGCCGGACGATCCGAACACGGCCGACGTCGAGGCGCAAGAGGAAGAACAGACGTATGGTCCTCGCATGGTGTGGTTTCTCAGGGCCCGCAAGGAACGCCGACTGGCCGCGCTGGAGGAGTTCCGACAGGCGCGCAAGCTCATCGACGAGGACGTGACCGTCTTCGGCGAGCAGCTCTCCGACCTCCACATCGAGACGCTGACGACCGAGCTGGACCGGGACATGCGCGCGGACTACCAGCGAGCGCTGGACCTCTACGAGGAGTCCAAGTCGGCGCTCCGCGATGCCGAGCAGCTGGACGCGGTGCTGGCGATCGAGAAGACCCTCGACGACGGACGCTTCCGACTCGCGTGCGTGCTCGCCGCCCGGGACGGGGTCGAGCCCCCGACCCGGCGGGACCCCTGCTTCTTCAACCCCCAGCACGGCCCGGCCGCGACCGACGTGGCCTGGACACCTCCCGGCGGGGTCGAGCGCAAGGTGCCGGTCTGCCGGTCCGACGCCAACCGGCTCGCCCAGGGCGAGCAGCCGGCGATCCGGCTGGTGCGGGTCGGCGACCGCTACGTGCCGTGGTACGAGGCGAAGCACGAGCGGGGGCTGCTCACCGCCGCCATCGGCACCCACGCGGTCCAGGGTGTCCCGAAGTACGTGATGCTCCAGGCGGACATCGACCGGGCGAGTCGGGGCGGCCAGGGCGTCAACCGGCGCTGACCGACCTCAGACCCGGTGCAGCCGGCGGGCGGCCTCGGCGATCGAGCCGCTCATCGACGGGTAGACCGTGAAGACCTGCGCGAGCTGGTCGGCGGTCAACGACTCCGCCACCGCGATCGTGATCGGGTGGATGAGCTCGCTCGCCCGCGGCGCCACGACGACGCCGCCGACGACGATGCCGGTGCCGGGACGGCAGAACAGCTTCACGAAGCCGTCGTGGACGCCCTGCATCTTCGCGCGCGGGTTGCCGGACAGCGGCAGGGTCACGACCTCGGCCTGCATCTCGCCGCTGTCGACGGACTGCTGCGACCAGCCGACGGTGGCGATCTCGGGAGCCGTGAACACGTTCGACGAGACCTTCTTCAGGTCCAGCGGGTGCACGGTGTCGCCGAGGAAGTGCCACATCGCGATCCGGCCCTGCATCGCGGCCACCGAGGCGAGCATGAGTACGCCGGTGCAGTCGCCGGCGGCGTACACGCCCCGGGCCGAGGTCCGCGAGACCCGGTCCACGTTGATGAAGCCACCGTCGTCGAGGACGACGCCGGCCTCCTCCAGGCCCATGTCGGCGGTGTTGGGCACCGACCCGAGCGCGAGGATGCAGTGGGACCCCTCGACGGTGCGACCGTCGGTGAGCGTCACGGTCACGGTGTCGCCCGACCGGGTCACCGACTCCATCCGCGACTTCGAGAGCACGTCCATCCCGCGACGGGTCAGGACCTGCTCGAGCACCGCCGCCGCGTCGGCGTCCTCGCCGGGCAGCACCCGGTCGCGCGAGGACACCAGGGTGACGTCGATGCCGAGCGCGAGGTAGGCGCTGGCGAACTCGGCACCGGTGACGCCGGAGCCGACCACGATCAGCCGCGAGGGCGTCTCGGTCAGGTCGTAGACCTGCTCCCAGGTGAGGATCCGCTCGCCGTCGGGCTGGGCGGTCGGCAGCGTGCGCGGGGCGGCGCCGGTGGCGACCAGTACGGCGTCGGCCCCGAGCACCTCCTCGGACCCGTCGGTGCGGGTCACCAGCACCCGGCCCGGACCGTCGAGGCGGCCGCGACCCTCGATGATCGTGACGTCCTCGCGGGCCAGGCGCCTGCCGATGTCGGCGGACTGGTCGGCCGCGAGCTGCTTGACGCGCGCGTTGACCCGGGCCAGGTCGACGCGGAGCGTGGTGGCGGCGTCACCCTCCTGGTCCTGGAAGTTGACGCCGAGCTCGGCCGCACCGGCCACGTCGGTCATCAGCTCGGCCGTGGCGATCAGGGTCTTGCTCGGCACGCAGTCGGTGAGGACCGCCGAGCCGCCCAGGCCGTCGGTGTCGACGACCGTGACGTCGGCGCCCAGCTGCGCGGCGACGAGGGCCGACTCGTAGCCGCCGGGGCCGCCGCCGATGATGACGACGCGTTCCTGCCGCCCGGGGGTCGTGCTGGCCGCGGCCATCACAGGTTGATCATGTGGCCGGCGATGCCCTCGACGGCCTCCTTCATCGCCTCCGACAGGGTCGGGTGGGCGAAGATGTTGCGGGCCACCTCGTCGGCGGTGAGGTCCCACTGCTGGGCCAGCGTGAGCGCCGGCAGCAGCTCGGTGACCTCGGGGCCGATCATGTGGGCGCCGACGATCTCGTTGTGCTCCGCATCGGCCACGATCTTCACGAACCCGACACCCTCGGCCATGCCGCGCGCCTTGCCGTTGGCCGAGAAGGGGAACATCGCGGTCTTGACGTCGTACCCCTTCTCCTTCGCCTGGGCCTCGGAGTAGCCGAACGACGCGATCTGCGGCTGGCAGAACGTCGCCCGCGGGATCATGTCGAAGTCGATCTCCATGGTCTCGGCCCCGGCGATCGTCTCGGCGGTGACGACACCCATCGCCTCGGCGGTGTGCGCCAGCATCAGCTTGCCGGTCACGTCGCCGATCGCGTAGACGCCCTGGACGTTGGTGCGGCCGCGCGCGTCGATCGCGATGGCACCGCGGTCGGTCAGCTCCACACCGGCGGCGTCGAGGCCGTAGCCCTCGACGCGGGGCGCGAAGCCGATCGCCTGCAGCACCTTGTCGGCCTCGAGGGTCTCCTCCTTGCCGTCCTTGCTGACGGTGACCTTGACCTTGTCCCCGCTGTCGTCGATGCCCTCGACCTTGGTGGAGAGCAGCACCTTCACGCCCAGCTTCTTGTACTGCTTGAGCAGCTCCTTGGACACGTCGGCGTCCTCGGTGGGGACCATCCGGTCGAGGAACTCCACGATCGTGACGTCCACGCCGAAGTTCTTCATCACGTACGCGAACTCGACGCCGATGGCACCGGAGCCGGCGATGATGATCGAGCCGGGCAGCTGGTCGGTGAGGATCTGCTCCTCGTAGGTCACGACCCGGTCGCTGAGCGAGGTGCCCGGGATCAGGCGGGTCTTCGCGCCGGTGGCGATGATCAGGTTGTCGCAGGTGTAGGACGTGACGTTGCCGTCCTTGTCCTTGACGTCGACGGCCTTGGGGCCGGTGAGCGTGCCCCAGCCGTCGATCTCGGTGATCTTGTTCTTCTTCATCAGGTAGTGCACGCCCTTGGCGCTGGCGTCCGCGACGCTGCGGCTGCGCTTGTGCGTCACCCCGAAGTCCATCGTGGCGTCACCGGAGATGCCGAAGACGTCCTTCTCCTGCGTGATGATGTGCGCGATCTCCGCGTTGCGCAGCAGCGCCTTGGAGGGGATGCAACCCACGTTGAGGCAGACGCCGCCCCAGTACTTCTCCTCGATCACGGCCACGGACTGGCCGAGCTGCGCTGCGCGGATGGCCGCCACGTAACCACCGGGGCCGGCACCAAGGACGAGAACGTTGAAGTGGGTCACGGCGGTCAGCCTATGAGTTGCGCCCGTGCGCGACCAAGGCAGGGACTAATCTGCAGCCCGTGACGCTCTACGCCGCCTATGGGACCAACCTCGATCCCGCCCGGATGGGTGAGCGCTGCCCGCACTCCCCGCTGCGGACCACCGGCTGGCTCGAGGGCTGGCGCCTGACCTTCGGCGGCGAGGAGCACGGCTGGGACGGCGCACTGTCCACGATCGTGCAGGACCCCTTCGACCAGGTCTTCGTGGCGGTCTACGACGTGACCCGCGAGGACGAGCAGGCCCTGGACGGCTGGGAGGCCGCCGACCTCGGGCTCTACCGCAAGACCAAGGTGCGGGTCTCGACGATGACCGGCGAGATCGTCGTGTGGACCTACGTGCTCGACGCCTACGAGGGCGGCCTGCCGTCGGCGTCGTACCTCGGGGTGCTGGCCGACGCCGCCGAGGCCGCCGACGCGCCGGCCGACTACGTGGCCGGGCTGCGCCGGCGCCCCTGCCGCTCGACCGGGCTGTAGCCGGTCAGTCCCCCGGCTGGGCGGTGTGGCAGACCGCCTCGACGTTGTTGCCGTCGGGGTCGCGCACGAAGGCGCCGAAGTAGTGCTCGTGGTACTCCGGCCACAGCCGGGGCTCGTGCAGCACCTCGGCCCCCAGGCCGGTGGCGGCGTCGAAGAACGCCCGCACCGTCGCGGCGTCGGGCGCCGAGAAGGCGATGTGCACCTCCCGGTTGGGACCGGAGGCCGGGCCCTCCGACGGCTGCTCGCTGATCCAGAAGGAGGGACCCTCGGTGCCGTAGCCGATGGCCACTCCGAAGTCCATCAGCCGGGAGTGGCCGAGGACGCCGAGGACCTTGTCGTAGAACGCTGCCGACGCCTGCAGGTCGGCGCAGTTGATGCCGAAGTGATCGATCATGGGTCGATCCTGCACCCGGCCACCGACATTTCGGTGCGATCCGGAGCCCGCCACTAGAGTCGCCGCTTGTGACCGACCAGCAGACCATCTCGCAGACCCCCCAGCAGCAGGCGCAGGAGGCGGCCGACCGCCTCGCCGAGCTGACCGGCGTTCCCCAGCACGACGTCGCCCTGGTCCTGGGCTCCGGCTGGCTGCCGGCCGTCGACGCCCTCGGCGAGGCGACCGCCGAGATCTCCACGACCGACCTGCCCGGCTTCTCCGCGGCCGCGGTCGCCGGCCACTCCGGCAAGATCCGCTCGGTCCGCGCCGGGGACAAGAACCTCCTGGTCTTCCTCAGCCGCACCCACTACTACGAGGGCAAGGGCGTCCGCGCCGTCGTCCACGGTGTGCGTACGGCGGCCGCGGCTGGCTGCCGCACGATCGTGCTGACCAACGGCTGCGGCGGGCTGAAGGAGACCTGGACGCCCGGCACGCCGGTGCTCATCAGCGACCACATCAACCTGACCGGCAAGTCGCCGATCGAGGGTGCCCACTTCGTCGACCTGACCGACCTCTACTCCAGCCGGCTGCGCGGGCTGTGCCGCGAGGTCGACCCGTCGCTGGACGAGGGTGTCTACGTCCAGTTCCCCGGCCCGCACTACGAGACCCCTGCCGAGATCGGCATGGTGCGGGCGATCGGCGGGCAGCTGGTGGGCATGAGCACCACGCTCGAGGCCATCGCGGCCCGCCAGGCCGGCATGGAGGTCCTCGGCATCTCCCTGGTCACCAACCTGGCCGCGGGCATCAGCGGCGAGCCGCTGAACCACGAGGAGGTCCTCGAGGCCGGCCGCGCGGCCGCCTCCCGGATGGGCGACCTGCTCGGCCGGATCGTGCCGAGGATCTGATGCGCGTCCTGGTCACCGGCGCGGCCGGGAGCCTCGGGCGGGTCCTCACCGTGGGCCTCGCCGACCGGGGTCACGAGGTGGTGGGGCTCGACCTGGTGCCCGCCACCGAGGGCTTCGAGGGCCGGTGGCACCTCATCGACTGCGCCGACCCGGACGCGGTCGAGGCGGTCTTCGCCGAGGAGCGCCTGGACGGGGTCGTCCACCTGGCCGGCCACCCCGACGAGGCCGGCCTGCCCGACTCGGTGACCTCGCACGTGGTCACCACGGCCGCGCTGCTGGACGCCATGGTCGAGCACGACGTGACCCGCCTGGTCTACGCCTCGTCCAACCACGCGGTCGGCCGGACCCCGCGGACCGACCTGCTGACCACCGACGTCCGGCCGCGGCCGGACACGTTCTACGGCGTCGGCAAGGTCGCCGCCGAGGCCGTGATGAGCCTGTACGCCGACCGGTACGGCATCGACGCCGTCGCCTGCCGGATCGGCTCCTTCCTCCCCGAGCCGGAGACGACCCGCCACCTCGCCACCTGGCTGTCCCACGACGACGGCGTGCGCATGGTCGAGGCGTCGCTGACGGCCGCCGGCCCCGGGCTTCGCGGTGCTCCACGGCATCTCCGCCAACACCCGGGCCTGGTGGGACCTCGCCCCCGGGCGCGCCCTCGGCTACGACCCGCAGGACGACGCCGAGGAGTTCGCGGACCGGATCCGGGCGCGCGCCGAGGACGAGTCCGACGCCGCCCACGTCGGCGGGCCGTTCGCGACCGAGAAGTTCTACCGGCCGGCCCTCGACCGCGCCTGACCTCTCACCCCGTGGCCGGCACGCGCCGGCTCTCCCTGATCAGCAGCAGCGCCCCGACGAGGAAGGCCAGGGCCCCCAGGGCGGTCATCGCGTTGGCGAGACGCGCGTCGACCTCCTCGGCCGTCGACGGCACGACGTACGCCGCCGCTGCCGACACCCCGAAGGCGAGGCACCCGGCGAGGTTCACCGCCGCCATCCTGCCGTCCGTCGTGCGCGGCGGCCTCCGCCGCCAGGACCCGCCGACCCCGACGTAGGCGAGGGCTCCGGAGACGAGGAAGCACACGGAGCCGAACGCGTCCGGCCGCCAGACGACCTGGTTGTAGCCGGCGGCGCCGACCGCCGTGTCGAGCGCCCGGAACGTGGTGACGTTGAAGAACAGGGTGCCCGCCAGCTGCCACGTGCTGCTCCACCAGTCGGTGCCGCCGGCTGCCCGCACCGGCAGCCACTGCAGGGTGGCCGCCGAGGTGAAGAGCAGTGACCCCACGAAGAACACCGCGGCGTCGGCATGCGCCCCGACCAGCTCCGCGAAGCCCGGGAAGGGGCCGACGAGGAAGCACGCCGACCCCGCGACGAACAGCGACCCCGTCCACGCGTCCTTCGTGGACGTCACGCGCCGGTCAGGTCCGGTTCGCCCGCATCTCGCGGCCGTGCACGGTGATCGCCCAGATCACCAGGATGTCGAGGGCGATCATGATCGTGGACCAGACGGGGTAGGCCGCCAGGAACGCGATGTTGAGGACGGCGCTGGCCAGTGCCACCACGACGCCCACGATCCGCGCCCACATCTGCGCCACGAGCAGGCCCGCTCCCGCAGCCGCCACGAGCACGCCGAGGACCAGGTGGATCCACCCCCAGGTCGTGTAGTCGACGTGCAGGGTGAGCCCGTTCTTGCCCACCAGGTAGTACTCGTCCCGGAACAGCGCGACCAGCCCCTGGATGGCGTGGAAGATGCCCAGCATCAGCATCATCGTGGCGGCGAACAGGATCCAGCCCATCCAGCCGGTCTGTTCCGGCTGCCCCGGGACCCCGTTCGGGCTCGGCGTACCGGACGCAGTGGTGGCCCGGTGCGTGGCTGTGCCGGTGTTCGTCTCGGCCATGGAAGGCTCCTCGTCGTCGGTGATGGAGCCAGCCTCATCCGCGCGTCCTTCGGCGTCCTCATCCGCTGCGGGCGATCCTTCCCAGCGCGGTTTCCCAGCGCGGTTTCCCAGCGCCCTCGATCCCGCGTGTTGACCTGGAGTGCGCTCCAGCCCTGACACTGGTGTCATGAACCCCACTGCCGGCCTGCCCATCGCCGACGCGTCCGAACGCACCGGGCTGACCCCCGACACGCTGCGCTACTACGAGCGCGACGGGCTGATGCTGCACGAGGTGGGCCGTTCGGCGACCGGGCACCGCCGCTACACCGAGACGGACCTGCGCTGGATCCGGCTGATCACCCGGCTCCGGGCCACCGGCATGCCGATCCGCGACGTCCGCCGGTACGCCGACCTGGTCCGGCAGGGCGACGGCAACGAGCAGGAGCGGCTGGACCTGCTGCGCGCGCACCGGCAGCAGGTGCTCGCCCAGCTGGCCGAGGTGCAGGACCACCTCGGCGCCATCGACGCCAAGATCGGGATCTACGTCGAGAAGCTCGAGAACACGTTGCAGCCCGAACTTGACCTGGAGCGCACTCCAACCGTTTGAGTGGGGCGCATGACTGTTCAGCAGCGAACCCTCGGAACCACGTCCCCGCTCACCGTCTCGGCCCTCGGCCTCGGCTGCATGGGCATGTCGGAGTTCTACGGCACCGGCGACGAGCGGCAGGGCATCGAGACCATCCACCGCGCCCTCGACCTCGGCGTCACCTTCCTCGACACCGCCGACATGTACGGCCCCTTCACCAACGAGCAGCTCGTCGGCAAGGCCATCGCCGGCAGGCGCGGCGAGGTCCAGCTCGCCACGAAGTTCGGCAACGAGCGCAAGCCCGACGGGACCGGGGTCGGCATCAACGGCCGCCCGGAGTACGTCCGCTCGGCCTGCGACGCCTCCCTGCAGCGGCTCGGCGTCGACCACATCGACCTCTACTACCAGCACCGCGTCGACCAGAGCGTGCCGATCGAGGAGACGGTGGGCGCGATGGCCGAGCTCGTCGAGGCGGGCAAGGTGCGTCACCTCGGGCTCTCCGAGGCTTCGGCCGCCAACATCCGCAAGGCCCACGCGACGCACCCGATCACCGCGCTCCAGACCGAGTACTCGCTCTTCACCCGCGACCTCGAGGACGAGATCCTCCCCGTGATCCGCGACCTCGGCATCGGCCTGGTGCCCTACTCCCCGCTGGGTCGCGGCATCCTCACCGGTGCCATCACCGACAGCGCGTCGCTCGACGACAACGACTCGCGGCGTACGGCGTACTTCCCCCGGTTCACCGGCGAGAACCTCGACGCCAACCTCGCGCTCGTCGCCAAGGTCCGTGAGCTCGCCGAGCAGAAGGGCTGCACGCCGGGCCAGCTCGCGCTCGCCTGGGTCCTCGCCCAGGGCGACGACGTGGCGCCCATCCCGGGCACCAAGCGCGTGAAGTACCTCGAGGAGAACGCCGCGGCCGTCGATGTCGAGCTCAGCGACGTCGACCTCAAGGCGCTCGAGGACGCGGTCCCGCGTGGCGCCGTCGCCGGCGACCGGTACGGCGACATGAGCCACATCGACTCCTGACGCGACCCGCCGCCCCGTTCACCCCTCGGGGGGTCGACGGGGCGGCCTCGGCTTGGCAGGGTGGGCGCGACCCTACGAGGGAGGTCACGGTGGGCGAGACACGCCACGAGGACGAAACCGACCAGAGGCTGCAGGCGCCGCCACAGTCCGAGATCGAGGAGATCGAGGCCGAGCGGGAGCGCCGGCTCGCGCCCGAGAACCGCCCGGAGAACTCGGAGATCGACAACTCCGACAAGGAGCTGCCGACGGTCAAGGAGTTCGAGGAGCTCAACTCCGGCGACGAGCAGGAGGGCAGCGCCGGCAGCGCGGACCCGAGCGAGGTCTTCCGCAAGATGAAGCCGTCGGAGGACGAGATCGCCGAGATCGAGGAGGAGCGCGAACGCCGACTCGCACCCGAGAACCGTCCCGAGAACGCCGAGGTCGACAACACCGGCGACAACATGCCGGACGTCGCCAAGGACTGACGGAGTGTCCTTCAGCCGAGGATGACGAGTTGCTGGGTCGCTCGGGTCATCGCGACATAGCGGTCGACAGCTCCTTCGATGCCGCTGCCGTACGTGTCCGGGTCGATGAGGACGACCAGGTCGAACTCGAGGCCCTTCGACAGCTCGGGGGTCAGCGACCGGACGCGGGACGTGGCCCGGAACGTGCCGACCTCGATCTCGCTGACGCCGATGACGCAGGCGATCCCGTCGGCATGCTCGGCGAGCCAGGCGTCGAGGATCGAGTCCAGGTCCGACACGGATTCGTGCACGACGGGGACGCCGCTGCTACGGATCGAGGTCGGCACGTTGGCGTCCGGGAGGGCGGCCCGGATGACCGGCTCGGCCTCGACCATCACCTCCTCCGGCGTCCGGTAGTTGATGCTCAGCGAGGCCAGGTTGCTGTGGTCGAGCCCGACGCGTTCGAGCCTTTCGGCCCACGACTCGGTGAAACCGTGCCGGGCCTGGGCGCGGTCCCCGACGATGGTGAGGCTCCGGGACGGGCAGCGCAGCAGCAGCATCTGCCACTCGGCGTCGGTCAGCTCCTGCGCCTCGTCCACCACGATGTGCGCGAACGGGCCGGCGAGGAGATCGGGATCGGCGGTCGACAGTGCGTCCTCGTCGATGATCACGCTCTGCGCGTCCTCGACGCGCAGCATCGACATCACGTGCATCTCGGAGTCGTCGGTCTCGATCAGGTGGTCGATGACCGTGGCCATCTCTTCCCGTTGGGCCGCGACGGCGGCCTCCAGCCGCCGCCTGCGTCGTGACGCGTCGGGGTCGCCGACCCGCAGCCGGGCCGCGTCCAGCAGGGGCAGGTCCGACACGGTCCAGGCCCGAGCGTCCGCACGCCGCAGCGCGCGCACCTCGTCCTCCTCGAGCCACGGGGCGCACCTGCGCAGGTAGGCCGGCACCGTCCACAGGTCCTCGACGATCTCGGTCGGGTCGAGCAGCGGCCACGCCTTCGAGAAGGTGGCGGCCAGCTCCCGATCCTGGGCCAGTGCCCTGCGGAGCTGGTCCGGCGGGACCTCCTCGTCGTCGACCTTGTCGACCAGGATCGTGAGCAGCTCCTCCCAGACCTGGTCACGCGCCTCGTTGTGCGGCGTACCGGGGTCCGGTGCGTCGAACGCCTCCGACCAGTCCGACGCGCTGAGCCAGATGTCGGCGTAGGCCGTCTCCACGTCCATGCCCTCGGTGGGCGGCTCCTCGTAGAGCCGCACGGCCGGCTCGATCGCGGACACCATGGCCGCGGACGCCTTCAGCCGGGCCACCTCGGGATCGGTCTCGAGCCCCGCGTCCGAACCCTCGGGGACGAGGTCGCGCAGGGTGCAGGTCTGCACGCCCTCCTCCCCGAGGCTGGGCAGGACGTCGGCGACGTAGGCCAGGTAGGGCTGGTGCGGGCCCACGAACAGCACGCCGCCCCGGCGATGACCGAGCCGAGGGTCGGAGTAGAGGAGGTACGCCGTGCGGTGCAGCGCGACGACGGTCTTCCCCGTGCCCGGGCCCCCGTCGACGACGAGGGCGCCGCGGGACCCTGCGCGGATGATCGCGTCCTGGTCGGCCTGGATGGTGCCGAGCACGTCGCGCATCCGGGGCGAGCGGCTGCCGCCCAGGCTGGCGATGAAGGCGGACTGGTCGTCGAGGGCAGCGGCGTGTCCCTCGAACCCGTCCGCGGTGAACACCTCGTCCCAGTAGTCGTTGATCCGGCCACGGGTCCAGCGGTACCTCCGGCGGCTCACCAGACCCATCGGGTTGGCGTGGGTCGCTCCGAAGAACGGCTCAGCCGCGGGCGAGCGCCAGTCGAGCAGGAGCCGGCGACCCGTGCTGTCGGTGAGGCCGAGCCGTCCGACGTACACGGGTTCCGGGTCGTCCGCGAGGACCATGTGCCCGAGGCACAGGTCCAGACCGAACCGGCGCAGGGCACGCAGGCGAGCAGTCAACCGGTGGACCTCCTGGTCACGGTCCAGCGCCTCCTGGCCGGTGCCGCCGGGTGCCCGGCGCGCGGCATCGAGACGGTCCGACAGGTCGGCGATCGAGTGCTCGAGGCTCATCGCGACGGCCGCGAAGTGCTGCTCGTCGGCGGCGATCAGTGCCGGGTCGGCCTTGGGCGCGAGGTGGTCGGAGAGGTCGAACGCGCTGGTGGTCAGGGGGTCCACGTCATCAGCTCCCCCAGCGGTTCGACACCCCCGCGCGAGTCGTACGTCGACAGCTTCAGCCGCATCACAGTTCTCCGCCCGTACGTTTCTGGCTACGGCCGGTGATTCTGCGACCTGACAGGGGTCTTGCCGCAAGCCCCCCGCTGCGCTATACGTTGAGAATGGAAGGGAGCGGGACTCCCTTCCATTCTTCGTCTGCTGGGCCCGCGCGTGCCCGCTGCTCATCCCCAGTCAGGCTGCCTGGCTGGCGCAGTGTTCCCACCACATGCGGGCGATGCTGCGTTCGAGGGGGTCGGGACTGGTCAGCGCGTCGACGTCGGCCTGGTCGACGAGGTGGGTGCCGTTGGCGTCGACGATGCGGCGCCCGAGGCCGCCGGTCCACGGGTCATCCGCGGAGGGCGTCGAGTCGCAGGCGACGTCGTCGCCGCCCCCGCCCCGCGTCAGACCCCGGCCACACCCAGCTGCGCCCGCAGCCCGGCGAGACAGCCGGCCATCATCCGGTCGTGGTTCCAGGTCAGCAGCGGCCGGGCGACGTACGACGCCAGGCCGAGCAGGCCGCCCTCGGCCGTGACGTCCTGCTCGAAGTCCAGGCGCGTGCCGGCGACGGTCGGCGACAGGCGCCAGCGGACCGAGCCCGACAGGTGGCCGGCCACCGCCACCTCGAGCAGCGGCGCCTCCCGCGACACCGAGTGCAGGACCAGGTCGAGCGTGTAGGGCAGCTCCGAGCGGCAGAGCACCCGGGCGTCGTCCGGCCCGAGCGAGGCGACGGCGACGACCTGGGGCCACCACTGCGGGTAGTACTCGAGGTCGACCAGCACGTCCCTGACCGCCGCGACCGGCGCGGGGACCTCCCAGGAGTCGCGGAACCTGTAGGACCTCACCACGGCGCGTCCAGGTCGAGCCGGGCGGACATCCGCTCGAGGGCGCGCGCGGCGTGACGGCGTACGTCGGGGTGTGGGTCGTCGAGCGCACGGCGGACGGCGGCCACGTGCTCGGTGTCGCCGGCCGCGCCGAGCGTGCGCAGGGCCTGGCCGCGCACCCGCGGCAACGAGTGGTCGAGCAGCGCGCACGCACCGGGCCCGGCCTCCCCCAGCTCGCGACGCGTGGAGACCTTGAGGCACATCTCGGCCGGCCGCCAGTGCTCGTCGGCCAGGCCCGCGACCACCGGACCCGCTGCGTCCTCGGACCAGACGTAGAGCAGGCCGCGGGCACCCCAGGTCCGGACCCAGTGGTCCGGCCAGCGCTGCGGGTCCAGCCGCGGCGAGCCGGGCTCGAACGTCAGACCCGTGAGGTACGGCAGCTCGCCGACGTGGTCACGCCGGTCCGCACCCGTGAGCAGGTCGATGCACAGCCCGACGGTGGCGTGGACCCCCAGCAGGGCGGCCAGCTCCTCGACCAGCACCCCCACCGGGACGTCGAGGTCGCGGGGCGGCGGAAGGTCGCGGTCGGTGCTGCTCACCCCGTCATGATGCCGAATCGCACCGACGCCGCGCGCCGCAGTAGCGTGCCGCCCATGACGACTCCCGACGTGGCTCCCCTGCTCGACCGCGCTCGCGCGTGGGCCGCGGAGGACCCCGACGAGCAGACCCGCGCCGAGCTGGAGCAGATCATCGAGGCGGTGGCCGGCGGCGCCGACGCCACCGACCTCGCCGACCGCTTCGACGGCACCCTGGAGTTCGGGACCGCCGGCCTGCGCGGCGCCCTCGGCGCGGGCTCGAACCGGATGAACCGTGTCGTCGTCACCCGCGCCGCCGCCGGCCTCGCCGCCTACCTGCAGGACCACGGCGCCCCCCGGGACGCCGGCGTGGTGATCGGGTACGACGCCCGCCACAACTCCGACGTCTTCGCGCGCGACACCGCCGAGGTCATGACCGGCGCCGGGCTGAAGGCGTACGTCCTCCCGCGTCCGCTGCCCACTCCCCTGCTGGCCTTCGCGATCCGCGAGCTCGGCTGCGTGGCCGGCGTGATGGTGACCGCCAGCCACAACCCGCCGCAGGACAACGGCTACAAGGTCTACCTCGGCGACGGCAGCCAGATCGTGCCCCCGGCCGACGCCGAGATCGCCGCCCGGATCGCCGCGGTGGGCGCACTGGCCGACGTGCCCCGCGGCGACGCCGGCACCACGCTGCGCGAGGACATCGTCGACCGCTACCTCGACACCGTCGCCGGCCTGGCGGCCGACGGGCCCCGCGACCTCGACATCGTCTACACGCCGCTGCACGGCGTCGGCGGCACGTCGGTCGCGCAGGTCCTGGAGACCGCGGGCTTCGCGGCCCCGCGCGTCGTCGCCGAGCAGGAGCAGCCGGACCCCGACTTCCCGACCGTCTCGTTCCCGAACCCCGAGGAGCCGGGCGCGATGGACCTCGCGATGGCCCTCGCCGAGAAGAGCGGCGCGGACCTGGTCGTGGCCAACGACCCCGACGCCGACCGGTGCGCCGCCGCGGTCCCGGGTCCGCACGGCTGGCGGATGCTGCGCGGTGACGAGGTCGGCGCGCTGCTCGCCTCCCACCTGCTCGCGTCGGGCAAGGAGGGCACGTACGCCACCTCGATCGTCTCGTCGTCGCTGCTCGGCCGGATGGCCGCGGCCGCCGGCCAGCCGTACGCCGAGACGCTCACCGGCTTCAAGTGGATCGGCCGGGTCGACGGCCTGGCGTTCGGCTACGAGGAGGCCCTCGGCTACTGCGTCGACCCCGAGCACGTGAGGGACAAGGACGGCGTCTCGGCGCTGCTGCTGCTGTGCGAGCTCGCCGCCTCCGCCAAGGCCGACGGCCGGACGCTCATCGACCTGCTCGACGACATCGCCGCGCGAGCACGGGCTGCACGCCACCGACCAGCTGTCCGTCCGGGTCACCGACCTCGCCGAGATCGCGGCCGCGATGGACCGGCTCCGGCAGACCCCGCCCACCAGCCTGGGCGGGCTCGCCGTCGAGCGGGTCGACGACCTCTCCGAGGGCTCGGCCGACCTGCCGCCCACCGAGGGGCTGCGCTACCACCTCGCCGAGGGCGGCCGGGTGATCGTCCGTCCCAGCGGCACCGAGCCCAAGCTCAAGTGCTACCTCGAGGTGGTCGTCCCGGTGAACCCCGAGGACGGGGTCGAGGCCGCACGCATCTCCGCGGCCGGCCGGCTCGACGCGCTGCGCAACGACATCAAGGCCGCCGCGGGCATCTGAGCCGTCAGACGAACAGCGACACCAGGAACGCGACGCCGAAGAACGCCAGGCCCGCGATCTCCGGCCAGGCCCAGGTCTTGTGCACGCCGTCGGCCAGGGCGGCCTGCTCGTCGGAGAAGCGGCGTACGCCGCGCTGGGCACGGGCGTCCTCGGCGAGCCGGCTGATCCGCTCCTCCACGAAGACGGGGTAGGACTCCGTCGCCGACGGCTCGGCCTTCCGGTTGGACTTCACGGTCTGGCGGAAGCTCCGGCCGATCGCCGGCGAGACGAACCGCTGCTCGCCCGCGCTCACCGCGAGGACCTGGCGCACCGCGACCTGCTCGATCGCGGCGAGCGGGATCCAGGCGGTGTGCAGCATGTTGCGCATGACCAGGTGCTCCTCGGTCGCCCAGACCCGGGGGCGGAGCATGGCCGCCCACACCAGGATCCCGAAGACGACGGCGCCCAGCACGACCGACAACGGGTAGCCGTGGTCGCGGTCCACGATGCCGATGACCACCACCGCGACAGCGAAGACCAGGGCGATCACGCCCATGACCCGACCGCTGGTCGGCTGGAACCGCTCGACCTTCTCCTCGGCTGCCGCCCGGCCCTTCGGGTCGGTCACGTCGCACTCCTGTCCTGGACGCTGCCGTCCCACTCCTCGATTGCCGCTCACCGGCCCGACAACTCTATGCTGGGCCGGTGACAAGCTCCCCCACCACTGCCATGCCCACGGGCCAGGGGTCGAGTGCAACCGGTGCCCCGGTGGTGTCCGCGGACTTCTCCGACATCACGAGAACGGACGCGTCGCTGCGACGGTTCCTGCACGGACTCCCGGGCGTCGACCAGGTCGGCGCGGAGGCCCGCGCCGCCGCCCTCGGCACCCGCTCGATCAAGACCACCGCCAAGGAGTTCGCGATCGACCTCGCGATCCGGATGGTCGACCTCACCACGCTCGAGGGCCAGGACACCCCCGGCAAGGTCCGCGCGCTCGCCGCCAAGGCGATGCGCCCCGACCCGGCCGACATGTCCTGCCCGATGACCGCCGCCGTCTGCGTCTACCCCGACATGGTGGCGACGGCCAAGGAGGTCCTCGGCGACAGCGGTGTCAACGTCGCGGCGGTCGCCACGGCGTTCCCGAGCGGCCGCGCGGCCCTCGACATCAAGCTCGCCGACACGCGTGACGCCGTCGAGGCCGGCGCCGACGAGATCGACATGGTCATCGACCGTGGCGCGTTCCTCGCCGGCCACTACAAGCAGGTCTTCGACGAGATCGTCGCCGTGCGCGAGGCCTGCGGCGAGCGCCCACCTCAAGGTCATCTTCGAGACCGGCGAGCTGCAGACCTACGACAACGTACGCCGCGCCAGCTGGCTGGCGATGATGGCCGGCGGCCACTTCATCAAGACCTCCACCGGCAAGGTCCAGCCGGCCGCGACGCTCCCGGTCACGATGATCATGCTCGAGGCGGTCCGCGACTTCCGCGAGCAGACCGGCCAGATGGTCGGCGTGAAGCCCGCCGGCGGCATCCGCACCACCAAGGACGCGGTCAAGTACCTCGTGATGGTCAACGAGGTGGCGGGCCAGGACTGGCTCGACCCCGACTGGTTCCGGTTCGGCGCCTCCACGCTGCTCAACGACCTGCTGATGCAGCGCACCAAGATGAAGACCGGCCGCTACTCCGGTCCCGACTACTTCACGCTGGACTGATCGCGATGACGAGCCCTTTCGAGTACGCCCCCGCCCCCGAGTCGCGCAGCATCGTCGACATCAAGCCGTCGTACGGCCTGTTCATCAACGGTGAGTTCGTCGACGGCCACGGCAAGGCCTTCAAGACCATCAGCCCCGCGACCGAGGAGGTGCTGGCCGAGGTCGCCGAGGCCAGCGACGCCGACGTCGAGACGGCGGTGAAGGCCGCCCGCAAGGCCTACGACAAGGTCTGGGGCCGGATGTCCGGCCGCGAGCGCGCCAAGTACCTCTACCGCATCGCGCGGATCATCCAGGAGCGCGGCCGCGAGCTCGCCGTCCTGGAGTCCCTCGACAACGGCAAGCCGATCAAGGAGTCGCGCGACGTCGACATCCCGACCGTCGCCGCGCACTTCTTCTACTACGCCGGCTGGGCCGACAAGCTGGAGTACTCCGGCTTCGGCAGCACGCCGCTCGGCGTCGCCGGCCAGGTCATCCCGTGGAACTTCCCGCTGCTGATGCTGGCGTGGAAGATCGCGCCCGCCCTGGCCTGCGGCAACACCGTCGTGCTGAAGCCGGCGGAGACCACGCCGCTGACCGCGCTGCTGTTCGCCGAGATCTGCCAGCAGGCCGACCTGCCGCCGGGCGTCGTCAACATCGTCACCGGCGCCGGTGACACCGGCCGCGCGCTCGTGTCGCACCCGGACGTCGACAAGGTCGCCTTCACCGGCTCGACCGACGTCGGCCGCGCGATCGCCAAGGCCGTCGCCGGCACCGACAAGAAGGTCACCCTCGAGCTGGGCGGCAAGGCGGCCAACATCGTCTTCGACGACGCCCCGATCGACCAGGCCGTCGAGGGCATCGTCAACGGCATCTTCTTCAACCAGGGCCACGTCTGCTGCGCGGGCTCCCGGCTGCTGGTCCAGGAGTCGGTGGCCGAGGAGGTCCTCGACCGCCTCAAGCGCCGGATGGCGACCCTGCGCGTGGGCGACCCGCTCGACAAGAACACCGACATCGGCGCCATCAACTCCGCCGAGCAGCTGGCCCGCATCAAGGAGCTCAGCGACATCGGCGAGGCCGAGGGCGCCGGCCGCTGGTCCCCCGCCTGCGACCTGCCGAGCACCGGCTTCTGGTTCCCGCCGACGATCTTCACCGGCGTCTCCCAGGCGCACCGGATCGCCCGCGAGGAGATCTTCGGGCCGGTCCTGTCGGTGCTCACCTTCCGCACGCCCTCCGAGGCGGTCGAGAAGGCCAACAACACGCCGTACGGCCTGTCCGCCGGCGTGTGGACCGACAAGGGCTCCCGCATCCTGCACATGGCCAACCAGCTGCGCGCGGGCGTCGTCTGGGCCAACACGTTCAACAAGTTCGACCCGACCAGCCCCTTCGGCGGCTACAAGGAGTCGGGCTACGGCCGCGAGGGCGGCCGCCACGGTCTGGAGGCCTACCTGCGATGAGCCGCATCGACGTGCGCAAGACCTACAAGCTCTACATCGGTGGCGCCTTCCCCCGCTCGGAGTCGGGCCACTCCTACGTCGTCAACGACACGAAGGGGACGTTCGTGGCCAACGCCGCCCTCGCCTCGCGCAAGGACGCCCGCGACGCCGTGACCGCCGCCCGCAAGGCCTTCCCGGGCTGGTCCGGCAGGACGGCGTACAACCGCGCGCAGATCCTCTACCGCGTCGCGGAGATCATGGAGGACCGCCGCCCGCAGTTCGTGCAGGCCGTCGTGCAGTCCGAGGGGCTCTCGGCCTCGAAGGCGGAGCGGGTCGTCGACGAGGCGATCGACCGCCTGGTCTGGTACGCCGGCTGGGCCGACAAGATCACCCAGGTCGTCGGCGGCGCCAACCCGGTGGCCGGGCCGTTCTTCAACCTCTCCACCCCCGAGCCCACCGGCGTCGTCGCGGTCCTCGCGCCGCAGGAGTCGTCGCTGCTCGGGCTGGTGAGCGTGGTCGCCCCCGCGATCGTCACCGGCAACACGGTGGTCGTGGTGTCGTCGTACGAGCGCCCGCTGCCCGCCGTGACCTTCTCCGAGGTCCTCGCGACCTCCGACGTCCCCGGCGGCGTGGTCAACATCCTGACCGGCTCCGCGGCGACCATCGGTCCGTGGCTGGCCTCGCACATGGACGTCAACGCCATCGACCTCACCGGCATCGCCGGCGACACGGCGCTGGCCACCGACCTGGAGGTCGCCGCCGCGGACAACCTCAAGCGGGTACGCCGCGCCCCGGCCGCCGAGCCGGACTGGACCCAGGACCCGGGCACCGACGCCGATGACCGCGTTCCTGGAGACCAAGACGGTCTGGCACCCATCGGGGTCTGAGGCCCGAACCGGTCACGTGCGCGCCGCAGGTGCATCGTGCTCGCCGGCCCCTCCGGGGCCGGGAAGTCCCGGCTCGCCGAACGCCTCGGCCTGCCGGTGCTGCGGCTCGACGACTTCTACAAGAACGGCGACGACCCCACCCTCCCCCGCATCACCTCGGGGGCGAACGCCGGCATCGTCGACTGGGACCACCCGGACTCCTGGCTGCACGACGACGCGATGGCCGCGCTCGACCGGCTCTGCCGGGAGGGCCGCGCCGACGTGCCGGTCTACGAGATCGCCCGTGACGGCCGGTGCGGCTGGACCACGCTCGACCTCGGCGGCCACGACCTGTTCGTGGCCGAGGGGATCTTCGCCGAGCAGGTCGTCCCCGCCTGCCGGGAGGCCGACCTGCTCGCCGCCGCGTACTGCGTGCGCCAGCACCCGCTGGTGACCTTCTGGCGCCGGCTGACCCGCGACCTGCGCGAGCGCCGCAAGCCGCCGCTGGTGCTGGTCCGCCGCGGGCTGGCGCTGATGCGCGACCAGCAACGGGTGGTGGCCCGCGCGGTCTCGCACGGCTGCCTCCCGGTCACCCCGGAGCAGGGCCACGCCGCGATCCAGCGGCTGCGCCACCGCCGCGAGTCGTCGTGGCAGCCGACGCGCCCCTGAGGCAGCCCGACGCCACGACGTGTGGCTCCTGCTGCCTCGTGCGGGCCCGGATGCTCCTCGACGGCGGGTACGACGCCTGGTTGCGCGCCGACCCGTCCGGTGGGCGGTTCCGCGCCGAGGCCCTCGCGACGCACGTGCGCACGAACCGGCTCCGTGGCCCGGCCGGAGGGCTCCGGCTTCCGTGGCCGGCGGCGCTGGGGACGCAGCCGTGGGCGCTGGCCGCCGAGCTCTCCGCTGTCTCCGGGGTTGGCCACGCCGTCCGGTGGGTGCGGCCGGGGTCGCGCGCCGCGGCGTACGACCTGGTCCGGCGCGCCGTCGAGGCCGGTCACCCGGTCCCGGTCTACGTGGGCAGCGCGACCCTGCCCCGGCACGTCGTGCTCGCCCTGCATGCCGGCGCCGACGCGCTGACGGTCTACGACCCCGCCGTCGGCTCGGAGGTCCGGGCCGCCCGGACGGCCTGGGCAGGCGGACGGCTCGGCCTCGCCGGCTGGCGGCTGCCGTGGGCCGTGGTGGTCCCGGTCAGCCCTTCAGCGCGGCGTACCCGGGCTTGACGACCTCGTCGATGAGCGCGAGCCGCTCGTCGAAGGGCAGGAACGCCGACTTCATCGCGTTGATCGTGAACCAGCGCAGGTCCTCGAGCGTGTAGCCGAAGGCCTGGACGAGCGACCACATCTCGTCGGTCATGGAGGTCCGGCTCATCAGCCGGTTGTCGGTGTTGACGGTGACCCGGAAACGCAGCTGCGTGAGCAGCCCGATCGGGTGCTCGGCGATCGACGCCGCGGCGCCGGTCTGCACGTTGGAGGCCGGGCACATCTCCAGCGGGATCCGCTTGTCCCGGACGTACGCCGCGAGCCGACCCAGCTCCACGCTGCCGTCCTCGTGCGACCGTGATGTCGTCGATGATCCGGACCCCGTGGCCGAGGCGGTCGGCGCCGCACCACTGGATGGCCTGCCAGATCGACGGCAGCCCGAACGCCTCGCCGGCGTGGATGGTGAAGTGGGAGTTCTCGCGCTGGAGGTACTCGAACGCGTCGAGGTGCCGGGTGGGCGGGTAGCCCGCCTCGGCGCCGGCGATGTCGAAGCCGGCCACGCCGCGGTCGCGCCAGGCGACCGCCAGCTCGGCGATCTCCATCGACCGGGCCTGGTGCCGCATCGCGGTCAGGAGCTGGCGCACCACGATCCGACCGCCCGCGGCCTCGGTCGCCTGGTCGAAGCCCTCCTGCACGGCGGCCACGACCTCGTCGAGGGTGAGCCCCTGGGAGACGTGCTGCTCCGGCGCGTAGCGGATCTCGGCGTACACCACGCCGTCGGCGGCGAGGTCCTCCACGCACTCGCGGGCCACGCGGGTGATCGCCGGCCCGTTCTGCATCACCGCGACCGTGTGGTCGAACGTCTCGAGGTAGCGCTCCAGCGAGCCCGAGTCCGCCGCCTCGGCGAACCAGGCTCCCAGCGCCTCGGCGTCGTCGGCCGGCAGCTCGTGGCCGATCTCCCCCGCCAGCTCCAGCACCGTCGCCGGACGCAGGCCGCCGTCGAGGTGGTCGTGGAGCAGGACCTTCGGCGCCCGCAGCACCTGGTCGCGGGACAGGACGGTAGGTTCCGTGGCAGCGGCGGCGGTCATGCCGCCAATCCAATCATCCGAGCAGCCCTCCCACAGGGCGACCCGACGACGGAGGCACCCACATGCGCGTGTTCACCACCCTGGACGAGGTCGCGGCCGCGGCCGGCGAGGAGATCGGCACCAGCGACTGGCTGACGATCGACCAGGAGCGGGTGGACAAGTTCGCCGAGGCCACCGATGACTTCCAGTGGATCCACATCGACGTCGAGCGCGCCAAGGACGGCCCGTTCGGCGGCACCATCGCCCACGGCTACCTGACCCTGTCGCTGCTCCCGTTCCTGGGCAGCAAGATCTACGACCTGCAGACCCCCGGCGCGAAGCTCAACTACGGCCTCAACAAGGTGCGCTTCCCGAACCCGGTCAAGGTGGGCGCGCGCGTCCGCGCGACCTGCACCTTCACCCAGGTCACCGACGTGCCCGCCGGCAAGCAGCTCACGATGAACTACGTCATCGAGATCGAGGGCGAGGCCAAGCCCGCCTGCATCGCCGAGTTCCTGGTGCTGCTGCTCCCCTAGTCAGGAGATCCGGTCGATGACCAGCGGCGAGGGCTCGTACGCCGTGCCCGCGTCGGCGATGTCGTAGCCACCCTCGAGCGAGGCCAGGGCGCGCTCGAAGCGCTCCGGCTCGTCGGTGAGCAGCGTGAACAGCGGCTCGCCCTCCGCGACCTTGTCGCCGGGGCGCGCGTGCCACAGCACGCCGGCGCCGTCCTGCACCGCGTCGCCGGCCTTGGCACGACCGGCGCCGAGCCGCCACGCCGCCATCCCGACGGCCATCGCGTCCAGCCGGGTGAGCACGCCCGACGACGGGGCGACCACCACGTGCTTCTCGCGGGCCTCGCGCATCGGCGCGTCCGGGTCGCCGTCCTGGGCCCGGACCATCTGCTTCCACACGTCCATCGCGGAGCCGTCCGCGAGCTTGTCGGCCGGGTCCACGTCGGTGACACCCGCGCCGGCGAGCATCTCCCGGGCCAGCGCCAGGGTCAGCTCGACCACGTCCGCCGGACCGCCGCCGGCCAGCACCTCCACCGACTCGGCGACCTCGATCGCGTTGCCGGCGGTGTGTCCCAGCGGCGTGGACATGTCGGTGAGCAGGGCGACCGTGCGCACCCCGGCGTCGGTGCCGAGCCCGACCATCGTGGTGGCCAGCTCCCGCGCCCGGTCGACGTCCTTCATGAACGCGCCGGTGCCGACCTTGACGTCGAGGACCAGCGAGCCGGTGCCCTCGGCGATCTTCTTGGACATGATCGACGAGGCGATCAGCGGGATCGCCTCGACGGTGCCGGTGACGTCGCGCAGGGCGTAGAGCTTCTTGTCCGCCGGGGCGAGCCCGTCGCCGGCGGCGCAGATGACGGCGCCGACCGACTCCAGCTGGGCGAACATCTCCTCGTTCGACAGCGTCGCCCGCCAGCCCGGGATCGACTCCAGCTTGTCGAGGGTGCCGCCGGTGTGGCCGAGGCCGCGGCCGGACAGCTGCGGCACCGCGACACCGCACGCCGCCACCAGCGGTGCCAGCGGCAGGGTGATCTTGTCGCCCACGCCGCCGGTGGAGTGCTTGTCGGCGGTGGGCCGGGACAGGGTCGAGAAGTCCATCCGCTCCCCCGACGCGATCATCGCGGCGGTCCAGCGGGAGATCTCGCGACGGTCCATTCCGTTGAGCAGGATCGCCATCGCCAGCGCCGACATCTGGGCGTCGTCCACGGCGCCTCTCGTGTACGCGTCGATCACCCAGTCGATCTGGCTGTCGGTCAGCTCGGCCCGGTCCCGCTTGGCCGAGATCACCTCGACGGCGTCGTGCTGCGGCATGTCTCCCTCTCGTTCGCCCGTGCAGGGCAGGTCGGTCCGTGCAGGGGCAGGTTCAGCTCAGGTCGTCGGGCCCGAAGGCGTCCGGCAGGACCTCGTCCATCCGGCGCACGCCCGACACGGTCAGCAGCAGCAGCTCGCGCCCGCCCTGCTCGAACAGCAGCTGCCGGCACCGGCCGCAGGGCATGATCACCTCGCCGTCGCCGTTGACGCACACGAAGTGCGTCAGCCGGCCACCGCCGGTCGCGTGCAGCTGCGACACCACGCCGCACTCCGCACACAGGACCACGCCGTACGCCGCGTTCTCGACGTTGCAGCCGACCAGCATCCGGCCGTCGTCGGCGAGCGCCGCGGCGCCCACCTGGAAGCGGCTGTAGGGCGCGTAGGCGTGCGCGGCCACCTCGACGGCGGCGTCCCGCAGGGCCTGCCAGTCGACGTCGTACCCCGTGGCCACGATCAGCTCTTCGTGTACGGCTCGCCGTCGGCGGCCGGCGGGCGGACCCGACCGACGAAGCCGGCGACCGCGATGATCGTGGCGAGGTACGGCGAGGCGCGCAGCAGCTCCGGCGGCATCTTGCCGAGGAACGCGAGCTGGCTCTGCAGCGTCCACATGAAGCCGAAGAACAGCGCCGACAGCGACGCCCACACGGGGTGCCAGCGGCCCATGATGACCGCCGCCAGCGCGATGAAGCCGTTGCCGGCCGAGGCGCCCTGGTCGAAGGAGCCGGTCGAGCCGACGGTGAAGTAGGCGCCGCCGAGGCCGGCGAACACGCCGCCGAGCAGGACGGCCTGCCAGCGCACCCGGTTGACCTTGATGCCGACCGTGTCGGCGGCCTTGGGGTGCTCGCCCACCGAGCGGACCCGCAGGCCCCACCTGGTCTGGAAGAGCAGCACGGTGACCAGGACGACCGAGAGGTACATCAGGTAGACCAGCAGCGTCTGGTTGAAGAGCGTGGGCCCGAGGACCGGGATGTCGGCCAGGCCCGGGATGCTGATCGGCGCCAGGATCAGCGGCTCGTTCAGGTAGCCCTTGATGTCCGGGTCGTCGGGGATCTGGCTGAGCAGGAAGCTCGTGAGGCCGGTCGCCAGCGCGATCAGCACGACGCCGAGGACCACCTGGTTGACCTGGTAGCGCAGTGCGAAGACCGCCAGCAGCGAGGCGATGGCGACGCCGGCGAGGATGCCGCCGACCAGGCCCATCTCGGCGCTGTAGAAGGCGCTCGAGGCGACGGAGGCGAAGAAGGCGCCGGTCAGGAACTGGCCCTCGATCGCGATGTTGATGACGCCCGCGCGCTCGCACAGGCAGCCGGCCAGGGCACCGAACACCAGCGGGGTGGCCAGCTTGACCGTGCCCGGGAGCGGGTTGGCGATGACCAGCGTCGTCTGGTCGGCGTAGGACCAGACGATGAACCCGGTGAAGAAGGCGACCCCGACCAGGATCGAGGCCACCGTCCCGGCGATCCCGCGCGGGATCCGGTTCACGGCGGCGAGCACCAGCGCCACCATGGCGACCGCGAAGCAGCCCCAGACGACGTTGAGCCCGTTGATCTCGGTGCCGCGGTCCTCGGCGGTGACCCGCTCGCCGGTGATGTACTTGACCGTCGGGTTGTCGATGTCCAGCGCGAACCACAGCAGCAGCAGCGCCACCAGCGCGAAGACCACGACCAGCTTGACCTGCCGGCGTACGTCGGCCCGGTCCCGGACCTCGACCAGGTCGACCTGGTCGGCCTCGGTCACGACTGCGGCGCTCATCCGCCCCATCCCTTCGCCATCACGGTCTTGTTCTCGTCGGTCGACTTCATCCGCAGCATCCCCTGGATCAGCGCGGGCGCGGCCACGAAGAGCACGATCAGCGCCTGGAGCACCTCGGTCAGCTCCTTGGGGGTGGACGGCGGCGCTCGCCTGCATGGCCACGCCGCCGACGCTCAGCGCGCCGAACAGCAGGCCGGCCAGGACGGTGCCCAGCGGGGTGGCCCGGCCCAGCAGCGCCACGGTGATCGCGTCGAACCCGATGCTGCCGGCCATGGTCGGGCTCAGCGAGTCGTGGTGGCCCAGGATGCCCATGGTCGCGGCCAGGCCGGCCAGGCCACCCGCGACCACCATCGCGGTCGTGTAGACGGCCGGCACGTTCATGCCGGCGGTGCGCGAGGCGTCGGGGTTGGCGCCCACCGCGCGCAGCTCGAAGCCGAGCGTGGACCGGTTGAGGATCCACCACACCAGGCCCGCCGCCAGGAAGGCGACGACCACGCCGAGGTGCAGGTTGCCGATGGTCGGGAAGGTCGCCGAGTCGAAGACCGGCGGGGACTGCGTGTTGTCGCTGCCCGGGCGCTGGAAGGCGTTCTTGCCCAGCGCGTAGATGAGCACCGCCGCGGCGAGGTAGTTGAGCATGATCGTCGTGATCACCTCGTGGGCGCCGGTGCGGGCCTTCAGCACGCCGGCGATGCCGCCCCACAGGGCGCCGCCCAGGATGCCGGCCGCGAGGGCCACCAGCAGGTGGAGGCCCGGGGGCAGGTCCCAGGTGAAGCCGACGTAGCCGGCCGCCAGCGCGCCGAGGATCAGCTGCCCCTGGGCGCCGATGTTGAACAGGCCGGCCCGGAAGGCGAGCGTGACGCCCAGCCCCGCGCAGATCAGCGGCGCGGACCGCACCAGCGTCGTACCGACCGCGTGGGCGGAGCCCACCGAGCCGGTGACCAGCGCCCAGTACGACGTGCCGATCGCGTCGGCGGCCCGGGAGAAGAAGTCCCACGGGTAGGAGAAGAAGTAGGGCAGCGACTCGATCACGTCGCGGCTGGAGAACGCGATCAGCACGGCGCCGATCAGCAGCGCCAGGACGATCGCGGCCAGGGTGGTCTTCACCGTGGGCAGCCAGTCGGCAGCCGCCATCGGGCGGCGGACCGGCGGCGCCTTCTCGACCGGCGCCGGCTGCTCCTGCTCCGGCTCGGGCGTGGCCTGGGTCTTGGGTTCGGTGCTCATGCGGTTGCCTCTGCTGCCTCGGCCGGGCCGTGGGCGCCGGCCATCATCAGTCCGATGTCCTCGCGGGCGATGTCGGGGGTCACGGTGCCGACGATCCGGCCGTCGTACATGACGGCGATCCGGTCGGACAGCGCGAAGATCTCGTCGAGCTCGGTCGACACGATCACGACCGCCGTGCCCTTGTCGCGCTCGGCGATGATCCGCTTGTGGATGAACTCGATCGACCCCACGTCGACGCCGCGCGTCGGCTGGGAGGCGATCAGGACCTTGAGCGGCCGGGAGAACTCCCGGGCCACCACGACCTTCTGCTGGTTGCCGCCCGACAGCGAGCTGACCGCGCTCTCCATCGACTCGGTGCGGATGTCGAACTCCTCGATCCGCTGGGCGGCGTTCTGCTCCAGCGCGTCCAGCTTCAGGGCCAGGCCGCGGGAGAACTCCTCGTTGCGGTAGAGGTCGAGGACGAGGTTCTCGCGGACGGAGAAGGCGCCGACGTACCCGTCGTGGGAGCGGTCCTCGGGGATGTAGCCGATGCCCTCGGCGAGGCTCTCTCGCGGACCGTGCTTGCGGATGTCCTTGCCGTCGATCGTGATCTCTCCGGCGTCGGGCTTCACCAGGCCGAGCAGCGACTTGATCAGCTCGGTCTGGCCGTTGCCCTGCACGCCCGCGATGCCGAGGACCTCGCCGGCCCGCGCCTCGAACGAGACGTCCTTGACGACCTGCACGCCGCGCGGGTCGACGACGGTGACGTCCTTGACCTCCAGCACGGGGGCGCCCACCTGCGGCGCCGTCTTGTCGACGGTCAGCTTCACCGAGCGGCCCACCATCATCTCGGCGAGCTCGGCCTCGGAGGCGCTGGGGTCGGCGGTGCCGACGACCTTCCCGCGCCGGATCACGCTGATCCGGTCACCGATCGCCTTCACCTCGCGCAGCTTGTGGGTGATGAAGATGATCGAGGTGCCCTGCTTCTTGAGCTCCCGCATGATCCCCATCAGCTCGTCGATCTCCTGCGGGGTCAGCACCGCGGTCGGCTCGTCGAGGATCAGCACCTTCGCGTGGTTGGCCAGCGCCTTGATGATCTCCACGCGCTGCTGCACGCCGACGGGGATCTCCTCGACCAGGGCGTCCGGGTCGACGGCGAGGCGGTAGGTGGTCGACAGCTCCCGGACCAGCTTCGCCGCGGCTGCGCGGTTGAGGAAGCCCAGGCCACGGGTCTGCTCGCGGCCGAGCATGACGTTCTCCGCGACGGTGAAGACCGGGATCAGCATGAAGTGCTGGTGCACCATGCCGATGCCCGCGGCGATGGCGTCGCCCGGGGAGGCGAACTTCACCGGCTCGCCGTCGATCAGCAGCTCTCCCTCGGTGGGGTCGAGCAGCCCGTAGAGCATGTTCATGAGCGTGGACTTGCCCGCGCCGTTCTCCCCGAGGAGGCAGTGGATCTCGCCCGGCTCGATCGTGAGGTCGATGTGGTCGTTCGCGGTGAAGGACCCGAACCTCTTCGTCAGCCCCCGGATCTCCAGCTTCATCGTTCTCCCTTGAACGTGTGACTTGCGGCCTCCCGCCGCACGGGAACCTGTTGAGCGTTCAGAACAGGGGAAGCCGGGTCGGTAACTTACCGACCCGGCTCCCCGTGTGTTCGATCGGGTTGGCGGTCAGCCGACCTTCAGCGTCCCGTCCATGATCTGCTGCTTGAGCTCCTCGACCTTGTCCTTGACGTCCTGGTCGATCTGGGAGTCGGCGTCGTGGTACGGCGCGAGGCCCACACCACCGTTGGCGAGCGTGCCGACGAAGACCTCGTTGGAGAACTTGCCGTCCACCGAGTCCTTGATGGCGGACTCCACGGCGACGTCCATGCCCTTCATGACCGAGGTCAGGAGCACGTCGCAGTACTCGGCGGCCGAGACGCAGCCGTCGGTGTCGACCCAGATCGCGTGGATGCCCTTGTCCTTGGCGGCCTGCAGGCCACCGAGGCCGGCGGGACCGGCGACCGGGAAGATGATGTCGGCACCCTGCTGGATCATGCCCTCGGCGACCGACTGGCCCTTGGACTTGTCGTCGAAGGTGTTGAGGAACGAGCCGTCCTTGCCGTCCCAGCCGAGCAGCTTGACGTCGGCGCCGTTGTCCTTGTTGTACTGCTCGATGCCCTGGCGGAAGCCCTCCATGAAGATGGAGACCGTCGGGATGTTGAGGCCACCGAAGGTGCCCACGATGCCGGACTCCGACTCGGCAGCGGCGAGGTAGCCGGCGAGGAAGGAGGGCTCGGCGGTGTTGAAGGTGAGGCCCTTGAGGTTCTTGGTGGGCTTCTCGTAGCCGTAGTCGACGATGGAGAAGTCGACCTTCGGGTTCGCCTTGGCGGCAGCCTCGGTGGCGTCACCGAGCAGGAAGCCGACGGTGGTGATCGAGTTGCAGCCCTGCTTGACCAGCGCGTCGATGTTGTCGCCGTACTCGGCGTCGGAGTTCGACTCGACCTGCGCGGTCTGGATGCCGAGGTCGGTCTTCGCGTCGGTCAGGCCCTTGAGCGAGGTCTGGTTGAACGACTTGTCGTCGAAGCCGCCGGAGTCCGACACCTCGCACGCCTTGAAGTCCGGGTGGCTCTCCGCCGGGGCCGAGCTGGTCGGCGTCTCGCTGGGCGAGTCGCTGGCGCTTTCGTCCGACGGGCGGCTGCCACAACCGGCAAGAACAAGTGCGGCGATGCCAACCATCGTCGCGGTGCGTGCCGTCTTCTTCACGGCGCCCTCCTGGGAGTTTGTGGGGTGATTCGGTGCGCCAACCGTTCGCGGCACACGACGGGTCACCCTAGACCTCCCCGAGCCGATGTCGGGGACAAGCGCCACAGAATTTCTTACGTTGTTATCGGTCGGTGACCAAAGAACCGACGGCGGCGTTGGCCAGGACCCTCGCGCCGATGCCCGTGGCCCGCTCGTCCACGCGCAGGTTGCCCTGGTGGAGGTCGTACGTCGGGCCGCCGGGGGTACGCGTGCCGAGCCGCGCCATCGCCCCGGGCACCTGGTCGAGCATCCACCCGAAGTCCTCGCCTCCGAGGCTCTGGTGGGCGATGACCCGGCCGTGCTCACCGAGCGCACGGTGCACCGCGGCGGACATCACCCGGTGGGCGACCAGCTCGTTGACGACCGGCGGGACGCCCTGCTGGTAGACGACGTGGGCGTTCACGCCGTACGGCCGGACGATGTCGTGGACGAGCTCGCGGACCAGCTGCTCGCAGTCGGCCCAGGCGACGGCGTCGAGGATGCGCACCGTCCCCGCGGCCAGGCCGCGGTCCGGGATCACGTTGGCGGCGGCCCCGGCGTTCACGATCCCCCACACCAGGCTGACGCCGGAGCGGGGGTCGAGCCGCCGCGACAGCATCGCCGGCAGCTCGGTGGTCACCTTGGCGAGCGCGAAGGTCAGGTCGCCGGTCAGGTGCGGGCGCGAGGTGTGGCCGCCGGTGCCCTCGAGCCGGACCTCGAGCCGGTCCGCGGCGCTGGTGAGCGGTCCCAGCCGGAGCCCGACCTGGCCCACGTCGACGCCGGGGTCGCAGTGCAGCGCGAAGACGCGCTCCACGTCCTCCAGCGCACCCAGGCTGACCAGGTGCAGGGCCCCGCCGGGCATGACCTCCTCGGCGGGCTGGAACAGCAGCCGGACCCGCCCCGACAGCAGCCCGCGGGCGTGGACCTCGGCGAGCGCCTGTGCGGCTCCGACGAGCGCCGCGGTGTGGACGTCGTGGCCGCAGGCGTGCGCGACGCCGGGGACCTTGCTGGTCCACGGATCGGTGGTGGCGTCCTGCACCGGCAGCGCGTCGAGGTCGGCCCGCAGGGCGATCATCGGACCGTCGTCACCCAGCTCGGCGAGCAGTCCCGTCTGCGGGAGCCGGGTGACCCGCCAGCCCGCCTTCTCCACCGCCGCGGCGGCCAGGTCGCTGGTCCGGGTCTCGGCCCAGGACAGCTCGGGGTGGGCGTGCAGGTCGCGGCGCAGCTCGACCAGCTCGTCGTCGTTGGCCGTGACGACCGAGTCGATGACGGAGGCGGCTGTGTCCAGAGTGTCGGCGGGCATCGGGACGAGGTTAGTTCACCGCCTCGTCCCGACGCCCACCAGTTCAGATCGAGCTCCGGTCAGTTGTCGAACCTGACCAGCCGGCCGGCCCCCTTCTGGCTCAGCACGTTGGTCGTGGCGTAGAGCCCGCTGCGCGACCACTCGATGGCCGCCGGCTGCGTGGCCTTGCGGAACAGCTGAGGCGTCCCGCTGCCGTCGCGGAGCCGGACGATCCGGTTGCCGAACAGCTCGGTGGCGAAGACGTCACCCTCGGGGGCGACCGCGACACCGACCGCGCCGGCGAGCCCCTTGGCGAGCAGCGTGGGCTCCCCGTTGACCGGGCTGACCGTGTAGAGACGCCCCTGGGGACCGAGGCTGTCGTCCTCCGGACCGCCGGTCAGTGCCGACACGTAGAGCTGCCCGTGCCAGGCCTCGACGTCCGTCGGCACCGGCTCGAACCAGTACTTCAGGCCTGCGGCGCACTTGGGAATGTGATTGGCCGAAGCAAACTTGGCCGAGATCTTGATCGGGACGGGCGGCAGGACGGCGACGGTGCTGACGCGGCCGTTGTCGACCTTGAGGATCGCGTTCGCGCCGGCGTCGGCCACCCAGAGCGACCCGAAGCCGGAGTCCGTGGCGTAGGGGTTCGAGTCGACCTCGCCGTTGTACTTCACGGGGAAGTTCTTCGGGAACTTCGCGGCGCACTTGGCCGTGATGTCGCGGAAGCCGTAGGTGACGCCGGAGTCGGGGTTGTTGTTCTTCTCGTAGGCACCCAGGTTGGCGAGCGTCGTGACCTTGCCGGCCCGGGTCCGCTGCTTCAGCAGCTGGGCCTTGCCGACGACGGCGAACGTGACGGTGCCCTTGCGGAGCGAGACGGCGCCGAGGCCGGCACCCTTGGGGGCCTGGTAGAGGGTCTGGGGCTTGTGTCCCGGCCTGATCTTGACCAGGCTCCCGGCGAAGTCCTGGCTGACGTAGGCAACGCCGGTGGTCGAGATGGCAGCGCTCAGCGGCCCCGCGAGGCCACTGGCGACAACGGTGCGCGGCGCGATGGCCGCGGAGGCGCCCGTCATGCCGGCGGCGGTCCCGGCCGCGGCGAGCCCGAGGGCTGCGCAGGCAGCAGTCAATCGAGTAGTGCGATGCATCGAGTTCCTCCCCTAGTGGTGGTCACTACTAGGGATCTTGGAAGCCCGGCACCTCCTCTGACGGGGTTCGGCGCCCGATTTACCCGGGACCGGGGATGCCTGAGGGCGCTTCCGGGCGCACCGTGCGCGCCGTCACTCGCGGCCGTCGTACGCCGCGAGGATGCGGTCGGCGGCGGTGGTCGCGGGCAGCTCGCCCGCCAGCACGGCGTCCCGCACCTGGTCGCGGATCGCGGCGACACCGGCCGAGTGCCGCAGCCGTTCGGCGAGCTCGTCGCGCACCAGCGCCCACATGAAGTCCAGCTGCTGGCCGGCGCGCTTGTCCGCGAGCCCCTGGTCGCCGAGGTGCTCGCGGTGGGCCAGCACCCGCTCCCAGAGGTCGTCGACGCCGACGCCCTCGAGGGCCGAGCAGGTGACGACCGGCGGCGCCCACTCCCCCTTGCCGCGGACCATCCGCAGCGCGCCGGCGAGCTCCCGGGCGGCGGACCGGGCCTCCTGCTCGCGGTCGCCGTCGGCCTTGTTGACCGCGATCACGTCGGCGATCTCGAGGATGCCCTTCTTGATGCCCTGGAGCTGGTCCCCGGTGCGGGCCAGGGTCAGGAACAGGAAGGTGTCGACCATGCCCGCCACCGTGACCTCGGACTGCCCGACCCCGACCGTCTCGACCAGCACCACGTCGTACGACGCCGCCTCGAGCACGGCCATCGCCTGCACGGTGGCGCGGGCGACGCCGCCGAGCGTGCCGGCGGACGGCGAGGGCCGGATGTAGGCGTTCGGGTCGTGCGCGAGCCGGGCCATCCGGGTCTTGTCGCCCAGGACCGAGCCGCCGGTGCGCACCGAGCTGGGGTCCACGGCGAGGACGCCGACCCGGTGGCCCTTCGCCGTGAGCCGGGTGCCGAGCGCCTCGATGAACGTGGACTTGCCGACCCCGGGGACCCCGGAGATGCCGACCCGGACCACGGGTGCACGCGCGCCGGTGACGTCGGGGTCGCTGAGCTCGGCCAGCAGCTCGCGGGCCGCCGCCCGGTGGGAGGGCTTCGACGACTCGACCAGCGTGATGGCTCGCGACACGGCGGCCCGCTGCTGTCCGCGGACGCCCGCGACGAGCTCCGACACCCGTGCGTCGGTCGAGCCTGTCGACACCATCAGTGACCGAGCTGGTCCCGCAGCTTCGCGAGCAGGTCGAGGGCGGACTCGGCGATCACGGTGCCCGGCAGGAAGACCGCGGCCGCACCCATCTCCCGGAGCGTGGGGACGTCGTCGGGCGGGATCACGCCACCGATCACGATCATGATGTCGGGACGGCCGTGCTCGGCCAGCGCCTTCTTCAGCGCGGGCAGCAGCGCGAGGTGGCCGGCAGCCAGCGAGGACACCCCGACGATGTGCACGTCGGCGTCCACGGCCTGCTGGGCGACCTCCTCGGGCGTGGAGAACAGCGGCCCCACGTCGACGTCGAAGCCCATGTCGGCGAAGGCGCTGACCACGACCTTCTGACCGCGGTCGTGCCCGTCCTGGCCCATCTTGGCGACCAGGATGCGGGGCCGGCGGCCCTCGGCCTCCTCGAACTCCTCGGTGGCGGCGACGACCTGCTGCACCAGCTCGCTCCCCGAGGAGCCGGACTCGTCCCTGAACACGCCAGAGATCGTACGGATCACGGCCTGGTGGCGGCCGTAGACCTTCTCCAGCGCGTCGGAGATCTCGCCGACGGTCGCCTTGGCGCGGGCGGCGTCGACGGCGAGCGCGAGCAGGTTGCCGTCGAGCGAGCCCTTGCTGGCACCCCGCTCGGCCGAGCTCGTGAGCGCCTCCAGCGTCCGGCGGACCTCGTCGTCGTCCCGCTCGGCGCGCAGCCGCTCGAGCTTGGCGATCTGCTGGCGGTAGACGTCGTCGTTGTCGACCTTGAGCACGTCGAGCCGGTCCTCGGCGTCGAGGCGGTAGGTGTTGACGCCGATCACCTTCTGCACCCCGGAGTCGATGCGGGCCTGGGTGCGCGCCGCGGCCTCCTCGATGCGCATCTTGGGGATGCCCTGCTCGATGGCCTTGGCCATGCCGCCCGCCCGCTCGGCCTCGAGGATGTGGGCCCAGGCGCGTTCGGCGAGGTCGTGGGTGAGCCGCTCGACGTAGTGCGAGCCGCCCCACGGGTCGATGGTGCCCGTCGTACCGCTCTCCTGCTGGAGCAGCAGCTGGGTGTTGCGCGCGATCCGTGCGGAGAAGTCGGTCGGCAGCGCGATCGCCTCGTCGAGGGCGTTGGTGTGCAGCGACTGGGTGTGCCCCTGGGTCGCGGCCATGGCCTCGATGCAGGTGCGCTGGACGTTGTTGAAGACGTCCTGGGCGGTCAGCGACCAGCCGCTGGTCTGGGAGTGGGTCCGCAGGCTCAGCGACTTGGGGTTCTGCGGGTCGAACTCACGCACCAGGCGCGCCCACAGCGCGCGGGCGGCGCGCATCTTGGCGACCTCCATGAAGAAGTTCATGCCGATCGCCCAGAAGAACGACAGCCGGGGCGCGAACCGGTCGATGTCCAGGCCCGCGTCGAGCCCGGCGCGGATGTACTCGACACCGTCGGCCAGCGTGTAGGCGAGCTCGAGGTCGGCGGTCGCCCCCGCCTCCTGGATGTGGTAGCCGGAGATGGAGATCGAGTTGAAGCGCGGCATCCGCTCGGCGGTGTAGCTGAAGATGTCCGAGATGATCCGCATGCTCGGCGCCGGCGGGTAGATGTAGGTGTTGCGGACCATGAACTCCTTGAGGATGTCGTTCTGGATGGTCCCCGCGAGCTGCTCCGGCTTCACCCCCTGCTCCTCCGCGGCGGCGATGTAGAGCGCCATGACCGGCAGCACCGCGCCGTTCATCGTCATGCTGACGCTCATCTGGTCCAGCGGGATGCCGTCGAAGAGGGTGCGCGCGTCGTAGATCGAGTCGATCGCCACGCCCGCCATGCCGACGTCGCCGCGCACCCGCGGGTGGTCGGAGTCGTAGCCGCGGTGGGTGGCCAGGTCGAAGGCGACGCTCAGCCCCTTCTGGCCGGCCGCCAGGTTGCGGCGGTAGAACGCGTTGGACTCCTCCGCGGTCGAGAACCCGGCGTACTGCCGGATCGTCCACGGCTGCGTGGTGTACATCGTCGGGTAGGGACCGCGCAGGAACGGGCTCAGGCCCGGCAGCGTGTCCAGCGCGTCGAGGCCCTCGACGTCGGCCTCGCTGTAGAAGGGCTTGATCTCGATGCCCTCGGGGGACATCCACGGCTCGGCGCCGGTCGTCGAGGTGCCGGCCCCGAGACCGCCGTCACCCGACAGGGGCAGGCCCGCGAAGGACTTCGGAACGCTCATGCCAGCTTCTCCCTCGTGCGGGTCAGGAACGCGAGGGCGTCAACGCCCGTCGCGCAGGAGTCATCAACCTCGTCGATGGCCCGGCCGGCGATGACCAACCAGCGCGCGCCGGCCTCGCGGAGCGCGGAGGCCGCCTCGGCCGCCCACTCGGCGTACGTCGCGTCGCTGCCGGCCAGGCAGACGACCGGCTGACCGTCGTACGCCGCCACCAGGTCGGCGACGCCCTTCGTGGGGCCGGCGACGTCGACGGCGATGCCACCGGCGGCCAGGAGGTTGCTGGCGAAGGTCGCCCGTGCCGTGTGCTCCGCGATCGGGCCCATCGTGGCGAGGAAGACGTGCCCGGCCGCGGGCTCGTCGCGGAGCGCCTCGAAGGTGGCGCCGTAGCGACGGACCGGACGCGCGGTCTCGTCCGCGGGCCGCTCCGGCAGCTCCTCGGTGAGGTTGGGGAACTCGGAGAGCCCGGTGATCGGGCGCTTCCGGCGTGCGATCTCGGCCTCCCGCCTCTCGACGGTCGCGGCGATGGCGTCGTCCAGGGACTCACCGGCCTCGATCCGGCCGAACACGTCCCAGCCGGCGCGCGCGAGGTCGTCGGTCAGCTTCTCGACCGCGTAGGCGCCGCCGGCCGGGTCGGTGACCCGCGCGACGTGCGACTCGGAGACCAGCAGGGCCGAGGTGTTGCGGGCGATCCGGCGACCGAGGGCGTCCGGGCGCCCGAGCGGGCTGTCGAACGGCAGCACCGTCACCGCGTCCGCTCCCCCGACGCCGGCCGCGAAGGCGGCGACGGTGGTGCGGAGCATGTTGACCCAGGGGTCGTACTTGCTCATCATCGGCCGGCTGGTGACCGCGTGCTGGCGCTGCTCGCGGGTCTCGGCCTCGCTGATCTCGAGCACCCGCGCCCACAGCCGCCGGGCCGCGCGCAGCTTGGCGATCGTGGGGAACTGCTCGTCGGTGGCGGCGTACCGGAACTCGACGAGGCCGGCGGCCTCGTCCAGCGGGATGCCGGCCTCGGTCAGCGTGCGGAGCACCCGCGCACCGACCGCCAGCGAGTGGCCGAGCTCCTGGGCGTCGGAGGCGCCCCGGTCGTGCACCGCCGTCGCGTCGACGACCACTCCGAGGGTGCCGGCCTTCCGCGCCAGCTCGGCGACGGCGACCAGGTCCTCCGCGGCCGCCTCCCCGCTGACGCCGAGGTTCGTGCCGGGCGCGAGCTCGCGACCGTCGGCGTACGCGAGGAACCCCTCGGCGACGGCGACGGGGGCGGACGGCGCGTCCAGGACCACCGGCGCCAGGTCCAGCAGGACCCCGTCGAGCAGGGTGGCGAGGTCGGTCCCGGCCGTCGCCTCGACCCACAGCGAGGTGACCCCGCCGGCGAGGTCCACGAGCGCGGACTCGTTGGCGGCCCTGGCGTCGCCGCCCTCGAGGTGCGCCCGGACGTCCCAGGCACCGGCCCGCGTCGGACGGCCCCGGGTCTCGAGGTCGTCGAGGAGGGAGGCGGTGCCGAGCGGGGTGATCCCGATGCCGTCGAGCGTGGTCCGGGTCAGCTTCTCCCAGACGCGGTCGTCGGGGTCGTCCTCACCGAGACGACGGGACTTGCGCAGCACGGCGGCGGCCGCGTGCTCCCAGTCCGCGACTGCCCAGCGGTCCCCGGCGTCGGCGAGGTCCAGCGTCCCCTGCTCCGGCTCGAGCTCCGCGGGCTCTTCCAGTCCGCCCTCGACCTCTGTCATGGTGCGAACCATAGGAGCACTCGCGGAACGGGTTCCAGCCAGTGTGATGTTTTCAATGCGCGCGGGCGCCGGGCTCGTTCTCGTCGGCGGCCGGGTGCTCGGCCTCGGCCAGGTAGCGCTCGGCGGCCTCGTCGAGCACGGCCCCGGGCGACCGGCCGGTCCGCTGGGCCAGCGCGGCCACCCGCGCTGCGAGCGCCGGCGAGACGGTGAGTGCGGCCGCCGGCGCCGCGGCGGGCCTGGCCGCGCCACCGCCGAACCTCGTCAGCGCGGCCGCGACGACGGTGCCGAGGACGTCGAGGATCGCCACCACGCCGAGGAAGCGCAGGTAGCCGCTGCCCGGGTCGTCGTAGCCGAGCACCATCGCGGAGATCAGGCCGGCGAGGACCGCGGCGAGCGCGATCGTGGCGACGAGGATGCGCCGGACCGCCGGCCGGGCGCGTGCCCCCAGCGCCAGCAGCAGGCAGACCTGCGCGAGCGTGGCGGCCACGACCGTGCCGACCCCGAAGGTCTTGGACTCGAGCTCCGACGGTGCCGTGTCGAAGTCGTGCCAGATCATCAGCAGCGCGGTGAACACCGGCGCCACCAGGACGACGCCACCGACCACGCCGACCCACTGGTACGGCGTACCGGCCGTGGCGAGGTAGCAGAGCACGGCCACGCTCGAGACGCCGACGAGCAGCGTGGTCAGCAGGATGCGCCCCTCGGTCGCACCGAAGGCCCCGCCGCCGATCAGGGCGATCACGCCCATCAGCGCGGCCAGGGAGAACGCGCCGATCGTGATCCGGACGATCGCGGTGCGGATCGGGGCGGTGGACAGGTCGGCCATGGCTCATGGTGGCACCGGACGCCCCTTCGCGCAGCGGACCGAGAGTCCCCGGGGCCCGGACCTTCGACCCGCTCCGGTCAGACCTCGGCGCGGCCCTCGTCGTCCTTGCTGCGCAGGCCGATCTTGTTGCCGAGCCACACCAGCGGGTCGTACTTCCGGTCCACCACGCGCTCCTTCATCGGGATGATCGCGTTGTCGGTGATCTTGATGCCCTCGGGGCAGACCTCGGTGCAGCACTTGGTGATGTTGCACATCCCGATGCCCGCGGCGCCCTGGGCCAGGGACCGGCGGTCATGGGTGTCGAGCGGGTGCATGTCGAGCTCGGCGTACCGCAGGAAGAAGCGGGGACCGGCGAAGGCGGGCTTGTTCTCCTCGTGGTCGCGCACCACGTGGCAGGTGTTCTGGCACAGGAAGCACTCGATGCACTTCCGGAACTCCTGGCCGCGCTCGACGTCGATCTGCGCCATCCGCCGCTTGCCGTCGGCGTCGCGCGGCGGTGGCGCGAACGACGGCAGCTCGCGCGCCTTCTCGTAGTTGAAGGACACGTCGGTGACGAGGTCGCGGATGACCGGGAAGGCGCGCATCGGGGTGACCGTGATCGTCTCGGACTCGTCGAAGTCCGAGAGCCGGGTCATGCACATGAGCGCCGGCCGGCCGTTGACCTCGGCGCTGCACGACCCGCACTTGCCGGCCTTGCAGTTCCAGCGCACCGCGAGGTCCCCGGCCTGGGTCGCCTGGACGCGGTGGATCGCGTCGAGCACGACCTCACCCTCGGAGACCTCGACGGTGTAGTCGCCGAGCTCGCCGCCGTCCTGGTCACCGCGCCAGATCCGCATCTTCAGCTCGTAGCCCATGTCTACTTCCCGCCTTCCTTGGTCTCGACCGGCGCCGGGTCGAAGAACGACCTGAGATCGTCGGGCATGACGGGCAGCGGCTGATGGGTCAGGTCGACGCCCGTGCCGACGTCGTTCAGCCGGAGCACGAGGTTCCGGCTCCCCCACTCCTCGCTCGGGCCCGGGAAGTCGTCGCGGGTGTGGCCGCCGCGGGACTCCTGCCGCTCCAGCGCCGCCTTCGCGATGCACTCGGAGACGATCAGCATGTTGCGCAGGTCCAGCGCCAGGTGCCAGCCGGGGTTGTACTGCCGGTGCCCCTCGACGACGAGGTGCTGGGCGCGCTCCTTGAGCCGCTCGATCTCCTCGAGCGACTGCTCGAGCTCGGGGGCGGTGCGGATGATGCCGACCAGGTCGTTCATCGTCTGCTGGAGGTCCTGCTGGATCGTGTACGGGTTCTCGCTGCCGGCCTCGTGCTCGAACGGGGACAGGGCGGTGGCCTGCGCCGCCTTCACGTCCGTCCTCCGCCACCGCGGGCCGCGCCGCGCCGAGCCCGTCCGCGCTGAAGCTCATCGAATGGACAGCCGCGCTCTCGCCCGCCCGCCGGCCGAAGACGAGCAGGTCGGACAGCGAGTTGCCGCCGAGCCGGTTGGACCCGTGCATGCCGCCGGAGCACTCGCCCACGGCGTACAGGCCCTCGACCGCGCTCAGCTCGGTGTCGGCGTCGACCTCGACGCCGCCCATCACGTAGTGGCAGGTCGGCCCGATCTCCATCGGCTCCGCGGTGATGTCGACGTCGGCCAGCTCCTTGAACTGGTGGTACATCGAGGGCAGCCGCTTGCGGATGAACTCGGGGCTGCGCCGGGAGGCGATGTCGAGGTAGATCCCGCCGTGCGGTGATCCGCGGCCGGCCTTGATCTCGGAGTTGATGGCGCGGGCGACCTCGTCACGCGGCAGCAGCTCGGGGGGCCGGCGGTTGTTCTTCTTGTCGTCGTACCACCGGTCGGCCTCCTCCACGCTGTCCGCGGTCTCGGCCTTGAAGAACTCCGGGATGTAGTCGAACATGAACCGCTTGCCTTCGGAGTTCTTCAGGATGCCGCCGTCACCGCGGACCGACTCCGTGACCAGCAGGCCCTTCACCGAGGGCGGCCAGACCATGCCCGTCGGGTGGAACTGGACGAACTCCATGTTGATCAGGCTCGCGCCCGCGCGCAGCGCGAGGGCGTGGCCGTCCCCGGTGTACTCCCAGGAGTTCGAGGTGACCTTGAAGGACTTGCCGATGCCCCCGGTCGCCAGGACCACGCTCGGCGCCTCGAAGACGACGAACCGGCCGGTCTCGCGCCAGTAGCCGAAGGCCCCCGAGATCCTGCCCCCGTCCTTCAGGAGCTCGGTGACCGTGCACTCCATGAAGACGTCGATGCCGAGCGCGACCGCGCGCTGCTGCAGGGTCCGGATCATCTCCAGCCCGGTGCGGTCGCCGACGTGGGCCAGCCGGGCGTAGCGGTGGCCGCCGAAGTCGCGCTGCGAGATCAGGCCGTCGTCGGTGCGGTCGAAGAGCGCGCCCCAGTCCTCGAGCTCCATGACCCGCTCGGGGGCCTCCTGGGCGTGCAGCTGGGCCATCCGCCAGTTGTTGAGCATCTTCCCGCCACGCATGGTGTCGCGGAAGTGCACCTCCCAGTTGTCCTCCGGCCACCGGTTGCCCATGGCGGCGGCGATGCCACCCTCGGCCATCACCGTGTGGGCCTTGCCCAGCAGCGACTTGCAGACGATGGCGGTCCGCGCCCCGGCGTCGTGGGCCGCGATGGCGGCGCGCAGGCCGGCCCCGCCGGCCCCGATCACCACCACGTCGTAGGTGTGCCGCTCCATGCCGCCGGACTCGCTCCCGGACATCTCGTTGCCGGTCATGGGGTGACGGGATTCGTTGGTCGAGCTTGTCGAGACCATTGTCAGAAGAACCTCGGGTCGTCGAAGACGTTGGTCGCCAGCAGGTAGATGTAGAAGTCCACGATGGCGACGGAGAACAGGGAGTACCAGGCGTAGGCCGCGTGGTTGGTGTTCAGCCTCGAGACGAAGGTCCACATCCTGTAGCGGACCGGGTGCTTCGAGAAGTGCCGCAGCCGGCCGCCGGTGATGTGCCGGCACGAGTGGCACGACAGCGTGTAGAGCCAGATCAGCACGACGTTCGCGACCATCAGCACCGTGCCGAGGCCCATGTGGATCCCGTCGGACTCGCCCTCGGCCGGGCCGAACGCCAGCAGGGCGTCCCAGGTCAGGATCAGCGCGACCACCACCGCGGCGTACCAGAAGTAGCGGTGGATGTTCTGCAGGATCAGCGGGAACCGGGTCTCGCCCGTGTACTTCTGGTGCGGCTCGGCGACGGCACACGCGGGCGGGGACAGCCAGAACGCGCGGTAGTAGGCCTTGCGGTAGTAGTAGCAGCTCATCCGGAAGCCGAGCGGGAAGATCAGGATGATCAGCGCCGGGGAGAGGCTCCACCAGCCGAACGGCGTCCCGAAGTCCGCGGCTCCGGCCGTCTCGCAGGCGTCGGTCAGGCAGGGCGAGTAGAACGGCGAGAGGTACGGCTCGGAGTAGAAGTTGTCGCCCTGGAAGGCCCGCACGGTCGCGAAGACCACGAACCCCGAGAACACGACGAAGGTCGCCAGTGGAGTGAGCCACCACCGGTCCCCCCGCAGGGTCCTCACCCCGATCCGGGCCCGTGTCGGCCCGTCCACTCCGGACGCGCCTGCCGTCCCTGATGTCGTGCGCTGCGCGTCCGTCGACGCCATTGCCACCTCCGCGGGTGCCCTGATCGGTCCGGTGCTGGAGTGAGTCTGCACACTCGGGGACCTTTGTGAAAGGGGCCACACCGGCAGAGTTCACGCCACCGTCACGCGGCGGCTGCGTGCGGGACGCCTCTCGCCGCCACCGTGGTCGCATGCGGATCGCGCTCGTCACCGAGGCCTTCTACCCCGCCGTCGACGGCACCACGAGGACCGTCAAGGCCGTGGCCGACCGGCTGATCGACACCGGGCACGAGGTCAGCATCGTCGCCCCCGGACCGGGGCTCGGGACCTACCGCCGCAGCCGCGTCGTCCGCGTCTCCGGGCGGGAGCGACTCGGCAGCAGGGTCCGCGAGGTCCTCACCGACCTGCGCCCGGACCTCGTGCACGTCACCTCCCCCGCGGCCCTGGGGCGCAAGGCGCTCAAGCACGCCGCCCGGCTCGGGATCCCGACCGTGGTGGTCGAGCAGTCCCCCGTGCTGGACCTGAGCGCGGACTACTGGCGCGCCAAGGTCGCCGACCGCGCGGACACCCTGCTGGTCACCGCGCCCTGGATGCTCGACCGGGCCCGCGACCTCGGTGCCGACCCCTCGCTCTGGAGCCCCGGTGTCGACACCGCCGCCTTCAACCCGGCACTGCGTGACCGGTGGCTGCACGGCAGCTGGTCACGCGGCACCCGCTCCCGGGCCCCTCTCGTCACGGTGGGCTTCGTGGGCAGCCTGGAGGCGCGCCACGGCGTACGCCGCCTGGCCGAGCTGGCCGCGGTCCCCGGGATCCGGCCGATCGTCATCGGCGAGGGGTCGATGCGCCGCTGGCTGACCTCCCGGCTGCCCGGGGCCCGGTTCACCGGAGCCCTGGAGACCGGCGCCCTCACCGTCGCCCTCGCCTCCCTCGACCTGCTCGTGCACCCGGGCGAGCACGAGACCTGCTGCCACGCCCTGCGCGAGGCCGCGGCCAGCGGCACCCCGGTCGTGGCTCCACGCTCGGGCGGGGCCAGCGACGTGGTCCGCAGCCTGGAGACCGGGCTGCTCTACGACCCCGTCGACGCCCGGGGACTTCAGCGGGCTGTCGCCGCGGTGGCGGCCGACCCGCACCGGGCGCTGCTCGGGGCCCGGGCCCGGGAGCTGGCGCTCGGGCGGGACTGGCAGGCCGCGGTCGACGAGCTGGTGGAGCGGCACCACCGGCCGCTGGTCCGTCGCGGGAGCGGCATCTCCGCTGCGGCCTGAGGCGACCGTCCGGTAACCGGAGGAATGTCACACTCCCCGCGGTCAGTAGCGGGAACTCTGCGCGGTAGCGTGACGTCCCGTGGCAACGACGACCCTTGTCAAGGGAGCGCGCTCGACGCGCTCGACCATCGCCCTGAAGATGCTGATGGCGGTCAGCGGCATCATCTTCATTCTTTTCGTGCTGCTGCACATGTACGGCAACCTCAAGGCCTTCGCCGGCCACGACGCCTACAACGAGTACGCCGAGCACCTGCGCACCATCGGTGAGCCGATGCTGCCGCACGCCGGCCTGCTCTGGGTGATCCGTGCGGTGCTGGTCGTGGCGCTGGCCGTGCACGTGTGGGCCGCGGTGACGCTGTGGCACCGTGCCGGCAAGGCGCGCACCGTGAAGTACCAGGTGAAGAAGAACGCCGCGTCCTCGTTCTCCTCGCGCTTCATGCGCTGGGGCGGCCTGACGCTGCTGATCTTCATCGTCTGGCACCTGCTGAACTTCACCATCGGCAAGGTCAACGTCTCCGGCGGCGCCACCAACGACCCGTACAACCTGCTCGTCGACTCCTTCGACGTGTGGTGGCTGACCCTGATCTACCTGGTCGCCATGGCCGCGCTCGGGCTGCACCTGCACCACGGTGTGTGGAGCTCCGCGCAGACGCTCGGCCTCACCAACAACGCCAAGGCGCGCCGCAACGCGAAGACCCTGGGCTGGATCGTCGCGGTGGTCATCGCCGGCGGCTTCTCCCTCGTCCCGATCTTCGTCCTCGCCGGCGTCATCTCCAAGTAAGGGGCCCCCATGACCGAGTTCCCGGACACCACCACCACGTCCGACCCCTCCCACGACGCACCCGGCGAGCACGGCGACGACGCCGCCGGCTACTACACGCCCGGCGAGCCCATCGCCGACACCAAGGCGCCCGGCGGGCCGATCAGCGAGCGCTGGAGCACCCGCAAGTTCGAGGCCCGGCTGGTCAACCCGGCCAACCGCCGCAAGCTCTCCGTGATCATCGTCGGCACCGGCCTGGCCGGCGCCTCCGCGGCCGCCACGCTGGGCGAGGCCGGCTACGTCGTGAAGTCCTTCTGCTACCAGGACTCCCCGCGCCGCGCCCACTCGATCGCGGCGCAGGGCGGCATCAACGCGGCCAAGAACTACAAGGAGGACGGCGACTCGGTCCACCGCCTCTTCTACGACACGGTCAAGGGTGGTGACTACCGCTCGCGCGAGTCGAACGTCTACCGCCTGGCCGAGGTCAGCGTGAACATCATCGACCAGTGCGTCGCGCAGGGCGTCCCCTTCGCCCGCGAGTACGGCGGCCTGCTCGACAACCGCTCCTTCGGCGGCGTGCAGGTCTCCCGCACCTTCTACGCCCGCGGCCAGACCGGCCAGCAGCTGCTGCTCGGCGCCTACCAGGCGCTGGAGCGCCAGGTCGCGGCCGGCACCGTCGAGACGTACACCCGGCACGAGATGCTCGAGGTGATCGTGGTGGACGGCAAGGCCCGCGGCATCATCGCCCGCGACATGGTCACCGGCGAGATCGAGACCCACCTCGCCGACGTGGTCGTCCTGGCCAGCGGTGGCTACGGCAACGTCTTCTACCTGTCGACCAACGCGATGGGCTGCAACGTCACCGCCTCCTGGCGGGCCCACCGCAAGGGCGCCTACATGGCCAACCCCTGCTACACGCAGATCCACCCGACCTGCATCCCGGTCTCGGGGTCGCACCAGTCGAAGCTGACGCTGATGTCGGAGTCGCTGCGCAACGACGGCCGCATCTGGGTGCCGAAGAAGCAGGCGGACTGCACCAAGGACCCGCGCGACATCCCCGAGGAGGACCGCGACTACTACCTGGAGCGGATCTACCCGTCGTTCGGCAACCTGGTCCCCCGCGACATCGCCTCGCGGGCGGCGAAGAACGTCTGCGACGAGGGCCGCGGCGTCGGCCCGGAGGTCGACGGCGTCCGCCGTGGTGTCTACCTCGACTTCAGCGCCGCGATCGAGCGCCTCGGCAAGGCAGGCATCGAGGAGAAGTACGACAACCTCTTCGACATGTACGAGCGGATCACGGGTGAGAACCCCTACGAGGTGCCGATGCGCATCTACCCCGCCGTGCACTACGTCATGGGCGGCCTGTGGGTCGACTACGACCTGCAGTCCTCCATCCCGGGCCTGTTCGTGACCGGCGAGGCGAACTTCTCCGACCACGGCGCGAACCGCCTCGGCGCCTCGGCGCTGATGCAGGGCCTGGCCGACGGCTACTTCGTCCTCCCCCACACCATCCGCGACTACCTCGCGGACGGGCCGTTCGAGAAGGTCGCCGCCGACCACCCGGCGGTCGTCGAGGCCGAGAGAGGCGGTCCGCTCCCGGATCGACCACTTCATGAACAACAACGGCACCCGCAGCGTCGACTCCTACCACCGCGAGCTCGGCAACATCATGTGGGAGTACTGCGGCATGGAGCGGACCGAGGACGGCCTGAAGAAGGCGATCGACCTGATCCGCACGCTCAAGGACGACTTCTGGCGCAACGTCAAGGTGCTCGGCAGCGACGAGAGCCTCAACCAGTCCCTGGAGAAGGCCGGCCGCGTCGCCGACTTCTTCGAGCTCGGCGAGCTGATGTGCATCGACGCGCTGAACCGGCGCGAGTCCTGCGGCGGCCACTTCCGCGGCGGAGTCGCAGACCGAGGACGGCGAGGCGCTGCGCCACGACGAGACGTTCGCCTACGTCGCCGCCTGGGAGTTCGCCGGCGACGACGAGCCGCCCGTCCTGCACAAGGAAGACCTCGTCTACACGGCCATCGAGATGAAGCAGCGGAGCTACAAGTGAGACTGACCCTCAAGATCTGGCGCCAGCCCAACGCTGAGGCGGCCGGCGCCATGCACACCTACGAGATCGACGGGGTCTCCGAGGACATGTCGTTCCTCGAGATGCTCGACGTGCTCAACGAGGACCTCATCGCCAAGGGCGAGGACCCGGTGGCCTTCGACTCCGACTGCCGCGAGGGCATCTGCGGCATGTGCGGCCTGATGATCAACGGCCAGGCGCACGGCCCCGAGGTCACCACGACCTGCCAGCTGCACATGCGCTCCTTCAAGGACGGCGACGAGATCGTCATCGAGCCCTGGCGCGCCGACGCGTTCCCGGTCATGAAGGACCTGGTCGTCGACCGCGGCGCCTTCGACCGGATCATCCAGGCGGGCGGCTTCATCTCGGTCAACACGGGTTCGGCCCCCGAGGCGCACTCGGTCCCGGTCCCCCGCGACGACGCCATGCGCGCCTTCAACGTGGCGACCTGCATCGGCTGCGGCGCCTGCGTCGCCGCCTGCCCCAACGGGTCGGCGTCCCTCTTCATGGGCGCCAAGATCACCCACCTCGGCGAGCTCCCGCAGGGCCAGCCCGAGCGGGACTCCCGCGTGGTCGACATGGTCGCCCAGCACGACCACGAGGGCTTCGGTGGCTGCACCAACATCGGTGAGTGCACCGCCGCCTGCCCCAAGGAGATCCCCCTCGACGTGATCTCCCGCCTCAACTGGGACCTGCACGCCGCGATGCGCCACGGCCGCTGACCCGTCGCAACTTCTCGTCCCAACGCACCGACCCGTCGTCAGCTGACGACGGGTCGGTGTCATTTCTGCGCCGACAAGCGACGGGTCGGCGATCTCAGTCGGTGGTGGGGCGACGCAGGAGCCTGAGGGCCAGGCGGGCGAGGACGACCGCGATCACGAGGTCCACGACGATCAGGACGGTGTGCGCCACCCAGTAGCCGGTGGGACGGTCCTCCCCCGAGGCGTGGGCGGCGGAGAGGTTCTTGGCGAACGTCAGCCAGATGATGACGTTCCACACGGCGACGGCGAGCAGCAGCCAGCCGTGCTTGCGTTCGAGCTTCACAGGTCTTCCTTCGAGAGTCGTCTACGGAGTACGGCGACCGCGGCGAGCGCCGTCGCTCCCCCGGCCACGAACGGCGCGACCCAGGCCGGCCGCGCCGACTCGCCCCGGGTCCGCACGGTCAGCGCGGGCGTCTGCGGTCCCTGCACCGGCGCGGAGGACTCGGCGAGCCGCTGCTCGCGGGCGGCGGGCGACGTGTGCGCCCAGGCGGCGGCGTAGAGCACCACCCGCGAGAAGTAGTTGATCCAGACCAGGAGGATCAGCGCGATCCCGAACGCCTGGAAGGCCGGGCTGCCCTGGGTGGCGGCGAACAAGCGGTTCGAGAGCTGTTTGAGGATCTCGAAGCCGACCGCACCGAGCAGCGCCCCGGACCACAGCGAGCGCCGCGGCGTGTGCGGCGCGGCCAGCAGCACGAACATCGAGAAGAAGAGCACGACGTTCGCGGCGAACCCGAGCAGCAGCGTCAGGACCTGCACCAGCCAGCCGAGCTGGCTGTCGAGGCCGGCCCAGGTGAGCAGGTCCTGGGAGAACCCGCCGACGAGGCCCGCCACCGCCACCGACACGAGCAGCACGAAACCGATCAGGCTCAGGGTGAGGAGGTCGCGCATCTTGCCGATGACGAAGTTCGGCTGCTCCCGGGCCGGCAGCTCGAACACCACGATGAGGGCGTCGCGCATGGCCGAGAGCCAGCCGAGACCGGTGTACAGCAGGGTCACCAGGCCGATCAGCCCGACGGCGGCGGCCGCGGACTGGATGTCCTGGATCTTGATCTGCCCGTCGTCGGGACCCACGAGGTGCGGCAGCAGCCCGTTGATGGCGTGGCGCAGGTCGCCCCTCACGCCGGGGTACACCCGGGCGATCCAGCCGACCACGAAGAACGACAGCGCCAGGATCGGGAAGACCGACAGGAAGGCGAAGTAGGTGACCGCCCCGGCCTGCTGGGAGGCCTTGACCGCGCCGTAGTGCTCCTGCATCCGGACCGCATGGTCCACGAGCGGCCGCCGGGTGCGCACCTGGGCGACGCGCCGCTTCAGGGAGGGCACGGGTCAGGTGGTGGCCAGGCGGAAGTCGCGGGTGGGCTGCCAGCCTGCCTGCTCGTCGTGGACGTAGAGATGGAAGTCGTCGACCTCGAAGTGGCACTCGAAGTCGGCCAGCTCCTCGAACGCCCGGTCGAGCAGGTCGTCCGCGAGGTGGTGGGCGACGGTGACGTGCGGGTGGTAGGGGAAGGCGATGTCGACGGCCAGCGGCCCGCGGCGTACGGCGTTCGCGAGCTGCTCGCAGGAGGAGATCCCCTCGGCCACGGTCACGAACACCACCGGCGAGACCGGCCGGAAGGTGCCGGTGCCGCGCAGGTGCACCCCGAAGCGTCCGGAGTCCGCGGCGACCTCGGCGAGGTGCTTCTCGATCTCGACCAGGTCCTCGTCGCCCACCTCGGTCGGTGGCACCAGGGTGATGTGCGTCGGGATCATGGTCGCCGTCGTGTCACCGATGGCGGTGCGGTAGTCCTGGAGCTGGCTCGCCCAGGGCTCCGGGATCGCGAGCGCGACTCCGATGGTTGGCATCTACGACGTCCCTCCCTGCTCGGTGAGCTGTCCTTGGACCCTACTGGCCCGCCGCGACGAAGCCGACACGCTGGTAGACGTCGCGCAGGGTCGCGTCCGCCACCGCGTGGGCCTGCTCGGCGCCACGGCGGAGCACGTCGCTGAGGTAGGCCTGGTCGTCGAGCAGCTCGAGCGTCCGCTCGCGGAACGGGGTGACGAAGTCGACGACGACCTCGGCCAGCTCCTTCTTCAGGTCGCCGTAGCCCCGGCCCGCGAAGGCCTCCGCGAGCTCGGCGACCGGGCTGCCGGTGAGCGCGGAGTAGATCGTGAGCAGGTTGCTGACACCGGGCTTCTCCTCGGTGTCGAACCTGATCTCCGACCCGGAGTCGGTCACCGCGGAGCGGATCTTCTTCGCGCTGACCTTCGGGTCGTCCAGCATCTCGATGATGCCGGCCGGCGAGGACGCCGACTTCGACATCTTCGAGGTCGGGTCCTGGAGGTCGGCGATCTTCGCGGTCGCCTTGAGGATGTAGGGCTCGGGCAGCCGGAAGGTCTTCTTGTACCGGTGGTTGAACCGCTGCGCGAGGTCGCGGGTGAGCTCGAGGTGCTGGCGCTGGTCCTCGCCCACGGGGACGAAGTGGGGGCGGTAGAGCAGGATGTCGGCCGCCTGGAGGACCGGGTAGGTGAACAGCCCGACGCTCGCGGCGCCCTCGCCGTTCCTGGCCGACTTGTCCTTGAACTGGGTCATCCGGCGCGCCTCGCCGAAGCCGGTCAGGCACTGCAGCACCCACCCCAGCTGGGCGTGGGCGGGCACCTGGCTCTGGATGAAGATCGCCGAGCGGGCCGGGTCGACACCCATGGCGAGCAGCTGCGCGGCCGCCCGCAGGCACCGCTCGCGCAGCACCTTCGGGTCCTGCTCGACGGTGATGGCGTGCAGGTCGGCGATGAAGAAGAAGGGCTGGTAGTCCTCCTGCAGGTCCACCCACTGGCGCAGCGCCCCGAGGTAGTTGCCGAAGTGGAAGGAGTCGGCCGTGGGCTGGATGCCCGAGAGCACGCGCGGCCGGGACGTCCCCGACGCCGCCGCGGACGTGGCGGCCTGGGGTGCGGTCGTGGTGGACATGGGTCCATTCTCCCCGATCGCACCTCCGGCCGCCCAACGGGGGAGGCGCCCCGCGGCGGCCCGCGGTCAGCGCGCGGTATCCCGCGGTCACCGGCGTCGGCGTCACCGGCTTCCTCCCCGTCTCCCGCGACGGAGGGATGTTCTGGTTGTGGCGGAAGACGTTCGTGGGGTCCCAGCGGTCCTTGATCCCCTGCAGGCGCGCGAACTTCTCCGGCCCGAAGGCCGCCTCCACCTTGGTCAGGCCCTCGTCCCCGATGAAGTTGAGGTAGGAGTTCCCCGTCGCCCACGGCCGCATCGCCGCCACGAGCGTCCGCGTGTAGTCGACGTTGCGCTGGTCCTCGGCGTGGTCGGGCGGCCACATCGTCAGGTAGTGCAGGTTGAACGGGGCGTGCCGCTGGCCGAACGCCGTCTCCTCCTCGTCGACGCGGGCCAGGGCCCCGCCCAGGTGGATGAGGATGTTCTGGGTCAGCGGCGACGGCGCCGGCTGCGCGTGCGAGACCAGGGTGTCGATGGCCTCCGGGGGCAGCCCGGTGAGGAAGTCGCCGCTCCAGTAGTTGTGCATGCCGCTGGGGTTCCCCGCGTCGATCAGCTGCTGGACCGCGGTGTAGGGCATCGGCTGGACGAGGTCCACGGCCGGGGGGCCGAAGGCCTGCATCGGGGCCAGCAGCCGGGTGCCCTCGTCGAGACTGCCGGACCAGCAGAGCACGACCCCGACGGCCGGCTTCCCCCGGGCCGGCTCCGGGACGAAGTCGGCCGGGGGCGCGGTCATGAGCGAGACGCCGGAGCCGAGCGCGTCGGGGGCGTCCGCCACGAAGTCGCGCCAGAACTCGATCACCTCGCGGGCGAGGTGCCCGGGGTAGAGCAGCATCCCGCCGAGCACCGTCGGACCGACCTCGTGCAGGCCGAACGTGAACTCCGTGACGACGCCGAAGTTGCCGCCGCCCCCACGCAGCGCCCAGAACAGGTCGGGGTTCTCGTCCCTCGAGGCGGTGACCACCTGCCCGTCCGCGGTGACGACCCGCGCCTCGAGCAGGTTGTCGCAGGTCAGGCCGCAGCGACGCTCCAGCCAGCCGCTGCCCGAGCCGAGCGCCAGACCGGCGACACCGGTGCCCGACACCCGCCCACCGGTCACGGCCAGGCCGTGCTGCTGCGTGGCGGCGTCGACCTTCCCCCACGTCGCCCCGCCCCCGACCCGGAGCCGCCGCTCGTCCGGCCGGACCTCGACGTCGTCCATCAACCGCAGGTCGATGCAGACACCCCCGTCGACCACGGCCGCGCCCGTGACACCGTGCCCACCGCCGTACACCGACACCAGGGACCCCGCGTCGACCGCCGACCGGACCGCGGCTGCCACTTCCTCGTCCGTCGTGGGTCGCAGGATGCGTTCCGGACGCCGGTCGATGAGGCCGTTGAAGACACGGCGTGCGTCGTCGTAACCGGGTTCGCCCGGCCGCAGGGTGGTCCCGGTGTAGGGCTGGGTCATGACGACCCCCTTGTCTCCCCCGTGCACTGGCTCGGACCTCCATTGCAGACACGTCCGCGCGAGCCCGGCAATGACCCGTTCGGGCCAGTCCCCCCGGACCTCAGTGGGGACGGACCACCACACGCACCTCGTGTGCCCCGGCGGACTGGGCCACGACCAGGGTCCGGGCGCCCGGCCCGGACACCACCCGGCCGCCGGTGACCCGCACGGCGTACCCCTGGCGGTAGACCAGGCGGGGCACCGCGAGGCGGGTGCGGCTGTCGGCGGCGAAGCGCCCGGGGCCACCCGCACGCGCGGTCGACCAGGCCGCCTCGAAGACCCGGCTGTCGCGGTCGAAGTGGTACGACGCGGGGGTGCCGGCGACCGCGAGCGGGTGCGGCACCACGATCGCGCGCATCTTGGAGTGGTCGACGTTCCGGCCGCGCGGCGGCTTCGCGGGGTCGAGGACGAGGGCCTGGGTGGCGCCGGGCCCGGTGGTGGTGGGGTCGTCGCAGCCGCAGTAGGCCCAGTACTGCCACCCGGTGCGGTGCTTCGCGGCCCGGTCGACCATCGCGGTCAGGGTCGCCGACTGGTCGGTCGCGCCGAACTCGGTGAGCAGCGGCGCGTCACCGGAGGCGTCCACGTGGGCGGCGGCGTTCGACCAGACCAGGTCGTCGGCCTGGCCGCAGGCCTGCTGCACCCCGGACTCCCCGGCCCCCGCGTCGGCGGTCAGGCAGTAGTCGTGGAAGGAGAAGCCCAGCCGCTTCCCGTCGGGCTCCACGTAGGTCGGCGACCCGCTGTTGAACAGCACCTGCGGCTCGTAGAACACCGCGGTCCGCCGGTCGACGGCCCGGACCGCGTCGATGACCCGTTGGGTGAACGCCTGCAGGCCGGCGTCGAAGACCGGACAGCCGGCGGGGTTCGCGCACTGCTCCCACTGGCTCCCCGGCCAGGGCTCGTTGAAGACGTCGAGGCCGAGCACCCGCGGGGTCCCGGCGAAGTACGACGCGACGTGCGCCCACGCGGCGGCGTACCGGTCCTGGAGGCCGACCCCGCCGGGCCCCGGGTCGTCGGCCCAGAAGTGGTCGAAGGCGCGGTTCAGCGCCGGCATCCCGAAGTAGTTGGCGGGGAAGCCGGCCTGCGGCTCGGCGGGCAGTCCCTCGTCCTGCACCGCCCAGTCGGGAGCACCCTCCCCCTGGAAGCGCTCGTTGAAGAGGTCCTGGTGGAAGTCGAGCAGGGTCCAGATGCCCTCGCGGGCCAGGAGCTGCGCCGTCCTCCTGATCCGCGCGAGGTAGGCGTCGTCGTACTCCCCCGGGCTGGGCTCCACCGCCTTCCAGATCAGCCCGAGCCGGACCGTGGTGAACCCGTTGCGGGCCAGGAAGCGCGCGTCGTCGCGGCCGAAGCCCTCGGCGTCGGGGGCGTACGGCGCCCGCTTGTAGACCATGTTGAGCCCGTGCAGCACCAGCACCCGGCCCTGCGGGTCGAGCAGCCACCGCCCGTGCGGGCGCGCCCGGGGCGCGGCGACGGCCCGGGACGTGGCGGCGTCGGTCGCAGCGCCCGTGGCGGCGGTGGCCGCCTGCGGCGGGGACCCGAGCAGGCCGGTGCCGAGGACCGCGGTGAGCAGCAGCGTGATCAGGCGCATGTGGACGCAACGACCCAGGCGCGGGCCGGGTTATCCGATTGCCCGATCGGGCGGGTGTTGGCAGGGTTCGGCCATGACGCAGGCACCGACGCTCACCGACGGCACCGTGACCATCCGCGCGCACCGGGAGGGCGACGCCCGGGGCTCCTACGAGCAGTGCCAGGACCCGGTGTCGCAGCAGTGGACCACGGTGCCGATCCCCTACGCGATGGACGACGCGCTCACCTTCGTCGGCGAGATCATGCCGAAGGGCTGGGCCGACGACTCCGAGTGGGGCTTCGCCGTCGAGGCCGAGGGCCGGTACGCCGGCACCATCTCGCTGCGCAACGAGGGCGACGGCCGCGCCGAGATCGCCTACGGCTCGCACCCGTGGGTGCGTGGCACCGGGGTCATGGAGCGGGCGCTGCGGCTGATGCTGGAGTGGGGCTTCACCGAGCAGGGCCTGCACACCGTGGTCTGGTGGGCCAACGAGGGCAACTGGCCCTCGCGCAAGGTCGCGTGGCGACTCGGCTTCACCTTCGAGGGCTCGCTGCGGCGGTGGCTGCCGCAGCGCGGCGAGCTCCGCAACGCCTGGGTGGGCACGCTGCTGCGCGACGACCCGAGGGAGCCGCAGAAGCCCTGGCTGACGTCCCCGGTGCTCGAGGCCGACGGGCTGCGCCTGCGGCCGTGGCGCGACACCGACGTGCCGCGCATCGTCGAGGCCTGCTCCGAGGCGGAGACCCAGCGCTGGCTGGGCCAGCTCCCCGCGCCGTACGACGTGCAGGCCGGCGAGGACTTCCTGGCGTCCACCAGGCTGCGGGCGGCGAACGGCGAGGCGATGAACTGGGCCGTGGTCGACCCGGCCGACGACGACGCCGTCCTGGCCTCGATCGGGTGGTTCAACTGGACGCCCGGGGTCGAGTGCGAGGTCGGCTACTGGACCCACCCCGACGCGCGCGGGCGCCGGGTGGCCACCCGGGCGACGGCCGCGGTGGTGCGCTACGCCGTGGAGGAGCTGGGGGTCCAGCGGGTGATGGCGTTCGCCGCCGTCGACAACGTGGCCTCACGCCGGGTGATCGAGGCCAACGGCTTCACGCAGTACGGCGTGGAGCGGCTCGGCGCGTGGGTGCGCGACGGCCGCGAGGACATGGCGCTCTACGACGTGCTGGCCGCGGAGCGTCGCAGCTCGCGGTGATGCGCGGTGGCCGACCAGAGCAGCACGCCGATGCCGGCGACCGACAGCGCCACTCCCACCAGCGCGGGTGACCGGTAGCCGTAGCCGGCCGCGATCACCAGGCCGCCGAGCCAGGCACCCAGCGCGTTCGCGACGTTGAGGGACGCGTGGTTCATCGCGGCGCCGAGGGTCTGCGCCTCGCCGGCGACGTCCATCAGGCGCAGCTGGAGGTTGACCACCAGCACCGACCCGAGCGCGGTGATCAGGAAGACCACCGGCAGCGCCCACCAGCCGTGCGGTGCGGCGACGAAGAACAGCAGCATGACCAGGCCCGAGCCGAGCGCGGAGCCGAGCAGCGACCTGAAGACCGACCAGTCGGCGAGCTCGCCGGCGAGCCAGGTCCCGGCGACCATGCCGAGGCCGAAGGACAGCAGGAACACCGGCACCGCGCCCTGGGAGAGGCCGCCGACGTCGGTCAGCGTCGGGGCGATGTAGGAGTAGACCGCGAACATGCCGCCGAAGCCGATGGCCCCGGCCAGCAGCGTCAGCCAGACCTGGAGGCTGGAGAACGCCTTGATCTCGCGGCGGCCGGTCGCCTCCGGGTCGCCCGGGCAGGCCGGCACGTAGGCGAGGACCAGGGCGACGGTGACCAGCGCGAGGGCCGCGACCGCGAGGTAGGCGGACCGCCAGCCGACGTGCTGGCCGAGCCAGGTCGCGGCCGGGACCCCGATGACGTTCGCCACCGAGAGCCCGAGCATGACCATCGCGACCGCGCGCCCCTTGCGACCCGGGGCGGCCAGGCTCGCGGCCACCAGCGACGCGACGCCGAAGTAGGCGCCGTGGGGCAGGCCGTCGAGGAACCGGGCCGCCATCAGCTGGTGGTAGCTGGTCGCCACCGCGCTGAGCGCGTTGAACACGGCGTACGCCGTCATCAGCGCCAGCAGCAGCCCACGTCGCGGCCACTTCGCGCCGAAGAAGGCGAGGACCGGCGCCCCGACCACGACGCCGAGGGCGTAGGCGGAGATGAGGTGGCCGGCGACCGGGATCGACACGTCCACGCCGTCGGCGACCTGGGGCAGCAGGCCCATGGTCACGAACTCGGTGGTGCCGATGGCGAAGCCGCCCATGGCGAGGGCGAGCACGGCCAGCGCGAAGTGGCGCGTCGGGGTGCCGGTGTCGGTGGGGGTGGGTGCGGTCGTCGTCATGACAGGAGGTGAGCTTCCCGGTCGGCGTGAGAAGGGATGGCTGACGGCGTACGCAGCACTCACAGTCTCCAACCGCAGCGCCGGTGCCGCCTATTCCGCGGACGCGGACGCAACGACCACAACCCGCCGGGTCGGCGGTGGTCCGGACCGGTGCTGCCGCCGTCCCCGAAATCACCCGCCCGCTCGCCGAAGACTGGCACCCTCGCCCCATGAACTGGCTGACACGACTTCTGGGCGGCGCAGGCGCGGGTGCGGGCGGAGTTGGCCAACCCGACGTGGACGAGGTCGCCCTCGAGGACGTCCGGAACCTCCCCCGGGTCGCGGCCGAGATCGCCGCGGCCCCGAGCGAGTGGCGCGGCACGACGTGGTCGTACGGCGAGGACGAACCCGTGGACGCGTCGCTGCCGTTGGAGCAGCTCCTGGCCTGGATGTGGGTCGGGTCCGAGGACGGGGTGTGGAGCTTCTCGCTCGGCGAGGAGCTCAAGCCGCTGCTCGACCTCGACGCCGACGAGGAGGACGACCCGGTCCTGGCCACCCTGCGCGAGGAGCCGCGGGTGAGCCGCGCCTACCACGAGGACCGGGAGCTGTACTGCGCCGAGGTCTCCGCCGCGCTCAGCCTGGAGGACGCCGCGGCGCTCTTCCTGCGCGCGCTGGCTCGCGGCCACGCGGCCGTGGCCGCCAACCCCCGTCCTCTGCCGTGACCCACCGCTGACGGCGAGTCGGCCTAGGGACCGACCACGTCGGGTCGCGCCTGGACCATGAAGGTCTTTCGGTCGTCGGGGATGCACAGCTCCTCGCCGGACCAGCTGGCCGGTGCCCGCCAGCTTCCGGCGAGCCGCACCGTGTCACCGACCTCGGCGACACGTCTGCCCTTCTCGTCGAGGAGCAGGAAGCTCCCGTCACCGTGGGTCTCGCCCTCGTAGCCGTGCGGCCAGAAGACCGGGGTCTGGTCGTCGCCCACGACGAGGCAGCGGTCGTCCTGGGTGGCGACCAGCTCGCCGGTCACGGACGCGTGGCCCTCCTGCTTGTCGACGCCCACGTCGAACGCCGACTCGGGCAGGAAGACCGGCACTTCGTCGGGTGCGTAGCTGCGCGTCGGCGCGGCCGGTCCTGCCTCGCCGTCGCCGGCCAGGCGCGGTACGGCCGCGGCAGCCGTACCGCCGAGGACGACCACCGCGGCGGCGGCCAGCGCCACCGCGCGGGTACGGCGGCGTCGACCGGCTCGCGTGATCGCCGCGATCGGCGGCACGGACGTCGGGATCGTGTCGGCGCTGTCGCGCATCAGGTCGTGCAGGATGTCGTTCATCGTCCGCCTCCGTTCGCGAGCTCGCCCAGGGACGGGTCCGCCTCCAGGACGGCCAGGCCGCGTGCGGCCCGGCTCTTGACGGTGCCCACCGCGACGCCGAGGGCCGAGGCGATCTGCGCCTCGGTGAGGTCGGCGTAGTAGCGCAGCACCAGCACCTGGCGCTGCTCGAGCGTCAGCCGGAGCAGCGCGGTCCGCAGCGCGTCACCGCGGACCACCTCGTCGGCGGCGTCGGGCAGGCCGCCCTCGGGCAGCACCTCGGTGGGGGTCTCCCCCCACCACCGTCGGCGCCGGCTGTCGGTCAGCGTGTTGATCAGCACCCGGTGCACGTAGGCGTCGGGGTCCTGGGCGCGGCTCACCCGCGGCCAGGACACGAAGCACTTGGCCAGCGCGGTCTGCACGAGGTCCTCGGCCGCGTGCCGGTCCGCGCCCATGAGCACCGCCGAGCGGACCAGCCGCGGCCAGCGGGCCGCGACGTACTCCTCGAAGCTGTGGGTCATGCCCGGGAGACGCGACGGGCCCGGGAAATGGTTCCCGGGCCCGACCGCGTGGTCATCGAAGGTCAGCTCAGAGGGAGGCGAGGGCCTCGTTCAGCGTCTTCGAGGGACGCATCACGTGGTCCGCCTTCTCGTCGTCGGGCTGGAAGTAGCCGCCGATGTCGGCCGGCGAGCCCTGGACGGCGATCAGCTCGTCGACGATCTTCTGCTCGTTGCTGCCGAGCGTCTCGGCCAGACCCTTGAACGCCGCGGCGAGCTCGGCGTCGTCGGTCTGGTTCGCGAGCTCCTGGGCCCAGTAGAGCGCCAGGTAGAAGTGCGAGCCGCGGTTGTCGATGCCGCCGACCTTGCGGGTCGGCGACTTGTCCTGCTCGAGGAACGTGCCGGTGGCCCTGTCGAGGGTGTCGGCGAGGACCTTCGCGCGCGCGTTGTCGGCGTACCCGGCGAGGTGCTCGAACGACGCGGCGAGCGCGAAGAACTCACCCAGGCTGTCCCAGCGCAGGTAGTTCTCCTTGACCAGCTGCTGCACGTGCTTGGGCGCCGACCCGCCGGCGCCGGTCTCGAACAGGCCGCCCCCGTTCATCAGCGGCACCACCGACAGCATCTTCGCCGACGTGCCGAGCTCGAGGATCGGGAACAGGTCGGTGTTGTAGTCGCGCAGCACGTTGCCGGTCACCGAGATGGTGTCCTCGCCCTTGCGGATCCGCTCCAGGGAGTACGCCGTCGCCTCGGCCGGGGCCATGATCTCGATGGTCAGGCCGTCAGTGTCGTGCTCGGGGAGGTACTCGTTGACCTTGGCGATCAGGTTGGCGTCGTGGGCACGGGTCTCGTCGAGCCAGAACACCGCCGGGACGCCGGTCGCGCGGGCGCGGGTGACGGCGAGCTTGACCCAGTCGCGGATCGGCTCGTCCTTGGTCTGGCAGGCGCGCCAGATGTCGCCGGGCTCGACGTCGTGCTCGATCAGCACGTCACCGTTGCCGTTGACCACGCGGACCTGGCCGGCGGCCGGGATCTCGAAGGTCTTGTCGTGGGAGCCGTACTCCTCGGCCGCCTTGGCCATCAGGCCGACGTTCGGCACCGAGCCCATGGTCGCGGGGTCGAAGGCGCCGTTCGCGCGGCAGTCGTCGATGACGGTCTGGTAGACGCCGGCGTAGGAGGAGTCCGGGATCACCGCGAGGGTGTCGTGCTCCTCGCCGTCGGGGCCCCACATGTGGCCGGAGGTGCGGATCATCGCCGGCATCGAGGCGTCGATGATGACGTCGGACGGCACGTGCAGGTTGGTGATGCCCTTGTCGGAGTCGACCATCGCCATCGCCGGGCCGTCGGCCAGGCCGGCGTCGACCGCCGCCTTGATCGCGTCGCCCTCGGGCAGGTCCTTGACCGCGCCGAGCAGGGCGCCGAGGCCGTCGTTGGGCGAGATGCCCGCGGCGGCCAGCGCCTCGCCGTACTGCTCGAAGAGCGTCGGGAAGAACGCCTGGACGACGTGGCCGAAGATGATCGGGTCGGAGACCTTCATCATCGTGGCCTTCAGGTGCACCGAGAACAGCACGTCCTCGGCCTTGGCGCGGGCGATCTGCTCGGTCAGGAAGCGGCGCAGCGCGGCGACGTTCATGAACGTGCCGTCGACGACCTCGCCCTTCAGCACCTTGATGCCGTCCTTGAGCACCGTCTCGGTGCCGTCCGCGGCGACGTGCTTGATGGTGAGGGTGTCGTCGTTCTCGAGGACGACGGACTTCTCGTTGGAGCGGAAGTCGTCCTTGCCCATGGTCGCGACGTCGGTCTTCGACTCGGGCGTCCACTTCCCCATCCGGTGGGGGTGCGCCTTCGCGTAGTTCTTGACCGAGGCGGGGGCGCGGCGGTCGGAGTTGCCCTCACGGAGCACCGGGTTCACCGCGGAGCCCTTGACCTTGTCGTACTTCGCCCGGATCTCCTTGTCCTCGTCGGACTGGGGGTTCTCGGGGTAGTTCGGCAGGTCGTAGCCCTTCTCCTGCAGCTCCTTGACCGCGGCCTTCAGCTGCGGGATGGAGGCGGAGATGTTGGGCAGCTTGATGATGTTCGCCTCGGGCTTCGTGGCGAGCTCGCCGAGCTCGGCGAGGGCGTCGTCGATCCGCTGCTCCTCGGTGAGGCGCTCGGGGAACTGCGCGATGATCCGGCCCGCGAGGGAGATGTCCCGGGTCTCGACGTCCACACCGGCCTGGGCGGCGTACGCCTGGATGATCGGCAGGAACGAGTAGGTCGCCAGCAGGGGCGCCTCGTCCGTGTGCGTGTAGATGATCTTGGCCATGGGCTTCGGCGACTCCTGAAACGAGGGGAAATATTCCTTGACGTCAAGATACCTGACTGGCTCGACCCGATCAGCGTCGCACCCGTCCGCGGTCCCGGGCAACGAAGGTCTCACGGGCTTAGACTCGATCGAGGGTCGCGGCCAGCGGGGCCGTGCGCACGGGGAGGTCATTCCAGATGGCAGAGGCGTCCACCACCACCCAGAAGATCGCCGCCGAGGTGCTCGGCACCTTCGTGCTCGTGTTCTTCGGCTGCGGCACCGCCCTGATGAGCAACGGTGACTACGTCGCCATCGCCCTCGCCTTCGGCCTCACGGTCCTGGTGATGGCCTACGCCGTCGGGCGGATCTCCGGCGGGCACTTCAACCCCGCCGTCTCGGTCGGCGCCGCGATGGGCGGCCGGATGTCGTGGGGCCAGGTCCCGGTGTACGTCGCGGCGCAGCTGGCCGGCGCGCTCGTGGCCGGCCTCGTGCTCTTCACGGTGATGCACGGCTTCGACGGCTTCGACGCCGAGGGCAACATGGCCCAGAACTTCTTCGGCGACCAGGGCGGGGTCGCCTGGTGGTCGGCGCTGCTCCTCGAGACGGTGATGACCGCGATCTTCGTGTGGGTCATCCTCTCGGTCACCGACGCCCGCAACGAGCACCCCGGCCTGGCACCGCTGACCATCGGCCTCTCGCTGGCGATGATCCACTTCGGCTCGATCGCGGCCACCGGCACGTCGGTCAACCCGGCCCGCTCCATCGGCGTCGGCGTCTTCGCCGGCACCGACGCGGTGCTCCAGCTCTGGCTGTTCATCATCGCCCCGCTGCTCGGCGCGGCGATCGCCGGCGCGAGCTACGCCGTGCTCTTCGGCCAGGGCAGCGAGCCGGTCCCCGGCTCGGGGTTCAACTTCTCCCGCCCGGCGCCCGCCGCCGTGCCGGGGTACGGCGCCCCCGACCAGTACCAGCAGGAGTGGAACCAGGAGAACCCCGCCGTCCAGGCCCAGGCGCAGCACGCCCAAGGACAGCAAGCGCAGGGACAGCAGGCGCAGGAGCAGCAGGCCTGGGGCACCGAGCCGATCATCCAGGACGGCTGGCAGTGGGACCCGCACGCCCAGCAGTGGGTGCCGCTGGCCGAGCCCCAGCAGCCGCAGCAGCAGTGGCCGCCCGCCGACGGGGGCGACCAGACGCAGATCCGGCCTCCCGGGCAGTGACGCTCAGAGACGCGCCCTAACCGCGGCTGAACGAGACCAGCTGGGCGCTCTCGCTGCCTCCGGCGACGGTCTCCTCGAGCACCGGTCCGACCCCCGAGGCGTAGTACGTCCGTTCGACCACGCCGGGCCGCAGCGGTGAGGTCTCCTCGATCTGCACCAGGTCGTCGTACTCGTCGAGCGGGACGGTGCGCAGCTCGGTGAGCGAGAGCACCTCGGCGCGGTCCTCGGCGACGCCGGGCGCGTGCTCCTGCGCGTAGCCGTCGCCGACGCGCGGGCGCGCCGCCATCACCAGCCCGGCCTCGGCACCGTCGACGCCGGCCTCCCACGAGCGCCGGGGGCCGCGGCTGCCGTGGTGGTACGTCGTGGTGTCGGCGCCGAAGTGCCAGACGTTGCCGTCGACGTCCTGGGCGTACCAGTCGAACGTCTCCTCGACGACCTTCCCGTCGTCACCGGCGATGACGTCACGCACGCCGGTGGTGGTGACGCCCTGCACGAGCCGGGTCCGGTCGGTGACGGTGACGACCTCGGTCCGGTCGCCCTGGTCGCCGGTGCTGCGGTAGGTCCAGACGGTGCCGGGCTCGAGCGGGAACCACCGGTTGTCCACGCGATCCACGAAGTCGTGGGGGTCGGCCGAGGGCGTGGGGACCTCCAGCCCGTCCACCCCCGAGGGGGCGATCGTGGGCGGCCCACCCGCGCAGGAGGAGGCGGTCACCGACAGCAGCGCCGCGGCCCCCGCGGCGGCGAGCACACGGCGTACCCCCGCGCGAGCCCCCCTGACCGTCATGGCCTCAGCATGGCGTACACGCGCCGTCCGGGCGGCGTGGACCTCCGTCACTCCACGCCCGGGCACGCTGCTAGCGTCGGCCCGAGATCCACCCGTCTGCCCGGACCCGGGCACGCCGTCCGACAAGGAGTCCACGTGAGCTCTACTCCCCTCAAGGTGGCCGTCACCGGTGCCGCCGGCCAGATCGGCTACAGCCTCCTCTTCCGCCTCGCCAGCGGCGCGCTGCTCGGCGCGGACCGCCCGATCGAGCTGCGGCTGCTGGAGATCACTCCCGCGCTGAAGGCCCTCGAGGGTGTCGTCATGGAGCTCGACGACTGCGCGTTCCCGACCCTGGCCGGGGTGGAGATCGGCGACGACGCCAACACCATCTTCGACGGGGCCAACCTGGCCCTGCTCGTCGGCGCCCGGCCCCGCACCAAGGGCATGGAGCGCGGCGACCTGCTCTCGGCCAACGGCGCCATCTTCACCGCCCAGGGCAAGGCCCTCAACGAGGTGGCCGCCGACGACATCCGCATCGGCGTCACCGGCAACCCGGCCAACACCAACGCGCTGATCGCGATGTCGAACGCACCCGACATCCCGAAGGAGCGGTTCTCCGCGCTGACCCGCCTCGACCACAACCGGGCGATCTCGCAGCTGGCCGCCAAGACCGGCGCCTCGGTCACCGACATCAAGAAGATGACGATCTGGGGCAACCACTCGGCCACCCAGTACCCCGACGTCTTCCACGCCGAGGTCGGTGGCCGCAACGCCGCCGAGGTCGTCGGCGACCAGGCCTGGATCGAGAACGACTTCATCCCGACCGTCGCGAAGCGCGGCGCCGCGATCATCGAGGCCCGGGGCTCGTCCTCGGCCGCCTCCGCCGCGTCCGCCACCATCGACGCCGCCCGCGACTGGCTGCTCGGCTCGGCCTCCGACGACTGGGTCTCGATGGCGGTCGCCTCCGACGGCTCCTACGGCGTGCCCGAGGGCCTGATCTCCTCCTTCCCGGTCACCACCAAGGACGGCGGCTGGGAGATCGTCCAGGGTCTCGACATCGACGACTTCTCCCGCGCGAAGATCGACGCCTCGGTCGCCGAGCTCGCCGAGGAGCGCGACGCCGTCACGGAGCTGGGCCTGATCTGAGGGGCCTGATCTGACGCCGACCCGTCGCTTGTCGACGCGTCAAACGCATCGACCCGTCGCTTCTTCACCAAGAAGCGACGGGTCGGTGCGTTTGTGCGTGAAGACGCGACGGGTCGATCAGAGGGGCTGGTTGGGGATGGTGCTGGCCAGGAACAGCAGCACGATCCCCACGACGGCGAGCATCACGCAGTCGACGGCGCGGTGTCGTACGGCGAGCATGCCGGCGTCGCGGGTGGGCAGCACTCCCCGCACGATCGAGGCGAAGACCAGTCCGCCCGCGATCCAGCGGATACCGACGCGCCAGTCGCCCGTGGCCACGATCCCGATGCCGACCGCGGTCACCGCGAGCACGACGAGGTAGAAGATCCCCCCGATCGTGGACGGGTAGCGCCGCCCGTGCTCGGGGTCGGCGTCCGGAGGCGTCGGTACGGCGTCGGTCACGGGCTGCTCGACCGTCAACCCCGGGCCTTCTCGGCCATCGACACGATGTTGGACAGCAGCATCGCGCGCGTCATCGGCCCGACCCCGCCGGGGTTCGGCGACACCCAGCCGGCCACGTCCCACACGTCCTCGGCGACGTCACCGGCGAGCTTGCCCTCGACCCGGGAGACCCCCACGTCGAGCACCGCCGCGCCCGGCTTGACCATGTCCCCGGCGATGATGCCCGGCACCCCGGCAGCGGCGACCACGATGTCGGCCTGGCGGACGTGGGCCGCGAGGTCGCGCGTGCCGGTGTGGCACAGCGTGACGGTGGCGTTCTCGGAGCGGCGGGTGAGCAGCAGGCCGAGCGGGCGGCCCACGGTCACGCCGCGCCCGACGACCACGACCTCCGCGCCGGCGATCTCGACGCCGTGCCGGCGCAGCAGCTCGACGATCCCGTTCGGCGTGCACGGCAGCGGCGCCTCGTTGCCGAGCACCAGCCAGCCGAGGTTGGTCGGGTGCAGCCCGTCGGCGTCCTTGGCGGGGTCGACCAGGCCGAGCACGCGGTTCTCGTCACGGCCCTTCGGCAGCGGCAGCTGCACGATGTAGCCGGTGCAGGCCGGGTCGGCGTTGAGGGCGTGCACCGCCTCCTCGATCTCCTGCTGGGTGGCGGTCGCCGGCAGGTCGACGCGGATCGACTCGATGCCGACCTCGGCGCAGTCCTTGTGCTTGCCGTTGACGTACCACCGCGAGCCCGGGTCGTCGCCGACCAGGATCGTGCCGAGGCCCGGGACCACGCCGGCCTCGCGCAACGCGGCCACGCGCTCCTTGAGCTCGCCCTTGATGGCCGCCGCGGTCGCGGAGCCGTCCAGCTTCTGTGCGGTCATCCAGTCATCCTCGGTCAGTGGAAGAAGTGTCGGGTGCCAGTGAAGTACATCGTCACGCCGGCGGCCTTGGCGGCCTCGATGGTGAGCTCGTCGCGCACCGATCCACCCGGCTGCACGATGGCCCGCACGCCCGCGTCGATGAGGATCTGCGGTCCGTCCTCGAACGGGAAGAACGCGTCGGACGCGGCCACCGACCCGGCGGCGCGCTCCCCCGCCCGCTCGACGGCGAGCTTGCAGGAGTCGACCCGGTTCACCTGGCCCATGCCGACCCCGACCGAGGCGCCGTCCTTCGCCAGCAGGATCGCGTTGGACTTCACCGCGCGGCAGGCGCGCCACGCGAACGCGAGGTCCGCGAGCACCTCCTCCGAGGCCGCCTCGCCGGTCGCGAGCGTCCACGCGGCCGGGTCGTCGCCCGGCGCCTGGAACCGGTCCGCCAGCTGGGCCAGCGCGCCCCCGGGGACCTGGCGCAGCTCGACCTCGCTGCCGGCCGGCGGCGGGCAGACCAGCAGCCGGATGTTCTTCTTGCCGGCGAGGATCTCGACCGCGCCCTCGTCGTACGCCGGGGCGACGACGACCTCGGTGAAGATCTCCGCGACCTGGCGGGCCATCTCGACCGAGACCGGCGCGTTGGTGGCGATCACGCCGCCGAACGCCGACACCGGGTCGCACTCGTGGGCCCTGCGGTGCGCGTCGGCGACGTCGGCCCCGACCGCGATGCCACACGGGTTGGCGTGCTTGATGATCGCCACCGCCGGGCGGTCGAAGTCGTAGGCCGCGCGGTGCGCCGCGGAGGCGTCGACGTAGTTGTTGTAGGACATCTCCTTGCCGTGCAGCTGCTCGGCGTGGGCCAGCCCCGGCGCCTCGCCGACCTCGGTGTAGAGGGCCGCGGCCTGGTGGGAGTTCTCGCCGTAGCGCAGCGTGGCCGCCCGCTCGAACGTCTGGCCGAGGAACGCCGGCCACGGGTTCTCGGGGTCGGCGACCAGCGCGTCGGCGAACCAGTTCGCCACCTGCACGTCGTACGACGCGGTGTGGGCGAACGCCTCCGCCGCGAGCCGCTGCCGCTCGGCCAGCGTGAAGCCACCCGCGGCGACCGCGCGCAGCACGTCGGCGTAGCGCTCGGGCGAGGTCACGATCGCGACCGAGGGGTGGTTCTTGGCGGCCGCGCGCACCATCGAGGGTCCGCCGATGTCGATCTGCTCCACGCACTCGTCGGTGGTGGCCCCCGAGACGACGGTCTGCGCGAACGGGTAGAGGTTGGAGACGACCAGGTCGAACGGCTCGACGCCGAGGTCGGCGAGCTGCTGGACGTGGGAGTCCAGCCGCCGGTCGGCGAGGATGCCGGCGTGCACCCGGGGGTGCAGCGTCTTGACGCGGCCGTCGAGGCACTCGGGGAACCCGGTGAGCTCCTCGACGCGGGTGACCGGGACGCCCAGCCCCTCGATCAGCGCGGCCGACCCGCCGGTCGACACCAGCGTCACCCCGGCGTCGTGGAGGCCGCGGACCAGGTCCTCGAGACCCGACTTGTCGTAGACCGAGACCAGGGCCCGCTTCACCGGGATGCGCGACTCGTGGGTGTCCGGCATGCACTTCTCCTCATCGATGCGTGGATCTTCCGATGAGGGCACCCAGGCGTTCGATGCGCTCGCCAATCCCCTGTCGGGGCACTCCCCGGTGGTGACCCCACCTGCGCCAGTCGTGTGGCTCCAGACTAGTGGACCGGGGCGCCGAACCTCACCTTGCGCCCGGTGATGGTGTAGCCCTCGCGGGCCATCCGGCCGACGCAGTCGACGAGCATCTCCCGCTCGGCCACCTTGATCCGCTCGTGCAGGGACTCCACGGTGTCGTCGTCCTCGACCGGCACCACGGCCTGGGCCAGGATCGGACCGGTGTCCACGCCCGCGTCCACGACGAACAGGGTCGCCCCGGTGACCTTCACGCCGTACTCCAGGGCGTCGGCGGCGCCGTGCATGCCGGGGAACGACGGCAGCAGGGCGGGGTGGGTGTTGACGTAGCGGCCGCCGAACCGCTCGAGGAAGGACTCCCCCGCGAGCTTCATGAAGCCCGCGGAGACGACCAGGTCGGGCTCGAACCCGGCGACCGTGTCGGCCATCGCGCGGTCCCAGTGGTCGCGGCTGCTGAACTGCCCGACCTTCTTCACGAACGTCGGGATCCCGGCGCGCTCGGCGCGGGCGAGGCCCTCGATGCCGTCGCGGTCCGCGCCGACGGCGACGACGCGGGCGCCGTACGCCGGGTCCGCGGTCGCGTCGAGGAGGGCCTGGAGGTTGGTGCCGGAGCCCGACACGAGCACGACGAGGCGCGCGGGGGTGGGGGTCGGCACGCGTGGGAGTCTAACGAGCGGCCGGGGCGGAGCTCAGTCCGTCTCGGCGGAGCGCCGGGCACCCGGGACCGCATGGCGCATCCCGCTTGACGGACATGTGGCAGGCTCGCGGCGTCGACGTCGGATCAACAGAACGGCATGATGCCCTCAATGCGACTGCTCGCCATGTCTCTCCTACTCACCGGGGCTCTGTCCGGGTGCGGCGCCGGGACGGCGGCCCACGAGCCGGCAGGCACAGCCGTCCGGACCGAGGACGCCCCGTCGCGCGGCGCCTTCCACGCAGCGCCCTACCGACTCGAGAACTCGTTCCGGGGGTTGCGGTTGGCGGCCAAGTCCGGCCGCTGGATCGACATCGACTCCAACTACTGCTGGGACTCCGCCCGGCGACACCGCATCCCGATCGCCACCCACTGGCCGCACATCGGAGCCGACCAGTTCACGGACCCGGCGGGCCGCATCAACCCGGACGCGGCCTTCGCCGACTTGACCCTGCCCGAGGTGCGGCGGCTCCGATCGACCGATCCGGTTCCCTACCGGATCTCGACGATGCAGGAGATGGTCCGAGAAGCCGCCAGACTCGGGGTGGCCGGCATCGAGTGGGAGATCAAGGGCGGCACGGCGTTCGAACGTCCTGCCATCTACAGCCAGGTCCTTGCCACTGCCGCCGAGGCCGGCATCGAGGTCAACGTGAAGACGTTGACCAACATCGGTGGCACGAAGGCGGCCCTGCGTCGCCTGAAGGCCGCCTCACGCGCCGGTGCCGCCACCATGCTGCTCAACCACACAGCCGTACCCGTCAGGATCACGGCCGCGGAGTCTCGCTACGTCGACTACGTCCGCGGCCCTTGGCGTGCCGGCTAGCAGCCGCCCAGGAACGACGCGGCCGTGGCCGGGCTCAGTCCGTCTCGGCGGAGCGCCGGGCGGCCCGGCGCAGCCACCAGGTCATGGCCAGGCCCCCGACCAGGCCACCCACCCCGAACGAGGTGAGGGCGTGGACCAGGACGTCGAAGGCGAACGGGCCGACCTCGCGCATCCGGCCCGGGCCGACCGCACCGCCGGACAGGGCGGCGACCAGTCCGAACAGCACGCCGGCGGCCACCCCGCCCGCGCAGCCGCGCAGCGCCCCCTCGTCCCAGCGCAGCGTCGGCAGCCGGCGCTGGGTCCGGGCCGCCGCGACCGCCGCCACCAGCGCCGGGACCGCCACGACCCCGGCGACCCAGGCAGGGGTCGGCCCGTCGTGGGGCAGGGCCGCGAGCAGCGGGAACATCGGCAGCGGGCCGAGCACGACCAGGGCCGGCGAGACCAGCGTGTGGGTCCCGACCGCGAAGCCGGGCCCCAGCAGGTAGGAGCCGGAGAACGCCACGGCGTTGGGCACGACCACCAGGCTGAGCAGCACGAGGAGCGACGCCTCACCGCCGCCGGTGTGCAGCCGCGACAGCACGTTGGCCGCGTCGCCGAGGTCCATGACCAGCGCAGCCGCGAAGGCGAGCGCCGCGACCGCGAGCCACGTGACCAGGATGCTCCGGCAGGCGGCGGCGGCGCCGCGCAGCGAGGCCGGGAGGTACGCCGTCCAGATCGCGGCACGTCCGGAGCCGACGGCGATCGCCGGGGCACCGAAGCCCGCGCACAGCAGCACCGCCCACTCGACGACCCGGGCTCCCGAGGCGCCGGTGGCCGGCACCGTCGCCAGCGACAGGGTGACCAGGGCCACCGCCACGTAGCCGACGGTGAAGAGGAACGCGGCGGTCGGGACGGTCCAGTCCCGCTCGCCGTCGGCGATGCCGTCGGCGTCCGGCCCGTGCCCGGAGACGGAGTCCCCGACCCGGTGGCCGATGCGCCAGGCCGCCCACGCGCAGAGCAGCGTGACCCCGAGCGGGACCGCGGTGATCGCCACCCCCTCGACCGAGACGCCGGAGCCGTGGGCGAGGAGCCACCCGAGCGCCCCCACGCGCAGCCCGTCGCGCGGGGTTCCGTGGGCGCCCGCGTCGGTGAGGAACCAGCCCACGACGCCCACCGCGAGGCAGACCAGGAGGGTCGACCCGGCCGCCGCCACGCCCCCCAGCGTGGCGATCAGGGCCAGCGGCCGACGGTGCCCGAGATCCGCGTGGGCATCGGTGACGCCGGTGGTCTGTCGAGGGAGCAGCGAAGTCATGACGCGGCCATCATGACCCGCACCGGGGGCTGTTCCGGCGCTCCCACGCCGGTTGGCAGGGTGACCCACGACTCCCGTACCGTGGAGCGGTCATGAGGAATCCCGACGAGTTCGACGCGTTCTACAAGGACGCCCGCGACCGCCTCCTCCTCCAGACCTACGCGCTCACCGGCGACCTCCCGGCCTCCCGGTCCGCGGTCCGCGACGCCTTCGTCGCGGCCTGGCACCACTGGCGGAAGGTCTCGCGTCTGGACGACCCGGAGGCGTGGGCGCGGCCGCACGCCTGGGCCCACGCCCAGCGGCGCCACACCGCTCGGCTCTGGCACCGCGAGAAGGGGCTGGACCCCGAGGTCCTGGCCACCCTCGACGCGCTGGGCAAGCTGCCGGTCAACCAGCGCAAGACGCTGCTGCTCACCCAGCTCTCCTCGGTGTCCATGGCCGACATGGCCCGCGAGGTGGGGCTGCCCCAGGCCCAGGCGGAGCGCGAGCTGCAGCGCGCCACGGCCCAGTTCGCCGTGCACCGCGACGTGGCCACCACCAGCGTCCGGGCCATGTTCGAACCGCTCCGCGAGCACGTCGCGGCCGCCGTCCGCTGGCCGCGCTCCACGATCATCCGGCGCGCCGGCACCCGGCGGCGTCGTACCCACACCGCGGTGGGTGCCGTGGGCGCCGCCGTCGCCCTGGTGGTGACCGGGGCCCTCGTGACCGACGTCGCCGGGGTCCGCCCCACCCTGGGCCGCGACGACCACGCCGCGACCACCGCCACCGAGATGGACGGCACGGCACGCCGGGTGGCCACGCCGGAGACGCTGCCGGACTCGGCGATGCTGACCGCCCGTCAGGTGGCCAAGGGCGTCGCCGGGCCCCGCTGGCGCGTCGGCGAGACCAACGACAACACCGGCGGTGACGGCCTGGTCCTGCCCTGCCAGCAGGAGCGGTACGCCGACCCTCGCGGCACCGCCGCGCTGCTGCGCACCTTCGACGCCGGGAAGGGCAAGGACGCCGCCGCGGCCTTCCAGGTGACCGAGGTGTCGGGGTCGGGCAAGGCGGCCGGCCGGACCTTCGACCGGACCCTGGACTGGTACGCCGGCTGCGGCGACGCGCGGGTCCAGCTGCTCTCGACGCACCGGGTGGCCCGGGTCGGCGACGAGGCGATGCTGCTCGTGCTGCGCGCCTGGAAGCAGCCCAGCACGATGGTGGTCGGCGTGGCGCGGAGCGGGCAGCTCACCACGACGACCCTGTCCCGCGTCCCGGGCGAGCGGGCCCCCGACCTCGACCGGTCGGCCGGCCTGCTGGCGACCGCGGTCGACGGGCTGTGCCGCCTCCCCGACGCGGGCGCCTGCGCGGGTCGTCCCCGGCACGCCGTCGCGCCCGCCGTGCCGGTGGGCCAGGTCCCGGGCATGCTCGGCGAGATCGACCTGCCGCCCGTCACCGGGGTCGTGCGCCGCTGGGTCGGCACCGAGCCGCGCCGTGCGGTCACCAACGTGGCCGCCACGAGCTGCGACCGGGCCGACTTCAGCGCGCCGCCGATGACCAACAACATGACCCGGTCCTTCCTGGTCCCGGGCGCGAAGGTGCCGGACGAGTTCGGCCTCACCGAGACCGTCGGCTCCATGCCCGCGGCCCGGGCCCACGCCTTCGTGGAGCGGGTCCGGGCGAAGCTGGACGCCTGCCCGGACAAGGACCTCGGCACCGACGTCTCGCTGCTGGCCGAGCAGACGACGAGGACGAGCGACCTCAGCGTCTGGCACGTCTCGACCGAGATCAGCGACAAGTCGACCGTCGACTTCCTGATGGGCATCGCCCGGGACGGCACCTCGATCGCCCAGGTCGGGTTCGTCCCCTCGGGCCGGGTGACCATGGCGTCGGGGGCCTTCCCCGCCCTGGTCCGCCGGGCGCTGGACCGGCTGGCCGCGATGCCGCCGCCGGCGAAGGGCTGACGCTCCCGCAATTTCTCCCGAACTCGTGCAACCGTGAGTGCTCCCGGGGCGTATCCCTCCCGACAGACACCACAGCACGACCACACGAGACGGGGACGGGTCGATGGACGAACGCGAGTTCGACGACTTCTACAACGCCTCCTACTCCCGCATCACCGGCCAGGTGTACGCCATGATCGGCAACCGGGACGAGGCGGAGGAGTGCGTCCAGGAGGCGTTCGTCCGCGCCTGGGCACACCGACGCAAGCTGGACCGGGCGGAGTACCCGGAGGCCTGGGTGCGCACCACGGCGTACCGCCTCGCGGTGAGCCGCTGGCGGCGTACGACGCGTGGCCGACGGCCCGCGGACCGGGCGCTGGGAGCGGCGACCGAGACGGCGCCACCGAGCGAGACCCACGTCGCGCTCGTGGCGGCCCTCAAGCAGCTGCCCGAGGCCCAGCGCCAGGCGCTGGTGCTCCACCACCTCGCCGACCTGCCGGTCCACCAGGTGGCCCGCGAGGTGGGCGTGCCCGAGGGCACCATCAAGGCCCGGCTCAGCCGCGGCCGCGCAGCCCTGGCCGCGCTGCTCTCCGACGACTCCAACGGCGGCCTCCAGGAGGGAGCGAGCCATGTCTGACCCCATCCAGGACCTCGAGAACCTCAAGCACGAAGGACTGAACGTGAACCCGCTGCCCGCCTCCGAGGTGCGCCGCCGCGGCACCCGCATGCGGCGCCGCAACAACGCGATCGCCGCCGTCGGCGCCCTCGCCGTCGTCGCGGTGATCGCGACGCCGCTCGCGGTCGTCGCCCGCGGCGGTGACGACGCGGGGCCCGGCCCGATCGACACCCCCTCGCCGAGCCCGACCCGCACCGTGGACGACACGGGCTGGCTGCAGACCATCCCGGGCAGCTCCGACGACTTCGACCTGACCGCCCTGCCCGACGACGCGACGTTCGCGTTCACGGCTCGGGACGACTCGGTCGTCGACGACCTGAGGTTCTGCGGGGTGCCGTCCTTCTCGACACGGGACAACCCGGTCGAGGCGGTCGACACCGCCGGTGCCGTGTACGAAGAGGCCGGCACCGAGTCGAGTGCCGGGCGAACACTGGCCGTGTACAAGGACGACAAGCTCGCGGCCAAGGTCCTGGACATCATCAAGCACGACGTCTCGGTCTGCCCCACCGAGACCGAGCCCGGCCGCGCGCCCCTGGTCTACGACACGGTGGACACCGAGCTGCCGGCCGACGGCTCGTTCGTCTTCACCGAGCAGGCCAAGATGGACAAGGACCTGCTGGCCGACCTCACGGTCTACCAGGTCGCCCGGGTCGGCAACGCCATCTACCTGGCCACCTCGCACACCAGCGCCGGCGGTCCCCAGGTCGCCGACGCCGAGGTGCGGCGGCTGGCCGAGTGGTCGGCGCCGGTGCTGAGCGACATGTGTGTCTTTGCCGCCGAGCCGTGCGGAGCGCCGCCGGCACCCTCCGCGTCCGCGTCCACGGGTGAGGGCGCGGTCAGCGCGATCCCGGCCGACTTCCCGCTCGACCGGAACATCGCCGCGCCGGAGGGCCCGCTGGACGGCCCGTCGGCCTCGGCCGAGGGTGTGGCGGCGCTGGAGCTGTGCGGCGCCTCCCCCGCCTGGCCGGCGAGGAACACCGTGGAGCGGCTCGCGGTCACCTCGACGATGCCGCAGTTCCGCGAGAGCCGGGAGCTGGTGACCTTCGCCCGCACCGACGACGCCTCCGAGGCCATCGGACGGGTGGTCGACGCAGTCGGCGACTGCCCGGTCGAGCCGGGCGACACGGCGGCGAACGACAAGCTGGTCGACGTGCAGCCGATCGACGAGGCCGACCTCGGCGGCCCCGACGAGTCGGTGACCTTCTCGATCACCTACCGCGAGGGGCTCGGCGGCGGCATCTACCAGTTCGTCCGGGTCGGGCGTGCGGTCTACGGCACCTTCGTCGAGGGCGAGTACTCCCGCGACGCCGCCGCCCAGGCCGCCGGGGAGCTCAGCGGCAAGACCAAGGCGCTCCTGCCGGAGCTGTGCGTCTGGACCGAGACCGGCTGCTGACGCCGACCCGTCGCTTGTTCACGCAGAAATCACACCGACCCGTCGTCAGCTGACGACGGGTCGGTGTGTGCTGCGCTGGGTCAGAGGCTCTTCAGGATGTCCCGCATGAGCTGAGCGGTCTCGGACGGCGTCTTGCCGACCTTCACGCCCACGGCCTCGAGGGCCTCCTTCTTGGCCTGGGCGGTGCCGGACGAGCCCGACACGATCGCGCCGGCGTGGCCCATCGTCTTGCCCTCGGGGGCGGTGAAGCCGGCGACGTAGCCGACGACCGGCTTGGTGACGTGGTCCTTGATGTACGCCGCTGCGCGCTCCTCCGCGTCACCACCGATCTCACCGATCATCACGATGGCCTGGGTGTCGGGGTCGGCCTCGAACGCCGCGAGGGCGTCGATGTGCGTCGTACCGACGATCGGGTCGCCGCCGATGCCGATGGCGGTCGAGAAGCCGAAGTCCCGGAGCTCGTACATCATCTGGTAGGTCAGCGTGCCGGACTTCGAGACCAGGCCGACCGGGCCCTTGCCGGCGATCGTGGCGGGCGTGATGCCGGCCAGCGACTCCTCGGGCGTGATGATGCCCGGGCAGTTCGGCCCGATCATCCGGGTCTCCTTGCCCTGCAGGTAGGACCACACCTCGGCGGTGTCCTGGACCGGCACGCCCTCGGTGATGACCACCAGCAGGCCGATGCCGGCGTCGATGGCCTCGATGCAGGCGTCCTTGGTGAACGCCGGCGGCACGAAGACGACCGAGACGTCGGCGCCGGTCTCGGCCATGGCCTCCTTGACGCTGCCGAAGACCGGGAGGTCCTTGCCGCCCAGCTCGACCGAGGTGCCGGCCTTGCGGGCGTTCACGCCGCCGACGACGTTGGAGCCGGCCTCGACCATGAGGGTGGTGTGCTTGGAGCCCATGCCGCCCGTCATGCCCTGGACGATGATCTTGGAGTCCTTGTTGAGGTAGATAGACACGTCTAGTCAGTCCTTGCTTCAGGCGTTCGCGAGCTCGGCGGCCTTGTCGGCCGCTCCGTCCATGGTGTCGACGAGGGTGACCATCGGGTGGTTGGCCTCGGTGAGGATGCGGCGGCCCTCCTCGACGTTGTTGCCGTCGAGGCGCACGACCAGCGGCTTGCTCTCCTCGTCACCGAGGATCTCCAGCGCGCCGACGATGCCGTTGGCGACCTCGTCGCACGCGGTGATGCCGCCGAAGACGTTCACGAACACGCTCTTGACCTGCGCGTCGTTGAGGATCACGTCCAGACCGTCGGCCATGACCTGCGCGTTGGCGCCGCCGCCGATGTCGAGGAAGTTGGCGGGCTTCACGCCGCCGTGCGCCTCACCGGCGTACGCGACGACGTCGAGGGTGCTCATCACGAGGCCCGCGCCGTTGCCGATGATGCCGACGGAACCGTCGAGCTTGACGTAGTTGAGCCCCTTGGCCTTGGCCTTCGCCTCGAGCGGGTCGGTGGCTTCCTTGTCCTCGAACTGCGCGTGGTCCTCGTGACGGAACTCGGCGTTCTCGTCGAGCGACACCTTGCCGTCGAGCGCCTCGAGCTTGTCACCGGCCAGGCGGGCCAGCGGGTTGACCTCGACGAGGGTGGCGTCCTCCTCGACGAAGACCTTCCACAGCGCGAGCACGGTCTCCACGGCCTGGTCGGTCAGCGCGGCGGGGAAGCCCGCCTCGGCGACGATCTCGCGGGCCTTGGCCTCGTCGACACCGGCGCCCGGGTCGACCGGGATCTGCTTCACGGCGTCGGGGTTGGTCTTCGCGACCTCCTCGATCTCGACACCACCCTCGACGCTGGCGATGCAGAGGTACTGGCGGTTCGCACGGTCCAGCAGGAAGGAGAAGTAGTACTCCTCCTCGATGCTCGCGGCGGGGGCGATCAGCACGCGGTGGACGGTCAGGCCCTTGATCTCCATCCCGAGGATGGCCTCGGCGTGCGCCTCGGCCTCGTCGGGGGTCTTCGCCAGCTTGACGCCGCCGGCCTTGCCGCGGCCACCGGCCTTGACCTGCGCCTTGACGACGCACACGCCCAGCTTCTCGGCTGCGGCGCGCGCCTCGGCGGGCGTGGTCGCGACGATGCCCGGGGTGCCCGGCACGTCATGCTTGGCGAAGAGCTCCTTCGCCTGAAACTCCATCAGATCCACGATCCACCCAGTCCTTTTTCAGTTGACAGTCCGGGGATTCCTCCCGGCACCTTAGACCCGCTGCCAGGCGTACGACGAGGCCGGGTGCTCGGACGTGACGCACGCAACGCGAGCGTGAAAACAGGGCGCAAACACGAGCAGGTGACGCGGGCCACGCCCGCCAGTCGGGGCAGCGGGTGCGAGTCGTCCTCGACGACGAGCGGGGTTACGCCGAGGCGTCCTCGGCGAAGTGCTCCGCCACCCAGCCGGTGATCTCGTGGGTGGGAGCCCCGGGCGTGAAGACCTTGGCCACCCCGATCTCCTGGAGGACCGGGATGTCCTCCTCGGGGATGATGCCGCCGCCGAAGACGACGATGTCGGAGGCGTCGCGCTCGGCGAGCAGCTCCACGAGCTTGCGGAACAGCGTCATGTGGGCGCCGGAGAGGACCGAGAGCCCGATCAGGTCGGCGTCCTCCTGGATCGCCGTCTCGACGATCTGCTCCGGCGTCTGGTGGAGACCGGTGTAGATGACCTCGTGGCCGGCGTCCCGGAGGGCACGTGCAACAATCTTCGCGCCCCGGTCGTGCCCGTCCAGACCGGGCTTCCCGACCACGATGCGGATCCGGCGGGTCGGGCTTGTCGTGATCATGGGGCGCAGGTTATCCGACCCGGTGACGAAGGCCACGCGGCAGTCGCCGACCAGGCCGATCCACGCGGGGAAACGGCCCTACGTACCCAATTCGGGCCGCCCCATTCGCGTGTGCAATTACCCAAATGGGGGGTTTCGGTTTCCCGCCCCGTGACCCATCCGTTACAGTCGTCGATCGCTGCACCACCCCCGACCTCAGCGGAGCATCCTTCATGGGCAATCACCGAGCGGATCACCGCGGCCACAGCCGTCGACCCTCGGAGACCCCGGATGCGGAGACCCGCACGGTTGGCAAGCGCAAGGCGGTCAAGCCGGCGTCGCGACGCTCCGCATCGCGCGGTCCGCTCTTCCGCGGTCTCCCCTCGGCGCCGATCCTCGTCGGTGTCGCCGCCCTGGCCGTCTCGGCCGGCGGCGCCGTCACCGCCGCCACCCCCGGCCTCGTCAGCTCCGAGCAGAACCTCTCGCAGGCCAGCGCGCTCAACGGCGCCAGCGACGTCGACCGGGTGAGCCTCCTCGAGGCCCGCACCGCGGCGATCAGCCGCGACTCGCGGCGCGACGCGCTCGCGGACGCCGCGGACGACGACCTCGTCGCCCAGGCTGAGCAGCAGGCCGAGCAGCACAACGCGGCGCTCGCCGAGCTCGCCAAGGCCGCCGAGACCCAGGCCCACAAGATCGCCCTCAACCAGTGGCAGCTCCCGGTCGACGGCTACCACCTCACGGCCACGTTCGGGCAGTGCAGCGCCCTCTGGTCGTCCTGCCACACCGGACTGGACTTCGCCGCGCCGAGCGGGACCCCGATCCACGCGGTCGCCAACGGCGTGGTCACCTCGGTGGGCTACGACGGCTCCTACGGCAACAAGACCGTGATCACCCTCGACGACGGCACCGAGCTGTGGTTCTGCCACCAGACGTCGTACACCGTCGGCGTCGGCGACGAGGTGCGCGCCGGCGAGCTCATCGGCTACATCGGCGCCACCGGCAACGTCACCGGCCCGCACCTGCACCTCGAGGTCCGCCCGGGCGGTGGCGACCCGGTCGACCCGTACCAGGCCCTGATCGTCCACGGGCTTCAGCCGTAGCGGAGACGCGTCAGCGGATCCGCGAAGGCGAGGTCGAGTAGCGACCGCGCCCGAGCCTGCGAGGGCGCGACGGAGCGTGTCGAGACCCGGTGAGGTAAACCGTGGGCGGCGACCACCGGTACGCGCGCAGATCAACCTCCCGCCCGCAGAGACGGCCCCCGTACGGTCGGGCGGAGCGTTCGTGGGAGCGCCCGGCACCGGCTGATGGCGCGCAACTGGTGCCGTCCGCTCCCATGAAGCGCGAGCCGGGCTCCGTCCCCCGGGTCGTCTCACCGGGTCTCGACACGCTCTCCGCGACTTCGTTCCTCAGTCGCGGTCGCTGCTCGACCACCGATGAAGCTCTGCTCCGAGCTTCGCTCGGCCCAGAGCTTCTCCACCGGCGCGTAGCGCAGCAGCAGCCGCTTGACGCCCTCGGAGCCGAAGTCGATCGACGCGACGGCCTTGTCGGCCGCGCCCTCCACCGACACGACCGTCCCCATGCCGAACGAGTCGTGCAGCACCCGGTCACCCGGCTCGAGCGACGGGATCTCACGGGCGGGCTTGGCCTTGGCCGCGGCGTCGGCACGCAGCGCGGCCGAGGAGAAGTTGCGGCGTCCGGCCTGGGTGGGCTGGCCCATCCGGGCCGCCGAGCCGCTCGCGAGGTCGGGCCGGCCCCACCGGGTCTGTGCCGCCTCGGTACGCCGCCAGTCGACCAGGTCGACCGGGAGCTCGTCGAGGAAGCGTGACCCCGGATTGTGGGACGGCGCGCCCCAGGCGGAGCGGACCACCGCGCGGGAGATGTAGAGGCGCTGCTGGGCCCGGGTCACCCCGACGTACGCCAGGCGACGCTCCTCCTCCAGCTCCGGCTGGTCGCCGAGGGAGCGGGCGTGCGGGAAGACCCCGTCCTCGAGCCCGGTCAGGAAGACGACCGGGAACTCCAGCCCCTTCGCGGTGTGGAGCGTCATCAGCGTGACGACCCCGTCGTCGTCATCGGGGATCTGGTCGGTGTCGGCCACCAGGGCCACCCGCTCGAGGAAGTCGCCGAGCCCGGGCGCGACGGTGCCGGCGTCGACGTCCGCAGGGTCTGCCGAGGGGCCCGCGACGGGGTCGTCGGAGAACTCCCGGGCGACCGCGACCAGCTCGGCGAGGTTCTCGACCCGGGTGTCGTCCTGGGGGTCGTCGGAGGCCTCGAGCTCGGCGAGGTAGCCCGAGCGCGCGAGGACGGTCTCGAGGATGACGTCGGCCCGCTCCCCCGCCTCGACCATCGACTGGAGCTCCTCGACCATCGCGACGAAGCCCCTGATGTTGGTCAGCGACCGGGTCGCCAGGCCCGGGGCGTCCTCGGCCCGGCGCAGCGCCTCCCAGAACGTCGTCTGCTCGCGCTCCGCGAGCGCCTGCACGCACGCCACCGCCCGGTCGCCGATGCCGCGCTTGGGGGTGTTGAGGATCCGGCGCAGGGAGACCTGGTCGGCCGGGTTGACCAGCATCCGCAGGTAGGCCAGCGCGTCCCGGACCTCGCGGCGTTCGTAGAAGCGCACCCCGCCGACGACCTTGTAGGGCTGGCCGGTGCGGATGAACACCTCCTCGAACACGCGGGACTGGGCGTTGGTCCGGTAGAACACCGCGACGTCCGCGGCGCGCACCCCGCCCTCGTCGACCAGCTTGTCGATCTCCTCGGAGACGAACCGCGCCTCGTCGTGCTCGTCGTCGGCGACGTAGCCGACGATCCGCTCGCCGTCGCCGGCGTCGGACCACAGCCGCTTGGGCTTGCGCCCCTTGTTGTGGCCGATGACGGAGTTGGCGGCGTTCAGGATGGTCTGGGTGGAGCGGTAGTTCTGCTCGAGCAGGATCGAGGTGGCGTTCGGGAAGTCCTGCTCGAAGTCGAGGATGTTGCGGATGTTGGCGCCGCGGAAGGCGTAGATCGACTGGTCGGCGTCGCCGACCACCATCAGCTCCGCCGGCTCCACCCGCTCGGCGGCGGGGTCCGCGAGCGAGCCCCCCTCCTCCATCGGGTCGGCGCAGAGCTGGTGGATCAGCGCGTACTGCGCGTGGTTGGTGTCCTGGTACTCGTCCACGAGGACGTGCCGGAACCGCCGGCGGTAGGTCTCGCGGACCTCCGGGAAGGCCTGGAAGAGGTGGACCGTCATCATGATCAGGTCGTCGAAGTCCAGCGCGTTGGCCTCGCGCAGCCGCCGCTGGTAGAGCGTGTACGCCGCGGCGTACGTCTCCTCCAGCTTGTTCTGCGCGTCCTTGGTCGCCTCCTCGGCGTCCCGCAGCTCGTTCTTGTGGTTCGAGACCCAGTGCAGCACCGCGTTGGGCTGGTAGCGCTTCGGGTCGAGGTCGAGGTCCTTGCAGACCAGCGTCATCAGCCGCTTCTGGTCCGCGGCGTCGTAGATCGAGAAGTTGGACTTGTAGTCGAACCCCCCGTCGTTGAACACCGTGATCTCCTTGCGCAGGATCCGCACGCAGGCGGAGTGGAACGTGGAGACCCACATGATCCGGGCGCGCTTGCCGACCAGGTCCTCGACCCGCTCCTTCATCTCGGCGGCGGCCTTGTTGGTGAACGTGATCGCCAGGATCGACCCGGGATGGGCCTTGCGCTCGGAGATCAGCCAGGCGATCCGCCGGGTCAGCACCCGGGTCTTGCCGGAGCCGGCGCCCGCCACGACCAGCAACGGGGCACCCTCGTGGACGACGGCGGCGCGCTGGGGCTCGTTGAGGCCCTCGAGCAGCTCCTCGCGGGACGGACCGCGTCGGGTGGTGCGGGGCTCCTCGGCGCCCTCGAGGCGCTCGAGTCCGGGCAGGGTGAAAGGGGTGCTCATCTCGGGTCCAACCCTACGTGCCGGCACCCCCCGTCCCGACCTGACCGTGCTCGCGCAGACGCACGACGACGGGGGCGCTGGAGCCGGGCAGCAGCGTCCGGGGGTCGGCCGGCAGCCGGATCGCGGACTCGAGGTGCGGGGCGACCCGGTAGGGCTGGGTGAGCAGCAGGCCACCGAGCACCCGGCGCAGCCGCGACACCTCGGCCCGCACGGTGACCAGACGTCCCGGCGCCGCGAACAGGTCGGCGGCCAGGTCGGAGGCGGTACGCCCCGCCGGGCCGGCCTGCACCAGCGCCACGAGGATCTCGGCGTGCCGGGGCGAGAGCCGCTGGACCCAGTTCCCGGCCGCGCCGGTCACCCGCACCTCGGGCTCGCGGGCCAGGTCGAGGACCAGCCGGGCCGGTTCGGGCTCCTCGGCGTCCGCCAGGCGCAGCAGCCAACCGTCGGCCAGCGACTCCACCCGCGCCGTCCCCAGCCGCGGCAGCCAGGCCTCGCCGTCGACCAGGCCGTCCGGCAGCGCGACCCGGTCCGGCGCCCGCAGCCCGGTGGCGGCCGCGAGGTGCCCGTCGCGGTCCACGACCAGCGCCGGGCCGGCGATCCGGGCGAGGACGGGGGTGGCGTGCCCGCGGAGCCGCTCGAGCCGGGCCCGCCGCGCCTCCAGGAGCTCGACCGACGCGAGCCGGGCCGCCATCTCGACCAGGGCGAGCTCGGCCGGGTGCAGGCTGCGGCTGGGGCCGCTGACGTCGACCACCCCCAGGCTGCGGCCGGTCCACGGGTCCGTGACGGGGGCGGCCGCACAGCCCCACCGGGTGTGGGACTCCACGAAGTGCTCCCCACCGCGGATCCGAACCGGGCCGCCCAGCACCAGGGCGGTGCCGATGGCGTTGGTGCCGACGTTGCCCTCGGTCCAGGCCGACCCGCGCACGAACCCGAGGTCGTCGGCCATCCGCTGGACCCGGGGCGTGCCGCGCCGCCACAGCACGCGCCCCTCGTCGTCGCTGATCACCACCAGCTGCCCGGCGTCGACCACGGACTCCAGCGAGCGCACCAGGCCGGGCACCACCCGGGCGAGCGCGCTCGCGGACCGGCGGCGCTCGACCTCGGCCTCGGTCAGCGGCGCGACCTCGGGAGCCCCGGACGGGTCCAGGCCGCACAGGGCCATGCGCCGCCAGGAGGCGGCGATCTCGGCGCGGGGCGGCTCGGCGCCGGGAGCGGCCCGGGCCCCGGACAGGGCGGCCTCGCGGGAGCGGCGTACGGCGAGGTCCTGGTCGTCCACGCTGCCGCCCTCCTCGCCGACGTCGGCCGACGCGCGGCAACCCAAGTGCAACCCACTGCAACCCTGTCGCGACCCCGCGACCCGGGTGTGTGCTCCATCACAGCGTAGGTGAAGGAGGCAACCCATGACCCAGACCATCGATCCCCCCACCGGCACCAGCCCGCAGGCGCGCGCCGACGCGTGGCTGTCCGGCTTCGAGGACGCGCTCCGGTCGCGCGACGTCGAGCGGGCCGCCGGCATGTTCGCGGCGACCAGCTTCTGGCGCGACCTGATCGCGTTCTCGTGGAACATCACCACCGTCGAGGACCCCGCCGGGGTCGCCGACCTGCTCACGGCGACGCTCGGGCACACCGACCCGAGCGGCTTCGCCACCAGCGAGCCGCCCGACGAGGCGGACGGGGTGACCACGGCCTGGTTCACCTTCGAGACCGCCGTCGGCCGCGGCCGGGGGCTGCTCCGGCTCGTCGACGAGCACGGCGAGCCGAAGGCGTGGACCTTCCTGACGACGCTGCACGAGCTCAAGGGCCACGAGGAGCCGCGCAGCGAGCGCCGGCCGAGGGGCGCCCAGCACGGCGCCGACAAGGACCGCACCACCTGGCTCGAGCACCGCCAGGCCGAGGCCGAGTCGCTCGGCTCGACCACCCAGCCGTTCGTGCTGGTGATCGGCGGCGGTCAGGGCGGCATCGCCCTCGGCGCCCGGCTGCGCCAGCTCGGGGTGCCCAGCCTGGTGATCGACAAGCACGCCCGGCCCGGGGACCAGTGGCGCAACCGCTACAAGTCGCTCTGCCTGCACGACCCGGTCTGGTACGACCACCTGCCCTACCTGAAGTTCCCGGACAACTGGCCGGTGTTCGCCCCCAAGGACAAGATCGGCGACTGGCTGGAGTCCTACACGAAGGTGATGGAGGTGCCGTACTGGACGAGCACCGTCGCCATCGGCGCGTCGTACCACGAGCACTCATCTGGATCTGGGGCAGGAGAGTGGGTGGTCGAGGTCGAGCGCGAGGGCAAGCCGCTGACGCTGCGGCCCAAGCACCTGGTCCTGGCCACCGGGATGTCGGGCAAGCCCAACATCCCCGAGCTGCCGGGGCAGGACGTCTTCCTCGGCGACCAGCACCACTCCTCCGCGCACCCCGGCCCGGACGCGTACGCCGGGAAGCGCTGCGTGGTCGTCGGCAGCAACAACAGCGCGTTCGACATCTGCGGGGCGCTGTGGGAGCACGACGCGGACGTGACCATGGTGCAGCGGTCGAGCACCCACATCGTCAAGAGCGACAGCCTGATGGACATCGGCCTGGGCGACCTCTACTCCGAGCGGGCGGTCGCCGCGGGGGTCACCACCGAGAAGGCGGACCTGATCTTCGCCTCGCTGCCCTACCGGATCATGCACACCTTCCAGATCCCGCTCTACGAGCAGATGGCCGAGCGGGACAAGGACTTCTACGAGCGGCTCGAGGCCGCCGGCTTCGAGCACGACTGGGGCGACGACGGCTCGGGCCTCTTCATGAAGTACCTGCGCCGCGGCTCGGGCTACTACATCGACGTCGGTGCCGCGGACCTGGTCGCGAACGGCGAGGTGAAGCTCGCGCACGGCCAGGTCGACCACCTGACCGAGGACGCGGTGGTGCTCGCCGACGGGACCGTGCTGCCCGCCGACCTCGTGGTCTACGCGACGGGCTACGGCTCCATGAACGGATGGGCCGCGGACCTGATCTCCCCGGAGGTCGCCGACCGGGTCGGGAAGGTGTGGGGGCTGGGCTCGGACACCACCAAGGACCCGGGGCCCTGGGAGGGCGAGCAGCGGAACATGTGGAAGCCGACCCAGCAGGAGGCGCTGTGGTTCCACGGCGGCAACCTGCACCAGTCACGGCACTACTCGCTCTACCTCGCGCTCCAGCTCAAGGCGAGGTTCGAGGACATCCCGACCCCGGTGCACGGGCTGCAGGAGGTGCACCACCTGAGCTGACCGCGCGGGGCCCGGCAGGCGGCCGGGCCCCGCGGGGTCACCCCACGATCAGGTGTGGACCGGCGACCAGAAGACCGCGACCGCGATGTTGGCGAGGGTCAGCAGCAGCAGGCCGACCCAGAGCCCCTGCGGGATCCGCTCCTTGCGCACGTTGGCCATCACGAGGACCAGGATCACCAGGCCGATCGCGAACTTGACCCCGACCTTGGCGTGGTTGACCGAGTCGTCGTCGGCCTCCAGCACCCCGACCAGGAGGAGGCCGGCGACGAACGCCGTCCCGATCCCGTCGCGCATCGGGGCGTTGACCACCTTCTCCGGCAGCCGGGCCTGGACCAGCAGCCCGCCCAGCAGCGCCGCGAACCCGAGGATGTGGACGAACAGCAGCACCAGCCGCACAGTCTCCATGCGCAGATCGTAGGGGCAGCCCGCCGCCACGCGGGCTTGTTGCACATTGTTTGCAACTACGAAGAAGGCGCTCCTACTATGACCCGGTGACCCCGACGACGATCGACCGCCCGGCGCGTCGCCAGCTCACCCGCGGCGAGAAGGCCAGCCTGGTCCGGACCCTCGGCTTCGTCCTCTTCCTGCACCTGGTCGGCTGGGGACTCCTGGTCGGCGTGGTCGCCCCGCACGACTACGAGGTGGGCGGCAAGGTGCTCGGGGTCGGCCTCGGCCTCACGGCGTACACCCTCGGCATGCGGCACGCCTTCGACGCCGACCACATCGCCGCGATCGACAACACCACCCGCAAGCTGATGGCCGACGGCAAGCGGCCGATGAGCGTGGGCTTCTGGTTCAGCCTCGGGCACTCGTCGGTGGTGTTCGTGATGGTGATGGGCGTCGCCCTCGGCGTGCGGGCGCTCTCCGCGGGCATCAACGACCAGGACTCCGCGCTCCAGCAGCTCAGCGGCGTCTGGGGCACCATGATCAGCGGGCTGTTCCTGCTGGCCATCGGCCTGGTCAACCTCGCCGCGCTCGTCGGGATCCTGCACGTCTTCCGCGAGATGCGGCAGGGCCGGTTCGACGAGGCCGAGCTCGAGCGCCAGCTCGACAACCGGGGCCTCCTCAACCGGATCCTCGGCCGGGTGACGCGGGCGGTCACCAAGCCGTGGCACATGTACCCGACCGGGTTCCTCTTCGGCCTCGGCTTCGACACGGTCACCGAGATCGGCCTGCTCGTCATCGCCGGCGGCGCGGTCGCCGCGAGCCTGCCCTGGTGGGCGGTCATCACGCTGCCGATCCTCTTCGCCGCGGGCATGTCGCTGCTCGACACCCTCGACGGTGCGTTCATGAACGTCGCGTACGGCTGGGCGTTCGCCCGCCCGGTGCGCAAGATCTACTACAACCTCACCGTCACGGCGCTCTCGGTCGCCGTCGCGCTGATCATCGGCGGCATCGAGATCATCGGGCTGCTCGCCGAGAAGGCGGGCATCACCCACGGTCCGCTGGCCGCGATCGCGAACGTCGACCTCAACCACGTCGGGTACGGCATCGTCGCGCTCTTCGTGGTCACCTGGGCGGCCTCGGTCGCCATCTGGAAGCTCGGCCGGATCGACGAGCGCTGGAGCGCGCACCTCGGCAACGGCTGAGCCGTGCGGCGGCGCGCGACCCTCCAGGTGGGCCATTGCGACCACCACCTCACGCGAGAACACTCGGCCTCATCGAGGAAGGGAGGACTCGCCATGTGGGCGCAGCTGAACGCCGTCCGCGTGAAGGAGGGCATGCTCGACGTCGTCGTCAAGGCCATGGAACAGCTGCGGGACTTCGAGCAGCCGGACTCAGGGCTGCTCCGGACGATCGTCATGCAGGACCAGAAGGATCCCGCGCACGTGCTCGTGCTGGTCGTCTTCGAGAGCGAGGAGAAGGCTCGCGCCCGCGAGGCCGACCCTCGGCGCCAAGAAGGCGTCCAGGCGCTACGCGCCAGCCTGGCCGAGGTGCTCGAAGCGGCGCCCGAGTTCACCGACCTGAGCGTCATCGCAGATCTCGTGCCGTGAACCGGCTGCGCGCCTGAGGTCGGTCGCGACCAGCCCGGTCTACCGTCTCCCTGCCTGATCGCCTTCAGGCGACGGCGCTGGACGTCCGGCGTACCGCCCTCCGCGAGCTGCATGGCCTCGAGCGCGATCGGCGGCGGGGCGTGGAAGTCGAACGCCTTGAACAGCACGGCATGGGCGACCCCCATCCGTCGTCCGTGCAGCGCCGTGACGCCGCTGAGCATCGGGCGTGGAGGCGGGTGGCCCGGGATCCCGGCGAGGTACTCACCGTGCGCCTCCAGGGACGCGATCCCGCGCTCGAGCGGGTCACCGGTGACGTCCACCCCGTGCGTGGGTGCGGAGGCGCCGGCGACGAGCAGCCACCGCGGCGACCACGGCTCCAGGCCCTCCTCGAGCAGCTCGGGGAACACCCACCGGTTGCCGGCGTCCCGCACCGCGTCCACGGCGGCCAGTCCGGCCACCCGGTGGTCGGCCTGGTTGAGGCCGGCGGCGAACTCCACCTCCCAGGTGCCCACGAGCACGGCATCGGGGCGGCGGCGCCGGATCGTCCGGGCGATGTCGCGGCGCATCTCCAGCGAGTAGACGAGCACCCCGTCCGGGTAGTCGAGGAAGTCCACCTGCGACACGCCCACCTCAGCCGACGCCGCGACCTGCTCGCGCACCCGCAGCTCGGCGGTCTGCGCGGGGTGGCTGGCGTCCATGCCGGCCTCCCCGCGAGTCAGCAGCAGGTACGAGACGTCGACGCCACGACTCGTCCACGCCGCGACCGCGGACGACGTCCCGTACTCGACGTCGTCGGGATGGGCCACCACGCACAGCACGCGCTCGAACGCGTCGGCCGGAAACGGTGGCAGCATCCCCTCCTCGCTCATCGTGCGAGGCTAGTCGCGGCCGAGACCCGTGCGACAGCCCCACGTTGGTGAAGTGTCGCCAGGTGCAGGGTCCGTCTCCTGTGGGACGTAAGACTCTCCGCATTCCGGACAGCACGACGCACCCTTGAGCCAAGGGAACGAGACCACGGGAGAGGCGTCGCCATGTCCGAAGAGAGCACGTCACCCGTACCGACCGCCTACCCGGCGCGCCTCCAGGTCGACTACTCGGACCAGTACAACCGGGTCACGACCCTGTTCCGGATCGTGCTGATCATCCCGATCGCGATCGTCTACGGGGTGCTCACGGCCGGCACGACCCAGTCGAGCTATGACCAGAGTGGCGAGACGGTGAGCACCACGAGCGGCGGGATCGCCGCCGGCCTGTTCCTGGCGACCTTGCTGATGATCCTGTTCCGGCAGCGGTACCCACGCTGGTGGTTCGACTTCGCGCTCGAGCTCGCCCGGTTCAGCACCCGCATCGGCGCCTACTTCGCGCTGCTCACCGACCAGTACCCCTCGACGGTCGAGGAGCAGCGCGTCCACCTCGAGCTCGACTACCCCGACGCCGAACGCGACCTGAACCGCTGGTTGCCGCTGGTGAAGTGGCTGCTCGCGATCCCGCACTTCTTCGTGCTGATCTTCCTGTCGGTGGGCGCCTTCTTCGCGGTTGTCATCGCATGGTTCGCGATCCTGTTCACCGGACGCTATCCGCGGGGGCTGTTCGACTTCGTGGTCGGCGTCGGCCGGTGGTGGCTGCGCGTGGAGGCCTACGCGTTCCTCCTCGTCACCGACCGGTATCCCCCCTTCTCTCTGAGCTGAGTGCCGCAGTCGAGGACTGCGTCCGTCTGTGGCGGTCCACTCGCTGCCGCACGCCGTTGCCGCTTCGCGGCGCAGGGACGTGTCGTGGAGGATCGCAGAGGTCGCATGTCGCGGATGAAGGAGTGGGATCGAAGGCCAACTCAACGTCGATGTCCCGGTGCGGGAAACACCGATCGCGCCGCCCCAGCCAGCCTGCCTGTCGCCGGGTTCCATGGCTCCACTTCGGCGACGTCCCACACATAAGTCGGAACGCCGTCCTGGACCAGGGTGCAGAGCTCGGGAATCGAGAGCTCAGCCGCGGACCACGAGTAGAGCGCCCCAAGCCGTGGCTGGATCATGCCCAGGTCGAGGACCCGCCCGAACCTGCGCTCGTTGTCGATGTACCACTGGAGGTCTCTGTTCAACGGGTACCGGTCGGGCATCACCCTCGAGAGCGAGACGAAGATACTCGTGATCGTGAGTCTCGGGTCGCCCAGGACGGGGCCGACAGGCCCCAGCCAGCTCAGCGCCAGCCGGGGTGCGGCGACGAGGGCGTGCGCGAACAGGACCCGAGCCAGTATCAGGTTGAGGAAGAAGCGTTCGGGGTGCGTCTCGGACTGGGCCAGCTCGCGGTGGTCGAGGTATGCAGCCACGATGCTTGCGTTGTGAGCCCGGTACCACGTCCTGGCCGACGGGTGCTGGGCGAACTCCACGCAGCACGTGGCGCTCCATGACGACATCGGTCCGCCCAGGCCCAGCACGTGGGCGCGAGCCTCCGCTGTGTCTCGCAGCAGCCGCTCGTTGACCGCCCGCCACCACGGACTACCGGGCACCTCACCCTCCAGCGCGTTGAGGAGGCCGCGACGCAGTTGCCAACGCATGAACCCCAGCGCCGCCCGTCGGTACGGCAGATGCAGCTCTGGCCGCCCGGGCTCCGCCTCGTACAGGGATCCCATCAACGCCAGCCGCCCAGCCGGATCATCGCGCACGGAGGCGACCAAGTCGGCGGCGTACTCAGTGGCTGTCGGCATACGTCATTCTCGGACGGCCACGATCACGGAGAACAGCCCGCCAAACCCGCCCCACCCGGCACGCACCGTGCGGCGTCCGCACTCGGGCCTTCCAAGCGGTGACCACGGCCTCCGAGATGTCCCCTGCTCTCGGCCGCCGCACGCGAATGCAGGGATGAGACCGGAGCCACTCGCGGCGGTATGACCCGCCCTGCGAAGAGCACCCGCCACAGCAATCTCGGGCGTTGATCTCCGGTCTCAGTCCCACGGGTCCCGGTGGGCCAGCAGTCGATCCGCGAATCTCTCCAAGTCGTGGCGGATGGACTCTGGGTGGCGTGGATGTACTCCAGTTGATCGAGAATGTCCCAGGGGCGAGCCCGTAAGGGCCATGGTGGTCGACGTGAGCGGTCGCTAGCGTGATGCGAAGGGCTCACGTGTTCTTGAGGGTCCGCCCTGCGGTACGCGTCCGTCAGTGACGTACCTCGGCCGAGTGAAACGGGGAACGGAGGTTCACTCATGCGCCGTCTCCTTGCTCTCCTCTCAGTTATCGCCATGACTCTGCTCGGCGTGAGCGTTGGCACCGGTGCTTCGCCGACCAGCGCCGTGGTGCCAGGCGTGAACGGAAGGATCGTATTCACCAACGTCTCCTGCGGGGACACCTGCACGTTCCGGTTCGTGACCGCGGACCCCGATGGCACCGCGCGGACCGTCGTGGCCGGTCCGTACGGTCAGCACGCCTTCGACGATCACCCGATCGCCAACTGGTCGCCAGACGGCACCAGCCTGATCTTCATGGCCCATCAGGCGATCTGGCAGGTCAACGCGGACGGCACCGGTCTCCACAAGGTCTTCAGGGGCTCCCGCACGGTCGGCATGGACGACGGTCCCACCTTCACCCCCGACGGCGAGCACATCGTCTTCTCGCGCTGCTGCCCGAACCACGGCGGACAGACGCTGTGGATGATCAACACGGACGGCACCGGTCTCAAGCAGCTCACCCGAGAGCGGCGGACCCACGGGGACGCGCCCGCTGACACGACACCGCAGGTGTCCCCAGACGGCAGGCACATCGTGTTCAACCGGTGCTTCCCCGTCCGGCCCTGCGTCGTATCGACGGTCACCATCCACGGCCGGCACAGGCACCGACTCAGCCCACCCTCGAAGTTCGGTACCCGCCTGCCCAACTGGTCACCGAGCTCGCGCCGGGTCGTGTTCACGATCGGCACACCGAAGAGCAGCGCCGTCGCGGTCGTTCGCGCCGACGGAAGTCACTTCCACAAGCTCACGCACGCGAGGGGCAAGAGCTTCAGCACCGACGCCTCGTACTCGCCTGACGGCACGAAGATCATCTTCGCGCGAGGCCGGCTCTCCGGCAGCGGAGTGGACCTGTTCACGATGCGCCCCGACGGAACGCGGATCGCTCGCGTGACCGACACCAAGGCCCGGTTTGAGATCTTGCCCCAGTGGGCGGTCAGCTGAGAATGCGGTCGGCCACCAACCCAGGGCACCTCACGCAGCTGATCGGCCGGTGGCCCGAACCTGACCAAATCCTGGTCCGGGTACTTGGCTTGCGACTCGACATGTCGTCCCTGCTTGCGAATGCCTGGCACGACGAGACGCTCCTCGACCGTCTCGGATGCCGCCTCGCGCCCGCGTGCCGACCGAACCGTGCATGCCCTGAGCCCCAGAGCGGACAGAAGGGGCCTCGAGCCTCACCGGAATCCGACGATGCCCGCGCCCGCTCGCGCCGGTATGACCCGCGAAGAACCCACGTGAATCGGGAAGATCTAGCGCATTAGCCCATCCTCGCGGGCACTGGAATCGAATCCGTTGAGTACCGACCATGGGCCGTCCGGCCAGGCTGACCGGTGGGCCTCTGAGGCGGGGCGTCCCGTCGAGAGCAGCTGCGTCGAGGTCTTACCGGCACGCGACGCCCGACCTGTGGGCGTACGTGTGGTAGCCCGATCCCCTCACGCGGATGGTGGTGAAGAACTGGTTGCCGCAGAGTTCCCGAGGTTGCGCCAGCCGCACGGTGACCCGGTACTTGGTGTAGTGACCGTCGGCGCAGTCCGGGATGCAGTCGTTGACGTGCGCGATGCCGTCGCCAGCCGCTTGGCGGTCGTCCCAGACGGTCCACTGCATGCCTCGTACGTACAGCGATCCGTCAACGGAGGGGTTCAGCCGGCGTGGCTTGTACGCGCGGGTGCTGACGCCGTACTGGGCGAAGTACGTCGTCTGGTTCGTGTGCCGGTCAATGACGTGGGCATGGTTGGGGACCGAGCTTTGGCAGGCGACCGCCGTGGCCGCCGCTAGAAGTAGGCAGGCCGGTGCGCCGAGCAGATGGCGGAAGGTCGAGGTGCGCATGATGGGGAACTCCGAATCCGGGCGTCTTGTCGCGTGCACGGGTCGTGAGTTCGCGGCGCGCCTGGAGCAGGCGCCGTGTCTTCGGCGGGTGCTGCGCCGGACACTTCTGTTATACCCCGGCGCACGCAGGACGCTTTTCGGCGAGCTCGGTGTTGGCGGCGACATGACGCAGTCACA
>CAWDVM010000023.1:0-45989 GCA_963805685.1 uncultured Actinomycetota bacterium
CCCAAGCCGGCAGACGGCGGCAACCACGAGCGGCCTCGCCCGTAGCCAGCCAGGACCGCAACCACCGACCGCCCCGGAAGCCGCAGACCGGGAGACCGCAAGCCCGGCAGCGACCCACGTGACCATCCACACAGCCCCACAGCGAACCCTGCGGACTAGCCTGACCAACGGTCCGTGGACTCCATCAGGGAGCCGCGAGATGACGCCCGAGGGGAGCTCGCCATGAGCGACGACAAGACCGAGCAGCCCGCGCCGTACGGCAGCGGCCCGGCCGCCGCGACCGCGCCGACGAACACCGCGCCGACGAAGCGGGTCCGCACCCATCACCTGCGCGAGATGAAGCAGCGCGGCGAGAAGTTCACGATGCTCACCGCCTACGAGCAGTACGCCGCCCAGACCTTCGACGAGGCGGGCATCGACGTGCTCCTCGTCGGCGACTCCGCGAGCAACAACGTCTACGGCAACGAGACCTCCCTGCCGGTGACCGTGGACGAGCTGATCCCGCTGGCCCGCGCCGTCACCCGCTCGGCACGACGCGCCCTGGTCGTCGCGGACCTGCCGTTCGGCAGCTACCAGGCCTCCCCCGAGCAGGCCTACCTGACCGCGGTGCGGTTCATGAAGGAGGCCAACGCGCACGCGGTCAAGCTCGAGGGCGGCCTCGCGATGGTGCCCCAGGTCCGCAAGCTGACCGAGGGCGGCATCCCCGTCATGGCGCACATCGGCTTCACTCCCCAGTCCGAGCACAACCTCGGCGGCTACCGGGTCCAGGGCCGTGGCGACGCCGCCGCCCAGGTGATCGAGGAGGCGCAGGCGCTCGAGTCAGCCGGGGCCTTCGCCGTGGTCATGGAGATGGTCCCCGGCGACGTCGCCGGGGAGGTCACCAAGGCCGTCGGCATCCCCACGATCGGGATCGGCGCGGGCGTCGACTGTGACGGCCAGGTGCTGGTCTGGCAGGACGCCTTCGGGCTGCGGACCGGACGGATGGCCAAGTTCGTCAAGCAGTACGCCGACCTGCACGGCGTACTCCTCGAGGCCGCGCGGGAGTACGCCGCCGACGTCAAGGCGCAGACCTTCCCGGGGCCCGAACACACCTTCTGAGCGCCGCGCCCGGCGTAGGTTGGGCGCATGTGCGACGTCCTGGTCGTGATCGGCGACGACGGGGTGCTGTTCGCCAAGAACAGCGACCGGGACCCCAACGAGGCCCAGCTGCTCGAGCACCACCCGGCGGCCGAGCACGCACCGGGTGAGCTCAGCTGCACCTGGTCGTCGCTCGCCCAGCACCCGCGGACCCACGGCGTGCTGCTGTCCCGACCGTGGTGGATGTGGGGCGCCGAGACGGGCGCCAACGAGCACGGCGTCGTCATCGGCAACGAGGCGGTGTTCACCCGCCGCGTCGGGCGACGGGACGGAACGCTGCTCGGCATGGACCTGCTGCGCCTCGCCCTCGAGCGCTCCGCGGACCGGCACGAGGCCGTCCAGACGATCGTGACCCTCCTCGAGGAGCACGGCCAGGGTGGCTCGTGCAGCCACGAGCACCCGCGCTTCACCTACGACAACTCCTTCCTGGTGGCCGACCCCGAGGGTGCGGTGGTGCTGGAGACGGCCGGGCGGCACTGGGCGGCCGAGGAGGTGGTGGCCGGGGCCCGCTCGATCTCCAACGGCCTGACCATCCCCGGCTTCGCCGACAGGTTCGCCGACCCGCTGCGGGGCCGGGTCGCGCAGTGCCACGCCCGCCGAGCCCGGACCGAGGCGTCCGGCCGCTCGGCGCGGCGCGTCGACGACATGGTGGCCGCGCTGCGGGACCACGGTGGCGACGCGCCGGCGTACCACCTCACCAACGGCGCGCTGTCCGCGCCGTGCGCGCACCCCGGCGGGCTGCTCACCGCCACCCAGACCACCGCGTCGTGGGTCGCCGACCTCCGCGCCGGCCTGCACTGGGTGACGGGCACCTCGGCTCCCTGCACGTCGGTCTTCAAGCCGGTCCGGGTCGAGCCGCTGCCGTACGCCGCCCCGCCCGGCAGCACGAACCGCTACGACCCGGCGCAGCCGTGGTGGCGCCACGAGCGCCTGCACCGGAGCTGGATGCGCGACCCGGGCCGGTACACACGGGCCGCGGACGAGCGTGACGCCCTGGAGAAGGAGTTCTTCGCCCAGGAGCCCCAGCCGACCGACGCCTGGGCAGCGGCGAGTGACTGGGAGGACCGGTGGACGCCGACCGGCGACCCGGGTGGAGCGGACGCGCGGCCGGCCTGGGTGCGCCGGATGTGGCGGCGCTGGGACCGAGAGGCAGGGGTGTGGAGATGACGGTGATCGTCGTGGGAGCCGGGCTCGCGGGCCTGTCCGCGGCCAGGCGGCTGGTCGCCTCCGGCCGCGAGGTCGTGGTCCTCGAGGCCCGGGACCGGGTCGGCGGGCGGGTCCGGGGCGGCGAGCTGGCGGGCCACCCGGTCGAGGTGGGCGGCACCTGGCTCGGGGAGGGCCACGCCATGATGTACGCGCTGGTCGAGGAGCTCGGGCTGGCGACCTTCCGGACGTGGAACGACTCGGGCTCCGTGCTGCTGGACCTCGGCGGTCGACAGAGCCGGCTCGCGCCGCACAAGGGCGCCACCCCGAGGCTCAACCCGTTCGCGCTGGCCGACCTGGCCCAGGGGCTGCTCCGCTTCGAGCGGATGGCCACCAAGGTGGACCTCGAGCAGCCGTGGGCGACCCCGGGCGCGCGCCGGCTCGACGGCCAGACCTTCGAGAGCTGGATCCGCCGCAACCTGCGCACGAGCGCCGGGCGGGCGTACTTCCACACGGCCTGCGAGGCGGTCTTCGCCGCCGACGCGTGCGACCTGTCGCTGCTGCACGCGCTCTTCTACGCCAGGTCGAACGCCGACTTCGAGACGCTGCTCGCCGTCGACCACGGGGCGCAGCAGGACCGGGTCGTGGGCGGCTCGGTGCGTGTCGCCGAGGGGCTCGCGGCGTCGCTCGGCGACCGGGTGCGCCTGGGCGCCGTGGTGCGCTCCGTCCGCCAGGGGGCCGACGAGGTCGCGGTCGAGCTGCGGGACGGCAGCCGCGTCACCGGTGAACGGCTCGTCGTGGCGATCCCGCCGACGCTGGCCGGTCGCCTGGAGTACGACCCGCTGCTGCCGTCGTGGCGCGACCAGCTGACGCAGAAGCTGCCCGCCGGGTCGGTCGTCAAGGCGTTCGCGGCGTACCCCACGCCGTTCTGGCGCGACGAGGCCCTCAACGGTCAGGCTGCCTCGGACCGTGGCCCGGTCAAGGTCACCTTCGACGTGTCCCCGCCGGGCGCCGAGGTGGGCATGCATGCTCGGCTTCATCGAGGGCGGGGACGCCCGGGACTGGGTGCGCCTGTCCGCGCAGGACCGGCGGCGCAGCTTCCTGGACTCGCTGGTGCGCTACTTCGGCCCGGCCGCCGGCGACCCGATCGCCTACCTGGAGCAGGACTGGACGGCCGAGGAGTTCAGCCGCGGCTGCTACGGGGCGCACTTCGCGCCCGGGGTCTGGACGGCGTTCGGCGAGGCGCTGCGTCCGCCGGTCGGCCGGATCCACTGGGCCGGCGCGGAGTACGCCGTGCAGTGGAACGGCTACATGGAGGGGGCGGTCCGCTCCGGCGAGGCCACCGCTGACGAGGTCCTTCGCGCACTGGGGTGAGGGGGCTGCGCGCCCGGATGCACCCGGGGCCCGGGCTTGCCATGATGGCCGGATGCGTCTGGTCTCGGCAGCACTGCTCCTGGCACTCGTCCTCCCCTCGGCTCCGGCGGTCGCCGCGCGCGACGGCCGGGCCGACGCCGCGCCGCCGGCCCGCGGCGTACCCACGCTGCACGTGCACCGGCAGGTCACCGGCCTCGACCACCCCTGGGACGTGCAGCCCATCGGCCACCACCGGCTGCTCGTCACCCAGCGCGACCGGGCGACGCTGTCGGTGTGGAAGAACGGCCGCACTCGCCGGGTGCGGTTCCCGAGCAGCCGGGTGTGGGTCTCCGGCGAGACCGGCCTGATGTCGCTCGAGGTCGACCCGGGGTTCGCGAGCAACGGTCGCTTCTACACCTGCCAGGGCGGCACCACCGCCACCGGCCACGAGGTGCACGTGCTCGCCTGGCGCCTGAATGACCGGGCGACGCGGGCGCGCAGGATCAAGGAGCTGGTCGGAGGCTTCCCCACCAGCAGCGGACGGCACGGCGGCTGCCGGCTGCTGATCGCGCGGGACGGGTCCCTGCTCGTCGGCACCGGCGACGCGGCCGAGGGCACCAACCCCGAGGACCTCACCTCGCTGGGCGGCAAGACGCTGCGGCTGAACCGGCGTACCGGCGCGCCGTGGCCGACCAACCCGTTCATCGACGCGCAGGACCGGAAGAAGCGGTACGTCCACACCTACGGCCACCGCAACGTCCAGGGCCTCGCGCAGCGCAGGGACGGCACGCTCTGGTCGGTCGAGCAGGGCACCTACCGCGACGACGAGGTGAACCGGCTCGTCAACGGCGGCGACTACGGCTACGACCCCGTCCCCGGCTACAACGAAGACGTCCCGATGACCGACCAGGAGCTGCCCGGCACGCAGGTCGAGGCCCGCTGGAGCTCGGGCAACCCGACGCTGGCCACGAGCGGCGGCACGTTCGTCCGCGGCAAGGCGTGGGGTGCGCTGAACGGCGCCCTCGCGGTCGCGGCGCTCAAGGCCGGCCGGATCGTGTTCCTGACCTTCGACGCGGCGGGCCACCTGCAGCGGGCCCGGGCACCGAAGGCGCTGCAGCGGTTCGGCCGGCTCCGCTCGGTCACGGTCGCGCCGAACCACGACCTGCTGGTCACCACCGACAACGGCAACGGCAGCGACGCGATCCTGCGGGTCAGCCCGCACTGAGCTCGCGCTGGTCCCGCGGGGTCGACGCCTCAGCCCTCGGGCCGGACGAGCACCTCGAAGCTGCGACCGTCGCGGACCGCGTCGAACCTCCCGACCCGGCGGAACCCCAGCGACTCCACGGTCCTCAGCGCCCGCGCGTTGAACGACGCCACCGTGACCCGGAAGGCCGGGGGCGCGAACGTCGCCCGGCCGAAGGCCAGTCCGGCAGCGATGGCGTTCCGGCCCAGGCCCTGGCCGACCAGCTCGGGCCGCAGGCCCCCGCCGGTGTCCAGCGCCGAGCCGTCGTACTCCCAGCCCGGGACCTGCCCGTCGGCTCCGAACGACCGGAAGCCGATCAGCCGCTCGTCCGCCAGCAGGGCGTACACCCCGGCGTCGGGAAGGAGCAGCCCGTCCGGGTCGACATCGGTCATGTCGTAGCAGTCGTACGGCGCCGGGTAGCCCCACGTGCAGATGTCTCGCGCGTGCTCCGCGGTCAGCGGGGCGACGCGCAGGGAGCGCGCCGACGGCAGCAGCGTCACGCGGTCCACCCCAGCCACGCTCCCCCGGCGTTCATCGCGGCGAACCAGAACGCCACCGCGAAGAGCGCCACGAACGGCACCCGCTTCGGGTGCGGGGTCCACCAGCGGGTCGCCACGACGAGCAGCACGAACCACAGCACCAGCAGCGCGACCACCGCCCACCACGGGGCGAGCAGGCCGGACGCGGCGTACAGGAAGAACGCGCACGCCATGCCGGCCATGCCGACGAACGGCCACGGCGAGACGGCGTTCGGGTTGTGCCGACGAGATCTCGCCACCGATCAGGGCTCGTCGTTCCAGTTGGGGTCGTTCTCCCACTCCTGGTTGCGCTCCGCGGCCTTCTCCAGCGCGTGCTCGGCCTCCTCGCGCGTGTCGTAGGGGCCGAGGCGGTCGATGGGCGGGCACCCGTCCGGGTCCTCGACCCGGTGGTGCTTGACGCAGTACCAGAACTGGCTCATGTCGCCTGAAACTACACTCGCCCGCGTGACTCCCCTGACTGCCGCCACGATCTCGCCGCGACGTCCTGTCCCCGCCCACATCCCGCGACCGGAGTACGTCGACAGGCCGACGCCCGAGCGATTCACCGGCAGCGAGGTCAAGGACGCCGGGACGATCGAGCGGATGCGCGCGGCCGGGAAGCTCGCCGCGCAGGCCCGTGAGCTGGTCGGCTCCCACGTGGCGCCGGGCGTCACCACCGACGAGCTCGACCGGATCGGCCACGAGTTCCTCTGCGACCACGGCGCCTACCCCTCGACGCTCGGCTACCGCGGCTTCCCCAAGTCGTTGTGCTCGAGCGTCAACGAGGTGATCTGCCACGGCATCCCCGACAGCCGGCGGGTCGAGGACGGCGACATCGTCAACATCGACATCACCGCCTACCTCGACGGGGTGCACGGCGACACCAACGCGACCTTCCTCGCCGGCGACGTGGACGAGGAGTCACGGCTGCTGGTCGAGCGGACCCGCGAGGCGCTCGACCGCGGCATCAAGGCCGTGAAGCCCGGCCGCCGGATCAGCGTGATCGGTCGGGTCATCGAGTCCTACGCCCGCCGCTTCGGGTACGGCGTGGTCCGCGAGTTCACCGGCCACGGCATCGGGACCGCCTTCCACAGCGGCCTGATCGTGCCCCACTACGACACCCCGGAGTACGACGACCTGATCGAGGTCGGGATGACCTTCACCATCGAGCCGATGCTCAACCTCGGCACCCACGAGTGGGAGATGTGGGACGACGACTGGACGGTCGTCACCCGGGACGGCAAGCGCAGCGCGCAGTTCGAGCACACCCTCCTGGTCACCCCGACCGGGGCCGAGGTGCTGACCAACCCCTGAGCCGCCGCCGTCAGGTGAGGTCGTCGTACGACGTCTGGCCGGTCTCGGCGAGCCGTCGCTCGACGCGGAGCACCGCCAGCTCGTGCTCGGGGTCGCCGCTCATCGCGGCGGCGAGGCGCAGGTGCGGCAGCGCCTCGCTGAGCCGGGACTGGCGCTCGAGGCTGCGGCCCAGGGCGTGCCGGGCCCAGTCGTCGTCGGGCCGCTCCTCGACCAGCGCGGCCAGCTCCTCCTCGGCCTTGGCCAGCTGGGCGCGCAGCAGGTAGGCCCAGGCCCGCAGCGAGCGCAGGCCGGTGTTGCGGGGCTCCTGCTCCAGGGCGGGCTCGAGCACCTCCAGCGCCTCGCGTGGCGCCCGGCGCGCGAGCAGGTCGTGGGCGGTGCGGTACGCCGTCTCGGGTCCCCGCCCCGGGCTCTGTCCGATGAACGGCGTGAGGGGAGGTGGCTGCAGCTCGTGGTCGTCGGTCATGTCGTCCGCCTCCTCTCAGGGCGCCGCCGCGCCCGCCGGTCGGTCGTGCAGGATGCGCTGGAACAGGAGGTGGTCCTGCCAGGCACCGGCGATGAACAGGTAGTTCGCGGCCTCGCCGTACTGCTCGAAGCCGCAGCGGCGCAGCACGGCCTGGGACGCGACGTTGCCCACCAGCGTGCCCGCCTCCACCCGGTGCAGGCCGAGCTCGACGGCGCGCCGGAGGGCGAACCCGACCGCGGCGGTGCCGAGCCCCCTGCCCGTGTGCTGGCGGTCGACCCAGTAGCCGAGGGACGCGTTCTGGAAGACGCCCCGCACGAGGTTGTTGAGGTTGACCCGGCCGACCACCTCGTCGCCGTGCACCAGCAGCCACGGGTCCTGGAGCCCGAGCCCGGCGCTCTCGAGCTTGGCCTCGGCGTCCTTGCGCTGGCCGGCCTCGGTGAAGAACTCCTCGGTGCGGCGCGGGTCCCACGGGGCGAGGTGCGCACGGTTGCGTGAGTACGCCGCGGCGAGGGCCGGCGCGTCCTCGACGGCGAGCGGTCGGATCCCGTATCCGGTGGGCAGCACGTCGGCCAGAGTACGACCGAACGGATCGTCCCCTATCCTTGCCATGCGGATGGGCTGGCCGGGCGACCGCGTCGTCTCCTCACGGAGGCGCCGAGGAAGGTCCGGGCTCCACAGGGCGAGGTGGTGGGTAACACCCACCCGAGGTGACTCGCGGGACAGTGCCACAGAAAGCAGACCGCCTCCCGGTTCGCCGGGAGGTAAGGGTGAAACGGTGGCGTAAGAGACCACCAGCGACCCGGGCGACCGGGTCGGCTCGGCAAACCCCACCTGGAGCAAGGTCAAGAAGCCCGGAGTCCTCGGACACCGGGCGCGCGCACGTCTGAGGGCTGCCCGCCCGAGTGCGCGGGTAGACCGCTGGAGGCTGTCGGCAACGGCAGCCGTAGATGGATGGTCGCCCCCGGGACGCCCGCAAGGGCCCCCGGGACAGAACCCGGCCTACAGGCCAGCCCGTCCGCACCACCCCTCATTTGCGGGACTCGCGGCCCGGCCCCACGGCACTATGGTGGCGAGCAGGGAGGGGCTGAGGAGGCGCGCGATGCCGACACCGAGCCAGCGAGCGGTCGTGCGGTCACGCGCGGAGCCCAACCGGTTCGCCCGGGAGCTGTTCGACGGGCTCCCCCAGCGCTACGACGTGCTGGAGGAGGTGCTCTCCTTCGGCCAGAACCGTCGCTGGCGGACGGCGATGGTCGACGCCGTGGTCGCGGGCCACCCGGCGACCGTCCTGGACGTGGCGACCGGGACCGCGGGCGTCGCGCTTGCGCTGGCCGACCGGACGGACGCCCGCGTGGTGGGGATCGACCTCACCGAGGAGATGCTGCGCCGGGGCAGGCAGCGGGTCGCGGCACGTGGACGTGACGCCCGTATCCAGCTCGCCGCCGCTCGCGCCGAGCAGCTGCCCTTCGCGGACGCGTCGTTCGACGCCCTGACCTTCACCTACCTGCTCCGTTACGTCGCCGACCCGGCCGCCACCCTGGCCGAGCTCGCCCGGGTGGTCCGGCCGGGCGGGGTCGTCGCCAGCCTCGAGTTCGGCGTCCCGCCGCCGCCGGTGTGGCTCCCGGCCTGGCGCCTGTACACGAGGGTGGTCCTGCCGATCGCCGGACTCGTGAGCGGCGGCGGCGCCTGGGCGCGGGTGGGGTCCTTCCTGGGGCCGTCCATCGAGCAGCACTACCGCACGTATCCCGTCGAGCGGCACGTCGCCCTGTGGCAGGCCGCCGGCCTCGAGGACGTCCGGGTCAGGCCCATGAGCCTGGGCGGCGGCCTGGTGATGTCCGGGCGCAAAAGACATGGGTGAGCCGGCCGCCGCCTTCTACGCCCGCCGGGGGAACGCCGTCTCGGACTGGTGGACCCTGCTGCATCCGCCGTACACCGCCTGGCACCTGAGCTACGTGGCGCTCGGGGCGGCGGTCGCTCCCACCCTCGACTGGACGGACCTCGCGTTCACCCTCCTCGCGTTCTTCCTCGCCGTCGGTCTCGCCGCCCACGCCCTCGACGAGCAGCAGGGCCGTCCGCTGAGGACGGGGATCGCCTCGGCGACCCTGTGGGCGGTCGCCGGGCTGTCGCTCCTCGGTGCCGTCGTCCTCGGCATCGTCGGTGCGTTCTTCCGGGACGGGTCGAACTGGGCGCTCCTCGCCGCCATTCCGATCGGAGCGGTGCTGGTGGTGGGGTACAACCTCGAGCTGTTCGGCGGCCGGCTCCACAACGACCACGTGTTCGCCTGGGGCTGGGGCGGCTTTCCCGTGGCCGTCGGCTTCCTCGCCCAGTCCCCGCCCCTGGAGGCAGGGCCCGTGGCCGCCGCGGCCGCCATGACGCTGGCGGCCGTCGGCACGTCGTACGCCCAGCGACGCCTGAGCACACCGGCGCGGCGGTTGCGTCGGGACACCGCGTCGGTCACCGGGAGCCTCACCACCGCGGACGGGGCCGCCGTCCCGCTGGACCGGGCGACGCTGCTCGCTCCCCTGGAAGGGGCGCTGCGGGCGCTGTCGTGGGCCGTGCCCGTGACGGCCGTCGCGGTGCTGCTCGCCAGCTCGAGCCGCGGCTGACTTCGCGCACGGCCCCCGGCTCACGGACGCTGCGCGACCGGCCCGGACCACCCGCCGCATCACCCGTCGCTGACGACGCCGGAGGCCACTGGACGCACCTACGGTGAGCCCATGATGAGGCACGCCCGGCAGCGGAGCGGGTGGTGGCACCTGCGCTGGGGCGACGTCGGGCGCGCGGTCCTCGCGGTGCTCGGCGCCGCCCTCGGCCTCCAGATCGCCTCGTGGCTGGTCCCCGACTTCGACATCGAGGGCCCGGGCCGCACCATCAGGGCCGCCATCGCGATCGCCGTGGTCGGCGCCGTGCTGCGGCCGCTGCTGGTGCGTCTGGCCGTGCTGGTGGGCTGGGCGGGCGCGGTGCTGCTCGGCCTGTTCGGCCAGGGGTTCGTCGTCTGGCTGGTGGCCTGGGACTTCGTGGGCGAGCAGCACAACCCTCCCTTCCTCGCCGCGTTCGTCGCCTCGTGGATCGTCTCGGCCGTCTCGACCGCCTTCGTCTGGGTGGCCACCGCGGGCACGGACGACGCGGTCACCGCAAGCCTGCTGCGCCGGGGACGCCGGGCGAAGCCACCCGACCTCGCCGATGCCGACGTGCCCGGCGTGGTCTTCATCCAGGCGGACGGAGTTCCCTACCCGGTGCTGGACTGGGGCGTGCGCGCCGGCACGCTGCCGACCCTGTCGCGCTGGGTGCGCAGCGGGTCGCACCGGATGGCCGAGTGGCGGCCCAAGCTCCCCGCCACCACGCCGGCCAGCCAGATGGGCATCCTGCACGGCACCATCGAGGGGATCCCGGCCTTCCGCTGGGTCGACCGGTCCACCGGCAAGGTCTTCGTCGCGAACAAGCCCGCCGACGCCGCCGTGATCGAGGCCCAGCACACGGACGGCCGCGGCCTGCTCGTCGACGACGGGGTGTCGGTCAGCAACCTGTTCACCGGCGACGCCCCGACGGCGTACGCCACGATGAGCGCGGTGCACCGGACGCGTGAGACCAAGCACGCCCGCGTCGCGCTGTCCACGTTCCTCGCGCGTCCGGAGGGCCTCGCCCGGAGCATGTCGCGGACCGTGAGCGAGGTCGCGCGGGAGCGGTTCCAGGCCGCGCGGGCCAGGCGCCGCGACGTGCGTCCCCGCGTCGCTCGAGGGTGGGGCTTCGCCGGCGAGCGGGCGGCCGTGAGCGGGGTGCTGCGCGACCTGAACACCACGCTGGTCGCCGACTCGATGCTGCAGGGCCGACGGGTGATCTACGTGGACTACGTCGACTACGACGCCGTCGCGCACCACGCGGGGCTGATGCAGCCGGAGTCTCTGGCCGCCCTGGAGGGCATCGACGCCGTGATCGCACAGCTCGAGCAGGTCGCGACGGTCTCCCCCCGCCGCTACCACTTCGTCGTGCTGTCCGACCACGGCCAGTCCCAGGGCGAGGTGTTCGCGTCGCGGTACGGCGAGGACCTCGCCTCGCTCGTACGCCGGCTCGCCGACTCCGACGTCACCGGTGCCCAGGAGAACGCCGAGGCGACCGGGGCGCTGAACTCCATGATCGCCTCCACCAGCGACACCGACACGGTGCTGGGCCGGGCGCTCGGTCGCGCGTCCGACCGGATGGCGGCCGGCCGCCTCGACCCCGCGTCACCCGATGGGCCCGCGCAGGTGCAGGCACAGGGGCCGGCTCCGGTCGAGGAGGCGGTTGCCGACCGGTGCCTCGTCTTCGGCTCGGGCAACCTCGGGCTCGTCTACGTGGCGGGCGAGAAGTCCAGGCTCACGCTGGACGACCTGACCGCGCGCTTCCCGGCGCTGGTGCCCGGGCTGGTCGCCCATCCCGGTGTCGGCTTCGTGGTGGTCGACACCGCCGACCACGGCCCCGTCGTCCTGGGCACCGGCGGCGAGCACCGCGTGCGGGAGGGAGTGGTCGTGGGTGAGGACCCGCTGGCCGGCTTCGGTCCGGAGGCGCCCGCCTTCGTCCTGCGCGCGGCGACCATGGCGGAGGCCCCCGACATCTACGTCAACAGCCTCGTCGACGACCTCGGCGAGGTCGCGGCGTTCGAGGGACTGGTGGGCTGTCACGGTGGCCTGGGCGGCTGGCAGGACCGGGCGATGCTCATGTGGCCCGTGGCTCTCCCGGCACCGCCCCGTCCGATGGTGGTCGGTGCCGACGCCCTGCACCGGGTCCTCGTGGGATGGCTCGAGCACCTGGGGCACCGCCGCGACCTGGCGCCGGCCGAGCCTGCTCGCGAAGTCCCCGACGCATCCCGACCGCACCGCGCCTGAGCCACCGGCGACCGGACGGGCAATGCCCCCGTCACCCTGCGTAAGTGTGACGGGGGCTCCCCTGTTGTCGCCGAGGCGCTCGCCCCCGCTAGGCGGAGATTCCCGGGTCCTGCCACGCCTCGTTGCAGGCCCCGCAGTTCGGGCAGACCACGATTGCGTCCAAGATGGCCTCCACCGCCCGCGCGCCCCGGATCAGCAGGAACGTGCAGGCCCCGCACAGCAGGTCGATCTCGCCGAAGCTGAAGAACAGCGGGCCGATCTGGCTCTCGTTCTCACGCCGGATCACGGGCCGCTGGTCCAGCTCGGGGTCCGTGACGACGCGCAACGTCTCGACGATCACGGGTCCACTTTTGCCTGATCATCCCCAGAGGTGGCTAGGGACCAATGGCCCGAATTGGCCAGGCCTCGGGACCTTCGGCCCTGTTTCCGCGATCTCGGTCGCACTGCGCCCCCGCCGCCCTAGCCTCGAGGTCCAACACGTGCTCAGGGGGAGCGATGGTGGGCAATGGGGAGGATTGACACCCGACCGTTCGGGGACAGGGACAGCCTCACGCTGGTGGAGTTCCTGCTCGCCCGGATCGACGAGGACGAGGCCGTCGCGCGCGCCTACCTCGAGTCGCGGGGCGGGACGTCGCCGAGCCCGCTGGTGCGCCGGGTGATGGAGCGCGCGCTGGACGACTGCAGCCAGGCGCCGGCTCGTGGTGGAGCATGCAGCGCCCCCCATCCCGACAGCGCCTGCACCGCGCTCAAGCTGCTCGCTGCTGCGCACCGCGACCACCCGGACCACCCGGGGGCCCCCCGGCCTGAGGGATGGCGGCGCAGCCGCCCGGCGGCGCATGCTGGTGCGAGCCGCGCAGCAGGGAGGTCGGGCATGGAGGAGACGGAGGCGGCGCTCGCCAGGGCGCACGAGCACACCCGGACCTGGCTGGCGTCGTTGAGGGACCGGTCGGTGCCGCCGCAGGCGTCCGTCGACGAGGTCGTCGCCCGGTTGGGCACCGACCTCCCGAAGGACCCGACCCCGCCGCAGAGTCGTCGACCTGCTCGCGGCGGCGTGCGAGCCGGGCCTGGTGGCAATGCCCTCGGGTCGGTTCTTCGGGTTCGTGGTCGGCGGGACACACCCGGCGGCCCTCGCCGCGGACTGGCTGACCAGCGCCTGGGACCAGAACGCCATGCTGCGGGCCGTCACCCCGGCGTACGGCGCGGTCGAGCAGGTCACGTCGGCGTGGCTGCTCGACCTGCTGGGCCTGCCGGCGGGGTGCGAGGTCGGGTTCGTCACCGGGGCGACCATGTCCAACTTCACCTGCCTGGCCGCGGCGCGCGACGCCGTACTGAGGCGGGCGGGCTGGGACGTCGGTCGCGACGGCCTGACCGGCGCGCCGCGGGTGCGCGTGCTCGCCGGGGCCGAGCGGCACGACACCGTGGACCTGGCGCTGCGCTACCTCGGTCTCGGGGCGCCGGAGCTCGTCGCGGCCGACGCCCAGGGGCGCATCGACCCCGACGCGCTGCGAGCCACCCTCGAACGCGGCCCCGATGGCCCCACGATCGTGGCCCTGCAGGCCGGGAACGTGCACTCGGGCGCCTTCGACCCGTTCGACCCCGCGATCGCGATCGCCCACGAGCACGGCGCCTGGGTGCACGTCGACGGCGCGTTCGGGCTGTTCGCGGCAGCATCCCCCTCGCGGCGCGACCTGGTGGCGGGGTACGACGCCGCCGACTCGTGGACCACCGACGCCCACAAGACGCTCAACGTGCCCTACGACTGTGGCCTGGCGATCGTCCGCGACCCGGCGGCGCTGCACGCGGCGATGGGGATGCACGGCGACTACCTGATCCACAGCGCGGCGGGCGACCCGCTGGAGAAGGTCCCCGAGGCGTCCCGCCGCGGGCGCGCCGTCCCGGTCTGGGCGGTGCTCCGCGCCCTCGGACGGGACGGCGTCGCGGACCTGGTCGACGGCTTCTGCCGGCACGCCACCGCCTTCGCCGAGGGGATCGCGACCGTGGCGGGCGCCGAGGTGCTCAACGACGTCGAGTTCACCCAGGTGTGCGTCTCGTTCGGCAGCGACGAGCGCACCGAGGCCGTGGTCCGCGCGGTGCTGGCCGACGGTACGTCGTGGATGAGCGGCTCGCGCTGGCGCGGCCGTGCGGTGCTGCGCGTCTCCGTCAGCAACTGGTCCACCACCGACGAGGACGTCGAGCGCAGCCTGGACGCCCTGCGGCGGGCCGCCCGGGGGTAGGACGGCCCACCGGCGGGCGTCGTGCTCAGTCGAGGACGGGGGCCGAGGGACGTGACGGCGAGAACATCAGCACCACCGTGGCGATCGTCAGCAGGACCGAGAGGCCGACCAGGAGCTTGATGCCCGCGGCCACGTCGACGAAGAACGCCGGCAAGCCGGTCAGGGTGACGACGATGATCGCGCCCGCGGCCACCCTCAGCGCTGCCCGGTTCCCCGTACGCCAGGCCAGCACGACCGCCACCAGCCCGACGACGCCGAGAAGGCTGCCGATCACCAGGATCTCGAGCGGCGGCCCCTCCGAACCATCGGGTGTGGGGAAGAACGCGCTGGGGATGTTCACCAGGCTGTAGAGACCAGCGAGGATGAGGCCGGCCTTCTGCCGGCCATGGGGGGTGTTGCCGGATGTGGTGTTCATGGTGGCTCCTCGGGTGAAGAAGTGGACAGGTCCACCGTGGGACCCGGTCATCTCCCGACACGACCGACGGACTACCCCTCCATGTTCCCCCTGACCCGGGTGTCGTGGGAGAAACTTCCCGGGTCAATGCGGAACCCCGACAGCCATCATGGGGACATGGGTCTGCGCGTGCTGATCGCCGACGACCACCCCGTGGTCCGCGGCGGGCTGCGCGCGCTCATCGACACCATCGACGGGCTCGAGGTCGTGGGTCTGGCCGCGGACGGCGACGCGGCCGTGCGCGAGACCCAGCTGCTGCGTCCCGACGTCGTCCTGATGGACGTGCAGATGCCCGGGACGGACGGTGTCGAGGCCACCCGGAGGATCCGCGCGAGCGTGCCGGACTCGGCCGTCCTGATGCTGACGATGTACGACGACGACGCCACCGTGTTCACCGCCATGCAGGCGGGAGCACGGGGCTACCTCCTCAAGGGTGCCGAGCAGGACGAGATCGTCACCGCGATCCGCGCCGTCGTCGCCGGGCAGGTGATCTTCGGCCCGGGTGTCGCCGCGAGGGTGCTGGGCTACTTCTCCTCTCCCCCGGCGCCGCGCGCCGAGCCGTTCCCCGAGCTCACCGAGCGCGAGCGCGAGATCCTCGACCTGCTGGCGTCCGGACGGCGCACGGCAGCGATCGCCGACGCACTGTTCCTCTCCCCCAAGACCGTGAGCAACCACCTGACCAACATCTTCGCGAAGCTCGAGGTCGCCGATCGGGCAGCGGCGATCATCCGGGCCCGCGAGGGTGGCCTGGGCACATGACCAGCTACCCGACGCTGGTGGCGCTGATGGCCCTCGGTGCCGGCGGCGTCGGCGGCGGAGTGGCCATGCTGCCTGTCCGCAGGGCCCGTCCGGCGGCTGCGCTGATGACGCTGAGTGGCTGCGGCCTCGCTGCCGGCTCGCTCCTGGCGGCCACCGGCAACGACACCGCGGCCCGCACGGCCTTCGTCATCGCCTCGGCACTGCTCGCGCCGCTCGCGCTCACGCTCTACCCGAGCGCGCAGGTGCGCCACCCCGTCGACTTCCTCGCCGTGGTCACCGTCGCCGCGGCGGGACTGTTCGCGGCGGCCTGGCCGGACAATGCCGCGGTGCTGTCCTCCATGGGACTGGTGCTCGGGTGCGTGCTGCTCGCCCACACGTGGTGGAAGATCGAACGAGCCGGCGCCGACGACCGGCGGGCCCTGATCTGGATGGCTCTGGCGGCGGCCCTGGCGGGCACGGCCGTCTTCATCGCCGGCTTCATGCAGCTCGGCACCGGGGGCCAGGTCGTCGCCTGGCTGGCCCTGGCCACCGTCCCGGCCGCGATGGCGATCGGCCTGCGCCGGCCGGAGCTGGTCGACGTCCGGGGCCTGGTCGTCGAGCTCACCGTCCTGGGCACCGCCGGCACCGGGTACGTCGCGCTGTTCATGGTCCTGGAGTCCCTGCTCGAGATCCTCGGAGACACCACGCCCGCCCCGGCGACGCTGGCGGTGGTTGGAGCGCTGACGGCCGCGACGTTCCATCCGCTGCGGGTGATCCTGCGCGGGGTCGTCGACGAGCTGCTCTTCGGGCCCCGCCCGGATCCGCTGGGTGCGGCGGCCCAGGTCGTCGGCCGGGTCGGGGACGACCCGGAGCTGGCCCTCCGGGCGATCCGCGAGGCCCTCGTGCTGCCGTACGCCGCGCTCCGGGCAGGTGGCTTGACCGTGGCGAGCTCCGGGAGCGAGACCACGCACGTCGCATCGGTGCGCCTGGACCACGAGCGGGACGCCGAGCTGGTCGTCGGGTTGCGCGCCGGAGACCTCAGGCTCACCGCGGACGACCGACGCGTGCTCTCGCTGGTCGCTCCGCTGCTGGGTCAGACGCTGCGGGCCCGGGCCCTGGCCGAGGACCTGCGCGAGTCGCGCGGCCACACGATCACCGCCCGCGAGGAGGAACGCCGTCGGCTGCGCCGCGACCTCCACGACGGCCTCGGCCCGCGGCTGTCCGGGATCGCCTTCAGCGCCGACGCCGCGCGCAACCTGGTCGGCAGCGACCCCGCCGGGGCCGAGGAGCTCCTGCGGGTCCTCCGCGCCGAGACGGTCACCGCCATCGAGGAGATCCGCCGGCTGGTCTACGCGATGCGACCGCCCGCCCTCGACGAGCTCGGCCTGGTGCCCGCCCTTCGTCAGCAGGCGGCCGGACTCCGGAGCCGTGGCGGCCGGCCGCTCGAGGTCCGGGTCGACGCCCCGGAGGTGCTCCCTGCGCTGCCGGCAGCCGTCGAGGTGGCGGCGTACCGGATCGTGGTGGAGGCACTCACCAACGTCGCCCGCCACACCACCAGCCCCACGGCCTCGGTGAGCCTCGAGTGCCGGCCGGACGGCCTGGCCGTGGCCGTGACCGACGCGAGCGGCTGCGAGGACCCCTGGACGGCGGGTGTCGGACTTTCCTCGATGCGGGAGCGCGCGACGGAGCTCGGCGGGACGTTGGGCGCCGGGCCGACGCCACAGGGCGGCCGCGTCGAGGCCCTGCTGCCCTTCGCGGAGGTCGACCCCCTCGCGTGAGGCCGGTCAGACGAGCCGGAACTCCACCTTGCGCGCCTCGACGTCCGCCCTGGTCAGCTCCACCTGTACGTCGGTCCCGAGCGGCAGCCGTCCCGAGCCCACGACCGGCGCCTCGACGGCCGGCTCCTGGATCGTGACCACGCCCCGGGTCTCGTCCTTGTCGTCGACGTCGACGATGACGGCGTCGAACTTGTCACCCACCCGGTGCTTGAGCACTCCCGCCTCGACCAGGTCGAGGATCGCGGCCTCGTACCGGTGCGCGCGCCGGCCCGACTCCTGGAGCACCTCCGGCAGCTGGTGCAGCCGGTCGAGCACCCAGGCCGGCACCGCCTCGCCCGCGCACAGGGCCACGCAGATCTCGCCGGCGTACCGGTCCCCCAGCCGCCGCAGCGGCGCCGTGACGTGGGCGTACTCCGAGGCCAGCGCCGCGTGCTGCGGGTCGGCGGGCACCTCGCCGTCGAAGCCGACGTACCCGCTGCCCCGCAGCAGCCGGGTGCAGGCCGTGATCATCGCGGCGTGGTCGGGCCGGGCGGGGTCGAGCGAGCGGATGAAGTCGGGGTAGAGCTGCTCGGCCGGCCAGTCGACGCGCAGCGCCCGCGCCGTGCGGTGCAGCCGCTGGATGTCGCGCGGGTCCGGCGGCGGCAGCGTCCGCAGCAGCCCCACCCGCGCGTAGACCATGAGGGACGCCGCGCCGAAGCCGGTGAGCAGCGAGATCTGGGCGTTCCACTCCTCGACCGGGAGCAGCGTGCGGTACTCCAGCTCCCACACGTCGTCGGAGACGTCGACCTCCTGCTCGGGCAGCGGCAGCGACACGCCCCCGCGGGCGGCCTCGCGCTCGAGGCGCAGCCGGCCCACCTCGGCCAGCAGCCGCAGCGACTCGGTGGCGTCGCCGTCGTCGATCAGCCGCTGGGCGCCCTCGTAGTCGAGCCGGGCGGTGGAGCGCACCCGGGCCCGCTCCACGGTGACGTCGGTGCCCTCGCCGGTGGCGTCCACGCGGATCGTCCACAGCAGCGCCGGGCGGACCTGGTCGGGCAGCAGCGAGGCGGCGTCCTCCGACAGCACCGGCGGGTGCAGCGGCACCTTGGAGTCGGCGCCGTAGAGGGTCTCGCCGCGGCGGTGCGCCTCGGCGTCCACCGGGTCGCCCGGGGTCACGAAGGCGGCGACGTCGGCGATCGCGTAGTGGACGACGTACCCGTCGCCGTCCCGCTCGAGGTGCAGCGCCTGGTCGAGGTCCATCGACCCGGGTGGGTCGATGGTGACCAGCTCGAGGTCGGTGCGGTCCAGCTCGGGCAGCCGGGGAGCGGCGGCCGCCAGCGCGGCGGCCCGCTCCACCTCGTCGGGGAAGTCGGGCGTGACCTCCAGCTCGGCCTGGATCCGCGCGATCCCCGCGCGCAGGCTCTGTGCGGCCACCCCTTCGACGGCGGACCGGACGTGCACCACTCGGTTGCTGGGCATGTCCCGCACCCTAGCCTTGACCCGTGCTGATCCTGCTGCCTCCGAGCGAGGGCAAGTCCGTCCCCACCCGCGGCAAGCCGCTCGACCTGCCGGGCCTGAGCCTCCCCGGCCTGACCCCGGCCCGGGAGGCCGTGCTCGACGCACTGGTGGACCTGTGCACCGGCGACCCCGACGTGGCGGCCGGCACCCTCGGCCTCGGCGGCACCCAGGCCGACCTCGTCGCGCTGAACGCGCGGTTGCGCACCGCCCCGACCGCGCGGGCCGACCGGATCTACTCGGGTGTGCTGTACGACGCCCTCGACGTCGCGACGCTCTCCGCTGCGGCGAAGCGCCGTGCGGGCTCCCGGCTCGCGGTCACCTCGTCGCTGTTCGGGCTGGTCCGCCCGGCCGACCGGATCCCGGCGTACCGGCTCTCGGGCGACACCACCCTGCCCGGCCTCGGGCCCGTCGCCGGCGTGTGGCGCGAGGCCCTGGGCCCGACGGTCACCGAGTCCCTCGGTGGCGGCCTGCTGGTCGACCTGCGCTCCAGCACGTACGCCGCGTTCTGGCGGCCGCCGGCCGACCTCGCGCCGCGCGTGGCCACGGTCCGGGTGCTGCACGAGGTCAACGGCAAGCGGCAGGTGGTGAGCCACTTCAACAAGGCCACCAAGGGCCGGATCGTCCGCGCCGTCCTCGAGGACGGCGGCAGCCCCCGCACCCCCGGCGAGCTCGCCGACCAGCTCGCCGGCCTCGGCTGGAAGGTCGAGGTCGGTGACGCCGCCCGCAAGGGCACCCAGCTCGACGTGGTGGTCAGCGAGATCTGACCCCGCCCGTCAGGACGTCATACGTTCCGGTCGTCCGGGGTCACGCTCCGTATGACGTCCCGCGGGTCTACCAGCGACCGCCCTCGGAGAACATGTCGTTTCCGGGCGGCAGCGCGTTGTACATCCGCAGCGACGCGCGATCCTCGGTGCCGTCCTTGCCGCCGCGGAAGAACGACAGCACCGTGACCGAGGCCGGCGACAGCTCCATCCGGAACACCGCCGACAGCGGGGCCTCGACGGCGTGCGCGACCAGCGTCTTGATCGGGGTCACGTGGCTGACGACGACCACGGTCTTGCCGCCGTGCTCGTCCAGCAGCCGCTGCAGCCCGTCCAGGACCCGCTTCTCCACGACCCGGAACGACTCGCCGCCGCCGGGAGCCACGTCCAGCGACCCCAGCCACGCGTCGAGGTCGTCGGGATGCTGCTCGGCGACCTCGAGGAAGGTCTTGCCGTCCCAGGCGCCGAACTCCATCTCCGCGAAACCGTGCTCCACCTCGACGTTCTGCTCCAGCATGTCCGCGACGATCTCGGCGGTCTCCAGGGTGCGGCGTACCGGCGAGGAGACGACCGCGCCGACCGAGTCCGCCAACGGCGCCAGCCAGGCACCGACGGCGCGCGCCTGCTCCCGGCCCTCGTCGTCGAGTCCGGGGTTGGCGCTGGCCAGCCCGCCGGAGAAGCGCTTCTCGAGGGTGTGCGCGGTGACGCCGTGCCGGACCAGGATCACCGTGGTCGGCTCCCCCGCCGGCGCGGCCCAGCCGCGGCTCGGCGCCTCGCCGGGGCTCTCCAGCTCCTCGATCAGGGAGTCCGCCTCGGGGTTCTCGCCGATGACCGTGACCCCGCTGCGGGTGCCGTCGAGCGCCTCGTTGGCGAGCCGGTCGGCGTGCTGGTTCCGGTCCCGCGGCACCCAGGTGTACGTCGTGCCGAACGGCGCGAGCCGGCTGGCCTCCATGGCCAGCGGCTTCATGTCGGGGTGCTTGATCTTCCAGCGGCCCGACATCTGCTCGACGACCAGCTTGGAGTCCATCCGGACCTCGACCTCGGCGTCCGGCGCGTACTGCTCGGCCAGCCGCAGCCCCGCGATCAGCCCGGAGTACTCCGCGACGTTGTTCGTCGCCACCCCGATCGTGGTGCCCTCCTCGGCGATCACCTCGCCGGTCTCGGCGTCCTTGAGGACGGCGCCGTACGCCGCCGGGCCGGGGTTGCCGCGCGAGCCGCCGTCGGCCTCGATCAGGACCGAGCGGAAGGTCACAGCCCTGACTCGGGGGTGCGCACCAGGATCCGCGAGCACTCCTCGCAGCGGATCACCTCGTTGCTGGGGGCCCGCTTGATGACCGCGAGCTCGGCGGTGTCGATGCCGAGCTGGCAGCCGGTGCAGCGGCGCTGGTGCAGCGCGGCCGCGCCGACCCCGCCCTTCTGCGCCCGGAGCTTCTCGTAGAGCGCCATCAGGTCCTCGGGCATGCCCTCGACCGCGGTCGCGCGCTCGGCGGTCGCCTTGGCGAGCTCGGCGTCGATCTCGGCCTGCTTCTCGTCACGGGCGGTCGCCAGCGTCGCCAGGCGCTCGTCCGCGGCCTGGACCTGCGCCGTCAGCGAGTCGAGCTCGCGCTGGGCGTCCTCGACGCGGGCCATCACCTCGAGCTCGTCGTCCTCGAGCGAGGCGATCCGGCGCTCCAGCGACTGCAGCTCGTGCTGCATCCGCTCGAGGTCCTTGGGGTTGGTGATCAGCCCCTTGTCCATCCGGTCGCGGTCGCGGACCCGGCGGGCCTTGACCTGCTCGACGTCGGTGTCGACCTTCTGCTGCTCGACCGTGAGGTCGTCCACCACGATGCGGGCGTCGCGCGCCTGGTTGTCCAGCGCGGTGCGACCGGACTGCAGCGCGGCGATCTCGGCCAGCTCCGGGAGGTTCGCCCGCTGGTGCCGCAGCTGGTCGGCACGCAGGTCGAGGCCCTGGACGTCGAGCAGCTTCAGTTGCGCGAAGGGGTCGGATTTCAGCGTGGGCTCCTCGGTCGGGGATTCAGTTGCGGAAGGTCCACGGGTCGGTGCACCGCGTGCTGACCCGGGTCTCCACCGTATCGCCCAGCGCCTCCGCGACCCGCGCCCGGACCACCGGGAGCCAGGTCCACTCGGCGGCCCAGTGCGCGACGTCGACCAGGGCCGGGCCGCCCTTCTCGAGGAACTCCCCCGCCGGGTGGTGCCGCAGGTCGCTGGTCAGGTAGACGTCCGCGTCGGTGCGCAGCACCGTGTCGAGCAGGAAGTCGCCGGCTCCTCCGCACACCGCGACCCGGCGCACGACCCGGTCCGGGTCACCGGCCACGCGGACGCCGTGGGCGGTCGCGGGCAGCGCCGCGGCCACGGTCTCCGCGAACCCGCGCAGCGTGGTCTCCGCGATGCTCCCGATCCGCCCGGCCCCGGTGGCCGCGGTCCCGGGGTCGGCGAGCTCGACGACGTCGTACGCCGGCTCCTCGTAGGGGTGGGCCGCCAGCATCGCCTCCACGACCGCCGTACGACGGCCCCGCGGCAGCACCACCTCGACCCGGACCTCCTCGACGACCTCGGGCGTGCCGACCGAGCCGATGGCGGGCGCGGCGCCCTCCAGCGGCCGGAACCGGCCCTGCCCCGGGGTCGAGAACGACGCCTGGTCGTAGTCGCCGATCCGTCCCGCGCCCGCGTCGGCCAGCGCGGCCCGGACCCGGTCGGCGTCCGGCACGGGGACGTAGACCGTCACCTTGTCCTGCGGCCCGTCCCACGACGACGTGATCGGCGCGAGGTCGGCCAGGCCCAGCGCCGTGGCCAGGGCCTCGGACACGCCCCCGACCGCACGGTCGGCGTTGGTGTGGGCGGTCAGCAGCGCGCAGCCGGCGCCCGCGAGCGTGGCCAGCGTGCGGCCCTTGGGAGTGGTCGCGGCGAACCCGTGCACCGGCTTGAGGAACAGCGGGTGGTGCACCACCAGCAGGTCGGCACCCCACTCGGCGGCCTCCCGCGCCACCTCGACCGTCGGGTCGACCGCGAACATCACCTTCCCGACGGCCGCGCCGGGGTCGCCGTACACCAGCCCGACCGCGTCCCACCCGTCCGCCGTCGCCGGCGGGTACCAGCCGTGCAGCAGGTCGACCATGTCGCTGAGGTTCGGCATGCGGGGAGGCTATCGCCGACCCGTCGCTTGTTCACGCCGTACGACGCCGACCCGTCGCTTGTTCACGCCGTACGACGCCGACCCGTCGCGTGTTGCAGACGCGTCCTAGGGTCGAGGCATGTCCGTCGTGAAGATCAACGCCATCTCCGTCCCCCCGCAGGCCCACGAGGAGCTGGAGCGCCGCTTCGCCGCGCGGGCGCACACCGTCGACAGCGCGCCGGGCTTCCTCGGCTTCCAGCTGCTCCGGCCGGTCAAGGGCGACGACCGCTACTTCGTCGTCACCCACTGGCAGGACGACGAGTCGTTCCTCGCCTGGCGCGACGGCGACGCCCGCCAGGCGCACGCCGGCGAGCGCGCCAAGCCGGTGGCCTCCGGCGCCGACCTGCTGGAGTTCGAGGTCGTGCTGGACGTGCAGCCCGGGAGCTAGTGGACCTGGCGGTCGTAGCCCTCCCAGTACGGCGCCCGCAGCTTGAACTTCTGCAGCTTGCCGGTGGCGGTGCGCGCCAGCACCTCGCGGAACTCGATCGAGGTCGGTGCCTTGTAGCCGGCCGCCTTCTCCTTGCACCAGGCGATCAGCTCGGCCTCGGTGACCGTCGAGCCGTCCGCCACCACGACCAGCGCCTTGATCGTCTCGCCCCACTTCTCGCTCGGGACCCCGATCACGGCCACCTCCGCGACGTCGGGGTGCGAGAACAGCACGTCCTCGACCTCGATCGACGAGACGTTCTCGCCGCCGGTGATGATCACGTCCTTCTTGCGGTCCTGGATGGTCAGGTAGCCGTCCTCGCCGATGACGCCGCCGTCGCCGGTGTGGAACCAGCCGTCGGCCAGCGCCCGCGCGGACTCCTCCGGCTGCTCCCAGTAGCCCTCGAGCACCACGTTGGAGCGGGCCAGCACCTCGCCCTCGTGCTCCCCCGGGCCACCGATGTCGAGGCGTACGCCGAGCGCCGGGACGCCGGCGCGGGTGAGCCTGGCCGCCCGCTCCTCGGTGGACAGGTCGTCCCACTCCGCCCGGGTCCGGTTCACGGTGAGCAGCGGCGAGGTCTCGGTGAGGCCGTAGATCTGGATGAACTCCCAGCCGAGCTCCTCCTCGACGCGGGCCACGGTCTGCGTGGGCGGCGGCGCGCCGGCCATGATGATCCGCACCCGGTCACGGCCGGGGATCTCGCCCTCCCAGTCCCGGGCGGCCTCCAGCACGGCAGCGGCGACCGCGGGAGCGGCACACATGACGGTGACCCCGTGCTGCTCGACCCGGCGCAGGATCTCCGCCCCGTCGATCTTGCGGATGACGACCTGCTCGACCCCCAGCCCGGTCATCGTGAACGGCATGCCCCACCCGTTGGCGTGGAACATCGGCAGCGTGTGGAGGTAGACGTCGCGATCGGTGACGGCGGCGTGGAGCCCGAAGGTCACCGCGTTGACCCAGATGTTGCGGTGGGTGATCTGCACGCCCTTGGGCCGCGCGGTCGTGCCGGAGGTGTAGTTGATGCAGGCCGTCGCGTTCTCGTCGGGCTCCCACGGCCGGGGCTCGCTGCCCTCGGCCGCGTAGAGGTCGTCGTCCCGGCCCAGCACGAAGCGGTGCTCGGCCTTCACGTCGGCGAGCTCCGCGTCGAGCTCGGGGTCGACCAGCAGCACCCGGGCCCCGGAGTGCTCGACGATGTAGCGCACCTCGTCGGGACGCAGCCGGAAGTTCACCGGCACCAGCACCCGACCGAACCCGGCCACGCCGAAGAACGACGTCAGCAGCCGGGCGCTGTTGTGGCTCACGATCGCGACCCGGTCGCCGAAGCCGATGCCCAGCTCGTCGAGCTTCGCGGCCTGCCGCCGCGCGAGTGCGCCGATCTCGGCGTAGGTGAGCTCCCCGAGCGACGGGGCCGGCTGGCTGGGCTCGTCGACCACCCCGACCCGCTCGCCGTACACCTGCACCGCGCGGTCGATGAAGTCGGAAACGCTGAACGGGACGAACATCCGCACCTCCTGGTCGTGACCCACGCCACTCTAGTCAGAGACAGGTGGGTGCTTGGTTGGCTTGCCTCGTACGCCGGCACGAGGGCCCCCGATCTGGATGAGAGTCCTCTCATCGTGCTCTCACCCCGGCCCCACCATGGGGCAGGATCGTCAGTGGCATGAGCACCCTGGTGAAGATCCTCGTCACGCTCGGCCTCGTCCTCCCGATGGGAGCCTTCGTGGCCGGGTCGCTGGCTGCGTCCTCGGCCGACGAGCCGGCCCCCCGCGAGACCATCGTGATCCGCGACTCGCCCACCCGCACCGCCTCCCCGGGTGGCACGGGCACCCCCTCACCCGGTCACGACGCCGGTGACGACCACGGTGGCGACCGCAGAGGAGACCACAGTGGCGATGACGACGTCGTCGTGATCATCCCGAGCCCCGACGACCTCGACGACCACGGTGACGACGACGGCCGTGACGGTGACCTCGCCGACGACAGCTCCGGGCACGGGAGCGACGACTCGGGACACGGCAGCGACGACTCCGGCAGCTCGGGCAGCTCGGGCGGCTCCGGCAGCTCCGGCGAGCTCCGGCCACGGCGGCGACGACAGCGGCCACGGCGGTGGCGGTGACGACTGACGGCCCACCCCCGGCCCGAGACGCCCGACCGCCCCGGTCGGGCGTCTCTGTCCGCGTCCGCATCACCGCGGCCGTCGCCCTGCTCGTCGCCCTCGCGCTGACCGGCGCCGGCGCCATCGTGTACGCCATCGAGTCGCAGCGGATCGAGGACCAGGTCGCCGAGGAGATCGACCAGGAGCTGGCGGAGTTCGCCGCCCTCCAGAAGGACGGCCTGGACCCGACCACGCAGAAGCCGTTCGCCGACGTCGGGGCGATGCTCGACACGTTCCTGGCCCGCAACGTCCCGGACGACAACGAGATCCTCGTCAGCTGGTACGACGACGGCCCCCGGTCGGCCTCCCCCGACGAGTCGAGCCAGGACTTCGCCCGCAGCGCCCTGTTCAAGGACACCGTGGCCCGCATGGTCGGCGGCAACGGCACCCGTCGCATCGAGGTCCCGTCGTACGGCGAGGCGATGGTCACCGTGCAGACCGTGCGCAACTCCAGCTCCACCGGCGCGCTCGTGATCGTCACCTACCTCGAGCAGGGGCGGGCCGGCCTGCGCGACACGATGAGCACGTACGCCGTGGTGGCGCTGCTCTCGCTGCTGCTGGTCACCGCGATCGCGGGCTGGCAGTCCGGGCGCCTGCTCGCCCCGCTGCGTACCCTCCGCGAGACCGCCGAGGAGATCAGCGAGACCGACCTGTCCCGTCGGCTGCCGGTCACCGGCAACGACGACATCACGGCCCTGACCCGCACCGTCAACGGGATGCTCGAGCGGCTCGACGAGGCGTTCGCCGGCCAGCGCCGGTTCCTCGACGACGCGGGTCACGAGCTCAAGACCCCGCTGACCGTGGTGCGCGGCCACCTGGAGCTGCTGGACAGCGGCAGCCGCGCCGAGGTCGCCGAGACCCGGGAGCTGCTGCTCGAGGAGGTGGACCGGATGTCCCGGCTGGTCGGCGACCTGATCCTGCTCGCGAAGAGCGACCGCCCGGACTTCGTGACGACCCGCCCGGCCGACCTCTCCCGGCTCACCGAGGACCTGGTGGCCAAGGCCCGCGGGCTCGGCGACCGGGACTGGAGGCTCGACGGCCTCGCCGAGGTCAAGGTCGTGGTCGACGAGCAGCGGATCACCCAGGCGGTGCTCCAGCTGGCCGACAACGCGGTGAAGCACACCGGGCCGGGCGACGTCGTCGCGATCGGGTCGTCGTACGACGGCAGCTCGGCGCGGATCTGGGTGCGGGACACCGGCCCGGGAGTCCCGCCCGCCGACCGAGAGCGCATCTTCGAGCGGTTCGGCCGCAGCACGGTGCCGGAGGGGGATGAGGGATTCGGCCTCGGCCTGTCGATCGTGGGTGCCATCATCGACGCCCACGGGGGCACCGTGGCGGTGGAGGACGCCGACCCGTCGGGCGCCCGGTTCGTGATCACCCTGCCCGTCGTGGGCAGCGACGGCGAGGAGCGCCCGTGGCCCGCATCCTGATCGTGGAGGACGAGCCCCGCATCGCGTCCTTCGTCGCCAAGGGACTGCGCGCCGACGGGCACGTGGCGACGGTGGTCGGCGACGGCCGCGAGGGCCTGGACGAGGCGATGAGCGGCAACCACGACCTGGTCGTCCTCGACATCGGCCTGCCGGGGATGGACGGCTTCGAGGTGCTGGAGCACCTGCGGGCCCAGGGGTCGTCGGTGCCGGTCATCGTCCTCACGGCCCGGGACTCGGTCTCGGACACGGTGACCGCGCTCGAGGGCGGCGCCGACGACTACATGCCCAAGCCGTTCCGGTTCGCCGAGCTGCTGGCGCGGGTCCGGATCCGGCTGCGGCCCGCCCCGGGAGCCGATCCGAGGTCCCGGGACGAGTCGCTCACCGCCGGCGGCGTCCACCTCGACCTGCGCACCCGCCGCGCCACCGTGGACGGGAAGCTGCTGGACCTCTCGGCCCGGGAGTTCGCCCTCGCGGAGATCTTCATGCTCAACGCCGGGCAGGTCCTCTCCCGCGAGCAGCTGCTGGACCAGGTCTGGGGGTTCGACTTCGACCCGGGCTCCAACGTGGTGGACGTCTACGTCGGCTACCTGCGCCGCAAGTTCGGCTCCGGTGCGATCGAGACCGTGCGCGGGATGGGGTACCGCTTCACCAGCTGACCGGCCCGGACAAGCGGCGGCCCCGCGGTCGTACCGCGGGGCCGGGCCGGACGACATCGACCTCAGTCGTCGTCGCCGCCGTGGTGGCCGTGGTCGTCGTGACCGTGGTGGTGCCCGTGGTGATGGCCGTGGTGGCGCCCGTTGTCGTCGTGACCGTGGTGGCGACCACCGTGACGGGGCCCGTCCTCGGCATGGTCGCGACCGCGGTCGTCGGCCCGCACGACCGCGGAGGAGTCGTCGCCGCCGCGCGCGAAGGCGGCCGGCGTCTGCGTCGCCAGCACTCCCGTGGTGAGGATCCCTGCGATCCCCAGCGATCCGATCGTCATCAGCTTGTTCATGGTGTGTCCTCTCGTCCGGGGCCGGAGCCCCTGGTGGCTGCTTGTCGAGAGAGACGTTGCCGAGCGCCGGTGAGCCTGCCGTGAGGTCGCCGTGAGAGCCCTCTCACCGGGTCCGAGATCTCACGAGAGGTGCTTGAGCGCCTCCCGCCGGGAGAGCGCCGACAGCCGCCCGTCGAGCCGGTCCACCTCGGCGCGCACCCAGTCGGGGTCGGTGCGGGCGAGGTCGCGCAGCGCCCACCCGATCGCCTTGCGCAGCCAGAAGGACGGGTCGTCCACGTTCGACTCGACCGCGTGCCGCAGCAGCTCGAGGTCGGTGTCGGCGCGCCGGCCGAGCTGGCAGATCACCGCCGTACGCCGCAGCCACGGGTCGTCGTCGGTGGCCCAGTCCCGGAGGACGGGGGCCATCTCCCCCGGGTGCCCGACCAGGATCGCCCCGGCCAGGTGCACGGCGATGTCGTCGACGAGGTCCCACCAGGCCCCGGTCACGACGAGGTGCCGGACCAGCGGCACCAGGGCGGGGTCATGCCAGCGGCTTCGCCGCACGATGCTTGGCCAGCGCCAGCGCGGCGTACCTCTCCTCGCGGTGCGTCGCCCCGTCCCAGAGGTCCCGCACCGTCGCCTCCCACTCCGCCCGCGACGTCGGCTCGTAGGACGCCAGCAGCGGCCGCAGCAGCGCGCTGAGCTGGGGCGAGGTGATGCCCCGGTACGGCATCTCCGACTTCATGTAGCGCTGCTGGGCCACCGCACGCTCGGGGTCGCCCGCGCCGGCCAGGGTCTCGCGAATCGCCCGGACGAGGGCGTGGTCGGGATCGGTCACGGCCGGAGACTAGCCTCGCGCGGTGACCTCGGGACGGCCCTCGACGACGCGCGACTTCCGTTGCCCCTGGCGGCCGCGTAGGCGGGCATGGGTGGGCGCAGAGGGGATCGAACCCCCGACCGCTGGTTTGTAAGACCAGAGCTCTACCGCTGAGCTATACGCCCTCGAAGCCCGCACAGAGTAGCGAGCGAGGGCGGCTTCCGCGAACACCGGACCGGGTCCTGAAATAAGTCGAACCGCTGGCGTCTCGGGTCACCAGCGGTTCGACAAGCACAACAGTAGAGGGTGCGTTCAAGGGCTGTCGCGGGTTTCCGGACATCGGCACCGGATTCACAGGAAAGTGCCCCGCCCGGGCGCGCTCAGGCCACGGCCAGCAGCTGCTGGAGGTGCTCCTCGAGGTCACGCCCCTCGGGCATCGCGTTGTGGAGCGACCAGCGGATCAGACCCTCCTTGTCGATGACGTACGACGAGCGGCGGGGGCAGCCCTTCTTCGCGTCGAAGACGCCGTAGGCCCGGGACACCTCGCCGTGCGGCCAGAAGTCGGACAGCAGCGGGAAGTTGAGGCCGTCCTGGTCGGCGAACGCGCGCAGCGAGTACACCGGGTCGCAGGAGATCGCCAGCACCTCGGTGTCGAAGGTCATGAACTCGTCCAGTCGGTCCCTGATCCCGGCCATCTCCCCGGTGCAGACACCGGAGAAGGCGTAGGGGTAGAAGAAGACCACCACGGCCTTGCGCCCGCGGAAGGAGGACAGCGTGATGTCCTGGCCGAACTGGTCGCGCAGCGTGAAGTCGGGCGCCGAGTCGCCCAGGGAGAGTCCACTCATGATGCGGCCATCCTTGCACCCGGACCCGAGCGGAGCACGGCCGAGGGCAGGTAGCCGCCGAGCCGCTCAGTCGTGGTCCACCAGGTCCTTCTTGAGGACCTTGCCGGTCGCGTTGCGGGGCAGCTCGTCGAGGAAGACGATCTCGCGCGGGATCTTGTACCGGGCGAGGTTCTTCTTCACCCAGCCCTTGAGGTCGTCCTCCGTGGCGGACTCCCCGGCCTTGAGGGACACGAACGCCTTCAGCCGCTTGCCGTAGTCGTCGTCGTCCACGCCGATCGCGGCCACCTCGGCCACCGCCGCGTGGCGGGCCAGGCAGTCCTCGACCTCCTTGGGGAAGACGTTCTCCCCGCCGGAGACGATCATCTCGTCGTCGCGCCCCTCGACGTACAGGCGCCCGTCGTCGCCGATCCGGCCGACGTCGCCGCTGGACATCAGGCCGTCGACGATCTCCTTGTGGCCACCGCCGGTGTAGCCCTCGAAGAGCAGCCCGTTGCCCACGAAGATGCGGCCGGGCTCGCCCTGCGGGACCTCGTTGCCGTCCGGGTCGAGGATCTTGACGACCGTCGCCCACGGCGGCCTGCCGGCCGAGGACGGCGCCTCGCGGAGGTCGACGGGGGTGGCGATCGAGGCGTAGGCGACCTCGGTCGAGCCGTAGATGTTGTAGAGGTTGTCGCCGAAGTGGTCCATCCAGTCCAGGGCCAGGTCACCCGGGAGCGCCGAGCCCGAGGCCGCGACGACCTTGACGCGGGAGAGGTCGTACTTCCGCAGCGTGTCCTCGGGCAGCGCCATGATCCGCTGCAGCATCACGGGGATGACGGCGAGGGAGTCGCAGCGCTCCGACTCGGTGACCTTCAGGCACTCCTCGGGGTCGAAGCGGCGCCGCAGCACCACCGTCGACCCGAGCAGCATGGCCATCGCGAGGTGGGCGAAGCCCCAGGTGTGGAACAGGGGCGCGGCGATGTGGGTGCGCCAGCCATGGCGCAGCGGCATCCGCGACAGCAGCGAGACGGCCGCCTCGATGCCGGCCTCGTTGCGGGGTGCGCCCTTGGGGGTGCCGGTGGTGCCGGAGGTCAGGATGACGACGCGGGAATGCCGCGCGGGCGGGTCCAGGTCGTCGTCGGGGCACCCGGCGATCAGCGACTCCAGCGTGTCGCCCTCGACGTCGCTGTCGGTCCAGGCCACGACCCGGTGCTTCATCTCCGCCTCGGCCAGGAGGTCGCTGAACTCCTCGTCGTGGATCACGGCCGTGGGCTTCTCGCGCTCCAGCACGTCCACGAGCTGCGGTCCCGCGAAGGCCGTGTTCAGGTACAGGATGTCGGCGCCGAGCTTGGCGATCGCGACGCTGGCGTCGACGAAGCCCCGGTGGTTGCGGCACATCACCGCCACTCCGTCGCCCTCGGAGACGCCCAGGTCGGCCAGCGCGCGGGCCAGGCTGTTGGAGCGCCGGTGCAGCTCGCCGTACGTCAGGGACCCGAGCTCGTCGATCAGCCCGATCTGGTGCGGCGACCGGATCGCCAGCGCCGCGAACCCGCCCGCGGGTCCGGTGCCCCACTGGCGCAGCGCCCGCGCCATGCCGGCCAGGACCATCGGCGAGTACGGCCGGATGATCCCCGCCTCGGTCAGGACCTTCAGGCTGGTGCCGGCGGCAGCCGCCCGGCCGAGGACTTGTCGGAGCACGCGGTATCCCTTGCGGTCGGTCGGATCGGGCGGAGGGTCAGGCAGGTGTCTTGGGGGCGACCAGTCGGGTCGCCGACCAGTCCTTGCTGACCGCCGCCGTGGTCGTCTGGGAGAGCCCGGCGATCGGCGCCGCCTCGGCGATGTCGGCGGCGTCGACGGAGTTCGGGCGGCCGACCTTGGGGGTCAGCAGCCAGATCGCGCCCCCGCCCACGAGGTCGGTCAGCGAGTCGACGAGCCCGTCGACCAGGTCGCCGTCCTCCGAGCGCCACCACAGCAGCACGGCGTCGACCACGTTCCCGTAGTCACCGTCGACCATGTCTGCGTCGATGCGGTCCTCGATGGCGACACGGAGTGCGTCGTCGGTGTCGTTGTCCCAGCCCAGCTCCTGGATGACCATGCCGGGCTTGAAGCCCAACCGGTCCGCAGGACCGGCATCAGGTCCGTCTGTCTGGGTGGACCCGCCACCCGCGGTCGCACTCACTGGCTCCTCCATCCGCGTCTGTCCGGCCGTCCGGCTCCCGGGCGGCCCCTTCTCGCAAGGTGTGGAGTAGTCCAGCGGAGTTCACTCCCCTGCGCAACCCGTCTCCCAACAGTGGGGTACGACGGAGCGCCCCGCCGACCGTCTGACGGACCTACCGCCGGGTAAATTTCGCGTGGTCCAGACGCGTGCAACGATGAGACGGTGACCGAAGACTCCATCACTGGTTCAGGCACTGGCTCCGACACCCCCCGGAGCGGCTCGATCCCATCCGTGATCCACGAGGGACTGCCCACCCAGCTGCCCGACATCGACCCCGACGAGACGCAGGACTGGATCGACTCCTTCGACTCCCTCGTCGACGAGCGAGGCCGCGAGCGCGCCCGCTACGTCATGCTCCGCCTCCTCGAGCGCGCCCGTGAGACCCAGGTGGGCGTGCCCGCGCTGCGCAGCACCGACTACATCAACACGATCCCGCCCGAGCGCGAGCCGTGGTTCCCCGGGGACGAGGAGGCCGAGCGCCGGATCCGCGCCTTCATCCGCTGGAACGCCGCCGTCATGGTCTCCAGCGCCAACCGCAAGGGCCTCGAGGTCGGCGGGCACATCGCGACGTACCAGTCGTCGGCCAGCCTCTACGAGGTCGGCTTCAACCACTTCTTCCGCGGCAAGGACCACCCCGGCGGCGGCGACCAGATCTACATCCAGGGCCACGCCTCCCCCGGTGTCTACGCCCGTGCCTTCCTCGAGGGCCGGCTCACCGAGGAGCAGCTCTACCGCTTCCGCCAGGAGGTCCAGCACGGGGCGCACGCCGGCCTCCCGTCGTACCCCCACCCCCGTCTCATGTCGGACTTCTGGGAGTTCCCCACGGTCTCCATGGGCCTGACCGGCATCAACTCGATCTACCAGGCCCGGTTCAACCGGTACCTCCACAACCGCGGCATCAAGGACACCAGCCAGCAGAACGTCTGGGCCTTCCTCGGCGACGGCGAGATGGCCGAGCCCGAGTCGCTCGGTGCGATCGGGGTCGCGGCCCGCGAGGAGCTCGACAACCTCACCTGGGTCATCAACTGCAACCTCCAGCAGCTCGACGGCCCGGTCCGCGGCAACGGCAAGATCATCCAGGAGCTGGAGTCGACCTTCCGCGGCGCCGGCTGGAACGTGATCAAGGTCGTCTGGGGCCGCGAGTGGGACCAGCTGCTGGCCCGCGACGTCGACGGCGTGCTCGTCAACAAGATGAACACCACCCCGGACGGCGCCTTCCAGACCTACTCGGTCGAGAGCGGCGACTACATCCGGGACAGCTTCTTCGGCGGCGACCCCCGCCTGCGGAAGATGGTCGAGCACATGAGCGACGACCAGATCCGCAAGCTCCCGCGCGGTGGTCACGACTACCGCAAGGTGTACGCCGCGTTCGACGCGGCCAGCAAGCACGTCGGCCAGCCGACCGTGATCCTGGCCAAGACCATCAAGGGCTGGACGATCGACGCCCTCGAGGGCAAGAACGCCACCCACCAGATGAAGAAGCTGACCCAGGACGACCTCAAGAAGTTCCGGGACCGCCTCTACCTGCCGATCTCCGACCGCGACCTCGAGCGCTCCTACGAGGAGACCGGCGCCGCGCCGTTCTTCCACCCGGGCGAGGACGCCCCCGAGATCCAGTACATGAAGGAGCGCCGCGACAGCCTCGGCGGCTCCGTGCCGCGACGCGTGGTCCGGGCCAAGAACCTCGAGCTGCCCGGCGACAAGATGTACGCCGAGCTCAAGCAGGGCTCGGGCAAGAACTCCATCGCCACGACGATGGCCGTGGTGCGCCTGCTCAAGGACTGGATGAAGCACCCCGAGATCGGCAAGCGCATCGTGCCGATCGCGCCCGACGAGTACCGCACGTTCGGCATGGACGCGATGTTCCCGAGCGCCAAGGTCTACAACCCGGCCGGCCAGCAGTACGAGTCGGTCGACCGCAACATGTTGCTTTCCTACAAGGAATCGGCGCAGGGCCAGATGCTCCACGAGGGCATCTCGGAGGCCGGCGCGATGGCCTCCGCGACCGCGGCCGGCTCGGCGTACTCCACGCACGGCGAGCACATGATCCCGTTCTACATCTTCTACTCGATGTTCGGGTTCCAGCGGACCGGCGACTCGATCTGGGCGATGGCCGACCAGCTCGCCCGGGGCTTCCTCATCGGCGCCACCGCAGGCCGGACCACGCTCACGGGCGAGGGCCTCCAGCACGCCGACGGGCACTCGCCGCTCCTCGCCGCGACCAACCCGGCGGTCGTGCACTACGACCCGGCGTTCGCCTACGAGATCAGCCACATCATGCAGAGCGGTCTCGAGCGGATGTACGGCGAGGACGCAGAGAACGTGATCTTCTACCTCACCGTCTACAACGAGCCGGTGCCGCAGCCGGCCGAGCCCGAGGGCGTGGACGTCGAGGGCATCCTCAAGGGCATCCACAAGGTCTCGACCGCCGACGGCGAGGGCCCGCGCGTGCAGCTGCTCGCCTCCGGGGTCGGCTTCCCGTGGGTCAAGGACGCCGCCCGCATCCTCGCCGAGGAGTGGGGCGTCCAGGCCGACACCTGGTCGGTGACCTCGTGGAACGAGCTGGCGCGCGACGCGTCCGCGGCCGAGGAGTGGAACCTCCTCCACCCGGGTGAGCAGCCCCGCACGGCGTACGTCGCCGACAAGCTCTCCGGCGTCGAGGGCCCGGTCGTGGCGGTGTCGGACTACATGCGCGCCGTCCCGCTGCAGATCGCCCGCTGGGTGCCGGGCGACTACCGGGTGCTGGGCGCCGACGGGTTCGGCTTCGCCGACACCCGTCCGGCCGCGCGTCGCTACTTCCACATCGACGCCCAGTCGGTGGTCGTGCAGACGCTGCAGGCGCTCGCCGACGCGGGTCAGATCGAGCGGGAGACGGTCGAGAAGGCCTTCGCGCAGTACCGCATCGACGACCCGACCGCCGTCGCCGGCGTCAAGCAAGAGGGCGGCGACGCCTGATCCGGGCCGCGCAGCGGACCAGATCGTCGGTGGTCGAGCGAGCGCGCGACTGAGCCTGCGAAGTCGCGACCCGCGTGTCGAGACCCAGTAAGACGAACCAGGGCGGCGACCCACGTGGGTCGCCGCCCTGTTCATGCGCTCGGGAGGGCCGTGACGGTCGCGGTCGGCCCGACGCCGGCCCGGCCGTTCTTCAGCAGGTTGCGGAACCGGACCCGGCTGTACCGCGCGGGCTGGGTGGTGCGGATGAACTCGTGCACGATCTTGGCGAACCGGTGCGGGTGGTCCTTGTGCGGGAAGTGCCCGGCGTTCGGGATCACCTCGACCCGGGCGTACGGCGCCAGGGCCGCGGCGTTGCTGGCGTGCCGCACCGGGATCACCTTGTCGTCGCGGCCCCACACCACCGCCATCGGCATCTCCTCGGTGAGGTAGGCCCGGTCGGCCATGGTCACGATCTGGCCGTGCCAGTCGACCACCGCCCGCACCACGTGCCGGATCGCGTGGCGCGCGTGCGGGTCCTTGAAGGACTCGAAGATCTCGGCGACCTCGTCGAGGTCACGCGTGTGCTTGCACGGCGTGCTCGCCAGCGCGCGCATCCCGGCCTTGCCGACGTGCCGGACGCCCGGCAGCGTCAGCAGGCCCATGACCTGGTGGAACCCCGGGGTGGTGATGGCGCGGATGGCCGGCGTCACCTCCGGGCCGAGGCCACCGGAGGCGACCAGCATCAACCGCTCGGTGCGCTCGGGGAACTGGTAGGCGAACTGCATGGCGACGCCGCCACCGAAGCTGTGGCCGATCACGGTGGCCTTGTCGACGCCCAGCACGGTCAGCAGGTCCCGCATGCCGTTGGCGTAGCCGCCCACGCTGTAGTCCGCACGCGGCTTGTCGGAGAGCCCGTGGCCCAGCATGTCGGGCGCGATGACGGTGTACCGCTTGGCCAGCGAGTCGATCACCGGCGCCCACGTCGTGTGGTCGCACCCCAGCCCGTGGAGCAGCAGCACCACGGGGCCCTGACCGGCCTTCACGTAGGCACGACGATGGCCGTGGAGCGTGACGTACTGGACCTCGTGGGCCGTCCCGGACAACGGAACCTCCTGGTTGCCCCGCGACCGGGGCGTAGGCGTGTGATTCAACCAGAACTTGTTCCGCTTCCGGCCGAGAAACCCCCTGTGCCATGGGGTGTTCCCCGATTTCCGCGGCCTCAAACGGGGGTCCACTAGGGTCGGTCCGTGCCTCCGACCAGAGCAGTCGAGCCGAGCGGGCGGGCAGCCGACGCGCTGCAGCGCTCGACCGGCGCGCTCAGCACCGCCGCGATGGCCCGGATGGAGACCGACATGCCGTGGTTCCGCGAGCTCAGCGCGGAGGACCGCTCGTGGGTCGGGCTCATCGTCCAGGCGGGTATCCGCGGCTTCGTGGACTGGTACCGCAGTGAGGCGGGCCGGCCCGACGAGAGCGGCAGCGCCGTGGCCGCCTCGGTGTTCGGCGCCGCGCCGCGCGCGCTGGCCGGGGTGATCAACCTCCAGCAGACGGTGGACCTGGTGCGCCTGTCCATCGAGGTGGTCGAGAGCAACATCGACGAGATCGTCGACCCCGCGGACGCCACCGAGGTGCATGCCGCGGTGCTCCGCTACGCCCGCGAGGTCGCGTTCGCCACCGCCGAGGTCTACGCCCGCGCCGCCGAGCTCCGCGGCGCCTGGGACGCCCGCCTGGAGGCGCTGGTCGTCGACGCAGTGCTCCGCTCGGAGGCCGACGAGACCCTGCTCTCGCGCGCCAGCGCGCTCGGCTGGACCGCCCGCGGCGACGTCACCGTCGTGCTCGGCTCGGTCCCGGCGCAGCGCACCGAGACAGACCTCTTCGAGGAGGTACGCCGCAGCGCGCGGTCAGCGGGCATGGACGCGCTGTGCGCGGTCCAGGGCGAGCGGCTGGTGGTGGTGCTGGGCGGCGTGTCGGACTCCCGGGTCGCGGCGGAGTCGGTCGTGCACCTGTTCGGCGAAGGTCCGGTGGTGGTGGGACCCGTCGCCGAGGACCTCGGGCGGGCGCACGTCTCCGCCCGCGCCGCCCTCTCCGCGCACCGCTCCGCCGGCGGCTGGCCGGAGGCGCCGCGCCCGGTGCGCAGCAGCGAGCTGCTGCCCGAGCGGGCACTGGCCGGCGACGGCCACGCCCGCCGGCACCTGGTCGAGGAGATCTACCTCCCGCTGGTCCGGGCCCGCGGGACCCTGATCGAGACGCTGGCGGCGTACTTCCACCACGGCTCCTCGATCGAGGCCACGGCGCGCGCCCTCTTCGTGCACGCCAACACCGTGCGCTACCGGCTGCGCCAGGTCGCCGACCTGACCGGCTACGCCCCCGCCCAGGCCCGCGACGCGTTCACGCTCGAGATCGCCCTCGTGCTGGGCCGTCAGTCCGGGCGCGGGGACGAGCCGAACACCTCCGCCTGATTTGTAGGAACCCCACAAAGAACCACCCGCGAGATTCGTGTGTGCCGGAGGCGAGGTCCGGTCCCGGGGCACGGCAGAGTGGAACACGTGCTCGTCATCGTCGCTCCCGGCCAAGGCGCCCAGACGCCTGGTTTCCTGCAGCCCTGGCTGGAGGACCAGACCTTCGCGTCCCGCTTCGCCTGGCTCTCGACCGTCGCCGGTCTCGACCTGGCCCACTACGGCACCGAGGCCGACGCGGACACCATTCGCGACACCCGGATCGCCCAGCCGCTGCTCGTCGCCACCGGTCTGGTGGCTGCGCTCGAGCTGTTCCCGCACCCGGCCGACGCGTTCGACCAGATCGGGGCCGTCGCCGGCCACAGCGTCGGCGAGCTCACGGCGGCCGCCGGTGCCCGCGCCATCACCGCCGAGCAGGCGATGGTGCTGGTGCGCGAGCGTGGCAACGCCATGGCCGAGGCCGCGGCGGTCACCCCGACCGGCATGACCGCCCTGCTGGGCGGGGACCGCGCCGAGGTGCTCGCGGCGCTCGAGGCCCACGGGCTCACCCCCGCCAACGACAACGGACCCGGCCAGGTGGTGGCCGCCGGCACCCGGGAGCAGCTCGACGCGCTGGCCGCCGAGCCCCCCGCCAAGGCGCGGCTGATGCCGCTGAGCGTGGCCGGCGCCTTCCACACCGAGCACATGGCTCCGGCGGTCGGGCACCTCGCCAGGCTCGCGGTGTCGGTCTCGGTGCACGACCCGCGGATCCCGGTCATCTCCAACAAGGACGGCCAGATCGTCCACGACGGCCCCGAGGTGCTGCGCCGGATCGTCGGCCAGATCGCCAGCCCGGTGCGCTGGGACCTGTGCCTGGAGACGATGGCGGACCTCGGCGTCACCGGCATCCTCGAGATGCCGCCGGCCGGCACCCTCACCGGCATCGCCAAGCGCGCGCTCAAGGGCGTCGAGACCTTCGCCCTCAAGACCCCCGACCAGCTCGACGACGCCCGGGCCTTCTGCCAGAAGCACGGCGAGGGATCGGTCATCGACACCACGCCGACCTGGCGGATGGTCGTCTCGCCCGCCAAGGGCACCTTCCACCGCGACGCCGCGGCTGCGGACGTCGACGTCCTCTCCCCCGGCGCCCCGATCGGGGACGTCGCCAGCCTCCGCGACCGGATCAACGTCACCGCCTCCCACGGCGGCCAGATCGTCGAGTGGCTCGTCGAGGACGGTGACCTGGTCTCCCCCGGCCAGCCGCTGGTCCGCCTCCACCCCGAGGGAGTGTCCTGATGGCCGCCTTCCAGTCCCCCCAGGGCGCCGCCCACGCCGCCATCCTCGGCATCGGGGCCTACCGCCCGTCCCGGGTGATCCCGAACGCCGACATCGTCGAGGCGATCGACTCCAGTGACGAGTGGATCCAGCAGCGCTCCGGCATCAAGCAGCGGCGCTGGGCCACGCCCGAGGAGACCGTGCAGCTGATGGCCGTCGAGGCCTCGCGCAAGGCCCTGGCGAGCGCCGGCATCGACGCTCGTCAGATCGACTGCGTGGTGGTCGCCACCGTCAGCCACATGCTGCAGACGCCCGCCGTCGCCACCGCGATCGCGCACGAGCTCGGCACCGACCAGGCGGCGGCCTTCGACATCTCGGCCGCCTGCGCGGGCTTCTGCCACGGCGTGTCGATGGCCTCGGACTTCGTCCGCGCGGGCAGCGCCCGGCACGTGCTGGTGATCGGGGTCGAGCGGCTCTCCGACCTCACCGACGTCGGCGACCGCGGAACGGCGTTCATCTTCGCCGACGGCGCCGGAGCCGCGGTCGTCGGTCCCAGCGACACCCCGGGCATCGGCCCGGTCGTGTGGGGCTCGGACGGCGAGCAGTTCGACCTGATCCGGCAGCGCGAGGACTGGCGCGACGTGATCGCCGCCGGCGAGCCGGTGATGCCCCACCTGATGATGCAGGGCAACCCGGTCTTCCGCTGGGCGTCGTTCGCGATGGCGAAGATCGGCCAGCAGGCGCTCGACCGCGCCGGGATCGGCATCGACGAGCTCGACGTGTTCGTCCCGCACCAGGCCAACATGCGCATCATCGACGCGATGGCCCGCTCCATGAAGCTCCCCGAGCGGGTCCGCATCGCCCGCGACATCGCCGAGCAGGGCAACACCTCCGCGGCCTCGATCCCGCTCGCCCTGGACCGGATGATCGCCGAGGGCGAGGCTCGCAGCGGCGACACCGCGCTGCTGATCGCCTTCGGCGCCGGCCTGTCGTACGCCGCCCAGGTCGTCACCGTCCCCTGACCTGCACCACCCCACAGACGCACCACCCACTGCAACCAACCACCGAGAGGAACCACACCAGATGGCCACCACCGAAGAGATCCGCGCCGACCTCGCCGACATCGTCAACGAGGTCGCGGGCATCGACGCCGACGACGTCCAGCTCGACAAGTCCTTCGTGGACGACCTCGACGTCGACTCGCTGTCCATGGTCGAGGTCGTCGTGGCCGCTGAGGAGAAGTTCGGCGTCTCCATCCCCGACGACGAGGTGAAGAACCTCAAGACCGTCGGCGACGCCGTCGCGTTCATCGAGCGCGCCCAGGGCTGACACCAGCCGTTCCGCCCGTTCCCGCGGGCGCCGGCCACCCCACGGCGTGGGGCCGGCGCCCGCAGCAGCACACCAGATCTGAGGATGAGATGAGCCGCACAAGAGTCGTCGTGACCGGACTCGGCACCACCAGCCCCGTCGGAGGAGACGTCGCCAGCACCTGGGACGCCCTCGTGAACGGCCGTTCCGGCATCCGCCAGCTCACCGACGACTGGGTCGAGGAGATGCCGGTCAAGATCGCCGGCCGAGTGGCCGTCGAGCCGACCGAGGTCCTCGAGCGGGTCAAGGCCCGCCGGCTCGACCGCTCCTCGCAGTTCGCGATGGTCGCGGCCATGGAGGCCTGGCGGGACGCCGGGCTCGACGTCCTGCAGGAGGCCGGCGACCTCGACGGCGACCGGGTCGGAGTCGCCATGGCCTCCGGCATCGGCGGCGTCAACACGCTCCTCGCCAACTACGACATCCTCAAGGAGAAGGGTCCGCGCCGGGTCTCCCCGCTGGCGGTCCCGATGTTGATGCCGAACGCTCCGGCGGCCAACATCAGCCTCTACATCGGCGCCCGCGCCGCGGTGAACACCCCGGTGTCCGCGTGCGCCTCCGGCAACGAGGGCGTCGCTCTCGCGCTCGACCAGATCCGCCTCGGCCGCGCCGACGTGGTCGTGGCCGGTGGCACCGAGGCCGCGATCCACCCGCTGCCCATGGCCGCCTTCGCGAACATGATGGCGCTCTCCAAGAACCCCGGCGACCCGACCACGGTCTCCCGCCCGTGGGACACCGGCCGCGACGGCTTCGTCCTCGGTGAGGGCGCCGGCGTGCTCGTGCTCGAGTCGCTGGAGCACGCCCAGGCCCGCGGCGCCCGCATCTACGCCGAGGTGCTCGGCGCCGGCATCACCGCCGACTCCCACGACATCGCCCAGCCCGACCCGGCCGGCCGCGGCGGCGCCCGCGCCATCGTCCGTGCCCTGGCCGAGGCCGAGATCGAGGCCGGCGACATCGCGCACATCAACGCCCACGCCACCTCCACCCCGCAGGGCGACATCGCCGAGGGGCTGATGATCCACGCGACGCTCGGCAAGCACGCCGACGACGTCGTCGTCACCAGCACCAAGTCGATGACCGGACACCTGCTCGGCGGCGCCGGGGCCCTGGAGTCGATCGCGACGGTGCTCGCGATCCACCACCGGGTCGCGCCCCCGACGATCAACCTCGACGACCTCGACCCGCAGGTCGAGCTCGACATCGCCACGAAGGCACGCGACCTGCCGCAGGGCGACATCGCGGCGCTCAACAACTCCTTCGGGTTCGGCGGGGCCAACGTCGCGGTTGCGTTCGGCAGCTTCTGATGACCCCGACCAGCTCGACCGCCGAGCGGCCGGCCGCCCCGGCCAGGCCCGCCCGGCCGCCCCGTGAGCAGGACCCGCGCCACCCGCTGCGCCGGCTCACCGCGCTCCTCGACGAGGGCACCCTCGAGCTGATCACCCCCGACGACGACTCCGGCATGCTCGCGGCCGTCGGCCAGGTCGACGGCACCCGCGTGGTCGCCTTCTGCTCCGACGCCACCGTGATGGGCGGTGCGATGGGCGACCTCGGCTGCCGCGTCGTCGTCGACGCCTACCACCGCGCCATCACCGACGGCGTCCCGATCATCGGGCTCTGGCACTCCGGTGGCGCCCGGCTGGCCGAGGGTGTCCTCTCGCTGCACGCGGTCGGCCGGATCTTCCAGGTGATGACCCAGGCCTCCGGCAAGATCCCGCAGGTCTCGGTGGTGCTCGGCCCGGCCGCCGGCGGCGCGGCGTACGGCCCGGCCCTGACGGACATCGTGATCCTCGGCCCGGAGGGCCGGATCTTCGTCACCGGCCCCGACGTGGTGCGCTCGGTGACCGGAGAGGACGTCGACATGCTGCGCCTCGGCGGGCCCGAGCCGCACGGCCGTCGCTCCGGCGTCGTCCACATCCTCACCGAGTCCGAGCAGGAGGCCCTCGACCGCGCTCGCGGCGTCGCCTCCCTCCTCGGCTCGCAGGGCAGCCTGGTCCCGGGCTCGGTGGAGGACCGCGACCTCGCGGCCCTGCTCCCCGAGTCCAGGAAGCGCGCGTACGACGTGCACCCACTGGTCGAGTCGATCCTCGACGAGGGCACCGCGCAGGAGCTGCACGCCCGCTGGGCCCCCAACATCGTCACCGCGCTGGGCCGTTTCGGCGGACGGACCGTCGGCGTCGTCGCCAACAACCCGCTGCGCCTCGGTGGCTGCCTGGACTCGCTCTCGGCCGAGAAGGCCTCCCGCTTCGTCCGCATGTGCGACGCGTTCGGGGTGCCGCTCGTCGTCGTGGTCGACGTGCCGGGCTACCTGCCCGGCGTCGGCCAGGAGTGGGACGGCGTCGTACGCCGTGGCGCCAAGCTGTTGCACGCCTTCGGCGAGTGCGTGGTCCCCCGGGTGACCCTGGTGACCCGCAAGACCTACGGCGGCGCCTACATCGCCATGAACGCCCGCTCGCTCGGTGCCACCCGGGTCTTCGCGTGGCCGGGCGCCGAGGTGGCCGTCATGGGCGCCGTGGCCGCGATCCGGATCCTGCACCGCCGCAAGCTGGCCGAGGTGTCCCCCGACATCCGGCCCCAGGTGGAGGCGGAGCTCGCGGCCGAGCACGAGCGGATCGCCGGCGGCGTGGACAAGGCAGTGGAGATCGGCGTGGTCGACGAGGTCGTCGAACCGTCCGCGACCCGCTCGGCGATCGCGCGTGCCATCGACGACGCCGTGCAGGCCGGCGGCGTCCGGCGCGGCGCGCACGGCAACATCCCCCTCTGACCGACGGGCCGCGCTGAGTGACCGGCGGCCCCGGTCGGCGTAACGCCTTCCCGGCCCCGGCGTTGTACCCCGAGACGGCCGTCACACCCCCTCGGAGGGACCCCATGCTTCGCCCGGCGCTCCTCGCCCTGCTCACCGCGATCCTCGGCGCGACGTTGGTGGTGGCCGGACCCTCCGCCGCCCAGGCGGCGTCGTACGGGCACACCGGAGCACCGGACCGAATCCTGCGGGACGGCTGCCACAACTACCGCTACCACTACCGCGTGAAGCCCCCCACCAACGACTGGGTGCTCGAGACGTTCCTGGTCGACCCGCGGGGGAAGAAGATCGCGTCCGGGGCGTTCATCTCCGACTCGGACCCGAAGCGCGGGCACGGCAGGTTCCGCTTCTGCCGCTACAGCACCCGGGCCGGACGGTTCACGATCAAGGCCAAGCTGTCCTGGTACAACGGCTACACCGAGCACAAGGCCTGGCTCGACCCCTCGCACTTCCGCCTCTCCCGGCCCTGACGAGCGGCCGGTCGACGGCCTAGACCACCTGGTGCAGCCAGCGCACCGGAGCCCCGTCGCCGGCGTGCCGGAAGGTCTCCAGCTCGTCGTCCCAGGGCTTGCCCAGCAGCTTGTCGATCTCGACCAGCAGCGTGGTGTCGCCGAGCGCGGCCTTGACCACGGCGGCCTTGAGCCGGTCCTCGGGGATCATGATGTCGCCGTGCAGCCCGGTCACGGCGTGGTAGACGCCCAGCTCGGGGGTGAAGGAGTAGCGCGCACCCTCGGAGGCGGAGGTCGGCTCCTCGGTGATCTCGAAGCGCAGGTGGTTCCAGCCGCGCAGCGCCGAGGCCACGGCGGCAGCAGAACCCGCCTCGCCGGCCCAGGAGAGCTCGGCGCGGTAGGTGCCCGCCTGGGCCGGCTGTGGCGTCCAGTCCAGGCTCACGGGCGTGCCAAGGACACCGCCGACGGCCCACTCGATGTGCGGGCACAGCGCTGACGGCGCTGAGTGGACGTACAGGACGCCCCTCGTCGCGGTGCGGGTGGCAGTGCGTGCGGTCACCGTGACCTCCTTCATCTCCGGCGCGAGATACGCCTTCCCCAGCGGTCTCTCAGTGGAGAATGAAGGTGCCGAGTGACACAGTTGTAAGTTGTAGGACCATTGTGGCGCATGTTGCGCGTGAGCACCAGTAATTCGAGGAATCAGCCGGTGCTCGGCGAGGCTCCCGCCCGGCGCGGCCCGAGCTCGAGCAGCGTGCCGATCACCTGCTCGGCGATCGCCAGCCCGCCGAGGTGGCTCTCGCCGTCGATGACGGTCATGGTTGCGTCCGGGAGCCGATCGACCATGTGCCGGCCGTGCGCGAACGGCACGATGTGGTCGTCGTCGCCGTGCCACCACCGCACCGGGACCCGGACGTCCGCCGCCGAGAAGCCCCAGTCGCGGGTGAACAGCACCAGGTCGCTCAGCGGCGCCGAGGTCTGGAAGCGACTGCCGTTGAGCAGGTCGTCGAGGAACATCGCCTTGAACTCCGGACGCGCCAGCAGGGTCCTGTCCCCCGGCGGCTGCACCGCGGCGTACAGGTCGAGGCCGGTCCCGGCCAGCGGCCGGACCACACGGATCGCAGCGGTCAGCGCCACGCCCAGGGGCACCCTGGCAGCGGCGAGCAGCGGGGCGAGCCACACCGCCAGCTGGATGATCCCGCCAGCCGCGGCGTCGACCCCGCGAGTGGGCGCGACGCCGCCGAGCACCCCGACCCCGTGGACGCGCTCCGGCAACGCGGCACCCGCGGCCAGCACGTAGGGTCCGCCGCCGGACAGGCCGACCAGGCGGACGGTGTCGATGGCCAGCGTGTCGAGCAGGATCTCGAGGTCTGCGGTCCAGTCGATGATGCTCGGGTAGAGGTACGGCGTCGAGGAGCCGATGCCGGGACGGTCGATGCCGATGATCCGGATCTCGTGCCGCTCCGCGTAGGCGCGCGCCTCGAGCGGGATCTGCCGGCGGGCGCCGGGCGTCCCGTGCATCCAGATGATGGCCGGTCCGCGGCGCGAGCCGTACTCGGCGAAGCTCAGCCGCCGGTCGTCCCGGACCGCGACCGTGCCCTCGAGCGCGGGACGCCTCACGTTCTTCATGACCGAAGTGTGACACGCAGTTACACCCGGCGTGGAGCGCGTCCGGGCGAGGACGCGAGGCGTCAGGCCAGGTGCACGGCGGCGGGGTCGACGATGTTGGCGGGCTCCTGGACCGCTCCGAGGAGCCGACCGTCACCCACCACCAGCGGCCCGTCGATCACGTCGAGCACGAGGCAGGTCACGTTGTCCCGACCGCCGGCCACGAGGGCCGACTGGGTGAGCACCGCGGCGGCGGAGTGCGGGTCCTCCAGCCGCAGCACCTCCGTGATCCGGGTGTCGTCGACGAGGTCGGTGAGCCCGTCGGTGCACAGCAGCAGCCGGTCTCCCTCGCGGACGTCGAGCTCGACCAGGTCGACGTCGTGGGGGTCCGACTCGGGATTGCCGTCGAGCGACCGCAGCACGACGTTCCGCCACGGGTGCGCGGCAGCCCCCTCCGCGGTGAGCTGACCGGAGTCCTGCATCTCCCGGACGTAGGTGTGGTCCCGCGAGACCTGCCGCAGCCCACCGTCGCGCAGCAGGTAGACCCGCGAGTCGCCCACGTGCCCGAGGAGGACGCGCGCTCCGTCGCACAGGACCACGGACAGGGTGGTCGCCATCCCGTCGCGGGACTCGTCCATCCGGACACCGTGGACCAGGCTGGCGCGGGCCGCCGCCACCGCGTCCAGCACGAGGGTCTCCAGCTGCTGGCCGAACCTGCTCAGCGCCGTGGCCGAGACGACGTACGCCGTGGTGGCCGAGGCCACCTCACCGGCGGCCGCGCCCCCGACCCCGTCTGCCACGAGCGCGACGTAGGGGGCCACGAAGGCCGAGTCCTCGTTGTGCTCGCGCACCCGACCGACGTCGCTGACACCTGCTCCCGAGAATCGCAGCATCAACGTCCCTTTCCTACGGACTGAAAGGCAGTAGACCCCCAAGGAACAGGCAGGGTCAACCCCCACACGAGTGCGGGCCGCCCGCAGCCTGCCCCGGCGCGGGCGTTCTCAATCCTTCGCAGCCGTCAGAACGGCTGACGCAGCTCAGTCCTGGCGACGCTCGAGCCGCTCGGCCCGCTCGGCGGCGTCGGTGATCTCGTCCGCGTCGACGGCGTCCGTCCGGTGGAACCACGCGAGGGCGTCGGTCTCCCGGCCGGCGGCCTCGAGGGTGTCGGCGTAGGCGTACCGGAGCCGGACGACCCAGGAGGCGCGGCTCTTGGACGTCAACGGCGCGAGCTCGAGCGTGCGCAGCGCGGCGTCGATCTGCCCGAGGTCGCGGCGGGCACCGGCCTCGACGATCGTCATCTCGGCCTTGGCCTCGGGCGCGAAGTTCACCACGGAGGGGCTCTTCGCCAGCTTCAGCGCCTGGTCGGGCTGACCGAGCGCGCGGTGGCAGTCCGCCATGATCGGCAGGTAGGCGGTGGCGCCGTTCATCCGCTTGGCAGCACGCAGCTCGGCCAGGGCCTCGGCGTAGTGGCCGGCGGCGTAGGCGGCCTCACCCGTGGCCTCGCGCACCACGGCCAGCCGGGGCGCGCGGGCGCGTGCGGCCAGCGCGTGCTGGTAGGCGGTCTCCGGGTCCTCGTCGACCAGCATCCCGGCCGCGGCCAGGTGTCGGGCCACGCGGGCGGCCA
>CAWDVM010000024.1:0-43718 GCA_963805685.1 uncultured Actinomycetota bacterium
GCGTACGCCGCCTCGGTCTGCTCCTTGGCCGGGCGCCACCAGTCCTCGTGCTGCTGGTACCACGCGATGGTGGCGGCCAGGCCCGGCCTCGAAGTCGTCGTACGTCGGCGTCCAGCCCAGCTCGCTGCGGAGCTTGGTCGAGTCGATCGCGTAGCGCAGGTCGTGGCCGGCGCGGTCGGTGACGTGGTCGAAGTCGTCCTCCGGGCGCCCGAAGTGGCGCAGGATCATCCGGACCACGTCCAGGTTGTTGCGCTCGCCGTCCGCGCCGATCAGGTAGGTCTCGCCGATCCGGCCCCGCTCGAGGATGGTGAGCACGGCCGAGGAGTGGTCCTCGGTGTGGATCCAGTCCCGCACGTTCAGCCCGGCGCCGTAGAGCTTGGGCCGGTCGCCGGCGATCACGTTGGTGATCTGGCGGGGGATGAACTTCTCGACGTGCTGCCAGGGGCCGTAGTTGTTCGAGCAGTTCGAGATCGTCGCCTGCACCCCGAAGCTGCGCACCCAGGCGCGCACCAGGTGGTCCGAGCCGGCCTTGGAGGCGGAGTAGGGGCTGCTGGGCTGGTACGGCGTGGCCTCGGTGAACCGGGCCGGGTCGTCGAGCTCGAGGTCGCCGTAGACCTCGTCGGTGGAGACGTGGTGCAGCCGGGCGCCCGCCTTGCGGACCGCCTCCAGGATCGTGAAGGTGCCGACCAGGTTGGTCTGCACGAACGGCGCCGGGTCGTTCAGCGAGTTGTCGTTGTGGGACTCGGCGGCGAAGTGCACGACGGTGTCGTGGTCGGCCACCAGCGGCTCGACCACGGACGCGTCGGCGACGTCGCCCACCACCAGGCTCACCCGGTCGGCCGGGAGCTCCTCGAGCGCCGCCGGGCTCGCGGCGTACGTCATCTTGTCGAGCACGGTGACGCGGGCGTCGGTGCGCGCGACGAGGTGGTGCACGAAGTTCGAGCCGATGAAGCCGGCGCCGCCGGTGACGAGAATGCGATCCACGCAGGGCAGTCTAGGAGGCCTGCCTGAACAGTCCCGGCTGTCGGCCACGGGGTCCGTCTGTCAGGATCACCGGCATGCGCGGGATCATCCTGGCCGGCGGCACCGGCTCGAGGCTCCATCCGATCACCCGGGGGATCAGCAAGCAGCTGGTGCCGATCTACGACAAGCCGATGATCTACTACCCGCTGTCCACGCTGATGCTGGCGGGGATCCGGGACATCCTGGTCATCACCACCCCGCACGAGCAGGAGCAGTTCGTCCGGCTGCTGGGCGACGGGTCGCAGTTCGGCATCTCGCTGACCTACGCCGCGCAGCCGAAGCCCGAGGGGCTCGCCCAGGCCTTCCTCATCGGCGAGGAGCACATCGGCGACGACCAGGTGCGCGCTGATCCTCGGCGACAACATCTTCTACGGCGGCGGGCTCGGCATCACGCTGCGCCGCTTCACCCAGGTCGACGGCGCCGCGGTGTTCGGCTACCGGGTCGCCGACCCCACGGCGTACGGCGTGGTGGAGTTCGACGACGTCGGGCACGGCGCTCTCGCTGGAGGAGAAGCCGGAGCACCCCAAGAGCAGCTACGCGGTGCCCGGCATCTACTTCTACGGCAACGACGTCGTGGAGCGGGCCAAGCAGCTGAAGCCCTCGGCCCGGGGCGAGCTCGAGATCACCGACCTGAACCGGACCTACCTCGTGGAGGGCCGGCTCCAGGTCGAGGTGCTGCAGCGCGGCGCCGCCTGGCTCGACACCGGCACCTTCGACGACATGAACGACGCCAGCAACTTCGTCCGCACCATCGAGACCCGGCAGGACATGAAGATCGGCGCGCCCGAGGAGGTGGCCTGGCGGCTGGGATTCATCACCGACGGCAGCTCGTCGAGCAGGCCGAGGCGCTCGAGAAGAGCGGCTACGGCGACTACCTGCTGGGGCTGCTGAAGGACCGGGGAGCGCCCAAGCCGGGGCTGACCTGATCGACCACCGGGGTCAGCGGGCGAGGTCGGCGTCGACCATCCGGCCGACCAGCTCCTCGAAGCCCACGGTGGGGGACCAGCCGAGCAGCTCCCGCGCCCGGGAGGCGTCGCCGGTCAGGTCGGTGGGGTCGGCGGGCCGGACGAACTCGGGGTCGACCGTGACCAGGCCGGACCAGTCGTCGATCCCGGCCCGGCGGAACGCGGCCGCGACGAAGTCCCGGACCGAGTGGCCGACCCCGGTGGCGACGACGTAGTCGCGCGGCTCGTCCGCGCGGGCGGCGCGCACCATCGCGTCGACGTAGTCGGGCGCCCAGCCCCAGTCGCGGCGGGCGTCGAGGTTGCCGAGGGCGAGGCGGTCGGCCCGGCCCTGCGCGATGGCCGCGACGGTCGAGGTGATCTTGCGGGTCACGAACTGGGTCGGGCGGCGCGGGGACTCGTGGTTGTAGAGGATCGCGCTGACCGCGTGCAGGTCCCGGCGCCGGTAGACGTCGACCATCAGGTGCGCGTAGGCCTTCGCGGCGCCGTACGGGTTGACCGGCCGGATCGGGGTCGTCTCGTCCTGGGGGCTCACCGCCGGCTCGCCGAAGATCTCGGCGCTCGACGCCTGCACCAGCCGCACCGGCCGGCCGGTCTTCTCCTGCACCTGGAGGGCGGACTCCATGAGCGCGGCCGCGGCCATGCCGTTGACCCGGGCGGTGAGCTCCGGCTCGGACCAGGAGCGGGCCACCGAGCTCAGCGCGGCCAGGTTGTAGACCTCGTCGGGCGCGAGGTCGACGAGCAGCGCGCGGACGTCGTCGGCGCGGGTCAGGTCGCCGGTGTGCAGCTCCACGCCCGGGCAGTCCGGCGGCGGCTCGTCGGCGTGCGCCAGCGCGTGCACCTCGACCCCGTCGGCCAGCAGCCGCTCGGCGAGGTAGCCGCCGTCCTGGCCGCTGATCCCGGTGACGAAGGCGCGACTCCGCTGGTCATGGGCTCACCAGCCCTGCCGGGTCGCCTCGAGGTCCGCGTCGACCATGAGCGCCACCAGCTCCGGGAACGACACCCGCGGCTTCCAGCCCAGCACCTCGCGCGCCTTGCTCGCGTCGCCGATCAGGTGGTCGACCTCGGCCGGGCGCATGAAGCGGGGGTCCTGGCGGACGTACGGCGTCCAGTCCTCGATGCCGACGTGGGCGAACGCGGCGTCGAGGAAGTCCCGGATCGAGTGCGCCTCGCCGGTCGCGATCACGTAGTCGTCGCCCTGCGGCTGCTGGAGCATCAGCCACATCGCCTCGACGTAGTCGCCGGCGAAGCCCCAGTCGCGCTCGGCGTCGAGGTTCCCGAGCACCAGCTCGTCCTGGAGGCCGAGCCTGATCCGGGCCACGGCCTGGCTGATCTTGCGGGTCACGAACTCCGGTCCGCGCCGCGGCGACTCGTGGTTGAAGAGGATCCCCGAGGAGGCGTGCATGCCGTAGGACTCGCGGTAGTTGATCGTCATGTGGTGCCCGAAGACCTTGCTCACGCCGTACGGCGACCGCGGCCACAGCAGGGTGCGCTCGTGCTGCGGCGACTCCTGGACCTTGCCGAACATCTCCGAGCTCGACGCCTGGTAGAACCGCACGCCCTCGCCCCGGTCGCCCCCCGTCCGATAGCCACTGTGGAGCCGAATTGCCTCGAGCATGTTGAGCACGCCCTTGGCGGTCACGTCGGTGGTGAGGTGGGCGTTCTCCCACGAGTACGCCACGAACGAGACCGCGCCCAGGTTGTAGACCTCGTCGGGCTGGGAGTCGCGGAGCGCGCGCAGCAGGCTGGACATGTCGGTGAGGTCGCCGTTGTGCAGGCGGACGTCGGGCAGCAGCCGTTCGACGAGGTCGCGCTTGGGGTTGTTCTGCCCGCGGATCACGCCGTGGACGTCGTACCCCTTGGCGAGCAGGAGCTCGGCGAGGTAGAGGCCGTCCTGGCCGGTGATGCCGGTGATCAGCGCGGTGGGCATGGAGGGATTGTGCCCCGTCGTCCGCGGTGCGCCGAGGGCAGTCCGCGGCGGACCGGCGGTCGGCAAGGTGAAGAAATCGGCGTTCCCCTGTTCACCGGGCGTTCACCGGCCCTAGGTTCTGCACCACGCTTCGGGGGCAATCGAGGGCGCGGGTTCGAGACCACGGACCGCCCGTGACGGTCGATCCCGGACTCTCGGGAAGTTCGTCGCGCGCCGCCGCTACCCACGAAGGACCACCCCTGTGCCGGACCCCCGCCGGATCCTCACCGTCCACTCGCCCGTCCCGCCCAAGGTGCTCGACCACCTGCTGAGCGCCGTCGAGGGCGCGCTGCGTCGTACCGGCGCCGGGCGGGTGTGGATCGACTGCCATCAGGCCGACCTCGTGGTGATGGCGGAGCTCTCGGCGGTCGAGTCTGGCGGGGCCACAGGGGCCGATGTGACCGCCGTCATCCCGCCGCCTCGCTGATTCGGTCCCCGATATCTGGTATCGGCCGATGCCGGGATATTCTGCCGCCGCCGTTCTCTGAACGTGGGAACTGGCTCACCCGTGGGGGTGACCCCGCGGGCCCGTCGTCGTTGACAGTCTGTACCGTCACCCGCCGCTCTGAACCGGAAGGCGAGCTTCGTGCCCATCATCCGCAAGATCCTCACCGTGCACTCCCCGATCGGGCCCAGCGTCGTCGACGAGCTGCTCACCTCCATCGAGGGTGCCCTGCACCGCGTCGGCGCGACCCGGGTGTGGATCGACCCGCAGTCCACCCACGACCTCACCGTGATGGCGGAGCTGCCGGACAGCAGCGAGCTCCCGAAGGGCGCCGAGCTCCTCGACGCGGACGTCCCCGACCCGCGCAGCATCGACGACGAGGCGCTGCACGGCTCCGACGCCGCCCTGGCCTGAGTTCTAGAGCGGGTCCGGGGTCAGCCCCAGGGGTTCGAGGCCGGCGGCGGCTCCGGGGTCAGCTCGGGGGAGAGCAGCGCCATCAGCGCGGCGAGCACGAGCAGCACACCGCAGGTGAGCTCGTAGGCGAAGATGTCCGAAGGAACCTCGTCGACCAGGAATGCGCGGAACAGGAAGCCCAGTCCGCTCACCAGGATCGCGACTCCCGCGGCCAGGTGGCGGCCCGGGTTGCCCGTCAGGATGCGCAGCGCGCCGGCGCTCGAGAGGATCATGAAGCCGAGCGCCCAGTTGGCGTCGGACTGGCCCTGAATGGTCTGCGGGTAGAAGTCCCACTCGGCGAACAGCACCGACAGTCCCACCAGGAGGGCGATGGCCGCCCCTGCCCGAGCCATCGGCGGGAGTGGCGCGGTCCGGCGGTACGACGCCAGCCGCTCCCGGTCGTGATAGTGGGTCTCGGTCCGGACCTCGATGGTGCTGTCCGGTCGGGCCGCCACGTGCCGCCCTTCGGCCCCGCTGCTGATGGGTTCGCTGGTCATGACGCCGCCCTCCTGCTCTGACGCGCTTGTGACCAGCGTGGACCGCATGCCCCCGGCGCAGTAGGGCCATCAGTCGCGTCCTGGGGCCGGCTCCGGGTCGGGTGCGCCCCGACCCGCACGTGACCCTCCTCATGCTTGACGACAGGGAAACGCGCGCCGGAAGATTGTCTCCGGGAGCACCCCCCGACGAGGGATGTCGGTCGCACGTCGGAGCGCGTTCGACGGGGGAGGGAAGCGTGGAGCAGAACGACCTGGCGCGGCGGATGGCCAATCTGGCGCGGGAGCTGCAGGAGAGTCGGGACCTGCAGACGACGATGGAGCACGCGGTCGAGCTGGCCGACAAGAACATCCCCGACTGTGACGGCGCGGCGATCTCGCTCGTGCACCGCGGGCGGGACATGGAGACCCCGGCGGCCACCGACGAGGCGGCCGCGACCGCCGACCGGCTGCAGGTCGAGCTCGGAGAGGGGCCCGGCCTCGACGCGATCGCCGAACGACGGCTGGTGGTGAGCGAGGACCTCGCGGACGACGCGCGCTGGCCGGTCTGGGGGCCGCGGGCCACGGCCGACACGGGGCTCCGCAGCGCGCTCTGCTTCCGGCTCTTCACCCAGGGCGCGACGGTCGGCGCCCTCAGCCTCTACTCGCGCCGGGTGCGCGGCTTCGGCGAGGCCGACCGGGAGGTCGGCGGCGTCCTGGCCGCCCACGTCGCGGTCGCGATGGCGGCCGCGCAGCAGGTGGACACCCTGGGCATCGCGATGGACGCGCGCACCGTGATCGGGCAGGCGCAGGGGATCCTCATGGAGCGCTACGACATCGACGCCGAGCGCGCCTTCGCCGCGCTCAAGCGGATCTCGTCGACCTCCAACGTCAAGCTGCACGAGATCGCCGAGCGGCTGGTGGTGGAGCGGACGCTCCCCAAGCCTCCTCAACCAAATGGTTGACAACGAGCGCGGTCGGGCATAGCGTCCTTGTCAACCACATGGTTGACAAGGAGTGTCCGTGACCGACCCGCTGTCGAAGGCCTTCGCCGCCCTCGCCGACCCCACCCGCCGCGACCTGGTCGCCCGGCTCGCCGCCGACGGCGACGCCACGGTCGGCGAGCTCGCGGCGCCGTACGACGTGAGCGTCCAGGCGGTCTCCAAGCACCTCAAGGTGCTCGAGGACGCCGGCCTGGTCAGCCGTACCCGGGACGCGCAGCGGCGGCCGGTGCACCTCGAGGCGGAGGTGTTCGACCTGATGACCAAGTGGATCGAGCGCTACCGGCGCCAGGCCGAGGAGCGGTTCGCCCGCCTCGACGAGGTGCTGGCCGCCATGGACGAGTCGACGACCGACGTAGACGAGAGGGAGAAGCATCATGAGTCAGACGACGACGAACCAGACCCGGATCGAGGCCGACCCGGACCTGCCGGTCATCCGCATCATCCGCGAGTTCGACGCCACCCCGGAGCGGGTGTTCCGCGCCTGGACCGACCCGGAGCTGTTCGTGCAGTGGATCGGGCCGCGCAGCATCGAGACCACGATCGAGAAGTGGGACGCCCGCACCGGCGGCGAGTGGCGCTACACGGGCAGCCGCGAGGACTTCGCGATGGGGTTCTGGGGCTCGTTCCACGAGGTCCGGCCCGCGGAGCGGCTGGTGCAGACCTTCAGCTTCGACGGCGCCCCGGACTCGGTGAGCCTGGAGACGATGACCTTCGAGCCGCTCGAGGGCGGGCGCTGCCGGATCACCGGGGTGTCGGTCGTGGAGTCGCTGGAGATCCGCGACCAGATCCTCGCCAGCGGCATGGACGTCGGCGTGAACGAGGGCTTCGAGAAGCTCGACGAGCTGCTCGCGCGCGGCGCCTGAGCGCTACGCCGGCTCGACGACCGCGATCGGCTGGGGCTCGCCTCGAAGCACTCCCAGGCGCCGATGGCGTCGGGGTGGATGCCGCGGGTCGCGCACCACTCCTCGAACGGCGTGGACAGCGACTCGGCCGGCTCGGGGCCGGTCCACGAGACCTTCATGACCTCAGGGTCCGAACCCGTGTCCGGCGTCGGGGACGATGCGGCGGCCGCTACCCCGAATTGGGTAGGGCCGCCACGGAGGCAGCCGGTGGTGAGGGTCGGGTCCCGAGAGTCATGGGCGCCTTTCTACCCGATCCGCCCGAGTCCAAACCCACTTATCTCGGATAATTTCGCCGCGTTCCGTGGGTTGCTCGCACGAGCAGAGCCCTCGGCGCCCGCGCACGGACCCGGTCGACGGTGCCATGCTGCTCAGGTGCCCCCGAGCCCCGATCCCCTCCCCGACCCGGCCCAGCCGCCACTCCCGGCCACGATGCGGGCCGCGGTGACCACCCACCACGGCGGGCTCGAGGCGATCGAGCTGCGCGAGGTGCCGCTGCCCCGTCCGGGGCCCGGCGAGGTGCTGGTCCGCGTCGGCGCGGCCGCGTGCAACAACACCGACCTGTGGACCCGGGAGGGGTCCTACGGCCTGGCCGACGATCCGGACGCGAAGGCGGGCTGGCTCGGTCCGCTCGACTTCCCGCGCATCCAGGGCGGCGACGTGGCCGGCACCGTGGTGGCCACCGGAGACGTCGGCAGCGGCGACCTGGTCGGGGCAAGGGTGCTGGTGGACCCCGCCCTGTACGACGGGCCGGGACCCGACGCGATGCCCGCCGACGTGCTGGGCAGCGAGCGGGACGGGGGCTTCGCCGAGTACGTCGTGGTGCCGGCGGCCCGGGCGCACCGGGTCGACGACTCGCCGCTGACCGACGTGGAGCTGGCCGCGCTCCCGATCGCCTACGGCACGGCGCTGGGCATGCTCGAGCGCGGCGCGGTCGTCGACGGCCACACGGTGCTGGTCACCGGCGCCTCGGGTGGGGTCGGGCTCGCCGCCGTACAGCTGGCCCGCTCGCGCGGGGCCCGGGTCGTCGCCGTGTGCAGCGGCGACAAGGGGGACGCCGTACGCGCCGCCGGCGCCGACCAGGTCGTGGACAGGCAGCGCGGGCGGGTCGTCGCCGACGCGGCCGAGGCCGCGCCGTCGGGGTACGACGCCGTCGTCGACGTGGTCGCCGGCGCGCTGGTCGGCCCGGGCCTCGGACTGCTGCGTGCCGGGGGCCGCTGGGTGGTGGCCGGCGCCCTCGACGGCTGGGCGGTGGACCTGGACGTGCGGCGCCTCTACCTCGCCAACCTCGCCCTGGTGGGCTCCACCATGCACACGCCCCGGATCTTCGACCTGCTGGTGGGCATCGCCCGCCGCGGCGACGTCCGGCCGGTCGTCGCCGCCACGTTCGCCCTCGACGAGGTGCCCGAGGCGCAGCGGCAGCTCGCCCGGCGCCGGCACGTCGGCAAGCTGGTGGTCGTCCCCGGCGCGTCCCGGTAGCGCGCCGTGGCCCCGCCCCGAGTCCCGGTCACCGGGGGTAGTCGTCGCCGCCTGCTGGCGCGCCGCCCAGGCGCTGGCCACCATGTCGCGCAGGTCGTGCCGCATCGCCCAGCCCAGGTCGCGGGCCGCGAGCTCGCCGCTGGCCACGATGCGGGCCGGGTCGCCCGGGCGCCGCGGGTGCACGCTCGGCTCGAAGTCGATGCCGGTCACCGAACGGATGGTGTCCATGATCTGGCGCACGGAGTTCCCGTCGCCGCTGCCGAGGTTGTAGACCGGCTCCACCGGATCGCCGGCCAGCATCCGCTGCGCGGCGGTGACGTGCGCCAGCGCGAGGTCGGCGACGTGGATGTAGTCGCGCACGCAGGTGCCGTCCGGGGTGGGGTAGTCGTCGCCGTTGATCCGCGGCGTCTCGCCCCGGTAGAGCATGTCGAAGACCAGCGGGAACAGGTTGTGCGGGCTGGTGTCGAAGAGGTCCACCGACCCGGAGCCGACCACGTTGAAGTAGCGCAGCGAGGTGTGCGTCAGGTCGTGGGCCCGGGCCACGTCGCGCAGCAGCCACTCGCCGATCAGCTTCGTCTCGCCGTACGGCGACTCCGGCGCCACCGGCGTCTGCTCGGTGACCAGGTCGACGTCGGGGGTCCCGAAGGTGGCCGCGCTGGAGGAGAACACGATCCGGGAGACCCCGGTCTCCACCATCGCGTCGAGCAGGTTCACCGTGCCGGTGACGTTCTGCTCGTAGGTGTGCAGCGGGCGGGTGACCGAGACCCCGGCGTACTTGAAGCCGGCCACGTGGATGACCCCGGTGACGTCGTACTGCCGCAGCGCCTCGGCCACCGCGGCCCGGTCGAGCAGCGTCGCCTCGACGAACGGCACGTCGTCGGGGACGAAGGCGGCGAGGCCGGTGGACAGGTCGTCGAGTACGACGGGCCGCATCCCCGCGTCCTGCAGGGCGCGCACCACGTGGGCGCCGATGTAGCCCGCTCCTCCGGTCACCAACCACGTCATGCCGGGCTCCTTCGCCTGCTCGGGGATTGCCGACCGGTCACCCTAGTGGGGTCCGGCCGCCGGTGGGACTTCGACCGGTCTGGACCGTTACAGTGCCGGACGTGTTCTGGAAGTTCTCGACGTCCCTGCTCGCCCTCGTCCTGCTCGTCGCGGGCGTGGTCGGCGAGGTCGTCTGGTCCCAGCACGCGCGCGAACGCTCCGAGGTGGACCTGACCGCGGGGCCGTGGGGCGACCGGGCCCAGGCGCCGGTGAGCCGGTCGCTGGACCGCACCTCGGCTTCCAAGCCGCTGGCCGGGCGGACCATCGTGATCGACCCCGGCCACCAGCTCGGCAACCACAACTACCCGAGCAAGATCAACCGCCTGGTGCCCGCCGGCGGCTTCAAGAAGCCCTGCAACACCACCGGCACCGCGACCAACGGCGGCTACCCCGAGGCGACCATGGCGTGGCGGGTCTCCCGGCTGCTCCGGGCCCGGCTCACCGACCTCGGCGCGAAGGTGGTGCTCACCCGGACCAGCAACCGCCAGGACCGCTGGGGCCCCTGCGTCGACGAGCGCGGCCGGGCCGGCAACAAGGTCGCGGCGGACCTGAAGATCAGCCTGCACGGCGACGGCAACACCTCCTCCGGCGCGCGCGGCTTCCACGTCATCGCCCCGACCGACCGGGCGCCCTGGACGCATGACATCTACAAGTCGTCGCGCCGGCTGGCGCTGCGCGAGCGGGCCGCCCTGCGCGGGGCCGGGGTGCCGGTCGCCAACTACATCGCCGGCGGCGACGGGCTGGACTTCCGCGCCGACCTCGGCACCATCAACCTCTCCGACATCCCGACCGTGATGGTCGAGCTCGGCAACATGCGCAACCCCCGCGACGCGCACCGGATGACCACGAGCAAGGGGCGGGCGACGTACGCCAAGGCGCTGGCCCGGGGCGTGCGCACCTTCCTGGGCTGACCGGCGTACCGGCCGGAGGCAGTTCGGCCTCGGGGCGTGCCAGTCACGCTCGGGAGGTGCGAGCCGGCGGTGAACTGCCTCCGTTCGTGCTCAGGCGGCCGGGCGTGACGCGCAGGCGCGCGGCCCGAGCGCGACCAGGTCGGTCAGCACGGCCCGCACGTAGTCGGGGTCGAACATCACCTCCTTCCAGGTGAACCGGACGACCGTGTAGCCCAGCCGGGCGAACCCGGTGTAGCGGCGTACGTCGCGGCCGAAGGAGTCGCTGTCGGCGTGGAACTCGAACGACTCCGCCTCGATCACCAGCCGGAGCCGGTGGTCCATCAGGTCGGCCCGCCCGATGTCGCCCACCCACTGCTGCGGCTCGACGACGAGGCCCGGGACACCCTTGGCGATCCCGCGCAGGGCGGACTCGACGGGGTTGGCCGCCCGGATGTCGGCCGCCTCGACGACCGCGACCGCCCGGGCCCGGCCGGTCCGGGGCGATGCCTGGGCCGCCCTGCGCAGCTCGGCGTGGGGGATGCCGGCCCGCAGGGCGGAGTCGGCCACCTCGAGCGCGACGTCGAACGGGTAGGCGCGGGCGCAGTCGATGACGGTGCGCACCGGACTGGTGACGCCGTCGCACACCTCGCCGGGCGGCAGGTTCGCCCCGTACAGCTCCGTCGACGACGACCAGTCCGGCTTGTCTGGGCCGGGGAGTTCGATCGCGTCGAGGATGCCTTTCGCTTCGAGAACCAGGTGCAGGGGTGGAGCCGTCGAAAGCGGATCGCCTTGATCGAGGGCACTTGGATGAGCTGCCCGACCTGGCGAGTCGGCCGCGTCGAGATCCGTGATCTGCTGGGCAGCCGGGGTTTCGAGGCTCGGCCGTGGACGGCCTCGCACCTCAACCTCCGGGCGTCCGCCGAGCATTGTCGAGCGCCTCGGCCGTGAACGGCATTCGTCATGCCTCGGGTCCTGCCCGTTCCGGACCGGCCGCCGTGCGTTGTCCACAGGCTCGGCCGAGGACGGCAGCTCGGCGACCGTCAACCTCCGGGGCCAGTCCGCGGACCGAGAGGCCGAACTGCCCTTCGTACCGGCCGGTAGGTTCGGCGGCATGCCACTGGACCCGCAGCTCGCCACCCTGCTCGACCTCGTCAACGCCGCCGAGAAGAAGATGCACGAGGGGACGCCGGCCGAGGCGCGGGCGGCGTTCCGCACGCTGACCGTCGACTTCCTCAAGCCCGAGGACGTGGTACCGGTCGGGTCGGTGGAGGACCTGACCGTGGCCGGGCGGCCGGCGCGGCTCTACCGCCCCGAGGGCGCGGCGGAGACCCCGACGCTGGTGTTCTTCCACGGCGGCGGCTACGTCATCGGCGACCTCGACACCCACGACCCGACCTGCCGCCGGATCTGCCGCGGCGCGGAGGTCACGGTGCTGGCGATCGACTACCGGCTGGCGCCCGAGCACCCGTTCCCGGCCGGGGTCGAGGACGCGATCGCCGCGACCCGGTGGGCGGCCGAGCACCTGCCCGGCACCCGGCTCGCGGTCGGCGGCGACAGCGCCGGCGGCAACCTCTCGGCGGTCGTCGCGCAGGCGCTGCCCGACCTGGTGCAGGCGCAGGTGCTGCTCTACCCGGCCGTCGACAAGTTCGGCGACTACCCGTCGCGGGAGGAGAACGGCGAGGGGTTCTTCCTCGACCTGCCGACGATGGTGTGGTTCCTCGAGCAGTACGTCGGCAGCGTCACCGACCTCGACCCGGGCGACCCGCGGCTCTCCCCGATGCTCGGCGACCTCGACGGCGTCGCGCCGGCGCTGGTCGTGACCGCGGAGCTCGACCCGCTGCGCGACGAGGGGAACGCGTACGCCGCGAAGCTCGAGGCGGCGGGCGTCGCCGTCGACCAGGTGACCTACCCGGGCCTGATCCACGGGTTCATGGAGATGGGCCCGTGGAGCGCCGCCGCGGCCGCCGCCGTCGACGACGTGGTGCTCCGGATCGGCAAGCTGCTCCGCGGCTGACCCCGGTCGCCCGACGCCCCACTAGCCTGAACCGGCTGCCAGCCCCCGACCCAAGGAGCGCCCCGTGACCCTGCCCGACACCCTCGCCGGCCGGACGGTGGCCGTCCTCGGCGGCACCGGACCCCAGGGCCGCGGGCTGGCCCGCCGGTTCGCCGCGGCCGGGATCCCGGTCGTGATCGGCAGCCGCAGCGCCGAGCGCGCCGCCGACACCGCGCAGGAGCTCGCGGCCGCCACCGGCGGCCAGGTGACCGGTGCGGACAACGCCGGCGCCGCCGAGGCCGGCGACCTCGTGGTGGTCGCGGTGCCGTGGGACGGGCACGGCGAGCTGCTGAAGTCGCTGAGCGGCGAGCTGGCCGGCAAGGTGGTCGTCGACTGCGTGAACCCGCTCGGCTTCGACAAGCAGGGCGCCTACGCGCTCCCGGTCGAGGAGGGCTCGGCCGCCCAGCAGGCCGCCGCGCTGCTCCCCGACAGCACCGTCATCGGCGCCTTCCACAACGTCAGCGCGGTGCTGCTCGACGACCCGGCGGTGGACAGCGTCGACACCGACGTGCTGGTGCTCGGCGAGGTCCGCGAGGCCACCGACCTGGTCCAGGCGCTCGCCGAGACGATCCCCGGCGTCCGCGGCGTGTACGGCGGCCGGTTGCGCAACGCCCACCAGGTGGAGGCGCTGACCGCGAACCTGATCAGCATCAACCGCCGCTACAAGGCCCACTCCGGCCTGCGGATCACGGACATCTGATGAGCATCTACCCCGCCTACCCGGCCCCGTCCGACCGCGCGATCGAGCTGCACGCCCGGCTCACCGAGTTCGTGCAGACGCAGGTGCTGCCGGCGGAGGCGGCGTACCACTCCTTCCGCGCGGAGCGCGGCCACGACGACCACACCGTGCCGCCGGTGGTCGAGGAGCTGAAGGCGAAGGCCCGCGCGCAGGGGCTGTGGAACCTCTTCCTGCCCAGCGAGTCCGGGCTGACCCAGCTGGAGTACGCCACGCTCGCCGAGCTCACCGGCTGGAGCAACAACCTCGCCCCCGAGGCGCTGAACTGCCAGGCGCCGGACACCGGCAACATGGAGCTGCTGCACCTCTTCGGCACCGAGGAGCAGCAGGAGCGGTGGCTGCGGCCGCTGCTGGCCGGCGAGATCCGCTCCGGGTTCGCGATGACCGAGCCGGCGGTGGCCAGCTCGGACGCCACCAACATCGAGAGCTCGATCGTGCGGGACGGCGACGAGTACGTCCTCAACGGCCGCAAGTGGTTCACCTCCGGCGCCTCCGACCCGCGCTGCCGGGTGCTGATCTTCATGGGCAAGACCGACCCCGAGGCGGCCCGGCACCGGCAGCAGTCGATGGTGATCGTGCCGATCGACACCCCCGGGGTCCGGGTCGAGCGGTCGGTCCCGGTCTTCGGCCAGCAGCACCAGCCCGGCCACGCGGTCACGGTCTTCGAGGACGTCCGGGTCCCGGTCACCCACCTGCTCGGCGAGGAGGGCGGCGGGTTCGCCTGCGCCCAGGCGCGGCTCGGCCCGGGCCGGATCCACCACGTGATGCGGGCGCTCGGCGCCGGCGAGCGGGCGCTGGCGATGATGGTCGCGCGGGCCAAGTCGCGCGTGGCGTTCGGTCAGCCGCTGGCCGAGCAGGGCGCGCTGCGGGAGCGGATCGCCGAGTCCCGGATCGAGCTCCAGCAGGCCCGCGGCCTGTGCCACCAGGCGGCGTACGTCATCGACAGCGAGGGCAACAAGGCCGCCCGGCACCTCGTCGCCGCGGCCAAGGTGGCGGTGCCGCGGATCGTCACCGGCGTCATCGACCGGGCCATCCAGGTGCACGGCGGGATGGGCGTCACCGACGACACCCCGCTGGCGGACATGTGGGGCTGGCACCGGGCGATGCGGATCTTCGACGGGCCCGACGAGGTGCACCTCGCCTCGCTGGCGCGCGCCGAGCTGGACCGGGAGCCGCAGTTCCGAGTCTGAGGACTCCTCAGGAACGTCCCGTACGCTCGAAGGACCGAGAACCCCCTGCGACGAGGGGATCCACCCCCGCCGGTTCCGGTGCACACCGAAAGGTGACCGGCTCGGCGGTCGTAGGCCCCATGACGACCACTGTCGGCACCCTGTCCCGTCCCGTCTCGCCCGCGGCGGTCTCGCCGCTGCCGGAGCCGCCGTCGCTCGGGTCGATCATGGGCCGGCTCGCGGCCAGCCTGCTCGTGGCCGTGGTGATCCCGGGCGTCGTCTTCTACGTGGCCCTGGTGGCCTCGGGCATCACCGCCGCGGTCCTGCTGGCGCTCGCCTGGACGTACGGCGCGATCGTGTGGCGCAAGGTCACGAACCGCCCGATGTCGGGGCTGCTCGCCCTCACCGTGACGATCATGACGGCCAAGACGATCTTCACGCTCATGACCGGGAACACCTTCGTCTACTTCTTCCAGCCGGTGGTCACCGACGCCGCGGTCGGCGCGCTGTTCCTGGGGTCGCTGGCCACGGCCCGGCCGGTGGTGGCCCGGCTGGCGCCGGACTTCTACCCGATGCACCCCGAGGTCGCGGACCGCCCGCGGATCAAGCGGCTCTTCTGGCACCTGACCCTGATGTGGTCGTTCGTGATCCTGGCCAAGGGCGTGGTGACGCTGTGGCTGCTGACGTCGCAGTCGATGGTGAACTTCGTGCTGCTCAAGAACGTCGCGATGCTGTCGCTGACCGTCGCCGCCGTGGCCGTCACGATCGCCGCGGCCTTCCAGGTCGCCCGCCGGGAGAGCCTGCTGGCGGTCGCCTGACGGCTCGTCTGGTCGGCGAGCTCGTCGACGGTCACCCGAGCACGGCGACTCCGGTCCGGACCCACCAGACCGAGACGGCGACCGTCGCGACGAACCAGGTGACCCGGCCCGGTCGGGTCTTGACCCAGCGGTTGAGCCGCACGCCCATGTGAGCCTCCCCGGTCGCGGCCGGCGAACGCCGGCGTGGAACAAGGCTGGTGGGTGGACCCGGGAGGTGCATGCCCACCATCAGGTATCTGCGGCGCGAGGGGGAGCGGCAATCCCCGGCCGCGGTCCGGTTAGTCTCACGGGCATGGATCTGGGCGGCCTCGGATGAGCTGGTTCGAGCGCAACACCCACCACTGGGACGACTGGTCGCTCGACGACCTGCTCGCCGCCAAGGCGGGCACGACGGTGAGCCTCGTCGTACCCGCCCGCAACGAGGCCGCCACCGTCGGCGACGTGGTGGCCCGGGTGCGCTCCGCGCTGATGGAGACCGTGTCGCTGCTCGACGAGATCGTGGTGATCGACTCCGACTCCACCGACGACACGTACGCCGTCGCCGCGGACGCCGGCGCGGTGGTGCACCGGTCCGCGGAGATCCGCCCCGACCTCGGCTCCGTCCCGGGCAAGGGCGAGGCGATGTGGAAGTCGCTGTTCGTCACCCGCGGCGACGTGCTGGTCTTCATGGACGCCGACCTGCACGACTGGGACACCCACTTCGTGCCCGGCCTGCTCGGGCCGCTGCTGACCCGGCCGGACGTCGCGCTGGTGAAGGGGTTCTACGAGCGGCCGATGGTCAACGGCGACGAGGTGGCGGCGTACGAAGGTGGCCGCGTGACCGAGCTGGTCGCCCGCCCGCTGATCGCCCTCGACTTCCCCGAGCTCTCGGGGCTGGTCCAGCCGCTGGCGGGGGAGTGGGCGGTGCGCCGGTCGCTGTTCGAGCGCCTGCACGTGCCGACCGGGTACGCCGTCGAGCTGGCCGCGCTGGTCGACACGGCCGAGCTGATGACCGTGGACGCGATCGCCCAGGTCGACCTCGGGCGGCGCGCGCACCGGCACCAGGCGCTGCGCGACCTCGGGGCGATGGCGACCCAGATCGTGGCGGCCGCCGAGCTGCGGCGCGGGTCCCGCGACCCGCTGGACCACGTCGACGTCGTGCTGCGCCAGTACCACCCCGACGGCGACGGCATCGCCCCCGTCGACCGCGTGGTGCCGGTGGGGGAGCGCCCGCCCGCGGTGGGGTTCACGTCATGACGCTCAAGCTGCGCCGGCACGAGTTCGCCGACGACGCCACGCTGATGATGGCGATCGTCAACCGCACCCCCGACTCGTTCTACGACAAGGGCGCGACCTGGGCCGAGGACAAGGCCTTCGAACGCGTCGCCCACGTGGTCGGCCAGGGCGCCGAGATCGTCGACATCGGCGGCATCAAGGCCGCCCCCGGCGTGGAGATCGACGCGGCGGAGGAGAAGGCCCGCGTCGTCGACTTCGTCGCCCGGGTCCGGGAGTCCTTCCCCGCGCTGGTGATCTCGGTGGACACCTGGCGGGCGTCCGTCGGGGCCGCGGTCTGCGAGGCCGGCGCCGACGTGCTCAACGACGCCTGGGGCGGCGCCGACCCCGAGCTCGCCGACGTCGCCGCGGCGTACGACGCCGCGATCATCTGCACCCACACCGGCGGCGTGACCCCGCGGACCCGGCCCTACCGGATCGAGTACGACGACGTGGTCGCCGCCGCGATCGCCGACACCGTGGCCTACGCCGAGCGGGCGGTCGCCGCGGGCGTCGACCGCGGCGTCGCGGTCATCGACCCCGCCCACGACTTCGGCAAGAACACCTTCCACTCCCTCGAGCTGACCCGGCGGCTCGACGAGATGGTCGCCACCGGCTGGCCGGTGCTGGTGTCGCTGTCCAACAAGGACTTCGTCGGCGAGACCCTCGACCTCCCGGTCGGCGAGCGGCTCACCGGCACCCTGGCCGCCACCGCGGTCTGCGCGCTCGCCGGCGCCCGGATCTACCGGGTGCACGAGGTCGTCGAGACCCGCCAGGTGGTCGACATGGTGAACACGATCGCCGGCCGGCGGCTGCCGGCGCGGGCGATCCGGGGGCTGCAGTGAGTGGAGAACTTTCGGTAGTCCGTGACGCTTCTGCTGTGGAAAACGCTCATCCACAGCAGAAACGTCACGGAGTATCCCGCCGGGTCGTGCTCGTGCCGGGGGTGCTGGCGCTGCTGCCGGAGTACGCCGGCCGCACCGACCCGGTGGCCGAGCTGCGGGCCGCGTGCCTGGCCGCGGTCTCGTGGCTGACCGGTCCGGTGGAGATCGTGGCGGACGAGCAGGGGCGCCGGGTCGCCGAGCACCTGCTCGCGGCGGCCGGCCCGCGGCCCGCGGGCGACACGTCGTACCTCGTCGTCGCCAACGGCAGCGCCTGCCGCGGGGAGAAGGCGCCGGGGCACCTCGACGAGCGGTCGTTCGGCTTCGACGCGGAGATCGACAAGGCGCTGCGGACCCCGGACGGGGCCGCGCTGGCCGGGCTCGACGAGGCGCTCGGCGCGGAGCTGTGGGCCGGCAACGTGCCCGGCCTGCGCAGGCTCGGCGGGCTGCTCGCGGGGGCCGGCGCGCCGGTGGTGGACTACGCGGACGACCCGTTCGGGGTGCAGTACTGGGTGATGAGGTGGACATGCGCGTCCTGATCGGCCCGGCACACGCGGGCGACGTGACCGACGAGCACCTCGCGGAGCTGTACGCCGCCCCCGCGACCCCGTGGCTGCGGGTGAACATGGTGAGCACCGTGGACGGGTCGGCCACCGGCGACTCCGGCCGCAGCGGCTCGATCAACAACGCCGCCGACAAGCGGGTCTTCGACACGCTGCGCCGCTGGGCCGACGTGATCGTGGTGGGCGCCGGGACCGCGCGGGCCGAGGGGTACGGCCCGGCCCGGAGCCCGATCGTGCTGGTGAGCCGCCGCGCGGACGTGCCCGAGAAGCTCCGCGGCGCGGAGCCGGGGCAGGTGCTGATGGCGACCTGCGCCCACGCCGAGCACCTCGACGAGGCCCGCGAGCTGCTGGGCACCGACCACGTGCTCGTGCTCGGCTCGCACCGGGTCGACCTGGCCGAGCTGCGGGCCCGCCTCGTGGACCGGGGCTGGACGCACATCCTGTCCGAGGGCGGCCCGCACCTGCTGCACGACCTGGTCGCCCAGGAGGTCGCCGACGAGCTGACCTGCACGTTCGTCCCGCGGCTGGTGGCCGGCACCCACCCGCGGATCACCGACGGGCCCGGCCTCGACGTACCCCTCACCCTGCACTCCCTCCTCGAGGAGGACGGCACGCTGCTCGGCCGCTGGCTGCTCCGCACGTGACCCCCGGGGCGCCGCCGGGGGCGCCCGGCCGGCTCAGTAGGTTCCTCCGCGGGAGTTCCACGTGAGGGAGACGAGATGAAGAACGTAGGGGTCGTCGGGTGCGGCCTGATGGGCGCCGGCATCGCCGAGGTGTGCGCCCGGGCCGGGCTGGACGTCGTGGTCGCCGAGTCGAGCGTGGAGGCGGCCGCCGCCGGCCGCGCGCGCCTCGAGGCGTCGCTGGCGCGGGCCGAGGCCAAGGGCAAGATCGAGTCGGCGGCGGCGGTGCTGGAGCGGATCCGGCTGGTCACCGAGCTCGAGGAGCTCGCCGACCGGGAGCTGGTCGTCGAGGCGATCGTCGAGGACGAGGGCGCCAAGATCGAGCTGTTCCGGCGCCTGGACGAGATCGTGACCGACCCGGACGCGATCCTCGCCTCCAACACCTCCTCGATCCCGATCATGAAGCTCGGCGTGGTGACGTCGCGGCCGCAGCAGGTGATCGGCATCCACTTCTTCAACCCGGTCCCGGTGCTGAAGCTGGTCGAGCTGGTGCCGAGCCTGCTCACCTCCGACGAGACGGCGCAGCGCTCCCGCGACTTCGTGGAGGGCGCGCTGGGCAAGCAGGCGATCAACTGCCAGGACCGCGCGGGCTTCGTCGTCAACGCCCTGCTGATCCCGTTCGTGCTCTCGGCCATCCGGATGCTCGAGTCGGGGTTCGCGACGGCGGAGGACATCGACCGCGGGCTCGTGCTCGGCGCGGCCCACCCGCAGGGGCCGCTGGCGCTGGCCGACCTGATCGGGCTGGACACGACCAAGGCGGTGGCGGAGTCGCTCTACGAGGAGTTCAAGGAGCCGCTGTACGCCGCGCCGCCGCTGCTCGCCCGGATGGTCGACGCGGGTCTGCTCGGGCGCAAGGCCGGCCGCGGGTTCTACGACTACCGGTGAGCTGACCGTCCCGTTCGGCCGCTCGCTGCTGCGGTGGTCGTGGGGGGCGGGCAGTTTCCCCGGCTGACCGGTGAAAGTGGCACTTGTCAGGGGAAAGGCCACCTGACAAGTGCGCCTTTCCCCGGCTGACCGGTGAAAGTGCCCCCACCGACACGCCCGGGCCCGGAATGGTCCGGCGCCGGGCGGGGTTGAGGCACCCATGACCCCCGACGACTCCGGCCGCGTGTCCGTGCTGCTCGGCGTGCTGTTCGGGCTGGCCGGCATGGGCTCCTCCTCGGCCGCGATCGCGCTGCCGCTGATGGGGCAGGACCTCGGCGTCGGGGTCGGGGTCGCGGCGTGGACGATCAGCCTCTACGCGCTGATGCTGGCGGTCGCGACCGCGGTCTACGGCCGGGTCTCCGACCTGGTCGGCATCCGGATCCCGCTGCTGGTCGGCATCGGCCTGATGACCTCCGGCGCGCTGGTCGCCGCGCTGGCCCCGTCGTTCGGGGTGCTGCTCGGCGCGCGCCTCTTCCAGGGCGCCGGCGCCGCGGCGGTGCCGACCCTGGGCGTGGCCGTCCTCAGCGGCAGGTACGACGGGGCGGTGCGCGGGCTGGCGCTCGGCCGCCTGGCCGGCGTCGCGGCCGCGATCAGCTGCCTCGGCCCGCTCGCGGGCGGCCTGGTCGAGCACGCCTTCGGCTGGCGGGCGGTGATGGCGCTGCCGATCCTCGGGGTCCTGGTCGTGCCGCTTGTGTGGCACGCGCTGACCGGTGAGGGCTCCGGGGCGAGCCTCGACATCCTCGGGGCGGTCCTGGTCGCCGGGACCGCCGCGGGCGCCGTACTGCTCGTGCAGTCGCCGTCGACCGGCCTCGTGGTCGCGGCCGTCGGCCTCGGAATGCTGGTGCTCGGCACCCCGGCGGTGGCGCTGCGGGTGCGGCGGCGACCACACGGCTTCCTGCCGGTCTCGGTGATCCGCAACGCCACCGTGGTGCGGTCCGCGGTCGCGGCGGCCGCGGTGCCGGCGTCGTGGTTCGCCCTCCTCATCGCGGTGCCGGCGGTGCTCGTGCACGCCGGCTGGGAGGCCTGGCAGGTCGGGCTGCTGCTGGTGCCGAGCGCGCTCGTCGCCGTGCTGGTGCCGCGCGTCGCCGGGCCGCTGCTGGACCGGATCGGCGCCGCGCCCTCGCTCGCGGTGTCCGGCCTGATCGCCTCGGCCGCCCTCGGGCTGGCCGCGCTCGGCAGCTCGGTCACGTCGCCGCCGGTGCTGGCCGTCGCCGTCGCCCTGGTCACGGTCGCGTTCGGCCTCGGCCAGCCCGCCCTGAGCGCGTCGGTCGGCGACGCCGTGCACGTCGACGTACGCGGCGTGGCGCTCGGGATCGCGACCCTGCTGTTCCTGGTGGGCGGCAGCATCGGCTCCGCCGTCGTGGGCGGTCTGGGTGACGTGCTGGGCATCGCCGTCAGCCTCGGCCTGCTCGCCGTGCTGCCGCTGCTGGGCCTCGGGGTGCTGGTGCCCGAGCTGCGCCGGGGTCGCGCCGCGGAGGCCGAGCCCGAGGCGTGCGAGCAGGCGGCCTGAGAGAGGCGCGCGAGGCCAGTCCGGAGCGGCTGCCGGGGCGGCCACTTTCCCCGGCTGGCCGGGGAAAGTGGCACTTGTCAGGGGGCAGACCACCTGACAAGTTCCCCTTTCACCGGCTGACCGGTGAAAGTGCCCGGACCCCTCAGCGGTCGAACCGGGCCACGGCGGTCCAGCGCAGGTGCGTGCCCCCGCCGGTCGGCTCCAGGATCTCCAGGGTGCCGTCGAACTCCTTGGCCCGCCGCTCGAGGTTGGTCAGTCCGCTGGACCGGGTGGGCGTGCCGATGCCGCGGCCGTCGTCGATGGCGTCCAGGGTCAGCAGCTCGTCGGCCAGGGTGACCCGGAGGCGGACGCTCCTGGCCGCGGCGTGCCGGGCGGCGTTGGAGAGCGCCTCGCGGGCGACCGCGACCACGTGGTCGGCCAGCTCGTCGGGCACCGCCTGGTCGAGCGGGCCGGAGAACTCCGCGTGGGCGGTGAACCCGAGCGCCGGCCGGGCGTCCTCCACCACCGAGAGCAGCCGCTCCTTGAGGCTGCCCCCGCCGTACGGCGCCCGGTTGAGCCGGAAGATCGTGGTCCGGATCCGGCGGATGGTGGCGTCGATCGCGTCGACGAACTCCACCAGGTGCGCCTGGTCCCGTGGGTCCTCGGTCCGGTAGACCATGCCCTGCAGCGCCATCCCGGTCGCGAACAGCTCCTGGATGACGTGGTCGTGCAGGTCGGCGGCGATCCGCTGGTGCTCGCGCAGCACGGCCAGCGCCTCCTGGTCGGCCCGCGACTGGTTCAGCTCCAGGGCGACGGCGGCGTGCCCGACGTACGCCTCCAGCTGCTCGACGTCGGTGTGGTCGAAGGCGCGCCGGCCCTGGAGCCGGATCGCCACGACCGCGCCGACGACGCGCTGGCCGCGCAGCATCGGGACGGCGATCAGCGAGGCGATCGGCGGGTCCAGCGGCGGGTCGCCCTCCCGGCTGCGGTAGTTCTCGACCAGCAGCGGCGTGCCCTGGAGCAGCACCGGCTCGAGCGTGCTCAGGCTGGCGTGCGAGTTGCGGCCGACGAGCTCCTCGACCAGCTCGCCCACTACCAGCTCGGCGGTGACCACCTCGTCGTCGTCGAGGTCGGCGAAGATGGCCACGTCGGCCTCGGCGCCCTGCCGCGCCCCCTCGAGCACGACGTTCAGCGGCCGGTCGTGGCCGCCTGCGAACAGCGCCTGGGTGGCGTCGGTGGTGACGCCCTGCCACCGGCGCCGGCGCTCGGAGTCCTCGTAGAGCCGGGCGTTCTCGATGGCGACGGCGGCGGTCCGGGCCAGGCTCGTGACCAGCTGCTCGTCCTCGTCGCTGAACTCCCCGCGCTCGCTCTCGGTGAGGTACAGGTTGCCGAACACGGCGCCGCGGACCCGGATCGGGACGCCGAGGAAGCTGGTCATCGCCGGGTGGCCGGCGGGGAACCCGATCGCCCGCGGGTCGATGTTGACGTCGCGCAGCCGCACCGGTCCGGGTTCGTCGACCAGGAGGCCGAGCATGCCGTCGCCGACCGGTGGGCGACCGAGCTGGTCGGTCGGCCCCTGCGGCATGCCGGCGTGGACGAACTGGTCGAGCAGGCCGTCCTCGCCGAGGACGCCGAGCGCGGCGTACTTGGCCCCCACCAGGTCACGCGCCGCGTGCACGACCCGGCGCAGCACGACCTCGAGCTTCAGGTCGGCGGTGACCAGGGCGTTGGCCCGCAGCAGCTCCCGCAGCCGGCCCTGCGCCTTGAGGACGTCGGCCGCGCGCTCGGTCAGCTGGACCAGGGTCTCCTCGAGCTCCAGTCGGGGCACGTCGGGGAAGGTCAGCAGCTCCCGCGGGTCGGCCACGGTGGTGCTCATCGGGTCGGGTCGCGCGGCGGCCAGGGTGGCCGCCGGTGGCCCGGTCGCGCGCGGCCGCAGCCCGCCGAGGTCGAGGCGCTCGCAGAAGGTCACCACGGCGCCCTCGCAGGCGCCGAGCTCGTCGAGCCGCGAGACCACCCGCATGTCGAACCAGCCGGTGGTGCCCGGGGCGGCGCAGGGGGTGAGCACGGTGGCGGGCGTGGACAGCTCGCCGAGCAGCGCCTTGCGGACCATGGAGGCGGCGTGCCGGGCGACGGGGTCGTCACCGGCGGCGGAGCACGCGTCGAGGTAGGAGGCGCCGACCCCGCAGACGTCCGGGTCGCCGCCGTTGTCGCGGCAGAACTGCTGCCACTGCTCGTTGACCGCGACGATGACGCCGGCGCGGTCGAGCACCGCGATGCTCAGGCTCTCGGAGTCCTGAGGGGGCACCGTCGTCAGGTGCCCCTCGGTACTTCCGGTCACCATCAACCGCACCCCCGTCGTGGACGGGGGCACCGAGCTGTCCGTCCTTGTGTCGTGCGCAAGCCCACCACCCGAGCTCCCTCCCGGTGTGCTGTGACGGCCACACCGGGGACTGGGGTGGGCGAGCCTCCGGGGTCCGGGGAGGTGAATCGTCAGTGTAGCCCGCCCCGCTAGCCCTGAGTAGGCAAAATTCCCGCTCTCACCTGCTGAAACAGTCCGGTGGCGGTAGCGTCGAGCGCGTCGACGCCTCGGGGCGGAGCGACTTGCTCGGGAGTTGACGCAGACCGGCTCCACGGAGTCACACAGGGGACCACATGTACGACCACTCGCTCTTCTTGCGAACCGTCTCGGAGTTCAGCGGTCGGCTGCTCACGCCGTACGACGTGGATGCGGTGCTCAAGGACCTGATGGCGCGGCTGGCCGAGGTCTTCGACCTGGCCGGCGCCGGCATGGCGCTGGCCGAGGAGGGGGAGCTGAGGTCGACCGTCGGCTTCCCCGCCGGCGCCGAGGCGCTGGAGCGGATCCAGAACGAGCACCAGGCCGGGCCCTGCGTCGAGGCGTTCCACAGCGGCGCGGTCCTCGCCATCACGGACCTCGAGGCGTACGCCGACCGCTGGCCGGCGTACTGCGCGGCGGCCCGCAAGCGCGGTTTCGGCTCGGCGGTCGGCATCCCGCTGCGGCTCAGCGGGGTGGCCGTCGGGGCGGTCGACCTGTACGCCGTGGGACACCGCGCGTGGCCGGCGGAGGACCTCGAGGCCGCGGTCGTGCTGGCCGACATGATCACCGCCTACCTGATCAACGCCTCCAAGATCCGGCAGCAGGAGCAGCTGACCGAGCAGCTCCAGAGCGCGCTGGAGTCCCGCACCGTGATCGAGCAGGCGAAGGGCGTGGTCGCCGCCCGGAACGGCGTCTCGGTCGACGACGCCTTCGACCTGATCCGTCGTCACGCGCGGACCCACCACGTGACGGTGCGCGCCGTCTCGGACGCGATCGTGAACCTCGGCCTGCAGGTCTGAGTTCACCCGGTCGGTTCGGGCTCGGTCGGTTCGGGCTCGGCCGCGGACGAGGGCGCCACTTCCGCACCGGACTGACGGGTCGGCAGGGACCGGGCGGCGAAGAGGGCCAGCAGTGCCGCCAGCGCGAGCACCGCGAGCGCGGCCCGCAGGGCGTCGATGCGTGCCTGCTCGTTGTCGTCGATGACCGCCTGGGCGGTGCTGTCCTCGACGCCGGCGTCCTCCAGGCCGGACTCCAGCTGGTCGTTGGACACGAAGGGCACGCCCGAGGCGAGCTCGGTCTGGGCCTGCGAGGCGAGGTCCGCGGGCACGTCGGGGTTGTTCTGGATCCCGGTGAAGAACGACGAGGTGAGCGCGGAGATGAGCACCGCGCCGGCGAGCGCGGTGCCGATGGAGGCGCCGAGGTTGGTGACGGTGTTCTGCAGGCCGCCGACCTCCGGGCTCTGCTCGTCGCTGACCGCCGAGACGGTGACGGCGCCGAGCTGGGAGGCCAGCGCGCCGATGCCCAGCCCGGCGAGCAGCAGCGGCCAGGTGACGACCTCGGGACCCACCCCGACCTCGAGGGCCGCCACCAGGGACACGACGCCCACGAAGAGCAGCAGGAAGCCGATCCGGACCACCCGGCGCGGGGAGGCGTCGGGGTAGAACCGGGGGATGCCCACGGCGCCGAGCAGCAGCGTCGCCGACAACGGCATGATCCGCAGACCGGTCTCGATCGCCGACAGCCCGAGCGCCACCGACAGGAACAGCGGCACCACGAAGAACAGCCCGGCCTGGAGCAGGTACTGGAAGAAGAACGACGTCAGCCCGCTGCGCAGCCGCAGGTTGCCGAGCAGCGCGGGGTCGAGCAGCACCTGCCCACCGGCATCCCGGCGCCGCCGCTCCCACCCGACGAAGAGCCGCAGCACCACGCCGCCGGCCAGCACCAGCCAGATGGCCGGGGAGAGGCCCGCCCACGAGGGGGCCTCCGGCTTCGGGTTCACGAACCCCCACTCGCCGGCGCGCAGGATGCCGAAGACCGCCAGGCCGAGCCCGGCGGCGGACAGCACCGTCCCGACCAGGTCGAGCCGGGCCGCGGGGTCCGGCGGCTCGTCGCTCAGCTTCCGCGCCTGCGTCACGATGAGCAGCACCACGATCACCTCGCCGGCGAAGACCCACCGCCAGGACGCGTAGGTCGTGAGCAGGCCGCCGATCAGCGGGCCGACCGCCACCGCGATCGCTCCCGCGGCGGCCACCAGGCCGTAGGCGCGCGGCCGGTCGGGCCGGCCGAAGTTCGACGCCACCAGGGCCACGATCGCGGGCATGATCAGGGCGGCGCCGATCCCCTCGAGGAGCGACCAGCCGATCAGCAGCCAGGTGAGGTTCGGCGCGAGCGAGGTGGTGAACGAGCCGACGCCGTAGATCAGGCAGCCCAGCGTGAAGGCCCGCTTCCGGCCGAGGATCTGCCCGATCTTCCCGCCGGTGATCATCAGGGACGCCATGACGAGCGTGTAGAGCGTGATCGCGGTCTGGATCCCGGTGACGGTGGTGCCGACGTCGTGGGCGACGGTCGCGATCGACACGTTCATCACCGAGCTGTCCAGCGTCATCAGGAACTGGGCGGACGCGAGGGTGAGGAGCACGGAGCCCGAGGCGGTCCGGGCCGGCGCCGAGGCGGTCGCGGTCATGGCCGACGCTCCTGTCGCTCCACGCCGACGCGGACCGCGTTGACGACGGCATGGGCCACCAGCCCGACCAGGGCGAGGTCGCCCAGCATCTGCACCATCACCACCCCTCGCGCCGTCTCCGACGTCGCGACGATGTCGCCGAACCCGACCGTGGCGAAGATCGTCACCATGAAGTACGCCGCGTCGAGGCGGGTGAGCCGCTCGTTGAAGTTCGCGGGGTCCGCGACGCCCATGACGTAGTACGCCGTGGCGAAGACAGCGAAGAACAGCGACAGCGTGATGGACAGCGTCTCCACGGCCCGGATCCGGGGGTACGGCGACCGGGTGATCTCCCGGATCTGCCAGGCCAGCAGTGCCGCGACCAGGGCCAGACCGGCGGCGAGCCTGAGCAGCGAGTCGCCGTCGAGCCGGCTCATCGGCAGCACGCAGTAGCCGGCGATGATGCCCCCGGCGACCAGCAGGGACCGGGCCAGCGAGCCCAGGGCGTGCCGACGGTCCGCAGGCACCTGACGCCTGCCCGCGGACATCACCCCGGTGCGCATGCTCCGAGTGAAGCCTTCCGGCCTCCGGGGCGTCTCACCCGCAGCGGGTGATGCGACGCAGCGGGCCGCGGCGGACATTGATGGAAACGTGCCGACACGAATCAGGAGATCGTGATGTCCGACACCAACCTGGGCTCGTCCGCGCAACAGGCCGGGCCGCAGACAACGGGCGCCGCGCCGAGCAGCCGGGCCGCGTACGAGCCGTCCCGACACAGCGCCGAGGAGCCGACCGGCTGGGTCGGCTGGATCATCTTCGCCGCCACGATGATGCTGATGATGGGGACGTTCCACGCCATCGCCGGACTGGTGGCCATCTTCCGCGACGACTACTACCTGGTGAACAAGAGCGGCCTGGTGCTCCACGTCGACTACACGGCCTGGGGCTGGACCTACCTGATCGGCGGCATCATCATGGTCGCCGCCGGTGCTGCGCTGTTCGCCGGGCAGATGTGGGCCCGCGTCGTCGCGGTGGCCCTGGCCCTGGCCAGCGCCGTGCTGAACATGGCGTTCTTCTCGGCCTACCCGTGGTGGTCGGCGATCATGATCACCTTCGACGTCCTCGTGATCTGGGCCGTCACCGTGCACGGCTCGGAGATGAAGGCGAGGCGCTGACCGAGCTCGACGGGACCGGGCGCACGGGGGTGCGACGGGGCCGGTCCCGTCCAGGCTTCAGGCCAGGACCGTGATGCTCGCGACCTCGAATCCACGCGCCCGCAAGGCGTGGACCAGGTCGGCGAGGTCGCGGTCCTGGCTCAGGCGCGTCCGCAGCACGGTCTGCACCTCCGAGGACCCGGCCTGCACCGGGAGCAGCGCCGCGCGCAGCACGGGCCCGATCTCGCCGCGCACGACGATCTCGTAGTACGCCGGGCGCTCCCGCTCCGGGCCGGTGAGCTCGTCGGCGGCCATCAGTGGTCTCCCGGCCCGGACGGGGTGCCGGTCGGCGCCTGCTCGGGCTCGTCGTCGTCGCCGTCCAGCACCCGCCTGATCTCCAGCACCTCCAGGCCGTGGGCCCGCAGCCGGCGCAGGAACGCCGACAGGGCCGCCTGGTCGTCGAACCGCCCCGACAGCACCGTGGACACGTCGTGGCCGGCCAGCTCGACCTCGCCGAGCTCGTCGAGGACCTCGGTCGTGGGGAGGAGTCCGGTGACGCGGACCTCGTAGGTGTGCTCAGTCATCGGCTCACTCGGGGATCGCGGGTACTGGGAAGTAGGGCTTCCAGCACAACGCACCGGCGGTCCGGGCGTCCTCACCCGGCGGGGATGATCGGACCGTCCGGCAGGACGAGATCAGCGGTCCAGCAGGCCGAGCTCACGGGCCCGGCGTACGGCGCTGTTGCGGCGGTTGACGCCGAGCTTGCGCAGGATGCTGCGCACGTGCGTGCGGATCGTGTTGACCGACACGAACATCTTCTCGGCCATCTCCTCGGTGGTGAGGAGCTCCTCGAGGTGGCCCAGCACCTCCTGCTCCTTGGCCGTGAGCGGCTCCACCACGAGCTCGCTGATGTCGGTGGGGTCCTCGCGGCGCCGGGGCGTTGCCGGGCTCGCGGCCGGTGCCACCGGCGTACGACGGGCCGTGGACCGCACCGGCTCGGGGGAGATCGTGATGCCGGGCGCGGGGGAGGGGCTCGCGAGCCACCGGTGCCGGCTGAGCAGCTGGGGGTGGTCGGCCAGCAGCACGCGCACCGCAGGCGCGGCCTCGCGGAAGGGGCGTCGTACCTGCTCGCGGGCCGCGAGCCGGAGGGCCCGCTCGAGCAGGGGCGCGGCATGCCGGGGCGAGTGCCTCCGGGACTCCTGGACCCCCTCGACCAGCAGCCGGGTGACCTCGACCGGGAGCGGGCGCGCCGTCGCACGCGCCAGGTCCAGGGACTCCTCCAGGGCGACCTCCTGGCGCTGCTCGGCGTGCGCCGCGGCGGCGACCACGGCACCGCCCAGCCCGTCCTCCTGCTCGATCGCGTCGAGCGTGCGCAGGGCCTGGTCGGCCCGGCCGTGGGCGACCGAGAGCTCGGCCGCCTGTCGGCGCAGCCAGCCGGCCAGCCAGGGGTCGTGGCCGAGGGCACGATCGGAGATCGACTCGAGGCGAGCGGTCACGGGCTCGTCCGGGCCGGAAGCCGCCTCGAGGTGGGCGAGGACGCCGGAGGTGACGGTCCGGCACACCGGGTCGACCATCAGGCTGCGGCAGGTCCGGGCCGACGCCAGGTGCTGCCGTGCGGCCGCCACGTCGTCGCGCTCCAGGGCCACCAGGGACAGCGCCACCGCCGCCGCGGCGTTCCGGTTCTCGGGGGGCACGTGGGCGTCGTCGGCGAGCGCCACGGCACGGACCGCCCCCCGGTGCGCCTGCGTGAGCTGGCCGTCCAGGGCGTCCACCAGCGCCCGGTAGCCGAGCACGGCCGACCCGAAGCGCACGGGCAGCCCGGTGAGCTCGTCGATGCGGGACAGCGCGGCCCGGGCCCGGCCGAGGGTGCCCCGGCGCAGGGCGATGATGGCGGTCGCGAGCTCGACCAACGCCTCCAGCTCGGGTCCGGCAGTCGCCGCCGCAGGGTTGTGGGTGGCGTCCAGCTGCAGGTGGGCCTCCTGCACGAGCGCGTCCGCGGTGTCGGCGTCGTCGGAGGTGCAGGCGCGGGCCACGTCGATCAGGGTCAGCGACAGCACGAGTGCGTCGCCGTCGCTCTTGGAGGCGGCCGCGGACGCCGGGGCGCGGCGGGCGCGCGCCAGCTCCTCGGCGCACGTCTCGGGGTCGTAGGCCGCGACGGCGAGTGCGGCGCGGACGACGCAGGCGTGGGCATCGGGGACGTCGGCGGGGATACGGCGGGCGATCTCCACGAGCCGCTCGTCGGGGCCGAGGACCAGGCGGACGAACAGGAGGTCGGCGACGATCTGGCGGGCGGCGTCGGCCCAGAGGCCACCGGCGGCCAGCTGCGCCGCCGACCGGACCAGCATCCCGTGCTCGCGCAGCCAGGCAGCGGCACGCCGGTGCAGGGTCGCGGCCGTCTCCGGGTCCTCGTAGGCGAGCTGGGCGCGGAGCAGGTCCCGGAAGAACGGGAAGTAGCGCTGGCAGCCGGGCTGGTCGGGCACCGGCTCGAGGAACATGTTGGCCCGGGCGAGGTCGGCCAGGCCGTGGCCGGCGCGCGGTCCGGCGAGCACCTCGGCCAGCTCGGGCCACAGGACGTCGGGCACGCAGGTGGCCAGCAGCAGCCGTCGTGCCTCCGGCTCCTGGGCCCGGAGGACCTCGGCCAGCAGGAACTCGTTGATGTCGGAGTCCTGGGCGACCACGGTGGCCACCGACCGCTCCGGATGCTCGTGCCGGGCGAGGGCCCGGGCGGCGAACCGCAGTCCGGCGGCCCAGCCGCTCAGGCGCGCGGTGAGGTCGTGGACGGCGTCGGGGCGCAGGGCCGCCCCGCAGTGCCGCAGCAGCTCGGCGGCCTCGTCGTCGGTGAAGGCGAGGTCGGCCGCGCGGACCTCCACGATCGTGTCGTCGAGGCGGTAGCGGTACAGCGGCAGCACCGGGTCGACCCGGCCTGCGAAGACCAGCCGCAGGCGTCCGAGCGTGTGGTCGAGGAGGTACGCCACCTCCGCGGCCAGCTCCGGGGAGCGCAGCTCGTAGCCGTCCAGCACGAGGGTCCACCGCCGCTCCGACCCGGTGATCGCCGCGGCGAGCGCCCGCAGCCGGGTCCGTCCCAGCAGCAGGTCGGGGCCGGGCCGCGCCATGGTCTTCGAGCGGTCCAGGCCGAGCCGGGCCAAGCAGTCGAGCACCGGCTGCCAGAGGCGGGTGTCGTCGTCCTCGAAGGTGACCCAGCCGACGGGCTCGTCCGCTGCCGCACCCGCGTGCAGCCACTCGGTGACCAGGGAGGTCTTGCCGGAACCCGCCGGTCCGCTCACCAGCACCAGGGGAGCGGTCGGGGAACGGTCCAGCTGCGCCACCAGGCGCGGCCGCAGGACGTGCAGCGCCGGGACCTGCGGTACGCCGCACCAGGCCGCGGGGGTCGACGTCTCCCCGGGCTCGGTGTCCGCCAGGGCGGAAACTGCTGGATCGGTCGTCACTACACCCTGCTTCGTCGCTGAACCGGATGTGCCCTCACTCGACGCTAGGAGCGGCGGGCCCCGGCGATCAGGGAACGAAGGCAGGACCCGTCGGGACCTATGGCCGGGGTCCATCTCATCCCCGCGGCATGAGGCGCGAGCCCGGAGCGCCGTTGGACAGTGGCGCTGGCGTGTGCTGCCCAGGCCAAGGAGGACGACCGGTGAGCGAGACCCAGGACGTCGAAGCCCTCCGGGCCCGGATCGCCCAGCTGGAGGCGCAGCTCGCGACGACGGGCGGGCCGCCTCCGGCCGAGCCCGAGCACCGCCATGTGCGCGGCCTCAGCGTCATCTCGGGGGTCCTCGTGATCCTGGCCTGCGTGCTCGCCCCGCTCTCGGTGACCTCGGTGTGGGCCGACCGGGTCATCTCCGACACCGACCAGTACGTCAAGACCGTGGACCCGCTCATCGACGACCCGGGCGTCCAGGCCGTGCTGACCGACGAGGTCACCCAGGCGGTGCTGGACAACCTCGACCTCGAGCGGGTCACCCGGGTGGCGCTGGACGCCCTGGCCCAGCAGGACCGCGTGCCCCCCGGGGTGGCGGCGGCGGTCCCCGGCCTCCAGGTCGCCCTCCTGAACGGCATCAACGGCTTCGTCCACGACCAGGTCGCGAAGATCATCGCCAGCGACAAGTTCGCGGAGGTGTGGGACCAGGTCAACCGAACGGCGCACACGCAGATCGTGGCGTTGCTCGAGGGTGACCAGGGCAAGCTGGTCACCGCGCAGGGCAACACCGTGACCCTCAACCTCGGGCCGGTCATCGCCGAGGTCAAGACCACCCTCGTCGACCAGGGCTTCGCGCTCGCCGAGAGGATCCCGGCGGTGGACAAGTCGTTCGTCCTGGTGCAGTCCGACTCGGTGACGAAGGCGCAGTGGGCCTACAAGGCGCTCGAGAAGCTGGGGCTGTGGCTGCCGTTCATCGCCGTCTTCGTCCTCATCGGCGGCGTGCTGCTCGCCCAGGACCGGCGGCGGGCCCTCCTGCGTGGCGGGCTCGGTGTGGCCGCCGCGATGATCCTGCTCGGCGCCGCCCTGGCGGTGGCGCGGACGTGGTACGTCAACGAGACGCCCGCCGGGGTGCTGACCCCCGACACGGCCGGCAGCGTGTTCGACACCCTCGTCCGGTTCCTGCGCACCGGCCTGCGGGCGGTCGGCGTGCTCGGCCTGGTCCTGGCGCTCGCGGCCTTCCTCTCCGGGCCGTCCACCGCCGCGGTGAAGACCCGGCACGGCTTCACGCACGGCATCGGCTCGATGCGCACCGGCGCGGAGGCCGCCGGCTGGCAGACCGGCCGGTTCGGGACGTGGACCTACGCGCACCGGCGGGCCCTGCGGTTCACGGCGGCGGGTCTCGGCGGCGTCGTGCTGATGTTCTGGAACCAGCCCACCGCCTGGGTCGTCGTGGGCATCGCGCTGCTGGTGCTGCTCGCGCTGGCGGTCATCGAGTTCGTGGGCCGGCCGCCGGCTCCGGCCGCGTCCGCGGCTCAGCCGTCGGAGCCCCCGTCGGTGTCCCAGCCGCCTGCGCCTCACGCGTGAGGGTGGCCGTTGGCCCCACGCGGTTGCCAGTCGTAGACCACGGCGGTGCCGAGGAACACGTCCTGGACCGACTTGTTGTCCCGGCTCACGAGCACCCACATCACCCCGATCGGCACCAGCGTGACGAAGACGGCGCGTGCGGCGGACCCGGTGAAGCCCAGCGGGCGTCCGCCGTGGCCGAGGACGCGCAGCCCCATCACCAGGTAGCCGTAGGTGCGGCCGCTGAGGGTCCAGCTGTCCGGTCAGGTAGACGATCGACACGACGAACGCGGCGGTGAGACTGAAGACCAGCCCGGCATGCGGCATCGAGAAGCCGCGTGGGTCGACCAGGAAGATCAGCGCGGCCAGCCCGAAGTAACCCGCCAGCAGGACGAGACCGACGACGGCGGCGTCGATGCAGGCGGCGACGAGCCGGGTGACCAGCCCGGCGCGCCGGCCCTGGTAGGGGCGGGCCTCCCGGGGGACGGGGGACACCCCACCGCCTGCCGTGCCCCCGGACATCGCCGGCTCAGGAGTTCGTGTCGTCGGGACGGTGTGAGTGCCGCAGCAGCAGCCGGTCCATCGCCCGGCCGACCGCCTCGTCGGCCCCGATGCCCTGCATCCGAACGCCCTTCACCGTCTCGGAGGCCATGGAGCCGGTCGACTCGCGGATGATCTCCGGCAGGTCGACGCCGTCGATCACCTCGTCGGACAGGCCGATGAGGTCCACCTGGGCGAGCGCGGCGTCCACGACGGCCTTGAGGTCGACGCGGCGCAGCACGGTCGTGGTGAGGTCGATCCGGTCGAGCACCGCCTCGATGTCGAGCCGCCGTGCGACCGCGTCGACGTCGAGCCGCTGGGCGACCGCGTCGAGGTCCAGACGCTGGGCGACGGCGTCGACGTCGACCCGGCTCACCACCAGCGCGATGCTGCGCTCGTCGAGCTGGTCGAGGACCTCCCGGACCAGCGTCCGCAGGTCGACCCGGTAGAGCACCGTCGCGGTGAGGTCGATCCGGTCGAGCACCGCCTCGATGTCGAGCCGCCGTGCGACCGCGTCGACGTCGAGCCGCTGGGCCACCGCGTCGAGGTCGACCCGGCGTACGACCTCGGCGATGAGGTCGTCGAGCAGCCGGTCGAGGGTCCTGGCCACGGACGCCACTGTCGGCCCCAGGACCGTCTGGAGGACCGGTCTCAGGACCGACAGCGGGAACAGCCTGCGCATCGCAGTGGTCGTCACGCCGGGCTCAGGCGAGCGCCTTCTCCTTGAGCCGGTCGAACTCGGGCTGGGAGATCGAGCCCGCGTCCAGCATCTTCTGGGCCTGGGCGATCTGGTCGGCCGGGCTCGCCTGGGCGGCCACGTCACGGATGTAGGCGTCCTGCTGCTTCTTCATCTCGGTGGCGTCGCGCATCTGGCGGTCGGCCATGCCGCGACCCCGGACGATCAGGTAGACCAGCGCGGTCGCGAAGGGCAGGAAGATCAGGCAGAGGATCCATACAGCCTTGACCCATCCGTTGGTTTCCCGGTCCCGGAACAGGTCCGTGAGGATCGAGAACATCACCATCAGGTACGCCACGAAGGCGAAGGAGATCACGATGAACCACACAACGTCCCAGAACGACATCGCAGCGTCCTTTCCCTAGGTCAACGACTGCACTCGAAGTGTGGTCATGAGGGCCGGAGTGCCACCTCATCCGGAGCGGACGATCCGTGCTCACTCCGCCGGGGTGATGCGGCGCGGCCCCGGTGGGTGTGACATGCCAGAAGGGGTGGCCGATCTGACCTGGTGAGGAGCAGCCGTGCGTGGTGCGAGGTACGAGGTGCACGTGGCCGGGCTGGTCTCCAGCGAGGAGCTGGCCGAGGAGGTCGAGGGGCTCGGGGAGGCCGAGGCGGTCGAGCACGAGCTCTGCACGGTGCTGTCCGGCACCTTCCCCGACCAGGCGGCGCTGCACGGCTTCCTGCACCGGCTCTGGGCCCGCCGGCTCCAGGTGGTGCACGTACGCCGCACTCCGCGGCGCTAGCTGGCTAGCGGTCGCCGATCTGGCGGACCAGCTCGTTCATCCGCAGGGAGACCTGGTGGACCTGCGGGATGTCCTTGAGCACGACCGTGCCCTCCTCGCTGGCGGCCGAGACCCGCAGCGTGCCGCAGCCGACCATGCGGTCGAGGATGCCCTGGTCGAAGGCCACGTCGTTGATCCGGTTCAGCGGGATGTCGCGGCCGGAGCGGCGCAGGATGCCGGTGCGGGTGGCGAGCCGCTCGGAGGTCAGCGTGTAGCTGCGGTTCCACCAGGCGAGCGCCGGCCAGACGCCGAAGACCAGCACCACGCCGGCGAAGGCCACCCAGCCGAGGGTGTCCAGCCAGGCGAAGAACCCGTCCTCGGGGCCGACGGCCAGGACGACCGCGAGGCCGACCAGGGCCGCGAGGCAGATCAGGATCGCGCCCAGGAGGTGCTTCCAGTGCTCGTGCATCTCCAGGATGACGGTCTCGCCGGGGGAGAGCTGGTCGGCCGGTAGTCCCATGGCGTCATGGTCGCCGTCCGGGGCCGCGCTGCTCAGGGCCGGAAGTCCGTGCCCGCCGGGGCCTCAGTCGTCCTGCGCGAGCCCGGCGTGCGCGTCCCGGAGCTCGCGCTTGAGGATCTTGCCGCTCGGGTTCTTGGGCAGCGCCTCGGCGACCACGACGTACTTGGGGGCCTTGTAGCGCGCGAGCACGCTCCGGCTGTGCTCGAGGACGGCCTCGGAGGTCAGCGTGACGCCCTCCTTCGGCACCACGACCGCCGCGACGGCCTCCACCCACCGGGGGTGGCTGATGCCGAAGACCGCGACCTCGGCCACGCCGTCGAGCCGGTAGATCGCCTCCTCGACCTCGCGGCTGGCGACGTTCTCGCCGCCGGTCTTGATCATGTCCTTCTTGCGGTCCACGACGTAGAGCCGGCCGGCCTCGTCGACGTACCCGAGGTCGCCGGAGTGGAACCAGCCCTCGCGGAACGCCTCGGCGGTCTTCTCCTCGTCGCGGTAGTAGCCCAGGGTCGCGTGCGGCGACCGGTGCACGATCTCGCCCACCGTGCCCGCGGGCACCGGACGGTCCGCCTCGTCGACGATCCGGGTCTCGACGTTGAGGGCCGCGCGGCCGGCCGAGCCGGCGTACGCCAGCTGCTCGTCGGGGCCGAGGATCGTGGCGAGCGGGGCCATCTCGGTCTGGCCGTAGAAGTTCCAGAGGTCCACGTCCGGCAGCCGCCGCTGGATCTCCTCGAGCACGGCGATCGGCATCGGGGAGGCGCCGTAGTAGCCCTTGCGGAGGCTGGACAGGTCCGTGCTGTCGAAGTCGGGGCAGCGCAGCAGGCCGATCCACACCGTCGGCGGCGCGAAGAACTTGGTGACCCGCTCCGCCTCGATCGTGCGCAGGATCGCCGCCGGGTCCGGGGCGGGCAGGATGATGCTGGTCGCGCCGAGGTAGACGTCGGTGCCGAGGAAGCAGTCCAGCTGCGCGCAGTGGTAGAGCGGCAGCGTGTGCAGCTCGACGTCGTCGGCGGTCATGTTGCCGTCGAGGGCGCAGGAGACGTACTGCCACAGCAGCGACCGGCTGGAGAGCAGCGCACCCTTGGGTCGCGACTCGGTGCCCGAGGTGAACACCGACCGTCGCTAGGGGGTTCTAGCCTGCGAAGGGCCTCGTCGTGAGGGACAGGCTCACCGAGCAGGACCGAGGAAGACCATGAACACCAAGGCCGCGATCTACGCGCGACTGAGTCAGGAGGACGGCAAGAACGTCCGCAAGATCGAGGACCAGATCAAGCGCTGCCGCTCGCTGGCCGAGTACCGAGGCTGGGACGTCGTCGCCGTCCTCGACGACACCCGGAGCGCCTTCCGGCCCGACGAGAGCAAGCCGCGCGAGGACTACGAAGCGCTGCTCGGCCTGATCCGTGGGCACGAGGTCGAGGCCGTCATCGTCTGGGAGGTCTCCCGCCTGACGCGTGACCCCGAGGTGTCCGCGAAGTTCCGTGGGCTCGGTGAGCGCGCTGGGCTCGTCGTCGTCGAGTCGTCCGGCGCGGAGTACGACCTGAGCACCGCGCGGGGACGCCGTCGATTCTCCGAGGACACCGGGGAGGCGAACTCCGAGTCCGACCGCAAGAGCGAGCGCGTGAAGGCCGCTGTCGAACGTCGCGTGGCCGACGGCGAGCCGCACTGTGGACTCGGCTACGGCTGGCAGCGACGCGCGTCCCGCACGCGCCTCGTGTACGACGTCCACCCGGAGCAGGGTCCCGTCGTGGCCGAGGTCGTGGCGCGTGTCCTGTCCAGCGACTCACTGGCAGGCATCGCACGCGCCCTGAACGAGCGCGAGATCCCGGCCCCGCGCTACGCCCGGTGGCTCGACCGCGACGAGGACGACCGGCCCGAGAAGCAGCCCCGCAAGCACTGGACGATCCAGTCCGTGCGAGAGATCGCGATGCGCCCGAGCAACGCCGCGATCCGTGTCCACGAGGGGGTCGAGAGTGCAGGCGGCTGGCCCGCGCTCGTCTCTGAGGCCGACTACCGGCGCGTCGTCACCCGGCTCGACGACCCGGCACGCCGTACCAACGCGGGCGTCCGTCCCGGCAGTGCGCGGCACCTGTGCTCGTCGCTGCCGCAGATCACGTGCAGCGTGTGCGGGTCCCGGCTGCGTGCCAACAACCGCACGCTCCCGTCCGGGCTGGTGCTCCACCAGTACCAGTGCGCCAAGGCCGGACACGTGACGCGCCTCCGCGACGACCTCGACACCTACGTCGAGCGCGTGGTGCTGGGGATGCTGCCCGAGGCCGTGCGCCGACTGGCCTCCGACACGACCGTCATCGACGAGGTCACCGACGAGATCGAGCGCCGCGAGGCGAAGTTGGCTTCCCTCGACGACCTGTTCCTGCGTGACGCGATCACCGACGTCCAGTACGCGCGCATGACCGCCAAGGTGAAGCCGCTGTTGGAAGCCGCGCAGCAGCGACGCTCCGACCTGCTGGCCCGGATGGACCTCGGTGCTCTCGACGGCTTCGAGACCGACGTCGAGACACGCTGGCGTCGGCTGTCCCTCGCACAGCAGCGCGCGATCATTGGCCTGATCGTCTGGAAGATCGACGTGCGTCCGGCGAGCGGCCTCACCGGGGATATAATAATATATTTAAATATTTATATATATAGATTAAGTAGAGAAGAAAAAGTAATAAATTTATGATGTAGTAAATGTAATTTATATTTTAGGATTATGTGTGAATATGGTGCGGGTTGAAATGAAAGGTCAGAAGTAGCGAAGTGGAGTAGGATGTGACAGAGAAATGCGATCAAGAAGGGCTGATGGGTCGATTCGATAAAAGGACGAGTACGTACCAGCAGAACAGAAACAGCATCGGGCGCAAGATAAGTGTTTATGATCACGAGCGAGTATGAGTCATGCGGGTCAGTGCAACCAAACCGCACTGTCATGCCGCGTTGAGGGCGGACGCCGACCATGCCGCTGTCCGGGCGGTCAGACGCGGGACGACGTACCCCCTTAAGGGGACGGGGTGCGCTCCTCCGAAACGTTGGGTGTCGGACCGGCGTGGTCACACAGTTCATGGTCAAACGGATCAAGTCGATGCCTAGGGCAAACTGGAACCTGAAGTCCGCTTGAACTCGTTAGGAGGCCCGCCGATGAACACGAACACGTGCCCGACGTGCGGAGGTCGCGCCCGACGGCGCTTCGAGACAGGCCGGACGCCGACGTACTGCTCGGAGGGCTGTCGCCGCGTCGCGCAGCGGCTCGTGACGCCGAGCGCGAACTGGAACAGCCCGAGGCGTGGCCGGGTCGAAGGAGTGGCGGCGCATGAAGGTCCAGCGGCTACAGGACCAGATCGCCGCGATGCGCGAGGCCCGGAAGGCAGGCGTGGCGTGACCTTCGACGTCGTCCTGCGCATCCCCGGACAGGGACCGAGCCTGTCGCTGCCGATCCACCTCGTGACCGTCCGCTGGGACAGGACCGTGTGCAGGTTGGTGCCAGCGCCTCATGCCGGGGCGAGCGACGATGTCGTACTCGTCGAGGTCGACGCACGAGGCCGTGTCGTGTGCTGCGACGACAACGGGCACTACGACCTCATGGACGGCGGGATCGCTGACCAGATCGACCCTGCCGAGATGCGCGCTTGCCTGAGCACGCGAGCAGGAGCACGTCGATGAACCTGCCCGACGTGTCCGACTGGACGTCCGACCAGCGCGCCGAGTTGATGGACATGCTGACCGTGTCGCTGCGGTTCGCGTTGGAGCGCGACCTGCGCGCCGCCGTGTGGCTGAAGGAGGCACGGGCCGACGTCAGACGCCAGCACCAGCAGGCGATCCGCGAGATCGAGCACGGCGTACGCGTGGCCCTCGACGGTGACCAGTCGCACTGGTGGAGCGCGCCCGACCCACGCGAGAGCTAGCATCGTCTCGACGGGCTTGGGAACCCGTCACCGCCGCGATTGCTCTGCACGCGTTGGGCTCTGACGAAGCAATGGTCTTCGACCCGTCGGGCGATCCCCTCTACCGCGACGTGCTCGGACGTCGCCCGCCATCGACGTCAGGAGACCCCCATGCCTACCCGTCCCATCCCCACTGCCAACGACCTGCGCGCGCTGCGCGAGAAGAACTACTCCGGCTACTCACCCGCTCAGCTCGTCACCGCTGCACAGCGTGCGATCAGTGAGTGGCAACTCGCCCACGACGACGTGATCCGTCAGGCCGCTGACGCTGGCCGTGACCACTTCCTCGCGTCCGAGAAGCGCCGCGTCGACAAGGCGATCATGGAGAAGCACGCGCTCGGGAAGTTCATCACCGAGACCGAGCCGATGCGCGCGTCCTACGACCCGTCCGAGGAGCACGAGCGCGGCATCGACGACGACGTCGACCTGTTCGGCTCGCTCTCCTCGGGTGACCGCACGAAGGTCATGGCTCCGGCTGCGTGGTGCGACCACGTCGCCAAGACCCTGTCGCAGAAGGCGATCTCGTCCGGCAACCTCACCGTGCCCGCCGTGTTGAGTGACTACGTCGCTGACCCGCAGGCCGCGCAGGGCTTGCTCGATCTCATCCCGCGCAAGCCGATCTCCGAGGTCAACTACGCGTACTTGCAGCAGACCGTCCGCACCAACAACGCCGCCCCGGTGGCCGACGGCCAGAAGAAGCCGACGTCGGTCTTCACCTTCCGCGAGGTCACCAACAAGGCCGAGGTCGTCGCGCACCTGTCTGAGCCGTTCCCGCAGCGCTACATCTCCGACCACGCGGAACTGACCCAGTTGCTCCGCTCCGAGATGGTCTACGGGCTGGCCGGTGGGGTTGAGCGTCAGGTCACCATCGGCAACGGCATCCCGCCGTCGTTCACGGGCGTCTTCGCCATCACCGGCACGACCGACGTCCCGTGGTCGAACGACGCGATGACGTCGCTGCGCAAGGCAAGAACTGCCTTGCAGTTGAAGGGCGAGAAGCCGACGGCGTACGTCCTCAACCCGCTCGACGTCGAGGGTCTGGACCTGACGCGCGAGAACGACTCCGGCCCCGGCTCGGGCCAGTACCTCGCGCTGAAGGACAACGTCTTCGGGCCGCTGCCCGTCGTCCAGTCGCTCGCGATCCCACCGGGGACTGGGCTGCTGGCCGACTGGGCACTGCAAAGGCTCTACATCAGGGAACAGATGTCGTTGCAGATCGACGTGTCCGGGGACCTGTTCGAGAGCAACCAAGCGCGGCTGCGCTGCGAGATGCGAGCCAACTTCGAGTCCATCAGGCCCCAGAGCCTCGCGCTGATCGACTTGGGTTCTGAGTCCGGCTACCTCTGGAACACGGACTCGTCGTTCCTCTACCAGCCGGAGAGCCCGCCCGCCTGAGAGGGGTGACGTCATGACCTGCATCGAGGAGTGGGCATGGATCGACGTGCACGCTGCTGCGCGCGCGCTCGACGTGACCGAGGACGACGTCCGCGCGCTCTGCCAGATCGGTGCTCTCCGTTGCCGGTTCGAGTACGCCGTCGGTCCTGACGACGACGGGCTGCGCGTGTTGGTCATCCCCTGACTCCGGCTGCGCGTCTTCGTGCTCTCACGCGCACAGGGTGGGGCGCGTGGCCGGACACCAAGCGCCGGACCCCGATCCTCCTCCCCGCGCGCTCCGAGCAGCGCGGGTGCGCTAGGGGTCTGGGCGGCAGAAGGCCCTTGGCGGCGTGTCCACCGGGGGTCTTCGTGCGGCCTGTCGAGATAGTGGGCGCATGGCTACGACGACTTGCGGCTGGTGTGGTCGCGACGTTCACATGACCCAGTTGCAGCGACACCCGCAGGTGCAACGACAGCCGTTCGGAGACGGCTACGTGAGTGATGCCGCCTACCGATGCGACAACTCGAAGTGCGGCCGCTACAGCGTCGTCTCGTGGTTCACGACCTATGACCCGACGGAGCATTACCGATCTGGAGAGCCGGAGGATTACGACCGCACGGTGCGTTGGTCGCCTCCGCCGATCACACGTCCGGACTATCCCGACGTACCGCAGTTCCTCGCGGGCGCGGCGAGGGAGGCGTGGGTGTGCCACGGTCACGGGGCATACATCGCCGCCTGCGCCGTCGCCCGGTCTGTCATCGAGGCGGCGGCCAAGGAGTTCCAGATCACTGTGCGGGGAATCGAGCCGAAGATCGACGCGCTCGCGGAGAGGAACCTGATCTGGGGCGACCTCATTGCCTCAGCGCACGTGGTCAGACAGTTCGGCAACGATGCCGCGCACGGCGACATCGCGCAGCCCGTTACAGAATCCGAGGCGCGCGACGTACTCGACATCGTGGACGAACTCCTCCACCAGTTGTTCAGCACTCCCGCTCGGTCAGATCGATTGCGGACTTCGCGCCAAGAGCGACGACGGGGAGCCCAGCCCGACCCGTCCGCATAGTGGTTCCTGCGGCTCCGTCGGCGGGAGTGCTCGACGGCCCGCCAACCTCCGTCGGCGGGGGCGCGCCTCACCTCCGAGGCCGCCTCACAGGCTGTCGTCGGCCCGAGCGTGGGGCGTACCCCAGAGGTCCTGAATTGCGCCGTCCGGGACCCCTCTAGGGACGTTTGCGGAACATCATCCGCACCGGGTCGTCGTCGGCGACCGGCACCTCGGGCGCCGTCCCGTCGTGGTCGAACCACTCCTGCGCGTCGGTCCAGCCGTCGGGCAGCGCACCGTCGGAGCCGTCGGTCAGGCGTACGACGACCCGGGTCGCCACCGTGCCGCCGGCGGCCGCGAGCGCCTTCTCGGCGGTCGGCACCAGGGCGTCCTCCACGACGAACGCGGCGGCGCCGCTGTGGTCGAGGATGAACGCGATCTCCTCCCCGCCCAGCATGAAGTTGACCGGCACCAGGACGACGCCCGCCCGCGCGGCCGCGAAGTTCAGCACCGCGAACTGCCAGCAGTTGTGGCACAGCAGCGCCAACCGGTCGCCCTTGCCGAGGCCGGCCGCGGCCAGGGCGGCGGCGGTCCGGTCGACGACCGCGTCGAGCTCGGCGAACGTCAGCCGGGTGGGGCCGTCGACGATCGCGAGCTTGTCCGGCACCCGGCGCGCCGTACGCCGGGTCAGGTCGCCGAGGGCCTGCTGCCGCGCCTGCTGGACGAGCTCGTCGACGGCCATGGGAGTCCTTTCGCCGGGGTGATGCGGGCCACCGTAGCCGCCCGGGGGTGGTCCCTCGTCGGATCGATCCCCGGTCGTTCGGTCGATCCGGCCCCATCGGTGTCGCCGCAGGGCCTACGGTGTGCCCATGCGAATGGACTGGATCCCGGCGTCGGCAGCGGCGTTCGTGACCGGGGCGATGGCGCTGACCTTCGGGTCGCTCCTGCTGCCCTCGGGATCCTCCACCGCCGACACCCTCCAGGTGGCCCGGAACGAGGACGGCCGGTGGCTGGCGGCCGCGGTCATCTTCTTCATCGCCTCGGTGGCCCTGACCCTGGGCCTCCCGGCGGCCATGAGCCTGTTCGACCGCCGCGGCCGGACCCTCGGCATGGTCAGTGCGGTGATCCTGGCGGTCGGGTTCCTGGGCACGGCGGGCTACTCGATGCTGATCGTGTTCTTCCGCGCGATCGCGCTGGAGACGCCGCTGACCGGCGCCCAGCTCGACGACGCCGTGCACGAGATGGGGCTGACGGTGTTCCTCTACGGCTGGATCGCCGGCTTCTACCTCGGCGAGCTGCTGCTGGCGATCGCGCTGCTGCGCGCCGGAACCACCCAGCGGTGGGTGCCGCTCGTGCTCATCGCGCACGTCGGCGTCACTGGTGGTCAGCTCCTTCCTGCCCCACTCGCTCTCCTCCGCACTGGTGCTGCTCGTCGCCGTGGGCTTCTCGGGCGTCGCGATCGAGGCGGTCACCCGCGACAGCGAGCGGCGCAGGGCCCTGCCCGTCGGCCTCTGACGGCGCCGGTCGGCCCTTATGGTGTGCCCGTGACGAACGGGGAACAGGCACGGCAGGTCCAGGACGAGCTCGAGGCGGCGCAGGAGGCGGTGGCCGAGCACGCCCGGCTGACCGGTCGCGTCGAGCGGGCCCGGGTCCAGGTGGACGAGGCGACCGGGGTGCTGGCGCAGGCCCGCTCGGTGCTCGGGGAGGAGCGACGCGACGTCGAGAAGCTGGAGTCGTTCAGCCCCACGCGCATCTGGGCCGGGCTCCGCGGCAGCCGCGACGCGGACCTGGCCCGCGAGCAGGCCGAGGAGCAGGCCGCGGCGTACGCCGTCGCGCTGGCCGAGTCCCGGCTCGCGCAGGCCCGGTCCGAGCACGACGCCGCGGCCGCGATGCTGGCCGCCCTGGGCGACGTGGCGGCCCGCCGCGAGCGGGCGCTGGCCGCCAAGGAGCAGCTGCTCACCGCCTCCGGCGCCGCCGACGGGGCCGAGCTCACCTCGATCGCCGGCCAGCTCGGCACGCTCCGCTCGCAGCTGCACGAGGTCCGCGAGGCGTTGGCCGCCGCAGCCACGGCCGCGGCCCGCCTGGCCGACGCCGGCGTCATGCTGGGCAAGGCGCGCGACTGGTCGACGTACGACACCTTCTTCGACGGCGGCATGCTCGGCGACATGATGAAGTACGACCGGATGGACCAGGCCTCGGCGCTGATGCGCGCGGCGGACGTGGCGATGCGGCACCTGTCGACCGAGCTGGCCGACGTGGGCATGGCCGGCGTGGGTGGCATCGAGGTGACCGGCCTGGTGCAGGCCTTCGACGTCTGGTTCGACAACATCTTCAGCGACTGGTCGGTCCGCAACCGGATCGCCGAGGCGGCCGAGCGCACCGGGGCGGCGGCCGCCGCCGTGCACCGGGTGCGGACCGGGCTGACCGCGCGGGAGGCCGAGCTGGCGGGCGACGTCACCCGGCTGGCCGCCCGGCGCGAGGAGCTGTTGCTCAGCCCCGCC
>CAWDVM010000025.1:0-90942 GCA_963805685.1 uncultured Actinomycetota bacterium
CGCCGTGTCGCGGCGGAATGACGCAGTCTGCTCCGCATGAAGCGACGCGTTCGCCGGCACGGCTCCCCGATTCTGCTACGAATAGAGACGGAGGAGCCCGAACTGTTCCTGAAGGTGCTGCGCGCCTATTAAGGTTCCACGCCATGGGCGAGCTCAAGTGGCCGGCGCGACTGGTAGCCGGCTACATGTCAGGTCTTGGCCTTGGCAATGTACGTCGTGGCGTCGAATCCGAGGTGGAGCGGAACTCACGCAAGCCTTGTGGTTGCTCTGCTGATTGGCATCTCCGCGGCCGGTGTCTTTGTTGCTGGCGAACGGCCGGCGACTCAAGCATCAGTCGCCTTCGACCCGGATGGCAGTCATCACCCTCGTGTGTGCGTTCGCCGTGAGCACGGCAGTGCTCTCAGTCGTTCACCGCGGTGGCGATCCAGCTTGGCTTAAGCACTTCCCAGCTTCCCCAGGCGGCGACGGGATCTTGTGGCAGGTGCAGACAACGTTCCTGTCGGTCGGATTCGCAGGCCTGGCCATTGCAGCGCAACTGTTCGCTGAAGCTCCACTGGCCATTGGTGCATCGCGAGGTCGGATCTTGGAGTATGTCTGGGCGAGCTGGTTCGTGGGTGTAGGGCTGGTTGCCAATGTTCTTATTGCCATCGAAAGCATGTGGCTCCCCAGCGATCTGGGCGTATTGGTCGTCGCGGCCTTCTGGTTTTTGCCCACTCTTGTCTTGCTAGTGGTTTCAACAGTCAGGCTTATGCGTCTCTTCGGCCGACCGTCCCTGCTGGACGAGGTTGTTCGAATGTCACTTGTCGAGACCCTTGCCACTCGGCTCGACAGGGTGTCTCGCATTTACGCCGAGGCCCGGCGGCAACTGGACGGCCTCACCACATCGGGATCTTCGGTTGGAGCTCTCGGCCCGTCGACAGTCACATTCCGCGTCCCCGTACCGCGAACCGGCCTCGTCATAAAGGCCATCAAGCCGCAGACCATCCAACGGGCGATTACGTCTCTCGCCCCGAGGGCGACCGCGAGCGGCGTCGGTGACAGCAGCACGGGCGTTCTTTACACGGCACCTGAGGTCACCATCGACGTCGAGCCCGGCGACCGCACCCGGCTTTATGAGACAGCATTCCGCGTCAGTACCTCGCAGAAGTTGGACGAAGCGGCCAAAGACCGACTGGTCCAACTCTTACAGTCGAGCATCGAGTTCGAGCCTCCGGGGTCCGTCACACCGTACGAGGAGACGGACCGCGAGATCGCCAACCTGAAGGACACCATCGGCACCAACTTGCGAGCCGGCGCCTATGGAACCGCCGATCGGGCACTCGAACTCCTCGGAGAGGTTGTTCGCGGGGTATGGACGGCACGCCCAGAAAGCCTCGACTCCTCGCGCAGGTCTGCGTCCACCCGCCGTGACTGGTTGTTCCGCAGCATTGGCGAGGCAGAGCAAGATGCCTTGCTCTCCCGACGTGCCGCTGGCGTATTCGTTGATCAAGCGATGACGCGGGCGCTTGAAGCATCTCGTACTGGGTCCACCGAGTACGTCGATGAATGCCTACGGAGTTTCACGCGGCTCTGGTCCGATGTCCTGCGGCACGGCGGTAGCGAGTTCGACTCTCTGCCCTCCCAGATCACCACCTGCGTCCAGAACCTCGCTGCCTTCTCGTTCTCGAGTTGGGACCAGCATGTAGACCTCCAGGCACGGGCCACGTGGGCAATGGTCGAACTAGTCAAGTCGGCACTCGACGCAAGAAGACATGAGGCGGCACGCGTGGCCGCACAAGAGTTGAATGGCTTGTTCGAATACTCAGATCGTGGTGGGGGTGGCCGGGCCCATGTTCGAGGAGGACAACTAGTTCTTTCGGGTTGGCTGGACTACCTCGCTGACAAGGCTGATGCCCGCGATCCCGTCGATTCAACACTCAGAGCGCTCGTGACCCCCCGTGGAACTTGGTCGGAGATCCTCTCCGCCCGGGACTTGGCCGAGCGCGGAGCGGCTCCTTTCACTCGTTGGGATTGGTGGGAGGTAGAGACCTCCAACGGAGGCCATGCGCAGGTGCTCGAACTTTCTCACTACATCGACCGGGCCGAGCTGGCTGCTCTCGCCGCGTCACGCGGGCCGCTCCCGCCGGCAAACGACCAGGAGACAGCGTCGACGTACCAGCGCTTCGCGCGACTCCTCGACGAAACCGGTCGCGTACTGAACATCAGAGAGTCCCGTCTGAAGCAGAAGTTGAATGAGGAAGCCAGCAAGTGGGAAGCCGCCGAAAACGGCCGCCTTGCCCAAGAGCCGCTGTCACAGGACAAGATCAACACGATGCAGGCCGCCCTTCGGGAGACCTTGAACTCTGAGCAGCGTCTCGCGGCCGAGATTCCCACGGTCGACGAAGTCCCAGACATAGCCGACGAGTCCCAGCCCATCCTCGGGATGAACTTCCGAGTTCCGAGGCACTACCTCGTTGAGAAAGTCTTCAACCAGACCTACGCCAATCCGGAGGAACTCGGCCGGATAATCGCGCGTGGATTCGCGGAGGGCGAGGAACAGAAGATCATAGGGCTGCTCCGCTCTCAACAAGACGAGTTGCTGGCTCCGAAGGTCCACGTGATTCGTCAGCAGATCGACGCCTTGGGAGACGAAGCATCGCACTATGTCCTTGTTACACCGTACGGCGGACTTCTAGACATCGATGAGTGGTACTCAAGCGAATTTCGTGAAGCACTGTCACGGGTAACCCACGTCGAGAGCGCCGCGCTCGAGAGCGAGGTGATCCTTTTCGACCGACGCGACGCCTTGGTTTCGTGTCGCCAGCCCGAGGAGAAGGACGGGCTTGCCCCGGTAGAGGACACGTCGATTGCCCTAGGAGTGTTCGAGGACGTTCAGGGTGAGAAGGAACCGCAAGTTCGGATCGAGACCGGCGAGTTCTTCGTCGTCTGGGGAAGCGATACGCCGCGCGTCCGCAGGTTCGCATCACCGCAGCCTGGAGAGGTTGGGGACGTGGAGCCGATGGTCGAGATCGGATGATCGACGTTGGCCGTTCCCGCTGTGATGGTGAGACGTCCTGCGCATCGCCAGAGTCGGGTTAGTGCCCGGACCGCGTCCACCTCCTGCGTCTTCGGTACCGCGTCGGCACGGCCGGCCAGCACTGCCCGGGCAGCTTGGTAGGCATCGATCGGGTCGGACTTGCCCTGCATTCGCCGCTCGGAACGGTCCGGCCGAGTCACCTCGCGGACCCCGATGCCGGCCGCGGCAGCCAGGCGTGTGATCCCGGCACCGTAAGAGCTGGTGCCCTCGATCCCGATCACGACCAGCGCGCCGAACCCAACCAGGAACGCCAGCGCGTCGCGGTACCCGGCCGGGCTGGTGCAGAACTCCCGGTCACCGAGCTCGCGGCCGTGTTCGTCGATGGCCGCCACGTGGATGGTGTCGGCATGGGTGTCCACCCCGCCGAGCACCCTGAGCACCTCTGGAGCCGCTGTCATGATGGAACCGCCTTCCGTGTCGATTCGGTGGGTCGACGCCGGTCGGGCGAGCAGACAGGACATTGATGAGGCGCTTGCCAGGCTCTTATTAGGTCATGTCCGCCCGGCCGGCGAACGGGGACCTCCCGACCGCTGGACGGGCCAATTGATGGTCAACCCAGCAGGGCGACAGTCGGTGGACGAGTCACAACGGCCGCGAGGCTCGCACCATCATCAATGTCGGTGGCGAGTGCTTGAGTGGTCCCGTGATCGAGACGGACAGCATGGGTTTCCCGGTCGTGGTCGAGGACCTCGACGCGGACCTGCTGCTCGAGCTCGCCGAGGAGTCGGAGATGCAGTGCCGGGCCGCGGAGCGGCGCAAGCTGCGCTACGTCGCCCAGTGGTGCGCGGTGAACCCGGCCGGCGACCTCGGCCCGTCCACCTGGGGCGACGCCGGTGCGGAGGCGACCGGCTGTGACCTGCGGGTCGGTGGCGAGGGCACGCCGGCGGTCAAGCCGTTCGCGGCCGAGCAGATCGGCGCCGCGCTGAAGATCTCCACCTTCGCCGCGACCCAGCTGATGTCCGACGTGCTCGACCTCCAGCACCGCCTGACGCGGATCTGGCGGCGGGTCGAGGCCCTGGAGATCCCGTTCTTCCGGGCCCGCCGGATCGCCCAGGCCACCTCCTCCCTGTCACGGGAGGCCGCCGCCTACGTGGACGCGGAGCTGGCCGGGATCGCCGGCACCTGCGGCCCCAAGCGGATCGAGCGCGCGGTGGCCGACGCCAAGGCCGCCTTCGACCCCGACCAGGTCGCCGACGCGCAGGAGCAGGCCCGGGCGAGCTGGGGCGTGCAGCTGCGCCACGGCCCGGCCGACGGGCCGGGCGCCTGGGCGGGCACCTCCTGGCTGGAGGCCACCGGGGACACCCTGGACCTCACCAAGTTCCACGACCTCGTCTGCCACGTCGCCGAGCAGCTGCGGCTGGCCGGGGACGACTCACCCCTGGAGATCCGCAAGGCCCGGGCCCTCGGCGTGATCGCCGACCAGGCCTCCGGCCACACTCGCGGCGGCGGCGCCCGGTCGAGCGCGAAGACCCGCCTCTACGTCCACGTGCACGCCGACGACCTCGCCGACCCCGACGCCCTCGGTGCCGCCGAGCGGCTCGGCCCGGTCACCCTGGACCGGATCCGGGACTGGCTCCAGCACTCGCAGGCCACCGTGGTGCCGGTCCTCGACCTGGCCTCCACCCGGGCGATCGACCGGCACGACCCGGACGAGGAGATGCGCGAGGTCGTGATCCTGCGCGACGAGCACTGCGTGTTCCCCTGGTGCGAGGTCGACGCCCGCGGCTGCGACCTCGACCACATCGTCCCCTACGACGACACCGGACCACCGGGCCAGACCTCGCCCGAGAACCTCGCGCCGCTGTGTCGGCGACATCACCGCGGGAAGACCGCCCGGCACTGGCGCTACCAGCGCAACGCGGACGGCAGCTACACCTGGCACTTCCCGCTCGGCCGCAGCTACCGGGAGTGCTTGAGTGGTCCGTGATCGAGACGGACAGCATGGGTTTCCCGGTCGTGGTCGAGGACCTCGACGCGGACCTGCTGCTCGAGCTCGCCGAGGAGTCGGAGATGCAGTGCCGGGCCGCGGAGCGGCGCAAGCTGCGATACGTCGCCCAGTGGTGCGCGGTGAACCCGGCCGCCGACCTCGGTCCGGCGACCTGGAGCGACGCCGGTGGGGAGGCGACCGGCTGTGACCTGCGGGTCGGTGGTGAGGGCACGCCGGCGGTGAAGCCGTTCGCGGCCGAGCAGATCGGCGCCGCGCTGAAGATCTCCACCTTCGCCGCCACGCAGCTGATGTCCGACGTGCTCGACCTCCGGCACCGACTGAAGCGGATCTGGCGGCGGGTCGAGGCCCTGGAGATCCCGTTCTTCCGGGCCCGCCGGATCGCCCAGGCCACCTCCTCCCTGTCACAGGAGGCCGCCGCCTACGTGGACGCGGAGCTGGCCGGGATCGCCGGCACCTGCGGCCCCAAGCGGATCGAGCGCGCGGTGGCCGACGCGAAGGCCGCCTTCGACCCCGACCAGGTCGCCGACGCCGAGGAGCAGGCCCGGGCAAGCTGGGGCGTGACGCTGCGCCACGGCCCGGCCGAGGGACCGGGCGCCTGGGCGGGCACCTCCTGGCTGGAGGCCACCGGGGACACCCTGGACCTCACCAAGTTCCACGACCTCGTCTGCCACGTCGCCGAGCAGCTGCGGCTGGCCGGGGACGACTCACCCCTGGAGATCCGCAAGGCCCGGGCGCTCGGCGTGATCGCCGACCAGGCTTCCGGCGACACCGGCGGCGGCGCCCGGCCGAGCGCGAAGACCCGCCTCTACATCCACGTGCACGCCGACGACCTCGCCGACCCCGACGCCCTCGGTGCCGCCGAGCGGCTCGGCCCGGTCACCCTGGACCGGATCCGCGACTGGCTCCAGCACTCGCAGGCCACCGTGGTGCCGGTCCTCGACCTGGCCACCACCCGCGCGATCGACCGGCACGACCCGGACGAGCAGATGCGCGAGGTCGTGATCCTGCGCGACGAGCACTGCGTGTTCCCCTGGTGCGAGGTCGACGCCCGCAGCTGCGACCTCGACCACATCGTCCCCTACGACGACACCGGACCACCGGGCCAGACCTCACCCGAGAACCTCGCGCCGCTGTGCCGACGACATCACCGCGGGAAGACCGCCCGGCACTGGCGCTACCAGCGCAACGCGGACGGCAGCTACACCTGGCACTTCCCGCTCGGCCGCAGCTACCGGGTCACCCCGACCGGCACCACCCGACTCCGACACCAACCGTGACGACGTCGGTCGGCGGTGAGTGGGGTTGCGGGCAGCCACAGGCAGCGGGTGCGGCGACATGTAACCTCTTTGTCCATGTCCGAGAACGAGATGGACCCCGGCGCCAGCACCGAGATGTTCCAGGCCTTCGTCGATCGTGCCGGGGAGCCCGGGGAGCCCGAGGCGTCCGGGTCGCGCTGGGTCTGGGCAGTCCTCGCGGTCGCCGCTCTGGTGATCGTGGCGGCGCTCGCCTGGCTCGTGCTGGGCGGCTGAGACCACACACGGCCTTCGGCCGCTGGGCGTCTGTGCTTCCGACGGCATGGGCGCCTCGTTGCGCGCTCGAGCCCCACTGAGGGAAGTTGCTCGCTGGCCGTCCTCGTGACCGGACCGAGGTGTTCGACTCGGTCGACTCCGAGTGATCGGGTCGAGGCGGAAAGCGGGTCACGCTCAGGTCGTGGGCCTGCCCTCTGCCCGCCATGCGTCGGCCGCTGCGGAGGTGGCCGCGGAGGTGGCCGCCCTCGCTTGGTGCAACCTCTGCGACGCCATCTCGGTGGGGGGTGTCTCGAGCTGCTTCACCCACTGCCGGGTCGCCGACAGGATCGCAAACGTGCCTAGAAGGACCCCCGTGGCTCCCAACATGCCACCGACCCCGACCAGCACGGCTCCGCTGACCAGGAGTCCCCTGTTGGGTCGCACCGGCTGGCGCGACATCTCACTGGCAGTCATCCGCATCACTCCGCCTCAGTCGTGGGCTACCGCGTGATTCCGGTCAGCCCCGCTGTCATTGGTTCCCCGGTCCATGTAACGACCGCACCTCCGGCGACGCATCATCCGCTTCGGATGAAGGCGCGCCGGCAGGTGACTGAGTACCGGTTGGGGGTTGCGGCAAGGCAGCGAGCGAGTGAAGGTGAGGGGAGCGAAGATGTGCTCTGACCTGCGGAAAGTTGTGGAGCCGCCTGTCGGAATCGAACCGACGACCTTCTCATTACGAGTGAGACGCTCTACCGACTGAGCTAAGGCGGCGCGCTGCCCGGCTCGGCACGAGGCCTGTCCGGGCAACCCGGGGAAGTATACGGACGTCTCCGTCCGGTCGCGAAACCGGCGTCCGTGTCCCCCGGAGGGGTGGCGGTCAGGCCGCCAGGGTGACCTTCGTGGAACGCGCAGCGGCGCGGCCGGTGGTCATCGTCTGCGCGTCTCCGCACCAGCAGGTGAAGGACACGACGATCCCCTGCTCGGTGTTGGTCATCGCCGTGATCTGGCTGGGGAAGATCAGCTGGCGCTTGTCGCAGGCGGTGCAGTGGTGGTCGAACATGGTGACCTCCCTCTCGGTGAGACGGCAGACGGGTGCACCACCATGGTGGGCGATCGCAAGGCATAGGGGTAGCCTCTCTTTCCGATAGATACCCAAGGAGATCCCGATGCTTTCCCTGCATCAGCTGCGGCTGTTCCTGGCGATCTACGAGCACGGCTCGATCACGGCGGCGGCCGAGGAGCTCGGCTACGCCCAACCGTCGGTCTCCGAGCAGATCCGGGCCCTGGAGAAGTCACTCGGGACGACGCTCTTCCGCCGGGTCGGGCGGGGCGTGGTCGCCACCACGGTGGCCGACTCGCTGCGCCCGCACGCCGAACGGACCGTCGCCGCGGCCGAGGAGGCGCGGCGGGCGGTGCAGAGCGTGGTGGCCCTGGAGACCGGCACGATCCGGTTCGGGATGTTCGGCACCGCCCGGCTGTACGCCGGCGCCGGGCTGGTCGCCGACGTGCTCGCGCGGCACCCGGGCGTCCGCGTCGAGCTGATCGGGCAGAACTCCACCGACGTCCAGGACGAGCTGCGCCGCGGCCGGCTCGAGGCCGCGATGATCGCCGTCCCGACGGTGAGCAGCGAGGGCATGCAGGTCACCCCGGTCGCCCGCGACGAGCTGGTCTACATCAGCGCCGACCAGGAGCGGCTCCAGTCGCCGGTGACCGCGCACCGACTGTCCGTGGCGTCCCTCGTGATGCCCGAGACCACCTGGCGCGCCGACGACAGCACGCGGATCGTGCTGCGCCAGATGCTTCACGAGACCGGCCGCAACCCGCAGACCCGGATCGAGGTCGAGGACGTCGAGACCGCCGTCGAGCTGGTCGGGATGGGCCTGGCGGACTCGGTCATCCCGCGCGGCGCGGCCGAGCAGCTGCTCCCCCGCCTGGCGCCGAACGCCGGCTGGGTGTCGCTGCGCCCCCGCCAGTTCGACACGCTCGCGATCGTGCACCGGGCCGGGGCCACGCTCTCCCCCGCCGCCCGGCTGATGATCGAGCTCGCCACCGCCCGGATCCAGGCGATCGCCGAGCCCGTGCACCCGCGCTGACGCCGGCCACTTCCCTCCTCCGCTATTCTCTAGTAAGTCACTAGATATTAGCCACGGAGGGTTCGCATGACCATCAGTCTCGACCGCACCTCGCAGGCCGTGTCCGTCCAGCGTCTCGGTGGCCGGATCGGCGCCCGCATCGACGGCGTACGACTCGGCGCCGACCTCGACCCCGACACCGTCGCCGCGATCCGGGCCGCGCTGCTCAAGCACAAGGTCGTCTTCTTCCGCGGCCAGGACCACCTCGACGACGCCGGCCAGGTCGCCTTCGCCGAGCAGCTCGGCACGCTCACGACCGCGCACCCGACGGTCAACACCGGCAGCGCCCACGTCCTGAGCCTCGCCGCCACCAAGGGCATGGCGGCGAACAGCTGGCACACGGACGTCACCTTCGTCGACCGGATCCCCGCGATCAGCGTCCTGCGCGGCGTCACCATCCCGGCGTACGGCGGCAACACCGTGTGGGCCAACACCGTGGCGGCGTACGACGCGCTCCCGCTGCCGCTCAAGGCGCTCGTCGACCGGCTGTGGGCGGTGCACAGCAACGACTACGACTACGTCGCGAGCTCGGAGGACCCCGAGAACGACGGCCCGGACCGGGACGCCCTGGACCGGCGGCAGTTCCGGTCCACCTACTACGAGACCGAGCACCCGGTGGTGCGGATCCACCCCGAGACCGGGGAGCGCTCGCTGGTGCTCGGGCACTTCGTCAAGCGCTTCGTCGGTCTCAACTCCGCCGAGTCGAGCGCGCTCTTCCAGCTCCTCCAGAACCGCGTCACGAGGCTGGAGAACACGATCCGCTGGACCTGGCAGCAGGGCGACGTGGCGATGTGGGACAACCGGGCGACCCAGCACTACGCCGTCGCCGACTTCGACAACCACCCCCGGGAGGTACGCCGGGTGACGGTGGCGGGCGACGTGCCGATCGGGACCGACGGCCAGCGCAGCCGCGTGGTGGTCGGCGACTCGGACGCCTACACGCGCATCGACGAGCTGATCAGCTGACGGGACCCACGCCGGAGGACGGCTCCCCTGCAGGTCACAGGGGAGTCAGCAGGAGAGGCCGTCCTCCGGCACGGTGCCGTCGATCAGGTAGCCCTCCACGGCCCCGTCCACGCAGTCGTTGCCGGCGTGGTAGCCGGTGTGCCCGTCGCCGTCGCGGCGGATGAGCACCCCGGAGTCGAGCTGGTCGGCCAGGTCCTCGGCCCACTTCATCGGCGTGGCCGGGTCGCGGGTCGTGCCGATCACCACGATGGGCGCGGCGCCCTTCGCGTGGACGTCGCGGGGCTTGACGCTCGACGTCACCTGCACCCCGCCGCAGCCGGTGAGCCCCCAGGCGAAGACGGCGCCGAACGTCGGCGAGGCGCGCTCGAAGTCGGGCAGGTTCGCGGCGACCCGGGAGGCCGGGATGGCGTACGGGTCGTCCAGGCAGCTGATGGCGTAGATCGCCTCGGAGCTGTTGTCGGTGTACCCGTCCGTGCCCCGCGAGGTGTAGAGGTCCGAGAGCTGCAGCAGCGTGGACCCGTCGCCGGCCAGCCCCTGCTTGAGGGCGGCGGAGAGGATGTACCAGTAGTCGCGGTTGTAGAGCGGCGCCACGATGCCGTAGAAGGCGTTGCCGACCTGCAGGTCGCGGCCGAGGCCGGTCGGCAGCGGCTTCGCGTCGACCCCGGCGAGGAACGACGAGATCGTCTGCAGCCCCTCCTCGACCGAGTCGCCGAGGAAGCAGCTGTCGGTCTCGTCGACGCAGTTCTGCACGTAGGCGCGCAGGGCGGTCTCGAACCCACCCGCCTGCTCCAGGGCCAGCTCGCGGGCGCCGATCGACAGGTCCACCGCGCCGTCGAGGACCATCCGGCCGACCTCGTCGGGGAACAGGTCGGCGTACGTCGCTCCGAGCTTGGTGCCGTACGACGCGCCGAAGTAGGTCATCGTCGACTCGCCGAGCGCCGCCCGCAGCACGTCCATGTCGCGCGCGGCCTCGACCGTGGTGACGTGGGCGGCGAGGTCGCCGGAGCGGTCGACGCAGCCGCGGCCCAGGGTGCGGACCCAGCCCAGGTAGCTGCTGCGCTCGGCGGCGGTGTCGGGATCGGGGTCCATCGCGATGTAGTCGTCGAGCTGGGCGTCGCTCAGGCAGTCCACCGGGTCGCTGCCCCCCGTGCCCCGCGGGTCGAACCCGACCACGTCGTACCGGTCGAGGATCGGCTGGCCGAACACCTGCGCGGCCTGCGCGGCGTACTGGGTGCCCGGCGCGCCGGGGCCGCCGGGGTTGACCACCAGCGAGCCGATCCGGGCGTCGGGGTCGCTCGCCGGCACCTTGAGCAGGGCCAGGTCGATGGTGTCCCCGTCCGGGTGCCGGTAGTCCAGCGGCACGGTGAGGGTCGCGCAGAGGAAGTCACCCTGGCACGACGACCAGTCCAGCTCCTGGGAGTAGTACCGCGCCAGGCCGCGGCTCGGCGGCGCGGTCGCGGACGGCTCCGGCGTGGTGGTCGGGACGACCGGCGGCGTGGCAGCAGGGGTGTCGTCCTGGCCGGCGAGCACCGCGAGGGCGACGGCACCCAGGCCGGTGGCCACCAACGCGATCACCACGACGGCGACCAGGACCTGCTTCACCTGCCACTCCCCTCCGGGACCTTGAGTGCCACCATCATCGACTCCAGCGCAAGCGCGACCGGCACGTTGAACTCGAGCATCTGCTCGCGGGCCTCGAAGATCCACGAGATCCGGCGCAGGTTCAGCTCCGGGGTGGAGCTGCGCACGAGCTGGTCGATGTCGCCGCGGATCTCCTCGTTCACCAGCCGGCCGGGCGCCCCGGAGGCCAGCGCGATCGCGTCGCGGTAGACCGACACCAGGTCCATCAGGCCCCGGTCGACCACGTCGAGGTGGCGCCGCTTGGCGCGGGTCTTCTGCCCCTTCTCCAGCACGGAGAGGGCGGGTGCGTACTCGCGGGGGCGGCGCCCGCGCTCGACCACGCCGTACGTCGCGTCGAGGTCGGCCTTCTCCCGGGCGTCGAGCTCGCCGGTGATCAGGTCCGCCTCCTCCTTGGTCACCTCGTTGAGGTTGGCCGCGGCGGTCATGCAGTCGCGCAGCGAGTGGAGCCGCGCCGGGATGGACACGACCTCGCGGCGCCGGTTGCGGGTGGCCTCGTCGCGGGCCAGCGCCCGGGCGCGGCCGATGTGGCCCTGGCTGGCGCGGGCGGCGTACGACGCGAGCGCGTCGGGCACCCCGTCGGTCCGGGTCAGGAAGGCGGCGACGTCGTCGGCGGTCGGTGTGGTCAGCGTGACCAGCCGGCAGCGGGACCGGATCGTCGGCAGCACGTCGTCGACCGTCGGCGCGCACAGCATCCACACGGTCCGGTCGGTGGGCTCCTCGATGGCCTTGAGCAGCGCGTTGCAGGCCTGGTCGGTGAGCCGGTCGGCGTCCTCCACGATCAGGATCTGCCAGCGCCGCCCGACCGGGGCCAGCGCGGCCCGGCGGACCAGGTCGCGGACCTCGTCGACGCCGATGGAGAGCTTCTCGGTCCGGATCAGCGAGACGTCGGCGTGGGAGCCGGCGAGCGCGGTGTGGCACTCGTGGCACTCCCCGCAGCCGGCCCGCTCGCACTGCAGGGCGGCGGCGAAGGCGATGGCGGCGTTGGAGCGCCCGGAGCCGGGCGGGCCGGTGAACAGCCAGGAGTGGCTCATCCCGCGGCCGCCGGCCGCGCTGCGCAGGGCCTCGATGGCGGCGCGCTGGCCGACCAGCCCGTCCCAGACGGTCACGGCTGCCTCACCCCGCGGACCGCGTGCTCGAGCAGCGGCGTCAGCTCGGCGCGGATCTCGGCGGCGATCTCCTCCACCGGCAGGCGGGCGTCGAGGACCAGGTAGTGCTCGGGGTCGGCGGCGGCCATCTCGAGGAACGCCGCACGCACCCGCTCGTGGAACTCCACCGACTCACCCTCGATCCGGTCGCGCTCCTCGAACCGGCCCAGCCCGTGCTCGGGCGCGAGGTCGAGCACCACGGTCAGGTGCGGCCGCAGGTCGTGGGTGGCCCAGCGGGCCACCTGCTCGACCTCGGCGACGTCCAGGGACCGCCCGGCCCCCTGGTAGGCCAGCGTGGAGTCGACGTAGCGGTCGGTCACCACCACCTCGCCCCGGTCCAGCGCGGGCTGCACGACGGTGTCGACGTGCTCGGCCTTGTCGGCGGCGTACAGCAGCGCCTCGGTGCGGTCGGACAGCTCACCGGTCTCCGGGCTGAGCACGATCCGCCGCAGCTGGCGGCCGACCTCGGTGTCGCCGGGCTCGAAGGTCAGCAGCACGGCGTACCCCTCGGCCTCGAGCCACTCGCGCAGCAGGCGGGACTGGGTCGACTTGCCGGACCCCTCACCCCCCTCGAAGCACACGAAGACGCCGGTGGGTGCGTAGACGCCGGGGCCGATGCTCACGGCGTACACCCTAGGCGGCGGGACCGACGGCACGGTGGTTCAGGTGCTGGTCCAGCACTCGCTGTGCGGCTGACGGCGGACCTCGGGCGTGCAGGTGTCGGACGGCACGCCCAGGAAGGGCAGCGGCAGCATCGGGAGGACCACCAGGCCGAGCGCACCGGCACACCGGGCCTTCGTCCCGCCCCGTCGCCAGGCCAGGACGGCCAGCACGATGGCGAGCGCGGCGGCGACCGGGATCGACCAGCCGGCCAGCAGCGCGAGCCAGGACTCATGGCGGGAGGCCCCGCACACCTGTCCCTGCGGGGAGTCGTTGGCAGGGAACGGGCCGCCGGTGTCGTCGAAGGTTCCGCAGACGTCGACCACGAAGTAGAGCGCCGCAAACGCCGCTGCACCCAGGGCGACCGCCACGGCCACCGCGACCAGGGCCACCGCCTTCAGCACGCGCATGGGCGAAGTATGCGGCCTCATGCCGGCAGGACGGGCGCGAACGGAGGCTGTCCGCCGGAGTCCCGCCGATCGGCACGCTCACGCGCGGCCGCCCAGTCCCGAACTGCCTCCGCCCGGTGCCGGCGACCCAGGCCGAGACGGCCGGCCGGGTTCAGGACTTCTTGGCCGCGGCCTTCTTCGTCGTCTTCTTCGCGGTGGACTTCTTGGCGGTCTTCTTCGCCGGGGCCTTCTTCGCGCCCTTCTTGGCCGACTTCTTCGCCGGGCCCTTGGCGCGGCGCTCGGCGAGCAGCTCCGCCGCCCGCTCGATCGAGATCGCCTCGACGCTGTCCTCCTTGCGGAGGGTGGCGTTGTACTCGCCGTCGGTGACGTACTCGCCGAAGCGACCCGCCTTGACCACCACCGGCTGCCCGGAGACCGGGTCGTTGCCGAGCTCCTTCAGCGGCGCCGCCGCGGCGGCACGGCCGCGCTGCTTGGGCTGCGCGTAGATCTTGAGCGCCTCGTCGAGGGTGATCGTGAGGAGCTGCTCCTCGGCGGTCAGCGACCGGGAGTCGGAGCCCTTCTTCAGGTACGGCCCGTAGCGGCCGTTCTGGGCGGTGATCTCCTCGCCGGCCTCGTCGGTGCCGACCACGCGGGGCAGGGACAGCAGCTTGACCGCGTCGGCCAGGGTGATCGTGTCCAGCGACATCGACTTGAAGAGCGAGCCGGTGCGCGGCTTCGCGGACTTCGGCGCGTCCTCGGGCAGCTCCTCGGTGACGTAGGGGCCGAAGCGGCCGTTCTTCGCCACCACGCGCAGCCCGGTCTCCGGGTGGGCGCCGAGCTCGATCTCCTCGCCGGCCGGGTTGGCCAGCAGCTCCTTGGCCTTCTCCATCGTCAGCTCGTCCGGCGGCAGGTCGTCGGGCACGTTGGCGCGCTTGCCGGTCGGGTTACCCTCGTCGTCGGGGCCCTCCAGGTACGGCCCGTAGCGACCGACCCGCAGGTTGATGCCTGACTCGGGGTCACCGACGGGAAGGTGGCCAGCTCGCGGGCGTCGATCTCGCCGAGCTCGTTGACCAGCGTGTGGAGCCCCTCGACGTCGCCGGAGCCGTAGTAGAACTCGCCGAGCTCGGTGTTGCGGTCCTTGCGCCCGGCCGCGATCTCGTCGAGGACGTCCTCCATGCTGGCCGTGAACTCGTAGGAGACCTGGCGCGGGAAGTGCTCCTCCAGCAGCCGGATCACCGAGAAGGCCAGCCAGGCCGGCACCAGCGCGGTGCCCTTCTTGTAGACGTAGCCGCGGTTGAGGATGGTGCCGATGATCGAGGCGTACGTCGACGGCCGGCCGATCTCCCGGTCCTCGAGCTCCTTGATCAGCGTCGCCTCGGTGTAGCGGGCCGGGGGCTTGGTCTCGTGGCCGGATGCGGTGACCGAGGCCGCGGACACCGCCTCGCCCTGCTCGAGGGCGGGCAGCCGGGTCTCCTGGTCGTCCTTGGCCGCGGCGGCGTCGTCGGTGCCCTCGACGTAGGCCTTGAGGAAGCCGTGGAAGGTGATGACCCGACCGCTCGCGGAGAACACCACGTCCTCGCCGGTCGACGCGGCGCCGCCGAGGCGGATCGTCACGGACTGGCCGACGGCGTCCTTCATCTGCGAGGCGACGGTGCGCATCCAGATCAGCTCGTAGAGCCGGAACTGTTCACCCTTCAGCCCGGTCTGCGCCGGGGTGCGGAACGAGTCGCCGGCGGGGCGGATCGCCTCGTGCGCCTCCTGGGCGTTCTTGACCTTCGAGGCGTAGACCCGCGGGGCGTCGGGCAGGTACTCCGCGCCGTACAGCTCCCGCACCTGTGCCCGCGCCGCGCCGACGGCGGCGTCGGACAGCGTCGTGGAGTCGGTACGCATGTAGGTGATGAAGCCGTTCTCGTAGAGGCGCTGGGCGACCGACATGGTCACCGACGCGCTCATCCCGAGCTTGCGGCTGGCCTCCTGCTGGAGGGTGGTGGTGCGGAACGGTGCGTACGGCGAGCGCCGGTACGGCTTGGACTCCACCGACCGGACGTCGTACGTCGTGTCCTCGAGCGCCGCGGCCAGCCCCTCGGCGCGGGGCCGGTCCAGGTGGACGACCTTCGACGCGTCCTTCAGCAGGCCGTCGGGGCCGAAGTCGGAGCCGCGGGCGACGCGGGCGCCGTCGACCGAGTACAGCTTGGCGGGGAACATCCGCTGCTCGTGCTTGGAGCCGGCGTCGAAGGTGCCCTCGAGGTCCCAGTACGACGCGACCCGGAACCGCATCCGCTCGCGCTCGCGGTCGACGACCAGACGGGTCGCCACCGACTGCACGCGGCCCGCGGAGAGGCCGGACATGACCTTCTTCCACAGCACCGGGGAGACCTCGTAGCCGTAGAGGCGGTCGAGGATCCGGCGCGCCTCCTGGGCCTCGACGAGGTCCTCGTTGATCTGGCGGGGGTTCTCCACCGCGGCCTGGATCGCCGGCTTGGTGATCTCGTGGAAGACCATCCGGTGCACGGGGATGTTCTTGGGCTTCAGCTCGTCGAGGAGGTGCCAGGCGATCGCCTCGCCCTCGCGGTCCTCATCGGTGGCGAGGTAGAGCTCGTCGGCGTCCTTGAGCAACGACTTGAGCTTGGTGATGTGGGACTTCTTGTCCCGCGGGACCACGTAGTACGGCTCGAAGCCGTTCTCGACGTCGACCGCGAGCCGGCCCCACGGCTTGTCCTTGATCTTGGCCGGGGTGTCCGCGGCGTTGTTCGGCAGGTCACGGATGTGGCCGATGGAGGACTCGACGACATACCCCGCGCCGAGGTACCCGCCGATCGTGCGGGCCTTCGCCGGGGACTCGACGATCACCAACTTGTGTGCCACGTGTGCTTCCTTCTCCTGCTTCACCAGCTGCCCGGACCCCGCTGCGAGGCCCACGGCCGCTCACGGTAGCGCGTCCTGCACAGATCGCATTCCCTTCAGCGTCCACGAGGCCCCTGTGGATGAGCTCTGCGGGCCGTCCCCGGGACGTGCCAGCGTGGGCCACCACACACATTCGACCGCCCGGAGGAGCGCATGTACGACCATCCCTGGCTGGGGGACCCCGGCTACCCGGACGAGGCCCCGGGCCTGGACCGGCTGACCCACCTGGTGCTCGTCGACGGGCGCCTGGTCGACACCTGGTCCGAGCCCGTGACCGGCACCCGCTGGCAGGCGTACGCCGACCGGTTCGACCGCGAGCTCGCCCGGCCGGAGCCGAGCCCGCCCCCGCCACCCCCGTGGCAGCGGGTGCTCGACTGGCTGGCCTCCGTCTGCGGTGGCGCGGGGGCCGTCGCGGCGCTGACCGTCGACCCCCTGACCGACGACGGCTGCGACCTCCCGACCGAGACGCCCCACGCGGCCTCCCGCAGCCGGCTCGAGGCCACCGCCGAGCTGCTGGACGCGGTCGCCGCCCGCTGGTTCGACGCCGAGATGGCGATCGCCTTCCGGCGGGCGCTGCTCCGGGTGTGGGCCGACGAGCCCGAGACCGTGCTCGGGGCGCGGACCGCCGCACACCTGGCCGGCGGCATCTGCTGGGCGGTCGGCAAGGCCAACGGCAGCTACCGCCCGCAGGGCCACCTGCGGATGGCCCGCGTCCAGGAGGCGCTGGCCCTGCCGTCGCCGATCTCCGGCTACGGCAGCACCGTCCGGCGGGCGCTGGTGGGGTTCCGCGACCTCGACAGCAGTCGCTGGTGGCGCCCCGAGGGCGTGCCCGCCCTCGAACCGCTCGGCCTGCCGGAGCTGCTGGGCTCGCCGACCCGAGAGCGGCTGGTCCGGCTCCGCGACCGGGCGATGACCGCGCGGGAGGCGGCCGACGACGCCGCCTGAGCAGGCTCAGGCCTCGAGGAAGCCCTCCGCGACGAGCTCGCGCACCGTGGGGAGGTACGTCGTGCGCGTGGCCTCCGGCTCGAGGTCGAGAAGCTGGGCCAGGGCGTCGAGGATCTGCACCACCGTGAGCTCGCCGTCGCAGGCACCCACCAGCGCCGCCTCGACCGTGTCCACGCGCCGGGCCCGGCGCAGCCCACGCTGCTGGCGCAGCACGACGGTCTCCGGGTCCTCGGCCCCGGGGGCGCCGAGCGTCTCCTGCTGCACGTCGGGGCGGACCAGCAGCCGCGAGTCCGGCCCGACCTCGGCACCGGAGGCCGCCGCCCAGTCGCGGATCGCGGGCGCGATCGGCTGCTCCACGTCGTACGGCCACTCGAGGAGGTCGCGGACGGGAGCGCCGGCCTGACCGGAGCCGCGCTTGCGCAGGTTCAGCCAGCCGAAGCCGATCCCCTCGACGCCCTGCTCGTCGAACCACGACAGCCAGGTGTCGTAGCGGACCAGGTAGTCGACGGCGCCGTGCAGCCCGGCGTCCTTGAGCCAGAGCTCGACGTACGCCGCGGGGTCGAGCACCTCGCGCTGCACCACGTAGGCGTCGGTCTCGTCGGTGAGCCAGGTGGCCAGCCGGTCGTCCCAGGGCCGGTCGCGGGAGATCACCCAGTTGGCGAGCACCTGGCACCAGCCGCCGTCGTTGAGGTGCTGGGGCGCGAACCGCACGATGTCCTCGACCACCCGGTCCCCCGGCAACCCCGAGTCGCGGTAGACCAGGCGCTCGCCGGTCGCCGGCGAGATCACGAACGGCGGGTTGGTGGCGATCAGGTCGAAGGCCTCCCGCTGCACCGGCTCGAAGAGCGAGCCGTCTCGCACCTCGACCCGGTCGTCGACCTCGTTGAGCGCGGCGTTGAAGCGCGCGGTCCACAGCGCCCGGGCGTTGACGTCGGTCGCGACCACCCGCTCGCTGTGCTGCGCGAGGTGCAGCGCCTGCACGCCGCACCCCGTTCCCAGGTCGAGCGCACTGCCCACCGGCTCACGCAGGGTCAGCTGCGCCAGCGAGGTGGACGCGGAGCTGATCCCGAGCACGTGGTCGGCACCGACCCGGACGTGCTGGCCGTCGAGCCCCGGGGTGAGGTCGCTGACGACCCACAGGTCGCGGTCACCGGTGAGCTCGCCCGTCGCGTAGGGGCGCACGTCCATGCGGGCGGCGACCTCGCCGACCGTCTGCTCGACCAGACCCTCGGCGGCCATCCGGTCCAGCAGCCCCGGCAGCGCAGCCTCGGCCGCGGCCAGCTCCACGGGCGCCTGCAGCAGGAACAGCCGGATCAGCGTCTCCAGGGGCGAGCCCCCGCCGGTGGCCCGCAGCCCCGGGGTCGTCTCGTTGCGGCTCAGGGCGTCGTGGGCGAGGGGGCCGAGCGTCTCGGCGACGGCGTCGTAGGTGAATCCGGCCAGGGCGAGAGCGGCGCGCAGCCGCTGGGGGAGGTCGCTGGTCACCCGCTCGACAGTAGGGCCGCGCGGCCGGGGACACATCACCCCGGGGTGTCCCGAGGCGGCGATGTGACCGGCCTCTCGACGCCTCGGCCGGAAATGACGTCGACCCGCCCGAGTGACTCGGGCGGGTCGACGTGGTGGGGCTAGTGCGCCGGCGGCTCGAACCGCTGGGTCGGCGCCGGGTCCGCCGCGGGCGGCGGCGTGTCCGGCACGTAGGCCCGGGGCTGGGTCGTGCCGGCCGGGTCGGCCGTGCCCACCGGCGGGGGCGGGGGCGGCGGAGGCGGCGGCGTCCCCGAGTCGGCCCCGATCGAGACCTCACGCTGCTTGGACACGTAGACCGCGCCGGCGATGATCGCGACCGCCACCAGGGCGATGGTGATGCGCAGGGCGTCGTTCTGGTCCTTGCCCACGCCCATCGAGACGACCGCGCTCGCGATCAGCAGCGAGACCAGGTTCATCACCTTGATCAGCGGGTTGATGGCCGGTCCGGCGGTGTCCTTGAACGGGTCACCGACGGTGTCACCGATGACCGTGGCCGCATGGGCCTCGGAGCCCTTGCCGCCGTGGTGGCCGTCCTCCACGAGCTTCTTGGCGTTGTCCCAGGCGCCACCGGAGTTGGCCAGGAAGACCGCCATCAGCGTGCCGGCACCGATCGCGCCGGCCAGGAAGCCCGCGAGGGCGGTGACGCCGAGGCCGAAGCCGACCGCCACCGGGGCGAGCACGGCCAGGATGCCGGGCGTCACCAGCTCGCGCAGCGAGTCCTTGGTGACGATGTCGACCACCTTGCCGTACTCCGGACGGCCGGTGCCCTCCATGATCCCGGGGATCTCCCGGAACTGGCGACGCACCTCGAAGACCACGGCGCCGGCCGCCCGGCCCACCGCGGCGATCGCGAGACCGGAGAACATGAAGACCACCGCAGCGCCGAGGAGCACCCCGACCAGGACCGCGGGGTTGAAGACGAAGAAGTCGGCCGCCGAGAACTCGTCCGCGGTCGGGTTCGCCTTGTCGAGCGACTCGAACACCGAGGTCGAGTAGGACCCGAAGAGCGCGGTCGCGGCCAGCACGGCGGTCGCGATCGCGATGCCCTTGGTGATCGCCTTGGTGGTGTTGCCGACCGCGTCCAGCTCGGTCAGGATCTGGGCGCCCTGCGGGGCTGACGTCGCCGGACATCTCGGCGATGCCCTGGGCGTTGTCGGAGACCGGTCCGAAGGTGTCCATCGCGACGATGACGCCGACGGTGGTCAGCAGTCCGGTGCCGGCCAGTGCCACCGCGAACAGCGAGACGGTCAGCGTCGCGCCACCCAGCAGGTAGGCACCGAACACGGCGGCGCCGATGACCAGGGTGGTGTAGACCGCCGACTCGAAGCCGACCGCGAGGCCGGAGAGGATCACGGTGGCCGCGCCGGTCAGCGAGGTCTTGCCGACGTCCTTGACCGGACGGTGCTCGGTGCCGGTGTAGTACCCGGTCAGCGCGAGGATGCCGGCGGCCATCACGATGCCGATGACCACGGCGAGCGCCGCGATCACCCGCGGGTCCCCGTCCGCACCGGCGATGCCGCTGGTGTTGTCGAGGTCGGCGAAGCTGCCGGGCAGGTAGACGAACGACAGGAGCACGGATGCCACCGCGGCGATGGCCGCCGAGATGTAGAACGCGCGGTTGATCGTCTTCAGGCCGTTCTCGCCGGCCCGGGGCTTGCACAGGTAGACACCGGCGACCGCCGTCAGCGCGCCGATCGCGGGGATCAGCAGCGGGAAGACCAGTCCCTTGTCGCCGAACGCCTGCGACCCGAGGATCAGCGCGGCGACCAGCGTCACGGCGTACGACTCGAAGAGGTCGGCCGCCATGCCGGCGCAGTCGCCGACGTTGTCGCCGACGTTGTCGGCGATGGTCGCGGCGTTGCGCGGGTCGTCCTCGGGGATGTTCTGCTCGACCTTGCCGACCAGGTCGGCGCCCACGTCGGCGGCCTTGGTGAAGATGCCGCCGCCGACTCGCATGAACATCGCGAGCAGCGCCGCACCGAAGCCGAAGCCCTCGAGCACCTTGGGCGCCTGGTCCTGGAACAGCAGGACCACGATGCTGGCGCCGAGCAGGCCCAGACCGACCGTCAGCATGCCGACCATCGCGCCGGTCCGGAAGCCGATGTTCATCGCCGGGTCGCGACCGGACTCGTTGGCCGCGGCGGCCACCCGGAGGTTGGCGCGGACGGCGAGGGACATCCCGAGGTAGCCGACCGTGCCGGAGAAGCCGGCGCCGATCAGGAAGAACACCGACCGGAAGATCCGGACCGTGGCGTCGTCGGCGGGCAGCGCGAGCAACGCGAAGAACGCCACGCCGGCGAAGATGGCGAGGGTCCGGAACTGCCGGGTCAGGTAGGCGCTCGCGCCCTCCTGCACCGCCTGGGCGATGTTCTTCATGTTGTCGGTGCCCTCACCGGCGGACATGACCTCCTGACGGAACATCGCCGCCATCGCGAGCGCGCCCAGCGCGATCAGTGCGACGACGATGACCAGGACGAGGTTTCCGCCGGAGACGTCCACGACGAAGGGATCGATCCCCGTCATGTGTTTCCTCCTGCCAGCTCAAGGGAGTGATTCAGGTCTCACATCGTCGGGGAGTCTACGCAGGCAGGACCGTCCCAGAGCACGAAGGTGTGACGCGTGCCACACGGCGCGTCGCGAGCCGGCGCGTGCGGACAGGCCGGAGCAGCCGCCGTGGGGGCGGCTGCGGGACGACAGGACGGACCCGCGTCGGGGCAGGGCTCAGCGAGGAGGACCCGTGCCCGGGCCCGGCGAGGGAGGCTGGGTCAGCTGCTCGCGAGCGCCGCGTCGGCGGACTCGTGGATCACGAAGACCTTCGCCAGGCCGGTGATCCGGAAGATCTTGAGCAGCCGGTCCTGGTTGCACACCAGCTGCAGCGACCCGTCGTGGGCGCGGACCTTCTTCAGGCCGCCGACCAGCACGCCGAGCCCGGTCGAGTCGAGGAACTCGACGGCTTCCATGTCGATCACGATGTCGTAGACGCCGGCGGCGACGAGCTCGGTGATCTTGTCGCGAAGCTTCGGGGCGGTGTAGACGTCGATCTCCCCACCGACCGCAACGATGGTCTTCCCATCGACGTCGCGCGTCGCAAGAGTCAGGTCCACGTCATCTCCCTGAAGGCACTGGTTTGTCAGAAGCCGAATCGTCGAGGCACACAGCTCCGAGAATCGGCCAGCACAATGTAACCACGCGCGCCCCCGAACCGCACAAAGAAGTAAAGACTCTGTTCATGCCCGTCGTCCAGTGTCGGCACCATTTGGGACACTGATCGAGTGGAATCGACGGTCGAGACGGCGCCCCAGCGGATGGGCCGACTGGTCGACCGGCTCGCCTCGGTCCCGGGTCGCGAGGGCCGCCTGACCCACCTCGAGCTGCTGCCGCGGCGCGCCGCGGAGACCGAGGAGTGGCCCGCCTGGGCCGCGCCGGACGTCGTCGAGGCCTTCACCTCCCGCGGCCTGGTGCAACCGTGGCGACACCAGGTGGTCGCCGCGGACGCCGCCCACTCCGGGCAGCACGTCGTGCTGGCGACCGGCACCGCCTCGGGCAAGTCGCTGGCCTACCAGCTGCCGGCCCTGACGGCGATCCGCGCGAGTCGCGGCGCCCGGGGCCAGCGCGGCGCGACCGTGCTCTACGTCGCGCCCACCAAGGCGCTCGCCCAGGACCAGCTGGCCGGCCTGAGCTCCCTCGGCCTCGACGTCCGGGTCACCACCCACGACGGCGACAGCGGCCGCGACCAGCGCGACTGGGCCCGCGACCACGCGGAGTACGTCCTCACCAACCCCGACATGCTGCACCGGTCGCTGCTGCCCGGGCACGCGCGCTGGTCGTCGTTCCTCGGGTCGCTCGCCTACGTCGTGGTCGACGAGTGCCACCACTACCGGGGGGTCTTCGGTGCCCACGTCTCCCACGTGCTGCGCCGGCTGCGGCGGATCTGCGCGGCGTACGGCGCCGACCCGACGTTCGTGCTGGCCTCGGCGACGGTCGCCGAGCCCGAGGTCGCGGCACACCGGCTGATCGGCGCCGACGTCCTGGCCGTCACCGACGACACCTCTCCCCGCGGCGAGGTCGCGCTGGCGCTGTGGGAGCCGCCGTTCAGCTCCGGCTCCGGGGAGAACGGCGCCCCCGTACGCCGGGCCGCCTCGTCGGAGACCGCGGACCTGCTGGCCGACCTGGTCGCCGAGGGCGTCCGCACCCTCGCCTTCGTGCGGTCCCGCCGCGGTGCCGAGCAGGTCGCGATGACCGCCGCCGACCTGCTCGCCGAGGTCGACCCGTCGTTGCCCGGCCAGGTCGCGTCCTACCGCGGCGGCTACCTGCCCGAGGAGCGCCGGGCGATCGAGCAGGCGCTGCGCGGCGGCGAGCTCACGGGGCTCGCCGCCACCAACGCCCTCGAGCTCGGCATCGACATCAGCGGTCTCGACGCGGTGCTGATGGCCGGCTTCCCGGGCACCCGTGCGGCCCTGTGGCAGCAGGTCGGCCGGGCCGGTCGCGGGGCCCAGGACGCGCTCGGCGTCCTGGTCGCCCGGGACGACCCGCTGGACACCTACCTCGTCACCCACCCCGAGGCCCTGCTCGGCCGGCCGGTGGAGTCGACGGTCTTCGACCCGACCAACCCGTACGTGCTCGGGCCGCACCTGTGCGCCGCCGCGCAGGAGCGGCCGCTCACCGAGGCCGACCTGCCGCTGTTCGGGCCGACCGCCCGCGACGTCCTCGACGCGCTCACCGAGGCGGGGCTGCTCCGGCGCCGGCCCCGGGGCTGGTTCTGGACCGACCGGCGCCGCGCCTGCGACCTCGCGGACATCCGCTCGACGGGCGGGTCGCCGGTCCAGCTGGTCGAGGCGGCGACCGGCCGGGTCGTCGGCACGGTCGACGCCGCGAGCGCGCACGGCACCGCGCACGAGGGCGCGGTCTACGTCCATCGCGGCGAGACCTGGCTGGTGACGTCACTCGACCTCGAGGAGCACGTCGCGGTGATCGAGCGGGCCGACCCGGACTACTCCACCTCGGCGCGCGAGATCACCGACATCACGATCGTGGCCGAGCGGGAGCACCGCGACTGGGCGGGCTGCCGGCTGTCGTTCGGGGACGTCGACGTCTCCCACCAGGTCGTCTCCTTCCTCAAGCGTCGCCAGCCGGGGGGCGACGTGATCGGCGAGGAGCCGCTCGACCTGCCCGAGCGGTCGCTGCGGACCTGCGCGGTCTGGTGGACGGTGCCCGAGCACGTGCTGGCCGAGGCCGGGCTCGCCGAGCAGGACCTGCCGGGCGCGGCCCACGCCGCCGAGCACTGCTCGATCGGGCTGCTGCCGCTGTTCGCGACCTGCGACCGCTGGGACATCGGCGGCGTCTCCACCGCCCTGCATCCCGACACCGGGCAGCTCACCGTCTTCGTGTACGACGGCCACCCGGGCGGGGCCGGCTTCGCCGAGCGCGGCTTCCGGGCCGCCCGGGAGTGGCTGACCGCCACCCGCGACGCCATCGAGGCGTGCGCCTGCCTCGACGGCTGCCCCTCGTGCATCCAGTCCCCCAAGTGCGGCAACCAGAACAACCCCCTCGACAAGCCGGGCGCCGCCCGGCTCCTCGACGTCCTGCTCGGGGCGTCTGCGGTCTAGACCGCGTCTCACTCCTCGGTCGTCACGCCGGCCCGGCCCGCGCCTCGGCGACCAGGTCGGCGTCCTGGCCGAGCCAGTGCGGCCCCGGGACCTCGACCCGCACCCGCGCCGTGCGCCCGTCGAGGTCACAGGCCAGCAGCCGGGCGCCGTTGGCCGCGGCGATCCCGGCGCCGGCGGCGCACGGGTCACCGCCCCCGGCCACCGCGGACGCCACCGCGAGCGCTGCCAGGTCGGCGGCGGCCTGCGCGGCGCGGTGCGCACGGACCATCGCGCCCACCACGCCGAGCGCGGCCCCGAGCAGGAGCAGGACTCCCACGCAGGCCACCACGACGAGGCTGACCGACCCCCGCTCGGAGCGGGTCACGACACCGGCTCGGCGGCGGCGACCGCCTCCGCCCGCAGGGTCACCGCGGGCAGGAACGCGAAGAGCCCACCCGGCCCGGAGACGCGGCCCGCGGCGGCCGCCGTCACGCGGCCGCCGCCGGTCGTCAGGGTGATGCTGCTGCCCGGCGGCGCCACCTCCAGGCCGCGCGCCACCGCCTCCTCCGTGCTGTCCCCGCGGGCCGCCGCCCGGGCCGACTCCCGCGCCGCGTCGACCACGCGGAGCTGGGCCGCGGCGACCGAGAGCAGCCACACCAGCCCGACCGTCACCGCCAGCAGCAGCGGGAGGGCCATGGCCAGCTCGGCGGTCGCCGCGCCGGAGTCGTCCCGGGAGGGCCTCACCCGATCCCCAGCAGGCCGAGCACGTGGTCGAAGAGCGTGTGCAGCAGCTGGTCGCCGAAGCCGCCGGTCAGCAGCTTGTAGAGCAGGCCGGCCAGGCCCGCCCCCGCGGCGGTGCCGACGGCGTACTCCGCGGTGGTGATGCCGTCCTCGGCGCCGCCGCTGCGGGGGCGCCCGGTGGCGGGCCGGTGGGGCTGATCGGTCAGGAACATGGGCTTCTCCTCGGTCCTCGCGACCGCCGGTTGCGGCCGCCTGCCCCGACCCTCGGGGATCGAGCCGGCCGCTGCGACCGGGAGCGCACCGGGCTGTGGACGACCCCGCCGCGGCTGCGGCGGTGGACGGTTCGTGGCCGTCCGCGGGTCACAGCGCCAGGCTCTCGAGCAGGCCGGCGACGAGCGGCACGATGCCCACCAGGACGAACGCCGGCAGCAGGCAGAGTCCCAGGGGCAGGGCGGCCTTGACGCCCACCGCGCGGGCCCGGTCCTCGACGTCGGCGCGGGCCCGACGCGCGAGGTCGGCGGCCAGCCGCTCCACCGCCGGCACCACCGCGGCCCCGGTGGCCTGGGACCGGGCCAGGGTCCGTCCCAGCGGCGCGAGGTCGGCGTCGGCGGCCAGCGACTCCCACACCTGGACCGGGTCCACGCCGAGGGCGAGCCGCGCCGCCACCCCCGAGAGCCGCTCGGCGGCGGCCCCGGGCAGCGCCGCGCACACCAGGGCGACGCCGTCGCCCGGGGCGGCGCCCGAGCGCAGCGTCGCCGCGAACAGCGTGACCAGGTGCGGCAGGTCGCGGCGGATCTCCTCGCGGGTGCGCCGCGCCTCGGGCGTCTCGGCCCGGCCGACGACCACCCACGCGCCGGTCGCCACCACGGCTCCGGCCACCACGCCGGCCGCCCCGTCCACGAAGAGCGACGCGCCGGCCCCCGCGAGGAGGGACCACAGCAGCCGGTGCCGGCGCAGCCATCCGGTCGCCACCCGCTGCGCCCGCGCGGGTGCCTCCACCGGCGCCCGCGCCCGGAGGGGTACGACGAGCCCGGCGGCCGCGGCGGCACACAGGACCGCGAGCCACCCGCTCACGGGGACCGGTCCACGTCACGGGCGATCGCCTCGATCCAGCCCAGTCCGGCCAGGCCGAACGCCACCCCGCCGGCGAGGCAGGCGAGGCCGACCGGGTGACCGAGCAGGAAGCCCCAGGGGTCGCCACCGGCCCCGGAGCCCATCGCGAGCGCCAGCACCGGCAGGCCGGCGACCAGCCGCGCGGTGGCGCGCGCGGAGGCGAGCTCGCCCTCGACCACCCGCCGGCTGGCCTCCGCGGCGCGCAGGTCCGCGGCCACCCCGTCGACGGCCTCGGCCAGCCCCTGCCCGGTGCGGTGCGCCACCTGCCACGCGGCGGCCACGAGCCGCAGGTCGGCCGCCCCCGCCGAGCCGGAGAGCTGGCGCAGGGAGGTGGGCACGTCGGCGCCGACCCGGAACGCCTCGGCGGCCGGCGCCAGCGGCCGCCAGGCCCGCGCGGCCCGCTCGAGGGCGTGGCCCGGCGGCTGCCCCGCGCCCAGCTCGGCGGCCAGCAGCTCGCAGGTCTCCAGGACCCGGCCGGCCACCGCCCGGGCCTCGCGCCGCCGCCGGCGGGCCGCCCAGAGCAGCGAGCCCCCGAGCGCGGCGCCGACGGCCACGGCCACCAGGGCGGCGGCGCCCGGGCGGAGGAGCACCAGGAGCCCTCCGCCCAGCACCACGCTCCCGGCCGCCACCCCGGACCGTGGCGGTCTCGACGGCCCGCCGAGCCGCCGGGGTCGCCCGGGCACCAGCAGCAGGGCGGCGAGGGCCGCGGCCGCGACCGGCAGGAGGGTCACGAGCCGAGCCGGGCGGCCAGCCGACCCGCCGCCGGCCCGGGCGTCACCACGCCGTCGGGCCCGAGATCGAGGGCCACGGCCATCGTGACCAGACCGTCCGGTCCCCGCTCCGGGACCGCCACCTGGGCGAGCCGGCGCCGGCCCTCCCCGTCCCGGGCCAGGTGCAGGACCACGTCGACCGCCGAGGCGAGCTGGCTGTGGGCCGCGGCGCGGGCCAGCCCGGCGGCCAGGGCCAGGGCCTCGACCCGGGCGGGCACGTCCACGGCCGAGTTGGCGTGGAGCGTGCCGCACCCGCCCTCGTGGCCGGTGTTCAGCGCCGCCAGCAGGTCCACCACCTCGCCGCCGCGCACCTCGCCGACCACCAGCCGGTCGGGACGCATCCGGAGGGCCTGGCGGACCAGGGTGCGCAGGCCGATCTCGCCCGCACCCTCGATGTTGGCCGGACGGCTCTCGAGACCCACGACGTGCGGGTGCTGCGGCCGCAGCTCCCCCGCGTCCTCCACCAGCACGATCCGCTCACCGGGCGCCACCAGCGACAGCAGCGCCGCGAGCAGCGTGGTCTTGCCGGTGCCGGTGCCGCCGCTGACCAGGAAGGCCAGGCGGGTGGCCACGATCGCGCGGAGCAGCTCGGACCCGTCCGGGCTCAACGAGCCGGCGGCCTCCAGCTCCTCGAGCGTGAACCCGCGGGGCCGGGGCACCCGGAGCGAGACCAGGGTCCCGGGCCGGGCGACCGGCGCCAGCACGGCGTGGAAGCGGGTCCCGTCGGGCAGGCGCAGGTCGGCGTGGGGGGTGGCGTCGTCGAGCCGGCGTCCCCCGACGGCGGCCAGCCGCTGGGCCAGCCGGCGCACCGACTCCTCGTCGGGGAACCGGACGCCGGTCAGCTCCAGCCCGGCCCCGCGGTCGAGGTAGACCCGGTCCGCGCCGTTGACCAGCACGTCGGTCACCCCCGGTGTCCGCAGCAACGGCTCGAGCGGCCCCGCGCCGACCACGTCGCGGCGCAGCGCCTCGTAGACGGCCAGCACCGCGGCGTCACCCACCGGCCGACCGGTCTCCCGCAGCGCCCGGGCCACCCGGTGCGGGGTGAGCTCCCCGGGCTCGCGGGCCAGCCGGTCCCGGACCGCCTCGAGGTCACCCCTGTCCGCCGGCGGCGGCGCCGGCTCCCCCGCGAGCCCGACCGTCACGCGGCGGCCCTCGTCACGGTCAGCCGGGTGAGCACCTCCGTGGCCGCCCGCCCGAGCGGCCCGCGCCGGGACCGCACCGGACCCAGCCCGAGGTCGATGGACTCGGCCAGGCCGCGCTGGTCGGCCATCCGCGCCAGCACGGGGACCCCGGTGGCGCGGGCGATCTCGTCGGCGTCGATGCCGCTCCCGCGGACCACCAGCCCGAGTCGCGACGGATCGGCGGAGCGCGCACACAGCCGACCGGCGGCCGCGACGCCCGTCACCGTGGGCACCACCAGGACCAGCACCCGGTCGCAGCGCGACACGACCTCCTCGACCAGGGGGTCCGCGGTGCGGGGGAGGTCGACGACCACGGTGTCGTGGCCGCGCTGGGCCGCGGACAGTGCCTCGCGCACCGCGAACGCCTGGAGGCCTGCGGACGCCCCGGCGTACCAGGTCAGGACGCCGAGCCCGTCGCGCCGGGGCAGCGCCTCACGCAGCGCGCGGGCGCTGAGCCGTCCGGTGGTCTGGCACAGGGCGTCCCACCGGACGCCGTCGTGGCCCTCCAGCCCGAGCACCCGGTCGGCGCCCGGCCCGAGCGGGTCGGCGTCGACGACGACCGCGGGCCCGGCGGAAGCGGCCATCTGGGCCAGCGCGCAGGCGAAGGTCGTCGCGCCGGCACCCCCGGAGCCGCCGACCACCCCGACGAGCAGGCCCCGGGGCCGGTCGCTGTCACCGAGGTCGGTGAGCCGCTCCGTCAGCCAGTCGCAGCTGCCGGGCAGCCCGCAGACGCTCTCCGCGCCCACCGTCACGGCGTGCCGGTACAGACCCTCGGTCGCCTCGCCCCAGGCCACCACGTGCACGCCCTCCCGCCGGGCCGGTGCCGTGCGCGCCACCTCGGCGACCAGGTCGGCACCGAGCAGCACCAGCGGGGCGGCGGCCCAGCCCCGGAGCGCGGCGGCCCCGTCGTGGGCCACGTCCGGGGTGACCCCGGCGGCGGCCGCGAGGCGCAGGAGCTCGTCGAGCAGGGACTCGTCACGGGTGATGAACAGTGGCGCGGTCATGGCGGAGAGGCTGCCCCGCGAACGTCGGCCGACCGGCCCCGCCACGACCGGCCTGTGGACAACGCCCGCCGGAACCGACGCTGGGGACGACAAGCGGACCGCCTCCGGCGGGCCGCACCACCAGCCACCTACGATGAGCCCATGGCGCCCCGCCCCACCGCGGCCTTCTTCGACCTCGACAAGACGATCATCGCCAAGTCGAGCACGCTGGCCTTCAGCCGTCCGTTCCAGGCGGGTGGGCTGATCTCGCGACGCGCGGTGCTGCGCTCGGCGTACGCCCAGTTCGTCTACCTCGTCGGCGGCGCCGACCACGACCAGATGGAGAAGATGCGGCAGTTCATGTCGCAGCTGTGCGCCGGCTGGGACGTCGCGACGGTCCGCGAGATCGTCGCCGAGACCCTGCACAACATCGTCGACCCGCTGGTCTTCGACGAGGCCGTCTCGCTGATCGAGGAGCACCGCCTCGCCGGGCGCGACATCGTGATCGTCTCCACCTCCGGCACCGAGGTGGTCGGCCCGATCGGCGAGATGCTCGGCGCCGACCGCGTCGTCGCGACCCGGATGGAGATCGAGGACGGCAAGTACACCGGCGAGATCGAGTACTACGCGTACGCCGAGGAGAAGGCCCGCGCGATCCGCGAGCTCGCGGACCTCATGGGCTACGACCTCGAGCACAGCTACGCCTACAGCGACTCGGTCACCGACGTGCACATGCTCGAGGCGGTCGGGCACCCCCACGCGGTCAACCCGGACCGCGAGCTGCGCCGGATCGCGGCGTCCAACGGCTGGCCGGTCCTGGTGTTCACCAAGCCGGTCGCGCTGCGGAGCCGGGTCCCGCTGCCCCCGGCCCGGCCGACCCTGGCGGCGCTGGCCGTCGGCGGCGTGGTCGCGTTCGGCGGGGTGATGTGGGCCAACGCCCGCAAGCGCCGCCTCGGTGCCTGATCTGTCGCGCCCGCGCGCCGAATGTCAACCCTTGAAGAGTGCGGTGATGGGGCGTAGAAACGGCATCAGAACTCCACACGAACCGCACGTGATCCGGGTACCCACGCGGCGATCTACCCTTCCTACAGGGCGCTTGCAGACCGGGATACTCCCGGGGCAGCAGTTGACGATGCACGCCTGGTAGCCATGGACTCACGTGTCAGCGGCGGCATCCGAATCTTTCGAGTCGGGTGCCGCTCGCATTTCCGGACCCGGGGATCGCGCCCTACTCGGGCGGACGGCGCAGCGGGCTCGCCTCGGCCCCGGCCGCGAAGGCCTCCGCTGCGTACAGCACCCAGCCGTGGACACCCGCGGCCGCGCCATCGGCGTAGCCGCGCAGGTTCGACTCGTACGCCGCGCGCAGCGCGAGGTGCCCGGCCTCCGGCACCACCAGCGACTTCTCGTCGACGCCACGGCCGACCAGCAGCAGGCGCTCGGTCGCGCGCGCCACCATCCCGTTGTGGGAGGCGAACGGCGCGGCGGTCGCCAGGTCGGCGTGCACGACGGCCGCGACCAGCAGCGCCGGCGCCGACGTCGGCATCGTCAACAGCTCCGCGAGCCCCCGCAGCCGGTCCGCGGACGCGGCGTCCCGGGGCCGGCCGAGCTGCTCGTCGGGCAGCGAGCCGGTGGCTGCGAGCGCGTGGATCCGGGCCAGCGCCTGCAGGGGTGAGCGGGCGAGCAGCGGGGTGAGCGAGAGCAGCTCCGTGGACACCCGGACGGCGTCCTGGGCGACCTGGTCACCGGCACCCTCCCGGACGTCGGCCAGCGACGACGCGGACCCCTCCAGCACCGCGCTGGCGTGCGCCCCGCGCAGCAGCGACTCGGCCGTGGTCTCCGGGGAGGTACGACGCAGCCCGCGGTCGCGCAGCATCACGTCGATCCCGTCGCGGGCCGCGGCGTACGCCGAGGGCACGCCCTCCAGGGTCGTCAACCAGGCCAGCGGATCCGCACTCATGGGACGAAAGGCTAGGTCCCGGCACCGGCAGCCCGAATCGGAGGTCACCAGCCGGTAACGTTGCGGCCGATGAGTGATGCACGGCAGATCCCCTCGTCCGACGGGACGCCCGACTGGGCCCACTCCTTCGGGTCGGTCGCCGACGCCTACGACCGCGGCCGCCCGTCGTACCCCCGCGAGGCTGCGGCGTGGCTGTGCGGCAACGACCCGGTGACCGTGCTCGAGCTGGGTGCCGGCACCGGCAAGCTCACCGACCAGCTCGTGGCGCTCGGCCACGACGTGCACGCCACCGACCCGGACGCCGCGATGCTCGAGGTCCTGCGCGGGCGCCTCCCCGAGGTCCGCACCACGGTCGCGTCCGCCGAGGAGATCCCCGCGCCCGACCGGTCCGTGGACGTGGTCGTCTGCGCCCAGGCGTTCCACTGGTTCGACCTCGACCGGGCACTGCCCGAGATCGCCCGGGTCCTCAAGACCGGCGGGCGGCTGGCGCTGGTGTGGAACCAGCGCGACGAGCGGATCCCGTGGGTGCGCCGCCTCGGCGGGCTGATCGGCACCCAGGACCAGCTCCGCGAGCCGGCCGACCCGCTGGTGCAGTCGGCGCTGTTCGGCTTCGTCGAGGACGCCACCTTCCGGTTCTGGCAGACCGTCGACCGCGAGTCGATCCAGGACCTGGTGCTGTCCCGCTCCAACATCGCCGTCCTCGACGCCGACGCCCGGGCCGCCAAGCTCGACGAGGTGCTGGCGTTCTACGACGACTACGGGCGCGGCATGGACGGCATGCAGCTGCCCTACGAGGCGAACTGCTTCCGCGCCGTCGTGGTGGAGCCGCCCGGCGCCGTCGTCGACGAGGAGTCCGACGCGGTCCCGCAGGAGAGCGCTCCCCCGGTCACCGACGAGATCTCGGACGGCACCGACACGGACATGCTGCTCATCGACTTCCGCTGACCCGGTGCCGCCGCGAGGGTCCTCCTCCTCGCGCCCCGGTGGGTCGACGTACGCCGGGGCAACCGGCCGCCAACCCGTCCGGGGCACGCTGGACCTCCGCACGTATCCACGCCCGGGGCCCACGTCCTAGGGTGGCGAGAGCCACATCGAGCTGAGATTCGGGAGAGACCGTGAGCGAAGAGACCGCCGCTGATCAGACCTTGGCCAACCTGTCCCGCGAGGAGCGCCGCTTCGAACCACCGGCCGAGCTCGCGGAGCACGCGAACCTCAAGGCCGAGGCCTACGACCGCGCCGCGTCCGACCGGGAGTCCTTCTGGGCCGAGCAGGCCGAGCGCCTCGACTGGGACCAGAAGTGGGACCGGGTGCTGGACTGGGACGACGCACCGTTCGCGAAGTGGTTCGCCGGCGGCAAGCTCAACGCGGCGTACAACTGCGTGGACCGGCACGTCGAGGCCGGCAACGGCGACAAGGTCGCCTTCCACTGGGTCGGCGAGCCCGAGGACGACACCCGCACCATCACCTACGCGGAGATGAAGGACGAGGTCTGCAGGGCCGCCAACGCCCTCACCGAGCTCGGCGTGAAGGCCGGTGACCGGGTCGCGATCTACATGCCGATGATCCCCGAGGCCGTCGTGGCGATGCTGGCCTGCGCGCGGATCGGTGCGCCGCACACCGTGGTCTTCGGCGGCTTCTCCTCCGACGCGCTGGCCTCCCGGCTCACCGACTGCCAGGCCAAGGTCGTCGTCACCTCCGACGGCGGCTACCGGCGCGGCGCCCCGTCGGCGCTGAAGCCGGCGGTCGACGAGGCCCGCGCCAAGACGGCCCAGAACGGGTTCAGTGTCGAGAAGGTCCTCGTGGTCCGGCGCACCGGCCAGGAGGTCGACTGGGACGAGTCCGTCGACGTCTGGTGGCACGACGCCGTCGACTCGGCGTCCACCGAGCACGCGTGCGAGTTCTTCGACGCCGAGCACCCGCTCTACGTCATGTACACCTCGGGCACGACCGGCAAGCCCAAGGGCATCCTGCACACGACGGCCGGCTACCTCGTCGGCTCGGCGTACACGCACTGGGCGGTCTTCGACCTCAAGCCGGAGACCGACGTCTACTGGTGCACCGCCGACATCGGCTGGGTCACCGGGCACTCCTACATCGTCTACGGGCCGATGGCGAACGGCGCCACGCAGGTGCTCTACGAGGGCACGCCCGACTCCCCCGAGCGCGGCCGCTGGTGGAAGATCATCGAGGAGTACGGCGTCACGATCTTCTACACCGCGCCCACCGCGATCCGGTCGTTCATGAAGCAGGGCCGGGAGATCCCGGACCGCCACGACATGTCGTCGCTGCGGCTGCTCGGGTCGGTCGGTGAGCCGATCAACCCCGAGGCCTACGTCTGGTACCGCTCGGTCATCGGCGGCGACCGCACCCCGGTCGTCGACACCTGGTGGCAGACCGAGACCGGCTCGATCATGATCAGCCCGCTGCCGGGCGTGACCGCCGGCAAGCCGGGCTCGGCGATGACGCCGATCCCGGGCGTCGCCGCCGAGGTGGTCAACGACGAGGGCGAGCCGGTGCCGAACGGCTCGGGCGGCTACCTGGTGCTCACCGAGCCCTGGCCGTCGATGCTGCGCACCCTGTGGGGCGACGACGAGCGGTTCAAGGAGACCTACTGGTCGCGCTTCAAGAAGCAGGGCTTCTACTTCGCCGGCGACGGCGCGAAGAAGGACGAGGACGGCGACATCTGGGTGCTCGGCCGCGTCGACGACGTCATGAACGTCTCCGGCCACCGGCTCTCCACCACCGAGATCGAGTCGGCGCTGGTGTCCCACCCGAAGGTCGCCGAGGCGGCGGTCGTCGGCGCGAAGGACGAGGACACCGGCCAGGCCGTGTGCGCGTTCGTCATCCTGCGCGAGGAGGCCGGCGACGGCGGCAAGGACATCGTCGAGGAGCTGCGCAACCACGTCCGCAAGGAGATCGGCGCGATCGCCAAGCCGCGCCAGATCATGATCGTCGCCGAGCTGCCGAAGACCCGCTCGGGCAAGATCATGCGGCGCCTGCTCAAGGATGTCGCCGAGAACCGCGAGGTCGGCGACGTCACCACCCTCGCCGACTCCTCGGTCATGGACCTGATCTCCACCGGGCTCGCCTCCGGCAAGTCCGAGGACTGACCCCAACGCCGACCCGTCGCTTGTTCACGCCGAGGGCCGCCGACCCGTCGTCATTGACGACGGGTCGGCGGCTCCGGGCGCGAATTCACGACGGGTCGGCGTTCGGTAAGGTGAGGGTCGGAGCGCCGGGAAGTCTGGTCGGCATGTTGTCGTCGACCCCAGGAGTGCCGTGTCCCAGCCCGCACCACGTCCGCAGCCCCGCCGGGGCTCGCCCCGGCTGTTCGCCCGCGGCTCGTTCCTCGAGAGCTCCCGGGTCGCCGAGATCCTGCGCGCGGAGACGACCGGCGGCATGCTGCTCATCGCCGGGGCCGTCATCGCGATCGTGTGGGCGAACACCCCGTGGGTGGACGCCTACACCGGCCTGCGCGACCACACCGTCGGTCCCGCGTCGCTCCACCTGGACCTGAGCCTGGGCACCTGGGCGTCGGACGGTCTGCTGGCGATCTTCTTCTTCGTGGCCGGGCTGGAGCTCAAGCGCGAGTTCGTGGCGGGAGACCTCCGGGACCCCCGGCGCGCCGCACTGCCCGTCGTGGCCGCGGTGGGCGGGATGACCCTGCCGGCGATCGTCTACGTGGCGGTCAACCTCGGCGAGGACGGCGGGCTGTCCGGCTGGGCGATCCCGACCGCCACCGACATCGCCTTCGCCGTCGCGATCCTGGCCGTGATCAGCACCCACCTGCCGGCCGGGCTGCGGACGTTCCTGCTCACCCTCGCCGTGGTCGACGACCTCCTCGCGATCACGATCATCGCGCTCTTCTACACCGACCATCTCCGCCTGGGCTTCCTCGCGCTGGCGGTGGTGCCGATCGCGCTGTTCGGCTTCCTCGTGCAGCGAAGGATCCACCGCGGCTGGCTGCTGATCCCGCTGGCCGTCGTGGCGTGGGCCCTGGTCCACGAGTCTGGGGTCCACGCCACCGTCGCCGGGGTGGCCCTCGCCTTCACGGTGCCGGTACGCCGCCAGGACGGCCAGGAGGGCACCGGGCTGGCCGAGCACCTCGAGCACCTGGTGCGCCCTCTCTCAGCGGGGGTGGCGGTGCCGGTCTTCGCGTTCTTCGCCGCCGGCGTCACGGTCGGCGGCCTCGACGGCCTCGTGACCTCCCTGCAGGACCCGGTGGCGCTCGGCATCATCCTGGGTCTCATGGTCGGCAAGACCATCGGGATCGCCGGCTCGACGTGGGTGCTGGCGACGTTCACGCGGGCCGACCTCGACGACGAGCTGTCCTGGGTGGACGTGATCGGCATGGCGATGCTGGCCGGGATCGGGTTCACCGTGTCCCTGCTCATCGGCGAGCTCGCCTTCGGGTCCGCGAGCGCCCGTGACGACCACGTGAAGGTCGGGGTGCTCGTCGGCTCGATCCTCGCCACCCTGCTCGCGGCCGTCGTGCTCCGCGCACGCAACCGGGTCTACCGCCGGATCTGTGAGCTCGAGGAGATCGACGCCGACGCCGACGGCATCCCCGACGTCTACCAGCGGGGCGGCGACGAGCAGCCCGGGTCGGCCTGAGGACGCGGCGGCTCGGGCTCCTTCTGTAGGGTCAGCACAAGTCCCGCCCACGAGCCACACCACCACCAAGGGGAACACCGCATGGCAACCGAACCGGTCAAGGCAGCGCCCGTTTCGGAGGGCGATCCCACCATCGGCCGTCTCGTCACGGACGCCAGCCGCGACATCTCCGCGCTGATCTCCAAGGAGATCCAGCTCGCGAAGTCCGAGATCAAGGTGAGCATCAAGGCCGGCGGCACCGGGGTCGGCCTGTTCGCCACTGCCGGCTTCCTGGCGGTGCTCGCGATCGTCATGCTCTCGATGGCGTTCGCCTACCTCATCCACTGGAACGGTAAGGGCCTCGACCTGCAGTGGTGCTTCCTGATCGTGTTCGGGTTCTACCTGCTGATCGCTGCGCTGCTGGTGTGGCTCGGCGTGCGCAAGGTCAAGAAGGTCCGTGCGCCGGAGGGAGCGATCCGGCAGGGCAAGCAGATCCCGAACGCGCTGAAGGGCCAGGCCTGAGCGGAGACGCGCCAGCGGATCCGCTGGTGGTGGTCGAGCGAGCCGCGCGACTGAGGCACGAAGTCGCGACCGGCGTGTCGAGACCCGGGGTCCGGGTGGTGGTTCGGTCCACGCCGTCGGTCAGCGCGTCTCCGCTCACCCCGCGCAGTCGCCGGTCGAGACGGCCCCGCCGCTGGACCGACCCAGCTCGGCGCTGCGGGAGACCTGCTCGGCCGTCAGGGCGTAGCCGGTCTCCTGGTCGGTGACCGACGCCGCGAACACCACCCCGACCACGTCGCCGGCGGACGAGACGATCGGACCGCCGGAGTTGCCGGGCCGGACCAGGCCGCGCAGCGAGAACACCTGGCGGATGACCGCGCCGTCGCCGTAGATGTTCGGCGAGCGCAGCCGCTGCTCGGCACGGATGCGGCCCGGCTGCACGTCGTACGGCCCGTCCTCGGGGTAGCCCAGGATCGCGACGCCCTCGCGGGCGGTGCCGTCCTGGTCGAAGTCGAGCGCCGGCGCCGAGCCGGTGTCGGCCGCGAGGACGGCCACGTCGATGTCGGGGTTGTAGTAGACGACCTCGGCGGGCACGGAGGAGTCGCCGACGATGAGCTCGGGGTCGTCCACGCCCGCGACGACGTGGGCGTTGGTCATCACCCGGTCGGGGGCGTAGACGAAGCCGGAGCCCTCGACACCGCGGCCGCAGTCGTTGGTGCCGCGCACCTTGAGCACGCTGGTGGCGGCGGCGGTGACGTCGGGGTCCTTCAGCAGGCGCTGCGGACCCGGCCCGACCTCGACGATCCGCTCGGGCGCGAACGGCTCGAGGTAGCGCGGGAAGAAGCTGGTCCCGACCACGTTGTTGAACGCCTGGAGGACACCGCCGGCCGAGGTCGGCAGCACCCCGTCGACCTCGCCCAGCACCGTGGAGCTGCGCACCATCGGGGTGATCCCGCCGATGCGGGTGCCGGAGATCGCCACGCCGAGCGCCCAGGCGACCAGCAGCACGGCGGCCGCGCTCAGCGCCGCACCGCCGACCGCGTCGAGGGCGCGGATCGGCTGCCAGGTGATCCGGTCGCGGATCTTCGCACCGGCGAACTGGAGCAGCGCCTGACCCAGCGACGCGGACAGGATCACGATGAACAGCGCCCCGAGGGACACCAGCAGCGAGGGCGTGGCGTCGCCGAGGGCGACCGGTGCGAGCCAGACGCCGAACAGGCCGCCGAGCAGCAGTCCGGCCGTGGCGAACGCGCCGGTGATGAAGCCCTGCCAGTACCCCGAGAGGGCGTAGGCCAGGACCAGCACCACCAGCAGCCAGTCGAGCATGTTCACCGGCGTTCCTCGAATCTGGTGTTGGGCTGGACGTCACGCGGGACGGGTTCACCCTGCAGCATGTAGTCCGGCAGGTCACGCATCGGCGGGTCGTCCACCTCGGAGGTCCACCCCAGGAAGTCGAAGAGCCGGGCGATGATGCCGGCGGTGAAGCCCCACAGGATGACGTCCTTGTCCTCGCCGATGAGGAAGCCCGGGCCGACCCAGCCGGAGGGGTGGCGTACGGCGATCCGGTGCGCCGGGTCGACCAGCTCCCGGATCGGGACCCGGTAGACCTCGTGGACCTCGTCGGGGTCGACGACCGCGACCTCGGTGGGCTCGTGCCACCAGCCCAGGACGGGGGTGACGGCGAAGTTGCTGGGCGGCAGCCAGAGCTCGGGCAGCTCGGCGAAGACGGTCACCCCGGCGGGGTCGAGGCCGGTCTCCTCGAGGGCCTCGCGCAGCGCCGCCTCCACGGGCGTCTCGCCGGCGTCGATCGAGCCGCCGGGGAAGGAGACCTGCCCGGGGTGGGAGCGCATGTGGTGGGCGCGCTCGGTCAGCAGCAGGTCCGGGCCGTCGGGCCCCTCGCCGAAGAGCATCAGCACCGCGCCGAGGCGGGCGTCGGAGTCCTCCGGCGGCATGAACCGGGTGAGGTCGTGGACGGTGATGGACTGCGCCCCCTCCGCCACCGGCCGCAGCCACTCGGGGAGCCGGCTGTTGTCGGTCACAGGTCCACCCCCAGGTGGTCGTCGACGAGGGCCACCATCTCGTCGACGGAGTCGACGCCGCCCGCCGCGAGCTCGACGGTGCCGTCCTCGTCGACGAACGCGAACAGCGGCAGCCCCATCCGCCCCGGGAACGGCGCGTTGCCCTGGAGCTCGCCCTGCGGGTCGGCCAGGAGCGGGTAGGTCACCCCGGTCTTGCGGACCAGGTCCATCGCGCTGAGGGTCTGCGGGTCCTCGAAGTCGACGCCGACGACGCCGACCCGGTCGCCGTACCGGCGGTGGAACTCCTCGAGCACCGGCATCTCCTCGCGGCACGGCCCGCACCAGGACGCCCACAGGTTGACCACCAGGGGCCCGCGGAGGCTCGAGAGGGCGACGTCACGTCCGCCGCCGAGGCACGGGAGGGTCACGTCGGGCAGGCCTCCGTCGACGGGCTCGCCGTCGCCGGGGCGGCAGGCCTCGACCCCGGCCTCCTGCTTGAGCTGGCGCAGCTGCGGGGTGTCGACGTCGATCTGCGCCGGGCCCGGGGCAGGCACGGAGTCGGTGCCGCAGGCGCCCAGCACCAGCACCGCCGCGGCCAGCGCGGCAACGAGGGACGGCCTCACGCTCTGCCCTCGGTCTTGACCAGCTTGGCGGCGGCGTCGGGGTCGGTGGGGCCCTCGCCGTACGCCGGGCACCAGCGGGCGACCGGGCAGGCCCCGCACGCCGGGTTGCGCGAGTGGCAGACCCGGCGGCCGTGCCAGATCAGGTGGTGGCTGAGCATCGTCCAGTCCCGCTTCGGGAAGAGCGCTCCGATGGCGTGCTCGACCTTGACCGGGTCGGTCTCGTCGGTCCAGCCGAAGCGGCGCGCGAGCCGTCCGAAGTGGGTGTCGACGGTGATGCCGGGGATGCCGAAGGCGTTGCCGAGGACGACGTTGGCGGTCTTGCGGCCGACCCCCGGCAGCGTCACCAGGTCCTCGAGGCGGGCCGGCACCTGCCCGTCGTACCGCTCGACGAGGGCCTGGCTCAGCTTGAGCAGGGACTCGGTCTTGGCCCGGAAGAAGCCCAGCGGGCCCACGATCTGCTCGAGCTTGTCGCGCTCGGCGGCGGCCATCGCGGGGGCGTCGGGGTACGCCGCGAACAGCGTCGGGCGCACCGCGTTGACCCGCTTGTCGGTGGTCTGCGCCGACAGCACCGTGACGACCAGCAGCTCGAAGGGGTTGTCGAAGTCGAGCTCGCAGCGGGCGTCGGGGTAGGTTTCGGCGAGGACCCGGTCGATCTTCCGGGCACGCCTGACCAGGCCGGTGGGGGTTTCCGCATCGAGCACGACGCCCAGCGTACGGTGAGCCGGCGACGGTGCGCCGAGGGCGACCAACCGGAGCCGGTTGTTCCTGTGACCAATTCCACTGGTTAGGATCATCGCGGCCGCCCGTCTGGGGCGGGTGAGGTCACCAGGAGGTTTCGTGGACAACGACGTACTGCGTCAGGCGCCGCTGTTCAGCGCGCTCGACGACGAGGCAGCCACCGCGCTGCGCGCCTCGATGGCCGAGAGCCGGCTGCGGCGGGGCGACGTGCTGTTCCACGAGGGCGACTCCGGCGACAAGCTCTACATCGTCCTCGACGGCAAGGTGAAGCTCGGCCGCACCTCCTCCGACGGCCGCGAGAACCTCCTCGCGATCCTCGGCCCCGGCCAGATGTTCGGCGAGCTCTCGCTCTTCGACCCGGGCCCGCGCTCGGCCACCGTCACGGCCGTCACCGACGCGTCGTTCGCCTCGCTCTCGCACGAGGACCTGCTGCGCTGGCTCGAGGGCCGCCCGGTCGTCGCCCGCGGCCTGCTCGCCCAGCTGGCCGGCCGGCTCCGCAAGGCCAACGACGTCGTCGCCGACCTGGTCTTCTCCGACGTGCCCGGCCGCGTCGCCAAGGCGCTGCTCGACCTCGCCGACCGCTTCGGCCGCACCGCCGACGACGGCGTGCACGTCCACCACGACCTCACCCAGGAGGAGCTCGCCCAGCTGGTCGGCGCCTCCCGCGAGACCGTCAACAAGGCGCTGGCCGACTTCGCCTCCCGCGGCTGGCTGCGCCTCGAGCCCCGCTCGGTCGTGATCATGGACGTCGAGCGGCTCTCCCGCCGCGCCCGCTGACCCGCGGCTGACTGCTCGGGCTGGGTCAGGAACGCTCGGCCAGGTAGGCCAGCTGCGCCCGCACGGACAGCTCGGCGGCACCCCACAGCACCGGGTCGACGTCGGCGTAGACGTCTCGACCACGCAGCGGGGCAGGGCGGATCCGGTCCCGGCCTCCAGGTCGACGTCGGGCAGTGCCCGGGCGGCTGCCTCGCGACAGCGGAGGCGACCGCCGCCTCCACCTGCTCGAGGCGCTCGCGCCGGTGCGCGAGGTAGAAGTCGAGGGCGCCCAGGGCGTCGTCGATGACCGGGCCGTGGCCGGGCCAGATCGTGCGCACCTCGTGGGCCGCGGCCAGGGCGTGCAGCCGGTCCAGGGAGCCGAGGTAGGCGCCCAGCTGGCCGTCGGGGTGCGCCACCACCGTGGTGCCGCGTCCCAGCACCGTGTCCCCGGTCAGGACCGCCCCCTCCGCCGGCAGCAGGAACGACAGCGAGTCGGCGGTGTGGCCGGGCGTGCCGACCACCCGGATCTCGAGGCCGTCCACCGAGACCACGTCCCCGTCGCCGAGCCCCTCCGAGCCGAGGCGGTACGCCGGGTCCAGCGCGCGTACGCCGCACCCCACCCGCTCCGCGAACTCACGGGCCGCCTCGGAGTGGTCGGCGTGGTGGTGGGTCAGCAGCACCACGCCCACCTCGCCCGCCTCCGCCGCGACCGCGTCCAGGTGCTCGAGGATCGACGGGCCGGGGTCGATGACCACCGAGCGCCGGGCGCCCGGCTCGCGCAGCACCCAGGTGTTGGTGCCGTCGAGCGTCATGAAGTTCGCGTTCGGGGCGAGGACGCAGCGCCCGCGCTCCCCGAACGACCCGCCCGCCCAGCTCATCGGGCCCGCGACTCCACCAGCGCCCGCAGCGACTCGGGCATCGACAGGGTCGCCTCCTCGCCCTCGCCGACCACCTGCGGCGTGAACATCTCCACCCGGCGCCCGTCGGCGGCCGCGAGGACGTCGGCGGGAGCGTCGTACTGCGCGATCTCCAGGCAGGTCAGGTAGGTCGGGGGGAGCATCAGCATCTCCTCGGCGTCCACCGACTCCACCGCCGACAGGGCCGGGGTCCAGTGCACCGAGGACGACTCGGTCGAGACGTCCCGGGTCCGCTGCCCCTCGGGCATCTCGGCGACGAAGAACCAGGTGCGGTAGCGACGCGGCTCGAAGACCGGCGTCAGCCAGCCCGACCAGACGCCGAGCAGGTCCGAGCGCAGCACCAGCCCGCGTCGCGCCAGGAACTCGGTGAACGCCAGGTCGCGCCCCTCGAGCGCCACCCGGTCGGCCTCCCAGTCCTCACCGGTGGTGTCGGCGATGACGGTCTCGGGCGACGGGCCGGCGAGCAGCACGCCCGACTCCTCGAACGTCTCCCGCACGGCCGCGCACACCAGCGCACGCGCGGTCTCCTCGTCGGTGCCGAGCCGGTCGGCCCAGTCCGCGGGCGACGGCCCGTGCCAGGCGACGGTCGCGTCGAAGTCGCGCGGGTCCACCCCGCCACCGGGGAAGACGCACATGCCGCCCGCGAACGCCATCGACGTCTGGCGGCGCAGCAGGTAGATCGAGGGCCCCTGCGCCGAGGGCCGCAGGAGTACGACGGTCGCCGCGTTGCGCGGCTCGGCCGGCGTGAGCGTGCCCGCGGCGTACTCCCGCGCCTGCTCGACGAGCTGCGGGGGCAGGGGGATCCGGCAGCACGGCCCTCAGACCTCGACGATGATCTCGACCTCGACCGGCGAGTCCAGCGGCAGGACGGGCACGCCGACCGCCGAGCGGGCGTGGACGCCGGCGTCGCCGAAGACCTTGCCGAAGAGCTCGGAGGCGCCGTTGGCGACCAGCGGCTGGCCGGTGAAGTCCGGGGTGGACGCCACGAAGGCCACGACCTTGACGATCCTCTTGATCTGCGAGAGGTCACCGATCTCGGCCTTGACCGCCGCCATCGCGTTGAGCGCGCACTGCTGCGCGCACTCCACGGCCTCCTCCTGGCTGACCTCGCCGCCGACCTTGCCCGTGAGCATCAGCTCACCCGAGCGCATCGGCAGCTGGCCCGAGGTGAAGACGTGATTGCCGCTGCGCACCGCCGGGACGTACACCGCGACCGGCTTGGCCACCTCGGGCACCGAGAGGCCGAGCTCCGCGAGGCGCTCCTCCGGGGTGCTCACGCGCTCACCGGACGCTTGAAGTAGCCCACGAGGTTCTCGGGGTTCATCCCCGGGACGATCTGGACGAGCTCCCACCCGTCGGCCCCGAAGTTGTCGAGGATCTGCTTGGCGGCGTGCACCAGGATCGGCGCGGTCAGGTACTCCCACTTGGTCATGGTCGGCACCCTACTGGGCCTCCGCGGGTCGCCCGCGACCGCTCAGCGGCGTACGGCGTACCGCACGTGCGTGGCGTACGGCGAGCTCCACACCCCGCGCACCTCGAGGTCGAGGTCGTGCTCGAAGCCCTCGAACAGCCGCTTGCCCGCCCCGAGGACGACGGGCGCCGTCGAGATCGCCAGCTCGTCGACGACGCCGGCGGTCAGCCCCTGCCGGATCACGTCGGCGCCTCCTCCGAGCGCCACGACGCCGTCGCCGGCGAGCTCCTGAGCCTCGCGCAGCGCAGCATCGAAGCCGTTCACGAACCGGAACCCGGTGGCGGGGTCGGGCTGGTCCTCGGTCCGGTGGGTCAGCACGACCAGCGTGCCCGGGAACGGGTTGCTGCCGCCCCAGGCCCCGGCCGACTCGTACATGTTCCGCCCGACGATCCCGGCCCCCATGCCCTCGGTGAGGTCGTCGAAGAACTCCTTGTCGGGTCCGCGCATGCCGGAGGGGTCGTGGCCGTCGCCGGCATAGGTCCACGGCCCGCCCATGACCCAGTAGTGGAGGCGCTCGCCTCCGATGCCCAGGCCCTGGCCGGGACCGTCCTGCGGCCCCACGACGTAGCCGTCCACCGAGGTGGTGATCGAGGCGATGACCTTGCCCATGTCCTGCCCTCCCGTCGTCCGTGACTCGAGAGGACCGACCGGCTCAGCCGCGCGAACTCATCGCTCAGACCAGCTCGGGTTCCGTCTTCTCCCGGACCTCGTCCTCGGTGACGCCCGGCGCGAGCTCGACGAGCTTCAGGCCGTCGGGGGTCACGTCGATGACGCACAGGTCGGTGATGATCCGCTGGACCACGCCCTTGCCGGTGTAGGGCAGGGAGCACTCGTTCACGATCTTGTAGGTGCCGTCCTTGGCGACGTGCTCCATCAGCACGATCACCCGCTTGGCGCCGTGGACCAGGTCCATCGCGCCGCCCATGCCCTTGACCATCTTCCCGGGGATCATCCAGTTGGCGATGTCACCGGTGGCCGAGACCTGCATCGCACCCAGGATCGCGGCGTCGATCTTGCCGCCGCGGATCATCCCGAACGACGTCGCGGAGTCGAAGAACGACGCGCCCCGGCGCAGCGTGACGGTCTCCTTGCCGGCGTTGATCAGGTCGGGGTCCTCCTCGCCCTCGACCGGGTAGGCCCCGACGCCGAGGATGCCGTTCTCCGACTGCAGCACCAGCTCCACGTCGTCGCCGACGTAGTTCGGCACCAGCGTCGGCAACCCGATCCCGAGGTTGACGTAGGAGCCGTCGTGCAGCTCCGAGGCGGCCCGGGCCGCCATCTCCTCGCGCGTCCACCCCATGTCAGTTGCCCTCCTTCGGACGCACGGTCCGCTTCTCGATGCGCTTGTCGGCCGCCTGCTCCGGGGTCAGCGCGACCACGCGCTGCACGAACACCCCCGGGGTGTGCACGTCGTTGGGGTCCAGCTCGCCGGGCTCGACCAGCTCCTCGACCTCGGCGACGGTGACCCGGCCGCACATCGCGGCGAGCGGGTTGAAGTTGCGGGCGGAGTCGCGGTAGACGAGGTTGCCGTGCCGGTCGCCCTTCCAGGCCCGGACCAGCCCGAAGTCCGCCACGATGGCGTGCTCGAGCACGAACTCCTTCTCACCCTCGGCGGTCTCGAACCGCTGGGTCTGCTTCGGCGGCGAGGACACGACCACGTTGCCCTCGGCGTCGTACTTCCACGGCAGCCCGCCCTCGGCGACCTGGGTGCCGACCCCGGTCGCGGTGAAGAACGCCGGGATGCCCGACCCGCCGGCGCGCATCCGCTCCGCCAGCGTGCCCTGCGGGGTCAGCTCGACCTCGAGCTCGCCGTGGAGGTACTGCCGCGCGAACTCCTTGTTCTCCCCGACGTAGGAGGAGATCATCCGCCGCAGCCGCTTGGCCATCAGCAGCCGGCCCAGGCCCCAGTCGTCGACCCCACAGTTGTTCGACACCGCCTCGAGGTCCTCGACCCCGGCCGCCAGGACCGCCTCGATCAGCACCGACGGGATCCCGCACAACCCGAAGCCGCCCACCGCCAGCGTCGCTCCGCTGGGGATGTCCGCCACGGCCTCGGCGGCACTCGCCACGACCTTGTCCACGCCTCGTCCTCCCTTGCCCGTCCTCGGGCGCTCTGGTCCGGACCGGAAAGAGCCGGCCTCGCCTGCCGGCGATCCTAGTCATGACGGCCGTCACAGCCGTATGGCCGTGCGGCACACGATGCCCCCTCGCGGGGTGGCCGGGCCGGACATGCCCGACCCGCGTCAGGAGGCACGTCATACGCTGCACTACGTGTCCGAGCAGAAGCACGACTGGCCGCGCGTCCGGCTCCACGTCGTCACCGGCAAGGGCGGCACGGGCAAGTCGACCGTCGCCGCGGCCCTGGCGCTCGCGCTGGCCTCCCACGGCAAGAACGTCCTGCTCTGCGAGGTCGAGGGACGCCAGGGGATCGCCCGCATGTTCGACGTCGACCCGCTCCCCTACGAGGAGCGCCGGATCGCCACCGGGCTGCCCGGGCCCGACGGGTCCCCGGGGCACGTCCACGCGCTCCACATCGACCCGGAGTCGGCCCTGCTGGAGTACCTCTCCATGTACTACAAGCTCGGCCGCGCCGGCCGGGCCCTGGACCGCTTCGGCGTGGTCGAGTTCGCGACCACGATCGCGCCGGGCGTCCGCGACGTGCTGCTCACCGGCAAGGTCTTCGAGGCGGTGCAGCGCAACAGCCGCAACAAGTTGGCGATCCGGTACGACGCCGTGGTGCTCGACGCCCCGCCCACCGGCCGGATCGCGCAGTTCCTCAACGTCAACAACGAGCTCGCCGGGCTGGCCCGGATGGGGCCCATCAAGAGCCAGGCCGACACGGTGATGACGCTGTTCCGCTCGCCGCGCACCGCGGTGCACCTGACGACGGTGCTGGAGGAGATGCCGGTGCAGGAGACCACCGACGGCATCGCCGAGCTGCACCGCGCCAACCTCCCGGTGGGCGGCGTGGTGGTGAACCTCGTCCGGCCCCGCGACCTGGACGCCTCCGACCTCGAGGCCGCGCGGGAGGGCAGCCTGGACCGGGCGGCGATCCGCTCGGACCTCAAGGAGGCCCGGGTCGAGGACGACAACGGCCTGGTCGACGGACTGGTCGAGGAGGCCCGCGACCACGCGGAGCGACGGGCCCTCGAGGACGACCAGCGGGCTCTGGTCGGCGAGCTGGACGTGCCGACGTACGAGCTGCCCCGCCTCGCCGGCGGCGTCGACCTCGGCGGGCTCTACGAGCTCGCCGCAGTGCTCAGGGAACAGGGGATGGCATGAGCAGCGCCGCGAGCAGCCACGCACGCAGCCGGTCCCGGGTGGGCCCGCTCGCCGAGTCCCCCGCGTCCTCCCTCGACGTCGACGCGCTGCTGGACGACCCGCACACCGGGATCATCGTGTGCTGCGGCTCCGGAGGGGTCGGCAAGACCACGACCTCGGCCGCGCTCGCGCTGCGCGCGGCCGAGCGCGGGCGCAAGGTGGTGGTCCTCACCATCGACCCGGCCCGTCGGCTGGCCCAGTCGATGGGCATCGAGGCGCTCGACAACACCCCGCGCCCGGTGGTCGGCGTCCACCCCGCCGGCGGCGGCTCGCTCGACGCGATGATGCTGGACATGAAGCGCACCTTCGACGAGGTGGTGGAGAGCCAGGCCACCCCCGAGAAGGCCCGGCAGATCCTGGAGAACCCGTTCTACGTGGCCCTCTCGAGCTCCTTCGCCGGCACCCAGGAGTACATGGCGATGGAGAAGCTGGGCCAGATCCACCACGACGCGCAGCGGGACGGCAGCTACGACCTGATCGTGGTCGACACCCCGCCGTCGCGGTCGGCGCTGGACTTCCTCGACGCCCCCGAGCGGCTCTCGAGCTTCCTCGACGGCCGGTTCATCCGCCTGCTCCTCGCACCGGCGAAGGGCCCGGCCCGGATGATGTCGGCCGGGTTCGGGCTGATCACCAACGCGCTGACCAAGATCCTGGGGGCCCAGGTGCTGCGCGACATGCAGACCTTCGTGGCGGCCTTCGACACGCTGTTCGGCGGCTTCCGCCAGCGCGCCCAGAAGACCTTCGAGCTGCTCCAGGCCGACGGTACGGCGTTCCTCGTCGTCGCCGCGCCGGAGCCGGACGCGCTGCGCGAGGCGGCGTACTTCGTGGAACGGCTCAGCGAGGACGACATGCCCCTCGCCGGCCTGATCGTCAACCGGGCCAGCCCGGTGCCGCTGGGCTCGCTGTCGGCCGACGAGGCGATGGCCGCGGCGACCCGGCTGCGCAAGCTCGACCCGGAGTCGCTCACCGCGGGGCTGCTGCGGCTGCACGCCGACCAGTCACGGATGGTCGAGCGGGAGGCGCGGCTGCGCGAGCGCTTCGCGGCGGCGCACCCGGAGGTGCCGACCGCGGTGGTCCCGGCGCTCCCCGGCGACGTGCACGACCTCGACGGCCTGCGCCGGGTGGGCGAGCTGCTCGCCGGCGAGTGACGCCGACGACGAGCCTCAGGCGCTCGCGGTGACCTTGACCGGGTTGCCGCCCTGGTCACGGGCCGCCTCGAGGACCGCCCGCCAGGAAGCGGTCGGCTTGCGACGGAGCAGTGCCCGGCGCTCGCGCTCGGTCATGCCCCCCCAGACGCCCCACTCGATCTGGTTGTCGAGCGCCTCGGCGAGGCACTCGGTCCGCACCGGGCAGCCCGAGCAGAGCTGCTTGGCCTTGTTCTGCTCCGCACCGCGCACGAACAGCTGGTCCGGTTGTGCCTGCCGACAAGCTGCCGCAGACGTCCAGTCTTCAACCCACATAGTGATGTCCCCACATCGTCCGAGATAGGCGGCGTCCCCATGACGCCTACCCGGGAAGTCCCCTCAGGGTAGAAAAGTTAAGGCCAACGGCCGCCCCGCGGCAGATCTCTTTTACCCAAATGTCCTAGTCCGAAGTAACTAGTCAATTTGGGTCATGAATGGGTTGGGGATCGCTCCCTCCCGTACATTGTGAGCATGCCCAGCCCTCGGCCCACCCCGCCCGACGAGCCGCTCACGGCCCGCCGCATCGCGTCGCACCTCGGCGTGATGGTGGCCGTCGCCGCCGTCATGGGAGTCGTCGTCGCCGGTCTCGCGATCCCGTTCGCGGGCGTCGTCGGCCTGGGCGCCCGCGACGTCGCCCGGACGATGGACAGCCTCCCGGAGGAGCTCAAGACCGAGGCGCTGCCCGAGAAGACCACCATCGTGGACAGCCGCGGCGACACCATCGCGACGCTGTACGACGAGAACCGGGTCACCGTCCCGCTGAGCCAGATCTCGCGCACCATGGTCAAGGCCATCGTCGCGATCGAGGACTACCGCTTCTACCAGCACGGCGCCCTCGACCTGAAGGGCACCCTGCGCGCCCTGGTCACCAACCAGGCGAGCGGCGGCGTCACCCAGGGTGGCTCGTCGATCACCCAGCAGATGGTCAAGCTGACCCTGCTGAGCCAGGCCCGCACCAAGGCCGAGCGCGAGGCCGCCACCGACGACACCTACGCCCGCAAGCTCCGCGAGCTGCGCTACGCGATCGCCTTCGAGCAGAACTACTCCAAGGACTGGATCCTGGAGCGCTACCTCAACATCGCCTACTTCGGCGACGGCGCGTACGGCATCCAGTCGGCGGCCCGGCACTACTTCAACAAGAACGCCAAGGACCTCGACCTGCTCGAGTCGGCGACGCTGGCCGGGCTGGTGAAGAACCCCACCGGCTACGACCCCACCAACTTCCCGGACCGGTCCCGCGAGCGCCGGGACACCGTGCTGGACCGGATGGCCGAGCTGAACGTCATCAACCCCGCGCGCGCCGACAAGCTCAAGAAGGAGCCGCTGCACCTCCACCCGGTGCCGTCGAGCAACGGCTGTGTCGACTCGCGGGCGCCCTTCTTCTGCGACTACACGATCGCCACGCTGATGCGGGACCCGGCACTGGGCAAGACGCCGGAGGCACGCAAGAAGCTGCTCTACTCCGGGGGCCTGACCATCCGGACCACCCTCGACCTGCGTGACCAGGCGGCCGCGGACCAGTCGGTGGCCGCGCACGTCGACCCCACCGACCAGGCGATCGGCGCGCTCGCGATGGTCGAGCCGCGCACCGGTGACGTGAAGGCCCTGGCCCAGTCCCGCCCCATGGGCACCGACAAGGCCCGGGGCCAGACCTACCTGAACTACGTCGTCCCCCAGGAGCTGGGCCACTCCAACGGCTTCCAGGCCGGCTCGACGTTCAAGGCGTTCGTGCTGGCGGCGGCGATCAAGCAGGGCATTCCGCTCAGCACCCAGATCAGCGCGCCGCCCGCAGTGTCGCTGGTCATGAACACCTTCCCCGACTGCGAGGGCAACTACCCGAGCACCCAGATCTGGAACCCGCACAACTCCACCGACAGCGGCACGTTCAACCTCTACACCGGCACCCAGCTGTCGGTGAACACCTTCTTCGCCCAGCTCGAGCAGCGCACCGGCCTGTGTGAGCCCTACCGGCTGGCCAAGGAGATGGGCATCGAGCTCGACGACCCGGACCACGAGCGGGTCCCGTCCTTCACCCTCGGCGTGCCGAGCACCAGCCCGCTGGAGATGGCCGAGGCCTACGCCACCTTCGCCGGCCGCGGCCTGCACTGCGACGCCCGCCCGGTGTCGGCGGTCGAGGACGCCAACGGCAACACGCTGAAGGAGTACCCCTCGCAGTGCCAGCAGGTGCTGCCCGGCCCGGTCGCCGACGCCGTGAACGACATCCTGAGGGGCGTGCAGGAGCCCGGTGGCTTCGGCTACGACGCCGGCATCTCGCTGGCGCAGCCCTCGGCGGGAAAGACCGGCACCATCGACAACAACATGGCGGTGTGGTTCGTCGGCTACACGCCCAGCCTCGCCACCGCGTCGATGATCGCCGGCGCCAACAGCGTGGGGCACTGGATCACGCTGAACGGCCAGACCCTGCACGGCTCGTACGTCGACTCCGCACACGGCTCCACCACCGCCGGCCCGATGTGGGGCGACGCGATGAAGGTGATCCAGCAGTGGCTGCCTGACGAGAACTTCGTGAAGCCGACCGCGCAGGACGTCGCCGGCGTGCTGACCACGGTGCCCGACACCGGCGGGATGAGCGTCGAGCAGGCGCAGCAGATCCTCCAGGACGCGGGGTTCACCACCGTGCTCGGCGGTTACCGTGACTCGCCGAACCCGCTCGACACGGTCGCGTACACCTCACCGGCCGCGGGCAGCCAGGCCGGCAGCGGCGACACGATCACGATCTACCAGTCCACCGGCCACGTGTACGTCCCGCCGCAGCACCACGGCGGCGGCGGTGGCGGCGGGGGCAAACCCGGCGGCGGCGGTGGCGGCAACGGTGGTCCCGGCGGCCCGCCCGGCGGCGGCCACGGCGGCGGAGGCCGCTGACCCCTGGACCTCACGCTGACCGGCCCCGGTCCCACACAGGTGGGACCGGGGCCGGTCGCTCGTTGCGGGCGCGTTCTCAGGAACCGAGCTGGCGGCGCACCTCCGCGGCGACCGCGGCCCCGTCGGCACGGCCCTTGACCTGCGGCTGGACCACACCCATGACCCGGCCCATGGCCTTCATGCCCTCACCGGCGGCACCGGTCTGCTCGACGGCCGCGGTGACGATCCCGGCGATCTCTGCCGGGGTCAGCTGCTGGGGCAGGTAGTCGGCGATCACCTCGGCCTCGGCGCGCTCCTTGGCGGCCATCTCCGAGCGGCCGCCGTCCTCGAACGCCACCGCGGCCTCGCGCCGCTTCTTGGACTCGGTGGAGAGGACGCCGATGACGTCGTCGTCGCTCAGCTCCCGCTGCTCCTTGCCCGCGACCTCGGCGTTGGTGATCGCCGTCAGGACCATCCGCAGCGTCGACGAGCGCACCTCGTCGCGTGCCTTCATCGAGGAGGTGAGATCGGTGCGCAGACGGTCCTTGAGGGTGCTCATGTGCGCCATTGTGGCAGCCTTGCTGCATGACTCCCCCCACGAAGGCCCGGCGTTCGTTGGCTGCCCTCCTGGGCGCGGGAACGCTCGCCGGCGCCGGACTCACGGCGTACGCCGCCTGGGAGGCGCGCCAGTACACCCTGCGCCGGGTGAGCGTGCCGATCCTGCCGCAGGGGCACCAGCCGCTGCGCGTCCTGCACCTCAGCGACGTGCACATGACGCCCGGCCAGGGCCGCAAGCAGGAGTGGCTGCGCGGGCTGGCCGACCTCCGGCCGGACCTGGTGGTCAACACCGGCGACAACCTGGCGCACCGCGACTCCGTCCCGGTCGTGCGCGACTCCCTCGGCCCGCTCCTCGACGTGCCCGGGGTCTTCGTCTTCGGCTCGAACGACTACTACTCGCCCAGCCTGCGCAACCCGCTGCGCTACCTGCTGCCCGATGACGGGCAGCGCAACATCCACACCCCGCAGCTGCCGTGGCGGGACCTCGGCCGCGTCTTCACCGACGCGGGCTGGCTCGACCTGACCAACACGCGCGAGCAGCTGAAGGTCGGGGGGACGCGCTTCGCCTTCGCGGGCGTCGACGACCCGCACCTGGAGTACGACCGGCTCGACGAGGTCGCCGGCCCGGCCGACCCGGACGCCGACGTGCGCCTCGCCGTCGCGCACGCGCCGTACCTGCGGGTGCTGGACCAGTTCGCCGCGGACGGGTACGACGCGATCATCGCCGGCCACACCCACGGCGGCCAGGTGTGCCTGCCCGGACGCGGGGCGCTCACCACGAACTGCGACCTCGAGCCGGCCCGCGCCAAGGGCCTGCACCGGCACCCCGCGGACTCGCGACCCGGCGATCCGGGGTCGGCCTGGCTGCACGTCTCGGCCGGCCTGGGAACGAGTCCGTACGTCCCGCTCCGGGTCGCGTGCCGCCCCGAAGCCACCCTCGTCACGCTCACGCCAGGGGGCTGAGAAGAGCCCGACGCCCATGGGTGGTGGCCGATTACAACCGGTCGGCGAGGCTCGGGTATGCTCGCCGTGCTTGCGGGCCGGACCGGTTGGTCAGACCCGCAATCGGGCTGTGGCGCAGCTTGGTAGCGCGCCTCGTTCGGGACGAGGAGGCCGCAGGTTCAAATCCTGTCAGCCCGACCAGCGGAACGCAGGAACCCCGATCCCCCTCTGGGCGGATCGGGGTTCTTTCGTCTCCGGTGACCACGGGTCGACCACCTGCCGACAGCGTGGGCCAGAGGCTCGGACGGTCTGGCACACTGCCCCGCATGGCTGATGAGGATCGTGGCAACGACGGACCCTCGCTGGAGCTGCCCTCGTTCGGTCTGGGGCGCAGGAAGCGCAAGAGGTCCGACTCCGGGGACGCGGACGCCACGGCTCCCGCCGCCCCGGCGTCGCCCGAGCCCGAGCCGCAGCCGGCGCCCGAGCCGCCGGCCACCACGACGATGCCGGTCGAGGGGCGCCCCGAGGACGACACCCCCACCGTCGTCACGCCGCCGCCGGCCAGGAAGTCTGTGGAGCCGGCACCCGAACCGCCCGCCCAGCAGGCGCCGGAGGGCGCGACGCCCACCCGACGGCGCGGCAGGCCCGCGAAGCCTGCGAAGCCCGCCCGGGCACGCCGGCAGCGGTCGCTGCCGACCGTCGGCGGGACGGTCGCCGCGGTCATCACGGGGCTGCTGGTCGGTGTGATCACCGTGGGCCTGACCTGGGCCTCGCAGCGCCTCTGCGAGGTCGTCCGGGGCACCTCCTCGTGCGGCGGGCCCGGGTTCTTCCTGCTCGTCGCGATCATGATCGCGATGGTGGTGCTCGGGGCCGCGCTGCTGCGGGCCTGGGGCGTCTCCGACCCGGGCTCCACCAGCTTCCTGGCCGTCGGCCTGCTGGCGGTGGTCGCGCTGCTGTTCCTGGTCGACGTGCTGTTCAACTGGTGGATGATCATCGTCATCCCCGGGGTCTCGGTCGCCACCTTCGCCCTGTCCCAGTGGGTGACGACGACGTTCATCGACCCCGCGGAGCACTGACCGGGCCTGGAGTGCCCGGTCAGCGGGAGGCGAGGAGCTCCGCGATCTGGACCGTGTTGAGGGCGGCACCCTTGCGCAGGTTGTCGCCTGCGACGAACAGCGCCAGGCCACGGTCACCGTCGACCCCCGGGTCCTGCCGGATCCGCCCGACGTACGACGGGTCCTGGCCGGCCGCCTGCAGCGGCGTGGGGATGTCCGACAGCTCGACGCCGGGGGCGCCGGCGAGGAGCTCCCGGGCGCGCTCCACCGGCATCGCCGACGCGAACTCGGCGTTGATCGCCAGCGAGTGGCCCGTGAACACCGGCACCCGCACGCAGATGCCGGAGACCCGCAGGTCCGGGATGCCGAGGATCTTGCGGGACTCGTTGCGGAGCTTCTGCTCCTCGTCGGTCTCGCCCAGCCCGTCGTCGACGATCGAGCCGGCCATCGGCAGCACGTTGTAGGCGATCGTGCGGGCGTACTTCACCGGGTCGGGGAACGCCACCGCGTCGCCGTCGTACGCCAGCTCGCGGGCCTTGTCGCCGGCCGCGCTCACCTGCGTGGCGAGCTCGTCGACGCCGGCCACACCGCTGCCCGAGACCGCCTGGTAGGTCGAGACGATCAGGCGCTCCAGGCCGGCCTCGTCGTGCAGCGGCTTGAGGACCGGCATCGCCGCCATCGTGGTGCAGTTCGGGTTGGCGATGATGCCGCGCCCGGCCGCGATCACGCCGGCCATCGCCTCGGGGTTGACCTCCGAGACGACGAGCGGGATGGCGGGGTCCTTGCGGAACGCGCTCGAGTTGTCGACGACGATCACGCCGGCGTCGACGAACTTCGGCACCAGCGCGCGCGACGTGGTCGCACCCGCCGAGAAGAGCGCGATGTCGAGCCCGGTCGGGTCCGCGGTCTCGGCGTCCTCCACGACCACGCTCTGCACACCGTTGGGCCCGGCGAAGGGCAGCACCGTGCCCGCGGAGCGGGCGGAGGCGAAGAAGCGGATCTGGTCGACCGGGAAGCCGCGCTCCTCGAGGATCTGGCGCATGGCGACGCCGACCTGACCGGTGGCGCCGACGACGCCGAGGTTGATGCCCATCAGCGCCCGGTCCCGCCGTACACGACCGCCTCGACCTCGTCGGCGTCGAGGTCGAACGCCGAGTGGGTCGCCCGGACCGCCTCGTCGACCTGGGACTCGTCGACGATGACCGAGATCCGGATCTCGGAGGTGGAGATCATCTCGATGTTCACCCCGGCGGAGGCCAGCGACGCGAAGAACTTCGCGGTGATGCCCGGGTGGGAGCGCATGCCGGCGCCGATCAGCGACACCTTGCCGATCTGGTCGTCGTACAGGAGCTTGTCGTAGCCGACCTCCTCCTGGATCCGCGCGAGCGCGCCCATGGCGGTCTGCCCGTCGGCGCGCGGCAGCGTGAAGGAGATGTCGGTGAGCCCGGTCGCGGCCGCGGAGACGTTCTGCACGACCATGTCGATGTTGACCTCGGTCGCGGCCAGCGCCTCGAAGATCCGGGCGGCCTCGCCGACCTTGTCCGGCACACCCACCACGGTGATCTTGGCCTCGCTGACGTCGTGGGCGACGCCGGCGATGATCGCCTGCTCCATGGGCTCTTCTCCATCCGTGGGTTCGGGGATGATCCAGGTGCCCTCCTTCTGACTGAAGGAGGAACGGACGTGGACCGGCATGTTGTAGCGGCGGGCGTACTCCACGCAGCGCAGGTGCAGGATCTTGGCGCCCGAGGCGGCCATCTCCAGCATCTCCTCGGTGGAGACCCGGTCGAGCTTGCGGGCCGCGGGCACGATCCGCGGGTCGGCGGTGAAGACACCGTCGACGTCGCTGTAGATCTCGCAGACGTCGGCGCCCAGCGCGGCCGCGAGCGCGACCGCCGTGGTGTCCGAGGCACCGCGGCCCAGGGTGGTGATGTCCTTGGTGTCCTGCGAGACGCCCTGGAAGCCGGCCACGATCGCGATCGCGCCGTCCTTGATCGCGGTCTCGATCCGGCCGGGCGTGATGTCGATGATCTTGGCCTTGCCGTGCGCGGAGTCGGTGATGACGCCGGCCTGGGAGCCGGTGAACGACTGCGCCTTGTGGCCGAGCTGGGCGATCGCCATCGCGACCAGCGCCATGGAGATGCGCTCGCCCGCGGTGAGCAGCATGTCGAGCTCGCGCGGGGGCGGCAGCGGCGTCACCTGCTCGGCGAGGTCCCGCAGCTCGTCGGTGGTGTCACCCATCGCCGAGACCACCACGACGACGTCGTGCCCGGCCTTGCGGGTGGCGACGATGCGTTGCGCGACTCGCTTGATCCCGGCCGCGTCGGCGACGGACGAGCCGCCGTACTTCTGCACGACAATGCCCACTGGTAGTCCTCGAGGGTCGGTTGGCATCTCCCGGCCGCCCGTCCCGGTCGTCGACCGGGACCACGCCGCGCTGCGCCGCGACCGGTCGTGAGTCTACCGGGGCGCCGAGCCCTCCGAGCCGAGCATCTCAGCGTCGAGCATCTCGTCGGCCGCGGCGACCTGCTCCTCCTCACCCTCGATCTCCGCGTCGAGCCGGTCGTGGGCCACGACCGACAGCAGCGCGTTGAGGGTGGCGCCCGCCAGGTTCCCCCACGAGGAGACGTAGGAGAACTGCCACCACCACAGGGCCTCCTCGACGTTGCCGCTGCGGTAGTGGCGCAGGCCGTTCTCGAGGTCGGTGGCGATGCTGGTCAGGTCGTCGGAGAGCTGGCCCTCGACCACCTCGGGCACGTACGGGTCGAAGACGAAGGTGTAGGTGTCGACGCTGTCGAGGATCACCGCCAGCCGCAGCCGCATCTGGTCGAGGTCCGGCTCGGGGCCCACGTCGGGCTGGTACTCCGCCCGCGGCGTGAAGTCACGCTGCGCCCCCAACCGGGCGCCGGCCAGCAGCACCTGGCTGATCTCCAGCAGCAGCAGCGAGATCGCGCGACCGCCGTCGGCCTCGCGCGCGATCGCCTGCAGCGCGATCAGGAAGCTCTCCACCTGGTCGGCGATCTGCTGGGCGAAGTCCTCGGTCTCGGCGTCCAGCCTTGAGGTCTCGGTCATTCAGCGCTCCGCCTTCCTGCGAATGCACGTCCGAGGGTGACCTCGTCGGCGTACTCCAGGTCACCACCTACGGGCAGTCCACTCGCCAAACGCGTCACGCGCAACCCGAGCGGCTTGAGCATCCGGGTGAGGTACGTCGCAGTGGCCTCCCCCTCGAGGTTGGGGTCGGTGGCCAGGATGACCTCGGTGATGGTGCCGTCGGCCAGCCGCACCATCAGCTCGCGGATGCGCAGCTGGTCGGGCCCGATGCCGTCGATCGGGGAGATCGCGCCGCCGAGCACGTGGTAGCGGCCGCGGAACTCCCGGGTCCGCTCGATCGCGACGACGTCCTTGTACTCCTCCACCACGCACAGCACCGCCGGGTCACGCCGGGGGTCCCGGCAGATCCGGCACTGCTCGTCCTCGGAGACGTTGAAGCAGACGCTGCAGAACTTGACCTTCGCCTTCACCTCGATGAGGACGTCCGCGAGGCGACGGACGTCGGCAGGCTCGGCCTGGAGCAGGTGGAACGCGATCCGCTGCGCGCTCTTGGGACCGACGCCGGGGAGCCTGCCGAGCTCGTCGATGAGGTCCTGGACGACGCCTTCGTACATGGGGTTGCTTCCTCGTCGCCCTAGAAGCCGAGCTGGCCGGGCAGGCCGCCGCCGCCACCGCCGCCGGCGAGCGGACCGAGGGTCTCGCTGGCGAGCGCGTCGGCCTGGGCCTTCGCGTCGCGGTAGGCGGCCACGATCATGTCGCCGAGGTCGGAGAGGTCGTCGGGGTCGCTGGCGTCGAAGCCACCGGCCTTGATCTCGACGCCGACCAGCTCGCCGACGCCGTTGACCTGCACCGTGACCGTGCCGCCGGCGACGGTGCCGTCGACGACCGTCTCGCTCAGCCGGGCCTGGGCGCTCTGGAGCTGCTCCTGCATCTGCTGGGCCTGCTGGAGCAGCGCGTTCATGTCGAAGCCGCCGGCTCCGCCGAGCGCGTCGAAGGGGTTCTGGGTCATGGTGCGGTCACCTCTCGGGTTGGGTTGCTCACTGGTTGCGGATCTCCTCGATCACCCTGGCGCCGAGCTCCCGGGCGAGCAGCTCGGCCCCCGCGAGGCCCTGGTTGTCGGCGTCGATGTCGTCGGGGTGCGCGTCGGCGTCGGCGGCCCGCAGGTCGTCGGCCCGGCTGTTCTCGGCACCGCCGCCCTGCCGGGTCTGCTGGATGGCGGCCTTCGCCGCGGCGATCGCGCCGGGTCCGGCCTTCTCACGGGTCGGCGACGCGGGCTGCTCCGGCGCGGCGGCCGCCTCGGCGACACCACCCGGCCCGGCACCCGGCCCGGGGTCGGGCGGCAGGTCGTGGGGCGGCTCCGGGGGCCCGTCCGGCGGCTCGGCCGCCCACGCAGGCGGTGCCGCGGGCGCCTCGGGCGCCGGCGTCTGGGCCGGGGCGTCCGGCGCGGCGGGCGTGCTCGGGGTGATCGTGCGCGGGGCGTGGGCATCCGCCTTCGCGCCCGGGTCGACGATCGTCTCGATGCGCCAGTCGGCACCGACGACGTCGATGGCGGCCTGGCGGACGATCTCGGCGCTGCCGCCCTTGTCGAAGGAGTCCCGGGCCCCGGCGTTGGTGAAGCCGAGGGTGAGCACGTTGCCCTCGACCGCGACCACCTGGCAGTTCTGCGTGAGGTGCATCCAGGTGAGCCGGCGGCGCATCTTGGTGGCGTCGACGATGTCGGGCCACAGGCGGCGTACGTCGACCAGGGTGAGCCCCCCGGCCGGCGCGGCCGGCGCGGCGGGTGCCTGGGCCGGCGCGGCGGGCGCCTGGGCAGCCGGAGCGGGTGCCTGGGGGGCCGCGGCCGGCGGCTCCGCTGCGGGCGCCTCGGCTGCGGGCGCCTCGGCGGGTGCCGGCGGCGGCTCGTGCCGGGCCGGCTCGGGCCGGGCGGCCGGTGTCGAGGTCGGCGCGACGACGTCGCTCTTCACGTGGACCGAGGCCGGGCGGTCCTGGGCGGGCGGCATGGGTGGCGCGGGAGCCGCGGCCTGGGGCGACGGGGTGCCGGTGATCGCGATCCGCTTCTCGAGCCGGTCGAGGCGGGCGAGCACCCCGTCGGTGGCGTGGTCGGCACCGGGCAGCAGCACCCGGGCGCAGACGAGCTCGAGCAGCAGCCGCGGAGCGGTCGCGCCGCGCATCTCGGTGAGCCCGGTGGCCACCAGGTCGGCGGCGCGGGTGAGCTCGGCGCTGCCGAAGCGGGCCGCCTGCGCGACCAGCCGCTCGCCCTGGTCCTCGGAGACGTCGATGAGCCCGGTGGCCGGCGCGTCGGGGACGGCGTCGACGATCACGAGGTCGCGCAGCCGGCGCAGCAGGTCCTCGGTGAAGCGGCGCGGGTCCTGGCCGGTCTCGATGACCTTGTCGACGACGCCGAACACGGCCGCACCGTCGCCCGCGGCGAACGCGTCGAGCACCTCGTCGAGCAGCGTGTCCGGGGTGTAGCCGAGCAGGCCGGTCGCCAGCGCGTGGGTGACCCCGTCGGGGCCGGCGCCGCCGAGGAGCTGGTCGAGCACCGACAGCGTGTCGCGGGCCGACCCGGCACCCGCGCGCACCACGAGCGGCAGGGCCGCGGGCTCGATCTGCACCTGCTCCTTCTCGCAGAGCTCGGAGAGGTACGACGACAGCAGCCGCGGCGGGATCAGCCGGAACGGGTAGTGGTGGGTGCGCGAGCGGATCGTCGGCAGCACCTTGTCCGGCTCGGTGGTGGCGAAGATGAACCGCAGGTGCGGCGGGGGCTCCTCGACGAGCTTGAGCAGGGCGTTGAAGCCCTGCGTGGTGACCATGTGGGCCTCGTCGATGATGTAGACCTTGTAGCGGCTGCGCACCGGCGCGAAGAACGCCTTCTCGCGCAGGTCCCGCGCGTCGTCGACACCACCGTGCGAGGCGGCGTCGATCTCGATCACGTCGATGGACCCGGGACCACCGCGGGCCAGGTCCCGGCAGCTGTCGCACTCACCGCACGGGTCGGCGACCGGGGCCTGCTCGCAGTTCAGCGCCCGGGCCAGGATCCGGGCGCTGGTGGTCTTGCCACAGCCGCGCGGCCCGGAGAAGAGGTAGGCGTGGTTGACCCGGTTGTTCGCCAGCGCCGCACGCAGCGGCTCGGTGACATGGTCCTGGCCGATGACCTCCCGAAATGTCTCGGGCCGGTAGCGGCGGTACAACGCGAGGGGTGACTCCACGCAAGAACCCTAACCACCCCCGCCGACACCCGGTAGCGCGCGGCCCCGGGACATGAAAAGGCCCCCCGCGTACCCGACAGAGCTCGCTTACCCTTGCTGCCTTCCGGCCCTGGGGGAGTTGGGCAAGATGCCGCCACACGGGGGGTTGGCCATGAGTGTAGGGGAGGGTCGCGACGGTCACCAAAGACGGGCCGGGGCAGGGGGATTTCACGCCTCCGCAGGCCGACCGGTACGCTCCTCCGCGGAGGATTCGCCTAGTGGCCTATGGCGCTCGCTTGGAAAGCGGGTTGGGTTAACAGCCCTCAGGGGTTCGAATCCCCTATCCTCCGCCACTCCGAAGGGCGCCGACCACCGGTCGGCGCCCTTCTGCACGAAGTGCCCGACCCCACGACTCCCTCGGGGGCGGTCGGCTCAGGCCGCGCCGGCCCCGGACTCGCAGAAGCGCCTGAAGCCTGCGAGCGCCTGGCGGAAGTCGCGGCGTACGACGGGGGCCATCGCCGGCAGGAGGGCCTTCATGACCCCGTGGGGCTGTACGTCGAACACGGCCCCCAGCTGCGTCGCGCCGCCGGACTCCTCGAACCGCATCCGGGCGACGATGGACAGCAGCCTGCCGGTGACCGTGAAGGTGAGCAGGCTCGGCCGTTCGTGCTCGGTGATGGTGTCGGAGTAGGTCAGGCCGCGGTACACGGCCGTGAACGAGCTCCCCGGCCCGACCGGCTCGGGGGTGTCGAGCCCGCACCTGGTGACCTTCGGGTTCCAGGTCGGCTCGTTGCGGGCGTCGGACATCAGGTCGAACACCCGCTCGCGGGCCACATCGATGGTCTCGGAGACATCGACCCTCATGCAGCAACGCTACGCCCGGCTCCGACGCGCCTGCGGGCGAGCGTCAGTCGCGGCGGCGGGCCAGCACCGGCCGCAGCAGCAGCGCCAGGAGCAGGGCGCCGCCGCCGAGCAGACCCCACCACACGGCGTTCTCGCGGGTGCCGGCCAGCACGTCCGCCTCGGGCTCGGGAGCGGTGGCCCTCGGGGTGCCGCGCTGGGCCGGCTCGGCGCGCGGCACGACGCCGTGGCCGTCGGGGTGCAGCGGCCGGGTCAGCGCCTCGACGGGCTGCACGACCCCGGCGCCGCGGAGCGGGGTGGGGTCGTCGACCGTGCCGTCGGCGGTGCTGAGCAACCGGGCCACGGTCTGGGGCGCGGTGTCGTCGGGGAACCGGGTCCGGAGCAGCGCGACGACCCCGCTGACCTCGGCCGCGGCCCACGAGGTGGCCACGTCCGGGATCAGGCAGGTGCTCCCGTTGGCCGCGAGCGACACCGCACCGGCGGTCGGGACCGCGACGTCGGTCGCGCTGTTCTGGAGCACGAAGTCGCTCAGGTCCACGTCGCCGGCCCCGGCGACCGTCGCGTTGGCGGCGACCACGTGGTCGTAGCCCGCCGGCGCCACGAAGGCGGCGGCGTCCTCGCCGGGCCGGTAGTCGGCGAAGCGGTCGTAGTTGAGCTGCCCCTCCTGGGGGCGGTTGCCGGAGGAGGCCACCACCACCACGTCGGCCTTCCAGGCGGCCTCCACCGCTGCCTCGAGCGCCCTGCTCGGTGGGACCGCGAGAGAGATGTTGGCCACCCGGATGTTCAGCGTCCCGGCGTTGCGCGCCACCCAGTCGAGGCCCTCGGCGACCGCCTCCGAGGTCACGCCCACCTGGGGCGGCTCCGCGGTGGGGTCCGGGGCGTCGGCGTCGTAGACGCGGACGTCGACGATCTCCGCGTCGGGCGCGATGCCCATGGCCTTGCCGTTGCTGCGCTGGTGTCCGGCGATCAGCCCCGCCACCGCGGTGCCGTGCCCGAAGACCAGGTCCTTCGACGTCGTCCCGAGCTCCTGGCGCGCCGCGACGTCGACCAGCGGGCTGTCGGCGACCCCCGAGTCCAGGACCGCCACCCTGACCGGCTCGCCCCGCTGGCCCCCGGCGAGCCGTTGGGCCTCGTCGACGCCCAGGGACTCCAGCGGCCGGCTGGTCGCGTCGGTGTCGACCCGCGGCGTCGAGTCGGCTCCGACCTCGAGGCAGTTGAGCCCGGTGGCGGCCCCGGCCGGGGCCGCCGGAAGAACCAGGCCGGTGAGCGCCAGGCCCAGGGCAGCGCCGGCTGCCCCCACTCCGCGGCCTCGGGGGCCACGGCCTAGTCGCACGGCTGGCCGTCCTCGTGGTCCGGCGGGCAGAGCGCGGCGTCCACCGAGAGGTTGACGCCCGGCTCGAACAGCTGGATCCACGAGTCGGGCACGATGCCGGCCTCGTGGTCGGCGTACCCGAGCCGCGCGGCCACATCGGGACCCACCAGCGGGTAGGCCTGCCCCTTGGCGTCGATGACGAAGGGCGACCCGCCGGTCGTCTCGTCCCAGTCCCCGGAGAGCACGTAGGCACCGCGGCCCGCCTGGACAGCGACCGAGCGCGAGCCGTCCGGGAGGTCCACCGGCGACGCGTCCCCGGTGGCATCGGTCGCCAGCTGCACGGTGGGCGCCGTGCCGGGCGCGGTGTCGAGCACCGCGCAGTGGTCCCCACCGGTGGCCTGCAGGGTGGAGCCCGGCCAGTGCGCGGCGGCGTACGCCGCTCGGGTGCGGCCCAGCCGCGGAAGGGTGTCGACCGACCACTCGGCCGGGGCGCCACCGCGGCGCGGAGCCGGCGTGAGCCGGCCGGCCGGGGTGGGGCTGTGGCGGTAGACGGCGAGCGCGAAGTCGTCGAGCTCGGTCGGGCCGTCCGCGGTCAGCAGCAGGGACTCGCTGTCCGTCGTGACGACGTCACCGACCCGGGCGCCGGCGGGGACGCCGAAGCTCCCGGCCTCCTCGACCGGGTCCCCGAACCCGGTGAGACCGAAGGCCTGCCAGTCCAGGTCGCCGCCGGTGGGGAACAGCGCCAGCCACTCCTCGGGAACCCGGGCCGCCGCGGAGCGGGCAGGCAGGCCCAGCTCGTCGAGCATGTTGTCCTGGTCGTCCCCGACCCGGTTCTGGTGCTTGGTCTCGGGAAGCCGGTAGCGGTAGGCACCCAGACCCGTGCCGTGCTCGTCGACGCCCTGCGCGATCACGTAGCGGGCGCCCTCGCTCTCCACGACGAAGCCGTTGTCGGCGACCGGCGTGACCTGCGGCTGTTCGGCAACCGTCACGCGAAGACCCGTGCGGTCCGCCGTGCACGCGGTCCAGCCGTCGTCGATCAGCAGCGAGGACGTGGGCAGGCTGGCGGGGGCACCGAGGATGCCGATGTCCTCGCCGATGGTCTGGGCGTCGATGGTGGCCTGCGCGAGGATCCGCGGCTGCGGCTCGGCGCCGGTGTCGAGGATCAGCCGCGCCGAGGTGATGTTGATGACCGGCCGCAGGACGGGGTGGTCGCTCTCCTCGAGGATCACGTAGGCGGCGCCGGTCTCCTTGGAGACGATCAGCCCCGGCTGGTTCCAGTCCGAGGGGTCCTTCGGGGAGAACACCCCGGCGATGGCCGCCCCGGCCACGAGGAGCACGGCGAGCGCGAGTCCCCCGACGATGGTGCGGCCCGGACGGGTCGGCTCGACCTCCCGGCCTCCGGGAGCGCCCGAGACGAACGCCGTGACGAGGCGGCGCCGGCTGAAGGAGTAGGCCTCGACGAGGTCGCGCTTGGTGGCCATCGGCCGTCAGCCCCGGATCGCGGCGTAGATGCCGACGGCCAGCACCAGCAGGGGCAGCAGCGCCACCAGGGCCGCCGTCTCCGCGACGTCGCCGAAACGACCGCGGCGTACCGACGGGGTCGAGGGCAGCAGCGTCACCGCGAGCAGCACGGCGCCCGTCGCGGCCAGCACCACCGCGGCCGTCGGGCGCCAGTCGGGGTGCAGCCAGAGCATCGCGACCGCCACCGAGGCGAGCCCGAGGATCCCGGAGACCAGGCCCACGAGGACCTCGGAGCCGGTGCGGTACTGCCGGGTGCGGAGCATGACGACCAGGCAGGCGAGGACGGCGAGCAGGGTCCCGGACAGGCCCAGGGAGACCGCGAGCGGGGCGATCAGGACCAGGAGGAGTCCGACCGTGGCCGAGACGGCGACGAGGATCTCGTGGGCCACCCGGGCGTCGGACCCCACCCGGGTCGGGTCGATCTCGGCGGGGTCGGCGGTGATGTCGGCGACCGAGTACAGCTGGTCGACGGTGGTGCCCGTCGCGCCGAGCGCCAGCCAGGGGAACACGCTGCCCGCCAGCACGACCAGGACCAGCGCGGTGGTGAGGACGACGGCGGGGTCGAACGCCGCGGCGTTCATCACCAGCCCGGTGGCGAGGAAGATCGCGCCGACCACCACCGGCGGGATCACCAGCGTGCGCCCCTCCCCCAGGCCGACCAGCGCGACCAGCCCGGCCAGGAGCGCGCCCGCGCCCGCGCAGGCCACCGGGAGGCCGAAGAAGCGGCCGTCGGTGACCAGCATCAGGCCGGCGACGGCGGCGTAGACCGCGCCCATCCAGGCGACCGCGACCGCGGTCTCGGGCTCGTGCTGCACACGGGAGAGCACGATCGCGCCGACGACCAGCGCCGCCGCGACGACGACCGCGGCGACCGCGGCCAGCAGTGACCCGCGCTGGATCAGCAGCGCGACAGCGCCGAGAGCCATCAGCAGCCCGGCGGCCGACAGCGCCGTACGCCGGCCGGAGGCGGGCTCCCAGGGCTTCAGGTCCTGCTCGACGACGTCGGTCATCGCCTCGACGACGTCGTCGTAGACCCGCGGCGGCGGGTCGTCGACGCCGGCGGTCACCGTGAGCAGGCCGCCGTCCTCGATGCCCTGGATGATCAGTCCGGAGTCGCCGGCCAGCTCGCGCCCCTCGGGCGTCACCAGTCGGTACCCGCCGAAGGCGGTGGCGGCGTCCAGCAGCCCGACGCTGCGGGCCAGCTCCGGCACGAGCTCGGCGACGGGTACGGCGCCCGGCAGGACCAGGTCGACGCGTCGGGTGCCCGAGGCGACCGTGACCCGCACCAGGCCGGACGTGCTGACGGGCGCCTGACTCATCGTGTCTCCCCCAAGGTCCCCAGATGTACCCGGATGTCGTGGTGGCCCGGGACGGGTCCGGCGGTTTCCCCGGGTCCCGGCGCTCGGGCCGCTGAGATGCTACCGCCCGGGGCGACCGGCTCGGCCGGCCCCGGGCGGAGCGTGTGACCGCTGCGAGCTCAGTCGATGACGCCGGGAGCGGCACCCTCGTCGTCGACCCAGTCCTGCTCCTCCACGAAGAAGTCCGTGTCCTTGTTCCGCGGGTCCTTCCTGCTGCGGCCGCCCTGGGCGCCGGCGGTGCCGCGTCCGCCGGCCGCGCCGCGGGAACCCGCCCGGGAGCCGGACTGGCCGCGTGCCGCGCCGCTGCGCGAGCCGGCGCCGCCTGCGGTCCCGGTGGCGCCCCGGGTCGTGCTGCCGACACCGCCAGCGGTGCTCCGCCCGAGCGTGCCGCTGGTCGCGCCCGGCCGTGCCGTGCCGCCGATGGGGCGTCCGCCGGCAGCGCTGCCCGGGGGGACGACCGAGGGGCCGCGCACCGCGCCCGAGATGCCGGTGAGCCCGCCGAGGGCCCCGCCCCCGAGGGCGCCGGCGAGGCCGCCGGCGGTCGGGGCGGTCAGGCCGGTCGACGTGCCACCTCCGGTGGGCAGGCTGCCGGTGGGGAGGCCACCGGCCGGGCGCCGCGCCGCCGGGCACCGAGGAGCCGGTCGGCCACGGCTCGTTGCCGCCCTGGGCCGTGCCGGGCGGCAGCGGGGTCGTCCCCGACGGGACGTCGTGCGGCGTGCTGGTCGGTGGCGCGGGCGGCGTGGTCGTGGTGGTGGTCGTCGGCGGCTCGCCCGGATGCGCGGTCGGGGTGGTGTGCGTCTGGTACCCGCCCGACGGCGGCCGGTAGCCGCCGGAGGAGGTGGCCGTCCCGGTCGGGGACGGAGGCGCACCCCCCGTGGAGCCGGTGCCGCCCGGACCGGCCGGCTGGCGCTGGACCGGGTCGGGGTCACCGTGGATCTGCTTCATGGTCCCGGTCGACTCGGCGAACACGGTGTCCATGCGATCGGCCGCCGCGGCGGCCCGGGCCTCGCGGTCGGCGTACGCCGCGTCGTAGCTCGCCTTCCGGGAGTCGTACTGCTTGCGCGCGGCGACGTCCTCGGGGGTGCTGGGACCCGGAGTGGGTGTCGGGCGAGCCGGCTCGCTCAGCGGCGCGGCGTCGAAGCTGTCCCGCAGGCTCTCGGCCTGGGCGATCGCGTCGAGGGCGGCCACCAGCGCCTGGCCGGCGGCGCTCATCTGCTCGCTCCGCCCGGCCACCTTGCCGGCGACCGTGCCGAACGCCCGGGCCGCGGCGGGCCCGGTCCTGCCGAACTGGTCCTCGATGCGTGGCGCGGCTCGGTGCAGGGTGGTCGAGACCGCGAGCAGGAGCTCGGAGCCGGCCCGCCACTCCTGGTAGGCCGCCTGGATCGCCTGCTTGCTGGCGCCGTGCAGCATCGCGCGCAGGCGCTGCTCGTGGGGGCCGCTCACGCGTCGTCACCCCCGCCGCGGAGGTACTCGTTGCGGGCCTGGTGGTTGCGCTCGTCGCCGTGGGAGTGCTGCGAGGCGTGCACGAGCAGCTCGGCGGCGGCCTGCTTGCGCGCCAGCTGGTCGGCTGCGTCGTCGTCGGCGGTGCGCACCAGCTCCTCGGCCCGACGCAGCCCGTCGGCGAACCCCTCGAGGTCGAGGATGACCCCTTCCAGGGTCGCCTTGATGACCTGGTGCGCCTTGCCGTGGTGGTCCCCGAGCTCGAGACCGCGGGCCGAGGCGCCGAAGACGGACGCCGGGACCTGCAGCCGCCGGAAGCCGCTGTCCGTCAGGTCGCCGGACGTGTCGTGCAGCGTCTTCACTGCCTGGTCGATCACCGCCTGGTCGATGACGAGATCGAGCTCGCCGAGGGCGGCCTGGAGGCCGCCCGCCAACCCGGAAAAGTCCATGTGCCTACCCCCGTAGTGCCACGTGGAACGCCGCCGACGGGGTCGGGCGCGGTGCCGCGCCCGACCCCGTCGAGGGTTCGTCAGATGTCGAAGGAAGCAGCGCCGCGCTGGTCCGCGGCCTTGTACTCGGCGTTCGACTGGTGCACGGTCCGGCTCGTCTCCTCGAGCAGGTTCCGCATCTCCTGGATCGCACCGTCCCACTTGGCCTTGGCGGACTGGTAGGCCTGCTGGGCGCTACCGGTCCAGTCGCTGCGCAGCGGCGCGAGCTCCTGCTCGAGACGGTTCAGACGGTCGTCGATGTCCTTGACCGTGCGGGCCATGTCCTCGGCCGCGGTGTCGAGGCCGGCGTGGTTGACGCGAAGTCCGTCGAGGCTCATTTCACTCACTCCTGTTCCTGGTCAGGGCGGTCAGCCGCCGAGGCGACCGGCGGTCCGGTTGTAGTTGGCCGACTGGGCCTCGTCGGTGTTGACGTTGTCCCGCTCGGTGGACTGCAGCGACGCCTCGAACTCGTTGAGCGCGTTCGTGATCACGTTCTGCTTCTCGGTCCACGCCTGGTGGAGCTGGAAGAACGCGGAGCCGCCCGCACCGGCCCACTTGCCCTGCAGGCCTGCGATCTGGCCGTCGAGCTTGCGGCTGAAGCCGTCGAAGTCCTTCTTGGCGTCGGCCACCATCCCGGCCGCCCTGGTGAGTGTCTTCTCGCCCTGTCCCATCTCGGGAGCGCTGTTCGACATGTGCCATTCCTTCCCCCGTGGCGGCATGTCGCCGCTCGAGTATCTCGTTGTACTTCTTGTCCCGTTGGCCGGACCCGATTCTGCGACCCGGACATCGAGCCGTCTACCCCCGCGCAAATCGCTCAAACATCGAGATGCACCGATTCCCACAAGCTGCGGAAAACTCCCGCCGCGACCAGCAGCGTAGCCACCGCGGCGGATCCGCACAGCCCTTCGGCGACCTCCGCCCGGCGCGACCACCAGGCGGATCGCCACCCCCGCCCGGTCGCGACCGCGACGACCACGAGCAGCACCGCGACCCCGATGGCGCCGATCGCCACCAGCGCGCCGGCCTGTCCGGACACGGTCGGGAGCACGGCGAGCGCCAGCACGGCCCAGCAGACGAGGCCGGCCGCGCGCAGCAGCGCCCGGGCCACCGTGTGCCGGTAGCTGCGGCCGGCCAGCAGCAGCCCGCCGCCGCAGAACAGCACCAGGCAGCGTGCACCGATCCGGTCCACGGGCAGGGTGGCCGTGGCCAGCAGCAGCGGGGCCGAGAGGGCCACCACGGCCAGGATCGCCACGGTGTACGCCGTGACGATCCGCGTCCCCCGTGCGGCGACCGCCGCCACCGCCGCCTGCGGGACCACCGCGCGCCCGCGGCGGCCGGCCGGTCGGTCGCGGGCGGACCACGCGGTGACCGCCAGCCGTTCGAGGTCGAGCAGGAGGTGGTCGGGCACGTCGACCGCGAAGCCGGGCACGAACCGTGCGGCGAGCATCGCCGCGAGCAGGAGCACCGCCCAGGCCACCTGCGGGGCGAGGCCGAGCAGGGCCGCCGCGGCCGTGACCAGGAAGCACGCGACGCCGACGGAGATCCAGACCCGCAGCGCCTCCTCCATCCGCCGGTCGAGGGCGCGCGCGACCGCGGCCACGACCGCCGCCACGAGGGCGGAGACCCCGAGCACCGTGGGCAGGCGGTCCGGGTGCGGGTCCCAGGCGACCGCGAAGGCCGCGGCGCCCGCGAACACGGGGGCGGCGACCGCGCGGTGCGCCGCGAGGCGTCCCACCGGGAGGACGCCGACGACGGCTGCGGCGGCCAGCAGGTCCACGGTGAGCAGGTGCAGACCCGACGAGGAGGTGTGCGCGGCGAACCAGCCGGCCAGGACCGCGGTGGCGGCGGCCGTGCAGAACCAGAGGACCGAGAGCGCACCGGGCTCGGCGGGCCGCGGCCGCGCCGACGCGGGGGGCGTGGCACCGGGGACGGGTCGGTGGACGCTCGTGGTGGCGACCAGCAGGTCCCCGCTGCCCACCCCGGCGTCGACGAGCGCCACCTCGGCGGGCAGCGGACCGCCGAGCCGGTCGTACAGCAACGGGACGACGCCGAGGCCGGACTGCCGGGCGTACTCGTGGGCGACGTCGGAGGCGGAGGCCCCCGACGGGACGATCAGGTCGAGGACGCCGACGGGCCCGTGGACGCTCAGCGCCAGGCCGTCACCGGCCCCCGCAACACTCGCCACGCCGCCTCCCCCGGGTCGGACTTCGGACGCCCGCCGTCCGCGAGGTGCAGGTTAGTCGCAGCCCCGAGGCCGCGCCTATCATCGGTCGACCACACCACGACGGGAGCCATCGTGAGGCTGAGATCTCGGGGCCGGGTCGGCGCGGGCCTCGCGGCGACGCTGACCGCGCTCACGCTGCTCCTGAGTGCCTGCGACGGCGGCTCCGCCGGAGCCGAGCCCACCCCGTCGTCGCCCGCCGGTTCGGACGGCTCGGGCAGCAGCGGCAGCCCGAGTGCCGGGGGCAGCCCCGAGGTCCCGCCGGCCGACGGCAAGCTGGTCGACACGTCGTACTTCAGCGTCCACGTGCCCCGGGGCTGGCGCGTCAACGAGACCGTGCCCGACCTGTCCATCGTGGCGTTCGGGCCCGACCTGGAGCAGATCTCGTTCGCGCTCAGCCGCGTCCTGCCCGGTCGCGCCTACACGCTGGACGAGCTCGCGCGGCTGCAGCTGCGGCAGCGTCCGTGGTCCCCGAAGCCCGAGCTGGTCGACCCGGTCGACCTCGCCGGCGAGCCGGCGTACCACCTCACCGGCCCGGTGGGGAACGGCTTCCGCGCGGACGCCTTCGGCCTGGTCCGCGGCGACCGGGAGATCCTCGTCGACATCGAGACCCGGGGCTCGGCCCGGGTGCAGCAGGAGACCGTGGCCGCCGTGCTCGCCAGCTGGCAGTGGAAGTAGCCGCGAGGCACGCACACCCCGTCCGGCCACGCCTATCATCGACCGACGCAAGGACGAGGGGGACTTCTTGAGTACGACGCTTCGCGGGGCCCGGCTCGACGAGCCCGAGATGCCGACCGGGCAGATCGTGCTCCAGCCGCCGCCGGAGATCGAGCAGAACGAAGGTGCCGCCGGCGTCCTCATGAACGCCATCCCCATGCTCGGCAGCCTGGGCTCGATCGTGCTCGTGGCCACGATGGGCAGCGCCACCGGCGGCCGCAGCTACATCGCGGCGGGCATGTTCCTCTTCGCCACGCTCGGCTTCATCCTCGTGCAGCTCGACCGCCAGCGTAAGCAGCGCAACCAGCAGGTCACGGGCTCCCGCACCGAGTACCTGCGCTACCTCGCCAACGTCCGCAAGGTGGCCCGCGAGGCCGCCGACCAGCAGCGCCGGGCGCTGACCTGGCACCATCCCGAGCCCAGCGCGCTGCCCGCCCTCGCCGAGGAGCGCTCCCGGGTGTGGGAGCACGGCGTCTCCGACAGCAACTTCCTGCACGTGCGGTACGGCGTCTGCGCGCAGCCGCTGTCGCTGGAGCTGGTCCCGCCGGAGAGCGCCCCGATCGACCAGGTCGACCCGGCGGCCGCGTCCGCGCTGCACCGCCTGCTCGTGGTGCACCGGCTGCAGCCCGACCTGCCCGCCTCCATCGACCTGCGCGCCTTCGACCGGGTCGAGGTGTGCGGACCGGAGGAGCCGGCCCGCGCGCTGGCGCGCGCGATGATCTGCTCGGCGACGACGTTCCACTCCCCCGAGCACCTCGTGGTCGCGGTGCTGTGCTCCGAGCAGAACCTCGCCCACTGGGACTGGGTCAAGTGGCTCCCGCACGCCCTGAGCACCCGGCAGTCCGACGCGGTCGGCCCGATGCGGATGGTGTCGACCTCGCTCGCCGACCTCGCGGCGCTGCTGCCCCCCGACCTGAGCGACCGGCCCCGCTTCGGCGCGGACGAGCGTCCGGCGACCCCGCACCTCCTGCTCGTCACCGACGGTACGGCGCTGCCGCCGGGGAACCACGTCGTACCCCCGGACGGGCTGCACGGCGTCACGCTGCTGGACCTGCCCGCCCGCTGGGACGAGCTCGAGGACGCGAGCCGGCTGCGCATCCAGCTCGACGGCGAGCCCACGGCCGACGGCCGCCACCCCGTCCAGGCCCTGCGGCTGCGCGAGGAGCCGATCCGGGCCCGGGTCGACCAGTGCAGCCTGGCCACCGCCGAGGCCCTCGCCCGCCGGCTGACCCCGCTGCACACGATCGCGTCGGGCAGCGTCGAGGACGCCTCGGGCGAGATCACCGGCCCGTCGGACTTCATGGAGCTGCTGGCCCTGGGCGACGTCCGGTCCTTCGAGCCCACCGCCGCGTGGCGACCCCGCCCGGCGCGGGACCGGCTGCGGGTGCCGATCGGCCTCGGCGAGGGCGGCGCCCTGGTCCACCTGGACATCAAGGAGTCGGCGCAGCAGGGCATGGGTCCCCACGGCCTGGTCATCGGCGCCACGGGTTCCGGCAAGTCGGAGTTCCTGCGGACCCTCGTGCTCGGGCTGGCACTGACCCACTCCCCCGAGCAGCTCAACATGGTGCTGGTCGACTTCAAGGGTGGTGCGACCTTCGCCGGGATGTCGGAGATGCCGCACGTCTCGGCGGTGATCACCAACCTGGCCCAGGAGCTCACCCTCGTGGACCGCATGCAGGACGCGCTGTCCGGCGAGATGGTGCGCCGTCAGGAGCTGCTGCGCGAGGCGGGGAACTTCGCCTCGATCCGCGACTACGAGAAGGCCCGGGCCGCCGGCGAGGACCTCGCCCCGATGCCCTCGTTGTTCATCGTCGTCGACGAGTTCTCCGAGATGCTCTCGGCCAAGCCCGAGTTCATCGACCTCTTCGTGGCGATCGGCCGGCTCGGCCGCTCGCTCGGGCTGCACCTCCTGCTCGCCTCGCAGCGGCTCGAGGAGGGTCGCCTCCGGGGACTGGAGTCGCACCTGTCCTACCGGGTCGGCCTGCGCACCTTCAGTGCCGGCGAGTCCCGGTCGGTGCTGGGCGTCCCCGATGCCTACGAGCTGCCGGCGATCCCCGGTCTCGGCTACCTCAAGCCCGACCCGTCCACGATGGTGCGCTTCAAGGCGGCCTACGTGTCCGGCCCGCCGTCGGGCCGGGTGCGCGTGCGCCGTGACGAGGGCGGCCACCTCAAGGGCATCCTGCCGTTCACGATCTCCGAGGTGCACACGCTGGACGTGGCCGAGCCGGAGCCCGAGCCCCTTCCCGTGCCGGACCAGGGCGACCAGCAGTCGCTGCTCGACATCGCGGTGGACCACATGGTCGGCCACGGCCCCGCGGCGCACCAGGTCTGGCTGCCGCCGCTCGACGTACCGGACACCCTCGACGACCTGATGGGCGACCTGACCGAGGACCCGCACCTCGGCCTGGTCTCCCCGCGGTGGCGTGGGCTGGGCGGGCTGGTGGTGCCCCTCGGCACCGTCGACCGGCCCCGCGAGCAGCGCCGCGACACCCTGACCGTGAACCTCAGCGGTGCCAGCGGCCACGTCGCCGTCATCGGCGGCCCGCGCAGCGGCAAGAGCACGCTGCTGCGCACGATCGTGACCAGCATGTCGCTCACCACCACGCCGCTGGAGAGCCAGTTCTTCGTGCTCGACTTCGGGGGCGGCACGTTCTCGCCGCTGGCGCAGCTGCCGCACGTCGCGGGCGTCGGCACGCGGTCCGAGCCCGACGTCGTACGCCGCATCGTCGCCGAGGTGCAGGGCGTCGTGGACCGTCGCGAGGCCTACTTCCGCGCCCAGGGCATCGACTCGATCGAGACCTACCGGTCGCGGCGCGCGGCCGGCCGCGCCGACGACGGGTACGGCGACGTGTTCCTGGTCGTGGACGGCTGGAGCACGCTGCGCGCGGACTTCGACGACATCGAGATCGAGCTGCAGCAGCTCGCGACCCGGGGCCTGACCTTCGGCCTGCACGTCATCGCCGGTGCCGCCCGCTGGGCGGACTTCCGGGCCGCCACGCGCGACCTGTTCGGCACCCGCCTCGAGCTCCGGCTCGGTGACCCGATGGACTCCGAGATCGATCGCAAGGTCGCCGCCCTGGTGCCGTCGGGTCGGCCGGGCCGTGGCCTGGTGCCGGGCAAGCTGCACTTCCTCGCGGGGCTGCCCCGGATCGACGGGAGGGCCGACGCGGAGTCGCTCGGCGACGGCGTCGACGACCTGGTGAAGCGGGTCTCGGCCGCGTGGACCGGCCCCGACGGCCCCAAGCTCCGGCTGCTCCCCGAGCGGATCGATCTCACCACCGTGCGCGGCCAGGCGTCCCCGGTCGACGGTGACCGCCGGCTGCTGCTCGGGATCAACGAGAAGGAGCTCGCGCCGGTCGCGCTGGACGTCGACGCCGAGCCGCACCTGCTGGTCTTCGGCGACGGGCAGTCCGGCAAGAGCGCGGTGCTGCGGGCCTACGTGCAGGAGATCATGCGCACGCGGAGCCCGCAGGAGGCGCAGATCGTCGTCGTCGACTACCGGCGCTCGCTGCTGGGCGAGGTCCCCGACGAGTACCTGCTGAACTACCTCACCTCCGCGACCCAGGCGCAGCCGGCGATCCGGGACCTGGCGTCGTACCTGGAGAACCGGATCCCCGGGCCCGACGTCACCCCCGAGCAGCTGCGCAACCGCTCGTGGTGGAAGGGCGCCGAGGTGTTCGTGGTCGTCGACGACTACGACCTGGTCGCGACCCAGCAGAGCTCGCCGGTGCAGGCACTCCAGCCGTTGATGGCCCAGGCCCGTGACGTGGGCCTGCACCTCACGGTCGCGCGCCGGTCCGGCGGCGCCTCGCGGGCGCTGTACGAACCGGTCCTGCAGTCGATGCGCGACCTGGCGATGCCCGGCCTGCTGCTGTCGGGCAGCCCCGACGAGGGTCCGCTCATCGGCAACCAGAAGCCGCATCCGGCACCGCCCGGGCGCGGCCGCCTGATCTCCCGGGACCGGGGGGTCGAGGTGGTCCAGATGGCCTGGACCGACGCCTCCCTGTGAGACCCGGTCAGCGGTGGGTGTGCTCCCCGGGGCCGGTCAGCCTGAGCCCCGGGAGGTCGTCGAGGGAGTAGGTCATCTCGAAGGTCCGTCGGTAGCCGGTGTGTGACACCCGCCAGCCGTCCGGCGTACGCAGGTAGCGGTCCTCGTAGAACGCCGCCCCCTCCAGCATGAACCGGAACTCCTCGACGATCACCCGGTCCTGGAGGTACCACCGGCCGGTGGCCGTGTCGCCGTCGACGGTGATCTCCGGGTGGTGCACCTGGTGCATGGTGACCACGCCGAGGCCGAGGTTCTTGCGCATGTAGGCCACCAGCGTGGCGCGGTCCTCGAAGACCAGGCCGTTGTAGTCGGCCGTCACCTCGGGCACGAAGCAGGCCTCGAACTCGCCCCACTGCTTGGTGTCGAGGCTGCGCAGGTAGCGGTACTTCAGCCGGCAGATCTCGTCGATGTCCACGGCCCGCAAGGTACGACACCCGGCACGCCGTCCACGATTCACGGATGTAACGGCGGGTCGCCCTCCCGGCGACCAGACGTAACGCCGGGTCAATCTCCCGGCGATCTCCGCGGTGCAGGCTGGCGCCACACGCCCACACACGTCAGGAGGCCGACATGGAGAACACCACCTCGCTCGAGCGGGACCTCGACCCGGTGTCCGAGCAGCGCACCGTGCTGCGCACGCGACACTCGCACGCACTCACCACCTTGATGGAGGCCCGCGCCGACCTGCGCGGCGTCAACGCCTGGGCGGACTTCGTCGACGACGCGGTGCGCTGGTCGGCCTGAGCGCCGCCCCGCACCGGTCGGGGCTCGGGCCTCGATCGGGCCTGCCCCAGCCTGCCCCTCGTTATAGTCGCGACGTGATCTTCAAGCGCGTCGGCGAGGGACGCCCCTACCCCGACCACGGGATGTCCTCCCGGGCGTGGGCAGACGTCCCGCCGCGCCAGGTCCGCCTCGACGAGCTCGTGACGACCAAGGACACCCTCCAGCTGGCGGCGCTGCTCGACGAGGACTCGACGTTCTACGGCGACCTGTTCGCCCACGTCGTCGAGTGGCGGGGCGAGTACTACCTCGAGGACGGGCTGCACCGGGCCCTGCGGGCCGCGCTCCAGCAGCGCAACGTCCTGCACGCCCGCGTGCACGCCGTGGAGGACTGATGCGCGCGGGGGTCAGGTCGACGGCCACGATGGCCGCGCTCTGCAGCATCCTCCTGCTCGGCGCGATGTGGGGATGGTCCGCCGTCACCGAACCCTTCCCGGGCAAGGTGGACGCACCGGTCTGCGAGGCGAAGGCGGTCGCCAAGGGCGACAAGGTCTACCCCGCCCAGGTCGTCGTGAGCGTCTACAACGCCGGGAGCCGGCTGGGCCTCGCCGGCCAAACCATGGAGCTGTTCAACGGCGGCGGCTTCCACGAGGGTGACATGGGCAACGCGCCCGAGGGCACCAAGGTCCCCGTCGTGCAGATCTGGACCACCGAGCCCAGGAACCCCGCCACCCGCCTCGTCGAGAGCCGGCTCGGCCCGGCCCACAAGGTCGTCAAGAAGGACGGGCCCGGCGCCGGCGTGACCGTCGTCGTGGGCGACGGCTTCCACAAGATGGTCCGCGGCCCCCGCTTCGTGGTGGCCCGCACCGACACGGAGATCTGCGCGCCGCCGCTGAACTGAACCGCCGACGTCAGCGGTGCTGGCGCTGCTCGCGGCCCAGCCACTGGGCCAGCCGGCCGCCCTCGCTGACCTGGCGCAGCCGCTGCTCGGTCTCCTCACGCAGCTTGCGCGGGGTCACCACCAGCAGGTCGTCGCCGTGCCGCAGGACGGTACGACGCTCCGGCACCATCGTCTCGCCCTCACGGATCACCATGCTGACCGAGGCCCCCTTCGGCAGCCGGAGCTCGCCCACCTCGACTCCGTGCATCCGCGAGACCGGGCTGATCGAGACCTGGAGCAGGTCCGCGGCGATCCGCTCCAGCGGGGCCGCCTCCACCTCCAGCCCGCGTGGTTCGGAACGCCGGGCCACCTTCAGCAGGCGTGCGGCCGCCGGCAGCGTCGGTCCGGTGAGCAGCGTGTAGATCACCACCATGACGAAGACCAGGTCGAAGAGGCGGGTGGCGTCGTCGACCCCCTCGGCCAGCGGGATCGTCGTCAGCACGATCGGCACCGCCCCGCGCAGGCCGGCCCAGGACAGGAAGGACAGCTCGCGCCAGGACATCCGCTGCACCACCGAGCTGACCACCACGGACACCGGACGGGCCACGAAGGTCAGCACCAGGCCGGCCACCACGGCCAGGCCGACGGTGGAGAGAGTGATCCGGGACGGGGAGAGCAGCAGCCCGAGCATCACGAACAGGCCGATCTGGGCCAGCCAGGCGACCCCCTCGGCGAACGAGCGGGTGGCGGCGCGGTGCGGGAGCTCGGAGTTGCCCAGCACCAGCGCCGCGACGTACACCGCCGCGAAGCCCGACCCGTGGACGGCGGCCGCGGCGCCGTACCCGAGGAACGTCAGGGTCAGGACCGCGAGCGGGTACAGGCCGGAGGACGGCAGCGCGGCCCGGCGCATCATCCAGGCGCCGCCGAACCCGCAGACGAGCCCGAACCCGAGGCCCGCCACGAGCTCGTAGAGCACGATGCCGGCGGTGCCCAGCACCCCGTGGTCGGCGACGGCTCCCGTGGAGATCAGGGTCACCAGGACCACGGTCGGGGCGTCGTTGAGGCCCGACTCCGCCTCCAGCGGCCCGGTCAGCCGCCGGGGCAACGGCACCACCCGCAGCACCGAGAAGACCGCGGCCGCATCGGTCGGGGACGTGACGGCCCCCAGGAGCACCGCGAGCTCCCAGGGCAGGCCGAGCAGGTAGTGGCCCGCGACCGCGACCACCGTGACCGAGACGGCGACGCCGACGGTGGCCAGGGAGAGCCCGAGCCGCATCGCCGGCCGCGCATCGCTCCACCGGGTGGTCAGACCGCCCTCGGCCAGGATCACCGCCAGCGCCGCGAAGCCCAGCGAGTGCGCGAGCTCGGCGTTCTCGAAGTCGATCCCGACGACGGACTCCCCCAGGACGACGCCCATGAGCAGGTAGACCAGCAGGCTGGGCAGGCCGGCCCGCGAGGAGAACCGCACCGCCAGGATCGCGAGCAGCGTGACGACGGAACCCACCAGCACGAAGGTGTCGAGCTGATGGACGTCGAAGCTCAAGAGTCACCTCGTGCAGCTGCAGGGGCGGCGGACGCGCAGTCTATCGGGGCCGCGACGTCCACCCGGCCGTCCGCGCGCCGGGGCTCAACTGGAACTTGTTCTAGTTCTGGGCGTACGCTCGCCGCATGACCAGCGACACCCCCGAGACCCGGGGCACGGCCGTGCCCGCCGTGCTCGGCCCGGCGGCGCTCGGTGAGGACAGCGAGGCCTTCGACGTGGTCGTCGTCGGGTTCGGCATCGCCGGCGGGTGCGCCGCCCTCGAGGCCGCGCGCGGCGGCGCCCGGGTGCTGCTGCTGGAGCGGGCGGCCGTGCACGGCGGCACCTCGAGCATGTCGGGCGGGCACTTCTACCTCGGCGGCGGCACCGCCGTGCAGCAGGCCACCGGGCACCCGGACTCCGCCGAGGAGATGTTCAGGTACCTCGTCGCGGTGTCGCTGGACCCCGAGGAGGACAAGATCCGCGCCTACTGCGACGGGTCGGTCGAGCACTTCGACTGGCTGGAGTCGCTCGGCTTCGAGTTCGAACGCTCCTACTTCCCCGGCAAGGCGGTCATCCAGCCCGGCACCGAGGGGCTGATGTACACCGGCAACGAGAAGGTCTGGCCGTTCCGCGAGCGCGCGGTGCCGGCACCGAGGGGACACAAGGTCCCGGTGCCGGGCGACACCGAGGGCACCCGGCTGGTCATGGACCTGCTCCGGGACCGGGTCGAGGAGGCCGGTGTCGAGGTGCGCTACGAGACCGGCGCCACCAACCTCGTGTGCGACGAGGACGGACGCGTGGTCGGCCTCGCCTGGCGCCGGTTCTCCGAGACCGGGGTGGTCCGGGCCGGGTCCGTGGTGCTGGCCGCCGGCGGGTTCGTGATGAACGCCGACATGGTCGCCGAGCACACCCCCGCCCTGGGGTCGAAGCTGTTCACGCTCGGCTCGACGTACGACGACGGGCTGGGCATCCGGCTCGGTCGCTCGGCCGGCGCCGAGCTCAGGCACATGGACCAGCCCTTCATCACCGCGCCGTTCTACCCGCCCTCGGTGCTGGTCACCGGGATCGTCGTCAACCGCGAGGGCCGGCGCTTCGTCGCCGAGGACAGCTACCACGCGCGCACCAGCGGGTGCGTCCTCGAGCAGCCCGGCGCCGCGGCGTACCTCATCGTCGACAGCGAGCACGTCGAGCACCCGAAGATGCCGCTGGTGCCGTTCGTCGACGGCTTCGAGACCGTCACGGAGATGGAGGCGGGGCTCGGGCTCCCGGCGGGCTCGCTGCGGGAGACCCTCGACCGCTACAACGAGCACGCCGCCCGCGGCGAGGACCCGGACTTCCACAAGAGCCCCGAGTGGCTGGAGCCGCAGGACACCGGCCCGTGGGGCGTCTTCGACCTCACCCTCGGCACCGCGCTGTACGCCGGCTTCACCCTCGGCGGGATGCGCACCACGGTGGACGGCCAGGTCCAGCGCCCCGACGGCACGGTGGTCCCCGGCCTCTACGCCGCCGGCGCCTGCGCCTCGAACCTCGCCCAGGACGGCAAGGGCTACTGCTCCGGCACCCAGCTCGGCGAGGGGTCGTTCTTCGGCCGGCGGGCGGGGCGGCACGCGGCCGGTCGTTAGGGTCGCACGATGACCGACCGTTTCCGGGTGGCCAGCCGGGCCAACGTCCCGCCGTTCCACGTGATGGACCTGCTGGCAGCGGCGGCCGAGCGGCAGCGGACCCACGGGGACTCGGTGAACCTGCTGGCCGGGCAGCCGAGCACCGGGGCGCCCGGGCCGGTGCGGGACGAGGCGGTCCGGCTGCTGCAGTCCGGCGACCCGCTCGGCTACACGCCGGCCACCGGCATCCTCGAGCTGCGCGAGGCCATCGCCGGCCACCACCGGCGCACGCACGGCATCGAGGTCGACCCCGACGAGGTCGTCGTCACCACCGGCTCGAGCGGCGGCTTCCTGCTCGCGTTCCTCGCGGCGTTCGAGGTCGGCGACCGCGTGGCGATGGCCCGGCCGGGGTACCCCTGCTACCGCAACGTGCTGAGCGCCCTCGGCTGCGAGGTGGTCGAGATCCCCACCGGCCCCGCGACCCGGTTCCAGCCGACGGTCGACCAGGTCGCGCAGATCGAGGACCTCAAGGGCCTGGTGCTCGCCAGCCCGGCCAACCCCACCGGCACGATGCTGCTGCCCTCCGAGCTCGCCGCCCTCGCCGCGTGGTGCGAGGAGAACGGCGTGCAGCTGATCTCCGACGAGATCTACCACGGCATCGAGTACGCGCCGCTCGACGGCGACGCGCCGATGTCGCGCAGCGCCTGGGAGACCAGCCGCGAGGCCGTGGTGTTCAGCTCGTTCTCGAAGTACTTCTCCATGACCGGCTGGCGGATCGGCTGGATGCTGGCCCCCGCCCACCTGCGCCGCGCGGTCGACGTGCTCACCGGCAACTTCACCATCTGCCCGCCCGTCCTCGCGCAGCGCGCCTGCCTCGCGGCCTTCGACGAGGCGGCGTACGACGAGCTCGACGGCCACGTCCGCCGGTACGCCCACAACCGGCGGCTGCTGCTCGACGGGCTGCCCCGGCTCGGGATCACCGAGCTGGCGCCGGCGGACGGCGCGTTCTACGTGTACGCCGACGTCGGCCACCTCACCGACGACACGATGGCGTTCGCCCACGACCTGCTGGCCCGCACCGGCGTCGCGGTGGCGCCGGGCATCGACTTCGACACCGTCGACGGCTCCCGCTTCGTGCGGCTGAGCTTCGCCGGCCCCACCGACGACGTCGAGTGCGCCCTGGACCGGCTCTCCACAGCTCTGCCGAACTGACGTTTTTCGGCCTCGGGGTAGGGCACCATGCTCTCGACCCCGACCGAGGAGCACGACATGTACGGCGACACCAGCGTCATCCGCGGCCTGGCCCGGACGATGCGGGACCAGGCCGCCGACATCCGCCACGAGGCCGACCGGCTGGTCGCCCACGCCGAGAGCGTGCACTGGAGCGGGCTGGCCGCCGACGCGCTGCGGCGCCGGAGCCGGGACCGGGCGGCCGACCTGCGGCGTACCGCCGCCCTGCACGACGACGCCGCGGAGGCCCTCGACCACCACGCCGACGAGGTCGACCGGCTCAAGGACCTGATCGCCTCCATCGAGCGCCGGGTGCAGGGCCTGGTCGCCGGCGCCCGGGACCGCCTGGCCGAGCTCGGCCGCGGCATCCTCGACGGCATCCGGCACGTCGCCCCCGACCCGCTGGACCAGCTGCTCGACCGGTTCGTGCCCCCGCCCTCGGGCAGCAAGGACTGGCTCGACGTCGAGATCCCGGGGCTGCACTGATGGTCACGGTCACCCTCGGCCCCGACGGCCGCACCGCGCCGCCCGACCCGGACCCGGTCGCCCGGCTGCCGCGTCGGTTCCGGCTCTCCCGCGCGGCCGTCGAGCACGTGGCGGCCCGCACCGGCACACCCCTGCCCTGGGAGCGCCGGCCCGCGCCCTCGGCCACCGCGCGCGCCCTCGATGCCGAACCGCCCGCCGCTCCCGAACCCGAGCCGGCCGACCCCGAGGGCGAGCTGCGCCGGCTCCGCCTGATGACGGCCGCCGGCGACCTCGAGCCCGAGGTCGCAGCGGCGATGGCCGTCTTCGGGACGCCGGAGGTCCTGGTCGACGTCGACGTGTCGGTACGCCGTGCCGAGGCGCCGGCGGGCTTCGCCCAGCTCCACGCGTGGCAACGGTTCCGGGGCGGCCGGGTCTCCAGCCTGTCCACCGCGGGCGGACGCCTGATGGAGCTGGGCTGGTTCGACGACGACCTGTGGCAGGTCGAGCTCGCCCGGGCCCTCACGGTGCGCGTGCCCGTGACCCGGGTGGCGCCACCCGCCCCGGTGGTGGACCTGCCGCACGAGCTGCTCCTCGGCAGCGGCGAGGCGCTGCGGCTGCACCGCGAGGACGTGCTGGCCGAGCTGGTCCGCCGCCACGCCGGCGCTGTCCGCACCGACGACGACCCGGCACCACTCGGCGTCACCCGGACCGGCGAGCAGCTCCGGCTGCTGCACGGCGCCACCGTCGGCCGGATGCGCACGGTGGTGGCCGGGGTCGGGACCACCGGCGCCCGGAAGGTCGGCTGGGTCAGCTGGCTGCTGTTCCCCGACGGCTGGCGGGCGCTCACGCCGTACGTCCGCGACGGAGAGCCCCGCGTCCGGGTCCACCCGGTCGAGCCCCTGCGGCTCGGCGTCGAGGTGGCCCGCCTGGTGACCGGGGTCCGGGCGTGACCACCACCCGCAGCGACGGCCCCGGCGGCACCGTCCCGATCACCGGCGTCACCGGCGGCTCCCAGGGGCTCGCCGCGACGTACGCCGCGGTGCTCGCGCTCGCCTCGACGTACGACGCCGCCGGCAACCGGATGCGGGTCTGGGCCGGCCTGGGGGCGCGCACCCTCGCCAACGGCGACCTGGTCGAGTCCGCGGTCCTCTCCCCGCTGAGCTTCGGCGAGGCCGAGGCGGCCGTGCTGGTCGCCACGACCGGTCCCGACGGCATCCTCGTCGAGTCCCTGGGGTGGGAGACCGACGCGATCCTGATCCGGGTCACCGTCCGGGTGTTCCAGGAGACCGACGACCTGGTGCACGCGACGTTCGAGGTCGTCGACTACCTGGTCGGTCGCACGCTCGGCCTCACCCTCACCGCCTCGCTGCCGGCGCTGCTCACCGCCGGCGTCACGGTCGGGCCGCTGGCCTACCTCGTCTGGCAGCAGCTGCCCCCGGCGGTCCAGCAGCAGCTCCGGAACGACGGGGCCGGCGCCGGCGACGCCCTCCAGGACTGGCTGGCCGACCACCCCGAGCTGCTCCAGCACCTCGTCAACGGCGGCGGCGGGCTGCTCGACGGCCTGTGGGACGGCGCCACGCCGGGTCTCCCGGGCGGGCCGTTCGGGATCCCCTCCCTGACGCCGGACACGGAGTCGGCGGCCGGGCTGCTCGCCGCGCTGTACGGCGACGACGCGGGCTTCACCGTCCACGGCACGGACCTCTCCACCGCGGCCGGGGGCACCCAGCCCGGCAGCCTCGCCGACCTGATGGCCCACCTGGACCAGACCAACGGGCTCTCCGACGGCCTGCACCCCGAGCACAACGGGACCGTCGAGATCCAGACCATCGACGACGGGCACGGCCACGTCCGGCACATCGTCTACCTGCCCGGCACCGACGACATGACGACGCTGCCGTGGACCCAGGACGGCGACGTGCGCGACATGGCCACGAACCTCCAGCTGATCCACGGCCAGGACAACGCCTACCTGCAGGGGATCCTCCAGGCCATGCACGAGGCGGGCATCAGGCCGGGTGACCCGGTGCTGCTCGCCGGCCACTCCCAGGGCGGGATGGAGGCGGCCGCCATCCTCAGCAGCGGCAGCGACTACCACGTGACGAACGTCGTGACGGCCGGCTCGCCGACCGCGCAGGTGCACGGCTTCCCGCCCGGCACGCACGTGATCTCGCTGGAGAACCACGGCGACGTCGTGCCCCTGCTCGACGGCGAGGAGAACCCCGACTCACCGCAGCAGGTGACCGTCCACTTCGACGACCAGGGCAGCAGCATCGGCGACAACCACAGCCTGACCCACTACACCAACGGGGCCGCCGCGGTGGACGCCTCCGACGACCCCTCGATCCGCGAGCAGCTGCAGAGCCTGCAGGACAACGGCTTCCTCGGCGGCGGTCAGGCCGGCCAGACGGTGAGCAGCCAGGTCTTCCAGATCACGCGACACCCTAGCTAGGTCAGGGGCGTGTCCCTGTGGGGGCGACGACGGCCGGGCGGGCGTCCGCCGCGTCGTAGATCCAGTGCGAGCCGGGGGCGACCTCCTCGCGCAGGTGTGCGACCACCGGTTCGGCGATCGGGCGGTAGGGAAGTCGGCCCAGGACGTCGATCGCCTCGCCGCGCGGGAACCAGCGGGCCTCCAGGATCGACCCGTCCGGGTCGTCGACGGTCAGGACCGGGCGGTCGGTCCTCGCCGTGAAGTTCCACGCCAGCGAGCGGCTGTCCCCGTGCGTCGTCGAGGAGGTCCCCACGAGTCGTAGACCCTCCGGCGCCACCCGCAGCCCCGTCTCCTCGGCGAGCTCACGGACGGCCCCGAGGACCGGGGTCTCGTGGGCCTCGACGCGGCCACTGGGGATGTTCCAGAACTCCCCACCCCAGCTGTCCCGCCGCTCGCGCACGAGGACGACGCGCTCCCGGTGGAGCGCGATGACCCCTGCGAAGCGTCTCTCGTGCACGGCTGCACGGTAGCGGAGGAGGCTGCGCCGGACGGCGGTCAGAGGCCCTCGACGAGCGACCGGGCGACGTACCCGTTCCGCACCCGCTGCGGGTGGTCGCCGACCTTGACGCTCTGCACGATCCGCCCGGTGCGGTAGGAGATCTTCGAGATCTTGTCCGAGCCGCTCCACGAGATGTAGCAGCTGCGGCCGTCCCAGCTCGGCGTCACCCAGTAGGGCTTCAGCCCGCCCATCAGCAGCTTGCCGCGCTCGAAGGTCCGCGCGTCGACCACGGTCGCGTAGTCCGACATGGTCCCGGCGACACAGATCTTCGTGCCCGCGGGGTTCATCGCGATGCCGTGGTGGGCGGAGTCCAGGACGTACTGCTCGCGGGGCATGTCCTTGACCAGGTTGGGCAGGTGCTCGACCCGGGTGATCTCCCCGCTGGCACGGTCCATCTCGAGGAAGCCGTGGAAGAACGAGACCTGGAAGTAGAACGTCTGGTCGTCCGGGGAGAGGGTCAGCGGCCGGACCGCGGTGCTGGTCCGCTCCATGCCGCGCTCGTCCAGCGCCTTGCGCAGGTCGTACTTCCGCAGCACCTCGAACGTCCGGGCGTCCACGATCTCCAGCCGCCGCTCCTGCTTGGTGGCGTCGGCCTCCGGCTGGTCCAGCGGGCTGTAGACCATGCCGATGCTGGCGTGCAGGATCCGGCGCCCGCCGTCGATGAAGACGCTCTCGTGCGGGGAGCCGCCCGAGGGGAACCGACCGAGCTCCTTGCCGTCGCGGACGCGGAGCACGTGCACCACGTTCGCCGTCGACGCGCTCACGACGACCCGCCGACCGTTCGGGGACATCGCCATGTGGTCCGAGCGGTAGCCCGCGACGGGGAAGCGCCACACGATCCGGCCGGTCCGCAGGCTGATCGCGACGACGTCGGCGAAGGACGGCCGGGACACGACGAGCCGCCGCCCGTTGCGGGTGGAGTACATGTCGTCGACGAGCTGGTCGTGCCCCTCGCCGATCTCCTGCTGGATCGCGAGGTAGTACGCCGTCGCCACCGGATCGGCGGTGATCTCCGCCATCCGCTCCTCGCGGTCGGGGACGACGTCGATCCGCCCGAGGCGCTCGAACGAGCCGGGAGCGAGCACGTCGGCGGTCCCGTCCCAGTTGTTGCCGACGAAGACCGCCCGACGTACGTCGCCCAGCGGTGCCGGGCTCTCGGTGGCGCCGGCCGGCGGCGCGCCGAGGGCGACGAGGAGCACGCCGGCCACGACGGCCAGCAGGGCGCGGACGACCGCGTTGGTGCGAGGCATGGGGGACCACCCTTCCGATGCAGGACCCGTGCAGGCAACGACGCCACGGGCGGCGCGGTTACGCGCGTGGTCGCCTCGGCCCCGCGGTTTCAGAGGATGTCGTGGACGAACTCGCCCAGCTGGGTGAGGTTGCGGCACTCCACCATCGGCACGATCTCGCCGTAGCTGCCGGCCGCCGAGTCGCCGGTGTCCCAGTGCCGGCGGTGCTCGGGGTTCAGCCACCACGCGTGCCGCGCGGCGCCGGCCAGCTCCTTCAGCACCGGCAGCGACAGGTCGCTGTAGTTCGAGCGGGCGTCGCCCAGCACCAGCAGCGAGGACTTGGGCCCGAGCGCGTCGGGGTACTGCTCGGCGAACTTCGTGAACGCGCGGCCGTAGTTGGTGCGCCCCCACAGCGCGGCGTGCGCGGTGCTCGCAGCGAGGTCGGCCATGACGTCCGCGACGTCGGCGCCCGGGCGGAAGTGGTCGGTCACCTCGTGCACGTGGTCGATGAAGGTGAACGCCCGCAGGTTCTGGAACTGGTCGCGCAGCGCGAAGACCAGCAGCAGCGTGAACTGCGCGAAGTTCGCCACCGAGCCGCTGACGTCGCAGAGCACGACCAGCTCGGTGCGGTGCGGTCGCTTCGGCTTGTGGTGGGTGACCAGCGGGACCCCACCGGTGGAGATCGAGGCCCGGACGGTACGCCGGAAGTCCAGCGGGCCGCGGCGCTTCGCGTGGTGCTCCTGGGTGAGCCGGGTGGCGAGTCGGCGCGCCAGCGGGTAGATCTCCCGGCGCATCTCCTCGAGGTCGGCCCTGCGGGCCGAGGTGAAGTCGAGCCGGTCGATGCTCGGGCGGACGGCCACGTCGGCGACGTGGTCGGCGCCCTTCTCCTCGGCGATCCTGCGACGGGCGTCGTCCTCGACCATCCGGGTGAACCCGCCGACCCGGCGTCCGGCGACCCGGGCGGCCTCCTCCTCGAGCCGGCCCTCGGCCAGCAGGGACGCGACGATCCGGTCCGTCAGCTCGCCCGGGGAGACCCGCTGCAGCGCCGTGTACGCCGACCACGAGGACAGCCCCGGGCCGCGGCCCGGCATCGCACCGAACCGGCCGACCATCTCGGTCGCCAGCCGCTCCAGCGCCTGCCGGTCGTCGGCGGCCAACGCGTCGGTGAGCTCGGTCCGGAACGCCGTCAGGGCGGCGGCGTTGTCCCGCACACCGCCCGGCTCGTGCTCGCCCTCGGCCCCGGTGGCGGCGGCCGCGCCTTCCCCCACGAGCCGGGGGAAGTAGAGGTCGAAGAGGGTGTCGAAGGTGGGGCGTTGCGACTGCCGCTTGACCAGGGTCGCGGCGTACGCGTCGCGGATCGTGGCGCGCTCGTCCCACGGCAGCGCGCTCAGCGCGGCGATCGCGTCGATGTCCTCGGCCAGCGAGACCGGGAGCCCGGCCCCGCGCAGCGCCTCGAGGAAGGCGATGTGCCGGTCGACCAGACCGCTGCGGTGATCGGGGGCCATCACTACGCCCGCAGCTTCAGCTCTCGCACCGCACGGTCCTGGTCGGAGGCGTGCTTGAGGACGACCCCGAGGGTGTCCACCACCGCCTTCTCGTCGAGGTCGCCGATCTCCAGGGCGATCAGCGTGCGCGCCCAGTCGACGGACTCCGCGATCGAGGGCGCCTTCTTCAGCTCCAGCTCGCGCAGTCGGGCCACGGTCGCGACCAGCTGCCCGGCGACCCGGTCCTCGAGGCCCGGCACCTGGGAAGTGACGATCTCGCGCTCGCGCTCGGCGTCGGGGTAGTCCAGGTGCAGGTAGAGGCAGCGACGCTTGACCGCCTCCGAGAGCTCCCGGGTCGCGTTCGAGGTCAGCACCACGAAGGGCCGGCGTACCGCGGCCACCGTCCCCAGCTCGGGGATCGTGACCTGGAAGTCCGAGAGGACCTCCAGCAGCAGTCCCTCGACCTCGACGTCGGTCTTGTCCACCTCGTCCACGAGCAGCACCGTGGGCTCCTCGCGCCGGATCGCGGTCAGCAGCGGGCGGGTCAGCAGGAACTCTTCGGTGAAGATGTCGTCGTGGGTCTCCGACCAGCTCCGGTCGTCGGACTGGGAGGCCTGGATGCGGAGCAGCTGCTTCTTGTAGTTCCACTCGTAGAGCGCGCGGGCCTCGTCCAGCCCCTCGTAGCACTGGAGCCGCACCAGGTCCGCGCCGGTCGCCCGGGCGACCGCCTTGGCGAGCTCGGTCTTGCCCACGCCCGCAGGCCCCTCCACCAGCAGCGGCTTCTCCAGCGCGCCCGCGAGGTAGGCCGTCGTGGCCGTCGCGGGGTCGGCGAGGTAGCCGGCGGTGGCGAGCCGGTCGACGGCGTCGGACGGGGAGGAGAACCAGGCGGAGGTCACGGCACGAGCCTAGGGACTCATCCCCGGCGAGCGATCCGGGCGTCCACGGAGGCGACCTACGGTCGGAGGCATGGGTGCTTCGCGGCACCGGCTCGGGCGGGCCCTCCAGGTCCTCGGCTCGCCCGTCGGCGTGACCGCGGCCGCCGTGGTGCTCGCGGTCGCCCTGCGGCTGCCGTTCGTGCAGCACGTCGCCTACCCGGACGAGGGCGGACTGCTGCTCGTCGCCCAGCACTGGCACGACGGCGGCCCCCGGCTCTACGGGCGGCTCTTCGTCGACCGACCCCCCGCGCTCGTCCTGTTCTGGAAGCTGGCGCTCACGCTCGGAGGCCTCGAGTCCGCTCGGCTGCTGGCCCTGCTGACGACCGCGGTGCTGGTCGCGGCCGCCGGCGGCTGCGGCTACCTGCTGGCCGGACGCCGGGGTACGGCGTGGGCGGCCCTGGCGACCGCGGCACTGGTCGGGAACCCGCTCCTGGGCACCGTGGAGGTCAACGGCGAGCTGCTGGGTGCGCCGCTGACGATGCTGGCCTGCCTCGCCCTGCTGGTGGTGGTGAGGCGCCCGCGCCGCCACCGCGACGTCCTCCTGCTGCTGCTCGCCGGCGCGCTGGCCGCCGGGGCGCTGCTGGTGAAGCAGAACCTGGCCGACGCGTTCGTGCTCGGGACGACCCTCGCCGTCGCCTCGGCCGCCACCGGCGCCTGGTCCTGGCGGCGCGCGACCCGGTTCCTCGGCCTCGGGGCCGTCGGCGCGCTCGTGCCCCTGGTCGGCACCGCCCTCTGGGCGCAGACGCACGGCCCGGGTGTGCAGGCGCTGTGGTTCACCCTGTACCAGTTCCGTCTCGACGCCGCCGTCGTGATGGCCCGGTACTCCTCGAGCGCCAACGACCACCGGGCGATGACCATGCTGGGCCTCACGCTCGTCACCGGCCTCGCGCTGGTCGTCCTCCCCGGGCTGTGGGCGCTGGGTCCCCGGGCGCGGCGCGGCGACCCGGTCGCCCTCGCGGTGTTCGCGACCGTGGTGTTCGAGTGCCTCGCGGTGGTGGGCGGTGGCAGCTACTGGTCGCACTACCTGATCGGGCTGGTCCCGGGCGTCGCGCTGGTCGCGTCCGCCGCGGCCGCCGTCGAGCGACGACGCCCGTTCGCGGTGGTGCCCGGGCTCGCCGTCGTCCTCGCGTCGGCCGTGGTCATGACGAGCGTGCGCGCCGCGGCGGACCGGCCTCCCGACCAGCACCAGAGCGCGGAGGTGGCCGGGTGGCTGCACGACGCGGGGCGGCCCGCTGACTCCGGTCTGGTGACCTACGGGCACGCCGACGTGCTCATGGCCTCGGGGCTCACGCCCCTCTACCCGTACCTGTGGACCCTGCCGCTGCGCACGCTCGACCCGCACCTGGACCGGCTGGTGCGCCAGCTGGACGGGCCGCACCCGCCGACCTGGGTGTTGCGGTGGAGCTACCTCGACTCGTGGGGGCTCGACCCCCGTGACCGGGTCGCCACGGCGCTGGCCGAGCACTACCGGCTCGCGCGCACGGTCTGCGGCGTACCGGTCTACCTGCACCACGGCCAGGCGCGGCGGCTGCCGCCGTCCCCGAGGGCCTGCACGCCCGACTGACCGAGCCGGCCGACCGTGACCTGAGGTGCGCGGGCTCGTTGGGCGAACATGGCACCACTGTTCCGGGGCAACCGCCCCCTCACCCTGCGCCACCACCTGGTCCAGGCTGCCGGGGTCACCGTCATCGGCTCACTGGTCGCCATGGCCCTGTTGCCGAGCGGCTTCGACATCGCGGACATGGACGTCTCCGGCGACCGAGCCGCCGCCCGGTCCCACCTCCAGACGCCGGCCGACGCGCACCTGCAGGCCGTGATGGAGCGCTACCGGTGCAGCACGGAGGGCTTCCGGCACTCCGAGATCCCGGGATCGGCGATCATCCGGCGCGCACAGGGACGCCTCGCCGTCGTCAGCTTCGACCGCGGCTGGGAGGTCTTCCGGGACGACGGCCCCGAGTCCCTGGTCGCGGTCTGCCTGCGGCCACCGCGCTGACCGAGGCGTTCACTGCCCGAACGACCCGTGCCGCCCCTCCCCGGCGGCGAACCGGGCCGCGCCGTCGAGCGCACCGGCCGCCAGGGAGCGGAGCCCGTGGTGGTACTCCCCCGCCAGCGCCTCGTGCTCGGTGCACCCCTCCTGCTCGAGGGCCGAGAGCCGGTCGTTGCGCAGGCAGGCCTGGGGGAACGCCGCGAGCGTCGCCGCCAACGCCTCGGCCTCGGCGCGCGCCGTACCGCTCGGCACCACCCGGTTCACGAGGCCGATCCGTTCGGCCTCGGCGGCCTCGACCGGACGGCCGGTGAGGATCAGGTCCATCGCCCGGCTGGTGCCGATCAGGCGGGGCAGCCGGACCGTGCCGCCGTCGATGAGCGGGACCCCCCATCGGCGGCAGAAGACGCCGAGCACGGCGTCCTCCGCGGCCACCCGCAGGTCGCACCAGGCGGCCAGCTCCAGACCTCCGGCCACCGCATGTCCCTCGATCGCGGCGACCACCGGCTTGGAGAGCCGCATCCGGGTGGGCCCCATCGGGCCGTCCCCGTCCTCGTCGACCCGGTTCCCGGTGTCGCCGCCGACCGCCTTCAGGTCCGCCCCCGCACAGAAGGTCCCGCCCTCGCCGTAGAGCACCGCGACCGCCTGCTCCGGGTCGGCGTCGAAGGCCCGGAAGGCGTCGGCGAGCGCCAACGCCGTGGGCCCGTCGACCGCGTTGCGGACCTCCGGCCGGTCGAGCACGACGGTGGTGACGGGGCCGGAGCGTTCGACGCGGACGGTCATCCGGCCAGCCTAGTGAGGACACGACCACACACGACGAGGAGAGCCTCATCCCGTTTGACACGGGTAATGGAGTCTCGGCCGGTCACCCCGGTCTCCCGGGGATCTGGGTCCGCAACCTTGGTCTGGCGCTCCTCGTCGCACCTTCAGTCAAGCCCGGCCGCAGGCCGCGGAACAGGGGCCAAGGTCACCCCGGCCGTCGTGGCGAAGCGCACCCCGGCACCGGGACCTTGGCCCCTGAGGTGGTCCGCCGCGGCGCTCTAGCGTCGCAGGCAGACGAGCACGAGGAGGGCCGCGATGGAGGCCGCCGTCAGGACGAGCGGGCTGCGCAAGGCGTTCCGCGGCACCGTCGCGCTGCACGGCCTCGACCTCGTCGTACCGACCGGCTCGGTCTTCGGCTACCTCGGTCCCAACGGCGCCGGCAAGACCACCACGATCCGGTTGCTGACCGGCCTGCTGCGTCCGACGTCCGGGACCGCCGAGGTCCTCGGGCTGGACGTGGCGAACCACCCCGACGAGGTGCAGCGCCGGGTCGGCTACCTGCCCGGCCGGTTCGTGGCCTACCCCGACCTGACCGGCGCGGAGTACCTGCGCTACCTGGCCGCGCTCCGCGGCGGGGTGGACTGGTCCGTCGTCGAGCGGCTCTCCGCGCGGTTCGACCTCGACCTCGGCCGCCGGATCGGCACGCTCTCGCACGGCAACCGGCAGAAGGTGGGCCTGGTCCAGGCGTTCATGCACCGCCCCGACCTGCTGGTGCTCGACGAGCCGACCACCGGCCTCGACCCGATCATGCAGGCGGAGTTCCTGACCCTGGTGGGCGAGGTGAGCCGGTCCGGGGCGACCGTGTTCCTCTCCTCCCACATCCTCTCCGAGGTCGAGGCCGTGGCCGACACGGTCGCGATCCTGCGGGAGGGCGTCCTGGTCCGCACCGCGACCATCTCCGAGCTGCGGGCGCAGGTGGTGCGCCGCTGGGACGTGACGTTCACCGACGACGTGCCGGTCGAGGTGCTGCGCGGCTGCGCGCAGGTCGCCGAGGTCAGGGTCCGGGACCGTACGGCGCACCTGGTGCTGGCGGGGTCGGCCGAGGCGCTGCTGCGCGCGGTGGCGCCGTACGGCGTGGAGAACATCGAGACCCACGAGGCGGACCTGACCGAGGTCTTCCTGGGCTACTACCGCCGTGAGGAGGAGCCGTGGCCAGTCGCGTGATGCCCGCGGCCACCGCCGCCACCGAGACGCCGTTCTTCCTGCGCAGCGTCTATCTCAAGAGCCTCCGCGACCACCGCCACGGCCTCATCGGCTGGTCGATCAGCGTCGGGCTGCTGGTCCTCACCGAGTCCCTGATCTGGCCGTCGTTCAAGGACATGCCGGACATCGAGAAGCTCTTCGAGCAGTACCCCGAGTACATGCAGCGGCTCTTCGACGTCACCTCGATGACCAGCGGCCTGGGCTTCATCAACGCCGAGCTGTTCACGCTGCTGCTGCCCGCGCTGTTCCTGGTCTACGCGATCGGCCGCGGCGCCCGGCTGGTCGCGGGCGAGGAGGAGGAGGGCACGCTCGACGTCCTGCTGGTCACCCCGCTCTCCAGCACCCGCATCCTGCTGGAGAAGGCGCTGGCGCTGGTCACCACCGTGCTCGCGCTCGGGGTGGCGTTGTACGCCGTCACGCTGGGCTGCAGCGTCGCCCTCGGCATGGGCATCGGCCCGGGCGACACGTTCAGCGGCTGTCTGGCGATGGTCCTGCTCGGCAGCGAGTTCGGCCTGGTGCGCTGGGTCGGGGCGGCCACGGGGCGCAAGTCCCTGGCCGTGGCGATCCCGGCGGCGCTGGCCGTGGCGGCGTACGTGCTCTACGTGGCGGGCCTGCTGGTCGCGTCCGTCGACCCCTGGCAGCCCCTGTCGCCGCTGGAGCAGGCCCTGGCCAGCGGACCGCTGGGCGGGGGGCTGCCGCTGGACTTCGTCTGGCTCGCCCTCGGCTGCGTGCTGGTCACGCTGGCGACCCTGCCCACCCTCGACCACCGCGACATCGCGGCACCCGGTTGACCGACAACACCCGGACCGACGATGAGGAGATGAGCACGATGCACGCCACCGTGGGAGACCACCTGGTCGTCCGAAGCGCTGCGCCATGTCGACGAGGCCGTCCGCGACGGCGAGATCCTCGAGGTACACGGCGACAACGGCGCTCCGCCGTACCTCGTGCGCTGGTCGGACAACGGCCAC
>CAWDVM010000026.1:0-102856 GCA_963805685.1 uncultured Actinomycetota bacterium
TACGACCGCCGGCGCCGAGCCGAGGGGATGGTGGGGCGTGCAGGAACTCATGTTCTCCCTTCGAGGATGGCCTTCGGTGCCTGGTCGGGCCGCGCAGACAGCCGCCAGAGCACAAGGAAGCGGCACACTCGTGCCCTCCGGCCAGCGTGCCCCCTGCCAGGGTCGGAGAAACCATCACGACCCGCGGCAGCGTGTGACCGGCGCGACGCCTGGCGCCGCCAGCGCCGATTCGACAGGTCGGCCGATCCGAGCTCACCGACCTTGCGTAAGCCACCCGCCCGCTGGGCACGAGGAAGAGGGAGGGACCGCCGACGCGGATCAACGGGAGGAGCAGCACATGATCGACATCAAGGACCGACTGAAGGGCGTCACGGACAAGGAGCAGTGGGCAGCCCGCGGCGCCTCGTTCGTGGCGAAGGCCAAAGCCACCAAGGTGGTGTGGTTCCCGCCCGAGCCGGTGGAGACCGGCAAGAAGGCCGCCTCGACCGCCACGAAGACGACCAAGAAGGCGGCCAAGAAGCCCAGCGGCACCGCCAAGAAGACCGCGGCTGCGGCCAAGAAGCCCGGCGGCACCGCCAAGAAGACCGCCGCTGCGGCCAAGAAGACGACCAGCAGCAAGAAGGTGAGCAGCCCGGTACGCCGCAAGAAGGCGTGAAGCGCCTCGCTCGGGCCGCGCGGGCTCACCCCTGGTCGAAGACCCGCAGCAGCCGCTCCGCCTTCCAGCGGGACTCGGCGTACTCCTCGGCCAGGTCGGAGCGGACCGTGATCCCGCCGCCGGTGCCCAGCGACCAGACCCCGTCGCCAGCACCCGCAGCAGCCGCTCCGCCTTCCAGCGGGACTCGGCGTACTCCTCGGCCAGGTCGGAGCGGACCGTGATCCCGCCGCCCGTGCCCAGCGACCAGACTCCGTCGCCGGAGGTCATCAGCGACCGGATCACCACGCCCAGGTCGGCGCGGCCGTCGGCGGCGAGCCAGCCGAAGGCACCCGCGTAGACCCCGCGCGGCGAGCTCTCGACCTCTTCGATGACCGCCATCGTGCGCAGCTTCGGGGCGCCGGTCATCGAGCCCGCGGGGAAGAGCGCGTGCAGCGCCCGCACCGTGGTCACGTCGTCGCGCAGCCGGCCGCGCACGGTCGAGACCAGCTGGTGCACGGACCGGTACGACTCCACCTCCATCAGCACCGGCACCTCGACCGTGCCGGGCTCGCACACCATCGACAGGTCGTTGCGGAGCAGGTCCAGGATCATCAGGTTCTCGCTGCGGAACTTGGGCTCGGTGCGCAGCCGCTCGCGCAGCACCGCGTCCTCCGCCGGCGTCGCGCCGCGCGGCGTGGTGCCCTTGATCGGCTTGGTCTCCAGGTGCCGGTCGGCGGTGACCAGGGCGTAGCGCTCCGGCGACGAGCTCAGCAGCCACGCCCGGTGGCCGGGCACGTCGTGCTGGAGGAACCCGGCGTACGGCGCGGGGTTGAGCTCGCGGAGCCGGAGGTACGCCGACACCGGGTCGAGGTCGCTCTCCCGGGCCAGCCGGTAGGTGAGGTTGGCCTCGTAGGTGTTGCCGGCGTGCAGGTGCTCCTGCACCCGCGCGAACGCGGACGCGTAGTCGTTTGGCACCGTGTCGTCCGGGACGCCCCCCGCAGCCGGGGCGCCGGCCACCGGGGCCAGCGCGCGGTCCCCCGGCGGGTGGTCGAAGAGGCGGACGTGGCTCGGCCGCATCCACACCGCGTCCGGCAGGTCGCCGGGTGCGGACCGGCGTGCCGGGAGGTCCGGGCGGGCGGCGTAGCCGAGGTAGCCGAACCACTGGTCACCCGCCTCGCCGGCGGCCAGCTCCCCCTCGAGGGCGGCGAAGATGTCGTCCCCGACCACCTCGGCCCGGCCGCCCCGGTGCCGGGTCACCCGGCGAAGGTGCGCGTCGTACGCCAGCGAGACGTCGTCCTCGTCCAGCCAGCCGATGATCGAGCGGCGGCCGGACCACTCCCGTGCGCCGCCCCCGTCGAGCCAGAAGCAGCGCGGCCGGGTGGCCGCGACCTCGCGGAAGTGGGCGACCGGGTCGGTGCTCACGACGCGTCCAGGAAGTTCGCGACCAGCGCGGCGCCGTGCTCGGAGAGGATCGACTCGGGGTGGAACTGCACGCCCTCGAGCGGCAGCGACCGGTGCCGCACCCCCATCACGACCTCGCTGCCGTCCTCGTCCACGCAGGTCGCCGACACCGCCAGGCAGTCGGGCAGGTCGACCGCGGCCAGCGAGTGGTAGCGCACCACCGGGAAGCCCTGCGGCAGCCCGCGGAAGACCCCGGCGCCGTCGTGGTGCACCCCCACCACCTCGCCGTGCGCGGGACGCACCCGGTCCACGGTGCCGCCGTACGCCGTGACCAGGCCCTGCATCCCCAGGCAGACGCCGAGCACCGGGCGGGTCGCGGCGAGCAGCACCTCACGGCCGACCGCGAAGTCGGCGGCGACGGACGGGTGCCCCGGGCCGGGCGAGAGCACCACGTGGGTGAACGCGAGGACCTCCGCGGCCGACACCTCGTCGTGCTGCACCACCGTCGGCAGCTCCCCGGTGACGGAGGCGACGAGGTGGACGAGGTTCCAGGTGTAGGAGTCGTGGTGGTCCACGACGACCACGTGGACGTTAACCGTCACGCCCATCGGGTCCGGGGTCGTCGAGCAGCAGGGCGCTCACCAGGTCGTGGACGAGGTCGTAGCCGTGCTCGGTCAGGATGGACTCGGCGTGGAACTGGATCCCCCGGTAGTGCGGGCCGCGCACCAGGTGGATGTCGCCGGACTCCGGGTCGGCCTCGACCGAGACGCCGTCCGGAAGGCTGCTGCCGCCCGAGCCGGTCGGGACCCGCCCGACGAACGTGTTGTAGAAGCCCACCCGCTCGGTGCGGCCGTCGATCCCCACCGGCGACTGGGTGCCCTGGAAGACGATGTCCTTGTAGGCCAGCGGGATCCCGAGCTGGTGGCACAGCGCCTGGTGGCCCAGGCAGACCGCCAGGAACGGCTGTCGCTGCTCGAGCAGGTGCCCCACCGCCGCGCGCAGCTTCGCCATCTTCGGGTCGTCGCCGTCCCGCGGGTCGCCAGGCCCGGGCCCGACGATGACCAGGTCCCACGGATCGAAATAGCCGTCGAGCTCATCGGGGATGTCCTCGTGGCGCACCACGGTGCTGCTCATGCCGAGCACCCCGAGCAGGTGGCGCAGCATGTTCACGAAGTCGTCCTCGCCGTCGAGGATCACCACGCTCTTCCCGGCCAGCCGCGGGTCCGGGGCGGAGCCGCCCTGGTCGGTGAGCCAGAACGTCGAGAGCCGCCGGTTGCGGGCGTTGAGCGTGATCAGCACGTCCTCGTCGTTGACCAGCTCGGCGAGGTCGGTGCTCGGGACCGGCGCCGGCGGCACCAGCCCGAAGGCGCTGAGGATGCCACCCGCCTTGGCGTGGGTCTCGGCGACCTCGTACGCCGCGTCCGAGTCGCGCACCAGCGTGGCGCCGGCCGTCACCGTGAGGCTGCCGGACGGGTCGACGTCGGCGGTGCGGATCACGATCGGGCTGTCGACCACGGGTCCGCCGACGGAGTCGCGGCCGAGGATCGCGAGCGCGGCGCCGTAGTAGCCGCGCCCCTCGGGCTCGTACTGCTTGATCAGCCGGCAGGCGTTCTCCACCGGCGAGCCGGTGACGGTGGCGGCGTACATCGTGTCGCGCAGCACCTTGCGGGGGTCGCGGCTGGTGCGGCCGGCGAGGAGGTACTCGGTGTGGACGAGGCGGCTCATCGGCTTGAGGAACGGGCCGAGCACCTGGCCGCCCTCGTTGCAGATGTCGCACATCATCTTCAGCTCCTCGTCGACGACCATGAAGAGCTCGTAGATCTCCTTCTCGTCGTGGAGGAAGTCGAGGAGCTTGCCCCGAAGAGATGACTCAGTGGTGTCGCCCTCGGAGGGGATCCGGAAGGTGCCGCTGATCGGGTTCATCCGGACGTCGCCGGCGTGGATGGAGACGTGCCGCTCGGGGCTGGCGCCGATCAGGTAGCGGTCGCCGGTGAAGAAGACGTAGGTCCAGTACGCGCCGCGCTCGCGCTCGAGCAGCCGGCGGAAGACGGTGAGGGCCTTGTCCGGGCCCCAGTCGGCGACCTGCGCGCGGTAGTGCCGGCCGATGACGAGGTTGGCGCCCTCGCCCTGGCCGATCTCGTCGCGGATGATCGACTCGACGAGCTTGCCGTACTCCTGGTCGTCGGTCTCGAAGCCGCCGCGGTCGGCGAAGTCGACCCCGGTGTCGTCGATCGCCTCGATCACCTCGGCGACCGAGAACTCCGACTCGGTCTCGACGTCGACCACGACCAGCGGGGTGCCGTCGTCGTGCACCTCGAAGCCGCGCTCGGCCACCTGGCGGAACGGGATCGCGAGCAGCCGGTCCGCGATGTGGCCGTCCTCGGGCACGCCCTCCTCGAGCGGCACGTCGAGGATCGACTCGACGACGTGGCGCCGGCCCCCGACCAGACCGACGGTGGGCCGGTCCCCGGCCCGGGTGGAGCGCCGGATGATCGCCCACGCCTCGTGCCCCTGGAGCGCCTCGATCGCGGCCCGGGCATCGGTCGTGGAAGGCATGCCGAAACCCTACTTCCAGCCGAGTCGGCGCAGGTGCGCGTCCCAGAGCCGCCCTGGCTAGGTCAGGGTGGTCAGCAGCTGCGTGGCGCGGGTGAGCACGACGTACAGCGTGGCCTTGCCGGTGGCGGACTCGTCCTCGATCTCCTGGGGCCGGACGACCACGATGCCGTCGAACTCCAGGCCCTTGGTGTCGAGGCCGGTGAGCACCACGATCCGGTCCTCGCCGGACGGGGTGACCGAGGAGTCGACCGCGGCGCGGGCGCCGGCGGCGTCGTCGGCGAACTCCGGCCAGGACGCCAGCCAGGCGTTGACCTCCGAGCGCCGGGCGACGGGGACCACGATGCCGACGGTGCCGCCGACCTGGCCGGCGATGTCGGCGACGGCCTGCCGGGTCGCGCTCTCGAGGTCGGCGACCCCGGTGAGCACGACCGGCTCGACGCCGGTGGACCGGACCGCGGTGGGCAGGTCGGCGTCGAGGCCGACCCGCTCGGCGTACGCCGCGGCGTGGGCGTAGATCTCCGAGGAGTTCCGGTAGTTGGTCGACAGGTGGAACTCGTGGACGTCCTTGCCCTCGAGCGCGGCGGCACGCGCGGCCGCGGACTCCTCGGGCACCGGCCACGACGACTGCGCGGGGTCGCCGACGATCGTCCACGACGCGGTCCGGCCGCGCCGGCCGACCATCCGCCACTGCATCGGGGTGAGGTCCTGCGCCTCGTCGATGAGCACGTGGGCGAAGCCGTCGTCCTCGATCCGGTGCGTGGGCGGCGCCCAGGCCCGGCCCGTGGGGGCGTACTCGCGGTCGGCCGCCGTGAGCAGCTCCTGCATGTCCACGCCGCCCTCGAGCAGCGAGGTGTCGTCGAGGTCGCGCTCGTCCTCGGTGCGGGCCGGGACGTCGCCGAGCGCGTAGCGCAGCTCGTCGAGCAGCGCCACGTCCTCGACCGAGAGCGAGCCGTCGCCGCTCCACGACTTCGCCAGCAGCCGCTGCTCCTCCGGGCCGAGGACGCCCTCGGCGACCCGGGAGAGGAACTCGGGCTCGCGCAGCCAGGCCAGCACCTGCGGCGCGTCGAGCGGCGGCCACCAGGCGATCGCGAAGTCCACGAACGCCTGGTGGGACAGCATCTCGTCGTTGAACGCCTCGCGCCCGCGCTCGCGGCCGCGCTCGCCGCGCACCTGGCGCCACATCGCGTCCAGCAGCGTGTGCGCGACCCGGGGCAGCTGGCGGTTGCGGCGGCCCTGCGACATCAGCTGGCGGCGGAGCCGGCCCAGGGTGCCCCGGTCGAGCACGATCGTGTCGTCGCGCCAGAACACCCGGAACTCCTGCGGGCTGCCCGGCGCCTGCTGCCGCGCCGTACGCCGCATCAGCTCGGCCATCCGCTCCGAGCCCTTCACGTCGGCGACCGCCGGCTCGTCGTGGCGGCTGGCGCGGACGCCGTCGACGACCTCGCCCAGGCTGCGCAGCGCGACCGCGGTCTCACCCAGGGAGGGCAGCACCCGCTCGATGTAGCGCATGAACACGCCGCTCGGGCCGACGATCAGCACGCCACCGCCCTCGTAGCGGCGGCGGTCCGTGTAGAGGAGGTACGCCGCGCGGTGCAGCGCCACGACCGTCTTGCCGGTGCCGGGGCCGCCGGAGATCGTGACGACGCCCTTGCCGGGGGCGCGGATCGCCTTGTCCTGCTCGGCCTGGATGGTCGCGACGATCGAGTGCATGGAGCGGTCGCGGGCGCGGGACAGCTGCGCCATCAGCGCGCCCTCGCCGATGATCGGGAGGTCCGTCTCGGCGTCGGCGTCGAGCAGCTCGTCCTCGACCCCGACGACCTTCGGGCCCGGCACAGCGCAGCACCCGACGGCGTACGACGCCGTGCGGCTCGGCCGCCGTGGCCTGGTAGAAGACCGCGGCCGCGGGCGCGCGCCAGTCGATCAGCAGCGAGTCGCGGTTCTCGTCGCGCAGGCCGATCCGGCCGACGTAGCGCGGCTCCGGGTCCAGGTCGTGGCCCAGGTCGAGGCGGCCGAAGACCAGCCCCTCGTGCGCGGCGTCGAGCTGCGCGATCCGCTTCGCGGCCTGGAACACCATGGCGTCACGCTCGACCAGGCCACCCTCGTGGCCCAGCCGGCCACGCCCGTGGCCCTCCCGGGCCAGCTCCTGGGCAGCCTTCGCCGACGTCGCGAGCTGGACGTAGACCTTGTCGACGAAGGCCTGCTCGCGGGCGACCTCGTTCTCGACGAGCTCTTCTGACAACGACCGATCCCCTCAAACCCTGAAGACTTCCCCCCGTGGCCGGTCCGGCGCGCGGACTGGCGAGTCGACAAGCCTACCTGCTGGCCTTCGGGCGCACGGCGGAATCCCCCCAGCTCAGTCGGCGCGGACGTACGTCGCCAGGCCGAGCTCGACGTCGGAACGCAGGCCGGCTCCGCCCGCTCGCAGGCCGACGCTGCCGCCGGTCGCGGGGATGACGGCACTGGGTCGAGCCGGAACCGCCGGCGGCGAACATCGACATGCCCGGACGTCCGTCCGCGAGCGTCCGGACCACGCCCCTGCCCACGTGCGCGAAGCTCATCGCGACGAGCGTCTCCCGCCCGTCGACGCCGCGCACCTCGAGCTCGCGCGCGCCCGGCGCCCCCGCCTCGGTGTCCACCAGGCGCCAGAGATGACCGCCGTACTCCGTCGTCGCCGGGACCGGCCAGCCGGCCAGTCGGGTCACCGCGGGGGCCGGGGCGTAGGCGCCCACCGCAATCCGGAGGTCGGGGGCCTCGACCACGTCGCCCTTCTGCCCGCGGGTCACCCACATGCGGACGTGCAGCGAGCGAGCCTCGGCGGCATCGGGGTAGGTGATGAACCCACCGCTGCCGGCCGGGTCGAAGAGCGGGTCATCGCACCCGCTTCCCGAGACGGCCCCGCCCCCGTTGACCGAGATGTGGAGCCAGGCGTCGCTCGGGCCTCCCGAGCACAGGTAGGAGATCGGGAGGGCCCCGCCGTCGGTCGACAGGTCCAGGCTGAGATCCGCCTCGCCCGGGTCGCCGATCGCGTCGGCGAGCAGCCGCTGGCCGGCCACGTCGTCGCGGAAGGTGATCCCGTCGTGGGTGTCGCCGGGTGCCGCCCCGCTGAGGTCGTAGACCGCCAGTGCGACGTCGCCCTCACCGGTGACGGTGATCCTGCCGTCCCGCTGGGGCGGCACGAGCACGAAGTCCCCGAAGTCGTCCGTCGTGACCGTGCGGGGTCTCTCGTCGACGCCCCGCAGCGTGACCTCGTCGTCGGGGCCCGACGTCGCCCAGCTGACCAGGCGCGGACGATCGGAGGGAGCGAGGTGGAGCTGGGCCCTGCCGTCACCCTCCCGCCCCTGGGCGAACGTGTAGGTGTAGCCGAGCGAGCTCATCGTCCGCGGCGCCTCGTGGCCCGCGAGGGTCCGGTCCGCCACGGGCGCCTGCCGCGCACCGCCGAGCGAGAGCGTGAGCGCCATCGCACCCACCACGGCCGCGGCGACGCCGCCGACGGTGGCGCGGCGGCGACGGCGTACGACGCGGATCCGCTCGCGCACCGCGACCGGGCGGACGTGCACGTCGTGGTCGGTCAGCCCCGAGGCGTGCCGGTCCAGCGTGCTGCGCAGGTCGTCCGTGGTGCTCATCGCAGGTCCTCCTTCTCGACGGCCTTCTCGTCGACTGCCAGCGCCGGGTCGATCCGCAGCTTCGCGAGCGCCTTGCTGGTCTGGCTCTTCACGGTGCCGACCGAGCAGCCGAGCAGCCGGGCGGTCTCGGCCTCGGTGAGGTCCTCGAAGTAGCGGAGCACCACCACCGCGCGCTGCCGCCGCGGCAGCCGCTCCATCGCGGTCCACAGGTCCTGGCCGGTGTCGGAGGCGGCGGTGCCGTCGCCGGCGTGCGTCTCGGGCAGCTCCTCGGTCGCGACCTCGCCGTTCCAGCGGCGCCGCCACCAGGACGCGTAGGTGTTGACCAGGATCCGCCGGACGTAGGGCTCCGGGTGCCCGTCGATCCGGCCCCAGGCGAACCACGCCTTGGTCAGCGCCGTCTGGAGCAGGTCCTCGGCGAGCGCGTGGTCGTGGGTGAGCAGGTACGCCGTGCGGAGCAGCCCGCTCGACCGGGCCGCGACGAACTCGTCGAAGTCGACCCGGCTCGTCGGGCCGTCGGTCCGTGGGTCGGTCACCGGTCCCCCTGCCAGTGCAGTCATACCGGGTCCTACCCGGTGGCCGCCGCCGATGGTTGCCTGCGGCCCCGCAGATCTTTCCGGCTACTTCTTGCGCGACAGGAACGCCGTCATCGCCTCGCGGGCGGCGTCGGAGGCGAACAGCCGCGCGCTGAGCTCGGCCATCTCCTCGCCGAGCGCGTCGATCCGCGCGATCAGGTCCCGGTTGAGGATCCGCTTGGACTCGCGCAGCCCCTGCGGGGCGCCGGTCGCGAGCGAGGCGCAGATCCGGTCCACCTCGGCGTCGAGCCCGTCGGCGGGCACGGCCGTCGTGACCAGGCCGTACGCCGCGGCGTCGCGCCCGGTGAACACCTCGCCGCCGAGGGTGGTCAGCGAGGAGGCGCGCGGGCTCATCCGGTGGTGCACCGTCAGCGAGATGATCGCCGCGGCCAGCCCCAGCTTGACCTCGGTGAGCGCGAAGGTGGCGTCCTCGGCCGCGACCGCGATGTCGGAGGCCGCCACGATCCCGATCCCGCCGGCGCGCACGGCACCGTGCAGCCGGGTGACCACGGGCTTGTCCATCGACACGATCAGCCGCTGCAGCTCGACGATCCGGCGCGCGCCCTCCTCCATGCCGCCCGCTGTCGCCTCGGACAGGTCGGCACCGGAGCAGAAGACCCGGCCCTCGGCCCGGATCAGCACGACCCGGACGTCGTCGTCGGCCGCGGCCCGCTCCAGCCCGGCGAACAGCTCGGTCACGAGCTGGCGCGACAGCGCGTTCCGGTTGTGCTGGGAGTCCAGGGTCAGGGTGGCGACGGCGTCGGAGGCGCCGTAGTGGACGAGCTCGGCGGGGGCGTCAGACATGGCCCACATCCTGCCGCACCGCCATCCGGAGCCGCCGCCGCTCCGAACCACGGTCATGACGACACGACTGCTCCATGCCGGGTTCGGCGTGCTCGCGACCATCGTCGGCGTCGCGGCCGGGCACCTCGTGGCCGCGCTCACCGAGCCGGCCGCCTCCCCCGTGCTGGCCGTCGGCTCGACCGTCATCGACCTGACCCCCACCCCGCTCAAGGAGTGGGCCATCGCCCACTTCGGCACCAACGACAAGACGGTCCTCGTCGGGTCCGTGCTGGCCGGCGTGCTGCTGCTCGCCGCGGTGGCGGGCCTGCTCGCCCGCCGCCGGTTCGCCCTCGGCGCCGGCCTGCTGGTCGTCCTGGTGGCGATCGCGGCGGGCGCCGCGCTGACCCGGCCCACGGCCGGCGGGGCCGACCTCCTCCCGAGCCTGGCGGCCGCCGTCACCGGCGTGGCCGCGCTCGCCTGGCTGGTCCGCTCCGCCTCGGTCAGCGCCCGTCCGGGGGACTCACCGGGTGGCGCGAGCCGCCGGGGCGTGCTGCTCGCCGCCGGTGCGCTGGCCGCGGCCGCCGCGGCCATGGGCGGCGCCGGGCGCTGGATCACGTCGTACCGCACCCGCCCGGAGAACGTCGACCTGCCCGCGGCCACCGACCCGGCCCCGGCGTTCCCCGCCGGGCTGGACGAGCGGGTCCCCGGGATCACCCCGTTCCGGACGTCGACCGACGACTTCTACCGCGTCGACACGCGGCTCACCCTCCCCGTCGTCAGCCTCAGCGACTGGTCGCTGACCATCGACGGCGACGTCGACCGCGAGGTCACCTTCAGCTTCGACGACCTGACGTCGATGCCGCTGATCGAGCGCGACATCACGCTGACCTGCGTCTCCAACGACGTCGGCGGCACGTACATCGGCGCGGCCCGCTGGCTCGGCGTACCGCTCACCGACCTGCTCGACCGGGCCGGCATCGACAACACGTCGGCCGACCAGATCCTCAGCACCGACGTCGACGGGATGACGATCAGCACCCCGCTGGACCTCGCCACCGACGGCCGCGACGCGATGATCGCGATCGGGATGAACGGCGCGGCGCTGCCGGTCGACCACGGCTTCCCGGCCCGGATGGTGGTGCCGGGGCTCTACGGCTTCATCAGCGCCACCAAGTGGATCACCCGGATGACGCTGACGACGTACGCCGAGCACGACGCGTACTGGACCCAGCGGGACTGGGCCACCGACGCCCCGATCAAGATCTCCAGCCGGATCGACACGCCCAGGCCGCTCTCCACGATCGACGCCGGACGCACCGTCATCGGCGGGGTCGCCTGGGCCCAGCACCAGGGTGGCGTGGGGAAGGTCGAGGTCCGCGTCGACGGCGGCGGCTGGCAGGAGGCGCGGCTCGGCCCGTCGGCCGGCCAGGACTACTGGCGCCAGTGGTACCTGCCCTGGACCGCCGAGAAGGGCCAGCACACGCTCGCGGTCCGCGCTGTCAACGGGGAGGACGACGTGCAGACCGCGGCGCGCGCCACCCCGTTCCCCGAGGGCTCCAGCGGCATCCAGCAGATCGTGGTCACGGTCGCCTGAGCCGGGCGATTCCTCCTAGGCGTGGTGGGCCGGGGTGTCGAGCGGAGGCCGGTAGCCCTTGGCCGCCTCGTTGGCGCGCGCCATCGCGTCGAGTCCCTGCTCGATGGTCAGCAACGGCGTCGTCTTGAACGTCTTGACTGCTCCGCCTGCCGTCGCGGCGAGCGAGAACGCGGCGGCACCCTCCGGGGAGGCGAAGTCCGCGATGCCCACCAGGTCGTAGTCGCCGAAGGCGTAGAACATGCTCTCGACGCGTCCACCGGACGCCTCGAGCAGTGGCTGGATCCGGTCCAGCACGTTGCCCTGGTCGCGGATCTGCTTGGCCCAGGACTCGGGGGTGTAGGCAACTTCCAGAAGGTACTGCGCCATGTCGGCTCCTTGATCTTGGTAGGTCACGGCCGCGGCTTCGGTCGCACGCGACCATCCTTCGACCCTTCGCCGGTCGAGGACGCCCGGCTAGGGGCGAAGTACCTGCCGCCGCGTGGGACCTCTGGAAAAAACCGGATCCGTCCAATCCGCCCGTCACCCGGTGCCGAACACCTCACGTAAGCAGACACCGACGGAAGGTCACCCCCATGAAGCGCACCACCGCCCAGCGGGCCACCGGAATCGCCGCCCTGGCACTCACCGTTCCGTTCGGCCTCGCCGCCTGCGGCAGCGACGACTCCAGCAGCGCCGCCACCGAGAGCGGCTCGAGCTCGATGAAGGAGAGCCCGTCGGACGACATGTCCTCCGGCATGGCCTCGGACGCCGGCGCCCAGACCTTCGGCCCCGGCTGCTCGGCCATCCCCACCTCGGGTGGCGGCTCCTTCGACGGCATGGCCACCGAGCCGGTCGCCTCGGCCGCGAGCGCCAACCCGCTGCTGAAGACGCTGGTCGCCGCGGTCACCAAGGCCGGCCTGGTGGACACCCTGAACTCCGCCGACGGGCTCACCGTGTTCGCGCCGACCGACGACGCGTTCGCCAAGATCCCGTCCAAGGACCTCAACGCGGTCCTCAAGGACAAGGCGACGCTGACCAAGATCCTGACCCACCACGTGGTCGCCGGTCAGATGGACCCCGCGCAGGTCGCGGGCACCCAGGACACGCTGGCCAAGGACCAGATCACCGTCAAGGGCGACGAGAACGGCATGACCGTCGACGGCGCGAAGGTCCTCTGCGGCAACATCCCGACGGCCAACGCCACGGTGTACGTCATCGACTCCGTGCTGATGCCGTCCTGACTGGTTCGGTTTTTCACCAGGTAGGCAAGGATCACGTCGTGGACCAGTTCCGGCCCGTGACCCCGGGCGTCCCCTCCTCGGAGGGGACCCCGGGGGCTCCCGCGCTCGGCGAGCTGCTCAGGCTCTCCAGTCGCGGCGACCAGGGCGCCTTCGCAGCGTTGTACGACGCCACCTCACGCCGCGCGTTCGGGCTCGCCCTGCGCGTGGTGCGGGACCCGGCGCAGGCCGAGGAGGTCACCCAGGAGGCCTACCTCGAGGTCTGGCGGACCGCGTCGCGGTTCGACCCGGACCGCGGGAGCGCCGTGGCGTGGCTGCTCACGATCGTGCACCGCAAGGCGGTCGACCGGGTCCGGTCGGCCGAGGCCGCGTCCCGCCGGGACGTGTCGTACCACCAGCAGAACCAGCCGGTCGCCCACGACGCGACCGCCGAGGCCGCCGAGGCCTCGCTCGAGGCCCGCCGGGTCCGGGGTGCGCTGCAGAACCTCACCGAGGTCCAGCGCGAGGCACTGGAGCTGGCGTACTTCGGGGGATACACACACACGGAGGTGGCGACGATGCTGGACCTGCCGGTCGGCACCGCCAAGACCCGGATCCGGGACGGGTTGATCAGACTTCGAGACGCGATGGGAGTGGGACGATGAACAGCGAGATCCACGCGCTGTCCGGCGCCTACGCCGTCGACGCCCTCGACGACATCGAGCGCGCCCAGTTCGAGCGCCACCTCGCCGAGTGCGCCGAGTGCCGCGCCGAGGTCGACAGCCTCCGCGAGGCCGCCGGCCTGCTCGTCGAGACCGCCGCCGCCGAGCCGCCGGCCGCGCTGCGCGAGCGCCTCCTCGCCGAGGTCGCCACGGTGCGGCCGCTGCCGCCGGTGACACCGCCCACTCCGCTGCACGACGGGCGCAGCACCCGCCGCCGGTGGGTCGCCCCGCTGGTCGCGGCCGCCGCCGTGGTGGCCGCGCTCGGCGCGGGAGGCGTGGTGTGGCACCCCTGGACCGACGAGACCAGCCAGGCACCCCAGCTCAGCGCCGCCGACCGGGTCCGCAACGCGCCCGACGCGGTCAGCGTGACCCGCAAGGTCGACGGCGGCGAGGCGACGATCGTCGCGTCGAAGTCGCTGAACCAGTTCGTCGTCAGCACCCAGGACCTGCCCGCGCTCCCCGCCGGGAAGATCTACGAGATGTGGCTCGACGACGCCGACCAGGGCATGGTCCCGGTCACCGGCGGACTCATGACCGCCGCCGACTCCACCGTCGTGCTCGAGGGGGACGTCTCGAACGCGTCGGGCGCCGGCATCACCGTCGAGCCCGCCGGCGGCTCCCGGGTGCCCACCTCCGATCCCGTCGTCGTCTTCAGCTTCGAGAACGCCTGATGCGGACCACTCCTCCCCGCCGGGTCGCCGTCATCGGCTCCGGGGTCGCCGGGCTGACCGCCGCGCACGTCGCGGCCACAGCCACGGCGCCGAGGCGCTGCACGGGTGACGCTCTACGAGGCCGACGACCGGCTCGGCGGCCACGCCGACACCCACCTCGTCGACGGCCCCGACGGGCGGCTCGCGATCGACACCGGGTTCATCGTGCACAACGAGCGCACCTACCCGACCCTGCTCCGGCTCTTCGCCGAGCTCGGCGTCGCGACCCAGGACTCCGACATGTCGATGTCGATCCGCGACGACGAGTCCGGCCTGGAGTGGGCCGGCGCGCTCGGCCGCCGCGGGGTCTTCCCGACCCGGGACAACCTGACCCGGCCGGCGTACCTGCGGATGCTCACCGAGATCCCGCGCTTCCACCGGCGCGCGAAGGCGCTGCTGGTCTCGACAGGCTCGACCACCGATGGGGACGTGACGCTGCGCGAGTTCCTGCGGGCGGGCGGGTTCACGGCGTACTTCACCCGGCACTTCATGGAGCCCGTCGTCGCGGCGGTGTGGTCGTGCGACCCCGAGGTGGCGCTGGACTACCCGGCGCGCTACCTCTTCGCGTTCCTGCAGCACCACGGCATGCTCCAGGTCTTCGGCTCGCCGCAGTGGCGGACCGTGACCGGCGGCTCGCGGACGTACGTCGAGAAGGTCGCCGCCGGCCTGCACGAGATCCGTACCGGCACCAAGGTCACCTCGGTCCTCGAGACCCCCACCGGCGTCGAGGTCACCGACGGCAACGGCGCGGTCGAGGCGTACGACGCGGTCGTCGTCGCCACCCACCCCGGCCACGCGCTGGCGATGCTCGCCGAGCCGACCCCCGCGCAGCGCGAGGTGCTGGGCGCGATGCCGTACTCCCCCAACACCGCGCTGCTGCACACCGACACCTCGCTGATGCCGCACGCCCGGAACGCGTGGGCGTCGTGGAACTTCCTGCGCCCGACCGAGGCGCTCGGCCACGTCACGGTCACCTACGACCTGACCCGGCTGCAGCGGCTCGACACCGACACCCGCTACCTGGTCACGCTCGGCGGCGAGCACCTCGTCGACCCGGCCACCGTGATCGACCGGATGGAGTACGAGCACCCGCTCTACACCCCCGAGTCGGTCGCCGCGCAGCGGCGGCTGCCGACCATCGGCACCGACCGGATCGCCTTCGCCGGCGCCTACCACGGCTGGGGGTTCCACGAGGACGGTGCGCGCTCCGGCGTCGAGGCCGCCGAGCGGCTGGGGCTCGCGTGGCGGTCCGGGGTCTCGACCGGCTCGACCACCGGCGTGTACGCCACCACGATCCGGCACACCCGCCGCAGGCCGTTCCGGCGTACCTTCGAGCACCGCTCGCACACCTGGCTGGTCGACCTCGACGACCTGCCCGACCACTGGATCCTCGGCCGCTTCAAGGGCCGGGACCACCTCGGCGACCCGTCGCGGTCCATCCGGGAGAACCTGGACGCGTTCCTGGCCGCCCACGGCGTGGCGGCCGACCGGGTCCTGATGGCCGCGCACCCGCGGGCGTTCGGCTACTGCTTCAACCCGATCAGCGTCTTCTGGTGCTTCGACGCCGCCGGCGCCCGGACCGCCACCGTGGTCGAGGTGCACAACACCTACGGCGACCGGCACGCCTACCTCGTCCACCCCGACGAGCGGGGCCGGGCGACCACCGGGAAGGCGATGTACGTCTCGCCGTTCCACGGCACCGACGGCACCTACGAGCTCGCCGTCCCCGTCCCCGGTGACCGTCTGCACGTCGCCGTCAGCCTCCGCACCGACGACGGTGCGGTGTTCAGCGCGTCCCTCACCGGGACCCGCACCCCCGGGGGTACGACGCGCCGCGCAGCCCAGCTCCAGGCACTGCGCGCCGCCCCCGCCGCCCTGCGCGGCTCGATCCTGATCCGCGCCCACGGCATCTGGCTGTGGGTCCGCCGCCTGCCGGTCCGACCGCGACCGCAGCACCACCAGGAAGGCGTCTGACGCATGACCCTGACCCCCACTCGTCCCGACGTCACCGCGTGGCCCGGACTGGACACGGTCCCCACCGGACCGCGCGCCACGGTCTCGGCCAAGGTGGCCCGCCGGCTGTTCCTCGCCGCGGTACGCCGACTCCCGGTGACCGTGGTGATCGCGACCGACTCGACCACCGGAGACCCCAGCGACGGCCACACCGAGACGTACGGCCGCGGCGGCCCGGTGATGGTCGTACGGCGCCCCGACGAGCTCTTCGCTCGCGTGGGCAGGCAGGGGCTGATCGGGTTCGGCGAGTCCTACCTGACCGGGGCCTGGGACGCCGAGGACCTGGCCGGCTTCCTGACCGTGCTGGCCGGCGAGCTGCAGCACCTGGTCCCCGAGTCGCTGCAGCGACTGCGCGCGGTGGTCGTGCCCCGCACGCCGCGCCGGCACCGCAACACCGAGCGCAACACCCGCGGCAACATCGCCCACCACTACGACCTGTCCAACGACCTGTTCCAGCTCTTCCTGGACCCGTCGCTGAGCTACTCCTCGGCGCTGTTCGCCTCCGACGTCGTCGAGCGCGGCGACCACCGCCGCGCCGCCGCGCCGTACCCCGCCGGGAACGACGACCTGCTCGAGGCCCAGGCCCGCAAGGTCGAGCGGCTGCTCGACCAGGCCGGTGTCCGCGAGGGGACCCGGGTCCTCGAGATCGGGTCCGGCTGGGGCGAGCTCGCGATCCGGGCCGCGCGCCGCGGCGCCCAGGTGCACACCATCACCCTGTCGAGCGAGCAGAAGGAGCTGGCCGACAAGCGGATCGCCGCGGCCGGACTGAGCCACCTCGTCGAGGTCGAGCTCTGCGACTACCGCGCGGTCTCGACGGGCTCGACCAGCGGCGTCCGGTACGACGCGGTCGTGTCGGTCGAGATGATCGAGGCGGTCGGCCACCAGTACTGGGCGACGTACTTCGAGACCATCGACCGGGTCCTCGCCCCGGGCGGCCGGGTCGCGATCCAGGCGATCACCATGCCGCACGACCGGATGATGGCGACGCGGAACACCTACACCTGGATCAACAAGTACATCTTCCCCGGCGGCTTCCTCCCCTCGGTCGAGGTGATCGACCAGATCACCCGGCGCCGCACCGGCCTGCGGATCACCGACCGGCTCGCGATGGGCGCCCACTACGCCGAGACGCTGCGCCGCTGGGACGAGGCGTTCCTCGCCGCCGCCGACCGGGTGCGGGAGCTCGGCTTCGACGAGACCTTCTGCCGGATGTGGCACTTCTACCTCGAGTACTCCCGCGCCGGGTTCGCCTCCGGCTACATCGACGTCAACCAGCTCACGTTCGCCCGGCCGGAGGAAGTGTGACCGGCGCGGTCGCGGAGCGGCTCGCCGAGGCGGTGCGCCCGTTCATCGGGGGCGACCTCCCGGTACGGCTGCGGGCGTGGGACGGCTCGGAGGCCGGCCCCGTGGACGCGCCACTGGTCGAGCTGCGCTCGCCCGACGCCGTACGCCGGCTGCTGTGGCGCCCGGGCGAGCTCGGCGCCGCGCAGGCCTACGTGACCGGCGAGCTCGAGGTGCACCAGGTCGACGACTGGGACCTCGACTCGGCCCTGACCCATGCGTTCTCGGTCGCCCGGGAGCGGGGGCTGAGCGGCGGGCGACCCTCGCCGGCCGCTCTCGCGCAGGCGGTACGCACCGCCCTCGGGCTCGGACTGGTGGGACGCCCGCCGACGCCCCCGGCCTCCCAGGCGCGGATCAGGGGGCGGCTGCACAGCGTGCTGCGGGACCGGCGCGCGATCAGCCACCACTACGACCTCTCCAACGAGTTCTACTCGCTGATCCTCGAGGACTCGATGGCCTACTCCTGCGGCTACCACGAGTCGCCGGACGTCAGCCTCGAGGACGCGCAGCGCGCCAAGCTCTCGCTGGTCTGCCGCAAGCTCGGGCTCGAGCCGGGGACGACGCTGCTCGACGTCGGCTGCGGCTGGGGCTCGCTGTCCCTGCACGCCGCCGAGCACTTCGGCGCGAGGGTCACCGGCGTCACGATCGCCGCGGAGCAGAAGCGGTTCATCGACGCCCGGATCGCCGAGCGCGGCCTCGCCGACCGGGTCGAGATCCGGCTCCAGGACTACCGCGAGGTGCCCGAGTCCGAGTGGGGCACCTACGACGCGGTCTCCTCGATCGAGATGGGCGAGCACGTCGGCGAGGGCAACTACCCGACGTACGCCGAGGTGCTGCGCCGGTCGGTGAAGCCGGGCGGCCGGGTGCTGGTGCAGCAGATGTCGCGCACCGGCCGGTGGCCGGGCGGCGGACCGTTCATCGAGTCCTTCATCGCGCCCGACATGTACATGCGGCCGGTGGGAGAGACCGTCGCGCACCTCGAACGAGGGGGGCTCGAGGTGCGCGACGTGCACGCCCTGCGCGAGCACTACGTGCTCACCGTGGCGGGCTGGCTGGACCGGTTCGAGCGCAACGTGGACCGGCTCACCGCCCTCGTCGGCGAGGAGGTCGTCCGGGTCTGGCGGCTCTACCTCGTCGGGGGCGCGATGGCCTTCCGCGACGGCCGGATGGGGGTCGACCAGATCCTGATGGTCCGCCCCGACGGACCTCACGACCTGCCCGCGACCCGGAGCTGGTGACCTCCCCGTGAGCGACGTCCTGACGATCCTGGCCGTCGGCCTGCTGACCGCCGCGGTCGTGATGACCGTGGCCGCGCTGGTCGCGCGCGCGGTCGGCCGGGTGGCGGTCGTGGACGTCGCATGGGGCCTCGGCTTCGTCGCGATCGCCGCCACCGCGGCGGTCGTGTCGGACGGGGACGCGACCCGGCGGTGGCTGGTGCTGGGCCTGGTGGGGGTGTGGGGTCTCCGTCTGGCCTGGCACATCCGCCGCCGGGCCGTCGCCTCCCACGGATCGGGGGGAGGCGACGACCCGCGGTACGAGAAGCTGCTCGGCGGCCCGGTCCGCGAGGTCGGGTTCGCGGTCGCGGTGCGCAAGGTGTTCCTCGTCCAGGGCGTGGCGATGTGGTTCATCTCGCTGCCGGTCCAGGTCGGAGCGGCGCTGTCGGTGCGCTGGTGGCCGGTGGTGGTCGCCGGCAGCGTGCTGTGGCTGGTCGGGCTGGTCTTCGAGACCGTCGGCGACGCCCAGCTCGCGGCGTACAAGCAGGACCCCGACCGCGGTCCGGTGATGGACCGCGGGCTGTGGCGGTGGACCCGCCACCCCAACTACTTCGGGGATGCCTGCGTGTGGTGGGGCCTGTGGCTGGTCGGCGGGCTCGCCTCGGGCTGGCTGCCCGGCCTGCTGACCGTGCTCGCGCCCGTGGCGATGACCTACTTCCTGGTCTTCGCCACCGGCGCCCGGCTGCTGGAGCAGACCATGATGAAGCGGCCGGGCTACCCCGAGTACGCCGCCCGCACGTCGATGTTCTTCCCGTTGCCGCCCCGGTCCTGACCGGCCCTCGTGCTTGACTCTGCCGGTTGAATGGGGAGGCATGGACGCCGTCACCGAAGCGTTCCGCGCCGAGCCGCGCACCGGTTTCCTGCCCGAGGCGCTGCGGCGCCGAGCCCCCTTCGACGGGCCGCTCGACATCGGCCACGGCCAGACGAACTCCCAGCCGCGCACGGTCGAGGGGATGCTGCGGCTGCTCGACGTGCGGCCCGGCCAGCGGGTGCTCGACGTGGGCTCCGGCTCCGGCTGGACCACCGCGCTGCTCGCCCACCTGACCGGGCCCCGGGGCGAGGTGGTGGGGGTCGAGATCGAGCCCGACCTGGTGGAGTTCGGCGCGGCCAACCTCGCCCGGACCGACCAGCCCTGGGCGCGGATCGTCACCGCGGAGCCGGGCGTGCTCGGCGTGCCCGGCCACGCGCCGTACGACCGGATCCTGGTCTCCGCCGCCGCCCGCGTGCTGCCCGCCGAGCTCCTCGAGCAGCTCGCGCCCGAGGGCCGGATGGTCGTCCCGGTGTCCGGCCGGATGGTGCTCGCGGTCAAGGACCGGGACGGACGGGTCGAGACCAGCCGGCACGGCAGCTACCGGTTCGTGCCCCTGCGTTGACCCTGCGTTGACGGCGGCCCGCTGGGGTCGCCTCCGTATCCTCGCGCTCGTGAGCCTCCCCCGACTCGCCTCCCTCGACAGCCTCCGCGACGTCGCGGGAGACGGGCACCGCACCCGGGACGGCGGACGGATGCGGCGCCACCTGGTCTACCGGTCCGGTGAGCTCCAGCTCGACGATGACGACGCGCTCGCCCTGGTGGGCCTCGGGCTGACGGCGATCCACGACCTGCGCACCGCGGAGGAGGTGGCCGCACACCCGGACGCGGTGGTGCCGGGAGCGACGTGGCGGCACTTCGACGTCGCCGGCATCCCCATGGACGACCTCATCGACCTGCCCGACGAGCGGGCGGCGACCGCACTGATGGAGCGGGTCTACCGCAGCTTCGTCGACGACCCCGCCTCCCGCCGGGCCTTCGGGGCGTTCCTCACCCGGGTGTCCCGGGAGGACGGACCGCAGCTCGTCCACTGCACGACCGGCAAGGACCGCACCGGCTGGGCAGCCGCGCTGCTGCTCGCCGTCGCCGGCGTGCCGGAGGAGGTGGTCCTCGAGGACTACCTGCTCACCAACGAGTGCACGCGGGTCAGCCGCGGGAGGTACCTCACGATGGTCGCGACTGCCCTCGGCGAGGAGATGGTCCCGGTCTACGAGCGGGTGCTGGTCGCCGACGAGCACTACCTGCGCGTGGGGTGGACTGCCGCGGCCGCGGCGTACGGCTCCCTGGACGGCTACCTCACCCAGGGCCTGGGCCTGGACGACGAGGTCCTAGCGCGGCTCCGGGTCCGCCTGCTCGGCTGAGTCGACCTTCTCGGCCGGGTCACGCACGACCGGGAGGTTGTCCCAGGTGACCTCGACGGTCTCGAACCCCTTGTGCCGCTGGGCCTGGGCGTAGGCGGTGTAGGCGCGCTTGTCGGCGTCGGTGAGGTCGACGTCGTCCTTGAACGCCGTCAGCAGCGCCCGCGGCCACAGGCGCCGGGCGAGCACGACGTTGACCTCGATGCCGAGCACGCCCATGACCGAGGCCAGGAAGAGCAGGCCGACGAGACCGAGGACCAGGCCGAAGGTCTGGTTCATCGCGCTGGTCTCGGCGAGGACGTGGGTGACGTACCAGGCCCCGATGTACTGCAGGAGCTGCCAGAGGACGGCCAGCGTGAACGCGCCGGGCGCGGCGCTGCGCCAGCTGTGCCGCCGGGCCGCCGCGACCCGGAAGAGCAGGGTCAGCAGCAGCCCGATCACGAGCACCGTCCCCACCCGGATCAGCCACTGGATCGTGGCGTCCATCGAGCCGCCGAGGACCTGGGTGCTGCTCGCGAGCACCGAGAGCACCGAGATCGTGATCACCGCGGCGCCGGCCGTGATCACCAGCAGCAGGCTCTTGAGCCGCAGCAGGATCGGGTTGGGGCGGCTGTTGCGGGGCACCGACCACGCCGTGTTCATCGCGTTCTGGATCGCGGTGCCGAGGCCGAGCGAGCCGTAGAGCGCGGCGAGCGCACCGACGACCACACCGGCGGTCGACCCGTGCAGGCCCTCGGGGCGGCCGAGCTGGTCCCCGATGATCGGGAACTGGCTCAGCGTCGAGCTGAGCACCTCCTGCTGGAGCTCGGGGCGCCCCTGCAGGATGAAGCCGAGGATGCTCGAGGCCAGCAGCAGCAGCGGGAAGATCGCGATGAACGCGTAGAACGTGAGGATCGCGGCGAGGTAGTTGCCCTGGTCGTCGTTGTACTTGTAGACGACCGCGATCGGGACGGCCACCGGGGGAAATCGCCGCTGGCCATGGTCCAGGCGGTCGGACAGGTTCCCCACGGCGGCCACGCTACCGGGCCGACCCCGTGATCCGGCGTCAGTACGACTTCGGCAGCCCCAGCGAGTGCATCGCGACGAAGTTGAGGATCATCTCCCGGCTGACCGGCGCGATCCGGCCGGCGCGGGTCGCGACCAGCAGTCCGGCCATGCCGTACTCCTGGGTGATCCCGTTGCCGCCGTGGGTCTGGACCGCACGGTCGGCGGCGTCGCAGGCGGCCTCGGCGGCGGCGTACTTGGCCATGTTGGCGGCCTCGCCGGCGCCCATGTCGTCACCGGCGTCGTAGAGCGCGGCGGCCTTCTGGGTCATCAGCCGGGCCAGCTCGATCTCGATGTGGGACTGGGCCAGCGGGTGCGCGATCGCCTGGTGGGAGCCGATGGCGTCCTTGAAGACCGTGCGCTCCTTGGCGTACGCCGTGGCCCTGTCCAGCGCGAACCTCGCGAGTCCGGTGGAGAACGACGCCGCCATGATCCGCTCCGGGTTCAGCCCCGCGAACAGCTGCACCAGGCCGCCGTCCTCGTCGCCCACGAGGGCGTCGGCGGGCAGGTGCACGTCGTCGATGAACACCTGGAACTGCAGCTCGGGGCTGACGATCTCCATCGGGATGGACTTGTACTCGAAGCCCGCGGCGTCGGTGGGCACCACGAACAGGCAGGGCTTGAGCTTCCCCGTCTTCTCCCCCGTTGGTGACAGAGCCTCGGTGCGCGCCACGACCAGCACGTTGTCGGCCTCGTCGACCCCGGAGATGTAGATCTTGCGGCCGTTGAGCACCCAGCCGTCGCCGTCCTTGCGGGCGGTGGTGGTGATGTTGTGGGAGTTCGTGCCGGCGTCGGGCTCGGTGATCGCGAAGGCCATCGTGCCGGTGCCGTCGCAGATGCCGGGCAGCCAGCGCCGCTTCTGGTCCTCGGTCCCGTAACGGGAGATGATCGTCCCGCAGATCGCCGGGGACACGACCATCAGCAGCAGCGGGCAGCCCTGGGCGGCCAGCTCCTCGCAGACCGCCGCGATGTCGCCGATGCCGCCGCCCCCGCCGCCGTACTCCTCGGGGATGTTGATGCCGAGGTAGCCGTTCTTGCCGATCTCGAGCCACAGGTCCGTGGTCTTCTCGCCGGCCCGGGCCTTGTCGGTGAACCACTCGCGGCCGTACTTCGCGGCGAGGCGCGACACCTCCTTGCGCAGGGTCTGCCGCTCCTCGGACTCGCTGAACGCGATGCTGGTCATGCTTCCTCCACTACTGCCAGGACTTCCCCGGCGGCGACCTGGTCACCGGGCTTGACGTCGATCTGGGTGACCACGCCGGCGCCCGGCGCGCTCACGGTGTGCTGCATCTTCATGGCCTCCAGGACCAGCACGGTCTGGCCGGCCTCGACCTGGGCGCCGGCCTCGACCGCCACGGTCACGACGGTGCCGGGCATCGGGGCCAGCAGCGAGCCGCTGGCCACCGCGTCGGCGGGGTCGGTGAACCGGGGCACCTGCGTCAGCCGCACGTGTCCCCGTGGCGAGTCGACGTCCACCACGTCCCCGGTGACCGCCACGTCGTACGTCGTCCGGACGCCGTCCGCCTCCAGCGTCACCGCGTCGGCGCTCACCGCGACCACGGCGAAGCCGTCGACGGCGTAGCCGGCCCGGCCGCCGAACCAGGCCACCTCGACGTCGCCGTCGAACCGGGTCACCTGGGGCTGGGAGGGGACGTTGCGCCAGGCGACGGGGATGCCGCGCTGGACGGTCCGCGACTCGCCGGCCCGCTCGGCGAGCGCGAGGGCCGCGGCCGTGGCGGCGGCCCGGCGCGAGAGGTCGTCCCCGGGTTGATCGAACGTTCGATCAACCAGGAAGGAGGTGCTCACCTGCCCGGCCAGGAAGGCGGGGTCGCGCAGCACGGAGACCAGCAGGTCGCGGTTGGTGGCCAGCCCGTGCAGCCTGGCCCCCGCGAGCGCGCCGGCCAGCCGCCGCGCGGCCTGGGCGCGGGTCGGGGCCCACGCGATGACCTTGGCGAGCATCGCGTCGTAGTGCGTCGAGACCTCGCTGCCGGCCTCGAAGCCGGCGTCCAGCCGCAGCCCGGCGCGGTCCAGCCGGTCGAACTCCACGCTCACGCCGGGGACGTCGAAGGCGGTCAGCGTCCCGCTCTGCGGCTGCCAGTCCCGGGCCGGGTCCTCGGCGTAGAGCCGCACCTCGATCGCGTGCCCGTCCGGCGGTTGAGGTGCGAGCGAAGCGAGCCTCGAAACCCCGGCACCCTCCGCCACCTGCAGCTGCAGCTCGACCAGGTCCACCCCGAAGACGGCCTCGGTGACCGGGTGCTCGACCTGGAGGCGGGTGTTCATCTCGAGGAAGAAGAAGCTCTCACGCTGGGGGTCGTAGAGGAACTCGACCGTGCCGGCGCCGACGTAGCCGATCGCCTCGGCGGCCTTCCGGGCGGCCTCGTGCAGGGACCGGACGACCTCGGCGGCGAGGTCCGGAGCGGGGGCCTCCTCGACGACCTTCTGGTGCCGGCGCTGGATCGAGCAGTCACGTTCTCCGAGCACGACCACCGTGCCCCGGGTGTCGCCGACGACCTGCACCTCCACGTGGCGGCCGCGCTCGACGTACGGCTCCACGAAGACGGTGCCGTCCCCGAACGCCGACTCCGCCTCGGCCGCGGCCTTGTCGATCTCACCCGGCAGGTCGGCCAGGGTGCGCACCACGCGCATGCCGCGGCCGCCACCGCCCGCCGACGCCTTCACCAGGAGCGGGAGGTCGGCCTCGGTGGCGGTGTCCGGGGTGAGGTTGCCGAGGACGGGGACGCCCGCGGCCTCCATCAGCTTCTTCGACTCGACCTTGGAGCCCATCTGCTCGATCGACTCCGGCGCCGGCCCGACCCAGGTGAGGCCGGCGTCGAGGACGGCGCGCGCGAAGGCGGCGTTCTCGGAGAGGAAGCCGTAGCCGGGGTGGATCGCGTCCGCGCCGGTCCGTCGGGCGGCCTCGAGCACCAGCGCGGCGTCGAGGTAGGTCTCGGCCGGGCTGGTGCCGGGGAGCCGTACGGCGGCGTCGGCCTCCCGGACGAACGGCAGCCCCGCGTCGGCGTCGGAGTGCACGGCCACGGTCTCGATGCCGAGCCGGCGGCAGGTCGCGAAGACCCGGCGGGCGATCTCGCCGCGGTTGGCGACCAGGAGTCGGTTGATCATGCGGTCACATCCTGAAGACGCCGAAGCGGTCGGTGCCGCTGTACGCCTTGTTCTCGATGACGGACAGGCAGATGCCCAGGACGGTCCGGGTGTCGCGCGGGTCGATGACCCCGTCGTCGTAGAGCATCCCGGAGAGGAAGAACGGCAGCGACTGCTCCTCCACGGAGGCCTCGATGAAGGCCCGCATGCCCGCGTCGGCCTCCTCGTCGTACTCCTTGCCGCGGGACTCGGCGGCCGCGCGGGCCACGATGCTGAGGACTCCGGCGAGCTGGGCCGGGCCCATCACCGCGGACTTGGCGCTGGGCCAGGTGAAGAGGAAGCGCGGGTCGAAGGCGCGCCCGTTCATGCCGTAGTTGCCGGCGCCGTACGACGCCCCCATGATCACGCTCAGGTGGGGCACGGTGCTGTTGCTGACCGCGTTGATCATCATCGCGCCGTGCTTGATGATGCCGCCCTGCTCGTACTCCTTGCCGACCATGTAGCCGGTGGTGTTGTGCAGGAACAGCAGCGGCACGTCGACCTGGTTGGCCAGCTGGATGAACTGGGTGGCCTTCTGCGCCTCCTCGGAGAAGAGCACGCCCTGCGCGTTGGCGAGGATGCCGATCGGGCGCCCGTGGATCTTCGCCCACCCGGTCACCAGCGAGGGGCCGTAGAGCGGCTTGAACTCGTCGAAGGCGCGGCCGTTGGTGGGCGAGGCGCCGTCGACCAGCCGGGCGATCACCTCGCGCGGGTCGAACGGCTCCTTGAGGTCGGTGGGGATCAGGTCGAGCAGCCCGTCCGCGTCCTGCTCGGGCTCGGCGTAGGTCTCGACACGCCCGCGACCCGCCTTGCGCCAGTTGAGCCGGGCCACGATGCGCCGACCGATCCGCAGCGCGTCGTGCTCGTCCTCGGCGAGGTAGTCGGCGAGGCCGGAGACCCGGGCGTGCATCTCCGCACCGCCGAGCGACTCGTCGTCGGACTCCTCGCCGGTGGCCATCTTCACCAGCGGCGGGCCGCCGAGGAAGACCTTGGCCTGCTCCTTGACCATCACCGTGTAGTCGCTCATGCCGGGCACGTAGGCGCCGCCGGCCGTGGAGTTGCCGAAGACGATCGCGACCGTGGGCTGCTTGGCCGCCGAGGAGCGGGTGATGTCGCGGAACAGCTTGCCGCCCGGGATGAAGATCTCCTTCTGGGTGGGCAGGTCCGCGCCGCCGGACTCGACCAGCGCGACCGTCGGGAGCCCGTTCTCCTCGGCGATCTGGGAGGCCCGGAAGATCTTCTTGACCGTCCACGGGTTGCTCGCGCCGCCCTTCACCGACGGGTCGTTGGCGGTGATCATGCACTCGACGCCCTCGATGACGCCGATGCCGGTCACCACGCTCGCCCCGACCGTGAAGTCCGAGCCCCAGCCGGCCAGCGGGCTCAGCTCGAGGAACGCACTGCCCTCGTCGATGAGCAGCTCGATCCGCTCGCGCGGCAGCAGCTTGCCCCGGGCGTGGTGGCGCTCGACGTACTTCTCGCCGCCGCCGGACACCGCCTTGGCGTGCTCGGCGTCGAGCTCGGCGAGCTTGTCGAGCATCGCGGTCCTGTTGTCACTCATGCGTACCCCAACAGCTTGGCGGCCAGATCCGTCAGCACCTCGGTCGCTCCTCCTCCGATCGGCAGGATCCGGGCGTCGCGGTAGTGCCGCTCCACCTCGGTCCCGTGCATGTATCCCGTCCCGCCGTGCAGCTGGACGGCCTCGTGGCAGACGTACGTCGCGGTGTCGCAGGCCGTCTGCTTGGCCAGGCAGGCCTCGGCGATCACGTTGTCTCCCGCCACGTGCCGGCGGGCCACCTCGCGCGTGTAGGTGCGCGCGACCTCGACCTGCCGGTGCATCTCGACGAGCTTGTGGCGGACCACCTGGTTGGCGATCAGCGGCTTGCCGAAGGTCTCGCGCTCGCGGCAGTACGCCGCGGTGAGCTCCAGCGAGCGGGCCGCGATGCCGTAGGCGTGCACCGCGAGCGCGATCCGCTCGACCACGAACTGCTCGGCGATCTGGTAGAAGCCGGAGTTCTCCTCACCGACCAGGTTGCCGACGGGGACCCGGACGTCGACGAAGGACAGCTCCGCGGTGTCGGAGCAGTGCCAGCCCATCTTGGCCAGGGCGCGGTCGACGGTGAAGCCGGGCGTGCCCTTCTCGATCACGAGGAGGCTCACCCCCGCGTGGCCTCCCCCGGATCCAGCGGGGCCGCCGGTGCGCACGGCAGTGGTCACGAAGTCGGCGCGCACCCCGCTGGTGATGAACGTCTTGGCGCCGTTGACGACGTACACGTCGCCATCCCGGACGGCCGTCGTGCGGATGCCGGCGACGTCCGAGCCGCCGCCGGGCTCGGTGATCGCCAGGGAGCCGATCTTCTCGCCGGCCAGCGCCGGCCGGACGAACCGGTCGACGAGCTCGGGCGAGCCGTTGGCGGCGAGGTGCGGCAGCGCGATCCCGCCGGTGAACAGGGCGGCCATCAGCCCGCTGGAGGCACCGGCCTCGAACATCGCCTCCTGCAGGGCGACCGAGTCGAGCAGGTCGCCGCCCTCGCCGCCCACGGACTCCGGGAACGAGACCCCGAGCAGCCCCTGCTTCGCGGCGGCCGCGTGCAGCTCGCGCGGGACCGACTGCGCGTCCTCCCACTCCTGCAGGTGGGGCGTCACCTCGCGGCGTACGAACTCCGCCGCGGTCGCGCGCAGGGCCGTCCGTTGGTCGTTCACCGGATCGTTCACAGGAGCCCCTCCTGGATGTGCACGATCCGCGACCGGACCCACTCGCCGAGCCCCTTGGCCTGCGGGTCGAACCGGGTCGAGGCGGCGACGCCCCGGCCGAGCAGCCCGCGGATCAGCACGTTGACGGCACCGAGGTTGGGCAGCACGAAGACCTCGATCTCGAGGTCGGCGGCCTCGGGGACCAGCTCGCGGATCTTCTTCGCGGTGATCAGCTTGGTCAGCCAGGTGACGCGGGCGTCGTACTTCTCCGAGCCGTCGTGGACCACCCACAGCCCGAGGTTGGCGTCGCCGCCCTTGTCGCCGGAGCGCGCGTGCACGAAGGAGCCGAGCGGCATCCGGCGGTTGAGGGCGTCGGCCGGGGCGGGGTACGGCGACGGGCGGCGGCCGGCGTCGGGCGGGACCTCGCCGAACGCCGTGGGGTCCGGGACCACCTCGCGGCTGCCGTCGGCGTGCACGACCGTGTGGGTGACGGCGGTGCGGTCGACGTACTCGGGGCGGTAGACGCCGTACGGCGTGGGCGGGCCGGGCGGCGCGGTCATCGTGAAGCCCGGGTAGGAACCGAGCGCCAGCTCGACGGCTTCGCTCGTGAAGGCGCGACCGACCGGGTCGGGCGAGGGGTCCATGACCGTGCACCGCAGCAGGCAGGACGCGCCCTCCTCGGTGTCCGCGTCGGGCGGCGGGGTGGCGGTCCGGGTCCAGGTGACCGACTCCGCACGCAGCGCGGGGGCCAGCTGCATCCGCACCCACTCGGCCTTCTCCTCGATGTCGAGGCCGGTGAGGACGAGCTCCACCGAGTTGCGGAAGCCGCCCAGCTCGTTGACGCACACCTTGAGCCGCTCGGGCGGGGCCGAGCCGCGCACGCCGGAGATCGCCACCCGGTCCGGGCCCTGCTGCTCGAGCTGCACCGAGTCGAGCTCGGTGGTCACGTCGGGGCCGAGGTAGTGGGTGGACTGGATCTCGTAGACCAGCTGCGCGGTCACCGTGTCGACGGTGACCGCCCCGCCGGTGCCGTCGTGCTTGGTGATGACGCAGGAGCCGTCGACGGCGATCTCTGCGAGCGGGAAGCCCAGCGGCCGGCCGTCGTGCGGCAGGCTGCGGAAGCCCGAGAAGTTGCCGCCGGTGGCCTGGGTGCCGCACTCGAGGACGTGCCCGGCGACCACCGCACCGGCCAGCTCGTCGTACGCCGTGGGCTCCCAGCCGAAGTGCGCCACCGCCGGCCCGACGACCAGCGAGGCGTCGGTGACCCGGCCGGTGACGACCACGTCGGCGCCGCCCCGCAGCGCGGCGGCGATGCCGAAGCCGCCGAGGTAGGCGTTGGCGGTCAGCGCCCCCTCCCAGCCCAGCTCCTTCGCGCGGGGGCGCAGGTCGTCGCCCTCGACGTGCGCGATGCTCGCGTCGAGCCCGAGGCCCTTCGCGACCTCGCGGAGCCGGTCGGCCAGGCCCGCGGGGTTGAGACCACCGGCGTTGGCGACGATCTTCACGCCCCGCTCCAGGGCGAGGCCCAGGCAGTCCTCGGCCTGCCGGACGAACGTCCGCGCGTAGCCCAGCGACGCGTCCTTCATCGTGTCCTTGCCGAGGATGAGCATGGTCAGCTCGGCGAGGTAGTCGCCGGTCAGCACGTCCAACGGCCCGCCCTCGAGCATCTCGCGCATCGCGGAGAGCCGGTCGCCGTAGAAGCCGGAGCAGTTGCCGATCCGCAGGGTCCCGTTCATCGCGGGGTCCTCCCCTCACCGGGCGGACCGGCGAAGGCCTGCGCGATCCCCAGCCACCGTTCGGCGTCCTCGCCGACGGCCACCAGGTCGGTGTCCTCGCGGTGCACGCGCTGGGTGACCAGCAGGCAGAAGTCGTACGCCGACCCGGTCACCGTCTGCGCGGCCCCCTCGGGCCCCCACGTCCAGGTCTCGCCGGACGGCGCCTTCAGCTCGATCCGGAACTCCTCGGCCGGCGGCTCGAGCCGGTGCACCGAGTAGGCGAAGTCGCGGGTCCGGACGCCGAGGTGCGCCACGTGCCGGATCCGGTCGGCCTGCCGATCACGGAGGACCGCCGGCTCGACGCCGAGCGCCTCGTAGACGTCGTGGGCGTGCGCCCAGGTCTCCATGAACCGGGCGGTGGCCATCGACGCCGGCGACATCGGCGGGCCGAACCACGGGATCTTCTCCCCGGCCGGGTGGTCCCGCAGCGCCGCGGCGAGCGCCGTACGCGCACTGCCCCAGCGGGCCAGCAGCGCCGGCGGCGAGAGCCGCGCGACCTCGAGCGCCGAGGCGTCGACGAACCCGGTCGGGTCCTCGATCGCCCGCAGCACCAACGCGTCCCAGGCCTCCTTGTCGGTGGCCGCGGCGACGGCGACCTCGTCGGTCCACAGCAGGTGCGCCACCTGGGTGGCGACGTCCCAGCCCGCCGCCGGGGTGGGCGTGCGCCAGCCGTCCTCGTCGAGGCCGGCGACCGCGTTCCAGAGCAGGTCGCCCTCGGCCTTCAGGTCCGCGAGCAACGCGTCGAGCAGGTCGGTCATGCGGTCTCCCCCTGGAGATCGTCGTCGGCGAGGGCGTCGTCGAGGGTGACGGCCCACTGGTCGAGGATCCGGCGGCGCCGCCGGGCGTCGTCGGTGATCGTGTTGGCGAGGCCGAGCCCGCGGACCAGGTCCAGCGTGGCCTGGACGAGCTCCCGGACCCCCGGGCGCGACTCGTCGGCCCCGAGCAGCTCGACGGTGAGCCGGTGCGTCTCGCGGCCCACCCGCTGCTCCAGCGGCGCCACGGCCGCCAGCAGGGCCTCGTCGGTGCGCGCGGCCACCCACAGCTCGAGGGCCGCGGTGAAGACCGGCGAGGTGAAGTGGTCGGCCAGCATCTGCAGCACCGCACGGGTGCGGCGCCTGCCGTCGGGCAGCGCCCGGGCCGCCGCCGCGAGCTCGGCGCGCCGGATGTCGGTGAGGTGCTCGACCGCGGCGACCACGAGCGCGTTCTTGGTCGGGAAGTGGTGCAGCTGGGCACCGCGGCTCACCCCGGCCCGCTCGGAGACCAGCGTCGTGGAGGTGCCGCCGAAGCCGCGCTCGACCAGGCACTCCACCGTCGCCTCGAGGAGCCGCGCCCGCATCGCGCGGGTGCGCTCCTCCTGCGGGACGCGGATCGTCCCCGGCTGGCTGCTCACCCCGCCAGCATGGGGCGTGCGTCAACAAACAGTCAAGACTGACTTTTTGTTGATGGACGAGGAGGCGGTCCGCGACAACCTCACCCCAACCGGGCCACCAGCGGCAGCCGGGAGCGGGCGGTCAGCCCCACGACCAGGGCGGTGAGCAGCGGCAGCGCGACCACGAGTGACCCGATCAGCAACCAGGGGATCTCGAGGAACGGCCCGGTGCTCACCCCGGAGGCCGTCGCGTAGCCGGACCCCTCGCTCACGACGGTTGCACCACTGTCGTACGTCAGCGGGTAGGTGATCGCGACGCCCGGGATGAACCCGACCACGGTGCCGAGCGCGGCGCCGACGAGCCCCACGACGAGCGCGTACGCCGCGGCGACGCCCCGGCGGGTCCGCGGCGAGGCGCCCACCGCCGACAGCGTGGCGAGGTCGGGGCGCGCGTCGGAGAGCGCGAGGAAGGTCGCGGTGAGCGTGCCGCCCAGCATCAGCACGCCGCCGAGCACCCCGAGGACCAGCAGCAGGATCCTGGTCTCGTCGGGCGCCTGGTAGCCGCGCTCGACGTACAGCCCGGCGTCGTCGGAGATTCCGAGCACCGCCTCGTCGAGGTCCTTCTGCTGGTCCGCGGTGATCGGCCCGTCGACCAGCAGGCCCACCGTGGTGGGAGCGGTGACCTCGGAGTCCAGGGCCTGCGCGACCGAGCTGGGCACGACCGCCTGGATCGTGCCGAGCCCCTCGGGGACCTCCACGAACACCGCGGGGACGTCGACCTTCCCCAGCAGGTGGCCGCGGCCACCCTGCGCGGGGTAGGACCGCCCGGTCACGTTGACCTCGTCACCGCGCACCCGGTGCGAGGCGAAGACGACCGCCCGACCCGCCCGCAGCGCGGCACCGGCCCGGGCGACGTCCGCCGCCTCGACCCCGGGCACCACCGTGGGCAGGTCCCCGTCGCTGACCAGCACCGAGGAGCCGAGCGCCGAGCCGTAGACGTCGAGCAGCCCGCGGTCGTGGCGAACCCGGAAGGTGAGGTCGACGGAGCCGCCGCCCGGCCTGCTGGACGGGATGCCACGCACCTCGGTGATCGCGGCGTCCGGGACGTACCGCTCCACGGCCGCCCGCAGCCGCGGCCACGCGGCCTGCCGGGGCTCCCACTGGGTGATCGACGCCTGGCCGATCCCCAGCTGCGGGACGTACTCGGCCTCGTTCTGGGCCTCGTCGCTGGTGTTCGCGATCCCGAGCGCGACCACGCCTGCGACGGTGGCGGCCACCGCCGCGACCGCGGGCACGGTCCGGGTCCGGTGCCGCGCGGCGTCGCGGACGGCGTACCGCAGGGTCAGCGGCAGCCGGCCGGAGAGCCGCGCCAGCCCGACCACGACGACCGGGACCAGCAGGATCATGCCGAGCACGGCGACGATCGCGGAGCCGGCGATGAAGTACTCCCCGTTGGACGTCGACCGCGCGCCGTACGCCGCCCCGGCGATGCCGGCGCCGAACAGGAGGACGCCGAGCACCGGCGAGCGCAGGCTGGGCGCGCGGTCGCCGCGGCGCCCGGCCAGCACCGCCACCACGTCCTGGCGGGAGGCGATCCACGCCGGGACCACCGCGGCCAGCAGCGCACTGACGAGCCCGAACGCCGCGATGCCGGCCAGGTGCGGCCACGGCACGTCGAAGGGCCCGAACCACGTGCTCGAGAACCGCTGCACCAGCGGCAGCAGCAGCCACGCGACCCCGATCCCGAGCACCGCGCCGAGCGCGGCGCCCGTCGCGCCGAGCACGATCCCGCCGGCCAGCACCACGCGCCGCGCCTGCGCGGGAGTGCCGCCGGTCGCGGACATCAGGGCGAGCGACCTCGACTGGCGACGGGCGCCGACGGCGAAGGCCGGCCCCGCGAGCAGCACGACCTCGATCAGGGCCATCACCACGATCAGCACGACGACCGCGACCGTGGCCGGGTCCGTCCCGGTCGACCAGCTGCGCACCTCGGCGGGGATCGCGGACTCCGGTGGCGGGTCCAGCATCACCGACCGGGAGAGCACCAGGCCGCCGACCGCGTTGATCTCCTGCACCTGGTCCCAGGAGACGGGGCCGCCACCGACCAGCCAGGTCTGCATCCCGAAACCACGGTCGACGAGGTCGGCGGAGCTGCCGACCAGCACGGGGTAGTCGCGGTACGTCGTGGACTCGCCGATGCCGACGACCGTGAACGTCCCCCCGCCCCGCACGTCAGCGCCCCGTACGTCAGAGCCCTGCACCTCGAGCCGGTCGCCGAGGGCGAAGCCCCGGTCGGCCAGTGCCGAGTTCACCACCACCTCGTCGGCGGCCGCCGGCTCGCGACCGGCGGTCACCTCGAAGAGGCCGTCGGCGAGCGGGTCGGTCAGCTCGACGCGCATCGTCTCCGCGGACACGGCGCCACGGTCGGTGTCGACGCTGACGCTGCCCCGGGTGACCCGGATCCCGGTCACGTCGGGCCCGAGCACCGAGCGCACCCGCGCGAGGCCGGACGGGTCCAGGTGCCGGCCCGGGGTCCCGTCGCCGCCCGACGCGTCGTCGGGGTCGAAGGACTGCTGCACCCTCCCGATGCCCTTCTGGAAGGTCACGCGCGCGTCCGCCGCCCCGAGCCGCCGGTCGAGCGACTCCGCGCCCGACACCTGCTGCGTCTGCAGCACCACGTCGGCGGCGGTCACCCCCAGCACCGGGAGCGCGATCATGACCAGGACCAGGATGCTGCGCCCCCGGGAGCGCAGCGCGTCCCGGCGGGCCAGCCTCAGCGCGAGTCGCCAGCCCGACAGCCAACCGCTCATCGCGCGAGGTCCGGCTCGAGCAGGGCGTCCACCGGGGTCGAGCCCGACTCGTCCACGACGACGCCGTCGCGCAGGAAGACCACCCGGTCCGCCCACGCGGCGTGCCGCGCCTCGTGGGTGACCAGCACCCCGGCGGCGCCGGCGTCGCAGCGGGCACGCAGCAGCCGCAGGATGTCCTCGCCGGTCTCGGTGTCCAGGGCGCCGGTCGGCTCGTCGGCGAGGATCAGCCGGCGCTCCCCCACCACCGCGCGGGCGATCGCCACCCGCTGCTGCTGGCCGCCCGACATCTCGTCGGGGAACCGGTCGGCGAGCTCACCGATGCCGACCTCCTCCAGCGCGGCCCGGGCCGCGCGGCGGGCGGACCGGGTGCGTTCGCCGTCCAGCTCGCGCGGCAGCGCGACGTTCTCGGCGGCGGTGAGCGCCGGGATCAGGTTGAAGTCCTGGAAGACGTAGCCCACCGAGGTGCGCCGCATCCGGGCCCGGCCCCTGGTGCCGAGCAGCGCGAGGTCGGAGCCCTCGACCGAGACCGTGCCGGACGTCGGCTGGTCCAGCCCGCCGGCCAGCGTCAGCAGCGTGGACTTGCCGGAGCCGGAGGGACCCATCACCGCGACCAGCTCGCCGGCGTACGCCGCGAACGAGACGGCGCGCAGGGCGACCACCTCGGTCGCACCCTCGCCGTGGACGCGGGTCACCTCGTCGAGGTGGAGCACGGCGGTCATCGGCGGGACTCCTTCGTGCGCGTGGTCTCGACAGGCTCGACCACCGGAGACTTCTCGACCGACGACTCCGGCGCGGGGCGCTGGGCGGCGGCGCGGCGGAGCCGGGACTCGCAGTGGTCCAGCCAGCGGATCTCGGCCTCGGCGCCGAAGACCAGCGAGTCGAGCACCAGGCTCCAGGCCATGTCGGCACGACCCTTCGGCTCCGTGGCGCGGTCCTCCGGAGCTGCGGCGCGGCCGCCGCGCTTGAGCCGGGTGTAGTCCTGGAGCGCGGCCATCGTGGCCGAGCGCTGCTGCTGGATCACCCGGCCGACGTCCACGCCGGGGACGGTCACGGCGATGGCGAGCTTGATGGCGAGCTCGTCGCGGGGTGGCTGGGTCCGCGGCACCGGCGTGGTGAACCACGCCGACACCTCGTCCCGCCCGGCCGGGGTGACGCGGTAGATGGCTCCGTGACTGGCCCCCTGGGCAGCCCCCTGGTCGGCAGCCTCGGCGTCCTCGGCACTCTCGACGAGACCGTCACGCTCCAGCCGGGTCAGGGTCGTGTAGACCTGCCCGACGTTGAGCGGCCAGGTCGCCCCGGTCCGCTGCTCGAACTCGGCGCGGAGCTGGTAGCCGTACATCGGCCCCTGCTCCAGCAGCGCCAACAGTGCCTGCCTGACCGACATCCGCGCCTCCCCGGCGGTCGTCCACCGGCCCCCGTGACCGATGGATACCGGGTATGTATACCACGTATGCACCTCGAGGGACCCGAAACTCCCGGGACACGTTTGGCCGGTTGTGGCGCGGGGGAACACCTGTGCGGTCAGCCGTCACTACGCTGGCGCCACCGTCGACCCACCCAACAGCTCGACCCACCCATCAGGGGGAACACGATGTCCAGCACCGGGAACCCGCCCCAGGACCCGCAGAACCCGTACGGCCAGCCCGCCCCGTCCGGTCAGCAGAGTCCGTACGGCCAGCAGCCCGACCCCTACGCCCAGCAGCAGCCCAACCCGTACGGCCAGCCGCCCGGGTACGGCCAGCCGGCGTACGGCCAGCCCGCCTACGGCCAGCCGGGGTACGGCCAGCCGGGCTACGGCATGACCCCCGACTACACCAACTGGTTCAAGCGGGTCGGCGCCTACCTGATCGACGCGCTGCTCACCTCGCTGGCCGGCTTCCCGCTGTGGATCGGCTACGGCATCCTCCTCGCCTCTGCCGAGACGACGACGAACGCCGACGGCACCACCACGACGAGCATGGACGGCGGGGCGGCCTCCGCCATCCTGATCCTGATCGGCGTCATCACCTCGATCGCGTTCTTCGTCTGGAACACCTGCATGAAGCAGGGCCGGACCGGCTACTCGATCGGCAAGGGCGTCCTCGGCATCAAGCTCATCGCCGAGCGGACCGGCCAGCCCATCGGCGCCGGCATGGCGTTCGTCCGCTACCTGTGCCACATCGTCGACAGCATCTGCTACATCGGCTACCTGTGGCCGCTCTGGGACTCCAAGCGCCAGACCTTCTCCGACAAGATCATGAGCACGATCGTGGTCAACCAGCCCAAGGGCTGAGCCCGACGCACGAGAGGACCCGCCGGGCTCAGGCCCGGCGGGTTCTGCGTTCCCGGCGCAGCTCGCCGCGGTAGGTGTGGGTGTCGACCTGGATCGTGTGCCGCTTCGAGGCGACGTACCGCTTGCGCACGGCCGCGTCGTACGCCTCGATCTGCGCCCGCATCTCGGGCACGGACGGCAGCGTCACCTCGCCCGCGATCAGCTCGGCGACCCAGTGCGACTGCTCCTCGGCGAGCGGCATCACCGCGCCGAGCGGCTGGATCAGGCCGATGAAGTAGAGGCCCGGGTGCTCCGGGGCGACGACCCGTCGGTAGAGGTCGACGTGGTTGTCCTCGGCGCGCACCACCGTCTCGTCGAGGAACGGGAAGCTCACCCGGTAGCCGGTGCAGTAGACGACCACGTCCGCCTCGACCCCGCTGCCGTCGGTGAAGAACACCTTCGACCCCTCGAACCGGTCGATGTTCGGCTTCACCGTGATGTCGCCGTGCCCGAGCCGGGTCAGCAGGTCGGCGCTGATCGTCGGGTGCGCCTCGAGCACGTCGTGGTCGGGCTCGGGCAGGCCGTAGTCGGTCATCCGGCCGACCGCGAGGCGGAGCATCGCCTTCATGCCGAGCTTCTGCATGGGCAGCGGCCCGCGGGCCAGTGGCGAGCTGGTGAGGTGGTCGGTGGGCACGCCGAAGAGGTACTTCGGCAGCACGTGGGCTCCCCGCCGCATGGCCAGGTAGGTCTCGTCGGCCACCCGGGAGGACTCGACCGCGATGTCGGTCGCGGAGTTGCCGATCCCGAGGACCACCACGCGCCGGTCCTCGAAGACGTCGGGCGTCCGGTAGTAGTGGGCGTGCATCTGGGTGCCCGGGAAGGTCTCGCTGCCGGGGAACGACGGCTCCGGCCAGCGCGGGTCCCAGTGGTGGCCGTTGGCGACCACCACGTGCTCGTAGTGCCTGGTCTCGGCCTCCCCGCTGCCGTCCACCGCGCGGATCGTGACGTCGTACCCGCCGTCGGTCGAGACCACCTTCACGACCTCGGTGCGGAAGGTGATCCGCTCCCGCAGTCCGAAGTGGTCCACGAAGTCGTCGAAGTAGGCGGCGATCTGCCAGTGGCTCGGGTAGTCCGGGTAGTCCTCCGGCATCGGGTACGCGGCGTACTCCATCGCGGTGCGGGAGGTGTTGATGTGCAGCGACCGGTAGGCCGAGCTCACGCCGTTGTCGTTGTCGTAGCGCCAGTTGCCGCCGACCCCGGAGCCCATCTCGAAGCAGTCGAAGTCGATGCCCTTCGCGGCCAGCACCTGGGCCGCGGTGATGCCGGACGCGCCGGCGCCGATGATGCAGACGCGCCCCGCTGTGCTCATGCCGCTCATGCCGCCCCTGCTCATGCCGACTGCCACAGGCCCATGCTGTTGCCCTCGACGTCCTTGAAGTACGCCGCCCAGCCCATCTCGCCGACCTGCTGCCGGCCGAGCAGCGTCTGGCCGCCGAGCGACTCGATCGTCGCGAGCGCGACGTCGATGTCGTCGACCTCGATGACCATGATCGGGGTGTCGTTCGGGTTCTGCCGGCGCAGCATCCCGCCGTTGATGAAGCCGGGCTCGGTGGCGCCCTGCTCCCCGGTCGGCCCGGTGGTGGCGAGCGTGTAGGACATGCCCGGCACGTCCATGAGCTGCCAGCCGAAGGCCTCCCGGTAGAACGACCGCGCCCGGTCGCCGTCGTCGAAGGGGATCTCGAAATGCACGACCCGTCCACTCATGTCCGCGACCCTACGCGAGAGTAGGTTCCATGAGCAGAGCGACTTCGAAGACCATCCTGATCACCGGCGCCTCCTCCGGGCTGGGCGCCGAGATGGCCCGCCAGTTCGCGGCCGCCGGGTACGACCTGGCGCTGTGCGCGCGCCGGATCGAGCGGCTCGAGGAGCTCCGGGCCGAGATCCTGGCCGCACACAGCGACCGGAGGGTCGAGATCCGGGCCCTCGACGTCAACGACGCCGACCAGGTCTTCGAGGTGTTCCGCGCGTTCCGCGACGACTTCGCCGCGGACGGGCCCGACCATGGACGGAGCATCGACCGGATCGTCATCAACGCGGGCCTGGGCAAGGGCGCCCCGCTCGGCACCGGCGGCTACGCGGCGAACCGCGAGACCGCGATGACGAACTTCGTCGGCGCCCTGACCCAGGCCGAGGCCGCGATGGAGATCTTCCGCGCCCAGAACGCCGGCCACCTCGTGATGATCTCCTCGATGTCGGCCATGCGCGGGCTGCCCAAGTCGATGACGACGTACGCCGCCACGAAGGCCGGCGTCGCGCACCTGGCCGAGGGCCTGCGCAACGAGCTGCTCGGCAAGCCGATCAAGGTCACCGTGCTCTACCCCGGCTACATCGCCTCGGAGATGAACGAGCGCGTCGCCCAGACGACCCCGCTCATGGTCAGCACCGAGAAGGGCGTGCGGGCGATGGTCGACGCGATCGAGAAGGAGAAGGCCTCGGCCCACGTGCCGCCGCTGCCCTGGGCGCCGTTGTCGGTGGTGATGAAGCACGCCCCGCTGTCGGTGTTCAAGAAGCTGATGTGAGTCGCTCGACGAAGTTCTCGAGCGCGGCCCTGGCGCGAGAGATCGGGAGCGCTCCTTCGGGCAGCCCCATGGCGAAGCGCAGCCCCTCGATGAGGGCCATCAGCTGGTCGAGCTCGCGCTCCCCCAGGTCGGGCAGCGCGCCGCTGAGCCGCGCGCGCTCCGCCCCGCGGAGCCCGGTCAACGCGCGCGCAACCCCTGCATGACCGCGAGCGATCACCGCCAGCGCGAAGTCGAAGACCTGGTCGTCGACACCGACCGGGGTCTCGGCGAGCAGGGCCACGACGCTGCGCCCGTCGCGGACGCGCGCGTGCACCAAGGCACGCTCCTCAGCCCATCGCTGGGCCACCAGTCCCCACAGCCTCTCCGCGCTCCCGAAGTGGTGGACGACGCCAGCGGGACTGATCCCCGCCTCGGTCGCGACCGCGCGCAGGGACGGACCCGTCACCCCACCCTTGAGGACCAAGCGAAGGGTGGCGAGGACGATCGAATCGAGGCGGTCCATGAACCAGACGTTCCGGGGCACGAACCCACCCGATCACACGCCGCCCGTGCATGGCCGACGCTCTCCACAGGGACAGCGGGCCCCCAGGAGTGCACCCCTCTGCGTTTTGAACAAACGTTCGTTCAAAACGCAGAGGGGTGGTGGTCTGCGAGCGTGCCATCCATGCAGCGGGAGCATTCGAGGCATGGTGCTGCTGGATCATCGGACGACGATCGCGCCCCGGATCAGCGGTAAGTCAGGTGCTCGCCCTCGAGGTGCGGGTGCTCGTTGAACGTGAGCAGCCGCGGGCCGGTGGAGCCGACGACCACCCGGGTGACCGAGGAGTTCACGGTGACGGTGTTGAAGCGGGCCCAGAGCCGGGCCAGGGTGGCGGGATCCTCGCCGGTGGGGTCGACGAGGGCCGCGCAGGCGGCGGCGATCGGGCCGCCGGAGCTCACGGCCACGGCGGTCCCGCCGGGAGCCACGGCGTCACAGGCACGGTCGAGGGCGCCGCGGACGCGCGCGACGAACGCGGCGTACGACTCGGGGTAGTCGTCGTGGCCGCCCGCGGTCCAGCGCGCGGTGGCCCGCTCGAAGATGCGCTGGAACTCGCGGCGGTCGACCCCGTGCATCGCCGCGCTCTGCTTCCCGCTGGCGGACGGTACGTCGGCCTCGGCCTCGACGTACGTCGCCACGACACCGAGGTGGTCGAACTCGTTCCAGCCCGGGTCGACCTCGATGGCGGTGTCCCAGCCGCCGCCGGACACCATGCCCTCGGCGGTCTCGCGGTGCCGGCGCATGTCGCCGCGCCAGATCACGTCGGGCACGACCTTGCGCTCGGCCAGCCAGGCGCCGAGCAGCCGGCTCTGCTCCCAGCCGGTCTCGGAGAGCACGTCGTAGTCGTCGGCACCGAAGGAGGCCTGGCCGTGGCGGACCAGCAGCAGGACCCCCATCAGCGCGTCCCGTCGGTCGAGCCTGTCGAGACCAGGATCTGACGGCAGCGCGTCTCGAGGTAGCCGACGGCCGGCCCGAACACGGCGTACGCCTCGTTGGTGGTCTGCCGGTGGTAGTAGCGGTACCAGATCTGCTGGGCGATCACGGCCAGCCGGAACAGCCCGAAGACCTCGTAGAACCGCCACTGCTCGGGCGTGACCTCGAAGCCCATCCGGGCGCAGTAGTGCTCGACGATCCGGGTGCGGGTCCACATGCCCGGCTCGGTGGTCGGCTGGCGACGGAACATCTGGAAGAACTCGTCGTCGCCCTCCTCGACCCAGTAGGCGAGCATCCCGCCGAGGTCCATCAGCGGGTCGCCGACCGTGGCCATCTCCCAGTCGAGCACGCCGATGATGCGCAGCTCTCGACCGGAGGGACCCGCGTCCAGGCCCCCCGTTGTCCAGCCCCTTGGCGTCCAGGACCATGTTGTCGAAGCGGAAGTCGTTGTGGATCAGGCGCTGGCCCACGTCCGCGGGCTGGTGCTCCTCGATCCAGGTCGTGATGTCGGACCAGTCACCGGTGTCGTCGGTGCGGGCCTTCGCGAACCGGTCGATCCAGCCGGACACCTGACGACCGACGTACCCCTCGCCGCGGCCGAGCCGGGCCAGCTCCGGGTTCGCGTCGACGTCGACGGAGTGCAGGTCGACGAGCACGTCGAGGGCGCGCTCGCACAGCGCGGACGCCTCGTCCTCGGCGAGCGGCCAGGGCAGGTCGCGGCGCAGGATGGTGCCCTCGAGCTTCTCCATGACGTAGAACTCCGAGCCGATCACCGACTCGTCCCGGCAGTGCCCCACCATCCGGGGCACGTAGGGGAACACCGGTGCCAGCGCCGACTGGATGCGGTGCTCGCGGCCCATGTCGTGGGCGCTGGCGGCCTTCGCGCCCGCCGGCGGCCGCCGCAGGATCAGGTCGCGCTGCGCCCGCCTCGGGGGGAGTACCTCAGCAGGTAGGTCAGGTTCGACGCGCCGCCCGGGAACTGCCGGACCTCGGGCGTGCCCTCCAGGTCCTCGGCGAACTCCTCGGCGTGGTCCCGCAGCCACGCGGCCACCGCCTCCACGTCGAAGGCGTCCTCGTCGCGGACCGGCTTCGCCGGGTTCCCCTCGTCGCTCACTGTGTTCCCTTCTCGAGCTTCGCGGCCTGCGCCCGCATCACCGCGTCGTACGCCGCCCGGTCGTGCTGCTTGAGCTCCCAGGCGTCCCGCGCGGGCTGGTCCGGCACGATCACCTCGTCGCCGCGCTCGAGCCCCTCGAGCACCGCGGCCGCGATGTCGTCGGCGGTGATCGGTGAGCTCTCGACCAGCCGGGTCATCACCGCACCGAGGGCGGCGTCCTCACCCTGCAGCGAGGCCATCAGGTTCGTGCGGAAGTACGACGGGCACACGACGTGCGCGGTCACGCCGTACGCCGCGAGCTCGTGGCCCGTGGTCTCGGTGAGGGCGACCACCGCGGCCTTGACCGCGTTGTAGGACGCCATCCCGGCGGGGTGCACGAGGCCGGCCAGGGACGCGACGTTCACGATCGCGCCCGAGCGCTGGCGCTTGAGCAGCGGGACGAACGTGCGGGTGCCGCGGACCGCCCCGAACAGGTTGATGTTCGTGATCCACTCCCACTCCTCCATCGTGGCCACGTCGAGCCGGCCACCGCCGGCGACGCCCGCGTTGTTGACCAGGATGTCGAGGCCGCCCCAGGTGTCCGTCACGTGCGCGAGCGCCGCCGCCCAGTCGTCGTCCGAGGTGATGTCGAGCCTCAACCGGTGGTCGAGCCCGTCGAGACCCCTGAGGTCGACGTCGGTGGCGAGCACCTCGTCGCCGCGCGCGAGGAACGCCCGGCAGAGCGCGGCACCGAGCCCGGAGGCCGCGCCGGTGACCAGGACCCGACTCACCGCGCGGCTCCGTACTTGCCGAGCTCGAGCCGGGCGACGACACCGCGATGGACCTCGTCCGGACCGTCGGCCAGCCGCAGCGCCCGGGCGGCGGTCCACGCGCCGGCCAGCGGGAAGTCCGAGGACAGGCCGCCGCCGCCGTGCAGCTGCATCGCCATGTCGATCACCTTCTGGGCCATGGCCGGCACCGCCACCTTGATCTGGGAGACCTCCGAGAGCGCGTTGAGCGGCCCGCCGACGTCGAGCTTCCACGCCGCGTTGAGCACCAGGAGCCGGGCCTGGTCGATCGCGATCCGGGCCTCGGCGATGCGCTCGCGGTTGCCGCCGAGGTTCGCCAGCGGCTTGCCGAAGGCGGTGCGCTCGAGCCCGCGGGTGCAGGCCAGCTCCAGCGCCAGCTCGGCCAGCCCGATCAACCGCATGCAGTGGTGCACCCGGCCGGGGCCGAGCCGGCCCTGCGCGATCGCGAACGCCTCCCCCGGACCGCTGATGATGTTGGCCACCGGCACCCGCACGTCGGTGAAGGACACCTCGCCGTGGCCCAGCGGCTCGTCGTGCACGCCCATCGTGTCGAGCATCCGCTCGACCTTCACCCCGGGGGCGTCCCGCGGCACCAGCACCATCGAGTGCCGGTGGTGCCGGTCCGCGCTCTGCTGATCCTCTGGGCGATCCGCGAGCCCCATGAACACCAGGACCTTGCAGTCGGGGTGGCCGATGCCGGTGGACCACCACTTGCGGCCGTTGACCACGACCTCGTCGCCGTCGACGACGGCGGTGGCCTCCATGTTGGTGGCGTCGGAGGAGGCGACGTCCGGCTCGGTCATCGTGAACGCCGAGCGGATCCGGCCGTCCAGCAGCGGCTCGAGCCACTCGCGCCTCTGCTCGGGGGAGCCGTAGCGCAGCAGCACCTCCATGTTCCCGGTGTCCGGGGCGTTGCAGTTGAACACCAGCGGCGCGATCGCCGAGCGCCCCATCAGCTCGGCCAGCGGGGCGTAGTCGACGTTGCTCAGGCCCTCCCCGCCGTCGGTGCCGAACCGCGCTGCGTACTCCCCGGCGTGCTCCTTCGGGAGGAAGAGGTTCCACAGCCCCCGCGCCCGGGCCTTCGCCTTGAGCTCGTCGAGGACCGGCAGCGGCTGCCACGGGTCGCCGGTACGCCGGAGCTCGGCCAGGTCGCGGTGGTAGCCGGGCTCGGCCGGCGCGATCTCCTCGGCCATGAACTCGGCCACGCGTGCGGTCAGGTCGGCGGCCCGGGCGGACGGAGCGAAGTCCATGTCCGGCACCCTAGCCGGGGCGTCATGGGCCCTTCCGACCCGTCCGAGGAGTGCTCGCGGCCCCGCCTTTCCCCTGATCGCGTCATGGACGACGTCCCGGCACCGCAATAGCGTCGAAGGACGAGCACCGTGCCACCTCACCCCGGAGGTGGCCTGCGGAAAGGAGGGCCGAGCTGTGTTCATCCAGATCATCCAGGGGAAGTGCACGAGACAGGACGAGCTGCGCTGCGATGGCACAGCAGTGGGTCGACGAGATCGGCACCGGTGCCAGCGGCTGGCTCGGCGGCACCTACGGCTTCACCGACGACGACATGTTCATCGGCGTGGTCCGCTTCGAGTCCCGCGAGACCGCGATGGCCAACTCCAAGCGCCCCGAGCAGGGCGCCTGGGCCGAGCAGATGATGGCCCTGATGGACGGTCCGGTCGAGTACCACGACTGCGACGACGTCACGCTGATGATGGACGGCGGCTCCGACCAGGCCGGGTTCGTGCAGGTGATCCGCGGCAAGGTCGAGGACCCCGACCGGCTCAAGGCGATGCTCGCCGACACCACGCTGCTGCACGAGCTGCGCCCGGACATCCTCGGCGCCACGCTGGCGATCGAGCCCGACGGCACGTTCACCGAGACGGTGGCCTTCACCGACGAGGAGAGCGCCCGCCGCGGCGAGCAGGTGCAGCCGCCGGCCGACGTGATGGCGGACCTGGACTACGCCATGAGGGACGCCACGTTCTACGACCTGCACCACCCCTGGTTCCAGACGCACCGCTGACCACAAGCGGGGCTGAACACGCGTCGGCCCGCCCACGTCGGAGGGAGGTGGGCGGGCCGACTGCGCGTTGCGGTGGGGCGTGTCAGGCGGGGAAGGACTCGCCCTTCTCCGCCATCGACCGCAGGTACGCCGTCGGCCGGAACCGGTCGCCGTACTTCTCGGCGAGCTCGTCGGCGCGCTTCACGAACGCCGCGAGCCCGATCTCGCCCTCGCTCTGCCCGTCAGCAGGGGTCTCGAAGCCCGTCATGAACTGCGCCGCGCCACCGGTGTTGGGCGGGAAGCCGATGCCCATGATCGAGCCGATGTTGGCCGCGGCCGCGGAGGTGATGACGCCCTCCTCGAAGCACTTCGCGGTCTCGAGGGCCTCCACGAACAGCAGCCGGTCCTTGACGTCCTGGAACGGGACCTGCTCCCTGCCGTTCTCGGGGGCGGCGACGGGGAACGTGTCGGCGAGGCCCTTCCACAGCGAGAGCCGCTTGCCGGACTCGTCGTAGTCGTAGAAGCCGGCGCCCTTGAGCCGCGAGGGCCGCCCGACCTCGATCATCGTGTCGATGACCGCCTCGGCCGGGTGCGGCTCGTAGGTCTGGCCGGAGGCCTCGACGGCTGCGCGGGTGGCGGTGCTGATCTTCTTGAACAGCTCCATGTTCAGCTCGTCGGAGAGCTGGAGGGTGCCGACCGGGTAGCCGTCCTGGGTCGCGGCCCGCTCCAGCGAGACCGGGTGCACGCCCTCGGCGAGCATCGCGAGGCCCTCGTTGACCATCGTCCCGATCACCCGCGAGGTGTAGAACCCGCGGCTGTCGTTGACGACGATCGGGGTCTTGCGGATCTGCTGCACCACGTCGTACGCCTTGGCCAGCGCCTCGTCGGAGGTCTGCTCACCGCGGATGATCTCCACCAGCGGCATCTTGTCGACGGGGCTGAAGAAGTGCAGGCCGATGAAGTCCTTCGGCCGGTCCACGCCCGCGGCCAGCTCGGTGATCGGCAGCGTCGAGGTGTTGGAGCACAGCAGCGCGTCGGGGTTCACGTGCTCGGCGATCTCGGCGAAGACCTTGCTCTTCAGCGTCGGGTCCTCGAAGACCGCCTCGATCACCAGGTCGCAGCCGGCCAGGTCGGCCGGGTCCGCGGTCGCCGTGATCCTGCCGAGCAGCTCGGCCTTCTTCTCCTCGGTCGAGCGGCCCCGGGCGATCGCCTTGTCGAGCAGCTTCTCGCTGTACGCCTTGCCCTTCTCGGCGCTCTCGGCGGCGACGTCCTTGAGCACGACCTCCATGCCCGCCCGGGCACAGGAGTAGGCGATGCCGGCGCCCATCATGCCGGCGCCGAGCACACCGACCTTGACGGCCTTGTACGGCGGGATCCCGTCCGGCCGCAGCGAGCCGGAGTTGATCGCCTGCAGGTCGAAGAAGAACGCCTGGATCATGTTCTTCGAGCCCTGGTTGACGATCAGGTTGGTCAGGTAGCGCGACTCGATCCGCGACGCGGTGTCGAAGTCGACCTGCGCGCCCTCGACCGCGGCGGACAGGATCGCCCGCTGCGCGGGGTAGACCGCGCCCTTGGTCTGCTGGCGCAGCAGCGCCGGGAACGCCGGCAGGAACGCCGCGAGCTTGGGGTTGCTGGGGGTGCCGCCGGGCATCTTGTAGCCCGGCTGGTCCCACGGGTTCTGGGCGGCGTCGGGGTTGGCCTTGATCCAGGCCTTGGCCGCCGGCACCAGCTCCTCGCGGGTCGCGACCAGCTCGTCGACCAGGCCCTTCTCGAGCGCCTGGGCGGGCTTGAAGCGGGTGCCCTGCAGCAGGACGTCCATCAGCGCGGACTGGATGCCGAGCATCCGCACGGTGCGGGTCACCCCGCCGCCGCCGGGCAGCAGGCCGAGGGAGGCCTCCGGCAGCCCGACCTGGACCTTGGGGTCGTCGACGAGGACGCGGTGGTTGCAGGCCAGGCAGATCTCGAGGCCGCCGCCGAGCGCGGCGCCGTTGATCGCGGCGACGACGGGGCGGGGGAACTGCTCGAGGCGGCGCAGGGCCGCCTTGACGCTCTCACCGGCGTTGAAGACGTCGGCGGCGTCGTCCTTGGTCGCCTGCACCATCTTCTTGAGGTTGCCGCCGGCGAAGAAGGTCTTCTTCGCGCTCGCGACCACGACGCCGGTGACGCTCTTCTCGTCCTGGGCCACCTCGTCGTACAGCCGGTCCACCGCCGCGGCCATGGAGGCGATGTAGAGGTCGTTCATCGTGTTGGCGCTGGCGGTGGGGTCGTCGAGGGTGAGGGTGACGATGCCGTCGGCGTCGCGGTCGTAGTGGACGGCCGACTGTGTCTGGGTCTCGGTCATGTTCTCTGGGAGTCCTTGCTCGAAGCGGTCGTGGCTGCCGTTGCGGCCGGCGTTGAACGGGGGCGTGGCTCAGACGAGCTCGACGATGGTCGCGATACCCATGCCGCCGCCGACGCAGAGCGTGGCGAGGCCGCGGCGCTGGTCGCGCCGCTGGAGCTCGTCGACGAGGGTGCCGAGGATCATCGCGCCGGTGGCGCCGAGCGGGTGGCCCATGGCGATCGCGCCGCCGTTGACGTTGGTGATCTCGTGGCTGATGCCCATGTCGCGCATGAACCGCATGGCCACGGCCGCGAAGGCCTCGTTGATCTCGAACAGGTCGATGTCCTCGACCGACAGGCCGGCCTTGGCGAGCGCCTTGCGGGCGGCCGGTGCCGGTCCGGTCAGCATGATCGTCGGGTCCGCGCCGGAGACCGCGGTGGCGAGGATGCGGGCCCGCGGGGTGAGCCCGAGGTCGGTGCCGACCTGCTCGCTGCCGATGGCCATGATCGCGGCGCCGTCGACGATGCCCGAGGAGTTGCCGGCGTGGTGGACGTGGTCGATCCGCTCGACCCAGTGGTACTTCTCCAGCGCCACGTCGTCGAAGCCGGCCTGGGCGCCGATGTCGGCGAACGACGGCTTGAGCGCGCCGAGGCCCTCCGGGCTGGTGTCGGGGCGGATGGTCTCGTCGTGGTCGAGCACGGTCATCCCGTTGAGGTCCTTGACCGGGACCACCGCGTTCGCGAAGTAGCCGTTGGCCCAGGCCTTGGCGGCGCGGTGGTGCGACTCGGCCGCGTAGGCGTCGACGTCGCCGCGGTTCCAGCCCTCGATCGTCGCGATCAGGTCCGCGCCGATGCCCTGCGGGACGAACCCGGTCCTCAGCGCGGTGTCCGGGTCCATCGCCCAGGCGCCGCCGTCGGAGCCCATCGGGACCCGGCTCATCGACTCGACGCCGCCGGCGAGGATCAGGTCCTCGAAGCCGCCGCGGACGCGCGAGGCGGCCTGGTTGACCGCCTCCAGCCCGGAGGCGCAGAAGCGGTTGAGCTGCACACCGGCCACGGTCTCGGGGTAGCCGGCCTTGAGCGCGGCGGTCTTGGCGATGTCGGCACCCTGGTCACCGACCGGGGACACCACGCCGAGCACGACGTCGTCGATCCGCGCCGGGTCCAGCCCGGGGTTGCGCACCTTGATCTCGTCCAGCAGGCCGACCACGAGGTCGACCGGCTTGACCTCGTGCAGCGAGCCGACCTTCTTGCCCTTGCCGCGCGGCGTACGAATGTGGTCGTACACGAATGCTTCTGCCATGACCGTCCTTGCACTGATGTCGTTGGTCGAGCTTGTGTCGTTGGTCGAGCCTGTCGAGACCCTTCGATTGTGACACTATTGCTGTCATGGTCAAGGTAGGCCGGATTGTGGCCTGGCTCACCAGCACACCGGAAGGAGCGCGATGACGAAGGCAGCTACGACAGGGGCTGTCGAGACGCCGCGTGACCTGCTCACGCTCGACGAGCTGACCACCCGGGTCGGGATGAGCGTGCGCAACATCCGCTTCTACACGACCAAGGGCCTGGTCCCGCCGCCGATCCGGCGCGGCCGCTCGGGCTACTACACCGCCGACCACGTGGCCCGGCTCGAGCTGGTGCAGGAGCTGCAGAGCCACGGGTTCACGCTGTCGGCGATCGAGCGGTACGTCGCCAACATCCCCCGCGACGCCAGCCCCGCCGACATCGCCCTGCAGCGCACGATGCTGGCGCCCTGGCAGCACGAGTCCCCCATCGAGATGTCGCGGGCCGAGCTCGACCAGCGGGCCGGACGCGAGCTCAGCGACGAGGACCTGACCACGCTCGCCGCCCTCGGCGTGGTCTTCCCGGGCAAGCGCGGCAAGCACCAGGTGGTCGTCTCGCAGCTCTCGGTGGGCCTGGGCCTGCTCGACCTCGGCTTCCCCACCGAGGCGGCACTCGCGGCCGCCGACGTGTACGCCACCCACGGCCGGCAGATCGCCGAGGAGCTCTACGAGGTCTTCCGCACCAAGGCCTGGCCGGTCTACAAGGAGTCCGGCACCTCGCCGGAGCGGGTCCGCGAGGTGGTCGAGCGCCTCAAGCCGCTGTCGATCGCCAGCCTGGTCGCCGCCTACGAGAGCGCCATGGACGAGACCAAGCGCGAGGGCATCGCGCAGCGCGCCCGCCGCTCCCCGAACGGCTCCTGAAACCGGCGGCTGCACCGGTTGCTGCACCCGTTCTGCACCCGTTTCTGGGGGCCGCTTCCTAGGGTGGGGGCATGAGCGAACCCCTCGAGCAGCCGACGGTCCTGGTGACCGGCGCCACCGGCTTCATCGGCAAGCGGCTGGTCCCGGCGCTGGTGGACCGCGGCCTGAAGGTGCGGGCGATGACCCGCCGGCCCGAGTCGTACGACGGGCCGGGCCAGGCCGTGGGTGGGGACGTGGAGGACCGCGCCTCGCTCAGCGACGCGCTCGAGGGGGCCGACGTCGCCGTCTACCTGGTGCACTCCCTCGACGACCCCGACTTCGAGCGCAAGGACGCCGAGGCCGCGCGCACCTTCGGCCGGGCCGCCGCGGCGGCCGGGGTCCAGCAGATCGTCTACATGGGCGGCCTGGGCTCCGACGACGAGAAGCTCTCACCGCACCTGCGCTCGCGCCGCGAGGTCGAGGGGCTGCTCGGTGAGGCGGGTGTGCCGGTGACCGTGCTGCGCGCGGCGATCGTGGTGGGGGCCGGCGGCATCTCCTGGGAGCTGACCCGCCAGCTGGTGAAGAACCTGCCGGCAATGGTGGTGCCGAAGTGGGTCGCGACCCGCACCCAGCCGATCGCGCTCGACGACGTGGTCCGCTACCTGGCCGGGGTGATCGGCCGTCCCGAGGCCTACGACCGGGTGTTCGAGATCGGCGGGCCCGAGGAGATGACCTACCTCGAGATGCTCCAGATCGCGGCCGAGATCTCGGCGGGGCACCGGGTGCCGATCGTGCGGGTGCCGGTGCTGACGCCCAGGCTGTCGTCGTACTGGCTGGCGCTCGTCACCGACATCGACGTCACCACCGGCCGGAACCTGATCGACTCCATGGGCACCGAGGTCGTCGTCACCGACCACTCGATCCGCGACATCGTGCCGGGCGAGCCGCTGTCCTACGAGGAGGCGGTACGCCGCGCGCTCGACGAGGGCGGGCGGTAGCCGGCTGCGTCTGCCGAGGAGCCAGGGGTCAACCGAAGAGCCAGGGCAGCAGGAACAGCATCGAGACCGACCAGGTCACGTGGGTGAGGACCGGTCCGAGGATCCCGCCCGAGGCCCGGCGCTGCAGCCCGACGACGATGCCCAGCAGCACCGCCGCGAAGGCCAGCATCACGTTGCCGGTGGCCAGCGTGGCCAGCGCGTAGGCGACGGTGGTGACCTGGACCGGGTGCCGGGTCACGGCGGCGTACGCCGCGCCGCGGAAGAACAGCTCCTCGGCGATGCCGTTGACGACGGTGACCAGCACCAGCAGCGGCCACGCCCCCTCGTCGGCGTGGTCGAGGACGGAGCGCACCTGCTCGTCGAGGAACGGCACCTGCCGGACGACCAGGCCGCCGAGCAGGAAGACGCCGACGAGCCCGAGCCCCAGCACGATCGGCGTCACCACCGGGCGGCGCAGCCCGGTGGAGTGCGCGATCCGGCCGAGGTGCAGCGGGCCGGAGGCGAACGCCCCCACCGTCCACACGCCCGCCAGGACCAGGGTGGCGGGGTAGAACCAGGCGTTGCCCGGCTCGATCCGCAGCGAGAAGCCGAGCACCAGGCCGCCGATGACCACGAACGCGATCGTGACGACCTGGCGACGCCGCAGGGCCTGCGGCGTCTCCCGGTGGTCGCGCGGGACGACGTCCCACAGCGCTCGCTGCAACCACGTCCGCACGGCTCACCCCCTCCGCGGCGACTTTACGGGGGAGGGGGAGAGCACGGACCCGGGGTCAGCGGCGCCCGGAGCTGAACGACGCGGCGCTGTGCTTGCTCGACCCGGGGCGGGACTGGCCGCCCGAGGTGGGGCCGGTGCGGCGACGCGAGCCGCCGCCGTTGCCCGAGCCGCCGGCCTTCGCGCCGGGCTTGCCGCCAGACGTTCCGCTGGTCGAGCTCCCGGCCGAGCCCTTCGACTGCGCCGACGCGCCGCCGGTGCCGCGCGAGCCCTGGCCGCCGCGGCCGCGGCGGGAGCGGTTGCGGCCCCCACCGGAGCGACCGCCGGAGCCGTCGCCGCCGCCGTTGGGCCTGCGGCCACCCTGCGCCGGTGCGGGCGCCTCGACGGCGAGGCCTCCGGGCACGGTCACCCGGTCGCCGGGGGCGAGCTGGACCAGCATCGGGTGGGCGGCGCCGTTGATGCGCGTGGTGGTCGGCTTGATGCCGGCGGCGCGGGTCAGGTCGCGGACGTCGCGCACCTGCTCGTCGGTCATCAGCGTGATGACCGTGCCGGCAGCACCGGCGCGCGCCGTACGCCCCGAGCGGTGCAGGTAGGCCTTGTGCTCGACCGGCGGGTCGGCGTGGACCACGAGGGCCACGTCGTCGACGTGGATGCCGCGGGCGGCGATGTCGGTGGCGACCAGCGTCGTCGCCTTGCCGGAGTGGAAGGCGTCCATGTTGCGGGTGCGGGCGTTCTGGCTCAGGTTGCCGTGCAGCTCGACGGTCGGTACGCCGCTCTTGTTCAGCTGGCGGGTCAGCGCCTTGGCGCCGTGCTTGGTGCGGGTGAAGACGACCGTGCGGCCCGGGGCGCTGGTCAGGTCGACGAGGACCGGGACCCGGTGCTCGCGGTCGAGGTGCAGCACGTGGTGGTCCATCGCGGCGACCGGCGACTGGGCGGAGTCCGCCTCGTGGGTGACCGGCGAGCTCAGGAACCGCTTGACCAGCACGTCGATCGCCTTGTCGAGCGTGGCCGAGAAGAGCAGCCGCTGGCCGTCCTTCGGGGTCTGGTCGAGCAGCCGGCGCACGGCGGGCAGGAAGCCGAGGTCGGCCATGTGGTCGGCCTCGTCCAGCACGGTGGTCTCGATCGAGCCGAGCGAGCAGTGGCCCTGGCCGATCAGGTCCTCGAGCCGGCCGGGGCAGGCGATGACGATGTCGACACCGCGACGCAGGCCCTGGACCTGGGGGTTCTGGCCCACGCCGCCGAAGACGGTGCGGGTGGAGAGGCCGGCGGCCGCGGCCAGCGGCTCGAGCGACTCCTGGATCTGGCCGACCAGCTCACGGGTCGGCGCCAGGATCAGGGCGCGCGGTGCCTTGGGGCGGGCCGGGCGTCCGGAGGCCACCAGCCGGGCCACCAGCGGCAGCAGGAAGGCGTAGGTCTTGCCGGAGCCGGTGCGGCCCCGGCCCAGCACGTCGCGGCCCGCGAGGGAGTCCGGGAGCGTGGCGGTCTGGATGGGGGTGGGGGTGGTGATGCCGCGGTCGGCGAGGACCGCGCAGAGGTCGGCGGGGACGCCGAGCTCCGAGAAGGACAGGGTGGACTGAGCAGCAACTGCAGAAGACAAGGGGGGAATCACTCACTGTTGGCGTGTCTCGCCAAGCTGATCCCGCCGGCGGCGGGAGCTGAGAAGCAGGCCTCACGAGGAGGGGCGCGGCGCCCAGTGTTCGAGCGGGGGATGGAGCTGCGGGTCGGCCGGCGCGGAAGCCCGAGGCAAGACGGAACGGGCTGCTGACCCCACTCTAGGGTCAGCAGCCCGTCGGCGCCTAAATGTCACTACTTGGGGGGCTCTACTTGGTGAGGCCGTCCTTGACGTCCTTGGCGGCGTCCTTGACGTGCTCGCCGGCCTGCTTGGCCGACGCCTTGGTCTGGTCGTCCTTGCCCTCGGCCTCGAGGTTCTCGTCGTTCGTCGCCTTGCCGGTGGCCTCCTTGGCCTTGCCCCCGAGGTCCTCGGCCTTGTTGCCTGCCTTGTCGCTGAAGCTCATCGACATCCTCCGTTGGTCGTCGCCCGGCGGGTGCCGCGCGTGACACGGGGTTCGTTCCCGCCAGCGGGTCAGACAAACCTGAGGACGCCGTCGTCGAGGTCTCCCCGGCGCAGCGAGCGGACGTCGTACAGGTAGTTCTGGCGCAGCTTCCACGGCTCGCGGTCGCCCTGCTTGGGCAGCTTGTCCAGCGCGCGCAGCACGTAGCCGGAGCTGAACGTCAGCAGCCGCTCCTCCGCCACGTCCGGGTCGCGCGGCGCCACGACCATCCGCGCGCCGACCTCGTCCAGGTGCGCGAGCACCCGGCACACGTAGTCGGCGACCAGGTCGGCCTTCAGCGTCCACGAGTTGTTGGTGTAGCCGATCGTGAAGGCGAAGTTGGGCACGTCGCTGAGCATCAGCGTCCGGTAGGTCATGGTGTCGGCGACGTCGACCAACCGTCCGTCGACGACCAGCTCGATCCCGCCCATCGCCTTCAGGTTCAGGCCGGTCGCGGTCACGATCACGTCGGCCATCAGCTCCTCGCCGGACCTGAGCCGGATCCCCTTCTCGGTGAAGGTCTCGATCTGGTCGGTGACGATCGAGGCGGTGCCCTTGCGCAGCGCCCGGAACAGGTCGCCCTCCGGCACGAAGCAGAGCCGCTGGTCCCAGGGGTTGTACGCCGGGTTGAAGTGCACGTCGACGTCCACCTCGGGCGGCAGCTGCTGGGCGGTCGCCTTGCGCACCAGCCGCTTCGCGAAGTCGGGCCGGCGCTGGGCGAGCTGGTAGGTCAGCACCGCGAGCAGGATCGCCTTCCAGCGCACGATCGGGAAGGTGAGCCGGGTCGGCAGCTTCTCGAGCCTCTGCGCCAGCGGGTCGCGGGCCGGGCGGGAGAGGACGTACGACGGGGAGCGCTGCAGCATCGTCACGTGCTCGGCCTCGCCCGCCATCGCCGGGACCAGGGTGACCGCGGTGGCCCCGCTGCCGATGACGACCACCCGCTTGCCGGTGTGGTCGAGGTCCTCGGGCCAGGCCTGCGGGTGCACGATCTCGCCCGCGAAGTCGTCGGCACCCGGGAACTCCGGGGAGTGGCCGCCGTCGTAGTCGTAGTAGCCCGAGCAGGCGTAGAGGAAGCTCGTCGTCAGCGTCACCGGCTCGCCGTCCCGGTCGACCTCGACGGTCCACAGCGCGGTGTCGGAGTCCCAGGACGCCCGTCGCACCGTGTGGTGGTAGCGGACCAGCTCGTCGACGGCGTACTCCTCCGCCACCGTGCGGAGGTACTCCAGGATCGACGGGCCGTCGGCGAGCGCCCGGTCGCCGGGCCACGGTCGCCAGCGGTAGCCGAAGGTGAACATGTCGGAGTCGGAGCGGATGCCCGGGTAGCGGAAGAGGTCCCAGGTGCCGCCGCTGGCACCGCGGCTCTCCAGGATCGCGATGCTGCGCTGCGGGTGCTCGGTGCGCAGCCGGCAGGCGGCGCCGATGCCGGACAGGCCGGCGCCGACGACCAGGACGTCGACGTGCTCGGGTCGCGTGCTCATGGCACGGAACCTACTGGTCGGTCACCAGGCCCGTCACTGCTGTCCGGCGACCACCTCGGCGACCCGCTCCCGGAACACCCGCCACCGGCGCTCGTTGCCGTGCACGAGACCGGCGGAGTCGCAGCACAGGTCGGCGGCGTGGTCGATCAGCTCGGCGGCGGAGTAGAGCAGGCCCACCGCCACCCGCCCGTCGGCGAGGTCGGCGCGCAACGCCGCCGGGGTGAAGTCGACCCGTTCCAGGATGTCCGCGGCGCGGTCGAGCACGCGGCTCGTGACGGCCCCCATCGTCGCCGCCTGCCAGTCGTTGGCGATGATCCGGTGGCGCTCGCCCAGCAGGTCGGCGAGGCCGTCGATGTCGAGCAACGCCGACGCGATCCCCCACGAGGCCTCCATCGCCCGGCTCAGCCACTCGGCCACCTCCCGCTGGTCCTCGGCGGCGCGACGCAGGTCGCGGATCAGGTGGGTGATCTCGGCGGGCCGTCCCTCGCCCTCCATGAAGAGCACGCCGTCGAGCTGGAGGGCGGCGGCGCTGTTGAGGTCCTCGGCGCCCTCGTAGGGGCTCAGCACCGGGCGCTGACCCACCTCGGCGCCGGCCCAGGTGTCGGCCAGGGACTGGAGGCTGCGCGCGTGCCGCTGCAGCGTGACCGCCTGCTCGCGGGGCGAGGACGCGTAGAACTTCTCGTGCTCGCGGTGGAACCGGGTCAGGTTCAGCATCGCCTCGAGCAGCGGCGCGTTCTCACCCTCGGCCGTACGGGTGGCCGCCCCCGACGTCGTCTCCATCTCCTCAGCGTGTGCGGGAGGCGCCGGCGGCGTCAGGGTCCAACGGCCCGGTCGAGAGTCAGCGGGCGTAGAGCTCGACGAACCGGGCGAGCAGCCGCGGCGGCTCGGTGACGACCGCGACCCGGGCCAGGGCCATCAGCTCCTCGGCCTGGGGCGGGTCGAAGTAGCCGTGGTGGCGGTAGGCGTCGATGCGCAGGCACAGGCCGTCGACGTCCAGCTCGGGGTGGAACTGGGTGGCGTAGACGTTCTGCCCGAGCCGGAACGCCTGCACCGGGCAGGCCGCCGAGGAGGCCAGCAGCACCGCGTCCTCGGGCAGCCGGGACACGGCCTCCTTGTGGCCGAGGAAGACCTGGAACGACGACGGGACCGGCGCGAACAGCGGGTCCAGCCGTCCGGCGTCGGTGAGGCTGACGCCCACCGCGCCGATCGGCTCGCCGTACGTCCGGTCGACCACGCCGCCGTGCAGGGACCCGAGGGTGCCGATGCCGTAGCAGGCGCCGAAGAAGGGGAAGTCCTCCGCGACGACCTTCACGGCCAGGCCCCGCAGCTCCGCCTCGACCCGCAGCTGGACCGGGGACTTCTCCGACGTCGGGTCGCTGATGTTGAACGGTCCCCCGCCGAGCACGATCCCCGACCAGTCCTCGAGGTCGACCATGCCGAGCTCGTCGCGCTCGAGCCGGTGCCGGCGTACGTCGCGCTCGTCGAGGCCCGCGCAGCGCAGCACCGCGGCGTACTCGCTCTCGGCGACGTCGTCCTCGGGGCGGGTGCCGAGGAAGAGGAACGGCTTCACCGTCCCATTGTCGGGCCTCCGGCTCAGGCCTGGACCGCGGCGCCCCTGGCGATGAGACCGTCGACGTCCCGATGCCCCACGCGACCAGGGCCGCGCGGGTGTCCGACCCGGCCTGCGGCGTGGGCGGGGACGTGAGCGTGGGCCTGGTGCGGGAGAAGCGCGGGGCCGGGCTCGGCTGGAGCATGCCGTCGCGCACGACGTACGTCTCGCGGGCCTTGAGGTGCGGGTGCTCGGCGGCCTCGCTGATCGGGATGACGCCCGCCACGCACGCGTCGGTGCCCTCGAAGACCGCCACCCACTCGGCCTGGGTACGGCTGCGGAACCGCTCGGCGATCAGCGCCCGCAGCTCCTCGGCGCGCTCGGGGTCGAAGCGGTCCGGGGCCTCCTCCGCGATGCCGAGCAGGTCGACGAACAGGTCGTAGAACTGGGGCTCCAGCGCCCCCACCGACATGTGCCGGCCGTCGGCGGTCTCGTAGAGGTCGTAGTACGGCGCGCCGCCGTCGAGCAGGTTGCTGGCCCGCTCCTCCTTGAACGTGCCGGCGGCGAGGAACGCCGCGGTCATCGCGTTGAGGTGGGCGGTCCCGTCGACGATCGCGGCGTCCACCACCTGGCCCCGGCCGCTGACCCGGGCCTCGAGGAGCGCGGCGAGCAGGCCGATGACCAGGTACGTCGAGCCGCCGCCGAAGTCGCCGACCAGGTTGGCCGGGAAGTGCGGCCGGGCCTTGTCCTGGCCGAGCCCGTGCAGGGCGCCGGCGACCGAGATGTAGTTCATGTCGTGCCCGGCCGCCTGTGCCAGCGGGCCGTCCTGGCCCCAGCCGGTCATCCGCCCGTAGACCAGCCGCGGGTTGACCGCGTGGCACTCCTCGGGCCCGAGCCCGAGCCGCTCGGCGACGCCGGGGCGCATCCCCTCCACGAGCAGGTCGGCGTCCCGTGACGAGCTCGAGGACGGTGCCGATCGCCTCGGGCTGCTTCAGGTCGAGCGCGACGCTCGGCCGACCCCGGTTGAGCAGGTTGTGCGGGCCGCCGGCCAGCAGCTGCCCGCCCGGCCGCTCCACACGGATCACGTCGGCCCCGAGGTCGGCGAGGATCATGCACGCGTGCGGCCCCGGTCCGATGCCGGCGATCTCGACGACCTTCACGCCGCTGAGCGGTCCTGTCCCCTGGCCGAGTTCGTAGCTCATGGGGCGATCATGACAGGACCGCTGTCACGGTCGGGAGGGGTCGTCCCACCGGGCGCAGGTTCAGCCCGGCAGCACCCGCCGCAGGAACTGACGCGTCCGGGGCTCGCGCGGGTCGGTGAGGATCTGGTCGGGCGGCCCCTGCTCGAGGATGCGGCCCTCGTGCAGGAAGCAGACGGTGGTGGCGACCTCGCGGGCGAAGCTCATCTCGTGGGTGGCCAGGATCATCGTGGTGCCCTGCTCGGCCAGGTCCCGCACGATCGGCAGCACCTCGCCGACCAGCTCGGGGTCGAGGGCGGCGGTGATCTCGTCGAGCAGCAGCAGGGTCGGGCGACGTGCACAGCGCCCGCACCAGGGCGGCCCGCTGCTGCTGGCCGCCCGAGAGCCGGTCGGGGTGCTTGGTGGCCTGGTCGGAGAGGCCGAACTGCTCCAGCAGCGTCCGGGCCCGGGCCTCCGCCTCGGCCCGCGACAGGCCGTGCACCCGCCGGGGGGCGAGGGTGCAGTTCTCCAGCACGGTCAGGTGCGGGAAGAGGTTGTAGGCCTGGAACACCATGCCCATCCGGCTGCGCACCGCCCGCCGGTCGACGCGCGGGTCGGAGATCTCCCGGCCGTCGAAGCGGATCACGCCGTCGTCGATGTCCTCGAGCAGGTTCAGGCAGCGCAGCAGCGTCGACTTGCCCGAGCCCGACGAGCCGATCAGGCAGACCACGTCGTGCGGGTTCACGACCAGGTCGACGTCGGCGAGCACCACGCGCTCGCCGTACGACTTGCGCAGGTCGCTCACCTCGAGCAGCGCCTCCTCGGAGGGGCGGCTCATCGGGCGCCCGCCCGCTCGCGCTCGGCGTAGCGCCGGCCGAGCCAGTCGGTGAACCTGGCCAGCGGGATCGTCAGCGCCACGAAGAACAGCGCGACCACGACGTACGGCGTGTAGTTGAAGTTGTAGTTGGTGTAGTCGCGGGCCACGAACACCGCCTCGAACACCCCGAGCGTGGACGCCAGGGCGGTGTCCTTCTGCAGGGAGACGAAGTCGTTGAGCAGCGGGGGTACGACGCGGCGCACCGCCTGCGGGACCACGACGAAGCGCATCGTCTGCCCGCGCCCGAGCCCGAGCGCCTCGGCGCTGGCGAGCTGCGAGGGATGGATCGACTCGATCCCGGACCGGAAGACCTCGGCGACGTAGGCGCTGTAGGAGATGACCAGGGCGGTGGTGGCCCAGAAGAACGGGCTGTTGGGCACCCCCTGCAGCCGCAGACCGGGCATGCCGAAGCCGAGCAGCAGGATCAGCAGGATCGTCGGGATCCCGCGGATGACGTCGGTGTAGGCGACCGCGGCGACGCGCAGCGGGAGCAGCCAGGGCGAGCGGGCGCTCCGGGCGATCGCGAGGGCCAGCGCCAGCACCAGGATCAGCGGCTCGGCGATCATGAACATCTTCACGTTCAGCCAGAAGGCGCGCGCGATGTCGGGCAGCGAGGCCTTGGCGTGGAAGCCGTTGAAGAACGCCTCGCGGACGCGGTCCCACCCCGGCGAGGTGACGATCAGCAGCGCCAGCCCCACGAACACGACGACCAGGGCGGTCGCGGCGATCAGGGTCGAGCGCAGCCGCAGGCGGCGCCGCAGCAGCCGGCGCTCCAGCTCCCGGGGACTCGGTGACCAGGCGGCGGAGTCGCTCACTGCAGGGTCGGCACGTCGACGACGTCGGAGAGCCACTTCTTCTCCAGGTCGTCGAGGGTGCCGTCGCTCCTGAGCGTCGCGAGCGCGTCGTCGACGCAGGGCACCAGCCCGCTGCCCTTCTCGAAGAGCATGCCGAACTCCTCCTGCTGCCCGGTCTCGGGCTGGAACTGTCCGACGATCGTGCTGTCCGGGATCTCGACGGCGCTGATGTAGAACGCGGTCGGGAGGTCGGCGAGGATCGCGTCGACCTGGTCGTTCTGCAGCGCCTGCTTGGCCGCGTTGGTGTCCTCGAAGACGGCGGGGTCCTGGTCGGGCTGGATCACGTCGCGGATCGCGGTGAGCGAGGTGGTCCCGGTCTGCGCCCCGAGCCGCAGGCCCTTCAGGTCGTCGATGCTGGTGGCCTCGGCACCCGCCGTGCCCTTGAGCGCGATCACCGCCTGCGACGCCGCGTAGTAGCCGTCGGAGAAGTCGACGACCTGGGCGCGGGCCGGCGTGATCGAGATCTGGTTGATGTCGAAGTCGAAGTCCTTCGGCCCGGGCTTGTAGGAGCTGTTGAACGGCACCTTGACCCAGGTGACCTCGTCCCGGGAGAACCCGAGCTGGTCGGCCACGGCGTACGCCACCGCCGACTCGTAGCCCTTGCCGTTGGTCGGGTCGTTGTTGCTGAACCACGGGTCGTACGCCGGGGAGTCGGTGCCGATCGTGAGGGTGCCGGACTTCAGCAGCGGCAGGTCGGCCTTGGCGCAGGAGGCCGCGCCGGTGCTCGAGTCGGAGGCCGTCGGGCTCTCGTCGGAGGGCGCGCACGCGGCCGCACCCACGAGAACCGGCAGCAGCAACGGCAGGGTGACGACGGATCCACGCAGGCTCATGACCAAACTCTACGGTTTCAGTGGTGCGTGTGCTCATCCATCTGGTGCATCTCGTGGACCACCGCGTGCCCCTTGCCGCGCCCGATCATCCAGTGGTTGACCGGCACCGTGACCACGAAGGCGATCGCCAACGACGCGGCGAGCGTGACCCAGAAGAGCAGGTCGGCCAGCGTGGCGTCCATCGCGCCCGGCCACAGCACCAGGAACCCGTTGTCGACGACCTCCATGGTGAGGATCGAGACGGTGTCCGCGGCCAGCGCGGTGCGGACCGCGGTCGGCACGTCCAGCCCGGCCCGACGCACACCGGAGAAGGTCAGCAGGTAGCCGAAGAAGAACGCCAGGACCACCGACAGCACGACGCTCGGCAGGTTGCCCCAGCCCCACCAGGTCGCCAGCACCATGCCGAGCACCTCACCGATGGCACAGCCGGTGAGGCAGTGGAGCGTCGCCGTGACGGCCATCTTCCAGGAGCTGTTCATGACACCGGAACCTATACCCCCTAGGGGTATACGGTCAAGAGGTCAGCGCACGTAGGTCCACCAGTGGCTCAGCGTCGGGCACTCGTCGGTGTGGGCGACCCACGGGGCCCCGACGTACGCCGGGTCCGGTGGCGGCGGGCAGCGGCGGTAGGGGATGTGGGCGTACCCGCGCTGGACGTCGTCGGTGGGCATGACCCCGTCCGCGGGGATGTGCGCGTACCCGCGCTGGAGGTCGGGCGGCGCCTCCGCGGGCTCGCTGCCGGACGGCGCGGCGAGCAGCGAGACCGCGAGCACTCCCGAGGCGGCGACGCCGGCCGCTCCGGCCGGCCACCACCAGCGTCGGGAGTCGGACCTCAACGAGTAGCGGTTCATGACTGGGTCCTTCGACAGGCGGAGCCGGATGCTCCGCGGCTGCCTCCAGGTCTGCCAGGACCGGGTATGCCCCCGCCCCGGGACCGGTATCCGCCCGGTATCCCTCCGGGGTCAGCTGTCGCAGACGCGCTCGTACGGCCGGGCGCCGAAGTGCTCGCGCCACTCCTCGCGGGAGAGGTCCCGGCCGGCGGCCCGACAGGCGTAGGCCACCGCCTGGTCGATGTCCAACGGCCAGGTCCAGACCCGTCCCGTCCACCACTCCACGATCCGGGCCGACCTCCCGTCGGCCGAGAACGCCACGCCGGCGTAGGGGCGACCCTCGACGGTGATCCGGCCCAGCAGCGTCCCCTCGCTCGCGTCCCAGAGCGCCACGGTCCCGTCGAGGCCGGTGGTCAGGATCCGGGAGCCGTCCGGGGAGTACGCCAGCTGGAAGGCGACACCCTGGTGGGCGATCACCGGCGGTCGCACCAGGGCACCTGTGTGGAGGTCGATCACGGCGAGCTTGCCGTCGGCGCCCGTCGGGTCCACGTTCTCCGCGATGCTGCCGCCGGCCACCGCGGCGTACCGCCCGTCGGGTGAGATCCCCAGCCACGTGCCGTGGGCCATGCCGAGCGAACCACGGGCCACGACCGTGCCCTCCTCCAGGTCGACCAGCGCCCACCCCGGGCTCTCGGCGATCCGCAGCTGGCTGGTGCTCGGCCCGCCGGTGAGGACCACGGCCGTCCGGTTGTCGGGGCGGGTCTGCACCCAGGAGACGTGCTTCCCGACCTCGACCGGGCGCCCCACCGGCAACCAGGTCCGGGTCGAGAGCATCGTGATCCGGCCGTCCAGCTCGGCCACGGCCAGGCGCGACCCGTCCTCGGTGTAGTCGATCTCCGTCACCTGCCGGCCGGGCAGCACCGCGCCGTCGACGCGGGTCGCGGTGCGCAGGTCCCAGACCCGCAGCCGGTCCCCCACCGCCGTGGCGTAGTGCCTGCCGTCGGGGTGCCAGGCACCGACCGTGTGGCGGTAGCCCTCACCCCAGGGGACCACCCGGGTCCTGGCGCCGGTCTCGAGGTCGTGGACCCCGAAACCGAGCCCGTCCCCGGGGATGAACACCTCGCGCTCGCCGCCCGGCGCCATCACGGCGAAGACGCCCTCCTGCCGCTCCCCCGCGACCTGGTCCCGGCGCACGAACTCGCGTCCCCCGGTGAGGTCCCAGCGACGCAGGTCGCTGCCCCCGCTGGTGGAGTAGAGGAAGGAGGCGTCGGGAGCGAAGTCCACCGCACCCGCCGCCCCGCGATCCAGGTCCACGCTGGCCTGGAGCCGCACGCCCGCACCCGCGACCCGCCAGACCTCGGCGCGCCGGTCGTTCCAGCCGACCAGCAGGAGCGTCCTGCCGTCCCGGGCGAAGCGCAGGTCGGCCACGTCGAGGGCGGAGTCCAGCGTGGTGACGCGGCCGGTCCGCAGGTCCCTGACGAGGACCTTCCCGTCCAGCAGGACGGCGACACGACGACCGTCGCGTCCCATCGCCAGCGACCACGCCGGGCGGTCGTCCAGCACCCGGACGCCGCCGTGCACCAGGTCGTGCTCGACCAGCGGTCGAGAGGTGTAGAGCCGTGACCCGTGAGGACTGAGTGCGACCGACTGCCAGTCCGGGTCCTCCAGCCGGAACCGGGCCGCGGGCCCACCGTCGCGCAGGTCCCACACCAGCGCGACCGCGGCCACAGCGACCAGGGAGTCCGGTCCGGGCTCCGAGCCCGCTCGGCTGCTGGAGCCGCCGCATCGCGACCGCGAGGTGGTGCCCGTCCTGGCTGAAGGCCAGGTCGGTGCCGATCCATCCGCCCCCTGACGGCCCGTCGAACCGCAGGTGGGTCGGCTCCAGCGTGCGGGCGTCGAGCAGCTGCACCGGCGGGCCGTGCGCGCCGGTGGCGACCACCGCCAGGGTCCGGCCGTCCGGCGAGAACTCGAGCAGCTTGTCCCGCTGGGTCGCCACGGCGCGAGGCACTCCCACCTGCCGCTCGGCCACGAGCTCGCCGCTCCGGCCCTCGTAGACCCGGACCCGCTGCCGGTAGTCCATGGTCGCCACGAGGCCGCCCTGGGGGCTGACGTCGATCTGGAGCACCTGGGCGTCGCCGGGCAGCGGCGTCGACGAGTAGAGCTGCGGGAAGCGTCCGATCGCCGCCAGGAGGCTGCGACGGCTGTCGACCGAGTCGTCGAGGCGTACGCCGGCCACGGCCAGCAGCATCGACTCGTCGAGGTCGTCGGTCACCAGGGCCGCACTGCCGGCGGCCCGGGCGACGGCCTCGGTCTCCGCCAGGCTGGCCGCGGAGGCGTTCCGGTCCGCGACCCGGCCCTGGTGCACGGCGTAGACGGTCGCCGCCAGCGCCGCGAGGAGCAGGACCACGGCCCCGACCAGCACCAGCCGCAGCCGGTGGATCATCCGGGACTGCTCCTGCGCCTGCCGCAGCTCCGACTGCTCCTCGGTCTCGGCCAGCCGCCACCCGGCCTCGAGGAAGTCCCGCTCGGCGGGCGCGAGCTCGGGGCGCTCGCGCCCGCACCACTCGAGGGCCTGCTGGAGCCGGGCCCCGCGGTAGAGGTCGCTCTCCGGGCGGCCGAGCCCGTCCCACGCGTCCGCGGCGCCGGCGAGGTGGTGCAGGATCTGCCTGCCCTCGAGGTCCTCGTCCAGCCACCGGCGCAGGCGCGGCCAGGCGCGCACGATCGCCTCGTGGGTCAGCGCGACGGAGCCCTCGTCGCTGCTCAGGATGCGTGAGCTGATGAGCGTGTCCACGATCGCCGCCTGCACCGGGTCGGCGGTCACCAGCTGGAGCGGCACCCGCGACAGCACCGGCTGCCCGTCCGGGCCCGGAGCCACCAGGCGGCGCAGCAGGTCACGCAGCGGGTCGCGCTGGTAGACGTCCAGCCGCTCGTAGACGTCCTCCGCGGTGCGGGCCACCGCCTCCCGGATGCCGCCGGAGGCCCGGTAGCCGGCCACGGTCAGCGATCGCCCCTCGCGGCGCAGCCAGGTCTCGCGCAGGCTGTGCGAGAGCAACGGCAGCGCGGCCGGCTCCCCCTCGATCTCGCGCAGCAGCAGGTCGACGAGCCCCGGCTCGACGACCAGCCCGGCCTGGCGGGCCGGTCCCTCGATGGCGGCCCGGAGGTCGTCCTCGCCCATCGCGGTGAGCAGGTAGAGGCCACGCTCGACGAGACGGCCGCAGGCCGGGTGCGTCGAGAGGTCCCCCATCCGGTCGGCCCGGAGGGCGACGACGACGCCGGGTTCGCCCGGGCTCCCGGCCCGCGCCACGACCCGGTCGAGGAACTCGGTGCGCGCCGCCGGGTCGTCGCAGAGCGTGAACACCTCCTCGCACTGGTCGACGACGAGGACCGAACGACGACGCGGCCGGCCCCGGGCGGGCAGCGCGTCGAGCGGTCGGGTGCCCGGGGTGATGACGTCCACGTCGTACCCCTCGCGGCGCAGGGTGGCCGCGACGCCGGCACGGACCAGGGAGGACTTCCCGGTCCCGGACGGCCCGACGACGGCCAGCACCCCGGTGGTCCGCAGCCGTTCGAGGCAGGCCGCGGTGTCCCGCTCGCGCCCGAAGAACGCCTCGGCGTCGGCGACGTCGTACGCACTCAGGCCGGGGTACGGCGAGCGGTCGGACGCGGCGGCCGCCGGGTGCACGTCCAGCACCGGGTCGTGCCGCAGGATCGCCTGCTCGAGGTCGTCGATCCCGGGGTCCGGGTCGATGCCGAGCTCCTGGGCCAGCATCCGGCGCAGGTCGTGCAGGGTCTGCAGGGCCTCGCCCTGCCGGCCGCACTGGTACTCCGCCAGCGCGAGCAGCTGCCAGCGCCGCTCGCGCAGCGGGCTGGCCCGCACCATCGCCTGCGCCCGGGCCAGCACCTCGAGGTGGTGGCCGGAGCGCAGCGAGGCGTCGACCCAGTGCTCCTCCGCCTCGCACCGCAGCTCCTCGAGCCGCTCCGCCTCGATCCGGCCCGGCTCCCACTCCTCCAGCTCGGCGAGCGGCGGCCCCCGCCACAGGGCGAGGGCCCGCTCGAGCGTGTACGCCGCCCGTTCGGTCTCGCCGAGCGTGAGCAGCTCCTGGCCGCGGGCCACCAGGCGCTCGAAGAGGTCCGCGTCCACGTCGTCGTGGGGGACGGCCAGCCGGTAGCCCTGGGGCGTCGTCACGATCGCGTCCGCGCCGAGGACCCGGCGCAGCCGCACGATGCAGCTCTGCAGGTTCTTGCGCCAGGACGCGGGCGGCGACGCTCCCCAGACCGCGTCGGCGAGCTGCTCCGCGGTGAGCGTGCGGCGCGGGCCCATGGCCAGGGCCGCCAGCACGACCCGGTCCCGCGACCCCAGCGCCACGCGGGAGCCGTCGACGTCCAGGGGCCCGAGCAGCGCGATGCCCATGTTCGACTGTCGTCGCCGGCGCGAGCCGCGGTCAATGGCCCATCGACGTCAGTCCCGCCCCCGGTCGCGTGACGAGACGCACCATTGCACCTCGTTGCATAGGTCGGGCATCCTGACCTCATGGCCCTCGAACACGCGCTGCTGGTCGCCCTGCGCGAGCAGCCCGCGTCGGGGCTGGAGCTGGCGAAGCGGTTCAGCCGCTCGATCGGCTTCTTCTGGCACGCCACGCACCAGCAGATCTACCGGGTCCTGGCCCGCATGGACGCCGACGGCTGGGTCATCGTCACCGAGGTCGCCCAGTCCGGCAGGCCGGACAAGAAGGTGTACGCCGTCTCCCCGGCCGGCGAGCGGGTGCTCGCCGACTGGCTGGCCGAGCCGACCCCGATGGAGCCGCTGCGCAGCGAGCTGGCCGTCAAGATGCGCGGCGCGTCGTACGGCGACCGCGGGGCGGTGCTCGAGGTCGTCCGCGCCAACCTCGCGGACCACCGGCTCCGGCTCGCCCACTACGAGCAGCTGGAGAAGCGCGACCACCCCCACCCCGAGACCCTCACCGGCCACGAGCTCGACCAGTACCTCGTCCTGCGCGGCGGGATCCGCCTCGAGCGGTTCTGGGTCGAGTGGCTCACCGAGTACCTGGAGGCAAACCAGTGAACTATCCGCACCTGCTGTCCCCGATCGAGCTGGGCGGCCTCACGCTGCGCAACCGCGTGGTGATGGGCTCGATGCACACCGGGCTCGAGGACCGCGTCCGCGACCTGCCGGCGCTGGCGGCGTACTTCGCCGAGCGGGCCCGCGGCGGCGTCGGCCTGATCGTCACCGGCGGCTACGCCCCCAACAAGCGCGGCTGGCTCAAGCCGTTCGCCTCGGAGATGACCACGCGGCTGCAGGCGATGCGGCACCGCGAGGTGACCGACGCGGTGCACGACGAGGGCGGCGCGATCGCGCTGCAGGTGCTGCACGCGGGGCGGTACGGCTACCACCCGCTCAGCGTCTCGGCGTCCCGGCAGAAGTCGCCGATCACGCCGTTCCGGCCGAGCGCGCTGTCGACGCGGGCGGTCGACCGGACCGCGACCGACTTCGCGCGGAGCGTGGCGCTGGCCCGGAAGGCGGGCTACGACGCGGTCGAGATCATGGGGTCGGAGGGGTACCTCATCAACCAGTTCCTCGCCGCCCGCACCAACGACCGCACCGACGCGTGGGGCGGCACCGCGGAGGGTCGGATGCGGTTCCCGCTGGAGGTCGTCCGCCGGTCCCGGGAGCTGGTCGGCGACGACTTCCCGATCGTCTACCGGATCTCGCTGCTCGACCTGGTCGAGGGCGGCCAGACCTGGGACGAGGTCGCCGACCTCGCGCACCGGCTCGAGGAGGCCGGCGTCACCGTGCTCAACACCGGCATCGGCTGGCACGAGGCGCGGGTGCCGACGATCATCACCCAGGTCCCGCAGGGGGCCTGGCGCTGGGCGACGGCGCGGCTGAAGGCCGAGGTGTCCGTCCCCGTCTGCGCGTCGAACCGGATCAACAGCCCCGAGCTGGCCGAGTCGATCCTGGCCGCCGGCGAGGCCGACCTGGTCTCGATGGCGCGCCCGCTGCTGGCCGACCCCGACTTCGTGGCCAAGGCCGCCGCCGGCCGCGCCGACGAGATCAACACCTGCATCGCCTGCAACCAGGCGTGTCTCGACCACGTGTTCCAGAACCGGAAGGCGTCCTGCCTGGTGAACCCGCGCGCCTGCCGGGAGACCACGCTCGTCCTCGAGCCGATCGAGCTGGGGCCGACCCGCCGCGCGAGGTCGGTCGCCGTCGTCGGGGCCGGACCGGCGGGTCTGTCGGCTGCCGTGTCCGCGGCCGAGCGCGGCTTCGCCGTCACCCTGTTCGAGAAGGCGCCCGAGCTGGGCGGGCAGTTCCGGCTCGCGATGCAGGTGCCGGGCAAGGAGGACTTCCGCGAGACGCTGCGCTACTACACCCGCCGGCTCGAGGTCCTCGGCGTCGACGTCCGGCTCGGCACGGAGGCCACGGCGGCCGACCTCACGGCGTACGACGAGGTGGTCGTCGCGACCGGCGTGGTCGGCCGGACCCCGGAGCTCGACGGGATCGACCACCCCCGGGTCGTGTCGTACGCCGAGGTGCTCAGCGGCGCCGTCGTCCCCGGCAAGCGGGTGGCCGTGGTCGGCGCCGGCGGGATCGGCGTGGACGTGAGCCACTTCCTCACCCACGACCCGGCCGACGGCCTGGACGACTGGATGGCGCACTGGGGCGTCGGCGACCCTGCCGTGCACCCCGGCGGGCTGACCGAGCGCAAGCCGCGCACCGCGGTCCGCGAGGTCACCCTGCTCCAGCGCAAGACGACCCCGATCGGCATCGGGCTGGGCAAGACCTCGGGCTGGGCGCACCGGGCGGTGCTCAAGCAGTCCGGCGTGGTGCAGGTCAGCGGGGTCACCTACGACCGGGTCGACGACGACGGCCTGCACTACACCGTGGACGGCGAGCCGCGGGTGCTGGACGTCGACCACGTGGTGCTGTGCGCGGGCCAGGAGTCGGTGCGGGACCTGTACGACGACCTGGTCGCCGCGGCCGGCTCCGCCGGCCACCTGATCGGCGGCGCCACGGTGCACTTGATCGGCGGAGCCGATGTCGCGGCCGAGCTGGACGCGAAGCGCGCGATCGAGCAGGGGACGCGGGTCGCCGCCGGCCTGTGACGCTCAGGCTAGGTTCGGGGACGTGATCGTTGATCTCACCGACGAGCAGGCACGGGCCGCCCTGCCGCTGAAGTGGGGGGCCGTCGAGCCGGGCGTGGTGCCGGCGTGGGTGGCGGAGATGGACTACGCGCTGGCGCCGCCGGTGGTGGCCGCGCTGACCGACGCCGTACGCCGCGGCACGGCCGGCTACCCGCCCTTCGGGGACGGCGGGGTCGGGGCCGCCTTCGCCGGGTTCGCGGAGCGGCACTGGTCCTGGGCGCCTCCCGACGATGCGTCCGTGGTCGTCGGGGACGTGATCGCCGGCATCCGGCTCGCCCTCGAGGTGCTCTGCCCGCCGGGGCCGGTGGTGGTGCCGCTGCCCTGCTACCCGCCGTTCCGCGACGTGGTCGCGATCGCGGACCGGGAGCTGGTGGCCGTCGAGCTCGACCCGGACGCGGACGACGCGGCGCTGGACCTGGCCGCGGTCGAGGACGCGTTCCGCGCGGGCGCCCGCACGCTGCTGCTGTGCAACCCGCACAACCCGCTCGGCCGGGTGCCGCGACGCGAGGAGCTGGAGTCGCTCGCCGCGCTGGCCCGCCGGTACGACGCCCGGGTGGTCGCCGACGAGATCCACGGGCCGCTGGTGCTGCCGGGCGCCACCTTCACGCCGTACCTCACCGTCGACGAGCGCGGCATCCTGGTGACCAGCCCGTCGAAGACGTTCAACACCGCCGGGCTGCACACCGCCCAGGTCGTCGTCCTCGACCCGGCCGAGCAGGCGCGGCTGCGCGGCGTGCCGCTGCCGCAGAACCACGGCTACTCGCCGCTCGGCATGATCGCGGCGGTGGTGTCGTGGCGGGACTGCGACGACTGGCACGCCGCCCTGGTGCACCGGCTCGGCCAGCAGCGGGCACTCCTGACCGACCTCCTGGCCGCACACCTCCCCGTGGCCCGGATGCGGCCGCTGGAGGCGACGTACCTGGCCTGGCTCGACCTGCGCGCCTACGGCCACGACGACCCGGCGGCGGCCGGGCTGGAGCACGGCGTCCGGGTCGCCGCCGGCGCGGACTACCAGCCGGGGCTGGCCGGGCACGCCCGGCTCAACCTCGCGACCAGCCCGGAGCGCCTCGAGACGGTCGTGGTCCGGCTGGCGAAGGCGCTCGGCTGAGGCTCAACCCGCGTGCTTGGGCTGGGCGGCGATCATCGCGGCGTACCAGTCGAAGGACCGCTTCGGCGTGCGTCGCTGGGTCGCGTAGTCGACGTGCACGAGCCCGAACCGCTGGGCGTGGCCCTGGGCCCACTCGAAGTTGTCCAGCAGCGACCACGTGTAGTAGCCGCGCACGTCCACGCCGCGCCGGATCGCGGTGGCGACGGCGTTCAGGTGCGCCTCGAGGTAGTCGATGCGGGGCTGGTCGTCGACGACGCCGTTCTCGTCGGGTCCCATGCCGTAGGAGCAGCCGGACTCGGTGATCATGATCGGCGGCAGCGCCGCGCGGTAGCGGGCCCGGAGCGTGATCAGCCACTCCCGCAGCGCGTCGGGGACGACCGGCCAGCCGAAGTCCGTGGTCGGGTAGCCGACCAGCTCGGGGAACGCGAACGGCATCTCCGACTCCTCGCCGGCGGCCGCGATCTTCATCGGGTTGTAGTAGTTGACCCCGTAGAAGTCGAGCGGCTGGCGGATCGTGGCCATGTCGCCGTCGACGATGGCGTCCTCCATCAGCGGCATCAGGTCGAGCGGGTAGCGACCGAGCAGCATCGGCTCGACGTACATGCCGTTCCACAGCGCGTCGAAGAGCTTGGTCGCCCCGACGTCGGCCTCGTCGTCGCTGGCCGGCCACATCGGCGCATGGTTGTTGGCGCAGCCGATGCTGGTGGCGCCGGCGGCCCGGAGCGCGATCGCCGCACGGCCGTGGCCCAGCAGCAGGTGGTGGGAGACCGGGAGCGCGTCGAACATCAGGGTGCGGCCGGGCGCGTGCACGCCGGTGGCGTAGCCGAGCAGCGACACCGAGTTGGGCTCGTTGACCGGGATCCAGTGCCCGACCCGGTCGGCGTAGCGCTCCCCCACGATCGCGGCGAACTCGGCGAACCGGTCGATCGTGGCCCGGTTCAGCCAGCCGCCGTCGTCCTCGAGGGCCTGCGGCAGGTCCCAGTGGTAGAGCGTCACCATCGGCTCCACCCCGGACTCGAGCAGGCAGTCGATGAGCCGGTCGTAGAAGTCGAGGCCCTTCTCGTTCGGCGCACCCGCGCCGGTCGGCTGGATCCGCGGCCAGGAGAGCGAGAAGCGGTAGCCGCCGGCGCCGAGGCGCCTCATCAGCGCCACGTCCTCGGGGTACCGGTGGTAGTGGTCGCAGGCCACGTCCCCGGTGGATCCGTCGGCGATCCGCCCCTCCTGCGCGCAGAAGGTGTCCCAGATGCTGGGGCCCCGGCCGTCCTCGGTGGCCGCTCCCTCGATCTGGTACGCCGCGGTGCTGGTGCCGAAGCGGAAGCCGGCGGGCAGCTCGGGGAACCGGCGCGGCTGCTGGGGGGAGGGCACGGCACAATTGTGCCCGTGGCCGTGGAGATCCGCCGGAGTTCGGAACGCTTCAGTACCCGAGATGAGGGACGCCTCACCCGTCACTCCTTCTCCTTCGGAGGGCACTACGACCCCGACAACGTCGGCTTCGGTCCGCTGGTCTGCCACGACGACCACCGGCTCCGCCCGGGCACCGGCTTCGAGGAGCACCGGCACGCCGACGTGGAGATCGTGACCTGGGTCCTGGACGGGGCGCTGGAGCACTCCGACGGCACCGGGTCCACCGCGACCGTCCGGCCCGGGACGGTGCAGGTGCAGTCGGCCGGGACCGGCATCGAGCACCGCGAGATGGCCGCGACCGACGCCGGGCCGACCCGCTTCGTGCAGGCCTGGCTGACGCCCGACGAGCCCGGCACGGAGCCGTCGTACGCCACCGCGCGGGTGACCCTGCCCGACGGGCAGCTGGTGCCGGTCGCCTCGGGGCACCGCTCCGACGCCGCGGTCCGGATCGGCAGCGCCGCCGCGACGTTCTGGGTGGCCCGGCTGCCCGGCGGCGCCACCGTCACCCTCCCCGACGAGCCGCGGCAGCACGTCTTCGTGACCCGCGGCGCCCTGACCCGCTCCTCGCTGGCCGAGCCGCTGGCCGACGGCGACGCCTTCCGGATCACCGACCAGCCGGGTCTCCAGCTGACCGCCGCCGTCCCCACCGAGCTGCTCGTCTGGACGTTCACGAGCTGACCGCTCCCGCGCCTCAACCCACGATCGACAGGGCTCCGGGCAGCAGCTCGACGGTGGCGGGGGCGTCGCCGAGACCGGGGAGCACGCCGAGCGGCTCGCCGTCGCCGCCGACCGGGACGGGCACCCGGGAGCGGGCCCGCAGCTCGACCCGGGTGCCGGTGAGGACGGTGACCTCGGGCAGGGCGACGTGGGAGCCGTCGTACACCTTGGGCAGCGAGCGCATCAGCTCCAGCCGCGAGGCCGCCTCGATCACGACGACGTCGAGCCGCCCGTCGTCGACCGCGGCGGCGGGGGCGATCTGCATCCCCTGGCCGTAGTAGGCGGAGTTGGCGACGACGACCGTGGCGGCGGAGTACTCGCGCTCCTCGCCGTCGACCGAGACCCGGTAGCGGCCGGGCTGGTAGGTGGCGAGCGACCGCAGCGCGGCGTACGGGTACTGGAGCCGCCGGGGCAGCCAGTGCGCCCGGTCCACCAGCTCGGCGGCGCGGGCGTCGACGCCGGAGTAGACCGAGCCGGCCACCACGCGCGCCGGGGCGCCGGGCAGCGTCAGCGAGAGCAGGTCGACCCGGCGGACCGGCCCCTCGAGCAGCAGCCGCGCCTGACCGGCGGGGTCCCCGGGCAGCCCGAGCATCCGGGCGAAGTCGTTGCCGCGGCCGGCGGGCAGGACCGCGAGCGTGCCGCCGCCGTCGGCGACCACCCCGGCCAGCGAGGAGAGCATCCCGTCGCCGCCGACCGACACCACCACGTCGCCGCGGCCGACCGCCTCGCCGACGAGCGCGACCATCGCCCGCGGGCCGGGCGAGTAGGTCACGTCGACGGTGGCCCCGGCCTCGCGGAGCAGCCGGGCCACCGGCACCACCGCGTCCGGCGCGGCGCCGCCCCCGGAGGCCGGGTTGACCAGGAAGGTGAAGCTGCGGGGGCCGGGCTGCGGCAGGGCGCTCACGGGATCAGGACCCCCGGGTTGAGGATCCCGGTCGGGTCGAGCTCGGCCTTGACCGCGCGCAGGATGCCGACCCCGACCGGCCCGATCTCCTGCGCCAGCCACGGCTTGTGGTCGGTGCCGACCGCGTGGTGGTGGGTGATCGTCGCGCCGGCCGCGATCATCGCGTCGCTGGCGGCGGCCTTCGCCGTCAGCCACCGCCCGACCGGGTCGTCGCCCTCGCTGGTCGCGACCGTGAAGTAGAGCGAGCAGCCGGTCTCGTAGACGTGCGAGACGTGGCAGAGCACCATCGTCGGGTCCCCGAGCGCCGACTCCAGCGCGGCCTTCACGTCGGCGTACAGCCGCTCGGCGTTGGACCAGAAGGTCGCGGTCTCGAGGGTCTCGACGAGGACGCCGACGTCGAGCAGGGAGTCGCGGAGGTACGGCGCGTGGAAGCGGCCGTGCGCCCAGGCCAGGCCCGGCTCCTCCCCGAGCCACTCCCCGCCGAGGCCGGTGAGCACCGCGGTCGCGGCCGCCTGCCGGGCCGAGACGGCCTCCCGCTCGCCCTCGTAGCCGGCGATCATCAGGCAGCCACCGGCGCCGTTGCCGCCGATCTCGTCGGGGCGGGCGAGGTTGAGGGCGGTCTCGGCCTCGTCGGAGAGCCGGATGACCGTCGGCAGCAGCCCGGACTGGGCCAGCGTGCGCATCGCGGCGGCGCCCGCGCTGAACGACGGCCAGCGCCAGCCCTCGTAGAGCTTCACCGCCGGCAGCCGGCGCACCCGCACCGTCACCGACGTGATGACGCCGAAGGCGCCCTCGGAGCCCAGCACCAGCTGCCGCAGGTCGGGGCCGGCCGCGTTGGCGGGCGCGCTGCCCAGGGTCAGCGGTCCCTTCGGGGTGACGACGGTGAGCCCGACGACCAGCGCGTCGAAGCGGCCGTAGCCGGCGCTGGACTGGCCGCTGGAGCGGGTCGCGGCGAAGCCACCGATGGAGGCGTACTCGAAGGACTGCGGGAAGTGGCCGAGGGTCAGGCCGTGCTCGGCCAGCAGCGTCTCGGCCTCGGGGCCGCGCAGGCCCGGCTCCAGGGTCGCCGTCATCGAGACGGGGTCGACGTCGACCAGGCGCTTCATCCGGCACAGGTCGAGGCTGACCAGGCCGGCGTAGCCGTCCCGGCGCGCGGCCAGGCCGCCGGTGACCGACGTACCACCGCCGAACGGCACCACCGCCAGGTGGTGCTCGACCGCGAACGCGAGCACGGCCGCGACGTCGTCGGCACCGCCGGGACGGACCACGGCGTCGGGTGCGTCGGACAGGTCGCCGGCCCGGGCGCGGAGCAGGTCGGGGGTCGACTTGCCGCGGGTGCGCAGCCGGCGGGAGTCGTCGTCGGTGAGCACGTGCTCGGCGCCGAGGAGGTCGCGCAGGCCCTCCAGCAGCGCCGGCTCGATCGCCGGGACCGGCAGCGGGGCTTCGGTCACGGCGGGCCGCTCGACCAGGCCGAAGGCCATCTCGATCAGGCCGCGGGCGGCCTCGGGCAGGGGGGTGGCGGCGGCGGGGTCACCCCAGCGCTGGGGGTGCATCTCGACGGCGGTCTTCTCGGGGGACACGTGTTACAGTGTGACACATGACGTCACTTCGTCACAACGGTTCCGATCCGAAGGACGGGTACCTCGACGCCGCCCGGGACTGCATCCTCGACCTCGGCTGGCGGCGTACGACGCTCACCGAGGTGGCGCGCCGGGCCGGGGTGTCCCGGATGACGATCTACCGCGCCTGGTCCGACATGCAGCAGCTGCTCGGCGACCTGATGACCCGCGAGTGGGCGGGCGTGGTGGCCGCGACGGTCGCCGAGGAGGACCCGTCCGCCTCCGAGGTCGACCGGCTCGTCGGCGACATCGTCGGCACCGCGCGGACGCTGCGCGAGAACGAGCTGTTCCTGCGGATCGTCGAGCTCGACCCGGAGCTGCTGCTCCCCTACCTGCTCGCCCGGCGGGGCCGCTCGCAGGACGCGATCCTGGCGATGGTCGAGGGGGCGATCAGGTCGGGCCAGGCCGCCGGCACCGTCCGGGACGGCAACCCGGTCGCGATCGCCCGCGGGCTGGTGCTCGCCGCGCACGGCTTCGTCCTCTCCCTGCACACGATGGTCGACGACCGGGTCTCGGAGGCCGAGCTCGACGCCGAGCTGACCGGCCTGCTCACCCGGGCGCTGCGGCCATGAGGCGGCACCCATGACGGTGATCACCCCCGGCCTGGCCGACGCCCCGACCGAGGTCGACCTGGTCGTCATCGGGCTGGGGATCACCGGCGCCGGGGTCGCGCTCGACGCGGCGACGCGCGGGCTCCGGGTGCTGGCGGTCGACGCCCACGACCTGGCGTTCGGCACCTCCCGCTGGTCCTCCAAGCTGGTCCACGGCGGCCTGCGCTACCTGGCGAAGGGCCAGGTCGGCGTCGCCCACGAGAGCGCCGTCGAGCGGGGCATCCTGATGGAGGTGACCGCGCCCCACCTCGCCCGGCCGATGCCCATGGTGCTGCCGCTGAACTCCGCGGTCACCCGCCTCCAGGCCGGCGTCACCCGCGGCGGCCTGCTCGCCGGCGACGCGCTGCGCCGCGGCGCCCGCACCCACCCCGAGACGCTGCCCCGGCCGCGCCGGCTGTCGGCCACCGAGACCCTCCGGCTCGCGCCCGCGCTGCGCCCCGCCGGGCTGCGCGGCGGCCTGCTGTCCTGGGACGGCCAGCTCGAGGACGACGCCCGGCTGGTCACGACGGTGGCGCGCACCGCCGCGTCGTACGGCGCCCGCGTGCGCACCCACGTCCGCGTGCTGTCCGCGACCGGCACCGAGGTCGAGCTGCGCGACGAGCTCACCGGCGAGACCTCGACGGTGCACACCCGCTGCGTCGTCAACGCCGCCGGCGTGTGGGCCGGCGACCTCGTCGACGAGGTGACCCTGCGACCCAGCCGCGGGACCCACCTGGTGCTGCGGGCCGAGAGCGTGCCCGGGCTGCAGGTCTCGGTGTTCGCGCCGGTGCCGGGCGAGACCAACCGCTTCGTGCTGGTGCTGCCGCAGCCCGACGGCACCGTCTACGTCGGCCTCACCGACGAGCCCGTGGACGGCCCGGTCCCCGACGTGCCCGAGCCGTCGGAGCCCGAGATCGGCTTCCTGCTCGACGTCGTCTCGGCCGCGTTCGCCCGCCAGCTCCACCGCGACGACGTCGTCGGCGCCTTCGCCGGGCTGCGCCCCCTGCTCGACCTGTCCTCGGGCGGCTCCGACGGCGCCACCGCCGACCTGTCCCGCAAGCACGCCGTGCTCACCTCCCGCACCGGCGTGGTGACCGTCGTCGGCGGCAAGCTCACGACGTACCGCCGGATGGCCGAGGACGCCGTGGACGCCGCCCTCGCCGGCGCGGGCCTGGCCGCCGGGCCGTGCCGCACCCGCCGGCTGCCGCTGCTCGGCGCCGCCCCCCGCGAGGAGCTGGCGCGGCTGGAGCTGCCGCCCCGGCTGGTACGCCGCTACGGCACCGACGCCGGGCTGGTGCTGGCCAACGCCCGCGAGGTGAGCGGGCTGGGCGACGAGGAGCTGCTCGCCCCGGTCGCCGACGGCATCCCGGTCACCCTCGCCGAGCTGCTGTTCGGCGTCACCCACGAGGGTGCCGCCGACGTCGACGACCTGCTCGACCGGCGTACCCGCGTCGGCCTGGTCCCCGCCGACCGCGAGCTCGCCCGGCCCGCCGCCGAGCGGGCGCTGGAGATCGCCCGCCACCGATGAGCCCCCGACACCGATGACTTCGGCCGTCGACGCCGGTCTGCCCCACGAGGCAGACTGGACGGACGACGAGGGAGCAGGCAGATGAGCACGAGCACCGAGCTGGACGACTTCCCGACCCTGACGCAGCGCTACCAGCGCGAGCTGCTGGCGCACTGCTACCGGATGAGCGGGTCGGTCCACGAGGCCGAGGACCTGGTCCAGGAGACCTTCCTGCGGGCGTGGAAGGCCGCGGCCGACTTCCAGGGCCGGTCGTCGGTGCGGACCTGGTTGTACCGGATCGCGACCAACGTCTGCCTGTCGAACCTGGAGGGCCGGCCCCGCCGCCCGCTGCCGGCCGGCCTGGGCACCCCGGACGCGATGGCCGGCGACGCGCTCGAGCTGGACCACGAGATCGCCTGGCTCGAGCCGGTCCCGGACGCCGCGGTCGTGGTCGCCGAGCGCGACTCCATCCGGCTGGCGTTCGTCGCCGCCCTCCAGCACCTGCCGGCCCGGCAGCGCGCCGTGCTGATCCTGCGCGACGTGCTGCGCTGGTCCGCGGCCGAGGTGGCGGAGGCGCTGGACACCTCGACGGCGGCGGTGAACTCCGCCCTCCAGCGCGCCCACGCCCAGCTCGCCGACCGCCGGCTCACCGAGGAGACGGTCCGGCCCGACCTGACGCCCGAGCAGCACCAGCTGCTGGAGCGGTACGTCGAGGCGTTCTGGCGCAAGGACGTCGACACGATCGTCAGCATGCTCACGGCCGAGGCGGTCTGGGAGATGCCGCCGTTCACCAGCTGGTTCCGCGGGCCGGCGAAGATCGGCTGGCTGATCGGCAACGAGTGCCCGGGCGGCTCCTACGACATGCCGATGCTCGCCACCTCCGCCAACGGCCAGCCGGCGTTCGGCCTCTACATGCGCGGCCCCGAGGGCGACTTCCGCCCCTTCCAGCTGCAGGTCCTCGAGCTCGACGGCGACCTGGTCCACCACGTCAGCGCGTTCTTCGACCCGCGGCTGTTCGCCACCTTCGGGCTGCCCGACCGGCTGCCCGCCGACCACCCCGCGCCGGACGCCCGGTGATCCCCGCGCTCGACGACGCCGTCGAGCTGCTGGAGCGGTCGCTGGGCTACACCCGGGTCGCCCTCACCGACGTCGACGACGACGTGCTCGCCCGGCCCACCCCGTGTGCCGCGTGGCGGCTCGACCGGCTGCTCGCGCACATGGCCGACTCCCTCGACGCGTTCACCGAGGCGGCCGCCGGCTGGGTCGAGGTACGCCCGCCGGCGCCGTCACCGGGCCCGGTCGCGGCCCTGCAGGACAAGGCCTGCGCGCTGCTCGGGGCCTGGGCGCAGGCCGGCCCCGACCTGGTGACCGTGGGTGACCTCCCGGTGGCCGCGCCGCTGCTGGTCGCCACGGCCGCGCTCGAGGTGACCGTGCACGGCTGGGACGTGGCGCAGGCGACCGGCCGCGGCACCCCGGTCCCGCCGCGACTGGCCCGCGACCTCCTCCCCGTGGCGCACCTCGTCGTGTCCGCGGAGGACCGGGGGGTGCGGTTCGCCGCCGAGCTGCCCGCGGCCGGGACGGCGTACGACGCCCGGCTGCTGGCCTTCCTGGGCCGCGACCTGACTGGTCCACCACCACGGATTCGCGCCAATCCGGGCACGGGACCGGGCGCCACTTCCTAACCTGTGCACCGTGCACGGGACCGAGGCAGTCGAGCGCGCGCTCGGCGACCTCCCCGAGGCCCTGCTCCGCGGGTACGCGCTCGCCCGCGCGGGCCTGACCACCGAGGCGCTCGTCGCCCTCGACGCGCTGCGCGACTCGGCCGGTCTCTCCGGCGGCGGCAGGGCGCTGCTCCTCGCCGCGACCATGGACTGCCGGCTGGCCCGCGGCGACCTCGGCGAGGCGCTCGCGCTCGGCGACGCGCTGGCGCCGCACCGCGAGCTGCCCGGCCCGGCCGGGGCGCTGGCGCAGCACGCGCACGGGGAGCTGGCCGCCGCCCTGAGCGAGACCGAGCGGGCGGCCCGGCACTTCGCCCTGGCGGGCCGGCGGCTCGAGGGGCACGACGCCGACCCCGGCCTGGTGCCGTGGCGGGTGGGCGCCGCGCTGGCGGCGGTCCGGCTCGGGCAGCGCACCGAGGCGGTGCGGCTCGCGCGCGAGCAGCTCGGCCTGGTGCAGCACGCCGGCTCGCCGTACGCCGTGGCCCTCGCGCTGCGCACGGTCGCGACCACCGACGCCGGCGCCGACTCGCTGACCCTGCTCCGCCGGGCCCGGGCGAGCCTCGACGGGCTCCCGACCGGGCGGCTGGCCGCGCAGATCGACACCGACCTCGCCGGGCTGCTGATGCTGACCCCCGGCGCGCAGCGCACCGCAGAGGCCCTCACCCTGCTGCGCAGCGCCGAGGAGTACGCCGGCGGCCAGGAGCTCTGGCCGCTCCAGGGCCGGGTCCGGCGGCTGCTCGAGCGGCTCGGCGAGTCACCCCGGCGGGTCCACGCCGAGGCGCTCGCGGCGCTCACCGCCTCGGAGCGCCGGGTGGCACGGCTGGCCGCCAACGGCCTCACCAACCGCGAGATCGCCCAGGAGCTGGTGGTCACGGTCAAGGCCGTCGAGTGGCACCTCTCCCACGTCTACCGCAAGCTCGAGATCCCGTCCCGCGCCCGCCTCGCGGCGACGCTGGGCAGCCCGGCCTGACCCCGGGTCAGCCCAGCCAGGTCATCGCGTGGCCGTGGCCGTGCGTCCAGGCGACCGCACGCCCGTCGATCCCCATCACGAAGGTCGCGAGCTCGTCCGGCACCGCCGGGCCGGTCGCCGTGACGTCCGGGAGCACCCGCTTGCCCTCGTTGCTCACCCAGTGGCAGCGGCCCTCGGCGACCAGGCCGGTCATCATCTCCTGGAACCGCACGCGGTCGTCCGGCTCGAGGTAGGCGATGACGGCGGTGTGGAACACCACGACCGGGCCGTGCGCGGCCACCCGGTCGACGAGGTCCGGCAGCTCCTCGAGCAGGTTGCCGCGCACGATCTCCGGCGGCTCGGTGCGCGCCACCGCGATCGCCTGCTCCAGCAGCGCCCGGCGCTCGTCGTGCTCGGGGAAGACCAGGGTGGTCAGCCACCGCATCGCGTCGTCGTCGGTGACGTCGAGCGGGTTGAGGTCGACGCCGCCGCGCCACGCCACCGTCGGCGGCTCGGCCGGCAGCGGGGCCGGCCCGGTGACGGCGCAGGCCAGGGTCGGCCCGCCGCCGGCGGTCACGGTCCCCCCGTCGGTGCTCCACTCGTAGTGGTACCGGTCCGGGTAGAGGCACAGCCCCGCGCTCGCGCCGACCTCCAGCAGCGCCAGCGGCTCCCCCGCCGACAGGGCCGCGAACGCCGGGGTGAGCGTGGCCAGCCGCCCGGCCTCGTTGGTCTGCGTCGAGCGCTCGAGGATCGTGGCGCGGATCCGGCCGTCGTCGCCGAGCAGCGCCTCCCGCAGCGCGATGTACGGCCCGGGAGCCGGTACGCCGTGCCACCGGGCCGCGGCGAACACCAGGTTCGGCTGCTGCTTGATGCCCGGCAGCCCGGCGACCCAGGCCTGCACCTCGGGGTCGTCCACCACGGCGAGGGACCACGCCTCCAGGCACGGGGAGTACCCGTGCGTGTAGGCCGCGAAGTCGGCGTACTGGGTGACGACGTCGGTGTGCAGCTCCATGGTCGGGATCCTGCCGCAGCCCGCTGGTCCGTCCCGGCGTCAGGTCACCGGGAGCGCGACGTAGGTGGTCTCGAGGTACTCCTCGATGCCCTCGAACCCGCCCTCGCGGCCGAACCCGCTCGCCTTCACCCCGCCGAACGGCGCCGCCGGGTTGGAGACCAGGCCGGTGTTGACCCCGACCATGCCGAACTCCAGCGCCTCCGCCAGCCGGATCGTGCGGGACAGGTCGCGGGTGTAGACGTACGACGACAGGCCGTACTCGGTGGCGTTCGCCTGCCGGATCGCCTCCTCCTCGGTCTCGAAGGTGGTGATCGGGGCGACCGGGCCGAAGATCTCCTCGACGTTGATCGCCGAGTCGGCCGGCACGTCGAGCAGCACGGTCGGCGGGTAGAAGTAGCCGGCACCGCCCGGCGCCTCGCCGCCGACGACCACCCGGGCGCCGTCGTGCACGGCGTCGGTGACCAGCTGGCTGACCGACTCGACGGCCTTCTCGTCGATGAGGGGGCCGACGTCGACGCCGTCGTCCTGGCCGCGGCCGAGGGTGAGCGCACCCATCCGCTTGCCGAGCTTCTCGGCGAACTCCTCGGCGACGTCGGCGTGCACGAGGAACCGGTTCGCGGCCGTGCAGGCCTCGCCCATGTTGCGCATCTTCGCGATCATCGCCCCGTCGACCGCGGCGTCGACGTCGGCGTCGTCGAAGACCAGGAACGGCGCGTTGCCGCCGAGCTCCATGCTGACCCGCTGGAGCTGGTCGGCGGACTGCTTCACCAGCAGCCGGCCCACGCCGGTCGAGCCGGTGAAGCTGACCTTGCGCAGCCGGTCGTCGGCCTGGAGCGTCTCGCTGAGCTCGCCGGTGTGCTTGGTGGTCACCACGTTGAGCACGCCGGCCGGGAGGCCGGCCTCGGCGAGGACCCCGGCCAGGGCCAGCATCGTCAGGGGTGTCTGGGCGGCCGGCTTCATGACCATGGTGCAGCCGGCGGCGATCGCGGGACCGATCTTGCGGGTGCCCATCGCCAGCGGGAAGTTCCACGGCGTGATGAACAGGCAGGGACCCACGGGCTTCTTGATGGTCAGCAGCCGGCTGCCGCCGGCGGGGGCCTGCATCCAGCGGCCGTGGATCCGGACCGCCTCCTCGGAGTACCACCGGAAGAACTCGGCGCCGTACGCCACCTCGCCCTTGGCCTCCTTGACCGTCTTGCCCATCTCGAGGCTCATCAGGTGGCCGAACTGGTCGGCGCGCTCGATGATCATCTCGAAGGCCCGGCGCAGGATCTCCCCGCGCTCGCGCGGCGGGGTCGCCGCCCAGTCGGCCTGCGCGGCCACCGCGGCGTCGAGCGCCTCGACCGCGTCGGGGACCGAGCCGTCGGCCACGTCCGTGATGACCGAGCCGTCGGCCGGGTCGATCACGTCGAACCGCGCACCGTCCTCCGCCTCGCGCCAGGTGCCGCCGATGAAGAGGCCCCGCTGGTCGGGGCCGAGGAGATCGAGTCCGTTCATGGGGCCAGCCAAGCACGTACTTCAAACCAGAGACAGGCCCCCGGCCCACGTGGGATTCTGTGACGGTCGACTCCGGAGGGAGCACTTTGAGGTCGACACGAACCCCTTGCTGACCCCATGCAGCGAGGGGTTCCCCTCTGCTCCGCCGCCGCCTCGTCCCCTGTCGTCGGCTGGGCCGAACCCGGTGCGCGGGGGCCTGGCCCCCGCGCGCCGGCGTGAGCAGGTCGAGACTCCGCCCGCTGGACCCTTGCGCGCGGGCCCCGACAGGAGTTGCCTCGGAGACGACATGCCTGGTGGCCGAACGGCCCGAGAACGAGGTGACGACATGGCGGACAAGGGGAGCTCGCGCAGAGCATCGGGCCAGGATCTGGAGGCGAGCAGCCCGGACCGGATCCGCAACGTGGTGCTGGTGGGGCCGGCAGGCTCCGGCAAGACCACCCTGGTCGAGACGCTGCTCGCCGCCTCGGGTGCCATCCCCCGCGCCGGGTCGGTGCGGGAGGGCAGCACCGTCTGTGACTTCGAGGAGTCCGAGCAGGCGCACAACCGCTCGATCTCCCTCGCGGTGGCGCCGCTCGTCCACGGCGGCACCAAGGTCAACCTCGTCGACACCCCCGGGTACGCCGACTTCGTGGGCGAGCTGCGGGCCGGCCTGCGGGCCGCCGACTGCGCGCTGTTCGTGGTGGCCGCCAACGAGGGGGTGGACGACGCGACCCGGACGCTGTGGCGCGAGTGCGCGGACGTCGGCATGCCGCGGGCGGTGGTGATCACGAAGCTCGACCAGGCCCGGGCCGACTACGACGGCGTGCTCCGCCAGGCCCGGGAGGCCTTCGGCGACAAGGTGCTGCCGCTCTACGTCCCCCAGCGCTCCGGCCAGGAGGTGAGCGCCCTGACCGGGCTGCTCGCCCCGGGCGGCGACGCCCCCGAGGACCTCCGCGGCGAGCTGATCGAGGCGGTCATCGAGGAGTCCGAGGACGAGACGCTGATGGACCGCTACGTCGGTGGCGAGGAGATCGCCGAGGACGTGCTCACCGCCGACCTCGAGCGGGCGGTGGCCCGCGCGACGTTCTTCCCGGTGGTGCCGGTCTGCTCGACGACCGGCATCGGCTGCCGCGAGCTGCTCGACCTCGCCGCCCGCGGCTTCCCGTCGCCCTCCGAGCACCCGGCCCCCGAGGTGTTCGCACCGTCCGGCAAGGCGACGCCCCCCATCTCCTGCGACCCGGACGGACCGCTGGTGGCCGAGATCGTGCGGACCACCAGCGACCCGTACGTCGGGCGGCTCAGCCTGGTGCGCGTCTTCTCGGGGTCCCTGATGCCGGACCAGCCGGTGCACGTCTCGGGCCACTTCACGTCGTTCTTCGGCGACTCCTCCGGTCACGACGACCACGACGAGGACGAGCGGCTCGGCGCGCTGGCGCACCCCTTCGGCCGGTCGCAGGTGCCGGCCTCCCGGATCGTGGCCGGCGACATCGGCGCGGTCGGGCGGCTGACCCGCGCCGAGACCGGCGACACGCTCTCGTCGGTCGACGACCCCCGCGTGCTGCGGCCGTGGTCGATGCCCGAGCCGCTGCTGCCGATCGCCATCGTCGCGCACAGCAAGGCCGACGAGGACAAGCTCTCCCAGGCGCTGGGCCGGCTCGGCGCCGAGGACCCGTCGCTGCGGATCGACAACAACGCCGAGACCCACCAGCTCGTGCTGTGGTGCATGGGCGAGACGCACGCCGAGGTGCTGCTCGAGCGGCTCACCTCCCGGTACGGCGTCAGCGTCGACCAGGTGCCGTTCACGGTGTCGCTGCGGGAGACGTTCGCCGGGTCCGCCAAGGGGCACGGCCGACACGTGAAGCAGTCCGGCGGGCACGGCCAGTTCGCGGTGTGCGACATCGAGGTGGAGCCGCTGCCCGAGGGGGCCGGGTTCGAGTTCGTCGACAAGGTCGTCGGCGGCGCCGTACCCCGCCAGTTCATCCCGAGCGTCGAGAAGGGGCTGCGCGCCCAGATGGAGCGCGGCGTCCGCAACGGCTACCCGGTCGTCGACCTGCGGGTGACGCTCACCGACGGCAAGTCGCACAGCGTCGACTCCTCCGACATGGCCTTCCAGACCGCCGGCGCGCTCGCGCTCCGCGAGGCCGCGGCGTCGACGACCATCACGATGCTGGAGCCCTTCGACACGGTCACCGTCGTCGTCCCCGACGACCTGGTGGGCGGCGTGATGAGCGACCTCTCCGCCCGCCGCGCCCGGATGCTCGGCACCGACAAGGTCGGCGAGGACCGGACCAGCATCGTGGCGGAGGTGCCGCAGACCGAGCTGGTCCGCTACACCGTCGACCTCCGCTCGGCCAGCCACGGCTCGGGCACCTTCACCCGGTCCTTCGCGCACTACGAGCCGATGCCCGAGGACGTGTCCGCCCGGATCCCGCCGCGGGAGCGGTGAGGGCCCGGGGCACTTTCCTCACCCCCGCGCAGCCCGCAGGAACGCCTCGAGGATCGGGCCGGCGGTGCCGGAGCCGGACTCGCCCTTGTCGACGAAGACGGCGACGGCGAGGTCGCCCTGGGCGGCGATCATCCAGGCGTGGGTGAGGATCTTCCCGTCGGACTCGAACTCCGCCGTACCGGTCTTGGCGATCACCGGCGGGCCGGGTACGTCGAGCAGCTGGCTGCCGCTCCCGGAGGTCACCACGCCGCGCAGCATCCCGCGCAGGGACCCGGCCTCCTGCTTCGAGACCGGGGTGACCCCGTCGGGGGCGGACACGTCGACCGAGGTGACCAGCCGCGGCACGACCAGCGACCCGGACTGCACCGAGGCGATCACGGTCGCCATCACCATCGGCGAGGCGAGCACCTTGCCCTGGCCGATCATGTCCGCCGCGGCCTCGGTGTCCGACGCGGGCGGCTCGACGCTGCCGAAGTACGCCGGGAAGCCGAGGTCGTGGTCGACCCCGAGGCCGAGCGAGGCGGCCGCCTCGGCGAGGTCCCGGCCGCCGAGCTTGCCGGCCTGGGAGATGAAGGCGGTGTTGCAGGAGTTGGCGAGCGCGGTCCGCAGCGGGATCCGGCCGATACCGCCGGCCGGGTAGTCGGAGTAGTTCTTGAACGACTTGCCGTCCACCGTGATCGTCGTCGTGCACGGTACGACGGTGTCCGGTGTCAGGCCGGCCCGCAGCAGCGCGAGCGTGCTGACGCTCTTGAACGTCGAGCCGGGGGCGAACTGTCCGTAGGTCGCCATGTTGTAGCCGTTGTTGCCGGGCCCGTTCGCGGCGGCCAGGAGGTCGCCGGTCGAGGGGCGGATCGCGACCAGGGCGCTCGCCGGCCCGACGTCCGCGAGCAGCCGCTCGGCCGTGAGCTCGAGGTCCTCGTCGAGGGTCAGCTGCAGCGGCCTGCCCCGCGTGGGCCCGACCCGGAACAGCTCGCGCTCCTTGTCGTCCGGGCCGATCGCGTCGACGACGGCCCCCGGCGTACCCCGCAGCCGGTCGTCGTACCTCGCCTGCAGCCCGGAGAGCCCGGCCTCGTCGCCGGGCTGGTAGGTGTCCGGGTGGTCCTCGACCATCTCCGCGGTCACCTCGCCGACGGTGCCGAGGATGGGGGCGGCGAACTCCTTGGTCGGCGCCAGCGGCAGGTCGTCGCCCAGGGCGAGCACCCCCGGGATGTCCTCGTAGCTGGCCCCCACCGACTCCGGCACCTCGTCGGCGCGGTAGACGATGGCCTCCACGAACGCCTTGTCGCCGGCGGCCTCGACCCGCTTGGCGTACGCCGCGGCGTCGATGTCGACCAGCGCGGCGAGCCGGCGCGCCGAGTCGGCGGCGCGCTTCGCGGGCACCCGCGAGCGGTCGATGCCGAAGCGGACCACGGGCCGCTCGGTGACCAGCTTGGTCCCCCGCGCACCCAGGATCTGGCCGCGCTTCGCCCCGACCGGCGTCAGGTCCAGGGTGACGCCGTCGGCGAGGCTGGGCTCGATGACCGCGCGGTCCCAGGCGACCTGCCACTCGTCGTCGGCCTTCGTCATCCGGGCCTCGGTGTCGTAGGTCCACTCCCGGCCACCGACCGGCCAGGTCCAGGTGAGCGTGGCGGTGGCGGAGTCGCCGGACTCCTCGACCGCACCGGCCGAGACGGCGGGCTCGGTGTCGCCCATCCCCTCGACCGTCGCCGTGTAGTCCTTCGTCACCTCGTCCGGCGTCTGCTGGGTGAACGCCACGTCGGTGAACGTCCCCGAGGACAGCGCGCCGGCCAGGGTGTCCGCCGCCTCGTCCGGGTCCGGGCCGGTCACCTTCGACACCGAGTCGCACCCGGCCAGCAGCGCTCCGAGGAGCGCGGTCGTGGCGAGACTGGCCGTGGTGGTCCTGGCGATGGTCCGGTGCGCCCCCATGGCCTCGGTTCTACCAGCCGTCAGCGACGCGCGAGCCAGCGGTCGAGGTCGACACCCGCCCGGCGCGCCGCCGCGCGCGCCTCGGGGCTGGTCAGGTCGGGGGCCGTGAAGGACTCCGGCACGATCGCCGAGTCCTGGGCGGCGTACGCCCGCTGCCGGGCGGCGAGCGCGTCCCCGTCGGCGGCCGCGGCCCGGAGCGTGGCGGCGCTGACCGTCACCGTGGCGCCGGTCAGCAGCGGGCTGACCAGTGGGGTGTAGCCGGACGAGTGGCCGGCGCGGTTGGGGTGGTAGCTCTCGCTGATCGGGTTGGACAGCCCGTTGAGCCACTCGACGTCGTCGCAGACCGCGTGCCCGACGAACCGGCTGGTCGGGTTCGCGAAGGCGAACCCCTGCGCCGACGCGGCACTGGCCAGCTTGCTGTTGAGCAGGTCGGCGGTGGCGTTCAGCCGGGTCTCCTCGGCCGGCGAGAACCAGGTGCCGGCGTTGCAGTCCTCGCCGTTGAAGATCCGCGGGTAGCCCACCACGACCACCTTGGCGGTGCTCGCGCGGCTGCGGATCGCGGCGTACAGCGTCGACAGCGCCGCCGGCAGCTTGTTGTTGATGTAGGCCTGCGCGCCGTCGACGGCACCGTTGCAGTTGCTCATCCAGCCGGGCTGCGCGCACTCGGTGAGCACGTCGGCGAACCCGGCGTCGTTGCCGCCGACCGAGATCGACACGTAGCTGGTGGTCGACCCGAGCGCGCTGAGCTGGGTGTTGGTGACGTCCGGGATCTTCGCGCCGGAACAGGCGCGGAAGTTGAGCGCGTAGCCGCGGGCGGCCGCGATCAGGCTCGGGTAGGCGTACGTCGAGCGCTGGCAGCTGGTCCCGTCGTCGAGGTAGCTGCGGGTCCCGACACCCGAGGAGTAGGAGTCACCGAGGGCGACGTACGACGGGGCCGCCGCCGACGCGGGCGCCGCGGGGGCGAGCAGCGTGGTGACGCAACCCAGGATGGCGAGGGCGAGGACGGCAAGGGCGAGCAGACGCGGGTGGATGCGCACGAGGACCTCCCGAGAAACGGCACGAGTGCCGAGCGGCCACCCCGATGTGGCCTGGCTCACTCAAGCACCGGAGCTCCCGTGCTGACCAGCGTCACCCCGCCTGGTCTAGTACTTCGGCTTCTTGGTCCGCGGCTTCCGCGTCTGGTCGTACCCGCCGCGCTCCGGCCGCTGGTCGCCGCGGGACGGGGCGCCCTCGTCGCGGCGCAGCTCGATGAGCTTGCCGGAGATGCGGGTGGTCTGCAGCGCGTCCCACGCGGTGCCGGGCAGCTCGGCCGGCAGCTCCACGAGCGAGAAGTCCGGACGGATCTGGATGTGCCCGAAGTCGCTGCGCGAGAGGCCGCCCTCGTTGGCGATCGCGCCGACGATCTGGCGCGGCTCGACCTTGTGGCGCTTGCCGACCGAGATCCGGTAGGTCGCCATCGGGACGTCGGTGCGGCCGCGCGGGCGGCGCTCGCCGCGCTCGGGCCGGTCACCGCGACCGGCGCCGTCACGCTGCGGACGGTCGTCGCGGGGCGGGCGCACCTCCTTCGCGGGGTCGAGCAGCAGCGGGGTCTCGCCCTGGGCCACCACCGCGAGCGCCGCGGCCACGTCGACCTCGGGTACGTCGTGCTCCCGGACGTAGTGGGCGACGATGTCGCGGAACTTCTCGATCCGGTCGGTGCTGGCCAGCGCCTCGGTGATCTGGTCGTCGAAGCGCGCGAGCCGGGTGACGTTGACGTCCTCCACCGACGGCAGGTGCATCTGGGTCAGCGGCTGGCGGGTGGCCTTCTCGATCGCCTTGAGCAGGTAGCGCTCGCGCGGCGTCACGAACGAGATCGCGTCGCCCTTGCGCCCGGCGCGGCCGGTGCGGCCGATCCGGTGCACGTAGGACTCGGTGTCGGTGGGGATGTCGTAGTTGACGACGTGGCTGATCCGCTCGACGTCGAGGCCGCGGGCGGCGACGTCGGTGGCGACCAGGATGTCGAGCTTGCCCGACTTGAGCTGGTTGACGGTGCGCTCGCGCTGGGCCTGGACGACGTCACCGTTGATCGCGGCGGCCGAGAGCCCGCGGGCACGCAGCTTCTCGGCGAGGGTCTCGGTCTCGTTCTTGGTGCGGACGAAGACGATCATCCCCTCGAAGGCCTCGACCTCGAGGATGCGGGTGAGGGCGTCGACCTTCTGGGGGTAGGACACCGTCAGGTAGCGCTGGGTGATGTTGGCCGCGGTGGCGGTCTTGTTCTTGACGGTGATCTCGACCGGGTCGTTGAGGTACTTCTTCGAGATCCGGCGGATCTGGCTCGGCATGGTGGCCGAGAACAGCGCGACGTTCTTCTCCGCGGGGGTGTCGGCGAGGATCGTCTCGACGTCCTCGGCGAAGCCCATGTTGAGCATCTCGTCGGCCTCGTCGAGCACCAGGAAGCGCAGCTCGGACAGGTCGAGCGTGCCCTTCTCGAGGTGGTCCATGATCCGGCCGGGGGTGCCCACGACGATGTGCACGCCGCGGCGCAGGGCGGACAGCTGCACGCCGTACCCCTGACCGCCGTAGACGGGCAGCACGTGCACGCCCTTGAGGCGGGCGGCGTACTTCTCGAAGGCCTCGCAGACCTGGAGCGCCAGCTCACGGGTCGGGGCCAGCACCAGCGCCTGGGGCGTCTTCTGCCGCAGGTCGAGGCGCGAGAGGATCGGCAGCGCGAAGGCCGCGGTCTTGCCGGTGCCGGTCTGGGCCAGGCCCACCACGTCGCGGCCCTCGAGCAGGGGCGGGATGGTGGCCGCCTGGATCGCCGACGGGGTCTCGTAGCCGACGTCACGCAGTGCCTTGAGGACCGCGTCGTCGAGCCCGAGCTCTGCGAAGGTCGGGGTCTCCTCGCGGGTGGGCTCGTTCTCTTCGGTACTCATGGGGTACGACGGTAGTGGGTCCACGCCCCCGCGTCCGATTCGCGGACGCGGAGTCCTGCGTCACGCGGGGCTCGAGCGCGGCTGGCGCGCCGCGCTCGAGGCCTACCGCACGGCGTACCCGTGACTACTCGACGGTGACCGACTTGGCCAGGTTGCGCGGCTTGTCGATGTCGTGACCGAGGTGCAGGGCGGCGTGGTAGGCCAGCACCTGCAGCGGCACGGTGAGCAGGATCGGGTCCAGCTCGCGCTCGTTGCGGGGTACGTCGATCCGCACCGCCTCGACCTCGCCGAGGTCGACCCCCTCGTGGGTGACCACGACCAGCGGACCGCGCCTCGCCGCGATCTCGTGCAGCGCCGCGACGTTGCGGCTGGTCAGCTCGTCGTCCGGGACGATCGCGACGGTCGGCACCTGCTCGGAGATCAGCGCGAGCGGGCCGTGCTTGAGCTCGGAGGTCTGGTAGGCCTCGGCGTGCCGGTAGGAGATCTCCTTGAACTTCTGCGCGCCCTCGCGGGCGACCGGGAACCCGCGGACCCGGCCGACGAAGAACAGGCTCTCCGACTCCGCGAGCCGGGTCGCGACCGCGGCCAGCTCGTCCTCCCGCTCCAGGATCTCCGCGATCTGGCCGGGGATCCGGGCCAGGCCCTCGATGAGCCGGGTGCCGTCGGCGATGGACAGGTCGCGCACCCGGCCGAGCTGCAGCGCGAGCAGCGCGAAGCCGAGGAACATGTTGGTCAGCGCCTTGGTCGAGGCGACCGCCACCTCGGGCCCGGCGTGCAGGTAGATGCCGCCGTCGCACTCGCGCGCGATCGCGCTGCCCACGACGTTGACCAGGCCGACCACCCGGCCGCCCTTGCGGCGGATCTCCTGGACCGCGAGCAGGGTGTCGATGGTCTCGCCGGACTGGCTGACCGCGACGTAGAGCGTGTCCGGCTCGATGACCGGGTTGCGGTACCGGAACTCGCTGGCCGCCTCGGCGTCCGCCGGGATCCGGGCCAGCTCCTCGAGCAGGGCCGCGCCCATCTGGCCGACGTAGTACGCCGATCCGCAGCCGAGGATCTTCACCCGGCGGATCGCCCTGGTTTCACGTGGATCCATGTTCAGCCCGCCGAGGTGGGCGGTCCCGAAGCGCTCGTCGAGGCGGCCGCGCAGCACCCGCTCCGCCGCGGCCGGCTGCTCGAGCATCTCCTTGTACATGAACGAGTCGTGCTCGCCCGCGTCGTACGCCGAGGGGTCGATGTCGACGGTCGTGGCGGCCTTGCCGGTGGTGCTGAGGTCCTGGCGGTACGTCGTGAAGCCGGTCGCGGTGAGCGTGGCCAGCTCGCCGTCGTCGAGGTGGGCGACCGTGGTCGTGTAGCGCACCAGGGCCGCGAGGTCGGAGGCGACGTGCATCTCCTTCTCGCCCACGCCGATGATCAGCGGGCTGCCGTTGCGGGCGACGACCAGCCGGTCCGGGAAGTCCGCGTGCATGACCGCGATCCCGTAGGTGCCGTCGATGACGGCGAGGGCGTCGCGCACCTTGCCCTCGAGCGTGTCCGCGTCCGAGCGCGCGACCAGGTGGGCGAGCACCTCGGTGTCGGTGTCCGAGACGAGGTCGACGCCGTCGTCGGCCAGCTGCTGGCGCAGCGCGGCGGCGTTGTCGATGATCCCGTTGTGGACCACCGCCACGTCACCCTTGGTGTCGGTGTGCGGGTGGGCGTTGGCATCGGTCGCCGGGCCGTGGGTGGCCCAGCGGGTGTGCCCGATGCCGACCTTGCCGGCGAACCGCTTCGGCAGCTCCTCGCTCAGGTCACGGACCCGGCCGGCCTTCTTGGCCACCCGGACCCCGGACGGGCCCAGCACCGCCACCCCGGCCGAGTCGTAGCCGCGGTGCTCGAGCCTGGTCAGCCCCTCCAGCAGCAGCGGCGCGGCCTGCTGGCCGCCGACGTACCCGACGATTCCGCACATCTTCTGTCTCCCTCGTGGTGGTGGCCCGTTGATCGAGCCCGTGTTCGTTGATCGAGCCCGTCGAGATCAGCCGTAGACGATGCGGCGCAGCTGCCGCTCGCTGAGGCCGGGGGCGGCGACCACGCGGCCGGCCAGCTCCTCGGCGATGCGGGCGAAGATCTCGTCGTTCCTCGCCCCGTAGGTCTTCATCTGCGCGTGCCGCCGGCGCACGTAGTCCTCCACCGGCTCGGCGTGGAAGGCGACGACGTCCTCGACGACCCGGGCCGCCTCCGCGGGCGACAGCCCGGTGCTGGCGGCGATGCGGGCGACGAGCGCGGCATCCGGAGGGGCAGGCACGACGCCGATGCTGCACCCGGACCGCGAGCAACGGCAACTTCCTGCCCGAAATCGGGCAGGAAGTCGGCGAATCGCGCCGGGCCTCGCGTGACATCCGGCGACCGGCCGGACCGACGCTCGTCACAGGGGAGCGAACACTGCCCGTGGAGCCTCCGCCCGACCCCGAAATGGAGGGCCGAGGCCGATTTGAACGGAAATCCATCCCTTCCGGTGGAGGTGAGGTACGCTTGGTGAACAGAAGGTGAACGAAAGGTGTCCTGACATGAACACGCAGATGGCTGATGGCCTCGTCCAGACCTGGGTGAGGGTCGTCGACGAGCGTGGGCGGGCGCACCTGGAGGCCCGCTGGGTGGCGGCTCACGACGCACCGTCCCAGACCCCGGCACACTCCCACGCCGCCTGACCCACACCGCACCCGGAGCCGCGATCCCCGACGGGGACCGCGGCTCTCGTGCGTCCGGGGCGAGCCATGATGGGCGCATGACCGGACCGCTCTCCCCCCTCGCCCTGCTCGACACCGACTCCCTGGTCGCCGACGAGGACCGGGCCATGCGCGACACCGTGCGCGCGTTCGTGGACGACCGGCTGCGACCGGAGATCGCCGGCTGGTACGAGAGCGGCGAGGTGCCGGTGCGCGACCTCGCCCTGGAGTTCGGGAAGCTCGGGCTGCTCGGCATGCACCTCGAGGGGTACGGCTGCGCGGGCACCAGCGCCACGGCGTACGGCCTCGCCTGCCTGGAGATGGAGGCCGGCGACTCCGGGCTGCGCTCGATCGTGTCGGTGCAGGGCTCGCTGGCGATGTACGCGATCTGGAAGCACGGCTCGCCGGAGCAGAAGGAGCAGTGGCTGCCCCGGATGGCGACCGGCGAGGCGATCGGCTGCTTCGGGCTCACCGAGCCGGACTTCGGGTCCAACCCCGGCGGCATGCGCACCCGCGCGGTCCGGGACGCGGCCCCGAACGGACAGGGGGACTGGGTGCTGACCGGCAACAAGATGTGGATCACCAACGGCTCGGTCGCCGACGTCGCAGTCATCTGGGCGCGGACCGACGAGGGGGTGCGCGGCTTCGTCGTCCCCACCGACACCCCCGGCTTCACCGCCACCGAGATCAAGCACAAGATGTCGCTGCGCGCCTCGGTCACCGCCGAGCTGGCGCTGGACGGCGTACGACTGCCGGCGTCGGCGATGCTGCCCGAGGCCCGCGGACTGTCCGGCCCGCTGTCCTGCCTGACCGAGGCCAGGTTCGGGATCATCTTCGGTGCGCTGGGCGCGGCCCGCGACTGCCTGGAGACGACGATCACCTACGCCCGCGAGCGCGAGATCTTCGACCGGCAGCTGGCGTCCTACCAGCTCACCCAGGCCAAGCTCGCCGACATGGCCGTCGAGCTCGGCAAGGGGATGCTGCTCGCCCTCCACCTCGGCCGACTCAAGGACGAGGGCCGGCTGCCCGCGCCGGCGATCAGCGTCGGCAAGCTCAACAACACCCGGGAGGCGCTCGCGATCGCACGCGAGTGCCGCACGATCCTCGGCGCCGCGGGGATCACACTGGAGTACCCGCTCATGCGGCACGCGAACAACCTGGAGTCGGTGCTGACCTACGAGGGCACCTCCGAGGTGCACCAGCTGGTGATCGGCCAGGCGCTGACCGGGGAGTCGGCGTTCCGGTGAGCGTGGCCCAGATCACACTCGTTCGGGAATGAAGCGGACCGGGGTCCGGTTCTACTGATTGAAAGTTGAACAAACCCGACCGCAGGAGCAGACCATGAACTTCTTCAAGAGCAACAAGACCGCCGCCCCCGTCGAGACCTTCGACGCCCCGACCGCCGCCGTCGAGGACATCAGCGGCGACTACACCATCGACCCGACCCACAGCCGGCTCGGCTTCAGCGCCCGCCACGCGATGGTCACCACCGTGCGCGGCCAGTTCACCGACTTCACGGGCACGGCCCACATCGACGCCGCGAACCCGGGCGCCTCGAGGGTCGAGCTGGCCATCCAGACCGGCAGCATCGACACCGGTGTCGCCGACCGTGACGGCCACCTGCGCTCCGCCGACTTCTTCGACGCCGACAACAACAAGGAGATCACCTTCGTCTCGACCAAGGTCGAGCGCGAGGACGAGTCCACCTGGCTGATCACCGGCGACCTGACCATGAAGGGTGTCGCCAAGCCGGTCACCATCGAGTTCGAGTCCACCGGCTCCGCCCGTGACCCCTTCGGCAACCTGCGGGTCGGCTTCGAGGGTGCGACCACGATCAACCGCAAGGACTGGGGCCTGAGCTGGAACGCCGCGCTCGAGACCGGCGGCGTGCTCGTCTCCGAGAAGATCAAGCTCGAGTTCGACGTCTCGGCGATCCAGAGCGCCTGACGCACACTGCTGCACCACGGTCCGGACGGGGCCGCCGAAACAATTCGGCGGCCCCGTCGGCCATTTCCTGCTGCAATGACGAGCATGACCGCAACGCTCGACCTCCCCGCCGGCCTCACCGCGCGGCCGCTGGTCCCCTCCGACGCCGCCGCGGTGACCGCCGTGATGGCCGCCCAGCAGCTCGCCGACACCGGCGAGGTCTCCATCGAGGAGGCCGACATCGTCTCCGACTGGCAGATCCCCGGGTACGACGTCAGCGAGCACGCCGTCGGCGTCTTCGAGGACGACCGGCTGGTCGCCTACGCCGAGGTGACCACCGGCGACCGGGGCGACGCCTCGGTGCACCCCGACCACAACGGTCGCGGCATCGGCACCCGGCTCGCCCTGTGGATGCAGGCCCGGGCCCGCGAGGCGGGCGCCTCCGTCATCGGCATGCCGGTGCCGCAGGGATCGCCCGGCGACAAGCTGCTCGAGTCCCTGGGCTACCACGTGCGCTGGACCAGCTGGGTCCTGCAGCTCCCCGAGGGCGCGCGGATCCCGGAGCGTCCGCTGCCCGAGGGGTACGCCGTCCGCGCGGCCACCGAGGACGACTACCGCGCCTGCTGGACCGTCCAGGAGGACGCGTTCCTGGAGTGGTCGGTCCGCGAGCGCGAGCCGTTCGAGCAGTGGGAGGCCGAGATCCCGCGCCGCCCCGGCTTCGAGCCCTGGAACATCCGCGTCGTCACCGACCCCGCCGGTGAGGTGGTCGCGCTGGCCGTCGTGCAGATGAGTCCGACGTGCGCCTTCATCGCCCGGCTCGCGACCCGCAAGGAGCAGCGCGGCAAGGGCCTGGCCCAGGCGCTCCTGGTCGACGCCTTCGCGCAGGCGGTCGAGCGCGGCGCCGAGCGCTGCGAGCTCTCCACCGACTCCCGCACCGGCGCGCTGGGCCTCTACGAGAAGGTCGGCATGCAGGTCACGTCGGTCTGGGTCAACCGCGCCATCGACCTCTGACTGCCGAGTCAGGACGGGTACGCAACTGCGCCGACTCGACGGTCGTGACCACCTCTGTGACCGAGGGGCGCCGCGGGGTGGAGGAGAACCCGAAGCGGCACGGCGGGTCGACGGGCGTGAGCACGCCCAGCCCGGCCCCGTCGAAGCGGCCCGCCGCGGCGGTCACGGCCCGGGTGTCGGTGGCGCCGTACCACTCGCGGCGCCCGTTCCCGGCGGTCCCGCGGGTGCGGACGCCGCGCAGCACGACCCGCGAGACGGGATCGGTCATCGCGCACCAGGCCGGGCGCTCGGCGACCGAGGCCGGCACCGCCCGCAGCAGCCACCCGAGCGGCGTACGCCGGCCGACGGTGAGGTCGAGCTCGAGCGACGGTGACCGGACCGTCCACCGCGGGCCGTCCACGACCACGTCGACCGGTTCGATGCGGGTCTCGTCGAAGCGGTAGGTCGCCTCGATGAACGCCGCGACCTCGGGCCGCGGGGCGAGCAGCACCCGGTGCCCGGCGGCCGTCTCGACCATGGCGTCCGAGAAGGCTCCCAGGGGCGTGTGCCGCCAGTGGCCGACGACGACCCGCACGCCGCTGGTGCTGCCGACCCCGGCGATCGCACCCCGGAAGCGGTGCCGCTCGCCCCGGATCACAGGTACCGCCGGGCGAACGGGAGCGGAGGCTGGTCGAGCGGGTTGGCCTTCGCGACCTCGTCCATGGAGTCGATGATGTTGCGCAGGTTGATGATCAGCCCGCCGTAGACCGGCCACAGGCGCGGCGTCGGGTCCTCGGACCCCAGCCGGTCGACGAGCTCGTTGAGCCGGTCGCGGACCGCCAGGATCGACACCGGGTCCGCGGCCGCGATCGCGTGCCCCGCGTCGCGCAGCAGCACGACGTACGGCTCGCGGAAGGCGGACTGCCAGTCGCCGGTCTCGTCCATCCCGTGGTCGATGGTCCGCGCCATGCTGCGGGTCTCGGCGACCGCCTGCTCGAGGCGGAGCAGCAGGTCCTGCCACAGCCGGGGGTCGCGCAGCTCGACGGCGGAGCGGCGCGGGTTCATCCGGGCACTCTCCCGGGCCTGCCGGACCAGCGCCCACGCCTGGTCGAGGTCCTCGTCGAGGTCGCGGGTCCGGTCGATCCAGCCGCGGACGTCCTCGCGCGTGCACCCGGCCGCCAGCCCGTCCCCCATGTCACCGAGCAGCTCGCCGATCCGGTCGTCGAGGGCGTTCATCGCCGCGATCGCGGTCCGGGACCGCAGCGGCGGCCACACCAGGAGGTTGACCAGCAGGCCGGTGGCGATGCCGATGCCGGTGTCCGCGAGGCGCTTGAACAGCATGTTGTCGTTGTCCGCGAACCCGGTGGTGAGCACGATGACGGCCGTGGCAGCCACGGCGGTCCCCTGGCCGGACAGCCACGGCAGGGTCCCGACCGCGAAGCCGACCAGCAGCGCGACGGCGACCGAGGTCGGACCCAGGCCGAGCAGGTTGCCGACCGCCCAGGCCACCAGGACGCCGAGCACCGCGGCGCCGACCTGGCGCGCACCCTGCGAGAAGGTGCGGTAGACCGTGGCGTGCACCACGAGCAGCGCGGCCCACGGCGCCAGGAACGACTGCGGCAGGTGGAAGACCCGGGTCGCCAGCACCCAGGCGATCACCGCCGCGACGACCGTCTTGACCACCTGGCCCACGTCGGACCAGAAGACCGGGTCGCGCCACCGGTCGCGCGCCCACTCGCGCAGCTGGGCCGCTCGCATCAGCGGATCGGGGCGCCCGAGACCGTTCGGGCGATGACGAGCCGCTGGATCTCCGAGGTCCCCTCGAAGATCGTGTAGATCTTGGCGTCGCGGGCCATCCGCTCCACGGGGTACTCCCGCGTGAAGCCGTTGCCGCCGAGGATCTGCATGGCGCGCTCGGTCACCTTCACCGCGGTCTCGCCGGCGAAGAGCTTGGACATCGAGCCCTCGGCCTTGTCGAAGCGCTTGCCCTGCCGCGCCATCCACGCCGCCCGCCACACCAGCAGCCGGGACGCCTCGATGGAGGTCGCCATGTCGGCCAGCATGAAGGCGATCGCCTGGTTCTCGATGATCGGCTTCCCGAACTGCTCGCGGGTCTTGGCGTAGTCCAGCGCCACCTCGTACGCCGCCCGCGCGATGCCGATCGCCTGCGCTCCGACCGCCGGGCGGGTCCGCTCGAAGGTCGCCATCGAGGCGTTGCCCCGGGCGCCCGATCCCTCCCGGGCCCGGGCCAGGCGGGCGTCGAGCTTCTCCTTGCCCCCGAGCAGGCAGCGCCCCGGGACGCGCACGCCGTCGAGGACCACCTCGGCGGTGTGGGAGGCGCGGATGCCGTGCTTGTGGAACTTCTGGCCCTGGCTGAGCCCCCTGGTGCCGGGCGGCACCACGAAGCTGGCCTGCCCGCGGGCGCGCAGCTCGGGGTCGACCACCGCGGTGACGACGTGGACGTCGGCGAGCCCGCCGTTGGTGGCCCAGGTCTTGGTGCCTTCGAGGACCCACTCGTCGTTCGCCTCGTCGTACGTCGCGCGGGTGCGCATCGCGCCGACGTCGGAGCCGGCGTCGGGCTCGGAGGAGCAGAACGCCGCGAGCTTCAGGTCGCCGGGCGAGCCGAACATCTGCGGCACCCACTCGACGACCTGCTCGTCCGTGCCGTTGGCGCGGACTCCCGCCGCGGCCAGCGCGGTGCCGACGATCGAGAGGCCGATGCCGGCGTCACCCCAGAACAGCTCCTCCATCGTGATCGGGATGCCGAGCCCGGTCTCGTCGAAGGCCTGGGTCGCGAAGAAGTCCAGCGAGTAGAGCCCGATCTTGGCGGCCTCCTCGAGCACCGGCCACGGGAACTCCTCCCGCTCATCCCACTCGGCCGCGGCCGGACGGACCACGTCCGCGGCGAAGGTGTGGACCCAGTCCCGCAGGTCGAGGTGGTCCTGGCCGAGCTCGAAGGAGGGAGTTGTCACGCTTCTGACAGTAGCCACTCACGGCGGGCCCGAAACCCGGCTCGTGCGGCTGACCGTGCGCCGGGGCGCACGGTCAGCCGCACGATGCTCAGGCGTGGACGGGCGCGCCCGGGTCCAGCTCCTCCTCGACACCCTGGTCGCCGAGGTCGGCGTGGTAGTCGTCGGGGTGGGTCTGGTCGACACCCTCGTCGACGTGCATCGCCCGAAGCACGAAGGTCAGGGCGAGGGTCACCACCAGGTTCAGCAGAAGCGCGGTGAACCCGATGTAGACCAGGGTGTCGGTCCCCGGGAACTCGTTGAGCGGGCTGCCGAAGTGGCTGCCGGGGTCGCCCACCTTGGGGTTGTTGTACGCGACCACGGTGCCGTAGAGCATGCCGGCGGCCCAGCCCGCGAGCAGCGCCCAGCGGTGGAAGAACCTGGTGTACAGGCCGATCACGATCGCCGGGAACGTCTGCAGGATCCACACGCCGCCCAGCAGCTGGAGGTCGAGGGCGTAGGTGGTGGACACGAACAGCACGAAGGCCAGCGCGCCGAACTTCACCAGCAGCGAGGCGACCTTGGCCTGCTGCGCCTCCTGGGCATGGGTGGCATTCCGGTTGAGGAACGCCTTGTAGATGTTGCGGGTCCACAGGTTCGCCGCCGCGATCGACATGATCGCCGCCGGCACCAGCGCGCCGATCACGATCGCCGCGAACGCGACGCCGGCGAACCAGTCGGGGAACTCGTTCTCGAACAGCTGCGGCACCGCCTGCTGCGGGTTGGTCACCTGCACGCCGGCCGCGATGGCGACGAAGCCGAGCAGCGCCAGCAGACCCAGCAGGAAGGAGTACGCCGGCAGCAGCGCGGCGTTGCGGCGGATCACCGAACGCTCGCGCGTGGAGAGCACCGCGGTGACGGAGTGCGGGTACATGAACAGCGCCAGCGCGGAGCCGAGGGCGAGCGACGCGTAGGCCCAGTGCAGCAACGGCGCCGGGATCGCGCCCTTGGGGGACGCGGCGCCGGACGCGATCGCGTCGGCATTGTCGGAGTTGAACTTGTCGAAGGAGTCCATCGTCGTGCTGAAGATGTTGTCCCAGCCACCGAGCTGCGTCGGCAGGTAGAGGATCGCCACCAAGATGACGATGTAGATCAGCGCGTCCTTGACGAAGGCGATCAGCGCCGGGGCCCGAAGCCCGGAGGAGTAGGTGTAGGCGGCGAGCACCGCGAAGGCGATGAACAGCGGCAGGTCCTTGGTGAACCAGTTGTCGCTGTCGGTGCCGATGCCCATCACCTGCAGGACGACCTCGATGCCGACCAGCTGGAGCGCGATGTAGGGCATCGTGGCGAGGATGCCCGTGATCGCGACCGCGAGGGCCAGCGGCTTGCTGTCGTAGCGCCCCTGCACGAAGTCGGCCGGCGTGACGTAGCTGTGCCGGTGCGAGACCGACCACAGCCGCGGCAGGAACAGGAAGATCAGCGGGTACACCACGATGGTGTACGGAACGGCGAAGAAGCCGATCGCGCTGCCGGCGTACAGCAGGGCGGGCACCGCCACGAAGGTGTACGCCGTGTAGAGGTCACCGCCGATGAGGAACCACGCGATGAACGTCCCGAAGCCGCGACCGCCGAGACCCCACTCGTCGAGGTTGTCCAAGGCCTTCGCGCGACGCCAGCGGGCGGCTGCGAAGCCGAGGATCGTGACCAGCAGGAAGAAGAACAGGAAGACGCTGAAGGTGACGGTGCTGACGCCGCTCATGCCCGGCCTCCGTTCCGACGGGCCCGGCGGGCCTCACGGTCCCGGTGGTCGGCGCCCTTGGCGAGGTAGTACGCGAGGCCGGTCAGCACCACCGCCACGGGGATCAGCGCGAGCTGGAACCAGTAGTAGAACGGGAACCCGAACAGCGTCGGGTCCTCCGAGTCGTAGAGCGGCACCAGCAGTGGGACAACCACCGCGGGCGCCAGCAGCAGCACGATGAGGGCCCAGGTCCCTCGTGACGATCCGCCCTGAGGGCGGCCGGAAACGTCGGTCATGACACACCTCCGAATAGGTGGTACCCGTTATCGGGCCGAGTGTGACCATAGCCATCATGAGTCCTCACGTCACCGACCTGTCCCGCTACGACGACTGGCTGGCCTGGCTGGCCGACCAGGGTGATACGGACCCCGACGTCCTCGTCGTGTGGGTCGGCGGCTCCGCCGCCACCGGGGGGTACGACGAGTGGTCCGACCTCGACATCGACCTGCTGTGCACCCCGGGAGAGGCCGACGCCGTGCACGACCGGCTGGTGGCCCGGATCCGCGAGGACTTCGACGTCGACCACGTCTGGGAGCTGCCGAAGGCGACCTGGCCGGACGGACGCCAGTGCTTCATCAACCACCAGCAGCGGCCGGGCGCGCTCAAGGAGCCGACCCGGATCGTCGACCTGCACATCTCCGAGCTCTCCGACGCGCACCGGTTCGTCGACGTACGCCGGCACGGCACGCCGATCGTCGTGCACGACCCGGACGGGCTGATCGAGCTGCGGCACGACGACGAGCACGCGATCCGGACCGCCATCGCCGAGGGCGTCGACCAGATCCGGCAGCGGCGCGCGACGGCCGAGTGGCTGGTCAACCGGGCGGTCCGGCGCGGACAGCTGCCGGAGGCGGTCCAGCTCTACCTCGGGTTCGGGCTCAGCCCGCTGGTCCGGCTGCTGCGCATCGAGCACTGCCCGTGGCGGCACGACTTCGGGCTGCGGTACCTCCACGAGGACCTGCCGGCCGACGTCGCGAACCGGGTCACCTCACTGCTGCCCGGCAACGGCGACCTCGCGGAGCTGTCAGCCGGCTGCTTCGCCTGGACCGACGAGCTGTTGTCGAGGAGCTGAGCGCGGCCCGCCCGGACGAGTCGCGGGCCTCACCAGCGCCGGGCGGTGGTGCCGCGCCGCAGCCGCGGGACCACGAAGAACCACACCAGCAGCCCGATCAGGATGATCGGGATGTGGGTCAGGACGGTGATCACCAGGAGCACCGCGAGCAGGACGATCAGCGGGGTCGGCAGGCCCCGCGGCCTCGGCGCCGGTCGCGTGGTGGGCCAGTAGCCGCGCAGCGGTGCGGGGGCGTACGCGCTGCCGGGCAGGTCCCGGAAGACCGGCGTCAGCTCGCCGCGGGTCCGGGCGGCCCAGATCCGGTCGAGCCGCTCGCCGTGCTCCTCGGGGGTGAGCCGGCCCTGGGCGTAGTGCTCGGCCAGCTCGGTGGCAGCCCGGTCCCGCTCGGCGTCGCTGAGGCGGAGGTGCTGGTCGCTCATGACACCGCCTCCTCCCCCTCGTCGCCGTCGGCCAGCAGGCCGTAGAGCTTGCGCCGGGTGTCGACGAGGATCTCGACGGCGTCGCGCCGCTGGCGCTCGGAGCCCTGGGTGACGATCTGCCACACCGCCGACATGACCTGGCCGATCTCGGGCTTGAGGTCGGCGAAGCCGACACCGTGCTCCTCGTCGCGCCGGGGCGACTCGAACGGGGCCCACACGGCGGCCAGCTCGTCGGCGTTGTCGGAGACGTAGGTCTGACCGGCGGCGGTCAGCCGCAGCGTGCGACGGCCGCGCTCGTCGTCGGCCTCGACCAGGCCCTCGTCCTCGAGCTGCTGGATCGTCGGGTAGACCGAGCCCGGGCTCGGCCGCCAGGCACCGCCCGACCGCTCGGCGATCTGCTGGATCACCTGGTAGCCGTTGACCGGCTCACCCGCCTTCTGGCTGGCCCGCAGCACGTCGAGGATCGCCGCCCGCACGTCGCCGCGCCGGACCTTGGGTCCACGCTGCTCCTGCTGGGGCGTGCCGAACAGCCCGGCCATCCACGGCGGCGGCCCCGGCCGTCCGCCCCGTCCCGGCCGGCCCCCGGGCCACGGCCCGCCCCAGCCCGCCCAGTTCCCCATGTCCCAGCTGCCCATCTCGCCCTCCCAGGCTGTCGGTGGCGGACTGTCGTCGACAGTTCGCGATATATCGCCATAGTACGCGTGGCGCGACGCCGGACAAGGGCTGACCGGGCACGGTCTCGCCCGACGCCCGCCGCGGGCGGGTCAGCGCGCGAGCCAGGCGGCGTACGCGTCGAAGGTGTACGGGCGGCCGAGGAAGTCCGTGACCAGGTCGGCGGCGTCCCTGCTGCCCCCGGGGGCGAGCACCAGGTCGCGGTAGCGGCCGGCGACCCCGGGCGCGAACAGGTCCTCGGGGTCGAAGGCGCTGAACAGGTCCTTGGCGATCACCAGCGACCACATGTACGTGTAGTACGCCGAGGAGTAGCCCCCGAGGTGGCCGAAGCTGGCGAACATGTGGGTGTCCTCGATCCACGGGAAGGGCGAGTACGCCGCCTGCAGCTCCCGCATCCGCGCGGTCAGGTCCGCCGGCCGCTCGGTGTGGAACCAGTAGGACATCGCGGCGTAGAACATCTGCGTGCGCGCGTGGTAGCCCTTCCCGAAGTCGTCGGCCGCCCGCATCCGCGTGACCAGGTCGGCGGGGATCGGCTCGCCGTCGGCGTTCGTGGCGAAGCTGCGCAGGATCTCGGCGTCCCACGCCCACTCCTCCAGCATCTGGCTGGGCGCCTCCACGAAGTCCCACTCGGTGGCGACCCCGGAGAAGCGCGTCCACTCGGCCCGGCCGGCCAGCACGTGGTGGACGAGGTGGCCGAACTCGTGGAAGAGCGTCACCACGTGGTCGTGCTCCATCAGGCCGCGGGAGAAGTTGCAGACCAGGGCGCCCTCCGAGAGCTGCCGGCCGGCGACGCCGTCGGCGAGGGTGAACTGGGCGGCGTGCTTGTACTTGCCCTCGCGCGGGTGCAGGTCGAGGTAGATCCGGGCGAACGCCGTACCGCCGTCGGCGTCGTGGACGTCGTACGCCGTGACCTCCTCGTGCCAGGCCGGCGCGTCGGCCACCGGCTCCCAGCGCAACCCGAAGAGCCGGCCGGTCACGTCGAGCAGGCCCTGCCGGACCTTGGCGGCGTCGAAGTAGGTGCGCACCAGCTGGGCGTCGACGTCGAGCTGCTCCTTGCGGACCAGCTCCTCGTAGTGGCTCGCGTCGGCCTGGTCGATCGCGGTCGCGTCCGGCACGTCGCGGCGGTAGCGCTCGAGCAGCACCCCGAGGTCGCGGCGCATCGGCTCCTCGGCGGCGGCGGTGATCCGGTCGATGAACTCAGGGATGGCCGGGCCCGTCCCGATCATCTTCACGTCGGCGTCGTAGGAGGCCCAGTCGGGGTAGCCGACGAGGGTCGCGAGCTCGTGGCGCAGCGCGAACATCTCGGTGAGGAGCGGCTCGTTCTGCGGCCAGCCGCGGTTGAGGAAGGCGACGGTGACGTCGCGGCGTACCGCCGGGTCGCGGGCGAACATCCGCACCGGCACCGAGTCCGGGTAGTCGGTCGTGACGGTGACCAGCCCCTCGTCGTCGGCGGGGTGGCCCTCCAGCCAGTCCGCGGGCATCCCGTCGAGCTGCTCCGGGGTGGCCCGGACGGTCCGGACGTCGTCGCGGATGGTGCGGGAGAAGTCCTGGTCGAGCGTCGTCAGCCGCTCGTTGATCTCGGTGAGCCGGGCCCGGGTCGCGTCGTCCCGGTCCACGCCCGCCCGCCGGAAGTCCTCGAGGGTCTTGTCGAGCAGCCGGGCCGCGGCGGGGTCGAGGCCCGCGGGGTCCAGCGCGGCGAAGACGTCGTACAGCGCGCGGTCCTGGCGCAGCTCGGTGGCCAGCTTGTCGACCTCGACCGAGGCCCGCTCGCAGCTGGTGCGCACCGCCTCCAGCGGGTGCACGTTGGCCCACAGCGAGCCGACCGCGCCCACGTTGCTCAGCTGCAGCGTGAGCTCGTCCCAGGTGCGCAGCGCGGCCAGGGCGTCGGCCGGCGGTGCGGAGCGGAGCCGCCCGGCCAGCTCACGCGCAGCCGCCAGCCCGTCGCGGGTCCGACCCTCCACCCACTCCTGGGCGTGGTCGGCGTCGGGCAGGGCGAGCGGCGTCAGGCGTTCGGTCACGCCGCCACCCTAGGCGCGCGGCCACCGATCAGGCGCGGGCTTTCAGCGCCGGCGCCGGGACCCCAGCATGACGCCCACCAACGCGACCACCAGCACGATGATCATGATCCAGAACCACACGGGCCTCGCCTCCTGCCCGCGACGCTAGGCGCGGTCCGGTCCCGACCCCCAGAGTCGTTGGGCCCGGAGTCACGGGGCCCGGAGCGTCCCGCGCCTCCGGGTGAGGTAGGCCCGTTCGGCCTCGTTGCCGGCCAGCCCGATCGCGGCGTCGTACGCCGCCCGCGCGTCGGCGCTGCGGCCGAGCCGGCGCAGCAGCTCGGCACGCGTGACGTGCCAGGGGTGGTACGCCGTCAGTGGCAGCCGGTCGACCATCGCCAGCGCCACCTCGGGTCCGTCGAGCTCGGCCACCGCGACCGCCCGGTTCAGGGTGACGACCGGGCTGGGCGCGACCGCCTCGAGCTGGGCGTAGAGCGCGGCGATCTGCGCCCAGTCGGTGTCGGCGGCGGTGGGCGCGTCGGTGTGCACGGCGTTCACGGCGGCCAGCAGCTGGTACTGCCCGGGCCCGATGCCGGTCCGGTCGGACCGGACCAGGCACTCGCGGACCAGCGCGTGCCCCTCGGCGACCAGGGCCCGGTCCCAGCCGCCGCGGTCCTGGTCGGGCAGCGGCACCAGCTCGCCGCCGGCGACCCGCACCGCGCGTCGTGCCTCGGTGAGCAGCATCAGCGCGAGCAGCCCGGTCACCTCCGACGACTCCGGGAGCAGCTCGTGCAGCAGCCGTCCCAGCCGGATCGCCTCGCCGGTGAGCTCCTCGCGGACCGGGGCGCCGGCTCCGCTGGCGAGGTAGCCCTCGTTGTGGACGAGGTAGACCACCGCGAGCACGGCCGAGAGCCGGGTCGGCAGGTCCTCGACGGACGGCACCCGGTAGGGGATCCGGGCGTCCCTGATCTTCCGCTTCGCGCGGGTGAGCCGCTGCGCCATCGTCGTCTCGGGGACCAGGAAGGCCTGCGCGATCTCGGCGACGGTCAGGCCGCCGAGCAGCCGCAGGGTCAGCGCCACCCGGGCCTCGGGGGCGAGGGCGGGGTGGCAGCAGGTGAAGACCAGCCGCAGCCGGTCGTCAGCCACGACGCCGGTGGGCCGGTGCGGGGTGTCGTCCATGACGAGGAGGGCGGCACGGTGCTTGGCGTCGCGGTGCGACTCGCGGCGGATCCGGTCGATCGCGCGGTTGCCCGCGGTCGTCGTCAGCCACCCGCCCGGGTTGGGGGGTACGCCGTCCACCGGCCACCGCTCGACGGCGGCGAGCAGCGCCTCCGCGGCGGCGTCCTCGGCGACGTCGATGTCGCCGAAGCGCCGCACCAGCGAGGCGACGACCCGGCCGTGCTCCGCGCGGTAGACCCGCTCGATCTCGTC
>CAWDVM010000027.1:0-10840 GCA_963805685.1 uncultured Actinomycetota bacterium
CGAGCTGTGGGAGGCCTATCCGGTCCTCCTCGACCGCTACTGGGACGGGATCGCCCGCGTCCGCCCCGCGTCGTACTGGCTGTGGGGTGACCTGGCCGCCCTGGTCGTCAGTGCCGGCCCCGTGCTCGGCGCCGGGATCGACGCGCTCGTGGCGCGCCGGCGCAGCGCGGACCGGACCGTCGTCGCGCTGGTCGCGGCGGCCGCAGCCGCGGTGGTGCTCGCCGACCTGTCCCGGATGAGCAAGGGCGAGGTGGAGCGGATCTGGCTGCCGTTCGTGCCGTGGCTGCTGCTGTCGGCCGTGGCGCTGCCCGAGCGGTGGCGCCGCCCGGCGCTGGCGCTCCAGCTCGGCACCGCCCTGCTCGTGCAGCACCTGCTCTACACGAGCTGGTGACCCCCGGCCCCTAGGGTGCGTCTCTCAAGTCGGCGCCGTCGCGAGCGGGATTTCGCGCCGTATCTGGCAAGGCGGAGGCGCGAAGGCGGGACGGAGTCCCGACGAGTCGCCGACAACGCTGCCAGATCGGATGCGAAAGCCGGCGCAGCAGGCGCTCCGACTTGAGAGACGTGCCCTAGGCGCGCAGCGGCGCGGTCGCGAACTCGCGCAGGCCCTGCTCGGGCGGCACCGACGCGGTGAACCCCAGCTCGGCGCGGGCGCGTTCCGGGGAGGCGACCACGTGCCGCACGTCGCCGAGCCGGTAGTCGCCGGTGACCTCGGGGGCGATTCCTCGGCCCGAGCCCGCCGCCACCAGGTCCGCCACCCGGCGGATCGGGATCGGCTCGCCGGAGCAGACGTTGTAGGCCACGAACCGCCCGGCGGCCTCCCCCGTCACCGCCCGCAGCGCCGCGAGGTTGGCGGCCGCGACGTCGGAGACGTGCACGAAGTCGCGCATCTGCCCGCCGTCCTCGAAGACCCGGGGCGACTCGCCGCGCTCGAGGCTGGAGCGGAACATCGCGGCGACGCCGGAGTACGGCGTGTCCCGAGGCATCCCGGGCCCGTAGACGTTGTGGTAGCGCAGCGCGACCGCCGACGCGCCGGCCTGGCGCACCCAGGCGGACGTGTAGTGCTCCTGGGCGACCTTGCTCGCGGCGTACGAGCTGCGCGGGTCCAGCCGCGCGTCCTCGTCGACCAGCTCCCAGCCGAGGGCGGCGCCGCAGGCCGGGCAGTGGTTCTCGAAGTCGTCCGCGTCGAGGTCCTCGACCGCGCGCGGCGGCGGCACCTGCCGGCCGTGCTCGGGGCAGACGTAGCGGCCCTCGCCGTAGACCACCATGGACGAGGCGAGCACCAGCCGGCCGACACCGGCCTCGTGCATCGCAGCGAGCAGCACGGCGGTGCCGTAGTCGTTGTGGCCGGCGTAGTCGGGCAGGTCGCCGACCCGCACCCCGGCCCCGACGACTGCCGCCTGGTGGCAGACCGCGTCGACCCCGCGCAGCAGGTGGGTCCAGGAGCCGGCATCGCGCACGTCGAGCCGATGCGTCCCCGCTGGCGGCTCGATGGCGCCGTGCGCCTGCTCGAGCATCAGGTCGACGCGGACCACCTCGTCGCCGGCCGCCTCGAAGGCACCCGCAACGGCCGTGCCGATGAAGCCGGCCGACCCGGTCAGGAGGACCTTCACGTGCCCGGCCCCGGGACGTCGTACGTCAGGTCGATGCCGTCGGCCCACGTGGAGCAGGTGCAGCCGTCGGGATCCGGCAGCTTCGCGATGGTGCGGGTGAGCAGGTGCTTGAGGCGCTCGAGATTCTGCCGGAACAGCGCGAAGACCTCCTCCTGCCCCACCCCGTGGCCGGCCTCGACGCCGGCGTCCATGTCGGTGACCAGGGCGACGGCGGAGTAGCACTGCCGCATCTCCCGGGCCAGCACGGCCTCCGGGTGGCCGGTCATGTTGATCAGGCTCCAGCCCTGCGCCGCGTAGTGCCGGGACTCAGCCCGGGTGGAGAACCGCGGGCCCTCGATCACCACCATGGTGCCGCCCACGCCGACCGACGGGTCGGCGCCGGCCACCGCTGCGGACAGGCGTGGGCAGTAGGGATCGGCGAAGGGCAGGTGCACGGCGCCGGTCTCCACGAACGACTGGGTGCGTCCGCTGGTGCGGTCGACCAGCTGGTCGGGCACCACGACGTCGCCCGGGGCGACCTCGTCGCGCAGGCCGCCCACGGCGCACGGCGCGAGCACCTGCCGGACGCCGAGCGACCGGAGCGCCCAGAGGTTGGCGCGGTAGTTGATCCGGTGCGGCGGGAACTCGTGGGCGGTCCCGTGCCGGGGCAGGAACGCCACCCGCCGGCCGGCCACGGTGCCCACGGTCACCGGCGCCGACGGGGCGCCGTACGGCGTCTCCACGGCGTGCTCCTCGGGGTCGTCGAGGAACGAGTAGAAGCCGGTCCCGCCGATCACGGCGATGTCCACGGGGTCGCTGCTCATGCGACTCACTCTGCCAGCCTCCCCCGCTCCCCCGCCGCCCCGAACGCAGCGGCCACCAGGGCGAGCACCAGCGCGGCGGCCGCCCAGGCAAGGGTGCTGTAGCCCCAGGTGCCGACGACGACGCCGGCCAGGCCACCCGCCGCGGCGGCGGTCACGCCCATCACCAGGTCGGCCGCTCCCTGCACGTCGGCGCGGACGTCGAGCGGCGCGTGGTCGGCGATGAGCGTCGAGGCGGAGACGGTGGCGAAGGACCAGCCGAGGCCCAGCAGGAACAGCCCCGCGAAGATCTGCCACGAGCTGCCCTCGGGCGAGGCGGCGCACAGCACCAGCGACACCGCCAGCACCACGGCTCCGACGCCCAGGGTCGAGGCCCGACCACTGCGGTCGGCCGCCAGGCCCACGAGTGGCGCGAAGGCGAACATGCCCAGCACGTGCACGCTGATGACGATCCCGATCACTCTCAGCTCGGCACCCCCGTGCTCCATGTGCAGCGGGGTCATCACCATCACCGACACCATGACGGCGTGCGCGGCGGCCAGCCCCATGACGGCGGAGCCGAGCACGGGCCTGGTCCGGACCGCTTGGACGACGCGGCCCCAGGAAGTGCCGGTCGGCGGCACCGGCGTCGCCCCGGCCGCCCGGCGGGACAGCAGGAGCGGGTCGGGCCGCAGGAACACGCCGACGATCACGGCGGCACCCAGCATCCCCAGGCTGCCGAGGGCGAACGGTCCGGTCAGCGCCGGGATCCCGAGGCCACGGGCGAGCGATCCGGAGGGTCCGGTGAGGTTGGGGCCGGCGACCGCACCGATCGTGGTGGCCCACACGACCGTCGAGAGCGAGCGGGCCCGGCGCGTGACGGGCGCCAGGTCGGTGGCGGCGTACCTCGCTCCGCTGTTGGCCGCGGTCGTCGAGCCCAGCAGGACGGCACCGAGCAGCAGCAACGCCATCGAGCCGACCACCCCGGCGACCACCGCGAGGACCGCACCGCCGGCGCCGAGGACGTAGCCGGTGACGAGTCCGACCCGGCGGCCGCGGCGCGACATCAGCCGCGCCAGCAGGTACGACGCGACGGCCGCGCCCAGCACCTGGAAGGTCTGCGCGAGGCCGGCCTGATCCTCCGAGCCCGAGATGTCGCGGGCCAGCAGCGACGCGGTCGCGATGCCGATGGTGATGCCCATGGCCCCGACCGCCTGGGCGGCGACCAGGGTCGCGATCGTGCGGCGCTGCGCGGCGGCGAGCTGGTGCGGCTCGACCTCCGGCGACGGGATCGCGGCGTTCACCGTTCGGAGGGTGGCAGGTTCAGCGCCTGCCAGACGGCCGCCCACACCCGTTTCGGCGGGACCCCCGCATCGAGGGCCTCGGAGGCGGTCCGGCCGTCGAGCTCCCCCATGACGTACTGGTCCGCCCACGACCGGGCGTAGGCGACCCCGAGGGCCTTCTCCATCCGGGCCCAGAACTCCGTGTGCCTCATGCATCCCTCCTGGTGGCCAGCACCTCGAGCCAGCGGTCGCCGCGCTGCCCGTCGTTCCTGGTCAGCTCGTCCACGGACCAGCCGGCCCCTTCCAGCGCCTCCCGGAGCGCCCGCTCCCGCCAGAAGACGAACAGTCGCGGCGCCGCCACGTTGCCATGGGTCGACCAGGCCTCGCCGTCGCCCTCCTTGAGCGAGACGTGCAGGGTGCCTCCCGCCCGGGTGACCGCGGCCAGCCGGCGCAGCACCACCGGCAGGTCGGCCCGGGCGACGTGCAGCAGGCAGGCGCTCGCCCACACGCCGTCGTACGCCGCTCCCCCGCGCTCGGGGTCGGCCAGGTCGTCGGTCAGCGGGTCGAGCCGGTCGGCGCGGTGCCCGGCGGCGGTCAGCAGCGCGACGAACCCCGCAGAGACGTCGGTGCGCCGGACGCTGATCCCGAGCGCCTCCAGCGCCAGGGCGTCGCGGCCGGGGCCGCTGCCGATCTCCAGAACGCGCGATCCCGCGGACACGCGGGCGACGAAGCGGGAGACCAGGTCGCCGACCGCCGCCGGCATCGTGACCGTGCCGTCGCGGTAGGCCTCGGCGGACGCGTCGTACGCCGCGACCGTGGCGGCCCTGGCGACCCGGCCGACGTCCTGGAGGTGGTGGACGACGTCGTGGAGGTGGTAGCGCCCGAGGCTCTCGACGGTGAACTCGCTGCCGTCGCTGCGGTACCCCCGCCTTTCCCACGCGTCCGCCGGCACACCGTCGTAGCGGGCCGCCACGGCCCGGGCCGCCTCCGCCAGCTCGGTCGCGACGGTGGCGGGGTCCTGCCCGGCGTAGCCGTCGGCGACGGCGGTCTCGTCCTGGTCCCAGTTGGCGAAGCGCGGCGCGTCCTGCTCGAGCATGAGCCGGACCCGCTCGTCGAAGACGCGGTGCACGTCGCGCACGTGGCAGGCGTACTCGAGCGGCGACCACACACCCGGCTCGGGGCGGATCGCCACGTCCGGCCCGGAGAGCAGCGACGCCCAGGTGCCGGCGTTGGCGCGGATCGCGCCGGCCAGCCCGGTGGCGTGCACGTCGGCCGCCACGAACCGGCACTCGGGGCAGGGGCGGGCCAGCACCCAGGTCCAGTCCTTGGTGTCGGGCTCGACCGGTGGCAGTGACATGGCGGTCATCCTCTCAACCCGTGCCCGCCCGCGCCGCGGGGGTTCCTGCCGCCGTTGGGTACCTTTCGGCCATGCCGATCCGACCGGCCACCGCGCGGGACCTGCCCGCGATCAAGGCGATCTACGACGGCGAGGTGCTGACGGGCATCTCGACGTTCGCGACCGCCCCGCCCGGGCTGGACTACTGGCAGGTGCGGCTCGAGAGCCGCGCCCCCGGCGACCACGTGCTCGTGGCCGACGACGGGGAGGGCGTGCTCGGCTACGCGTACTCGTCGGCCTACCGCCCCCGCGAGGCCTACGCACACACGCGGGAGGCGTCGGTCTACCTCGGCCCGGAGGCGCGGGGTCGCGGCCTCGGCCGGAGCCTGTACGACGGGCTGCTGGCCGCGATGCGGGCGGACGGGGTGCGCCTGGTGGTGGCCGTGGTCGCGCTGCCCAACGACGCGAGCCGCGCGCTGCACGGGGCGTGCGGTTTCAGCTCGGTCGGGGTGCTGCACGACGTGGGTCACAAGTTCGGGCACTGGATCGACACCGAGCTCTTCGAGCTCCGGCTCAGGTGAGCAGCAGCGCCTCGAGCCGCCGGCGCACGATCGCGAGCCCGATCAGGCCCATGGCCACCAGGTAGACCACCGACACCGCCGAGCCCCAGGACAGGGCGCCGGTGGTGAGCTCGCGGCACAGCACCACGCCGCGGTAGAGCGGCGTGCACTCCACCACCCAGCGCACCACGCTCGGGAACGCCGTGACCGGGAAGAACGTCGCGGAGAACAGGAACATCGGCAGCGTCGCCAGGGTCACGAACTCGAAGTCCTGCCAGCTGCGCATGAACGTCGTCAGCGCCATGCAGATCCCACCGAACGCCAGCCCGATCAGCAGCGCGGCCGGGACGACCAGCACCGCCCACCAGGACGACACGAGGTCCATGGCGACCATCACCAGGAGGAACGCCGCCGAGTAGATGCCGCCACGCAGCAGCGACCAGCTCAGCTCGCCGCGGGCGATGTCCATCGTGGTGAGCGGCGTCGCCAGCATCTGGTCGAAGAGCTTGTTGTACTTCAGCTTGAAGAAGAAGTTGAAGGTGGCGTCGAGCAACGACCCGTTCATCGCCGAGGCAGCGAGCATGCCGGGCGCGACGAACTCGGCGTACGGGATCGACTCGCCGTTGAACTCGAAGCCGGTGACCAGCTGACCGACGCCGACGCCGATCGAGAACAGGTAGAACACCGGCTCGAGGAAGCCGCTGACGAAGATGTACCAGGCCCGTCGGTAGGCCAGGTAGTTGCGGTAGAGCAGCAGCGCGGTGGCCTCGCCGGCGGAGATCGGGGAGGCGGCCGCCCGGCCGACGCTCGCGGTCAGCATGGCCATCGGCTACGACACCATCCTTCGGGTGAGTCGGCGGACCGCCCAGAACCAGCCGGCGAGCGTGAGCGCGACCAGGTAGGCCACGTGGATCGCGGCGAGCGCCCAGTCGATCTCGCCGAGGGTGAGCATCCGGGTCAGGTCGACGCCGTGCCACAGCGGCGTGAGCTTGGCGAGCACCTCCATCCAGCGGTCCAGGTTGGCGACCGGGAAGAACGCACCGGAGAACAGGAAGAGCGGGATCATCCCGAGCCGGAACACCAGCGAGAACGCGCTCTCGTCCTTCAGCCCGGCGGAGAACGCATAGATCGGCGTCGCGAAGGCCGCGCCGATCAGCAGCTGCACGAAGAAGGCGCCGATCACGCCCGGGACCGACTCGAAGACCCCGAACGGGGCCATCACCGCCAGGAACACCGCGCAGGTCGTCGCCACGCGGAAGATCACGAACCCGAGGTGGGCCAGGATCACCTCGGGGACGCCCAGGGGGCTCGCGGTCATGCCGTAGTACGACTTGTGCCACTTGACCATGCCCATGACCGGGTAGGTCACCTCGCCGAAGACGGTGGTCATGGCCTGCGCGGCCACCATCCCCGGGGCCACGAAGGCGAGGTACGACGTGGCGCCCTCGAGCTTGTCGGGGTCGCCCTCGATGAAGCCACCGAGCAGCACTCCCATCGCCAGGACGTAGAGCAGCGGGGTCACGAAGGACGAGATCACGCTGCCCTTCCAGGTCCGCTTGTAGGCGATCGCCCAGTAGTCGAAGAGCCGGGCCGCGCCGGCGAGCAGGTTGGCCGGTGCGCTGCTCCGCACCGGGGCCGCGTGGTCGAGACCGGCCATCAGTCGACCAGCGTCCGTCCGGTGAGGCGCAGGAACACGTCCTCCAGGGTGGAGCGGCGTACGAGCACCGCGGCGGGCTGCAGGCCGCGCTCGTGCACCTTGGCGATGACCTCCTCGCCGTCCTGGCTGTAGACGAGCAGCCGGTCCGGCAGCACCTCGACCCGGTCGCCGAGGTCGGAGATCTTCTCGGCCAGCGCGTCGTGCTCGCCGACGCCGAACCGCAGCTCGGCCACCTCACGGGTGGAGTGCTCGCGGATCAGCTCCAGCGGCGACCCCTCGGCGACGATGACGCCCTTGTCCATCACCACGAGCCGGTCGCAGAGCTGCTCGGCCTCGTCCATGTAGTGGGTGGTGAGGACCAGCGTCACGCCCTGCTGCTTGAGCCGGAAGAGCCGGTCCCACACGACGTGGCGGGCCTGCGGGTCGAGGCCGGTCGTCGGCTCGTCGAGGAGCAGCACGTCGGGTCGGTTGATCAGCGAGCGGGCGATCGTGAGCCGGCGCTTCATGCCGCCGGAGAGGTCCTCGACCATCGCGTCGGACTTCTCGGTGAGCTGGACGAACTCGAGGAGCTCGTCGACGCGGGAGCGCACCTCCTTGCGGGGCAGCCCGAAGTAGCGCCCGTAGACGTAGAGGTTGTCGCGGACCGTGAGCTCGGTGTCGAGGGTGTCCTCCTGGGGACAGACGCCGATCCGGGCCCGGATCGAGGGCCCGTCGACGGCCGGGTCCAGGCCGAGGATCCGGAGCTCGCCGTCGCTGACCGGCGAGACGGCCGCGACCATCCGCATGGTCGAGGACTTGCCGGCGCCGTTGGGGCCGAGGAAGCCGAAGGCCTCACCCCGGCGTACGTCGACGTCGATGCCCTTGACCGCCTCGAAGTCGCCGAACGACTTGCGCAGCCCCCGAGCCAGGATCATGGAGTCACTCACAGGACGGACCCTACAAACAGTCACCGACAGTCCTCATCCGACTTTCGTCCCGGCGCTAGAACTCGGTGCGCACCTCGCTGCGCGGATCGGCGACCCGGCGCTCCTCGTAGATCTCTCCGGCGCGTGCCACGGCCCGCCAGGGGCGTGCGTAGCGCAGCGCCCCCTCGAGCTCCGGAGCATCCCGGTCCAGGTCGCCCACGACGAGGTCAGCGTGCTCCCCCGCCTGGACCAGCGGCCGGCCGTCGGGGCCGACCAACGCCGACCGGAAGTGATGGGTCGACTGCGCCGGCACCGAGAGGCTCACCCAGTAGTTGTTGATGGCGGCGTACGCGCGCACCTTCGTCTCGAAGACCGAGTCGACCGGGTAGGCGGAGAACAGCAGGCAGTCCACGCCGAGGCGCTCGTACTCGGAGAACAGGTCGGGGAAGTTCACCTCGATGCAGATCGCGCAGCCGAACCGGAACCCGTCCACGTCGAACACGACCGGCTCGAAGCCGGGGCTGTAGAAGCGGGTGATCTCCGTGTGGGAGCAGATGCGCTTGTCGTAACGGTCGAGCAGGTCACCCTCGTCGCTGATGACGTACAGGCTGTTGTGCGGGCGGTTCGGCGGCGTCAGCGGATGCGCCGACCCGAGCACCACCCACACGGAGAGCTCTGATGCGAGCGCCGCCACCGCCTGGAGCTCCTCGCGGACCGCCGCCCAGTCCACGTCTTCCCAGGCGTCGACCTGCTCCACTGCGTAGCCGGACAGGTGGCCCTCCGGGAAGTGGACGAGCCGCGCTCCCTGCTCCTTGGCGAGGCGCATCATCCGGCGGACCGAGCGGCCGTTCTCGCGGACGTCGGGTGTGGCGGTGGGCTGTGCGACGGCGATCCGGAACGTGGTCACCGCGGCATGGTTGCATGGGGACATGCCCAGTGAGGCGTGGCGACGCGTGTCGTTGCCGGACGCGGTCCTCGAGGTCACGGACCGCGGGTCCGGTGAGCCGGTCGTGCTGATCCAGACGGCCCTGACCGCCGACGAGCTGCTGCCCCTCGCCGACCAGCCAGGCCTGCGCGACCGCTTCCGGGTCATCGCCTACCACCGCCGTGGCTACGGTCGCAGCAGTCCCGTGGAGGGGCCCGGCTCCATCGAGCGCGACGCCCTGGACTGCCGGCGGCTCCTCGCCGCCCTCGACGTGGAACGGGCCCACGTGGTCGGACTGTCGTACAGCGGGGCCGTCGCCCTGCAGCTGGCGAGCTCAGCGCCGGACCTGGTGCACAGCCTGTGCCTCATCGAACCGCCTCCCGTGCACACGCCCAGCGCGGGTGAGTTCCGCGCCGTGATCGACCAGCTCATCGAGGACTGTCGGGCGCACGGTCCGGCATCGGCGCTCGACCGGTTCCTCCGGCTGACCGTGATCGGGCCCGACTGGCGACGCGACCTCGAACGCCGCCTCCCGGGCGCGGCCGCGCAGGAGGAACGGGACGCCGAGACCTTCTTCGCCACCGATCTTCCGGCCTTGACGAGCTGGCGGTTCGGAGTGGACGACGCCCACCGGATCAGCCAACCGACCCTGTACGTCGGTGGCACCGCCAGCGGACCATGGTTCGCGCAGGTACACGAGCTGGTCCTCTCGTGGCTGCCTCAGGCCGAGGACGTGATGCTGGAGGGCGCGAACCACACGCTGGCGCTCACGCACGCTCCTGCGCTGGCCGCGGCGCTGACGTCGTTCCTCCACCGGCACCCGATGTGACAGCCGGTCGGGCACTGAGCCGAGTCGGTGGCGCCTGCAAAGAGGGCCCGACTGATCGTCTGGCTGAGGGAAACTGTTACGTACCTTGACGGATACGTAACTATCTTGGTACGAAGGTGCCATGGAAGCAGCTCTGAGGGCCCTTGCGGACGACAGCCGACGGACAATGCTGGAGACCTTGGCTGACGGCCCGGCAAGCGCGGGTGAGCTGGCAGCGCTCCTGCCGATTGCCCGCCCGGGCGTCTCGCGGCATCTGCGGGTGCTGCGGGAAGCAGGTCTGGTCGAGGTTCGACAAGTTGCGCAACGGCGGGTCTACAGTCTCCGCCCGCAGCCGCTCGCCGAGATCAACGACTGGCTGAGTCGATACCTGACGCTGTGGGAACAGCGCCTGGATGCACTGCACACCGAGATCGCACGCGGCAAGCGTGAGCGAAGGAGCACCCGATGACCACCAACACACCTGGCAGCGTGCGCATTCTGGGCACGCTGCGAGCAGCGGACGGCAAGGGCGTCGTACGCCTTGAAGACCGGTTCGACACCGATATCGACGACCTGTGGTCAGCCCTCACCGATCCCCGCCGTCTCGCCCGCTGGCTCGGCGAGGTAGAAGGCGATCTGCGCCAGGGCGGTGAGTTCCGCGCTCGCTACTTTGCCAGCGGATGGGAAGGCACCGGTCGCGTGGAAGTGTGCGAGCCCCCGCAGCGTCTGCTGATCCTGACCAAGTCCCCAGACGAACCGGACGGCGTCATCGAGGCGACGCTTACCGCCGACGGCGACCAGACCATCCTGGTCATCGAGGACCGCGGCTTGCCCCTGGAGCAGATCGCGGCCTACGGGGCAGGAGACCAGGTCCACGTCGAAGATCTCGCCGCCTACCTCGCCGGCCGTGACCGCTGCGACGCGCGGGCGCGGTGGCAAGAGCTGCACCCCGCCTACCAGGAGCTGGCCGCCGATCT
>CAWDVM010000028.1:0-33440 GCA_963805685.1 uncultured Actinomycetota bacterium
ATCTTTTTCCCGGCACCCGCCACGGCCCGACTGCCCTGGCTGGACGGTCAGGCCGCCCGCATCCTGAGCAGCCGCTCCCGGGCGGTGCCGGTGAGGGCCCGACGCTTGGCCACCGTCGAGTCGTCGACCCACCACGGCGGGCGCGTCAGGTTCCAGGTGCGGTGGTCGGCCGGGACCCGCCCGGCGCGGGCGTAGGCCTCGAGCAGCCGGCCGATGAACGGTCCCGGGTCGGCGCGGTCACCGGCGAGCATGGTCACGTACTCCAGACCGAGCCGGCGGAAGTCGCCCTCGCGCTTCACGTCCTTCGACCGCTGGGCGCCCTGCAGGTGCAGCGACCCGTCGTACTCCCCGACGACGCCGGCGACCGGGTCCAGCAGGTCCGGGGTGCCCACGTGGCGTCCGTTGCTGTCGAAGACCGGCACGTTGCACAGCGGCCGCGGCAGGCCGGCGTCCTTCTCCCAGACCAGCCGCATCGGGCTCTCCTGGGGAGACCAGCTGTTCTCGTCGGCGAGCTCGATGCCCTCGCGGCAGCGCGGGATCCCGGTCCGCCCCCGCAGCCGCTCGCTGTAGGCCCGCGCCTCGTCGATCGACACCAGGTCGGAGTACGCCGCCATGTCGAGCGCCGTGACGGCCAGGGCCAGGCTGCGGGCGTACCGCATCTCGAAGCAGACCGCGCGCACCAGCGACGTGACCGGGAGGCCGTCGAGCTCGGTGAGGTCACGCGGGTCGAGCCCCTCCGCCGAGACGCGGAACCCGGGCTGGCTGCGGACGTCGGCGCACGAGGTGGCCAGCCACACCGGCAACGGCGTACGACCGTCGGGCGCGAGCCCGTCGAACCACTTCCCGCCGGCCCACGCCAGGGCGGCCCACCCGGTCACCCCGCCGTACGCCGGGAGCGCGGCCGCCGCCTCGACGATCCGCTGGTCGAGGTTGTCGGGGTCGACCTCGCTGGGCACGTAGAGGCCCCAGCTGGTGTTCCGCCAGCGCCGCCCCCGCGTCTGGGCCGGCGTCGGGCCGCTGGCCCCGGTCGGGTCGATCCGGACCGGCACCACGACCCCGGGACGGGTCACCTGGAGACGTCGGCGCTCATGCGGCTGCGGCTCGGGCATGCCCCGATGCTGCAACGACCCCCGCCGACCCTGCCGGCGTCATCCACAGGGGGCGGCCGGGCGCAGGATCCCGTGCCCCGGAGATAGTCCGTGACGCTTCTGTTGTGGAAAACGCGTTTTCCACAACAGAAGCGTCACGGACTACCCAAAATTTTCCCCAGCCTCAGCCGAAGCGACCCGAGATGTACGCCTCGGTCGACTCGTTGTCGGGGTTGGTGAACATCTTCTTGGTGGGGTTGAACTCCACCAGGTGGCCGGGCTCGCCGGTCGCCTTGAGGTTGAAGAAGCCGGTGTCGTCGGAGACGCGGGCGGCCTGCTGCATGTTGTGGGTGACGATCACGATCGTGTAGTCGGACTTCAGCTCGTGGATGAGGTCCTCGATCGCGGAGGTCGAGATCGGGTCGAGCGCCGAGCAGGGCTCGTCCATCAGCAGCACCTGCGGCTCGACCGCGATCGCGCGGGCGATGCAGAGGCGCTGCTGCTGGCCGCCGGAGAGGCCCATGCCGGGCTTGCCGAGGCGGTCCTTGACCTCCTTCCACAGGTTCGCGGCGCGCAGCGACTTCTCGACGACGTCGTCGGCCTCGGCCTTCTTCAGCTTCTTGGCGTTCAGCCGGTTGCCGGCGAGCACGTTGTCGTAGATCGACATCGTGGGGAACGGGTTCGGGCGCTGGAAGACCATGCCGATCTGGCGGCGTACGGCGACCGGGTCGACCGAGGGGTCGTAGAGCGACTGCCCGTCGACCATGATCTTGCCCTCGACCCGCGCCCCCGGGATCACCTCGTGCATCCGGTTCAGCGAGCGCAGCATGGTCGACTTGCCGCAGCCCGACGGACCGATGAACGCGGTCACCGAGCGTGCCTTGATCGTCATGTTGACGCCCTGCACGGCGAGGAAGTCGCCGTAGTAGATGTCCAGGTCGGAGACGTCGATGCTCTTGGCCATGTGACTTTCCTTGTTGTCCGAGGATGAGCCCGGGGTTGCCGGGTCAGCCCTTCTTGGGGGCGAGGATCTTGCCGACGACCCGCGCGAGCAGGTTCAGCACCATCACGATCACGATCAGCACCAGCGCGGCACCCCACGCCCGGGCGATGCCCGGCGCCTCGCTGGCGCCGGGCGGGGTGATGCCCGGCTGGGTGAACGAGTAGTAGATGTAGACGGGCAGCGTGCTCATCCGCTCGTTGAACAGGTTGCTGTTCACCGAGTCCGTCTTGCCGGCGATCACCAGCAGCGGCGCGGTCTCGCCGATCACACGCGCGATGGCCAGGGTCACACCAGTGATGATGCCTCCCATCGCGGTCGGAAGCACCACCTTGGTGATGGTGCGCCACTTCGGCACGCCCAGGGCGTACGACGCCTCGCGCAGGTCGCCCGGCACCAGCCGCAGCATCTCCTCGGCCGAGCGCACCACGATCGGGACCATCAGCAGCGACAGCGCGACCGAGCCGCCGAAGCCCATCCGGACCTCGGGCCCGAAGAGCAGCACGAACAGCGACAGCGCGAAGAGGCCGGCCACGATCGAGGGGATGCCGGTCATCACGTCCACCAGGAAGGTGATCCACCGGCCCAGCACCGTGCCCTTGCCGTACTCGACCAGGTAGATCGCGGCGAAGATCCCCACCGGGATCGAGATCACGGCCGCCGCGGCGGTCACCAGCAGGGTGCCGATCAGCGCGTGGTAGATGCCGCCGCCCTCGCCGACGACGTTGCGCATCGAGTAGGTGAGGAACTCCGTGTTGATCACCGACGCGCCCTTCGACACGACGGTCCAGATCAGCCAGACCAGCGGGACCAGGGCGACGCCGAACGCCGACCAGATCAGCGTCGTCATCAGCCGGTCCAACGCGGCGCGCTTGTTCTCCACGGCCATCGACCAGCCCGGGAGCGCGACCAGGAACAGGACGAGCGTCAGCGCGAGCCAGCCGACGAGGGACCAGCCGAGCACCATCGCCGGGAGGCCGGCGGCGGCCAGGGCGAGCACGCCGACCAGCGCCGGCGCCCAGCGGGGAAGGCGGGGGTGGGAGAGCCGCATCGACGCGGCCAGGTCGGGGGCGACCTCGGACGTCGTCATCGCGCCATCCTCCGTTCGTTGCGGCCCACGACCCACCGGGCGGCGAAGTTGACCGCGAAGGTCACGGCGAAGAGCACCAGGCCGGTGGCGATGAGCACGTGCAGCTTGGCGGGCGTGGCCTCCGCGAAGCTCGAGGCGATGTTGGACGCCACGGTCGCGGGGTTGGTGTTGGAGATCAGGTTCAGGGTGTAGACGGGCGAGGCGGAGAGCACCATCGCGACCGCCATCGTCTCGCCGAGCGCGCGGCCGAGGCCGAGCATCACGGCCGAGACCATGCCGGACTTCGCGTAGGGGAAGACCGACATCCGGACCATCTCCCAGCGCGTCGCGCCGAGCGCGAGCGCCGCCTCCTGGTCCAGCCGCGGCGTCTGGGCGAACACCTCCCGCGAGATCGCGGTGATGATCGGCAGGATCATGATCGCGAGCACGATGCCGGCGGTGAAGATCGTGCGGCCGGTCACCGAGGGCGGGCCGGCGAAGAACGGCAGGAACGACAGGTGCCCGTAGAGCCAGTCGTGGACCGGGACCAGGTAGACCGCCAGCGTGCGGGCACCCCACAGACCGAAGACCACCGAGGGCACCGCGGCGAGCAGGTCGATCACGTAGGCGACCGGCACGGCCAGCTTGCGGGGCGCGTAGTGGGAGATGAACAGCGCGATGCCGAACGCGAACGGCACCGCCAGCAGCAGCGCCAGGACCGCGGCAAGGATCGTGCCGTAGATCAGCGGCCCGACGTACGACAGGAAGTCGTGGTTCGGCGCGTAGGTGGCCTCGGACTGGCTGAGCCCGGGCACTCCCTCGATGGTGAGGAAGATGAACACGCCCGCGAGCGCCGCCAGGATCGTCAGGCCGGCGAACTTCGCCGTACCGGAGAAGAGGCGGTCGCCACGGCTCCGGGGTGGCTTCGCCGGCGCCTTCTCCGGGGAGGAGGTGATGACGGACACGGTGCTCCTAGGTGCTTCTGGGGGACTCAGCGGAACGCCAGTGTGCGGCGGACCGGAAAACCGGTCCGCCGCACCCCGACGAGCGATATTCAGTGATTATTACTTGGCCGAGATCTGGTCGACGATCTTGGCCGCCTCCTGCTGGAGGCTGGAGTCCAGCGGCGCCGAGCCGGCCTGGTCCGCGGCGGTCTTCTGGCCGTCCTCGGAGACGATGTAGGACAGGTAGCCCTTCACCAGGTCCGCGTCGCTCGCCGAGTCGTAGGTCGGGCACGCGATGAGGTACGACGTGAGCGAGAGCGGGTAGGAGCCCGACTCGGTCGTGGTGCGGTCCACCTCGATGGCCATGTCGTTGGCGCCGCGGCCGGAGACCTTCGGCGAGGCCGCGAGCACCTTGGCGGCACCCTCGGCGGACGGCATGTTGTACTCCGAGCCCACCTTGATCGCGGCGACGCCGAGGTCACCGACCTGGCTCTCGTCGGCGTAGCCGATGGTGCCGTCGCCGGCCTGGACCGCGGCCACGAGGCCCGAGGTGCCCTCGCCGGCCTCGCCACCCTTGATCGGCCAGGTGTCGTCGGCCGGGTACTTCCAGGACCCCTCGCTGGTCTGCTCGAGGTAGTCGGTGAAGTTCTCGGTGGTGCCCGAGTCGTCCGAGCGGTGCACGGGGGTGATCGTGGTGGACGGGAGGTCGGCGTCCGGGTTGTCGGCCGCGATCTCCGGGTCGTTCCACTTGGTGATCTTGCCGGCGAAGATGTCGCCGATCACCTTGGAGGAGAGCTGCAGGTTGTCCACGCCCTCGAGGTTGTAGACGACCGCGATCGGGCTCACGTAGGCCGGGACCTCGATCACGTCGCCCCCGCAACGCTCCTTGGCCTTGTCGAGCTCGCCCTCCTCGGTGGTCAGCGCCGAGTCGGAGCCGGCGAACATGTAGGCACCGGAGATGAAGTTCTCACGGCCGGTGCCCGAGCCGACCGGGTCGTAGTTGACGGTGACGCCGCTGTTGTCGGTCTGGAAGCCGGCGCGCCACGCGCCCTGCGCGGCCTCCTGCGCCGACGAGCCGCCGCCGTTCAGCGTGCCGCTCAGGCCGCTGCCGCTGTCGCCGGAGTCCTCGTTGCCCGCGGAGCAGCCGGTGAGGGCCAGGGTCAGGACGGCGATACCGGGCAGGACCGCCCGGCGGATGGAAGTGCGATTCACTTCGTACTCCTGAAGTCTCTTGATGTCTCTCTCGGGGATGACATCAAGGAACGTAGGGAGCGCAGGTGTCCGGCTGCGGCGGCGTCGGTGAACGAGGGGTGAACTCGATCTGCCCACTCGTCGACACCGCGGCGCAGGTGAGACGGCCATCACGTGAACAGGCCTCAGGGCCCTTGACTCAGCGCACCTGATGGCTCTCGGTGGCCACGACCTTGCCCTTGCGCAGGTGCACCACGAACAGGCCCGCCGGCTCGAGCTGCGGGTCTTCCAGGCCGAGCGCGTCGAAGACCGACGGGAGCACCGGCCGGTGGCTGCACAGCACCGCGCCCTCGTCGTCGTGGACCAGCCCGTCGACCACCCGCAGCACCGACTCCGCGGTGGCGTCCTCCTCGCTCAGCCCGTCCTCGAGCTCGAGCTTGCAGCCGGTGGTGTCGACGTACGGCCGGACGGTCTCGGCGCACCGGGTGCTGCTCGAGCTGACCACGCGCGTCACGTCGTACGCCGCGAGCACCGGGACCAGCGCCTGGGCCTGGGCGAGGCCGGCGCGCACCAGGGGCCGCAGCCGGTCGTCGTGCGTCCACGCCCTGCGGGAGCGGGCGGCGCCGTGCCGCAGCACCACCAGCGCCCGGGTCTTGCGGCGCACCGCGGTCGCCTCGCGCAGGGTGTCCCGGTCGTGGGGGTAGGTGAGCCGCTCGAAGGCCTCGTCGCGGTCGACCCAGGCGACCTCGTCGATCTCGTCGTTGACGGCGTACCCGCTCACGTCGTCGTCGCCGACCACGCGGCCGGTCCAGTAGAAGACCGTCTTCATCCGGCCGCCGCCGTTGGCGTACCGCTGGGAGGCCAGCGGCGGGCCGAGCCGCACGTGCAGCCCGGTCTCCTCGGCCACCTCGCGGACCGCGGCGGCGGTCTCGTGCTCGCCGGGATCGAGCTTGCCCTTGGGGAACGACCAGTCGTCGTACCGCGGGCGATGGACGAGCAGGACCTTGCGCCCCGGACGGAAGACCACGACACCGGCAGCGAGGACGTCCTTCGGGACCATGCCGCTAGTCTCACATCACCCCGCCCCCAGACAGGAGTTCCCGTGCGCAAGCGCCTCACGATCGCGGTCGTCGTGGTGCTCGTGGTCGGGGTCGTGGCGGGCGGGCTGCTGTGGTGGCGCGAGCACGAGCGGACCGACCTCGAGCGCGCGGCGTCGATGGCGCCGGAGGACGCGGAGCGGATCTCCTGGACCGACTGGGCGGCCGTACGCCGCGAGGTCGGCGCCGACCTGTCGGCGGACTCCTCGGACGCCGAGCTGGGCCGGTTCCTGGACAAGGGCTACTCGGCCGACCTGACCTCGACCTCGGCGCTCGTGCAGTCGGCGCCGGTGCTGCAGGCGAAGTACGGCTTCTCCCCCGCCTCGGCCGACTGGGAGCTGTTCAGCCAGTCCTCGCAGGGCGCGGTGGTGATGATCCACCTCCCCGACGACACCGACTTCGACGACCTGGCGAACGGGCTGGAGGACCTCGGCTACACCCGGCCCTCCTCCTCGACCGGCGTCTGGCAGGGCGGCGACGACCTGCTGAACGCGATCGGCGCGGACCTGACGCCCGAGCTGCAGTACGTCGCCCTCGACGCCGACGACGGGCTGGTGCTCACCAGCGACAACGCGGGCTACCTCGAGCAGGCGGCCTCGGGCCTCGACGACGGCGACGGCACCTCCGACGAGCTCGACGAGGTGATCGACGCCAGCGGGGCGCCGCTCTCCGCCTCGGTCTACGCCGGCGACTACACCTGCTCGGCGCTGGCCATGAGCCAGGCCGACCAGGCCGACCAGGCCACGGCCGACCAGCTGCTCGCCGACGCGGGCGAGGTGAACCCGATCAGCAGCTTCGCGATGTCGGTGCAGCCCGACCGGCACGTGCAGGTCGTGATGGCCTTCGAGTCCGACGACCAGGCCCGGACGAACGCCGACACCCGCAACACCCTGGCCCGCGGGCCGGCCCCGGGGCAGGGCGGCGACTTCGGCGACCGGTTCGCGGTCAAGTCGGTCACCGCGGACGGGAAGCTGGTGACCATGGACCTGGTGCCGCGCCAAGGCGAGTACGTCCTCTCCGACCTGAGCACCGGGCCGGTCCTCTTCGCCACCTGCTGACCCGCCTTGGCGGTAGTCCGTGACGCTTCTGTTGTGGACAACGCGCTATCCACAACAGAAGCGTCACGGACTACCCCGGCGAAACCCCTACCGGAAGCGGCGGAGGCGGAGGCTGTTGGAGACGACGAAGACCGAGGAGAACGCCATGGCGGCGCCGGCGAGCATCGGGTTCAGCAGGCCGGCGGCGGCGAGGGGCAGCGCGGCGATGTTGTAGGCGAACGCCCAGAACAGGTTGCCCTTGATCGTGGTGAGGGTACGCCGGGCCAGCCGCACCGCGTCGGCGGCGACCCGCAGGTCACCGCGGACCAGGGTCAGGTCGCTGGCCTCGATCGCCACGTCGGTGCCGGTGCCCATGGCCAGGCCGAGGTCGGCCTGCGCCAGCGCGGCGGCGTCGTTCACGCCGTCGCCGACCATCGCCACCACCCGGCCGTCGTCCTGCAGCCGCTTGACCACGTCGACCTTGTCGGCGGGCAGCACGTCGGCGATCACCTCGTCGATGCCCACCTCGGCCGCGACCGCCCGCGCCGCACGCTCGTTGTCGCCGGTCAGCAGCACCGGCGACAGCCCGAGGTCCCGCAGCTGACGGACCGCCTCCGCGGAGGTCGGCTTCACGGTGTCCGAGACGACCACGACGCCGCGTGCCCGGCCGTCCCAGCCGACCGCGACGGGGGTGCGGCCGGCGGCCTGGGCCGCCTCGACCGCGGCCTCCAGCTCCGGCGGCAGGTGCTGCGACCACTCGGCCAGCAGCCGGGGCCGCCCGACCAGCACGGCGTGGCCCTCGACGACGCCCTGCACGCCGAGCCCCTCGACGTTCGCGAAGTCCTCGACCTCGGGCAGGTCACCGGCCCCGTCGACCACGGCCCGGGCCACCGGGTGCTCCGACCCGGTCTCCAGCGCGGCCGCGAGCCGGCGTACCTCCTCGGCGGACTCCCCGGCCGCGGGCACGACGTCGACCAGGGCCATCCGGCCGGTGGTGACCGTGCCGGTCTTGTCGAGGACGACGGTGTCGACGCGCCGGGTCGACTCCAGCACCTCGGGCCCCCGGATCAGGATGCCGAGCTGGGCGCCGCGCCCGGTGCCGACCATCAGCGCGGTCGGCGTGGCCAGGCCCAGCGCGCACGGGCAGGCGATGATCAGCACCGACACGGCCGCGGTGAACGCCGCCGAGGCGCCGACCCCGGCGCCGAGCCAGAAGCCGAGGGTCCCGACGGCCAGCGCGATGACCACGGGCACGAAGAACCCCGAGATCCGGTCGGCGAGGCGCTGCACCTCGGCCTTGCCGTTCTGGGCCTCCTCGACCAGCCGGGCCATCTGCGCCAGCTGGGTGTCGCCGCCGACGCGGGTGGCGCGTACGACGAGCCGCCCGCCGGCGTTGACGGTCGCGCCCGCGACCTGCGTCGCCGGGCCCCACCTCGACCGGCACCGGCTCGCCGGTGAGCATCGAGGCGTCGACCGCCGAGGTGCCGCGCTCGACGACGCCGTCGGTGGCGACCTTCTCGCCGGGGCGGACCACGAACAGCATCCCGACGGCCAGCTGCTCGGCCGGCACCAGCCGCTCGCGGCCGTCCTCGAGCAGGGTGACCTCCTTGGCCCCCATCTCGAGCAGCGCGGCCAGCGCGGCCCCGGCGCGCCGCTTGGAGCGCTTCTCGAACCAGCGCCCGGCGAGCAGGAACGTCGTCACGCCGGTGGCGGCCTCGAGGTAGATGTTGTCCAGGCCGTTGGTCCGCTCGACGGTCAGCTCGAACGCGTGGGTCATGCCGGGCGTGCCCGCCGAGCCCCAGAACAGCGCGACCAGCGACCAGCCGAACGCCGCCAGCACGCCCATCGACACCAGCGTGTCCATGGTCGAGGTGCCGTGGCGCAGGTTGGTCCAGGCGGCGCGGTGGAAGGGCCAGGCCCCCCACACGACGACCGGGGCCGCCAGCGTCAGCGACGCCCACTGCCAGTACTCGAACTGGAAGGCCGGCACCATCGCGAGCAGCACGACCGGGACGGTCAGCACCGCGGAGAGCAGCAGCCGCTGCCGCAGCGCGTCGAGCTCCACGTCGGCCTCGTCCCGCGGCGCCCCCGGGTCGGGACCCCGCTCGGGCAGCGTCGCGCGGTAGCCCGCCGCCTCGACGGTGGCCAGCAGGTCCTCGGCCGACACCGTCGCGGGGTAGCTGACCTTCGCCTTCTCGGTGGCGTAGTTGACGGTGGCGGTGACGCCGTCCAGCTTGTTGAGCTTGCGCTCGATCCGGTTGGCGCAGGAGGCGCAGGTCATGCCGGTGATGGCGAGCTCGACGTCAGTGGCCATGGCCGGCCTCCTCTCCTGCGGATCCGTCGGTGACGTGGACGGTGAACGGCGCGGTGTGGACGGCGCCGCCGTGGCGGAAGTCCAGGAACAGCCGGTAGCTGCCGGTGCCGGGCACCTCGGCGTGGAAGACCACGTCCGGGCCGGCCGGGATCTCGCCGGGCTCGCCGTCGGGGTGGACGTGCAGGTAGCCGAGGTCGCCGGCGCGCAGCGCCACCAGGTGCCCGTAGGCGCCGAGGTAGGGCTGCAGGTCGGTCACCGGGCGCCCGCCGCGCGTCACGGTGAGCACCAGCCGGGCCTCCGTGCCCGCGGCCAGGTCCCCGGCCAGGGTGACGGTGTAGCCGTCGACGGTCGCGGTGCGGCGCTCGGGGCCGAGCCCCTCCGGCGCGAAGCTGCCGGGGACGGACAGGTCCTGGCCCAGGGTCAGCGGCTCGCCGCCCGCCGGCGTGAAGTCGGCGATCACGCGCCACACGCCGGGGGTCAGCCGCACGTCGGTCGTCCACTCGCCCGTGCCCGGGTCGAGCCGGGGGTGCACGTGCTGGAAGCCGGTGAGGTCACGGCGTACGACGACCAGGTGCAGGCGCTTGTCGTGCACCACGTCGTACGACGTCACGGGCTCGCCGTCGGGGCCGGTGACGGTCAGGCCGAGCCGCTGCCGACCCGGCGACAGGGTGGGCTCGGCCAGCGTGAGGGCGTACCCGCCCTCCTCGGCCTGCAACGCCCCGACCGGGTGCGCGGCACCCGTGTCGGCCATCGCCTCCCCGGAGTCGGCCATGTCGTGGCCCGGCTCCGCGGTGGCGTCCAGCGGCCCGGCCAGCCGGCCCAGCCCGAGCGCCAGCCCGAACACCGCCAGCAGGCCGGCCACGAAGCCGGCCACCCGCAGCGGCGTCCCGGGGGCGTTCATGTCAGGGCGTACCCCGCCTCTTCCACGGCGGTCCGGACCGACGCGTGGTCGAGCGGGGCGGCGCTGGTGACGGTGACCGAGCCGGTCTCGAGGACCACGTCGACGTGCTCCACGCCGTCGAGCTCGGCGATCTCCTCCGAGACGGAGGCGACGCAGTGCCCGCAGGTCATGCCGGTGACGGTCCAGGTGCTGATGGTGCTCACGGAGATCTCCTCAGGTCCAGGGTGTCAGGAGCGGACCAGTCGCGCGATCGCGTCGACGGCCTCGCTGACCTTCTCGCGGGCCTCGGCGTCCCCCGCGCGCGCCGCGTCGACGACGCAGTGGTTCATGTGCTCCTCCAGCAGCCCGATCGAGACCGCGTGGAGCGCCTTCGTCATCGCGGAGATCTGGGTGAGGATGTCGATGCAGTACTTCTCCTCCTCGACCATCCGCTGGATGCCGCGCGCCTGCCCCTCGATGCGGCGCAGCCGCTTGAGGTAGTCGTCCTTGCGGTGGATGTAGCCGTGCTGCTCTGCCATGCCCGAAACCTTACCCCCCTAGGGTATTTCGGACAAGCGTCGGAAACAGCCCGTTTCGAGAACGGTCAGCTGGCCTGGCGGGGCTCGGTGTCCACGCCGAGGATCTCGTCGATCTGGTCGGCGGAGAGGTGGTCGTCGGACTCACTGGCGGCGATGATCAGGCTGGTGGTGAGCTCCACCTCGCCGAGCAGGTCGGCGTCCTCGAGGGTGACGTCGAACTGATCGTGCACTTGTGACTCCCTCGGTCGGCGTGGTCGGACGTGTCGGCCCCCGCGATCAAGCGTGCCCGAGGGGGCGGCCAATCAAACCCGGGGCGGAAAATCTGATCTGTTTGGGGGATCGGGATGACCCGGACGGGCCCCGGGGACGGCACGAGGCCCCACCCGAACGGGTGGGGCCTCGCAGAAGATGTCGGACAGGTGCTGCCCGGTCTTCGAACGCGATCAGATCGCGCGAACGTTCTCCGCCTGGGGGCCCTTGGGACCCTGGGTGACGTCGAACTCAACCTTCTGGTTCTCGTCGAGGGACTTGTAGCCCTGCGACTGAATCGCCGAGTAGTGCACGAAGACGTCGTCGCCGCCGTCCTCCTGCGCAATGAAGCCGAAACCCTTCTCGGCGTTGAACCACTTCACGGTGCCCTGAGCCATTTGCTCGTTACTCCTTCATCGGGGCGAGAATCGTCACTTCGACGATCCACATCAGATGCGGTGACACGTCGCTCCGACTTGCGTGAGTGGCACACACGAAGAAGAAACGCCGTTGGATCACAAACTCCGCGGGCGTCAGACCTGCTGGAACTTGCACCTGTTGCGTGGTCGACACTACCAAGCCCGCGGCCCGGATCCAGTTTCCGGCCCACGATTTTCCTTCGTACGGCGTGAAGGTTGCGCGTCGCCAGCGTGTCGAGCCGGAAAACCGGCGGGTTCTGTGGTCAGCCGACCAGATCCTGCATCCGCGCGATCTCGTCCTGCTGGGAGCGCTCGATCGCCCTCGCCAGCCGGACGGCGGCGGGGAAACGACCGTCTGCCAGCTCGGTCCTCGCCATCTCGACGGCACCCTGGTGGTGCTCGATCATCATCTCCAGCCACATCTGCTCGAAGTCGGCGTCGGAGGCGGCGTCCAGGTGGTCCAGCTCGTCGGCGGACATCATCCCCGGCATGTCCTCGGTGCCCTCCATGCCCTGCATGTGGTGACCGCCCGCCTCGGCGTTGGCGTGGTCGAGCGACGTCGCCGGCACGTCGACGTCCCACGCGGTGAGCCAGTCGGTCATCTGCTCCACCTCGGGGACCTGGGCCGTCCGGATCTCGTCGGCCAGCACCTGCACGTCGGGGTCGAGGTCCCGGCCGCGGGTCATCTCCACCATCTGCACCGCCTGGGCGTGGTGCGGGATCATCTCGGTCGCGAAGGTCACGTCGGCCGCGTCGTACACATCGCCGTTCGGGGCCGTGCTCGTGGCGGCGGCCGGGTCGGAGTCCGAGTCGCCCCCGCACCCGGCGAGGCCGATGGTCATGGTGGCTGCCGCCAGCAGTGCCGCCACCCGGTTCGTCGTCGTCGTGCTCATGGGCTCGACCGTACGGGGCGGGCCGCTCAGGCACTCCCCCGGCGCAGGTCGATCACCGCGTCGCGGAGCGCGATGGCGATGTCGTCGAGGCGGGCGATGGCCGCCATCACCTGGCGGTCCGCGGCGTCGTTCCCGGAGTTCGCGGCGCTGGCCAGGATGTAGCTGACCTTCATCACCTCGTCGAGCATGAGCCGCTGGAGCGCCTGCGCGACCTGGTGCACGTCGCGGCCGCGCCCGGGCCGGCCCGCGGCACCCGCCTCCTCCGGCTCGGGGTCGATCGCGAGCGTGACGACGGGGATCGCCCGCAGGTCCGGGTCGCGGCGTACGGCCATCAGCACGTCGAGGGGGTCGGTCCCGGGGTCGGCGGCCACCAGGATCACGGCCGGCTGCAGCTCGCGCGCCGCGGCGAGACCGGCCTCGAGGTCCTTCGCCGGGATCAGCTCGCCCAGGTCGCCGAGCAGGTCGAGGACGGCCTCCTGATGACCCGGCCCGAAGCCGATCGCCACGGCCGCCCTCACGGCCGCGCCCTCCGGACGGGGCCGGCCTCTTCCTCATGCAGCACGACGTGAACCCACTCCCTGATTCAGCTGGTCGAGCATCTCCCCGAGCTCGATTGTGCCGTCGAACCGAGAACCTGCGGGGCGACTTCGCAACACCGGGACGACGGACGGAGCGCTCTCGGCACCGGAAGCACGCATGACAGACACTCCTCTAGTCGCCCTGCGCCGGCTCGACCGGCACCAGGTTCTCGATCTGGGTCTGGAAGGGCTGGTCGCCGGGGCAGGCGATCAGGGCGACGTCGGTGCCGTCACCCACCCAGGCGCGGAAGTGGCACGTGATCATGTTGTAGACCACCCGGTCCCCCGGCTGGAGCTGCGCCAGCGGCTGCGTCATCAGCGCCCACTGTTCTGGACCACCGCCCGTGGGCGCCTGGGAGGACGGCGGCGCCGCCGTCGACGGCTCGTCTCCCGCCCTCGGGCTCGGGCTCGGGCTGCCGGTGTGGGCGACCGTCGTCGGCTCGGCCCCGGAGCCTCCGGACCCGCTCGCGAGGACGGCCACGACGGCACCGCTGACGAGCGCACCGAGCAGGAACGCGGCCACCAGCAGCAGCCTCGGGTCGACGTGCGAACCCGCGCCCCGCCGGTGTTCAGGCGTGCTCATCAGAGTCCCTCACCGGACCGGGTCCAGCACACATGGCGGCCTCCCTTCCGGCCACGTGCCTCCCATCGTCCTACACCAGTGGGCGAGCGCGGGCAATCCGGCCCGCTCCCCTCCGGACACCGGCAACTTTGCGGATCGCCGTACGGATCCGCTCGTACGCCGTACATTTCGGCGCTGCTGTGGGTGGCTTGGGGCCGTCGTTGTTCCCAGCCAACCGCGATCCGTTGCCCAGGTGACCACAATCAGGGCGTTCGGGTCACGAGGTCCTCGATGACATCGGCGAGCTCGGAGGCAGGGCGTCGTCCGTCGAGCTCGAGGGTCGCTCCTCGGCGCAGGAGCGGTTCGACGGCGTCCAGGTACCGCGCGATCTCGGCCCGTTGCTCAGGGGCCTGGCCGTAGGGGTTGTTCGTACGTCTGCTCACGCGCTCGACCAGCACGTGAAGTGGCGCGCTGAGCAGGACGACGTGCTCGAAGCGGTCATAGAAGCGGCCTTGGTTCTCCACCGTGCCCGAGAAGACCACCGCGATGTGAGCGGCGCACGGGTGGAGCTGGGATCAGCTAGTCGGCAGCTCAGCGCGGAGTGCCAGACGCGCTGGGCACGTCCAGGACTCCGCGATCCGACGGAGCCGCAGCACCTTCCGTTACGTTCCCGGTGGACACCTGACCACGGAGGACACCTACATGACCCAGCCGACGGACCGCACTGTCGAGTCGATCCGCGCCGCGCACCTGCAGACGGTCCAAGCCACCCGCGCCGTGGCCGCGCAGGCCATCACCACGGTCGCACGGGCGCTCTACGCCGCGGCGGCGACCGTCCTCGTGCTCATGTGCGCCGTGTACGTCGGCTCCGCGATGAGGACTGGTGCCGCCGACTGGCCGGGCGAGTACTGGTTCGCCGTCGTACCGCTCGTCGTCGCAGCCGTGACGCTGCACCTCGGCGCAGCCAGGATCGCGCGCCCCTCCACCCTCGGAGGCTCCGCGGACTAGTACCGCCGCTGGGTGCGCCTTCGGCCGGATCACCGAGGCGAGCGCGCGCGCTCGACGGCACGATCACCGGCGGGCACGGCGTTGGCCGGCTCTGAGCGTCGAGATGAGCGTGGAGTCCCGGGCGCACCAGGCGCGCCCACGACTCCACGTTCTTGCAGACCATCTCGCCCCAGACCCGGAGCCGCGCCATCCCGCCGTCGGGGTAGACGTCGAGCCGCACGTGGGTGACCGGGCGGTCCTCGGGCGGTGGTCCCGGCCGGGCGTCAGGCTTCGGGGATCGGCCGGCCGAAGCTCTCCAGCGTGATGTCGGTCGGCTCCGGGCCGCCGCGCTGATCGGTGTCGAGACCGTCGATGGCGGCCAGCTCGTCAGCGGTGAGCTCGAAGTCGAAGACGTCGAAGTTCTCGGCGATGCGGTGCGGCTTCGTCGACTTGGGGATGACCGAGCGGCCTTCCTGCAGGTGCCAGCGCAGCATCACCTGCGCCGGAGTCTTGCCGTGCGTCTCCGCGAGCCCACCGATCACCGGGTCTTCGAGGGTGCTGCCGTGGCTGCCGTCGCGGTAGAAGGTGATGCCGCCGATGGGCGACCACGCCTGCGTCAGGATGTCGTGCTCAGCACCGAACGCCTGGAGCTCGCGCTGCTGGAAGTAGGGGTGCACCTCGATCTGGTTCACGGCCGGTACGACGGTCGCTTGGTCGAGCAGCTTGGCGAGGTGGTCGACCATGAAGTTGCTGACGCCGATGGCGCGCACCTTGCCGTCCTCGAGCAGTGTCTCGAGTGCCCGGTAGGCCCCAAGTGTTCGGTCGAAGTCGCCGGGCAGAGCCTGGTGCAGGATCAGCAGGTCGATCTGGTCGACGTCGAGCTTGGCGGCGCTCTTCTCGAAGCCGTGCCGGGTCTCCGCGTAGCCGTAGTCACTGATCCAGATCTTCGTCTCGATGAAGACCTCGTCGCGGGCGAGGCCAGAGGCGTGGATGGCCTCGCCGACCTCGCGCTCGTTGCCGTAGGCGGCGGCGGTGTCGATGTGGCGGTACCCGGTGGACAGTGCCGCCTGCACGGCCGCACGCGTCTCATCCGGCGGGGTCTGGAAGACCCCGAGGCCGAGGGCGGGCATCTCGACGTTGTTGTTGAGGCTGAGCTTCGTCATGCGATCGACTCTAGGCAGGCGATGGCGGCCCCTGGGAGGCACTGTCGTTGCCCCCTTCCCGGCGGCCCGACCCATCCGTCCGCCGCACGCTTGTGTCAGTTCAGGGACTCCAGGAACGCGCAGTAGGTCTCTTCCACCGCGCCCTCGGCGCTCACGATCACGACCGCGTCCGGGCGCCCTGACAGCAGGCCTTCGAGCGCCGCGTGGCACCGAGTCAGCTCACTGTCCCCGCCGTTCGCTGCCACGATGGCCCGCACCTGGTCGTGCCACGGATCCTCTGCCTCCGTTGCGCCTCGACGGTGGAAACGGGCCACTGAAGCCGCTGGAGTGTCCATGAGAACGCGTTCGACGAACTGCGCCCCGACGCCGATGGCACATGCTTCAAACCGCGCCAACTCGGTCGGATCGATCAACATCTGCGGCAGCACGACGTCGTGGCCGTTCGCGAGGTACGCCTCGATCATGGCCAGCGCCGCAGGCCGGATGAGCGCCCCGGCCTCTCCGAAGTCGCGCTCCCAGCCACCGATGAGGGTCCTGAGCACGTCGACGTCGCAGTTCAGCACTCCCGGATGCTCGGCTGCGTAGCGCCTGGCCAGAGTGGACTTCCCGATCCCGGGCGGCCCGTTGAGGTGGATGAGGCGACTCACGACGAGCGATCTCACTGGTCCGGGCGGGCCTCTTGGACGGTCCGTGAAAGCAGACAGAACTCATTGCCTTCCGGATCGGACAGGACCACCCAGGTGGCGTCGGGTGCTTGCCCCACGTCGACGCGTCGTGCGCCGAGGGCGAGGAGCCGCTCGAGCTCATCGGCTGTCGGCGTCCCGTCGGCGCGAAGGTCGAGATGCAGTCGGTTCTTGACTGTCTTGTGCTCCGGCACCGGCACCACGTCGATCATGGGCCAGGCTCCATCCGGCGGGCCGATGCTGATGACGCCGTCGTCTTCCTCGAGCACCTGCCAGCCGAGGACGCTGCACCAGAAGTCGGCGACCACCCGCGGTTGCACGGCGTCTATCGCGATGACCGCTATCCGACTGGACATGTCGCCAACTTTCGCGCGTCCGGTACTGACCACGGCCGCGACACGCGGTCCGCGCAGTGAGCGGACGGCACCCTGGTCAAGCTCCCGGGCGCGCTGCACGAAGCGGTGCTGGGACACCCGGTCAGACCAGCTCGCCCCAGACGCGCAGCCGCGCCATCCCGCCGTCGGGGTAGACGTCGAGCCGCACGTGGGTGACCGGGCGGTCCTCGGGGACCAGGAACCGGTGCCGGGTGTCGGGCTGCGAGCGGACCCGCGGCACCAGGTCGAACCACTCGGCCGCGGCGAGGTCGTCGGAGGCCGACTCGCAGCCGCCGAGCCGGACCCAGCCCGGCGCGTTGCCGAGGAAGTACGACGTGTCCAGCTCGACGTGGCGGACCACGCCGGGGCCGGCGAGGCGGAACAGCGCCCAGTCGTTGCCGTCGTCGCGACGCCGCGCGTTCTCCCAGCCCTCCCCCATGTGCCGCGCCCGCCCGGGCAGGATCAGCCGCCCCGCCGACCCGTAGAACGCGTCGGAGCAGCCGACCAGGGCCCCGCCGTTCTCGAGCGCGGCGAGGTCGATCGTGCCGGTGAGGAAGCGCCGGTCCGGGGCGGGGGTCCCGTGCACGCGGAACCGGGCGACACCGCCGTCGGGGTGGATGGTCAGCCGCACGTGCGTCCAGGCGCGGCGGTCGGACACGGCGTACTCGTTGACGGCGTCGCCGCGCGCCGGGGACCTCGGCACCAGCGGCTCCCACGCGAACGAGTCGAGCTCCGCGGCCGACGGGTACCCGGTCACGACCGCACCCTCGACCGAGACGTGCGGCGGGAAGTTGCCGGTGAAGTACGACGTGTCGACGACGACGCCGTGGACCACGCCCGGCACGCCGAGCCGCACGATCGCCCAGTCGCTGCCGGGCTCGCGGCGCCGGCGGGTCTCCCAGCCGTCGTACTCCTTGCCCTTGTGGCCGAACGCGTGCACGGCCGCCGGCGGCTCCGGCCGGATGAGGTTCTCGCGGGCCGCGAAGAACTCGTCGTTGGCCGCGCAGACGCTGCCGGCCAGGTCGCGGGAGGCGAGGTCGGGCAGGTGGGTGAAGCCGGTCATGGGCGCTCCTTCCTGAGCAGGCGGCCCGCGGGGCGGGGCGCGACGGCACCGTCCGCGACGATCCGGTGGCCGCGCAGCCACACGTCGCGGACCACCCCGGACAGCCGGCGGCCGGCGTACGGCGTGACGGGGTTGCGGTGGTGCAGCCGCTGCGGGTCCACGACGAACGACGCGTCGGGCGCGAACGCCACCAGGTCGGCGTCGCCGCCCGGCTCGATCGCGCCCTTGCCGGTCAGTCCGGCCAGGGCCGCCGGGCCCGCCGACATCCACACGACGACCCGCTCGAGCCCGATCCCGCGCTCGCGCGCGGCCGTCCACATCAGCGGCAGCCCGAGCTGGAGCGATGCGACGCCGCCCCACGCCTCGCCGAAGTCGCCGGTGTCCAGCCGCTTGAGGTCGACGGTCGAGGGCGAGTGGTCGGAGACCACGCAGTCGACGACGCCGTCGACGAGCGCCCGCCACAGGGCGTCCCGGTTGGCGGCGTCCCGGATCGGCGGGCAGCACTTGAACTCGGTGTGCCCGTCGTCGATCTCCTCGGCACTGAGCGTCAGGTAGTGCGGGCAGGTCTCGGCGGTCACGCGCACCCCGTCGGCCCGGGCCTTCGCCAGCAGGGGCAGGGCGTTCGCGCTCGCGAGGTGCAGCACGTGCACCCGGGCGCCGTGCGTGCGGGCCAGGTCGAGGAGGCGCGAGATCGCGACGTCCTCGGCCTGGTGCGGCCGCGAGCCCACGAACGCGGCGTACGACGGGCCGCCGCAGGCGGGCGCGTCGGCGAGCACGCCGGGATCCTCGGCGTGCACGACCATCAGCCCGTCGAAGGAGGCGACCTCGGCGAGCGCCCGGTCGAGCTGGTCGTGGTCGAGCGGCGGGAACTCCGGCACCCCGCTGTCGACCAGGAAGCACTTGAACCCGAAGACGCCCGCGTCGGCGAGGTCTCGCAGCCGCCCCAGGCTCGACGGCACGGCGCCGCCCCAGAAGCCGACGTCCACGTGGCACTGCCCGTCGGCGGCCGCGCGCTTGACCGCCAGCGCGTCGGGGTCGACGGTCGGCGGGATCGAGTTGAGCGGCATGTCGACCAGCGTGGTCACGCCACCGGCCGCGGCGGCCCGGGTCGCGGTCGCGAAGCCCTCCCACTCGGTGCGGCCGGGCTCGTTGACGTGCACGTGGGTGTCGACCAGGCCGGGCAGCAGCACCACGTCGTCGGCGAGGCGCACCTGCTCGGCGGCGTCGACGTGCGTCCCGCCGGGCTCGACGGCGCTGACCCGCCCGTCGGTCACGACCACCACCGCGTCCGCGAACCGGCCGTCGCGGAGCACCGAGCCGCTGATCGCGAGGTCCGCCGCCACCTCAGCCCACCCGCCGCAGCGCGAGGTCGTCCAGGGTGGACGCCGGCGAGCCGGTCAGCCGCTCCACCTCGTCGGCGGTGACGGCGCCGCAGTGCACGCCGCGGCGCAGGAAGCCGGCCAGCGCCCTGGCCGTCGCCGGCTCGTCCAGGACCGCGCCCGCGGCCCCGCCGAGGTAGTCGCGCAGCCGGCCGGCCGCCGCGTCCAGGCCGGAGCGGTAGAAGAGGAAGGTCGCCAGGAACCTGGTGGGCAGCTGGGCCGGGTGCAGGTCCCAGCCCTGGTAGAGGCCGCGCGCCAGCGACCGCTGCACCAGCCGGAAGTGCAGCGCCCAGGCCTGCCGCACCTGCTCGGCCGACCCGACCGGCAGCACGTTCGTCGACCCGTCGCTGACCGGGACGCCGGTGCCGGCGGCCGCGAGCAGCATGACGTTCTTGGCGTGGTCGGCGACCGGGTGGTCCATCGCCTGGTGGCCGGCCGCGATGCCGAGCGCGGCGGTGTAGTCGTAGGTGCCGAAGTGCAGCCCGTTGCACCGGCCGCCCGCGGCGTGCACCAGCCGGGCCACCGTCGCGGCGCCGTCGGGACCGAGCACCACCTGCGGGGTCTCGACCTGGACCTCGAACCGGAGCCGGCCGTGGTCGAGGCCGTACGCCGCCTCCAGCCGGTCGCAGGCCGCGCCCATCGCGAGCACCTGCTCCACGGAGGTGACCTTCGGCAGCGTGAGCCGGAAGCCGTCGGGCAGCGGGCCCGCGTCGAGCGCGGCCCCGAGCACGAGGTCGAGCGTCCGCAGCCCGCGCGCCCGGGTGGGCGCCTCGAAGCACCTGAAGCGGACCCCCCAGTACGGCGGCGGGTCGGCCGCCACCGCCGTGACCGCGGCGACCGCGTCGGCGTCCTCCTCGGCGTCGGTGTGGCCGCGGTAGCCGTCCTCGAGGTCGATCCGCAGGTCCTCGACCGGCTCCCGCTCCAGCTTGGCGAGCAGCAGCGGCCAGACCGCCGCGATCTGCTCGGGGTCGGCCCCGGTCGCCAGCGCGAGCGCCTCGGGCGAGGGCGCGTGCGCGTCGAGGGCGGCGCGCGCGGCCGCGCCGTACCCCGTCACGAGCCCGGCGCCGATCCGGTCCGCCGGCAGGTAGACGGTGTGCACCGGCTGCCGCTCGCCGGCGTCCCCGGGGTAGTCCCGGGCGAGCGCCGCGTCCGCGGGCGCCATGATCCGCTCCACCTCGGCGAGGTCCGCAGGCGTCAGCCGGGTCGGTCGGTCGGTCATCGGGTGCCGGTCACGTCCTCGGGCCGGATCGGCACCCGCCGCAGGTCGAGGCCGGTGGCGGCGCGGATCGCCGCCGCGACCGCGGGGCCCGAGGAGATGGTGGGTGCCTCGCCGACGCCGCGGAGGCCGTACGGCGCGTGCGGGTCGGCGTACTCGAGCACCTCGATCGGCATCGGCGGGGTGTCGAGGATGGTCGGGATCAGGTAGTCGGTGAACGACGGGTTGGTGATCCGGCCCTCGACGATCTGGATCTCCTCCATCAGCGCCAGGCCCATCCCCTGGGTGCTGCCGCCCTGGATCTGGCCCACGACGGCGGACGGGTTCATCGCCTTCCCGACGTCCTGGGTGCACGCGAGCTCGACGACCTTGACCAGGCCGAGCTCCACGTCGACGTCGACGACCGCGCGGTGCGCCGCGAAGGCGTACTGCACGTGTGCGTCGCCCTGCCCGGTCTCCGGGTCGATGGGGTACGTCGGCCGGTGCCGCCACTCGACGGTGTCCTCGACGACGTCGGTGCCGAGCAGGTCGACCAGGGTGACCGCCACCCCCGCCTCGTCCAGGACCGCGCCGCCCTCGAGCCGGAGCGCGGCCTCGTCGGTGCCGAGCCGCTCGGCGGCCCGCGCCAGCACCATCCGGCGCACGCTCTCGCAGGCGGCCTTGACCGCGCCGCCGGTGACGTAGGTCTGCCGCGACGCCGAGCTCGACCCGGCCGACCCGACCTGGGTGTCCTTGGGGGCGACGACCACCGACTCGACCCCGAGCTCGGTGCGGCAGATCTGCTGCTCGATGGTGACCAGGCCCTGGCCGACCTCGGCGGCGGCGGTGTGCACGGTGACGACCGGCTCGTGGCCGACGATCCCCAGCCGCACCCGGGCGGTCGAGTAGTCGTCGAAGCCCTCGGAGAAGGCGACGTTCTTGTACGCCACGGCGTACCCCACGCCGCGGCGTACGCCCTCGCCGTGGGTGGTGTTCGCGACGCCGCCGGGGAGCCGCCGCAGGTCGAGCGGTCCCCGTTGGTCGAGCTCGTCGAGACCCGGCATCGGCATCGCCTGCAGCCGCTCGACCAGCTCGGCGACCGGCGCGGCGCTGTCGATGACCTGGCCGGTCGGCGCGGTCGAGCCCTGCGTGAAGCCGTTGCGGACCCGGATCTCGACCGGGTCGACGCCGACGGCCTCGGCGAGCTTGTCCATGATCGCCTCGACCGCGAACGCGGTCTGCACCGACCCGAAGCCGCGCATCGCGCCACAGGGCGGGTTGTTGGTGTAGGCGCCGTAGCAGTCCATGTGGATGTGGGGGATCTCGTACGGGCCGAGCCCCATCGTGCCGGCGTTGCCGACGACCGCGGGGGTGCTGGAGGCGTAGGCGCCGCCGTCGAGGTGCACGGTGGCCCGGGCGTAGACGAGCCGGCCGTCGCGGTCGGCGCCGTACTCGTAGTGCATGGAGGCGGGGTGCCGGTGCACGTGGCCGAAGAACGACTCCTCGCGGTTGTAGACCATCTTCACCGGCTTGCCGGTGTGCAGCGCGAGCAGGCAGCCGTGCACGTGCATCGACAGGTCCTCGCGGCCGCCGAACGCGCCGCCGACGCCGGCCAGCTGCAGCCGCACCCGGTCCGGGCCGAGGCCGAGCGCCGCGCAGACCTGCCGCTGGTCGACGTGCAGCCACTGGGTGGCGACGTAGAGGTCGACGCCGCCGGTGCCGTCGGGGACCGCGAGCCCGGACTCGGGCCCGAGGAACGCCTGGTCCTGCATCCCGACCTCGTAGTCGCCGGAGACGACGATCTCGGCGGTGGGGCTCGGGTCGCCGGTGCGGATCTTCACGTGCCGGACCAGGTTGCCGCCGGGGTGCAGCCGCGGGGCGTCGGGGAGCAGCGCCCTGCGCGCGTCGGTCACGGGCTCGAGCACGTCGTACTCGACGACGATCTTCTGCGCGGCCCGGCGGGCGGTCTCGGGATGGTCCGCGGCGACCAGCGCGACCGGCTCGCCCTGGTAGCGGACCGTGTCGATCGCCAGCACCGGCTGGTCCTGGTGCTCGAGGCCGAAGTACTTCGAGCCGGGCACGTCGTCGTGGGTCAGCACCGCGAAGACCCCGGCCGTCCTGAGCGCCTCGGTGAGGTCGACCCGCACGATGCGCGCGTACGGGTGCGGGCTGCGCAGCGTGACGCCCCACAGCATGCCGTCCATCCAGAGGTCGCTGCCGTAGGCGAACTCCCCGGTGACCTTGAGGATCCCGTCCGGTCGCAGCGGCGACTCCCCCACCCCGCCCGGCGCCCCGACCCGGGTCAGCTCCTCGAACCCGCTCGTCATCGCGTCACCGCCTTCGCCAGCAGGGTCTCCGACGCCGTTCGTACGTCGACCGCGAGCCGCTCCTCGTCCACGTCGACCATCGCGTCGTGCCGCACCACCGGCCGGCCCTGGACCAGCAGCAGCTCCAGCGGCGGCGGCGTGCCGAGCACCAGCGCGGCGACCGGGTCGGCGATGCCGGCGTGGGCGGCGGTGTCGACCCGCCACAGCGCGAGGTCGGCCTGCTTGCCCGGCTCCAGCGAGCCGATCCGGTCGTCCCAGCCGAGCACCCGGGCGCCGCCGATGGTCGCGAGCTCGAGCCCCTCCCGGACGGTCAGGGCGGTCGGTCCGCCGACGGCGCGCGCGAAGAGCACCGAGTGCCGCAGCTCCTCGACCAGGGACGCGGCCTCGTTGGAGGCGGCGCCGTCGACGCCGAGCCCGACCGGTACGCCGGCCGCGTGCAGGTCGCGGGTCCGGCAGATCCCGGCGCCGAGCCGGGCGTTCGAGGACGGGCAGTGCGCGACGCCGGTCCCGGTGGCGGCCAGGGTCGCGACCGCGTCGTCGTCGAGGTGCACCCCGTGGGCGAACCAGACGTCGGGCCCGACCCAGCCGAGGGACTCGACGTACTCGACCGGGCGGCAGCCGAACTTCTCGCGGCAGAACTCGTCCTCGTCGGTGGTCTCGGCGAGGTGGGTGTGCAGCCGGACGCCCTTGTCCCGGGCGAGCGCCGGCTGCCTGCTTGAGCAGGTCGCCGGTGACCGAGAACGGCGAGCAGGGCGCGACGCCGAGGCGCAGCATCGAGTCCGGCGAGGGGTCGTGGTGCCGGTCGATCGCGTCGGCCGTCGCGGCCAGGATCGCGTCGATCTCCTCCACCACGTGGTCCGGCGGCAGCCCGCCCTGCGAGCGGCCGAGGTCCATCGAGCCCCGCGTGGGCAGGAACCGCAGCCCGACCGCGCGCGCCGCCTCGATCTCGGCGGCGAGCAGGTCGCCGCCGTCGGCGGGGAAGACGTAGTGGTGGTCCATGGTGGTGGTGCAGCCGGTCCGCGCGAGCTGGACCAGCGCGCCGGTGGCGCCGACGCGGACCGTCTCCTCGTCGAGCCCGGCCCACACCGGGTAGAGCGTGGTCAGCCACTCGAAGAGGGTGTGGTCGACGGCCGAGCCGCGGGTCAGCCACTGGTAGAGGTGGTGGTGGGTGTTGACCAGCCCGGGCGTCGCCAGGCAGCCGGTGCCGTCGACGTACGTCGTGTCCGGGAGATCGCGGGGGGCGCGGCCCTCGCCGACCGAGGCGATCCGGGCGCCGTCGACGACGACGTGCCCCACGGTGTGCTCCGTCCGCGCGGCGTCCATCGTGACCACCGCGCACCCGTCGACGACGACCCTCATCGCAGCCGCTCCGCGGCCAGGCGCACGGCGTCGATGATCTTCTCGTAGCCGGTGCAGCGGCAGAGGTTGCCGGCGAGGGCCTCGCGGATCTCGGAGTCGTCGGGGTCCGGGTCGCGGGCCAGCAGGTCGTGGGTGGCGACGAGCAGGCCGGGCGTGCAGAAGCCGCACTGGACGGCCCCCGCCTCGACGAAGGCCTGCTGCACCGGGTGCAGCTCGCCCTCGCTGCCGTACTGGTTGAGCCCCTCCACCGTGTCCACCCGGCGCCCGTCGGCCTGCCCCGCCGCGACCAGGCAGGCGCAGCAGGTGACGCCGTCGAGGTAGACCGTGCACGACCCGCACTCGCCCTGCTCGCAGGCGTTCTTGGACCCGGAGAGCCCCATCCGCTCGCGCAGGACGTAGAGCAGGCTCTCGCCCTCCCACACGTCGTCGGCCTCGCGACGCTCGCCGTTGACCGTGATCGTGACCCGCATCAGCCCTCCCCTCCCCGATGATCCGCCTGGTGGTCGGCCCAGGCCCAGGCCAGGCAGCGGCGGGCCATCACGGCCAGGGCGTGCCGGCGGTACGCCGCGGTGCCGCGCACGTCGTCGATCGGCGCGGCCGCGGCGGCGACCAGCCGCCCGAACTCCGCGGCCACGGGGTCGGCGACGTCGGCCCGCGACTCCCAGTCGAGCTCGGCCGCCAGGAACGCCTCGGCCTCCCGCGCCCGCAGCGGCGTGGGACCGGCGGAGCCGATGCCGGTGCCGACCGACCGCTGCTCCGGGTGCAGGGCCAGCCCGAAGGCAGCCACCGCGATCACCATCGCGTTGCGCGTCCCGATCTTGCTGAACTGCTGCGGCCCGGTCGCGCACGGGATCCAGACCGCGGTGACCAGCTCGTCGGGTCGACCGGCGTGCTTCTTGGGCCCGGTGTAGAACTCCGCCGCCGGGACCCGGCGTACGCCCGAGACGGAGGCGAGCTCGACCTCGGCGCCGACCGCGAGCAGCGCGGGGTGCGAGTCGCCCGCGGGCGAGGCGGCGCCCAGGTTGCCGCCGACCGTGCCCCGGTTGCGGATCTGCGGGGACCCGACCGTGCGCGAGGCCAGCGCCAGGCCGGGCAGCTCGGTGGCGAGCTCGTCGATCACGCGGGCGTAGGTGACGCCCGCGCCGAGCCGGATCCGGCCGTCGTCGCGGTCCCAGGTGGCGAGGTCGGGGACCCGGGTGAGGTCGAGCAGGGCGGGCGGCCGGTGGCGGTCGAAGTTCAGCTCCACCATCACGTCCGTGCCGCCCGTGATCGGGACCGCGCCGGGGTGCTCCGCACGCGCGGCCAGCGCGTCGGTGAGCGAGGTCGGGGACAGGAACTCCATCAGCCCTCGCGCTCGACGGTGACCTCGATCAGCCCGTAGGGCCGGTCGGTCACGTGGAAGACCTCGCCGTCGTTGGCCAGCCCGAAGGGCTCGAGGTCGACGGCGATGTGGTGGATGTTGGGGGCGACCAGCTCGATCGAGGCGATCGCCGGCACGGTCTCCAGGACCGCGCGGCCCATCTCCCACAGCGACTGCTGCAGGGCCAGCGAGTGGACGCCGGTGAACCGGTCGAGCAGGGTCCGCCGGACCGCGTCGTACGCCGCGCCCCAGTCGTGGCCCTCGCCGGCGGCGTACGTCCACTGCACCGTGAGCGACGTGGCCAGGACGCGGTCGTGCGTGGGCGCGAGCGTCGTGTACTCGTCGACCAGGAAGCCGGCGAACTCCGAGCCGGTCGACTTCAGCACCACCAGGTCGCGGATGCCGCCGACGACCGTGGTGCCGTCGGGCGTCACCACGACGCGGGCGGTGCGCACGTCGGGCCCGCGCTTGCTGAAGCCGTGGTCGTGGTCGGCGATCCGCTCCCAGGCGTACTCCTCGATCCGCACGTCCGCGCCGGTCACCGGCCCGACGTCGTCGACGAAGTGCCGGGCGAGCGCGAGGCCGAAGTCCTCGATCTCGTCGATGCCCACCTGCTTGGCGAACGCGAAGACGGTGTTCTTCTGGGTGTCGGTCGGCAGCACCTGGCCCTGGTCGCCGTGCACGTGCGCGGCGGCGAAGTCGCCGGACAGCGACGTGGAGACGTTGAGGTCGCGGACGACGTGCCGGTCCGTGTCGCGCACGATCCGGAAGACGCGCGTCTCCGCCTTGCCGTAGCGGTTGGCCCCCAGCACGATGCCCACGTCAGCTCCCCCGGTACGTCGTGTAGCCGTGCGGGCTCAGCAGCAGCGGCACGTGCAGATGGGTGTGGTCCGCGACGACGAAGGCGATGACGACCTCGGGGAAGAAGCCGCTGAGACCCGCGGTGTCGAAGCGCAGCCGGTAGGTCCCCGGGTCGAGCCGGTCCGGGCCGAGGTCGGCGATGCGGCCGTCGGCGTCCGTCGTACCCCGCGCGACCACCTGGTCGCCGCGCTCCAGGGTCACGGCGATGCCCGCGGCCGGCCGACCGGCGGTCGTGTCGAGGACGTGGGTGGTCACCTGGCTCATGCGACCACCTGCCGCAGGCGCAGCAGCGCGATGTCGCGCAGGGCCGTGACGGTCTCCGCGCGCTCGGCCGCGTCGTCGTTGTCGAGCCGACGGTGGAGCTCGGCGAGGATCTCGTCGCTGCTGCGGCCGGCCGCGCGGATCAGGAAGACGTGCCCGAACCTCGACTCGTACGCCGCGTTCGCCGCGCGCAGGCGCTCCCCGTGCTCGGCCTTCACCCCCGACTGCTCCGCACGCGAGTGCCGCGCCTCGGCGTCGTCGGCGTCCCGCCGTTCGCCGATCCGCGACTCCCCGATCCTGGGATGGCGGGACAGCGCGGCCTCGAGCTCGTCGTCGTCCAGCTCGAGGGCGGAGTCGTGGGCCTGCTTCAGCAGCGCGTCGGCGTCGGCGTACGGCCGCCCGGCCACCACCTCGTCCACCCACCGGGGCACGCCGAGGCAGCCGGCGACGAGGCTTCGTGCCTCCCCCGCCGGCAGAGCGTTGAACTCTGTGACCTGCACCACAGCCACGCTAGCCACTCGGAGGCAGTGGCCGGGGCATTTCTCCGACACGAAACCGCTGCGAGCGGGACTCCCGGGCCAAAGATGGGGAGCTCCTCCCGACGTGCGTCCGCCTCGGACGCTCCTAGGTTCGGGTCCACGAGGACGCCACACATCGACGCCCACCGGGACCGACACCGAGGAGAATCCGATGACCCAGCAGACCGAACGAGCAGCCACCCCGGCGGCCGGCTTCCTGCCCGATCCCCCGCCGAGCGAGGCGGTCGACCGGATGTACGCCGCCGACCTGGACGCGCAGGGCTACGTCGCCCACCTGACCCGGCTCTGGGCGACCTGTCCCGAAGCCCTCCATCTCCTCTCCCAGACCCTGGGACTCGCGGGCCACCTGGGCGGGCTCGACTACCGGCAGCGCCAGCTCCTGATCACCGCGGGCGCCTCGGCGATGGGCGACTCCTACTGCTCGCTCGCCGGAGGCGGCCGGCTCGCGGCCGCGGCGACGTCCGAGACCGCGGCCGCCGTGATCGGCGGCGCCACCGAGGCTCTCTCCGCCTCCGACGCCGCCCTCGTCTCGTGGGCGCGTCGCATGGCACGCGACCCCAACGCCACGACGCAGGCCGATGTCGACGAGCTGCGCACCCTGGGCTTCGACGACGGCCAGGTCTTCGCCGTCACGTTGTACGTCGCCCTGAGGCTCGCCTTCGCGACGGTCAACGACACCCTGGGGGCTGCCCCGGATCCCGAGCTGGCCGAGCGGGTGCCGCCGGCGGTGCTGGACGCCGTGAGCTTCGGGCGGCCTCCGGCACCGTGACCGGGCCCCCACGGCTCCGCAACGAGCGACCGGGGGCGACGCCCGCAGTGTCAGGACAGTCCCAGCTCGCTCGCCTGCACGACGATCGCGCGCCGGCTGGGCAGCCCGAGCTTGGCCAGCACCGCGGAGACATGGTGGTCGGCCGTCTTGGGAGAGATGTAGAGCCGCCCCGCGATCTCGGCGTTCGTGAACCCGCGGGCCACCAGCTTGGCCACGTCGAGCTGACGGTTCGTCAGGCCCGCCGGGTTCGCCCGCGTGCTGACCCGTGGCCGCTGCGGCACCTGCGTCACCCCCTCGCGGCGCAGCGCGAGCCGGTGACGGTCGGCCACGGCGACGGCCTCGAGCAGGTCGAGCCGCTCGATCGCCCGGGCGCGCCCCGCCAGGTCCGGCGAGTCCGCCCGGGCCATCGCCTCGTCGAAGACGGCGCCGACCTGGTGCCACCAGGCAGCGGCGTCGTCGTGCCGGCCCGACAGGTGGAGCCGGAACGGCTCGGCGACGACCTCGACGGGAGCCGCCGGCAGCAGGTCCAGCCGGGTCAGCCACACCGCCAGGTCGCCCACACCCCACGTCGACGCCGGCGTGCCGGCCAGCTCCTCCACCGCGCGCACCGCGTCCTGCGTGACCCGCGCGTCGGCGGCTCCGGTCAGCCACATCTGCTCGGCCAGCGCCGACAGGACGGGCAGCCGGCGCAGGGGCTCGTCGAGCTGCTCGGCCAGCTGCCACGCGTCGTCGAGGTGGGTGCCCACCGTGCCGCCCCGGCGCAGCTCGACGAGGCCGTGCACGACGTGCGGCCACAGGGCGGCCAGCGGCATGTCCGAGCCGTCGAGCACGAAGGTGGCGTCCTCGAGGGCGGCGTTCCAGCGCCCCTGCGTGAAGTGCAGCCGGGACCGCAGCCCCGTCTGCCAGTAGTGGCAGATCGGGATGTCCCGCTCCCTGGAGAAACGCAGCGACTCCTCGAGCACGTGCTCGGCGGCACCGAAGCGCCGCTGCTCCACGTCGAGGTTCGCGAGGTTGGAGTAACCGGTCGACGCGAGCTCGTCGAGGCCCATCGTCCGTGCCGCCTCGATCAGGTCGACCAGGCGGACACGTCCCTCGAGGTCGCCCCTGGCGAGATCGCTCACGGCGGTGAACAGCCCCGCCCGGACGGTCAGCGCCTCGCTGCGGTGGTCACGCGCGACCCGCGCGGCGTCCGTCTGGCACTGCTGGACCAGCTCGAAGTCGCTGCGCTGCAACGCCAGGTAGCTGCGGGTCGCCCGCGCGGCGCCGTACTGCATGGCCGCCGCGTCCTTCGCGATGTCGGCCGCGCGGTCGGCGTGCGACTCCGCCTGCTGGCGACGGGCGCTGTAGTACTCGAAGATCGCGCAGGACTCGTACGCCGCGGACAGCCCCGCGGCGTCGCCGGCCCGGCTCCACAGCGGAAACGACGCGCTGACCGTGCTCAGCGCCGTCCCCAGCTGGTTGGTCATGTACTGCTCGTTCGCGAGCTGTGTCGTCAACGTCGCCCGGTGCGCCGGCCGGTCCCCGTCGAGGTGCGCCAGGGCGGTCTGCAGGAACGCCACCGCCTCGGTGTGCGAGCCCGCGCGCATCGCCTCCTCGGCGGCCGCCTCCGCGTAGCGCGCGGCACGGGCCGCGTCGTGGGCGGCCACCGCGTGGTGCGTCAGGAGCGCGACGTCGCGCGGCCCGGTCTGCTCGAGGATGTCGAGCAGCCGGGCATGCAGCCGGGGCCCGCCGCCGGCCGGGATGGTGCTCTCGACCGCCAACCGGGCCAGCTCGTGCCGGAACGCCAGGCCCCGGTGGTCGCGCAGGAGCAGTCCGGTGTCGTGCAACCGCCGCAGTGTCGGAAGGTCGACGCCGAGACCGGGCAGCAATCGATCGTCGAGCCGGTCGGTCGCGGCCGCCGCGAGCTGCAGCACCTCGAAGTCGGCCGGTGCCACGTCGGCGGTGCGCGCGAGCACGGCGTCACGCACCGAGCCCGGGAGCGGGCGGTCGGGGTCCTTGGCCACCTCGACGACGAAGAACGGGTTGCCGCCGGTGAGCGCGTGCACCTGCGCCGACTCCAGGCCGGTGCCGTGCAGCAGCCGCGCCACCCCGGCTTCGCTCAACGGCTGGAGCCGCAACGTGGTGAGGCGCTCCAGCGAGGCGAAGTCGCCGAGGAGGGCCCGCGCCGAGTGCCGCGCCCCCACCTCGTCGTCGCGGTAGGTCACGACCAGCGTCAGCGGGATCGCGTCGATGCGACGGACCAGGAAGCGCAGCACCTCGACCGACGCCGCGTCGACCCAGTGCAGGTCCTCGACGACGAGGACGGTGCGCTCGGCGCCCAGCGCGTCGTACACCGCCTCGCACACGGCCGCCCGCGACAGCTCGTCGCCGGTCAGCAACGACGCGATGCCGGCCGGGCCGGCGATGTCGCGGAACGGGCCGAGCGGTCGTGGCGTCGCCAGCGGGTCGCAGGCACCGCGCAGCACGCGGACGGCCTGCACGCCGGAGAACGCCGCCTCGACCAGCGCGGACTTGCCGGCGCCGGCGTCCCCGCAGACCGCGACCCCGAAGCCGCGGCCCGTCGTGGTCTGCGCGAGCGCGTCAGCGAGAGCCCCAAGCTCGGGGTCCCGCTCGAACAGGCTCACGCCACCACGGTAAGTCGCGGCCATCCCGCCAGGAAGGGCGTGACTTCCCGGCGGTCCGGGGCGGCGGCACGACGTACCGCCGCCCCGGTGCCGGTACGACGACCGGTCACCCGACGGCGACCTGCTCGGCGGTCTGCGGCCCGAACTCGTTCGCGACGACGGACACCAGGTCGGCGGGGAACCCGCCACGCCGGGCGTGCTCGAGGATCGTCTCGACGTCGTCGGTCTCGTGCAGGCAGTAGATCTTGTTCCCCGCCACGTAGCTGGTGACCCAGTTGTAGGGGACTCCGAGGGACTCGACCGCCGCGTTGGAGGTCTGCGCGATGTCGGCCAGGTCGGCCGGCGTCAGGTCGCCGGCGCCGTCGATCTCGCGCTCGATCAGGAATCGCTTCATGGCTCTGCTCCTTCAGGTTGTCCGCCGGCCGGGTGCCCGCGGTTGCCTCAACTCTCGGGCGCGGGAGCGTGCACGACATCGGGAGCGGCTCCCCATCTACCGCAGACCGGCACCGAGGTCAGCGGCTGGACGCAGGCCGATGCGACGCGCTGGGGTTGCCGTCCACGTCGTCCACGTCGTCCGTGGTGCAGTCGCACGTGCGCGCATGGGGCGCATAGTCGGCGAGGGCGCCGGTCCGGTCGGTCTGGATCTGGCAGCAGGACGTCAGCTGCTCCTTGAGCTCGCGTCGAGCGCGCTGCACCCGGGACTTCATCCCGGACACGGAGATACCGAGCTGAGCTGCCGCCTCCCTGTGGGTCTGCCCCTCCAGGTCAACGCGGGTGAGCGCGTCACGAGCCGTGGGGTGGAGCCGGCTCATCATCGGCTGCAGGCAACGGGCGAGCTCGCGGGTGGCCTCGTTGGGCAGGTTGTCGGACGGGTCGGGGTCGGGCCAGCGTTCCAGGTCGACGTGCTCGACCTGCCTGCGGCGGGTCCGGTAGTGGTCGATGGCTGCGTTGCGGGCGGCTCGGTAGAGCCAGGCCGCGATGTTGTCCACGCGGTCCAGGGCCCCCGAGGCGATGCTGCGCACCAGGATGTCCTGGGTGATGTCCGCAGCGATCTCCGGGTCTCCGACCCGTGCGGCGATGAAGCCCTGCAACCGGCCCAGGGTCTCGCCCCAGTCCTGGTCGCGGCGCTCGATGGTGCTCTCGCTGTCTGCGTTCGTCATCGGCATCCTCGCCTCTCCATCTTATAGACGGGGCCGGTCGCGAAGGGACGCATTCAGGTCCGGGCACCATCGCGGGTGCGTCCCTTGGGCGTCGGCTTCGTCTACAGGGGTGGCTCTCGCAACGGGCGGGACCGGATCTGTGAGGAGTGACCGATGACGACCAGTCGCATCCAGCTCGCGCTCAACGTTCGTGACGTGGACGCCGCCACCACGTTCTACACCGACATGTTCGGGGTGCCGCCGGCCAAGCAGCGGCCCGGCTACGCGAACTTCGTGGTCGCCGACCCGCCGCTGAAGCTGGTGCTCTTCGAGAACCCTGGTGCGGCGAGCCCGCTCAACCATCTCGGAGTCGAGGTCGCGTCGCCGGCCGACGTGGCTGCCGTCACCGGCCGCTTCGCGGCCATCGGGCTCGCGCACACGGCGTCCGAGGTGGGCTCCTGCTGCCATGCGGTGCAGGACAAGGTGTGGGTCGAAGCCCCCGACGTCCCGCTCGGCGCGTGGGAGTTCTACGCCGTGCTGGACGATGTCGTGGCCACCGACGAGGCGTCGGCAGGGTCGTGCTGCGTCCCGAGGTCGGGCGACGCTGCCCCGTGCTGTGCCGGCAGCGCCCAGGACACCTGATGCCCACCCGGACAGCCGTCGTCGACGCGGACCGGACGACCATCGCCGCCGGCAGGGGACCCGTGCCGGCACGACCAGCTGCCACCCGGGTCGCGGTGACCTTGCTCGGTCGGTTCGAGGTGCGGGTGGACGGCCGCACCATCGCCTCGAGCCACTGGTCTCGCCGGCACAGCGCCGCCCTGGTCAAGCTGCTGGCCCTGACACCGGCGCGGAGCCTGCACCGCGAGCAGGTCATCGACGCCCTGTGGCCGGGCCTCGCGGTCGACGACGCCGCACCGCGCCTGCACAAGGCGGCGCACTACGCCAGGAAGACCCTTGGCCACCGGGACGCGGTCGTGCTCAGCGCCGAGACGGTGCGGTTGTGTCCCGAGGACGACGTGCAGGTCGACGCGATGCGCTTCCAGCAGCTGGCCGAGTCCGCGGTCCAGAGCGGCGGCGTGGCAGAGGCCAAGGGCGCGCTCGCGGTCTACGACGGTGAGGTGCTGCCCCAGGACCTCTACGAGCCGTGGGTCGAGCAGCATCGGCTCCATCTGGGTCGCCTCTACGTCGAGCTGCTGCACCAGGCCGGGGACTGGCACCAGGCCCTGGCCGTCGATGCCGCCGACGAGTCCGCCCACCTCGCACTGGTCCAGCGCTACGCCGAACGGGGCGACCGGGCCGCGGCCCTACGTCAGCTCGACCAGCTCGACCGCGTGATGCGCCACGATCTGGGGCTGGAGCCGAGCGAGCGTGCGTTGAACCTGCGACGACGAGTCCTCGCGGCGGCAGGAAGGCCTTCCACCAGCCAGGACGAAGCGGGCGGTGCGCAGGCGGCGCTCAACGCGACGGGCTCGCGGGAACCATGCTGCGGACAGG
>CAWDVM010000029.1:0-94231 GCA_963805685.1 uncultured Actinomycetota bacterium
GCCTGACCCCACCCACCGCGTTCGCCTTCGGGCTGTTCTCCATGGCCACCAACCTCACCACGCTCGCCCTCGTCGTTCCCGCGGCCAAGGAGATCGCCGCCGAGGGACTGCCCGTGTGGGACAGCCTGCCGGCCGCTGTCCTGCTGGTCGCGCTGGCGTGCCTGCCCGCCTGGGGGCCCGTGGCCCTGGACGCCTCAGCACCGGTGACGGCCCGCCGGCTGCTCGATCGTCTGCAGCGAGCGATCCAGCACCACGGCCGGATGCTCGTGGTCTGGCTGATCACCGGCGCAGGGATCTTCCTGGTGGCGCGGGGGATCGTCCGGTTGGCTGCCGACGTGGCGGGCGGCTGACCACGTCCTGTGCGGTCGGTCACGGCCACGCTTCACCGTGCGTTCACGCCCCCGTGGTTTCGAGGACGGAGAGCGACGGGAACCGTCCCGGGGAGCTTGGGGGGAGCTGTCGAGCACATCGATCCCATGAGGAGCACCTGCCGGATGCACGCCTGGAGTCTCACCCCCCACGCCGTACGCCGGGTGGCCGCACCGCTCGCGGCCGCCACCCTCGCCGCGGCCTCGCTGACCGCGGGCCTCGTCCACGACGCCGCGCCCGCCGACGCCGCGGCACGCAAGAGGGCCGTGGCGACCCCGGCCGTCGGCCACGTGTTCGTCGTCAACCTCGAGAACAAGGGCTACGACGAGACCTTCGGGCCGAGCTCGCCGGCGCCGTACCTCAGCACCACGCTGCGCAACCAGGGCCAGCTGCTCTCGCAGTACTACGGGACCGCCCACAACAGCCTGCCCAACTACATCGCCCAGATCAGCGGGCAGGGCCCCAACTCCCAGACCCAGGGCGACTGCCAGGTCTACTCCGACTTCGTGCAGACCGGGACCGTCGCGCCCGACCAGGCCGTCGGCAACGGGTGCGTCTACCCGGCGAACGTCAAGACCGTCGCGGACCAGCTGGAGGCGAAGGGCCTGACCTGGCGCGGCTACATGGAGGACATGGGCACCTCGTGCCGCCACCCGGCGCCGAACACCGCCGACGACACCCAGAAGGCCGAGGTCGGCGACCAGTACGCCGCCCGCCACAACCCGTTCGTCTACTTCAAGAGCATCACCTCGTCGCCGTCGTGCGCCCACAACGACGTGGACCTCTCCCAGCTCCCCACCGACCTGGGCTCGGTCGCGACGACGCCGAACCTGTCGTACATCACCCCGAACCTCTGCAACGACGGGCACGACAGCCCCTGCGTGGACGGTCGCCCCGGCGGCCTCGCCACGGCCGACGAGTGGCTCAGGACCTGGATCCCGAAGATCCTGGCCTCGCCCGCCTACCAGCAGGACGGCCTGCTCGTGGTCACCTTCGACGAGGCCGACACCAACAGCCCGGACGGTGCCGACGCCTGCTGCGGCGAGGGCCCCGGGCCGAATGCCCCGTCGCCGGGCATCTACGGCATGGGCGGCGGGCGCACCGGCGCGGTCCTGCTGTCGCCGTTCATCACCCCCGGCACCTGGAACGACACCGGCTACAACCACTACTCGCTGCTGCGCACCATCGAGGACACGTTCGGGCTGTCCCCGCTGGGCTACGCCCAGGACGCCCGCGGCTTCGGCACCGACGTCTACGGGGCGGGCAAGTGACCCCGGCGAGCCGCCGTCAGGTCCTCACCGGAGCGGCCGGGCTGGCGGGCGTGGCGGCCCTCGGCGGCCTGGAGAGCGCGCAGGCCGCGGGCACCCTCCCGAAGCCGGGCGCGTCCGGGATCGACCACATCATCGTGCTGATGATGGAGAACCGGTCCTTCGACCACTACCTCGGCTGGCTCAAGGGCGCCGACGGCAAGCAGGCCGGGCTGACGTACGTCGACCGCGACGGCGTCGCGCACTCGACGCACCACCTGACCGACTACCAGGGCTGCGCGCACCCGGACCCCGACCACTCCTTCGAGGGCGGCCGGGTCCAGTACAACGGCGGCCGCTGTGACGGCTGGCTGCGGTCGGGCGAGAACGACGAGTTCGCGATCGGCTACTACAAGCAGGGCGACCTCGGGTTCTACGGCCACGCGGCGCCGTACTGGACGGTCTTCGACCGGTACTTCTCCGCCACGCTGGCCGAGACCTACCCGAACCGCTTCTACCAGCACAGCGCCCGCACCGACCGGATCCACAACTCGACCGACATCGCGACGATGCCGACGATCTGGGACCGGCTGGCGGACAAGGGCGTGTCCCGTGCCTACTACTACGTCGACACGCCGTTCCTGGCGCTGTACGGGCCCAAGTACCTCGACATCGCGCGCACCTGGCCGCAGTTCCTGCTCGACGCGAAGACCGGGAACCTGCCCGCGGTGTCCTTCCTGGACCCGAAGTTCCTCGACGAGGGGACCGGCAGCTCGGCCGACGACCACCCGCACGCCGACATCCGGGCGGGGCAGTCCTTCCTCAACCAGGTCTACGAGGCCGTCACCGGCGGGCCGGCCTGGGCGCGGACGGCGCTGGTCATCAACTACGACGAGTGGGGCGGGTTCTACGACCACGTGGCACCCACGACCGCTCCGGACGCCACCCCCGAGGTGGGCACCGGGATGCGTGGCTTCCGGACCCCCGCGATGCTGATCTCGCCGCGGGCCCGGCGCGGGCACGTCGCGCACAACGTCTACGACCACACGTCGGTCCTGAAGATGATCGAGTGGCGCTGGGGTCTCGACCCGCTGACCCCGCGGGACGCCGCGGCCCGCAACATCGCCGAGGTGCTCGACTTCTCACGGCCACCGAACCTGACGGCGCCGCGCTGGTCGGTGCCGGGCGCCGTCAGCGCGCCCTTGTGGCCCCGAGGGGACCGCCGACTACACGGACTGGCAGAACCTCACCGCACTGGCGCAGAGCCAGGGATGGCGGGTCGGCGGCGTCGTGTGACGGCTTCAGCGGTAGAGGCGGACGTGCTCGTTGGTGACGGCGCCGATGTCCTCGGCCGCCGCGTCGAGCAGGTGGTGTGCGAGGTCCGAGAGGGCCCGCGCGGCCGCGAGCTCGTCGCCGATCTCCGGAACGTCCGAGTCGGTCGGGTTGCGCCGGGCCGTCCCCTCGCCGCTCAGCTGCCGGGCCGCGCGTTCCGAGCTCAACCGGGCCTCGGCGTGCGTCCGGTCGTCCTGCTCGCCGATGAAGATCTCCACCGTCCAGGTCTTGGTGTGCATGGCTCCTCCTGACCCCGTGTCCGTGTGTTCATCGAGCCACGCCGGTTCTCCGGACGGCAGGGACGAAGGTCATCTCGACGGTCACCCGTGCAGGTGGACCCGCTCACCGGGGGTCCGGCAGCACCGTCCGTGACGCCTCGCCGACCGCGTCCGCGAACCGCTGCCCCGGCGTGACGAAGAAGTGCTCGTGCCGGCGCCGGTCGACGCGCCGCAGCCCGACCGGCCAGAACGTGCCCCAGTGCACCGGCACCGCCCACGCGGCCCCGACCCGGTCCACCGCCTCCGCGGCCTCGACCGGGTCCATGTGACCCGCACCGAGCGTCGGCCCCCAGCCGCCGACGGGCGCGAGCGCCAGGTCGACGGGGTCGACGTGCCGCATGTCCTCGCGCAGACCGGTGTCGCCGGGGAACCAGAAGGACCGGCCCGCGGCCGCGACCCGGAAGCCGACGGCGGTCCCGGTGGCCCGGGGCAGCGGCAGCCGGCGCCCGTCGTGGGTGGCCTCGAGGACCTCGACGTCGATCGTCGTGCCGCGCGACGTCGCCAGCCGGAGGTCAGCCCCCGGTACGGCCAGGACCACCCGCTCGAAGCCCAGCCGCTCGACCAGCTCGGCCGCTCCCGGGGGCGCCACGACGGTGGTGCTGCGGTCGAACAGTCGCAGCGACGGCAGGTGGCAGTGGTCGGCGTGCGGGTGCGAGACGAGGACGACGTCGGCGACCGCCGCGCGCGGCGTCGGGGACACGGCGTACCTGCGCAGGTGGAGGAGCCGGTCGAGGAGCAGCGGGTCCACCGCGACCTTAGCAGTGAGTTCGCTGGCCGAGACCTACCCGAACCGCTTCTACCAGCACAGCGCCCGCACCGACCGGATCCACAACTCGACCGACATCGCGACGATGCCGACGATCTGGGACCGGCTGGCGGACAAGGGCGTGTCCCGCGCGTACTACTACGTCGACACGCCGTTCCTGGCGCTGTACGGGCCGAAGTACCTCGACATCGCGCGCACCTGGCCGCAGTTCCTGCTCGACGCGAAGACCGGGAACCTGCCCGCGGTGTCCTTCCTGGACCCGAAGTTCCTCGACGAGGGGACCGGCAGCTCGGCCGACGACCACCCGCACGCCGACATCCGGGCGGGGCAGTCCTTCCTCAACCAGGTCTACGAGGCCGTCACCGGCGGGCCGGCCTGGGCGCGGACGGCGCTGGTCATCAACTACGACGAGTGGGGCGGGTTCTACGACCACGTGGCACCCACGACCGCTCCGGACGCCACCCCCGAGGTCGGCACCGGGATGCGTGGCTTCCGGACCCCCGCGATGCTGATCTCGCCGCGGGCCCGGCGCGGGCACGTCGCGCACAACGTCTACGACCACACGTCGGTCCTGAAGATGATCGAGTGGCGCTGGGGTCTCGACCCGCTGACCCCGCGGGACGCCGCGGCCCGCAACATCGCCGAGGTGCTCGACTTCTCGCGGCCACCGAACCTGACGGCGCCGCGCTGGTCGGTGCCGGCCGCCGTCAGCGCGCCCTGTGGCCCCGAGGGGACCGCCGACTACACGGACTGGCAGAACCTCACCGCACTGGCGCAGAGCCAGGGATGGCGGGTCGGCGGCGTCGTGTGACGGCTTCAGCGGTAGAGGTGGACGTGCTCGTTGGTGACGGCGCCGATGTCCTCGGCCGCCGCGTCCAGCAGGTGGTGCGCGAGGTCCGAGAGGGCCCGCGCGGCCGCGAGCTCGTCGCCGATCTCCGGGACGTCCGAGTCGGTCGGGTTGCGCCGGGCCGTCCCCTCACCGCTCAGCTGCCGGGCCGCGCGTTCCGAGCTCAACCGGGCCTCGGCGTGCGTCCGGTCGTCCTGCTCGCCGATGAAGATCTCCACCGTCCAGGTCTTGGTGTGCATGGCTCCTCCTGTCCCCGTGTCCGTGTGTTCATCGAGCCACGCCGGTCCTCCGGACGGCAGGGACGAAGGTCATCTCGACGGTCACCCGTGCAGGTGGACCCGCTCACCGGGGTCCGGCAGCACCGTCCGTGACGCCTCGCCGACCGCGTCCGCGAACCGCTGCCCCGGCGTGACGAAGAAGTGCTCGTGCCGGCGCCGGTCGACGCGCCGCAGCCCGACCGGCCAGAACGTCCCCCAGTGCACCGGCACCGCCCACGCGGCCCCGACCCGGTCCACCGCCTCCGCGGCCTCGACCGGGTCCATGTGACCCGCACCGAGCGTCGGCCCCCAGCCGCCGACGGGCGCGAGCGCCAGGTCGACGGGGTCGACGTTCCGCATGTCCTCGCGCAGGCCGGTGTCGCCGGGGAACCAGAAGGACCGGCCCGCGGCCGCGACCCGGAAGCCGACGGCGGTCCCGGTCGCCCGGGGCAGCGGCAGCCGGCGCCCGTCGTGGGTGGCCTCGAGGACCTCGACGTCGATCGTCGTGCCGCGCGACGTCGCCAGCCGGAGGTCCGCCCCCGGCACGGCCAGGACCACCCGCTCGAAGCCCAGCCGCTCGACCAGCTCGGCCGCTCCCGGGGGCGCCACGACGGTGGTGCTGCGGTCGAACAGGCGCAGCGACGGCAGGTGGCAGTGGTCGGCGTGCGGGTGCGAGACGAGGACGACGTCGGCGACCGCCGCGCGCGGCGTCGGGGACACGGCGTACCTGCGCAGGTGGAGGAGCCGGTCGAGGAGCAGCGGGTCCACCGCGACCTTCAGGCCGTCGAGCTCGACGGTCGTCGAGGCGTGCCCCCACCAGGTGAACGCCAGCGACCCGCCCATGTCCCCACGGTACGGAGGGCGGGAAGCGACGGGATGGCACAGCGTGCGCACAGCCTGCGCTCACGCGGATCCCAACACCGCGGCCCACGATGCGGCTCCGACATCACTGCGACGGAGGAACCGTGACCCAGAACGACGACAGCGGCAACCGCTGGGAACCCGAAGCCCGACCGGCCTCGCCGACGGAGCCCCCGGCGGCCGGACCGCGCGGGATCCGGGACCGCGCGCGGGCGTTGCGCGGCAACCGGACCGCGGTCGCGGGCGGTGCGGTCGCGGCCGTGCTGGCCGCGGGGGCGGCCGGCTTCGGCGTCGGCTGGGCGGCCTCCCCCGACGACGAGGGGCCGGGCCGGGACGGGCCGGACGGGCACCACGGCTTCCCGGAGGACGTCCACGGGGATGGCGACGGGGACGGGCAGTTCTCACCCGGCCAGCCGACGACGCCGGATCCCGGGTCCTTCAGCCAGTCGTCGTGGTACGTCGTGCCGTCCGGTGCGTCCGGCACACGGGTCTGAGCCCCCGATGGGCTGTCCTCGGGTCGGCGCCGACAGCCCCGGAGCGGCCCGTCAGCGGCGCCGGTCCGCGACCGCCGCGAAGCCGGGCTGCCAGCCGCGGGAGCCGGGGACGGCCCGGTTCGCCGTCACCGCGGGGCTGGGCGTGAAGCAGCCCTGTCCGGCGCCCACGGCGGCCAGGCCCCGCAGGTCGCCCGCGGCGTACCGCGCCTCGACCGGCTGCAGCCCGGACACCATGATCTGCCGCTTGTCGGTGACGTGACCGAGCCCGACCGCGTGGCCGAGCTCGTGCAGGATCAGCGAGCCCCACGTGTACTGGTCCGGGGAGAAGCCGGGACGCAGCGGCGCGGTCGTGTCGAGCACGATGAAGCCGTAGGTGAACCCGGCGGGCCCGTCGCCCGACGACCGCCACGAGCCGCCACCCAACCCGATCACGCTGCCGGCCAACCAGGGCACCTGCCGCGGGGCGGCCCAGGCCACCGCGAGGTCGGCGTTCCGGATCTGGGCCTGCTCGTGGCCCTTGCGCAGCGGCACGAACGCGGTGTCGCCCAGGTGCTCGAACCGCAGTCCGGTCGCCTGGGAGACCCGGCGCAGCCCCTCGCGGAGGTCGGCCATGCCGTGTGCGGGCATCCGGTCCCTGTTCACCCGGTAGGTGACGACGTCGCAGGGGTTCCAGCGAGGGTGGTAGCGGTCGAGGGGGGTCCAGGCGGTGCCACCGCGGGGCCGGTACGGGGGCGGCACGGTCATCGTGCCGGTGGTGGTGCTCGCCGCGGCGAGGTCCTCGTCCGTGACCGGCGCGAACACCCGCATCGTGGTCCGGTGCACCCACCAGGTCGGCGCCCTCGCGACGTACGACCCGTCGGCGGCGGTCCTGGTCCGGCCCATCGTGGTCCAGCCGTCCTTCGTGTGCACCTGGACCTGCACCGGACGGCCCGGCACGCCGGTGACCGTGCCCGTGACCATCGCCTTCGCGCCGGTCTCGACGGTGCCGCTCGGGAAGGTGGCGGTGACCACGGTCGGCCTGCCGAGCACCCGGCAGTCGTGGATGTCCCCGGCCAGGGTGGTGCCGTCGTCGGCGCTGGTCGCGACCTCGACCGAGAACTCGCGGCTGCCCTGCTTCGCCGTCGGCAGCGCCAACGTCACCACCGGCTGGTCGGGGGTGAGGTACTCCGAGGTCGACAGGTCCACGACGTCGGCGGCCAGCACCTCGCGCAGGTAGATCCGGTGCGCACCGGTCAGGTTCGTGCCGGTCACGGTCAGGGACGCCGGGTCGCCCGAGACGAGCGGGCAGACCGGCCAGGTGAGCTGGGCCGCCTCGTCGGCGGCGTACGCACCGCCGGTCGGCGCGAGGGCGCCTGCCAGCAGGGTGAGCACCCCGAGGAGCAGGAGCAGTGGACGACGCGGCATGAGGTGCGACCTTCCGAGTGAGACACCGGCGCTTCATCAACTGGATCGGCATCCCCGGCCGGGGTCTTGAGCCCGGCCGCTCCACCGGGCCGGGCGACACGCAGGGCTGACGACGCGTGGTCAGCGCGTGGACTCGAGGAACGTGAGCACGGCGAGGACGCGTCGGTGTCCCTCTGCGGTGCCGTCGAGCCCGAGCTTCATCAAGATGTTGGCGACGTGCGTCTCGACCGTGCGGTCGCTGACCCACAGCCGTCGAGCGATGCCCGCGTTCGTGTGGCCCTCGGCCATCAGCGCGAGGACGTCACGCTCGCGCGAGGTGAGCGACTGCATCGGCGCGTGGGCGCTGGTCGTCCCGATCAGCCGGGACACCACCTCGGGGTCCAGTGCGGAGCCGCCCGCCGCGACGCGGCGGAGTGCGTCGAGGAAGTCGTCCACGTCGAGGACCCGGTCCTTGAGCAGGTACCCGAACCCTCCGCTGCTCACGAGATGGACCGAGTGCGAGGTCTCGATGTGCTGGGAGAGCAGCACGATCCCCAGGTCCGGGTGCTCGAGCCGCAGCGCCTCGGCGGCCCGCGCGCCGTCGTCGGTCCGGTCCGGCGGCATCCGTACGTCGACGATGGCCAGGTCGGGCCGGGTCTCCCGTACGGCGTCGAGCAGCGTCACCGCGTCGGGAACACGCCCCACGATGTCGTGGCCGGCGTCGGCGAGCAGGCTCGCGAGTCCTTCCCGGAACAGGGTGGAGTCCTCGGCGATCACGATGCGCACGGCAGCACCGCCTCCACGACGGTGCCGACACCGCGGCGGCTGTCGACCGAGAGCTGCCCACCGTGGGCACCGACCCGGTCGACGAGACCCGCGAGGCCGGACCCGGCCCGCACCGCGGCCTGCCCGCTCCCGTCGTCGCTGACGCGCACGCGCAGCTGACCTTCGACGGCGTCGACATCGAGGGCGATGTGGTGGGCGCCGGCGTGCTTGACCGCATTGGTGATCGCCTCGGCGGCCACGTAGTACGCCGTGGTCTCGACGTCGGTGTCGAGATCACCGGCCGTGACGTGCAGCGTGATCGGCAGCGGCGTGGAGCTGACCAGGTGGGACAGCGCCGGGACGAGCCCGTCGTCGAGACAGCTCGGCCGGATGCCGTGGGCCAGCTGACGCAGCTCGCTCACCGCCGTACCGAGCTCGGCGACGGCCTCGTCGAGGACGCCGCTGACGTCGTCGCCCCGCGACATGCGCCGCTGGGCCAGGCGCAGGGCCATCCCGAGCGCCACCAGCCGCTGCTGGGCACCGTCGTGCAGGTCGCGTTCCAGACGGACGCGTTCCTCGTAGCCCACGCGCAGCAGCCGGACCCGGCTCTCGTCGGCCTCGAGGAGGGCACGACGCAGCTCGAGCCGGAGGCGGACCAGCTGGACCAGCGGTGCCGCCCGGACGGCGAGGGCGCGCATGAGCTCCGCCGAGAGCGGGGTGCCCGCCGACAGGAGCCCGATGCTCTCGGTGCCGACGGTGATGTCCGTGGCCGCCCGGACCGGGACCGGGGTGCCGTCGGCGTCGACCACGGCGCCGTCGGCCGGGTTGCGGTACCCCACGACGAAGTCCGGGTCGTGCAGTGCCTCCCGGAGGCGCTGCTGCAGCTCCTCGGGCCCGGCCGCGGCCCGCAGGGCCTCACCGTGCAGGGTGTCCACGGCGGTGAACCCGGCCCGCCGCGCCGGGTAGAGCCTCGCATCGACCGCCGTGCGCAGCCGACGGGCGGCCGGGACGAGCAGCACCGCGACTCCCGCGGTCACCGCGACGGCCACCGCGGGCGCGCGACGGCTGAGCACGACGCCCGCCAGGACGTTCGTGACCGTCAGGATCGTCAGCAGGCCGGTCCCGAGGATCGACGAGACGACGGTCGCCACGAGGGCGCGGTCCACGTCGAAGAGGTCGGGTCGGCAGATCGCGACGGCGATCAGGGTGGGCAGGGCCAGGTAGGTGAGGGTCAGCCCGATCGCGAGCACGACCCCGGCGTTGCCGACCAGTGCGTAGCTGAGCCACGTGCCCAGCAGCGTCAGGGGCAAGAGACAGGCACCCAGGGCCAGCCACCGGAGCTGGCGGCGTCGCGGTTGGTCGCCGGCGCGGTATCGACGGACCAGGTGGACCACGACGAGCACCAGGCTGATCCACAGGCCCGGCAGGCTCACCACCGAGAGCGCGGTGGCCAGCGGGCCCGGCATCGTGCCCAGCACGTGCGGGGAGTTCTCGTCCGGGGGCAGGAAAGGCCCGGGTGCCGTGGCTGCGGTCACCATGAAGGTCGCGGCATCGAGCAGGATCCAGGCGAGCAGCCAGCGCGCGCCCCGGGTGGAGGGCCGGCCGTCGGGGAACATCAGCAGCGGTACGGCCACCACGACGTACACGAGCACCCACGCGCCCTGGCCGGCGGCCGTGAAGTACGCCTCGCCCGGTGGCGGCGGGACCAATGACAGGAAGAGCGCCAGCGCGGCCAGCAGGCCGGGCAGCACGACCAGGGCTCCGAGCAGGCTGCGCTCGCGACGCCTCGACACGGCCAGCCCCGCCGTCGCCGACACTCCCCCGAGGACGGCCGCGGCGGCCAGGACCAGCGCGTGGGCCGGCGAGGGGGCCAGTACGACGAGCCACGCCGTACCGGCGACGGCCGCGGTGGTGAGCAGCACTGCAGCCCGGGCAAGCCCTCGTTGCCAGGTCACCTTCAGCAGCCTACGACCGCCGAACGGCGGGCGAATCCGTGCCGGCACCCAGATTCTCCTCCGTGCCGGCGCCGGGCGAGGACCGGTGCCTGCCACGACGTGCCGGCGCGCCGGACGGCGCAGGGTCGAGGGGTACTCGACCGACCCGCACGGAAGGACTGGCCATGACCGATCACGAGCTCGAAGGACGCACGATGCGTACCCGCAGGGTGGGCCAGGGGCTCGCGCTGCTGGTGGCCCCCTGGGCCTTCGTCGTCGCCAACGCGGGCGACGTCGTCAACAGGGTGCCGGGGCAGGACGACACGACGGCTCGGGGCGCCCTCCTCATCGCCGCGGCACATCCGACTGCGGAGAAGTGGTTCACCTTCGCGGCGATGGTCGGCTGCCTCCTGCTCGTGCCGGCAGTCCTCGGCGCCATGAACCTGCTCCGGGTGACGGCGGCCCGGCTCAGCCTGGTCGGCGGCGCGCTGATGATCGTCGGCTACATCTGCTACTTCGGACTGCTCTTCCAGGGGTACGCCACCGTCGCGCTGGCGCAGCACGGCGGAGCGAGTCCGGACCACGTCGCGGTGCAGGACCTGACCATGAACCAGGGGTTCTTCGTCGTCGTGGCCCTGACGTTCGTCGTCGGCAACCTCATCGGCACGTTCCTGCTCGGCCTGGCCCTGCTGCGGGCGCACGTGGTCCCGCGCTGGGCGGCGCTGTGCATCCTCACCTGGCCGGTCCTGCACATCCTCGGCGGTCCCTGGGGCGAGCTGGTCGGCGCGGCTGTGGAGGCGGTCGGGCTGGGAGTCGTGGGCGTGTACCTGCTGCGGAGCAGGAGGCACACGGGAGCGACCGCCTCCGGGGCGGTCACGCCGTACGCCGCCGAAGCGCTGACGGCGGGACCCACGTCAGCCTGATCGTCCCTCGAAATGACGAACACCCGGACCCACGCTGCCGTGGGTCCGGGTGTCCGCGATGTCCTGGGACATCACTGGCGGTGGCGGAGGGATTTGAACCCTCGGTGGGCTTGCACCCACAAACGCTTTCGAGGCGTTCTCCTTAGGCCGCTCGGACACGCCACCGCCGGAGAGAGTACCGGAGGGCCGGCGTGCCGGTGAAATCGGCCGCCGCCCCCATCAGGGTCAGGCCAGCTCGAGCAGGGACTCCAGCCGGGACAGGTGCGGGGCGAGGTCCCAGCCCTGGGCGGCCACCCAGGCGTCGTCCCAGTAGGTGCCGGTGTAGCGGTCGCCGCCGTCGCAGATCAGGGTCACGATGCTGCCGGTCTCGCCCGCGTCGCGCATCCGCGTCGCGAGCTCCAGCGCACCCACCAGGTTGGTGCCGGTGGAGGCGCCCACCCGCCGGCCGATGACCCGCTCGACGAGCCGCATCCCCGCGACCGAGGCGGCGTCCTCGACCCGGAGCATCTCGTCGATGACCGTGGGCACGAACGACGGCTCGACCCGGGGGCGCCCGATGCCCTCGATGTGCGACCCCGGCGCCACCACGTCGCAGCTGCGGGTCCGCCACGCGTCGAGGAACGCCGAGCCCTCGGGGTCGACGACGGCCAGCCGGGTGCCGGTCCGGCGGTAGCGGCAGTACCGGCCGATGGTCGCGCTGGTGCCGCCGGTGCCGGCGCCGACGACGATCCACGCGGGCTCCGGGTGCCGCTCCATGGCCATCTGCTCGAAGATCGAGCAGGCGATGTTGTTGTTGCCGCGCCAGTCGGTGACCACGGAGGCCCGCCCGAACTGGTCGAGGTAGTGGTAGCCCGGCTGCGCGCCGAGCCGCTCGGCCTCGGCGTACATCTGGTCGGGCCGCTCGACCAGGTCGCAGCGGCCGCCGGCCCGCTCGATCAGGTCGAGCTTGGCCTGGGTGGTCCCGCGCGGCACCACCGCGACGAACTCCAGCCCCAGCATGGCGGCGAAGTACGCCTCGGAGATCGCGGTCGAGCCGCTGGTGGCGTCGACCAGCACCGTCCCCTCGGTGATGTCGCCGTTGGCCAGCCCGTAGAGGATCAGCGACCGCGCCAGCCGGTGCTTCAGCGAGCCGGTCGGGTGCACCGACTCGTCCTTGAGGTAGAGGTCGACGCCCCACGAGTCGGGCAGCGGGAAGACGTGCAGGTGCGTGTCCGCGCTGCGGTTGGTGTCCGCCTCGATGCGGCGGATCGCCTCGGTGACCCAGGTGCGGGCGGAGTCGGTCTCGAGCGGCATGGACCGGAGCCTGCCAGAGACGGGCCTACCGGGGGCACCCACCCGGCGACTCCGTCGTGCGTCCGTCGCTCAGTCCCGCGGGACCAGTCGCTGCAGCGAGGTGGCGTGCGCGGGCTCGAGCTCGTCGAGGGTGCGTACGCCGAGCAGCCGCATGGTGCGCTCGATCTGCCCGCGCAGGATCTCGATGGTGCGGTCCACGCCCTTCCCGGCCACCCGCCATCAGGCCGTAGAGGTAGGCCCGGCCGACGAGCGTGAAGTGGGCGCCGTTGGCCACCGCCGCCACGATGTCCTGGCCGGACATGATCCCGGTGTCGAGGTGCACCTCGAGGTCGCTGCCAACCTCCTTGACCACCCGCGGCAGCAGGTGGAACGGCACCGGGGCCCGGTCGAGCTGTCGACCACCGTGGTTGGACAGCACGATCGCGTCCACCCCGGCATCGGCGAGCCGGCGGGCGTCCGCCACGCTCTGGACCCCCTTGACCGACACCTTCCCCGGCCACTGCTCGCGGATCCAGGCGAGGTCCTCGAAGGTCACAGTCGGGTCGAACATCGTGTCCAGCAGCTCGGCCACCGTCCCGGACCAGGAGTCGAGGCTCGCGAACGCGAGCGGCTCGGTGGTGAGGAAGTTGATCCACCAGGCCGGACGCGGGATCGCGTTGGCGACGGTCCGCGGGGTCAGGGTGGGCGGGATGGTCATGCCGTTGCGGACGTCGCGCAGGCGGGCGCCGGCCACGGGGACGTCGACGGTGACCAGCAGCGTGTCGTAGCCCGCGTTCGCGGCGCGCTCGACCAGCGCCATGGAGCGGTCGCGGTCCTTCCACATGTAGAGCTGGAACCAGTTGCGCCCGTGCGGGTTGGCGGCGGCGACGTCCTCGATCGAGGTCGTCCCCATCGTCGAGAGCGAGAAGGGGATCCCGGCCGCGCCCGCGGCCGAGGCCCCGGCGATCTCACCCTCGGCCTGCATCATCCGGGTGAAGCCGGTGGGGGCGATGCCGAACGGGAGCGCGACCCGCCCGCCCAGCACCTCACGCGACGTGTCGACCGTCGAGACGTCCCGCAGGATCGAGGGGGTGAACTCCACGTCCGCGAACGCCTGCCGGGCGCGGGCCAGCGAGACCTCGCCGTCCGCGGCGCCGTCGGTGTAGTCGAACGCCGCCTTGGGGGTACGCCGCTTGGCGATCCGCCGCAGGTCGTCGATGGTGAGCGCCGCCGCGAGCCGCCGCTCCTTCGGGGAGAGGGTCGGCTTCTTGAACTTCAGCAGCGGCGCCAGGTCGCGTCGCTTGGGCAACTGACGTCTCATCGCGCCACTTCATCACGGATCGGGGAATCATGGCGAGGGGCGGTGCACCAGCCCTCACCGTCAGGCCGAATCGGCCGCCTCGACAGCGGTCCGGCTCCGCGCGGTCCATCCCGTGACGAGCAGAGCGAAGGCCCACGCCATCGCCAGCGCCGACCAGGTCCGCGCGATCGCCGCCGGCGTGACCGGGTGGGTCAGGGCGACCAGGGCGAGGTACGCCGACCCAACGGCCACGCAGGTCGTCAGGTACCTCCGCCCGACCTCCCAGGTGGCGGCCAGCAACGGCAGCACCACGAACGCGATCGCCAGCGCACTCTGCACCGCGTGGTGGTCCACCCCGACGGTGATGTCCGCCCCACCGAGCCGCTGCCGGTCCGCCCGGCCCTCGTCGGCGGCGTACCGCAGCCACGGCACCGCGCCCAGGCCGGCTGCGACCAGGAGCGGGACGTCGAGCCGGACCTCACGCGGCAGCCACGGCCGGACGGCCCGGGGCAGGCTGACCACGGCAGCGCAGGCCACGAGGCCGAGCCCGAGCACCGCCGCGTGCGCGTCGGTCCCGAGCGCCGCGGCGACCAGCACGCAGCCGGCCGCCACCCACAGCTGCACCAGGGCGGGCGCGGCCCGGCGCGGCGCGACCACCACCGTCAGGAGCGAGGCCGCCACGAGGACCGTCATGAACAGTCCCCACCCGGCCTCGAGGACCACCTGCCAGTCGGGGTCCCACGTGACCAAGAGGTCCGGGATCCCGAACCCGGGGAAGACCAGGGCCGCGACGGCGAGCACCGCGGCGACGAGGCGGAGCAGCAGGGTCCTCAGCGGCACATGGTGCCCGCTCGGCCGGCCGACTGTCCGTCGAACCGCACGGCGACACCCACGCGGCTCGTGCTGACGCGACCTAGTGGTCGTGCGCCCGGTTCGATGGCTCGCCGCGATGTCCGACCAGCGGCACCGCAGCCCAGAGCGTCCCGAAGAACAGCAGCGACAGGAAGCCTGCGACGCCGGCGGTGAACGAGTCGGTGACCAGGTCGAAGACCAGCCACACGACGCCGCTCGTGGTCAGCGCCAGGGACAGCAGCCCGGCCCGCGCGGCCCGGTTCGCGTTCTTGACGATCCACGGGCGCTGCCCGCGCTGGAACAGCATCCGGTGGAACGCGACCGGCGCGACGATCAGGCCGGTGGCGATCACCGAGCCGGCCAGGATGGCGAGATAGACGTGCCGCTGGGTGCTGGTGAGCTGCGCGAACCGGGCGCTGAACGGCAGCGTCAGCAGGAACCCGGTGAGGATCTGCACGCCGGTCTGGGTGACCCGCAGCTCCTGCAGGAGCTCGTGCAAGTTGCGCGTGAGTCTCTTGTGGTTGATTTCCGGCGGGTTGATGTGGTGCGGATGGTTGATCTGGTGTTGGAGAGTCATCTCTCGATACCTCGGCAGGGAGGCCCAGCGGCCGACCCCCGGCTGCGGCATGGTCGCCTCCGCTTCTCGGAGTGGACACTTGGGGTCTACCCGCCGTCACCTCGCTGAAACGGTTGAACCCGCCGGGATCGCGCAAGCACACCCCCTGCGGATCAGGAGGTGGCGGCGACCCGCTCGGCCAGACGTACGGCGGCGTGGGCCACCAGGTCGGCGGTCGCCGGGTCGGCGGCGGCGCGCTCCGGCACCAGCCCGCCGAGCAGCCCGGCCGGCTGGGTCAGCCACGCCCAGGCGCGCCAGGGGTCCATGCCAGCGGCGAGCAGCGGCTCGAGCACGGCCGCGAGGTCGGGCCTCGGCTCACCCTCGGCGGTGAGCTGGAAGGCCGGCACGAGCGTGCGCTCGTCGGCGGCCACGACCAGCAGCCGGTGGGTCTGGCCGGCCTTGTGGACCGCGAACCGGGTGGCCTCGAGCGTCGCGCCGCGCAGCTCGGCCAGGGTCTCGTAGGTGAACCACGGGGTGGCGAGCAGCTCACCGCGCAGGCGCGCCTGCCGGGCGATCAGCACCAGCGGCACGGGTACGGCGTACCGGGGGTCGGACCCCTCGCTGTGCAGCAGCCGGTCGAGCTCCTCGAGCCGCTCGAGGGTCAACGGAGCGCCCGTGCCCGGCTCGCTCCATGCCGCCCGACCCTGCTCGTCACGCTCGAAGGTGGGCAGCCCCGCCGCAGCCAGGTGCGCGCCGAGGTCGAGCCCCTCGAGCCAGGAGGCCAGGCGCTCGCCGAGCTCACTCACCCGCGCGTCGCCCTGGCCGCCGTCCACCGATGTCATGGTCCAAGCCTGCTGCACCCGCCGTCGGGACGTCGAATGCTCGAAGATGTCGGTATGCGGTTCCTGCGCGGTGCTCTCGTCGGCAGCGAGCCGGCGCTCGAGCTCGCCCTGGCCCACGCCCTGGTGAGGGAAGCCCGCGCCGGACAGGCCGAGGAGTCGCTGCGCATCTACCGACCCGCCGCCCCGGTGGTCGTCTTCGGTCGCCGTGACACCCGGCTCCCGGGCTTCCGCCCGGCGGTGGACGCGGCACGGGCCGCCGGCTTCGAGCCGGTGGTGCGCGCGACCGGTGGGAGGGCGGTGGCCTACACGTCCGCGGCCCTGGTCGTGGACCACGTCAGGCACGAGCCGGGCTCGATCGGCGGGCAGGACGCCCGCTTCGACGCGTTCGGCGAGATGTTCGTGCACATCTTCCGGGGGTTCGGCGTCGACGCCCGGCTCGGCGCGGTGCCGGGCGAGTACTGTCCCGGTGCCCAGAGCGTGAATGCGCGGGGGGTGGAGAAGCTCGTCGGGACCGCACAGCGGATGGTCCCCGGGGCGTGGCTCTTCAGCTCGCTGGTCGTGGTCGGGGACGAGGACAGGCTCCGACCCGTGCTCGCGGAGGTCTACCGGTGCCTCGGCCAGGACTTCGACGACAGCTCCGTCGGCTCCCTGTCCCGCGAGGTCCCGGATCTCGACGTCGACACCGTGGAGGCCGCCGTCGTCGACGCGTACGCCGCAGGACGTCCCGTGGCTGCCGTGCCGATCCCGGGTGATCTCCTCGAGACGGCCCGCGGCCTGGTCGCCCAGCATCGCGTCGACCCGCCGCATCCCTGACGGCGGTCACTGGTGGACCGTAGGGTGGCACCGCTGCCAACCCCGGGCGATCCACGGGGTGAAGCTGCGCCGCTCGCCGACCCAGTCCACGAGCCCGTGGCTCGTCCCGTCGGTGCGGGTGCCCGAGGCGCGCACGGAGACGCGGACGGCGCCCGGCTTCCCCAGGGCGGCCCGCGAGATCCGGACGTGGGCCCGGTCCGTGGCGTAGTGGACCCTCATCATGTAGTCGCCGTTCTCGACGGGGTCGCCCCACTTGCCGGGCCCGAACCCCTCGGTCTCGATGAGCTGGTAGTCGGTGCCCTCGAAGTACCCGGCGACGAAGACGTACTCGGGGCCGGCGTCGGACTTGTCGGTGTCGAGGTAGATCGTGCCGCTGGAGCCGGTGGCGGGGTCTCGGCGCAGGTTGACGTGGTACGTCGTGACGTTGAGGTTCTCCTTCGCGTTCCGCACCTGGAGGGCCAGGATGTCGGAGCCGTGGGAGGTGTCCTGCGGGTCGTCGACCCCGTACAGCTCGGCCTGCGCCGGGCCGGCGACTCCGAGGGTGAGGGCGGCGGTCGACAGGGCGACGGCGGCGATGGTCTTGCGCATGGTGTTCTCTTCTCTCGCTCATGGAGTGTTGGCCCGGTCGGGCGAGTCGCCCATCGGGGGACTCAGGCGGGCATACGCCCCCGCGGTCGAGAAGGTTGCATCGGGAGTGCTGGTCTGGTCCATGGCCGGGCTCGTCCTTCACTCCCGCCGGAGGAAGCGCAGCACCGCCAGGACCCTGCGGTGCTCCGGTTCGTCCGGAACGAGGTCGAGCTTGGTGAAGATGCTGCTGACGTGCGCGCCACCAGCCGCGTGACCAGCTCGGGGTCGATCACCACCTCGCCCCTGGCGACGCGCCGTACGTCGACGCCGAACGCTGTCAGGTCCGCCACCCTGTCCTTGAGCAGGTAGCCGACCTCCACCGTCGAACTCGGTCATGAGCCGCATCGCATGGTGGACCTCGACGTACTGCGACAGCAGCATCAGCCCGACCCGGGGCACCGCCGCCCGGATCGAGGTCGGCCGTTCGAACGGGTCCATTCGCTCCTCCTCGCAAGGCACGTACGTCGTGGCGTTTGGAGGGCGCTCCGATCCACCTTGCGCCGAGGGAGACGCATGGCCAACCGGATGGCCGGTCCGCTCACCGGGCGGACCAGGAAGGGTCGCGACCGTTGCCCGCGATGACCTCGTCCAGCACGGATGCGCCGGCGGGGACCGGCAGCGCCGGACCGAAGGCGTCGCCACGCGCCTGGTCCGAACCGGGCCCCGACATCATCGCGACGAACTCCCGGGACGGGGCGAGCGCCGCGTCGTCGAGCATGAGCTGCTGGCCGCTGGCGCGGGCCACGTCCCAGCCGTGCGCCACCAGCTCGTTGGCAGCGGTGATGCCGACGGCGGAGGACGGCGCCTCGAAGCCTGCGATCCAGGTCGTGCCCTCCCAGGCCGCCGGATCGGCCCACGCGTCGACCAGCCGGTCCAGCCAGTCGGCGGTCTCCCCGCGCCAGTCGCCGGGCAGCAGCGACGCATCGCCCTGCGGCGGAGGCTGCGAGCCGCCGGACGGCTGCTCCCGGCGCGCCGCCAGCGTGAACGCCTCGGCCAGTCCCCGGACGTGCTGGAGCAGGTCGCCCAAGGTGTACGCCGGACACGGGGTCGGGTCGGCCAGCTGGCCGTCGCGCACCCCGTTCACCAGCCGAGCCATCTCATGGGCCGCAGGTCCGAGATCATGCATCCGAATCTCCTCACGAACGGGGGTTTCACGTACTGACCCTCCCGCGCTCCCGGACTCATCGGTCATCGTTGCTGCGCCTGGACCGGTGAATCTCGGTGGGTTCCCGGGTCGGAACTCTGGGTCGAACTCTGGGTCATCGGAAGGCGAGCACCATGGGCAGACTTGTCAGCAACACCAGCATGACCGTCGACGGACTGTGCGACGTCGGCGCCTGGTTCGTCGCCGAGGGCAGCCACGACACAGCGGGAGTCGCCCAGCTTGCCGCCGCAGCCGGGTTCGTGACCGGACGCAAGTGCTACGAAGGCTTCCTCGGCTTCTGGCCGTCGGCGACCGGCCCCTGGGCCGAGGTGCTCAATCCGATGCCGAAGTACATCGCCTCACGCACGCTCAGCGGCGACCTCGACTGGAACGCGCACGTCATCGAGGGTGACGCGGTCGACGGGATTCGCCGGCTGAAGGACGACATCGCGGGTGATCTCTTCCTCTCCGGTTGCGGCGAGCTCGCGTGCGGCCTGCTCGAGGGCGGCGTGATCGACGAGCTGAACCTGTGGATCCACCCTGCGATCGGTGGAGCCGGGACGCGTCCGTTCGAAGGAACGACGCTGAGCCTGGAGCTGCTCGACGTGACGGCGTACGAGTCCGGAGTGGTGCTGCAGCGATACCGACCCCAGGCCTGAGGCAGCTGGACCTGCGGCTACTCCGACTCCAGGGAACGCACTGTCGCCACTCGCAGTCACTCCGCACCAGCCGGGGCTGAGCCGGACATCGCGTCGGTGTCCTCCTGGCCACGGAGACGCAGGCACCGGGTCAGCCGGATCAGGGCCTCAGCGTGACCGGAAGCTGCTCGTAGCCGCGCAGGATGCGGGTGCTCCGACGTACGGCGCCCTGCTCGAGCCGCAGGTCGGGGTACCGCTCGAACAGCGTCCGCAGCCCGACCTCGCCCTCCATGCGGGCCAGCGCCGCGCCCAGGCAGTAGTGCCGACCGGCGGAGAACGAGACGTGGTCGCGCGCGTTGTCCCTGGCGACGTCGAACTTCTCCGGCTGCGGGAAGACCCGGGGATCACGATTCGCGCCGGCCAGCAGCCCGACCATCACGGACCCGCGCTTCATCGGGACGCCGACCACCTCGGTGTCGGCCATGGCCATGCGTCCGGTGAGCAGCACCGGCGGGTCGACCCGCAGCACCTCGTCGACCGCGTTGGGCCACAGGTCGGCGTGCTCGGCGAGCAGCCCGCGCTGTTCGGGGTCGTTCGCGAGCAGCGCGACGCCGTTGCCGAGGAGGTTGACCGTGGTCTCGAAGCCGGCCGCGAGCACCAGCCCGGCAATGGACTTCAGCTCGGTGTCGGTGAGGCTCACACCGTCGTCCCGAGCGGCCACGAGCTGGCTGAGCAGGTCGTCGCCCGGGCGGCTGCGCAGGCCGTCGAGGTGGTGCCCCAGCCACTGGTCGAACTCGCGCAGCGCCGACTCGACGTACCGGAACTCCCGCCAGGAGAGTCCGAGGTCGAGGCTGGGCGCGGCCGCGGCGCCGAAGCGAAGCACCTTCTCGCGGTCGCGTTCGGGGACGCCGAGGATCTCCGCGATCACGGTGACGGGCAGCAGGCTGCAGTACGACGCGACGAGGTCGACCGGACTGCTCGGGTCGATCCGGTCCAGGAGCTCGGTGGCGATCTGCTGGGTGCGACCCCGGAGCCGTTCGACCGCCCGGACGCTGAAGACCCGCGAGACGAGCTTGCGGTAGCGCGTGTGGTCCGGCGGCTCGGTCACCAGCAGGGAGGGCGGGGTGAGCGGGCCGAGCGGGGCGTCCTCCATGGACCAGGCCTGCAGCCGGGACAGGCGGCTTCCCCCGTCCGCGGGGACGAACCCGGAGCCGACGTCAGGGTTGGACAGCAGCGCCCGGACCGCGGCGTTGTCCGTGCTCACCGAGGCGTACCTGCCTCGGTAGAACGAGCCATGTGCGCGCAGCTCGTCCAGGACCGGCTCGAGCGCCGCCAGCCCGTCGGACCGGGTGGCCACGAACATCCGGCCATGGAGGTCGCCCTGCCTGGCCGCCCGGCGAAGCAGCGTGCTGGGCAAGGCGTGCCCCAAGGACCAGCGCACGACAGCGCGGGCCCGGGGCACGGGGCTGAGCCTGGTCACACGGCCTCCTGGGTGCACGGGTGTCTCCCCCATCTTGCCCGGCGGGTGAGGTCAGCGGACGTCGGTGCCCAGCCCGTCGCTGCGCAGGACGATCACCGTCCACCCTCGAGCGCCTCGATGACGTCCTTGCTGTGAGTGAGCGGGATCCGGTTTCCCTCGAGCTCGATGCGGGACCCGGTCGACGTGTCGATGAGCTCCAGCACCCGGACGTTGACCCGCTGGTGCACCTTCACCTGGAGGGTCCGCCTGGGCACCCGGAAGACGATCGGCCCGGCCGCGCTGCGCCGCGTCGCGGCACCGAAGCCGCAGACGTGTGTGGGCGTCACCCCGACCAGCATCTTGCCCGGGAGCCCGCTGGCCGCGTCGTGGGCGTGAGCGCCGGCGAGCGATCCGCCGACCGTGCCGACCGAGTCGGGGACCCCGCCCGACGATCCGGACAGGCTGTCGCCCACGAGCCCGCCGGCGAACATGCTGCCGGTGTGGCCGCGCGGCAGGAACTGCCCCGCCGCGGTCACCTCCTCGGGGACTCCGGCCTCGCGCAGCGCGTCCTCGACGATCCCGATCATCTCCTCCTCGGCCATGACGTCACTCCCTCCGGCCGGGCGACCTGCCCTCCGGTCATGCTGCTCCCGAGCGCCCGGGACCGCCATCGCCCGAGATGGGGACCGCTGGTGCGCTGACCCGACAGCGTGGGCACCGGCGCCGCCGGGTCAGGGCGCGACCGGCGGGTGTGGCCTGCCCCGGTCGGCGGGCTGGAACAGCTCGACGAGGTTGCCGGAGGGGTCGGCGAGCAGGATCTGGCGCCCGCCGGGTCCGGCGACCACGTCGCTGCGGAAGGTCAGACCGGCGGCCCGGAGCCGGTCGATCTCGGCGTCCAGGTCGTCGTAGGTGAGGTGGATGCGGTTGCGCCCCGCGGTGGCCGCGTCCGCCGGTGTCGCGCGGGCACCCGAGCTGGCCGCGCCGGACAGCAGCAGCCGCAGCGGACCGCGTACGACGTCGGCGAACGCGGGTGCGGCACTGGTGTTCAGCTCGAAGCCGAGATGGGTCGTGTAGAAGTCGATGGCGGCCTCCACGTCGTCGACGAGGTAACGGACGCTGGCGTACTGATCGGATGCGGTCACCGAAGTTCCTCCTTCTCGTTGTGGGTGGCGGTGAGAACGGACAGCAGGTGCCGAACGCGGGTGTCGATCTCGGTGGCGGTGCGCTCGAAGGCCGCGTAGCCGGCGTCGCCGGCTGTGGCCGGGTCGGGAATGCTCCAGTGGGCTCGCCGCGGGTGGTGGGCGAGCTCCGGGCAGGCTTCGCGGGCCTTGTCGCACAGCGTGATCACGTGGTCGAAGGTGCGATCGGCGAGGGCGTCCAGGTGCTGGGGTCGCTGGCCGGAGATGTCGATGCCGAACTCGTCGCGCAGCACCCGGACGGCGTCGGCGTGCAGGTGGGATCTGGGCCGGGTCCCTGCACTGGCCACCGTCACGCGGCCGGCCGTGCAGTGGCGCAGCAGTGCTTCGGCGATCGGGGAGCGGGCGCTGTTGCCGGTGCACACGAAGAGCACCGCGACGGGTGGCGACCGCCGCTGGTCGACCGGGAAGGCCGGTGCCGCGGGGTCCCGGCGCAGCGCCGGGTGGATCGCGGCGCCACCGTCGGTGAGAGCAGCCGCGCAACGGTCCAGATCGAGGTGGTAGTAGCTGTCCCGGCCGTCGAAGGTGCTGCGGGTGGCGCGGACCAGCCCGCCGTCACGCAGCTGCCGCAGGTGGTAGGAGAGCAGGTTCTGTGGCTGGCCGACCCGGCTCACCAGGTCGCGGACCCGGTAGTCGCTCTCGGCGAGCGCGGTCAGGAGCTGCCAGCGCAGCGGGTGGGCGGCCAGCCGGATGAACGTCGGTGGGGCGGCGACGTGTCCCGAAGGGACCATGACCCGACGATACATCAATCTGAATTGATGGATCGGGTGCGCAGGTGCTTGGGGCGCTACTGGTGGCGCGCGGAGCCGGCGCCTCGCTGACCCGCGAAGAACTCGTCGAGCAGGGCGGTCGACTCGGCGGCGAGCACGCCGCTCACGACCTCGGGCCGGTGGTTGAGCCGGCGGTCGCGGACCACGTCCCAGAGCGAGCCGACCGCGCCGGCCTTGGGGTCGAAGGCCCCGAAGACCACCCGCTCCACGCGGGCCAGCACGGCCGCCCCCGCGCACATCGTGCACGGCTCGAGCGTCACGACCAGGGTGCAGCCCTCGAGCCGCCACTCGCCGCGGGCCCTCGCCGCCGCGCGGAGGGCGACGACCTCGGCATGACCCGTCGGGTCGCTCTCCGCCTCGCGCACGTTGCGGCCGCGGCCGATGACGGACCCGGCAGGGTCGAGGACGACGGCCCCGATCGGCACGTCACCGGTGGCCAGCGCGGCACGCGCCTCGGCGAGCGCGGCGAGCATCGGCTCGCGCCACACGGCGTACTGGATCATCCGGCCTCAGGCGTTGGTGGTGAGGCCGACGGCGTCGTCGAAGAGCCGGCCGAACCCGAGGCGACGGGCGACCTCGGAGAGCATCTCGTCCGGGTAGAGGTCGAAGTCGTCGATGAGCACCGCCATGTCCATGGCGTGCATGCCGAGGTCGCCCGAGCAGGTCGAGGTCGCCGGCCGGCACCTGGTCGTCCTCCTCCTCGACGTCCGGGAGCGCCAGGAAGTCCACGACCGACCGGGCCAGCTCCCACTCGTCGGCGGCGGTGATGTCGGACAGCAGGACGCGGGTGCTCGCGCCGGCCACGCGCACGACGATGAAGAAGTCCTCGTCGATGGCGACCATGCCCACCGCGCCCCCGTCGCCGGGGAACCGGCGCAGGGCGTGGGCGAGCGTGTCGAGGTCCACGAGCATCTCGTGGACCAGCTCCTGCACCTGCCAGACGCCTTCCTCCCGGTAGGCGGCCAGCGCGAAGTCGACTGCGTCGATCTGGTCGGCCATGTCATCCTCCGATCAAGCCGTCCGGCACCCTGGGCGTTGTTCAGCCTGACAGACGACAGCGGCGGCGGCCAACCCCCTTTCGGCCCATTCCCGGCGTGTCCTGTTGCCGGGAGGCCCACTAGGGTTTGCGCCATGCGCACCCACGTCGTCGACCACCCGCTCGTCGCCCACAAGCTCACCGTCCTGCGGGACGAGACGACGGACTCCCCGACCTTCCGCCGCCTCGCCGACGAGCTGGTGACGCTGCTGGCCTACGAGGCCACCCGCGACGTGCGGGTCGAGGACGTCGACATCGTCACGCCGGTCTCCCCCACCACCGGGGTCCGGCTGGCCACCCCGAAGCCGCTGGTCGTGCCGATCCTGCGCGCCGGCCTCGGCATGCTCGACGGGATGATGCGACTGCTGCCGACCGCCGAGGTCGGCTTCCTCGGCATGGTCCGCAACGAGGAGACGCTGGAGGCCTCGACGTACGCCGAGCGGCTGCCCGAGGACCTCTCGGGCCGCCAGTGCTACGTGCTGGACCCGATGCTGGCCACCGGCGGCACCCTGGCCGCGGCGATCAAGTTCCTCACCGACCGGGGCGCCGACCACATCACCGCGATCTGCCTGCTGGCCGCCCCCGAGGGCTGCGAGCGGCTGGATCGGGAGCTCGCCGGGCTGGACGTGCCGGTGACCGTGGTGACCGCCGCCATGGACGAGAAGCTGAACGAGAAGGGCTACATCGTCCCGGGCCTCGGCGACGCCGGCGACCGGCTGTACGGCGTCGCGGGCTGACGTCCCCCGGGCGACTCAGCCCGGGAAGATCTGCACCGTCCCGGTCGCGACCAGGATCAGCAGCAGGACCACCAGCAACCCGAGGACGGCGTACGTCCACTCCTTGCTGACCCTGCTCTCGTCGGACTCGGGCGCGTCGTAGCGGTGTCCGTCCGGGCGCCCCAGGCGGCCCTCTTCCTCGTCAGGCATGCCGGTTCAACGAGGGAGCGGGCGATTCGTCACCGGGGCCTGGGTCACAACCGTCACAACCCCTTGACCGCGTTGAGCAGCTTGCCCAGCGACTCCTTGGCGTCGCCGAAGAGCAGCGTGGTCTTGGGGTCGAAGAGCAGCTCGTTCTCGATGCCGGCGAAGCCGGGCCGCATCGAGCGCTTCATGAACACGATCTGCTTCGCCTCGTCGGCGTTGAGGATCGGCATGCCGTAGATCGGCGCGCCCGGCGTGGTCTTCGCGGCCGGGTTGACGACGTCGTTGGCGCCGACCACGAGGACGACGTCGGTGTTCTTGAACTCGCCGTTGATCTCGTCCATCTCGACCAGCTGCTCGTAGGGCACCTGGGCCTCCGCGAGCAGCACGTTCATGTGGCCGGGCATCCGGCCCGCGACCGGGTGGATCGCGTAGTCGACCTTGGTGCCGCGCTCGCCGAGCACGTCGACGAGCTCGCGCAGCGTGTGCTGGGCCTGGGCCACCGCGAGCCCGTAGCCGGGCACGATGATCACGCGGTCGGCGTACCCGAGCAGGATCGCGACGTCCTCCGGTCCGGCCGACTTGACCGGCCGGTCGCTGGCCTCGCCCCCGCCGAGGGTCGAGCCGCCCTTGAGGGCCCCGAACATGATGTTCCCGACCGACCGGCCCATGGCGCGGGCCATCAGCAGGGTCAGGAAGGTACCCGAGGCGCCGACCAGGGTGCCGCCCACCAGCAGCAGCGTGTTGGACAGGACGTAGCCGCCGGCCGCCACGGTGAGACCGGTGAAGGCGTTGAGCAGCGAGATCACGATCGGCACGTCGGCGCCGCCGACCGGCAGCACCAGGAGCACGCCGAACACGAGCCCGACCAGGCACAGCGCGACCCCGATGCCGATGGTCGCGTCGGTCACGGTGAGGACCGACAGCCCGAGGCCGCCCAGCAGCATCAGGCCGAACGCCACCGGCAGCCCGGTGAAGACCACCGGCCGTGAGGTCATCAGCTCCTGGAGCTTGGCGAAGGTGACGAGCGAGCCGGCGAAGGAGACCGAGCCGACGAAGATCGTGAACGCGGTGGCCGCGTAGACGAACCAGCCGAACGAGTCCTCGACGTCGAGCATGTGGTTGAGCTCGAGCAGCGCCACCAGTGCAGCCGCGCCGCCGCCGACGCCGTTGAACAGCGCCACCATCTGCGGCATCTGGGTCATCTGCACCTTGCGGGCCCCGAAGACCCCACCGGCGGTGCCGACCGCGATCGCGCCGATCATCAGCGGCACGTGGTCGAGGTCGTCGACGTAGATGAACGGCAGCACGCACCCGACGACGGCCGCGGCCGCCCCGACGAGGTTGCCGTGCCGGGCGGTCCTCGGGCCCGAGAGCCCCTTCAGGGCGAGGATGAACCCGATCGCGCAGAGCAGGTAGACGACCTGGACCCACGTGGGCATCAGCGGGCCTCCTCGTTCTTCGGCGCCGGCTTCTTGCGGGTGAACATCTGGAGCATCCGGTCGGTGACCACGAAGCCGCCGACCATGTTCACGGTCGCCAGCACGATGGCCACCAGCCCGACCACCAGCGCGAGGGTGGAGTCGGTGGAGCCGGTCACGAGGATGGCGCCGAGCAGGATGATGCCGTGGATCGCGTTGGCCCCGGACATCAGCGGCGTGTGCAGCGTGGAGGAGACCTTGGAGATCACCTCGATGCCCACGAACACGCTGAGGATGAAGATCGTCAGCCAGACGACGCCTTCGTTCATGCCTGCTCTCCTTCGATGGCGGCCCGGGTCGGTTCGTGGCGGATCACCCCGTCGTGGGTCACGCACGAGCCCGCGACGATCTCGTCCTCGAAGTCGGGGGCGAAGTCCGCCACCCCCTCCTCGGTGGTCTGCGTCATCAGGGTGACGAGGTTGACGACGTTCTGGGCGTAGAGCCTGGACGCCGGGCCGGGCATCTGGCTCGGCACGTTCCGCCCGCCCCACACCTGCGCGTTCCCGATCCGGACGACCTCGCCCGCCTCGGAGCCCTCGACGTTGCCGCCGGACTCGGCCGCGAGGTCGACGACCACCGAGCCGGGGCTCATCTGCTCGACCATCTCCCGGGTCACCAGCATCGGCGCCTGCCGGCCGGGGACCGCGGCGGTGGTGATCAGCGCGTCCGCGTTCGCGATGTACGGCGTCAGCAGGTCGCGCTGCCGGGCGGCCCGGTCCTCGGTCATCTCCCGGGCGTAGCCGCCGGTGCCCTCGAGCGTCTCGAGCTCGAGGTCGATGGACTGCGCGCCCATGGAGCGGATCTCCTCCGCGGCGGCCGCGCGGACGTCGTACGCCTTGACGACCGCGCCGAGCCGCTTGGCGGTGGCGATGGCCTGCAGCCCCGCGACACCCGCGCCGAGCACGACCACCTCGGCGGGCGGCACGGTGCCGGCGGCGGTCATGTTCAGCGGGAAGAAGCGGCGCAGCATGCCCGCGGCGACGATGGCGCACCGGTAGCCCGCGACCAGCGCCTGCGAGGACAGGGCGTCCATCGACTGGGCCCGGGAGATGCGGGGCACCAGCTCCATCGCGAACGACGTGAGGCCGCAGTCGCGGAGGTCGGTGACGACCGCGCGCTCCTGCCCGGTCGGCAGGAACGAGATCGTCGCGGTGCCCCGCGCCAGCCGCCGGATCACGTCGGTCCCGAGCGGCTGCACCGAGACCACGAGGTCCGCGCTCTCCACGGCGCCCGCATCGACGTCCGCGCCGGCGGCCTTGTAGTCCTCGTCGGTGATCAGCGCGTGCGCACCGGCGTCCGGCTCGACCACCACGTCGTACCCCAGCCCGGTCAGCTTGCCGACCAGCTCGGGCACCATCGCGACCCGGGCCTCACCGTCGCGCGTCTCCCTGGCTACTGCGATCTTCACCCGTCGCAACCTAGGGCAAGAACCGCAGGGCGAACAGGCATCTCACGTTCTCGGCGTGGTGACAGATGCCACGGTCAGGCCTTCGGCTGTGGACAAGCAGGGATAGTCCGTGACGTTTCTGTTGTGGATATCGCGATGTCCACAACAGAAGCGTCACGGACTATCCGCCGAGCCCGAGCTCCTCCACGACCTCGTACCGCGGCCGCCCCCGCGGACCCTCGCCGAGGTGGGACGCGACCAGGGTGAGCCGGTCGACGGTCCAGGGCGGGCCCGCGTAGGCGTCGAGGAGGCGGACCCAGTTCGAGACCTCCTCGGGGCGGCCGAGCCGGGCCAGGGTGACGTGCGGGCGGAACCTCTTGCCCTCGACCGGGATGCCGGTGCGGGACGCCGCCGCGCGGGCGCCGGTGGCCATCCGGTCCAGCTCGGTGCGGCCCTGCTCGTCGAGCTCGAGGCCGGCCCACACGACCCGGGCGCGGCCGGCGTCGGGGAAGGCGCCCCCGCCGGCCACCCGCGTCTCGAAGGCGGTACGCCGGGCCGCGGCCCGGCCGAGCCGCTCCACCAGCTCGTCGAGGTGCCGGTCCTCCACCGTGGCCAGGAACGCCAGCGTGACGTGGAACTGCTCGGCGGTGGCCCACCGGAACGCCGCGGCCGCGCGGCGTGGCTCGAGGAACTCCTCGAGGTGGTCCACCGCCTCCTGCGGCGGGACCACCGCCACGAACATCCGCACGCCCCCATCATGCGTCGACCCGCCCGAGGCGCAGGCCTCGGACGGGTCGACGTGGGTGCTGCGGAGCGGTCAGCCCTTCGTGCCGCCCGCGGTCAGGCCGGCGACCAGGTGCCGCTGCGCGAAGAAGAACACCAGCCCGGCCGGGATCGTGATCAGCACCGCGCCCGCGGTCAGGCTCTCCCACTGCGGGTTGAACCGCGGCACGAACTGCTGCAGGCCCGCGGCGAGGGTGAGGTTCTTGTCGGTCTGGATGAACGCGATGGCGTAGGCGACCTCGCCCCACGCGGTGAGGAAGGTGTAGAACGCCGTGACCGCGAGCCCCGGGCGGGCCAGCGGCAGGATCACCCGCCAGAACGTGCCGAACGGGCTCAGCCCGTCGAGCGAGGCGGCCTCGTCCAGCTCCTTGGGGATCGTGTCGAAGTAGCCGCGCATCATCCAGGCGCAGAACGGCACCGCGACCGTGCAGTAGGCGATCACCAGCGAGGCCTTGGTGTCGATCAGGTCGAGCTTGGCCATGATCGTGTAGATCGGCACGATCAGGATCGCCACGGGGAACATCTGGGTGAGCAGGAAGACCCACATCAGCCCGCGCTTGCCGGGGAAGTTGAACCGGCTCAGCGCGTAGCCCGCGGTCGCCGACATCGAGATGCCGACCAGCATCGTGAACGCCGCGACGACGATCGAGTTCAGGAACCAGCGCGGGAAGTTCGTGTCGAACAGCACGTGCGTGTAGTTGTGCAGCGACGGGTGGTTGAAGAGCTCGATCTCCGTGCTCTGGATGGCGTACGCCGGCTTCAGCGAGCTGAGCAGCACCCAGATCACCGGGAACAGCGCGATGAAGACGGCCACCAGCAGCGTCCCGTGCAGCAGCACGGACGCGAGGACGCCGCGCTCGCGGCGCTGCTTCGGGGGCCGGTCGGTCGAGAGGTCGGCGACGACCTCGCCGGTGCCGATCGTGGAGATCGCCATCAGAACACCTCTCCCTGGTTGCGCAGCGTGCGTCGGTAGAACGATGCGTAGACCATGAGCAGCGACAGGATCAGGACGCCGTACGTCGCCGCCAGCGAGTAGTTGCGCAGCCCCTCGAACGCCGCCCGGAAGGCGCCGGTCACCAGGATCTCGGTCTGGCCGGCGGGCTGGCCGCCGGTCACGAAGTAGATGATCGGGAACATGTTGAAGGTCCAGATCGTGCCCAGCAGGATCACCGTCGAGCTGACCGGGCGGAGCCCCGGCAGCGTGATGTTGCGGAACCTCTGCCAGGGCGAGGCGCCGTCGATCGAGGCGGCCTCGTAGAGGTCCTCGTTGATCGACTGCAGGCCGCCGAGCAGGGCCACCATCATGAACGGCACGCCCAGCCAGACGTTGGTGACGATGGCGGCGAACATCGCGGTCCACCGGTGGTTGAACCAGTCGACGCCGTTCATGCCGAGGTGCTCGAGCGTGGAGTTGATCAGGCCGAACTTGGGGTTGAACAGGAACTTCCAGGCGAAGGCGCTGACGAACGCCGGCACCGCCCAGGGCACGATCAGCAGCACCCGGTAGAGACTTCGGCCCCGGAAGTTGCGGTTGAGCATCACCGCCAGGCCCAGGCCGATCGTGAAGTGGAAGAACACGCAGGCGACGGTCCACACGATGGTGTTGGTGAACTGCAGCCAGAACCGGCCGCGCTCACCGGTGAGGACGTCGGTGTAGTTCTTCAGCCCGACGAACTTCGCCTTGTCGGGGTTCGGCTCGCACTCGGTGCCGCCGCCGAGGGTCTTGGTGCAGATCGTGTCGCGCTGGTTGCCCTCGTTGAGGTCGGTGAACGACTGGTAGATCCCCTGGACCAGGGGCGCGAGCACCAGCACGCCCAGGACGACGACGGTGGGCAGCACCATCGCCCACGCGTACCAGTGCTTGTCGAAGCTGCGGCGCAGCCGGCCCGGCTCACGGCCGTCCCGGCCACGGTCGGGCTGGGGCTCGGGGCGGGCGGGTGCGGGGGTGACGTCGGTCGTGGACATCGGGCCTCCAGGGGACTGCCGGGGTGAGACGAGCGTGCGCAGCGTACGGGCCGCGCGGGTCCGCCGGCCGCGGGGCCCGACCTGGTGGCCGGGCCCCGCGGACCGACGAGGCGGGTCACTCCTCGGAGTAGTCCGGGACGACGTCGCTCTTGTACTGCTTGGCGGTCTCGTCGAGGGCCGACTGCGGGTCCTCGCCCTGGACCATCACCTTGGTGGCCATCTCGTCGAGCGGGCCGAAGAACAGGCCACCCTCGGGGATCCACGGGCGGGCCTTGGCCACGTCCAGCGCCGACTTCCAGGCGGTGACCTTCTCGTTGTCCGAGACCAGGTCGTAGGCGTCGGCGTTGCCGGGCAGCAGGCCGAGCTTGTCGGCGATGAACGCCTCGGACTGGGCGGAGCTCATGAACTTCACGAACGCGATCGCGGCGTCGGCCTTGTTCTCGTCCATGCCGGAGTAGATCACGTAGTTGTGGCCACCGACCGGGGCGCCGGCACCGGCCGAGCCCGCGGGGACCGGGGCGATGCCGAGGTTCTCGAAGCCGCCGAACTTCGGGTCGGAGGAGATGTTCGCGACCTCCCAGGGACCGTTCATGATCATGCCGACCTTGCCGGCCTTGAACAGCGTCATCATGGTGCCGTAGGAGTCGTTGGCGTCCGGCTTGGCGGCCGCGCCGCTCTTGACCATCTCCTGGGCGACCTTGATGCCGGCGACGTTCTCGTCGCTGTTCACCACGATCTTCTGGGCGTCGGTGTCGACCAGGTCGCCACCCTCGCCGTACATGAACGGCAGCATGAAGTAGCCCGCGGCGTTCAGGTAGATGCCGTCGACGCCGGCCTTCTCCTTGAGCAGCTTGGCGTCCTCGGTGACCTCGTCCCACGTGGTGGGGGCGGACTCGATGCCGGCCTTGGCGAAGAGCTTCTTGTTGTACATCAGGCCGAGGGTGTCGGTGACCTGCGGGACGCCGTAGGTCTTGCCGTCGTACACGTCGCTCGAGAGCGGGGTCTCGAGGAAGTTGTTGTCCGAGAGCAGCGGGGTGCCGTCGAGGGCGTACAGGTAGCCCAGCGAGGCGAACTCGGGGACCCAGGCGACCTCGGCGCGCAGGATGTCAGGAGCACCGGAGCCGGACTCGGCCGCGGTCTTGAACTTGTTCTGCGCCTGGTCGAAGGGGACCGACTGGTAGTTGATCGTGACGTTCGGGTACTGCTCGTTGAACTTCTTGATCAGCTCCTTGAACGCCGGCCCCTCGTTGGTCGGGTCCGAGGTGTCCCACCAGGTCAGCTCGGCCTTGAGGCTGGCCGGGTCGGCGCTCTCGGTGGATCCCGAGGACTTGTTCGAGGACGTCTTCTCGCCGTCCGAGCCGCCACAGGCAGCCAGGACGAGGGCGAGCGCGGCGGTGCCGGCGAGCGCAGGCAGGGTGCGGCGCATGGGTGCTCCTTGATGTGTGTGATGAGGGCCACGGGAGGTTAGCAAGGTCCTTGCAGGAAATGAAAGTCCTTGCAAGATCGTCGCGGAGCCGCTTTCATACCCCCGTGGCAACCCTGGCCGAGATCGCCGCCGAGGCGGGCGTGAGCGAAGCGACCGTGAGTCGCGTCCTCAACGACAAACCCGGGGTCAGCGACGGCTCCCGCCAGTCGGTCCTGGTCGCCCTCGACCTGCTCGGCTACGAGCGCCCGACCCGCCTGCGCCGTCGCAGCGCGGCCCTGGTCGGCGTCGTGGTCCCGGAGCTGGAGAACCCGATCTTCCCGGCCTTCGCCCAGGTCATCGACGACGCGCTCTCCAGCCGCCGCTACACACCGGTGCTGTGCACCCAGTCCCCCGGCGGGATCTCCGAGGACGAGTACGTCGAGTCGCTGCTGGACCACGGCGTCGCCGGCATCATCTTCGTGTCCGGGCGGCACGCGGACCGGGCCGCCGACCACGAGCGCTACCGCGCCCTCATCGCCCGCGGGCTGCCGGTGGTCTTCGTCAACGGCTACGCCCCCGAGCTCGAGGCGCCGTTCCTCTCCACCGACGACCACGAGGCGATGACGCTCGCGGTCTCCCACCTCGTCCAGCTCGGCCACACGCGGATCGGGCTGGCCACCGGGCCGAACCGCTACGTGCCGGCGCTGCGCAAGCGCGAGGGGTTCGTGGCCGCGCTCGGGCGCTCGCTCGGCACCTCACCCGAGGAGGCCGAGGGCTGGATCGAGGAGGCGCTCTACACGCTCGAGGGCGGTGCCGCGGCCACCCGGCGGCTGCTCGAACGCGGCGCGACCGCCGTCGTCTGCGGCTCGGACCCGATGGCGCTCGGCGCCGTACGGGCCGTCCGCGAGGCGGGTCTCACGGTGCCGGACGACGTGTCGGTGATCGGCTTCGACGACTCGCGGCTGACCCAGTTCTTCGACCCGCCGCTCACGACGGTCCGGCAGCCGGTGCAGACCATGGGCCTGGCCGCGGTCGCCGCGCTCGTCGACGCCATCGAGGGCCAGCCCAGCCCGCCGCACGAGTACCTGTTCCGCCCCGAGCTGGTGCTCCGCTCCACCACCGGGCGCGCACCCGCCTGAGGCCTCCGGTCAGCCGATCTGGGTGCCGATCGCGGCACCGATCGCGTAGGTCACGACCATCGCGAACAACCCGCCCCCGACGTTCCTGAACACGGCCTTCTTCGCCGGCCCGTAGCCGAACTTCGCACTGACCCAGCCGGTGACGGCCAGGGCGATCACGACCGCGAGCACGGTGACCGGGACCCGGAACCCGGTGGCCACCAGCACGATCGTCAGCAGCGGCAGCAGCGCGCCCACCGTGAACGCCAGCATCGAGGCCCAGGCGGCGTGCCAGGGGTTGGTGAGGTCGTCGGGGTCGATGTTGAGCTCGGCCTCGGCGTGCGCGCGCAGCGCGTCGTGCTCGGTCAGCTCCTCGGCCACCTGCATCGCGAGCCCCTCGCTGAGCCCCTTCTCGCGGTAGATGCCGGCCAGCTCGGCCAGCTCCTCCTCGGGCTCCTCCACGAGCTCGCGGCGCTCCTTCTCGAGCAGGGCGTGCTCGGAGTCGCGCTGGGTGCTGACCGAGACGTACTCCCCGGCGCCCATGCTCAGCGCACCGGCCGCGAGCCCGGCCACGCCGGCGACGAGGATCGCGGTCCGGTCGGTGGTCGCGCCCGCGACACCGACGACGAGACCCGCCGTCGACACGATGCCGTCGTTGGCGCCGAGCACGCCGGCCCGCAGCCAGTTCAGGCGGTTGCTGATGCCGCCCTCGTGGGGCTCGTCCTCGTGCGGTCCGGCGGGCAGTACGACATCGCTGGCGTCGGTGGTCATGCTCCGATCGTTCTCGGACGCGGGTGCTCGCGCAAGGAAGGCAAGCCTGTGCTCAGTGGCCCACCACTCACAGGCCGAGGTCGCGGCCGATGAGCATCTTCATGATCTCGTTCGAGCCCGCCCAGATCTTGGTGACGCGGGCGTCCCGCCAGGCGCGGGCCACGCGGTACTCGTTCATGTACCCGTAGCCGCCGTGCAGCTGCACGCAGTGGTCGAGCACGTCGTTCTGCACCTGCGAGGTCCACCACTTCGCCTTCGCGGCGTCGACCGGGGTCAGCTCGCCGCGGGTGTGCTTCATGATGCACAGGTCGACGAAGGCCTGGGTCACCTCGACCTGCGTGACGAGCTCGGCCAGCAGGAACTGGTTGTGCTGGAAGTTGCCGATCGGCTGGCCGAACGCCTTGCGGTCCTTGGCGTACTGGATCGTCTCCTCGAGGATCTGCGCGGCGTGGGCGAGGTTGGTGATCGCCGAGCCGAGCCGCTCCTGCGGCAGGAACTGCATCATCGCGATGAAGCCGGTGTCGAGCTCGCCGATCAGGTCGTCGTTGCTGACCCGCACGTCCTCGAACGCGAGCTCCGCGGTGTCGGACTCGTCCTGGCCGACCTTGTCGAGGACCCGACCGACCGAGAAGCCCGGCTTGTCGGTCTCGACGCCGAACAGCGAGATGCCCTTGGCCTTCTTCTCCGGCGAGGTCCGCGCCGCGACCACGATCATGTCGGCGCTGCCGCCGTTGGTGATGAACGTCTTGGAGCCGTTGATGACCCAGTCGTCACCGTCCCGCACGGCGGTGGTCTTCAGGTTGGCGAGGTCGGAGCCGCCGCCGGGCTCGGTCATGCCGATGCCCGTGAGCAGCTCGCCGCTGCAGAACTTCGGCAGCCAGCGCTTCTTCTGCTCGTCGGTGGTGAGGTGCACGAGGTACGGCGCGACGATGTCGGCGTGGATGCCCACGCAGCTCGGCAGGGTCATGTTGACCTTGGCCAGCTCCTCGGTGAGCACCGCGTTGAAGCGGTAGTCGTTGGCCTCGGAGCCGCCGTACTCCTCGGGGATCTCCAGGCCGAGGAAGCCCTGCGCGCCCGCGGCCAGCCAGAACTCGCGGGGCAGGCCGTGGTTGCCGGCGTAGTCGTCGAGGTGGGGAACGACCTCGCGGTCCAGGAACTCCTTGACGGACGCCCGGAAGGCCTCGTGGTCCTCGTCGTAGATCTCACGCTTCATGCGCTCGATCCTACTGCCGGGTAGCCGACCGGTCAGGGGCCTTCGGACGAGGGCTCCACCACATGCCGGGGCATCAGCAGCCCCGCCGCGACCAGGGCGACGGCGACGACCGCGGAGGCGACGAAGACGGTGTGGACCGCCGGCTCGAGGACCCCCTTGGGCAGCCGTTCCAGGTCGGGGGTCGCGCCGCCGAGGCGGGCGGCGACCACGCCGTTGGCGATGGCACCGAAGACCGCGACACCGACCGAGCTGCCCACCGACCGGGCGAACATGGTCGCGCCGGTCGCGACGCCGCGGAACTGCCAGGTGACCGAGGACTGCGCGGCCACGACCGCGGGGCTGCTGACGAAGCCGAGCCCGATCCCGATCACGAAGCAGGCGGCCGCGAGGTGCCACACGCTGCTCCCGCCGTCGACGGTGAGCAGGATCCCCGAGCCCAGCACGCCGAACGCCGCCCCCATCAGCATCGTGGCCCGGAAGCCGACGGTGAGGTAGAACCGTCCGGCGGTCGAGGCCGCGATGGGCCACCCGATGGTCATCGCCGCCAGCGCGAACCCGGCGACGACCGCACCCGTGCCCAGCACGCCCTGCGCGAAGAGGGGCACGTACGACGACAGCCCGAGCATCAGCACGCCCACCACCAGCGCGCCGGCGTTCGCCGCGTTGAGCACCCGGTTGCCGAAGACCCAGAGCGGGAGCACCGGCTCGGCGGCCCGGCGCTCCACGAGCACGAACGTGACGAGCAGGACCGCGGCGGCCGCGAAGAGCAGCACGCTGGTCGGCGACGACCAGGCCCAGCGCACCCCGCCCTCGAGCAGCGCGAGCAGCAGCAGCACCCCGCCCGTCGTGAGCAGCGCGGCGCCGGTGTAGTCGATGCGGTGGCGACGGCGCTCGACGGACTCCCGGAAGCTCCGCCACAGCGCCCAGGTGGCGGCGACGCCGATCGGCAGGTTCACGAAGAAGATCCAGCGCCAGGACAGGTAGTCGGCGAAGACGCCGCCGAGGGTGGGTCCGACCAGCGAGGAGGCGGCCCACACGCTGGCGATGTAGCCCTGCACCTTCGCCCGCTCGGCGGTGGAGTAGATGTCGCCGACGATCGTCATGCCGACCGGCTGGACCGCGCCGGCGCCGAGGCCCTGGATCGCCCGGAAGGCGATCAGCGCCCCCATCCCCCACGCGATGCCGCACAGCAGCGAGCCGAGCACGAACAGCGCGATGCCGAACAGCATCACCGGCTTGCGGCCGAACAGGTCGGCCAGCTTGCCGTAGATCGGGACCGAGACCGCCTGCGCGAGCAGGTAGACCGAGAACAGCCACGGGAACTGGGTGAACCCGCCGAGGTCGGAGACCACGGCGGGCACGGCCGTGGCCAGGATCGTGGCGTCGATGGCCACCAGCCCGGTGCTCAGCATCACCGCCAGCAGGACCGGGCCGCGCTCGCTGCGCAGGCCCACGCTGGCGCGGGAGATCGGTGGCGATGGCGGCGAGACGGTCACATGTGACCCGAACCCCGGACGGCCGGGGATTCATTCCCCGGGCCCCGGGGTACAAGGTGGTCTCACGGACGTGACCCGGCCGACCCGGCCTGTGGTTTGATCGTTCCAAATTGGTCCTCGCCGCCGAGGCCCACGACGTTCCCGGAGGACGCTGCATGGAGACCTGGCCCGGACACGCCTACCCGCTCGGGGCGACGTTCGACGGGAGCGGGACCAACTTCGCCCTCTTCAGCGAGGTCGCCGACCGGGTCGAGCTGTGCCTCTTCGACGAGGCAGGCGCGGAGACCCGGGTCGAGGTGACCGAGGTCGACGCCCACGTCTGGCACTGCTACCTGCCCTCGGTCCAGCCCGGCCAGCGCTACGGCTACCGGGTGCACGGCCCGTGGGACCCCGAGAACGGCCTGCGCTGCAACCCCAACAAGCTGCTGCTCGACCCGTACGCCAAGGCCACCAGCGGCGAGATCGACTGGGACCAGTCGCTGTTCGGCTACACCTTCGGCGACCCCGACTCGCGCAACGACGAGGACTCCGCCGCGCACATGACCCACGGCGTGGTCATCAACCCGTTCTTCGACTGGGAGGGCGACCGCGGCCTCGCCATCCCCTACAACGAGACGGTCATCTACGAGGCCCACGTCAAGGGCCTGACCCAGCTGCACCCCGAGATCCCCGAGGAGCAGCGCGGGACGTACGCCGGGCTCGCGCACCCGGCGATCACCGAGCACCTCACCAAGCTCGGCGTCACCGCGATCGAGCTGATGCCGGTGCACCAGTTCGTGCAGGACAGCACCCTGCTGGACAAGGGGCTGCGCAACTACTGGGGCTACAACACCCTGGGCTTCTTCGCACCGCACGCGTCGTACGCCGCCACGGCCGAGCGCGGCCAGCAGGTGCAGGAGTTCAAGTCGATGGTGAAGTCGATGCACGCCGCCGGCATCGAGGTGATCCTCGACGTGGTCTACAACCACACCGCCGAGGGCAACCACCTCGGTCCGACGCTGAGCTTCAAGGGCATCGACAACCCGGCGTACTACCGGCTCGAGGAGAACGACCGCCGCTACTACACCGACTACACCGGCACCGGGAACTCCCTCAACGTCCGGCACCCGCACTCGCTGCAGCTGATCATGGACTCGCTGCGGTACTGGGTGACCGAGATGCACGTCGACGGCTTCCGGTTCGACCTCGCGGCGACCCTGGCCCGGGAGTTCTACGACGTGGACCGGCTGGCGACGTTCTTCGAGCTCGTGCAGCAGGACCCGATCGTCTCGCAGGTGAAGCTGATCGCGGAGCCGTGGGACATCGGCCCCGGCGGCTACCAGGTCGGCAACTTCCCGCCCCAGTGGACCGAGTGGAACGGCGCCTACCGCGACACCGTCCGCGACTTCTGGCGCGGCGAGCCCTCGCTCGGCGAGTTCGCCTCCCGCCTCGCGGGCTCCTCGGACTACTACGAGCACTCCGGCCGTCGTCCGTTCGCGAGCATCAACTTCGTCACCGCGCACGACGGGTTCACGCTGCGCGACCTGGTGTCCTACAACGAGAAGCACAACGACGCCAACGGCGAGGACAACAACGACGGCGAGAGCCACAACCGGTCCTGGAACCACGGCGTCGAGGGGCCCACCGACGACCCGGAGATCCTCGCCGCGCGGGCCCGCGAGCAGCGCAACTTCATCGCCACCCTGCTGCTGAGCCAGGGCGTCCCGATGATCCTGCACGGCGACGAGATGGGCCGGACCCAGGACGGCAACAACAACACCTACGCCCAGGACTCCGAGATCAGCTGGATGCACTGGGACCGGGTGGACAACCCGCTGGTCGAGTTCACCGCGGCGGTCGCGCGGCTGCGCCGGGACCACCCGACGTTCCGCCGCAAGCGGTTCTTCACCGGCACCACCGTGCGCACCGGCGACGGCGAGCGCCTCAACGACATCGTCTGGCTGCACCTCGACGGCCGGCCGATGGAGGACGACGACTGGGACGGTGGGGCGCAGGCGATCGGCATGTACCTCAACGGCAACGGCATCGCCGGCCTCGACGACCGCGGCCAGCCGATCACCGACGACCACTTCCTGCTCTACTTCAACGCCGACGGGCCGGCGGACGTGACCCTGCCCCCCGACGAGTACGCCGCGGCCTGGGACGTCGTCATCGACACCGGCGGTGCCGCCGACGACGAGACCCCGCACGCCGCCGGGGGGAAGCTGCACCTCGAGACGCACAGCGTGCTCGTGCTGCGCCAGCACTCCGCGCCCGAGGCCGAGGTCGACCACTCCGTGGCCGCGTCGGTGGCCCAGGCCCAGCGGGGCTGAGACCGGGAGATGCGCACGCCGACCAGCACCTACCGGCTCCAGGTCACCGAGGAGTTCGACCTGTTCGCCGCCGCCCGGCGGCTGGCGTACCTGCACGAGCTCGGCGTCGACTGGGTCTACCTCTCGCCGCTGCTGGCGGCCGAGCCGGGCAGCGACCACGGGTACGACGTGGTGGCCCACGACCGGATCGACCCCGCCCGCGGTGGCGCCGAGGGCTTGGCGGCCCTGTCGGCCGAGGCGCGGCGGCTCGGGATGGGCGTGCTGGTCGACATCGTGCCGAACCACGTCGGGGTGGCCACGCCGGCGGAGACCGCGTGGTGGTGGGACCTGCTGCGGCTCGGGCAGGACTCGGCGTACGCCCCTGCCTTCGACGTCGACTGGGCGGCCGGCGGCGGTCGTGTGCGGGTGCCCGTGGTGGGTGACGACGACCTGCTGCCGGACGGGCGGATCGACCACCTCGAGGTGGTCGACGGGGAGCTGCGCTACCACGACAACCGGTTCCCGATCGCGCCCGGGACGGCCGACGAGGTCTCGACAGGCTCGCCCACCGACATCGCGAACGCCGTCCACGCCCGGCAGCACTACGAGCTGGTCGGCTGGCGGGCCGCCGACGACGAGCTGAACTACCGGCGCTTCTTCGCGGTGAACACCCTCGCCGGCGTCCGGGTCGAGGACCCGCAGGTCTTCGACGACTCCCACGTCGAGATCCGGCGCTGGTTCGACGAGGGCCTCGTCGACGGCCTCCGGGTGGACCACCCGGACGGGCTCCGCGACCCGAAGGGCTACTTCGAGGACCTGGCCCGGCTCACCGGCGGCGCCTACGTGCTGGTCGAGAAGATCCTGGAGCCGGGCGAGACGCTGCCGTCCTCGTGGGCGACCGCGGGCACCACCGGGTACGACGCCCTCGCCCACATCGACCGGGTGCTCACCGACCCGTCCGGCCAGCCGGCCCTCGACGCGCTCGAGGCCCGGCTGCGCGGCGGGCCGGTGGACTGGCACGAGATGATCCACGGCACCAAGCGCGACGTGGCCGACGGGATCCTGCAGTCCGAGGTCCGGCGGATCGTGCGGGAGATCCTCCCGGTTGGTCGAGCCGCCGAGACCACGGAGGCCGCGCTGCGCGACGCGGTGGCCGAGCTGCTCGCCTGCTTCCCGGTCTACCGGTCCTACCTGCCCGAGGGGCGCGAGCACCTCGACGCGGCGTTCGACTCCGCCCGACGACGCCGACCGGACCTCGCCGGCACCCTCGACCTGCTCGAGCCCGTGCTCGGTGACCCCGACGCCGAGCCGGCGAAGCGGTTCCAGCAGACCAGCGGGATGGTGATGGCCAAGGGGGTCGAGGACTGCGCGTTCTACCGCTTCTCCCGGCTCACCTCGCTCAACGAGGTCGGCGGCGACCCGGGCGTCTTCGCGATCACGCCCACCGAGCTCCACGGCCACCTGGCCGCGCGGCAGGCCGACTGGCCGCACGCCATGACCGCGCTGTCCACCCACGACACCAAGCGCGGCGAGGACGTCCGGGCCCGGATCACCGCGCTGTCCGAGATCCCCGAGGCCTGGGAGGCGGCCCTCGACCGGCTGCTGGAGCTGGCTCCGGTGCCCGACCCCGGCTTCGGCAGCCTGCTGTGGCAGGCGGTGCTCGGCGCCTGGCCCGCGAGCCGGGAGCGGCTGCACGCCTACGCCGAGAAGGCGATGCGCGAGGCCGGCGACCACACGACGTGGACCGCGCCCGACACGGCGTACGAGGACGCCGTGCGCGCCGCGGTCGACGCGGCGTACGACGACCCCAGCGTCGGCAAGGTGCTCACCGGGCTGGTCGGCCGGCTCGCCGGCGCGGGCTGGAGCAACGCGCTCGCGGCCAAGCTGCTCGCGATCACGATGCCGGGCGTGCCGGACGTCTACCAGGGCAGCGAGCTGTGGGAGCAGAGCCTGGTCGACCCGGACAACCGGCGACCGGTCGACTTCGACGACCGCACCGACCGGCTCGGCGCGATCCGGGAGGGCGCGGCGACCACGCTCACCGACTCCCCGGACGACCCCGGGACCGCCAAGCTCCGCGTCGTGCACGCCGCGCTGACGCTGCGCCGCGACCGGCCCGAGCTGTTCACGACGTACGCCGGGCTGGCCGCCTCCGGCGAGGCCGCCGACCACGCGCTCGCCTTCGACCGGGGTGGCGCGGTCACCGTCGTCACCCGGCTGCCGATCGGGCTGGCCGACCGGGGCGGCTGGGGCGACACCGCGCTCGACCTGCCGCAGGGCCGCTGGGTCGACGCCCTGACCGGGCGCCCGGCCGCCGGGACCGTGCGGCTCGCGGACCTGCTGGACGACCTGCCCGTGGCACTGCTCGTGAGGGAGGACTGATGGTCTCGACAGGCTCGACCGACGGACGCGTTTCGGCCACCGGCCACGGGCGCTTCGACGTCTGGGCGCCCTTCCCGTCGCGGGTCCGGCTGTCGGTGGGCGATGAGACCGTCGAGATGGCCCGGGGTGCCGACGACTGGTGGTCGCCGGTGGAGCCCGTGCCGGAAGGCGAGGTGGACTACGGCTACCTGATCGACGACGAGGACACGCCGCTGCCCGACCCACGGTCGCGGCGTCAGCCGGCGGGCGTCCACCAGCGCTCGCGAACCTTCGACGCGACGGGCTTCGCGTGGACCGACCAGGCCTGGACCGGCCGCCAGCTCGCCGGGTCGGTGATCTACGAGCTGCACGTCGGCACGTTCACTCCCGAGGGCACGCTCGACGCGGCCCTGGGCCGGCTCGACCACCTGCGCTCCATCGGCGTCGACTTCGTCGAGCTGATGCCGGTCAACGCGGTCAACGGCACCCACAACTGGGGGTACGACGGGGTGCTGTGGTCCGCGGTGCACGAGCCGTACGGCGGCCCCGCGGCGTACCAGCGCTTCGTCGACGGCTGCCACGCCGCCGGCATCGGCGTCATCCAGGACGTGGTCTACAACCACCTCGGCCCGTCCGGGAACTACCTGCCGAAGTTCGGGCCCTACCTGAAGTCCGGGTCGAACACCTGGGGCGACCTGGTCAACCTCGACGGCGAGGGCTCGGCCGAGGTGCGCCGCTACATCCTCGACAACGTGCGGATGTGGCTGGAGGACTTCCACGTCGACGGGCTGCGGCTCGACGCCGTGCACGCGCTGTCCGACGAGTCCGAGGTGCACCTGCTGGAGGAGATGGCGATCGAGGTCGCCGCCCTGTCCGCCCACCAGCGCCGGCCGCTGACGCTGATCGCGGAGTCCGACCTCAACGACCCGAGGCTGATCACGCCGCGCGAGGCCGGCGGCTACGGCCTGGACGCCCAGTGGAGCGACGACTTCCACCACGCGGTGCACGTGGCGCTGACCCGCGAGGTCGAGGGGTACTACACCGACTTCGAGCCGCTGTCCGCGCTGGCGAAGGTGTGCGAGAAGGGCTTCTTCCACGACGGCACGTTCTCCTCCTTCCGCGACCGCGACCACGGGGTGCCGATCGACACCGCCGCGATGCCGGCCTGGCGGCTGGTCGTCTGCAGCCAGAACCACGACCAGGTCGGCAACCGGGCGGTCGGGGACCGGATCACCGAGGCGCTCGACGACGACCAGCTCGCCTGCGCCGCGCTGCTGACGCTGGCCGGCCCGTTCACGCCGATGCTCTTCCAGGGCGAGGAGTGGGCGAGCTCGTCGCCGTTCCAGTTCTTCACCTCCCACCCCGAGCCGGAGCTCGGCCGGGCGACGGCGGAGGGCCGGATCACGGAGTTCGAGCGGATGGGCTGGGACCCCGCGGTGGTGCCCGACCCGCAGGACCCCGCGACGTACGAGCGCTCGAAGCTGGACTGGGACGAGCTCGCCGAGGGTCGGCACGCCCGGATGCTCGAGGTCTACCGGCGGCTGGCCGCGCTGCGGCGCAGCCGCCCCGAGCTGACCGACCCGTCCTTCGCCGCGGTCTCCTGCACCGCCGACGAGGAGACCCGGCTGTTCCGGATGCGCCGCGGCGACCTCGAGGTGGTCGTGAACTTCGGCGACGACGCCGCCGAGGTCGACCTCGACGGGCCCGCGGCGCTGCTGTTCGCGACCGGCGACGGCGTGACTCTCGACCGCGCACGCCTCGCCCTGCCCGGGCACGCGGGCGCGCTGGTCGCCCCTACGGCGAGGTAGTCCGTGACGCTTCTGTTGTGGAAAACGTGTTGTCCACAACAGAAGCGTCACGGACTACCCAAAGTTCTCCTCAGGTGTGCGAGGGCTCGGGGGTCGGGGCCGGCGTCTCGGCCGCCCCCTCGCGGAAGCCGTACCGCTCCCACCAGCGACGCATCGGGCCCGGCGCCCACCAGTTCCAGCGGCCCAGCAGCTTCATGGTCGCCGGCACCAGCAGGGCCCGCACGATGGTGGCGTCGATGATCAGGGCGACCAGCATGCCGATGCCGAGCATCTTCATGAACACGATGCCCGAGAGCGCGAACGCCCCGATCACGACGGCGAGCAGCAGCGCCGCGCTGGTGATGATCCGGCCGGTCTTCTGCACGCCGGCGACCACGGCCTCGTCGTTGTCGTGGGTGAGGTCCCACTGCTCGCGGACCCGCGAGAGCAGGAAGACCTCGTAGTCCATCGAGAGCCCGAACAGGATCGCCAGCATCAGGATCGGGTTGGTCGCGTCGAGGTACCCCTGCGGCGTGAAGCCGATCTGGTCCGCGAGGTGGCCGTCGGAGAAGATCCAGGTGACCACGCCGAAGGACGCGGTGATCGAGATCAGGTTCATGACGATGGCCTTGACCGGCAGCACCACCGAGCCGAAGGCGAGGAAGAGCAGCCCGAGCATGACCACCACGACGATCAGGCCCATCCACACCAGGTGCGACCCGACCGACGAGACCAGGTCGACGGTGTCCGCGGTCTGGCCGCCGACCAGGGCGGTGCCGCTGGCCGGCTCGATGTCACGCAGCTCCCGGACGACGTCCTGGGACGTCTCGGTCTGGCTGTTGCCCGCCCAGGTGGCGCGCAGCAGGGTCACGTCTCCCTGCTGGTCGACCGGCTGCACGTCGAGGATGCCGCCGACCTGCCGGACCTCGCGGGTGTACGCCGTCACGTCGTCCGGCGAGGCACCCCGCAGCAGCAGGCTGGCGCTGGAGGTCTCCGCACCGAAGTCGTCGACCAGCTTGTCCGCCGCAGTGTGGGCCGGGGCGTCGTGCGGCAGCACCCGGTAGTCGACGCTCCCCCAGCGCGCACCGAGGAACGGCGAGGCGACCACGAGCAGCGCCACGACGGTCACCACGATCACCGTGACCGGCCGCCGCATCACCCCGCGGGCCAGCCGCGCCCAACGACCGTGGTCGTCGGCGCCGGACACCGGGCGGTGCCGCCGCCACGGGAGCCGGCCGGCGTCCACCCGGCGGCCCAGCAGCTTCAGGGTCGCCGGCAGCACCGTGAGCGCGGCCAGCATCGCGATCAGCACGGCGGCGATCCCGCCGTACCCCATGCTCCGCAGGAAGGCCTGCGGGAAGATCAGCAGGCTCGACAGCGCGGCCGCCACGGTCAGCCCGGAGAACAGCACCGTGCGTCCGGCCGTCACCATCGTGCGCCGTACGGCGATCGCGGGCGCGTCGGGCACGTCGTCGGGGAGCCGCCCGAGCTCCTCACGGAAGCGGCTGACGACGAAGAGCGCGTAGTCGATCGCCAGGCCGATGCCCAGCAGCGAGATCACGTTGACCGAGAAGACCGACACGTCGGTGAACAGCGTCAGCAGCCTCACCACCGCCAGCGCGCCCAGCATCGCGATGAGCCCCACGAGAGCCGGCATGAAGGCGGCCACCAGGCTCCCGAAGATCAGCAGGGCCAGCACGACCACCACCGGCATCGAGATCGTCTCGGCCCGCGCCAGGTCCTCGGAGGTGATCTCGTTGACGTCGTTGTAGACGGCGAACGGCCCCGCGAGGTCGGTCTGCAGCCCGTCGGCCTCCAGGCTCGGGGACAGCTCGTCGTAGTTGGTGAGGAAGTCGTCCTGGGTGGTGCCCGCCAGCGAGATCAGCACCTGCGCGGCGTGCCCGTCCTCGGACACCATGCCCGGCGACCCGCCGGAGCGTGCGTCCGCGTAGTAGGGAACCACCGAGGCGGCGGTGCCGCCGGGGATGCCGGCCACGACGTCCTCGACGTGACGGCGGAACTCGGGGTCGTCGGCCGTCAGGTCGTCGCTGGAGTAGATCGCGACGACGTCGGCCGACTTGTTGCCGAAGGTGTCCTGCTCGGCGGCCAGCTCCCGCGCGGACTCCGACGCCGGGTCGTCGAAGCCGCCCTGGGACAGCGAGTCGAACACCCCGGTGCCGTAGGCCGCCGCGGCCAGCGTCAGGGCCAGCCCGGCGAGCAGCACCGCCAGCGACCTCCGGGCCACGAAGGCTCCCCACCGATCGATCATGGCGACTCCTCGCGATCTCCCGAGACCCTTGGGTGAACATGCATCAGGAAAGTGAACGCTGTTAACCGTAAACGGTGTAAACTTCCGGCGTCAAGAGCTCCGGGAGGCCCAGGTGACCGAGACCAGCACGCGACGCGAGCGGCAGCGGGAGGCGACGTACGCCGAGATCGTGCGCGCCTCGCGGGAGCTCCTCGCCGAGGGCGCGGAGCTGTCGCTGCGCGCGGTGGCGACCCGGATGGGCGTGACCGCCCCGGCGCTCTACCGCTACGTCGCGAGCTACCAGGACCTGGTCGACCTGGTCGCCTACGAGATCGACCGGGCGGCCACCGAGACGTTCGCGGCGGCGGCCGACGCCCTGCCCCCGGACGACGCGGCCGGCCGGCTGCTGGTCTCGACCACCGAGTTCCGGCACTGGGCGCTGGCCAACCCGCGCGAGTTCAGCCTGGTCTTCGCCAACCCCGTCGCAGACGCCGCCTGCGTGCGCCGCGAGCTGGTCACGCTGTCCAGCTCCGGCCACCTGTTCACCGACCAGATGCACGAGGTCTGGCTGCAGACCCGGTTCCCGATCCTGCCGCTCGACGAGCTGCCGCCGACCGTCCGCGAGGCGGTCACCGACCCGGTCATCCCCGCCAAGGTCGAGAAGATCGACGCGGCGGACCGCGGCCTGGTCTGGGCCTACATGCAGGGCTGGACCCAGCTGTACGGCGTGGTCGCGCTCGAGGTGTTCGGCCACATGGATCCCCGGATCATCGAGAGCGGCGAGATGTTCGTCGACACCCTGCGCAACTACGCCCCCCGGCTCGGGCTGGCCGACGACTGGCCCCGGCTCGAGCGGATGGTCCGCGAGCGGCTCGCTGCGTCCGCCGGCACGGCTGCGCCGCGGTAGTCCGTGACGCTTCTGTTGTGGAAACACGGTTCTCCACAACAGAAGCGTCACGGACTACCCGGCGAGGAGCTCCTCCACCCAGGCCGGGACCAGCTCCCCGGCGAGCCCCTGGCGGGACTCGTGGAAGAGCAGGCTCACCTCGCTGGGCTGGAGGTTGAGCTCCAGGGTGCGCGCGCCGTGGGCGAGGGCGTGCTGCACGAAGCCGGCGGCCGGGTAGACCGCCCCCGACGTGCCGATCGAGACGAACAGGTCGGCCTCCACGAGCGCGTCCTGGATGTCGTCCATGCCGTAGGGGATCTCGCCGAACCACACCACGTCCGGGCGCAGCGCGCTCACCCCGCAGGACGGGCACGCCGGGAACTCGACGAGGTCAGCTCACCCAGCGGACCCGGTCCGTGCAGGCGCGGCACAGCGCGGAGAGCAGCTCCCCGTGCATGTGCAGGACCCGCTGCGAGCCGGCGCGCTCGTGCAGGTCGTCGATGTTCTGGGTGACCACGAGCAGGTCGTCGCCGACGTGCTCCTCCAGCCGCGCCAGCGCGTGGTGGGCGGGGTTCGGGTCGACCGCGGCGAGGGCGGCCCGGCGGGCGTCGTAGAACCGGTGCACCACGGTCGGCTGGGCGTCGTACGCCTGTGGGGTCGCGACGTCCTCGACCCGGTGGCCCTCCCACAGCCCGTCGGCGTCGCGGAACGTCGGCACCCCGCTCTCGGCGGAGATGCCGGCACCGGTGAGGACCACGATCTTCATCGGCCCAAGGGTAGGCGGCGGTCAGGCCGGGGTGTGCACGGCGACCACGTACCCGCCCGCGGCGTCGAACGGCGCGCCGTCCCAGCCGGCGTACCGGTCCCGGACCACCAGCCCCGCGGCGGCCATCGCCCGCTCGAACTCCGCCAGCGGGGTGACCGGGCACCCGGGCGGCAGGTGGGCCGCGTCCAGGCCGAAGCCGCACACCACGCGCCCGCCCGGGGCGACGTGGGCGGCGAGCCGGCCGGCCACCGCGGCCAGGGTGCCGGGCTCGAGCAGCGGCACGATGTTGCCCGCGAGCAGCACCACGTCGAAGCGCTCCCCCAGCTCGAAGGACGCCAGGTCGGCCTGCCGCCAGTCGAGGCCGGGGGCCTCGGCACGCGCCACCTCGAGCATCGCCTCGTCCACGTCGGCGCCGACCACGGCGTACCCGAGCTCGTCGAGGCGTACGGCGATCCGGCCGGTGCCGCAGCCGGCGTCGAGCACCCGGGCGGGCGGGTCGACCAGGCCGGTCACGAAGGCGGCCTCGCCGTGGATGTCCTCGCCCCGGGCGGCCATCGCGCGGAACCGCTCGGCGTAGGTGCGTGCGTAGTCCGGTCCCGCCCCGCGGCGCGCGATCTCCTGCCAGCGGGTGGGGCGCCCGGCGCTCAGCTCACGACCTCTGACGTCGGCGCTGCAGCCGGCGAGCGCGAGCACGCAGACGGCGAGCGCGGCGTACTTCTTCAAGGGTCTCCTCCCGGAGGCGGGCGGGCGCTCCTGGGCCGAGCGAGCGGCACACCCCGATCATGCCGTGCCGGCCCGCCGCCCGTCGCGGTCGGGCGCCCGCCGACCGGCGGTTGCCGCTGGTTGCGACGCCGCCGAGTGGGGTAGAACAGGGGCAGCCACCGGCCGGGACGCCGGCGGCAGTCACATCACGGGGGAGACACCAATGTCCTACGACGTCCTCGTCGAGGAGCTCCGGGCCGCCGCGCGCACGCTGCGCAGCGTCACCGGGCCACTCGTCGGCTACGACCTCGAGACCAGCAACGTCACGGCCGAGTCCTTCGGTCACGTCGAGCTCGCCGAGTGGTTCCGAGCGGTCGGCGAGCAGTGCGACAGGGCCGGCACGGCGCTGCGGTCCGGCGCGGAGGTGCTCAGCGACTCGCTCGAGTACACCGCCACCCAGTACGAGTCCACCGACCAGGGCGTCGGCCTGCTGTTCCGCCGGCCGCTGCAGTCCCCGTTCCTCGACGGGACGCCATGACCGCCCCGGCATCCCTGCAGCTCGGGGAGACCACCGACCCGACGAAGCTGGTGCCGGGCAACCGGGCGCACGTCGACGCCAACGCCGACGCACTGTCCGACGAGTCGACCCGGATCTCCGGCATCTTCGCCGACGTGACCGCGGTCCGGATCCCGGGCTGGACCGGCGGGCTCGGCCAGCCCGCGTGGGAGGCCAACTTCGCGGACGAGCAGAAGAAGTGGACGGCGTACACGAGCCTGCTGGACGCGGCCGGCAGCGCGCTGAGGACGTACGCCGCCGCGCTGGGCGCCGCCCAGGGCAAGGCCCAGGACGCCATCGACAAGTACGCCGCGGGCGAGGCGGCCACGACGCAGGCCGTGCACGCCTACAACGCGGCCGTGGCGGCGTACAACGACAGCATCTGCGCGCCGACCGTCGGCCAGTCGCCGTTCGGGACCGTGGTGCCGCAGATGCGGCCCGCCCCGCCGGGACCGTTCGTCGACCCCGGCGTGAGCATGCGGGCCGAGGCCCAGGAGATCCTCGACGAGGCGCGCCAGGACCTCGACGACGCCGCGGAGGCGGCGGTGCGAGCCCTCGGCGGGCTCGACGGGTCGAAGACCAAGGGCACGTCGGACTGGTGGGGCGCCGACGGGAAGGTCGAGGGGCCGGAGTTCACCTGGAGCGGGTGGGACAAGGTGTTCGGCAAGGACCCGTCCGACGGCCGGGACGGCCGCTACTCCGACAAGCACGAGGACGACTTCAAGCTGACGCTCGGCAGCGCCGAGGGTGCCGCCTGGGTCTACCGGGCCACCGGCGAGTGGGAGGACTATCTCGGCCCGGTCAAGATGAACGCCGACGGCAGCTTCACGCTGCTCGGGGCCGACGGCTCGGCCGAGGCCACCATCGACGGCGACGGCGTCCGGATCAACGCCGACGGCACCGTGACGATCATCGGCGGCGAGGGCTCGGTCCACGGCGAGTACGGCTACGTCGAAGGGGCCCTGAAGGGTGACTTCCTGGTCGGCGCCAACGGGGACGGGCACCTGGTCGTCGACAACAGCGGGGCGCACGCCGGAGGCGAGCTGTTCGCGGGCGGCAAGGTCTCCGGCACCGCCGAGGGCGACGTCGGCGGGGTCGGCGGCTCGGCGACCGCCGAGGGCTGGGCGGGCGCCGGGATCGCCGGGGACGTCGACTACGGGTTCCACGACGGCACGCTGACCGTCGGGGGGTCCGGCGGTGTGGCCTGGGGCCTCGGCGGCAAGGTCGGGGGCGAGATCACCCTGGACTTCCCGGAGATGTGGGAGACCGGGGGCGACATCGTCGACGGGATCGGGAGGCTCCTCGATTGAGCACCTCACCCCTGACCACGAGACCCACCACGACGAGGACGGCCCATCGATGACCACCCTGCCGGTACCGATCCGGTTCGAGCTGCCCGGCGCCGACTGGGAGGCGGTGCCGCCGGAGTCCCGCGGCGTCACCAACGCGGCCTTCCTGGCCGTGCGCCACGGCACCGGCGACGACTACGAGCCGACGATCACCATCAGCGGTGACTGGCGCAACGACCCGGCCCCGCTGACCCAGATCGCCGACGAGTCGCTGGTGCTCGCGCGGTCCCAGGCGACCGACGTCGAGCTCCTCAAGCGACGGGAGATGGGCTCCGAGCACGCGCCCGGGATCACCCAGCTCATCGGGGCCACCGTCTCCATCAACGGGCGGAGCCACGACCTCCGGCAGGCGCAGGCCGTGACCGGCCTGGTCGACGTCCATGACCCGACCAAGCGGATCGTGGTGATCTACACCTTCACCTGCACCTACGGGCAGTTCGAGACCTACGGGCCGGAGTTCCAGGACTTCATGCGCACCGTGCGGGTGGTCCCGGACGACGAGGCGCCCGCGACCTGATCGTTCAGAACTTGCCGAGCAGCGCCGCGACCAGCAGCACCACCAGCGTGATGACCGACCCGACGCCGGCCACCAGGGCGAAGATCAGGCCGGTGCGCTCGGCGGCGCCACGCTTCTCCTTCAGGCCGAGCTGCTGGGCCACGCCCTTCACCAGGTCGCGGCCCTCCTCGGAGTTGAAGCGGAAGTCGACCACGGGACCGAAGCGGCCGTGCGCGTCGAGGGCCCACACCTTCTGGACGCCGAACTCCTTGACCCGGCCGTAGACCCGCTCGGCGGACGCCGAGACCCGCGGCACCCCCGCGACCCACTCCACGGAGCGGGCGTCGTCGGTGACCGTGTAGGTCCCGTCGTCGCCGACCGCCACGTGGTGGATGTAGACCTTGCTCAGGCCGGCCTTGTCGAAGAGCCCGAACCACTGCGCGTCCACGATGTCGAGCGTCACGTCGAAGCCCGCGTCGGTCGCGGTCACGACGTACGGCGTGCCGCTCGCGGCCTGCTGCACGCCCTCGAGGAAGGCTCGTCGTGGGTCCGCGCCGGTCACTGCATGACCTCGTCGTCGGCCTCGATGTCGAAGTTGACGTCGGTCCCGTCCACGGAGGTGACGGTCACGGTCACGCCGACCTTGTCGGAGCCGGCGTACAGGATGCAGCGCTGGGTCTTGCCCTCCTCGCCCTCCAGGCCACCCGGGCACTCGACCTTGTCCGGCGCCTGGCCGGCGTAGTCGGTCATCCGGTCGTAGACGGTCTTCTCCAGGGTGGACCGGCTGACGGTCGGCGTGGAGCCGGCGCTGCAGGACACCGCCAGCGCACACGCAGCCAGGGCCAGGGCGGACTTCATCTGTACTCCTCCGAGAAGCGGCTGACGACCGGTCAGTAGTACCACGGGTCCAGCAGGACCAGCGGCTCAGTAGTACCAGGGGAAGGGAGACCAGTCGGGCTCGCGCTTCTCGAGGAACTGGTCGCGGCCCTCGACGGCCTCGTCGGTCATGTAGGCGAGCCGGGTGGTCTCGCCCGCGAAGAGCTGCTGGCCGACCAGGCCGTCGTCGATCAGGTTGAAGGAGTACTTCAGCATCCGCTGGGCGGTCGGGGACTTCCCGTTGATCTTCCGGCCCCACTCCAGCGCCTCGCGCTCGAGGTCGGCGTGCGGCACCACCTTGTTGACCGCGCCCATCCGGTGCATGTCCTCGGCGGAGTACTCGTCGCCGAGGAAGAAGATCTCGCGCGCGAACTTCTGGCCCACCTGGCGGGCGAGGTACGCCGACCCGAAGCCGCCGTCGAAGGAGCCGACGTCGGCGTCGGTCTGCTTGAAGCGCGCGTGCTCGGCGCTGGCCAGCGTCAGGTCGCAGACCACGTGCAGGCTGTGCCCGCCGCCGGCCGCCCAGCCGTTGACCAGGCAGATCACGACCTTGGGCATGAACCGGATCAGCCGCTGGCACTCGAGGATGTGCAGCCGGCCCAGCCGCGCCGCGTCGGCGGGGGTCCGCTCGTCGCGCACGCCGCCCTCGGTGCCGGGCTCGTACTGGTAGCCCGAGCGACCCCGGATCCGCTGGTCCCCGCCGCTGCAGAAGGCCCACTTCCCGTGCTTCTCGCCGGGGCCGTTGCCGGTCAGCAGCACGCAGCCGACGTCCGCCGAGGTGCGCGCGTGCTCCAGCACCCGGAGCAGCTCGTCGACGGTGTGCGGCCGGAACGCGTTGAGCACCTCAGGCCGGTCGAACGCGATCCGGACGGTGCCGTGCGCCCTGGCGCGGTGGTAGGTCAGGTCGGTCAGGTCCTCGAAGCCGGGCACCACGTCCCAGGCGTCGGCGTCGAAGATCTCCGACACCCCGTCGATCGCGCTCATGCCTCACCGTAGTGAACGCCGACCCGTCGCTCGTTCACGGGTGAGTACGCCGACCCGTCGCTCGTTCACCCGCAGGCACGCCGACCCGTCGCTTGTCGACCGGCGTTGCCTTCCCGGGCCTCCCTCGTTGGACAGGCCATGCCCCTCGCTCGCGCGCTCGTCGCCCTGTCACTGCTGCCATTGGCGCTGGGAACGGCGGCGCCGGCCGTCGCCGGGCCCGAGCCGGGCGACCCGGCGTACACGACCCGGGACGCGCAGAACATCGCCGCCGCCTACGGTCGCGTGACCGAGGGCCAGCTGCAGAACCCGGCGTACCTCCCCGCCCTGGTGCAGGCCGCCACGCAGAAGGGCGTCGACCAGCTGTTGACCCAGGCGGCCACGCCCACCCGGCCGGCGATCACGCCGGGCAACGTGTTCCCGGGCTGGAACGTCGGCAACCCGCTGCGCGCCGGCTGGGAGGGGACCCGCGGCCGGATGACCCCGGTGGCCTTCACCAACAGGTACGGCGCGCTGCTGCGCGGTCACGTCTACCGGCCCCGCCCCGGCGCGGTGGACCCCTACACGGGCGAGGAGCTGCACGGTCCCTTCCCCGGCGTGGTCATCACCGAGGGCTCGGTGCAGGGGTCCGAGGGCATGTACGAGTGGCTGGCCCAGGACCTCGCCGAGCGCGGCTACGTCGTACTCACCTACGACGTGCAGGGCCAGGGCACCAGCGAGACGTTCCCGCACCAGGACTCGCCGGCGGACACCAACGCGCTGCCGTTCTGCAACCCGTTCGCCGAACCCGGCGACGGCGAGATGTCCGGGTGCCCGGGCGTCCCGTCGCAGCAGCTGTCGAACTTCGTGGTCGGGACCCGCAACGCGCTGGGCTTCTTCACCTCCACGCCCGACCGCCCCTACCGGAACAAGGCCGCGGGCGGCGCCGACGTGACGGCGTACAACCCCTACTGGCGGCTGTTCGACCGCTCCCCCGACGACCGCACCGTCACCCCGGGGCGGACCACCCGGATCGCGATCATCGGCCACTCGATGGGCGCCGCCGCCGTGTCGAAGGTGCAGGGCATCGACGACCGGGTCGAGGCCGTGGTCGCGCTGGACAAGCTGACCGGGCCGGGCTCCGACGGCCCGCTGGACGGCAGCGGGAACAAGCCGACCGTGCCGGCGCTGGCGGTGCAGTCGGAGTACGGCTTCACGGTCACGCCGTGGCTCATGTCCGGTGGCAGTTCCCTGACGCCCCAGCCCTCCCCGGACGGTCCCGACCCGATGCGGGAACGGCGTACCGGCTTCGACGCGTGGCGCCGGGCCGGGGTCGACTCGATGTTGGTCGTCCCGCGTGCATCCACGCACCTGGAGTACACCGACATCCCGCTGGTCCTTCCCGCGAGCCGCTACGGCCAGGACCTCACCAGCGTCTACGTGCAGCGCTGGCTGGACCGCTACCTCAAGCACCGCGACCCCGACCTGCTGGACACGTCCTTCCGATACCTCGAGCCGGCCGGGGACGGCACGTGGGAGCCGGTGGCCCTCGAGCGCGACCGGCTGCTCAGCTTCTACTACTGCTCCGCGTACTCGCTCCACACGGGCGCGGGCCACCGCAGCAGCGGCGACATCACCGGCGTCGGCTGCTGACTGCCCCGCCGACGCGACCGCGTCAGTCGTGGACGACGCGGTCCACGCGGTTGTGGTAGCGGTGGCCGACGGCGCCGCCGAGCATCGCGACCAGCAGCGTTCCGAACAGGACGACCAGGCCGGTCACCAGGGTTCCCCAGCCGAGCTGGTCGGTCGAGAACGGGACGCGCGGCAGGTCGACCCGGTCGAGGATGTTGTACTGCCGGCCGAAGACGGCGCCCAGCACCACGGCCACGACCGTGACCAGCAGCCCGACGGCCCACACCCCGAACCCCTGTCGGGCGCCGTCGAAGCGCGACATCCGGCCGGCGACGTACCCGCCGGTGTAGTAGCCGACGAGCAGGACCAGCAGCAGGACGACCGCGGCGACGACACCGATGGTGCCGGCCTCGCGCTCGGCGTCGGACTGGGTGATCTCCGTGCTCGCGCCCACGCCCGCCGCGATCGCGCCGGCGATGCTGGTGAGCAGGACGGCCAGCGCCACCGCGACCAGCCAGCCGAAGAACGAGGCGCCCCAGTTGACGCCGCCGAACTTCTCCCGGGCGGCGGCGTGGCCCTCCGGCGTCACCGTGGGACCACGGTCGAGTGCCGGGTCGGCGTACGTCGTCCCGCCGCGCACGCCCTCGTCCTGCGCGTACCCCTCCTCGTCGTCCCGGCGGTGGAAGAACCCGCCGCCCGCCCTGTCCTCTTCCGAGACGGTCGTCTCGTCCGTCGAGGCCTTGTCAGCATGTCGGGCCATGGCTTTGCTCCTTGTTCGGCAATCCGTGACCTCCCCATACCCCGTCCGGCGCGTTCCCAGACCTCGCGGCGCGAATCGGCGGCGGCGTCAACAAGCGACGGGTCGGCGGAGCTGCAGCGTCAACACGCGACGGGTCGGCGGTGTCCCGGGTCAACGAGCGACGGGTCGGCGTTGGTTCAGCCGGCCTTGGCGATGGACATCGCGAGACCGACCAGGTGCCCGAGGCGGGCGACCTCGGAGTCGAGGAACTCCGGGCCGCCGCGGCGGCCGATGACGACGATCTCGTGCTTGTTCAGCCGGGCGCCGACGTGCACGTTGTCGTCGGGGGTCTCCAGCCGCGCGGCCTTCCCGATCGAGGTGAACTCCAGGTCGGCGGGGGCGGCCTCGGTCGCGTAGACGGTGCCGTCGGAGTCCCTGACCCGGGCCGCCCACTCGGCCCGGAAGGTGACCGGCAGCAGGTCGATCAGCCGGTCCAGCGCGTGGTGAGGGTGGGCGGTCAGCTCCTCCACGGCCTCCAGGTCCAGGAAGAGGTTGCCGCCGGCGGCGTACCGGCTGATCCAGATCACCCGGACCCCGTCGAGGGCGTTGCACGCGGAGATGATCGAGTCGGGCATCGTCCCCGGGGCGACCTCGAGGAGCACGTCGTCGACCGCGGTCTCGTCCTCGTGCCGCTTCTCCACGATCTCGATCGCCTCGATGTCGCCGCCGGCCTCACCGATCGCGCTCGCCACACGACCCAGCGAACCGGGCACGTCGGGCAGCTCCACGCGCAGCAGGAAGGGCATCTCAACTCCAGACATCAGGTTCCCCGACCCTAGCGGGCGCACGTTGCCGGCCTGTTTCGCCGACCACGGCGTGAGCGGGTCGGGAACCGCGGGTGTGAACAAGCGACGGGTCGGGGCCGTACGACGTCAACACGCGACTGGTCGACGCCGTCCCACGTGAACAAGCGACGGTTCGGCGTGGGGGCGGTCAGGCTCGGGCGAGGCGCTGGCGCAGCCCCGACGCCCGCTGGGCCCGGCGAGTGACCGCGGCGCGCACGTCGTCCGGACCGCCGACCACCACGACCCGCTCCCGGGCTCGGGTGATGGCGGTGTAGAAGAGCTCGCGGGTGAGCAGCCGGGACTCCGGGGGCGGCAGCAGCACGACGACCTCGTCGGCCTGGCTGCCCTGGCTCTTGTGGATGGTCATCGCGTGCATGGTCTCGGCCTGCCCGAGCCGGCTGGTCGCGAGGTCGAGACGCCGTGTGCTGCCGGCGACGTGCGCACGCAGTACGCCGTCACCGCGGCGTACGACGACGCCGGTGTCGCCGTTGTGGACGCCGAGACCGTAGTCGTTGGCGGTGACCAGCAGCGGGCGACCGGCGTACCACGTCGACCAGATCGGCTCCCCCGTCTCCTCGGTGATCCAGCGCTCGACCTGCCGGTTCCAGTGGCGTACGCCGTGTGGTCCCTCCCGGTGAGCACAGAGCAGCCGCTGCCGGTCCAGGATGGTCAGCGTGGCCTCGACGTCACCCCGCTCGGCGGCCCGGACCAGGTCGAGGGCCCGCGGCGCCAGCAGCGAGCGCAGCCGTGGCTCGGGGTCGGGGTCGCTGACGAAGGCGACGTGCTCACCCCCGGCCTCGAGCAGCGCGACCGCCCCGTCGGCGTCCCCGGCCCGGACGGCCTCGGCCAGGCGCCGGATCGACTCGCCGAAGCGGTGCGAGGTGCGCAGCGCCGCGATCCGGCCGTCGTCGCGGGCACCGAGCCCGTCGACCAGGTCGGCGAGGACGGCGCCGGCCTCGACCGACGCGAGCTGGTCGGGGTCGCCGACCAGCAGCAGCCGCGCCTCGGGCCGCACGGCCTCGAGCAGCCGGGCCATCATGGTGAGCGAGACCATCGAGGTCTCGTCGACGACGACGACGTCGTGGGGCAGGCGGTTCTCGCGATGGTGGCGGAACCGGGCGGCGGTGTCGGGGCGTGGCCCGAGGAGCCGGTGCAGCGTCACGGCGGTCAGGGTGCCGAGCCGGGCCCGGTCGGACTCGGGGAGCCGGGCGACCTCCTCCTCGACGGCCTGCTGCAGGCGGGCAGCCGCCTTGCCGGTGGGGGCCGCGAGGGCAATCCGCGGGGTGGCGCCCCCGGACCGCTCGGCCTGCTCCGCCAGCAGCGCCAGCAGCGCGGCCACGGTCGTCGTCTTGCCGGTGCCGGGGCCGCCGGTGAGCACGGTCGTGCCCTGGGCCAGGGCGATCCGCGCGGCGGCCCGCTGCTCGTCGTACCCGGCAGCGGCGAAGACCCGGTCGAGGGCGACCTCGAGCGCCGACTCCTCGTCGGGGGTCAGTGGTGCGGGCGCCGGGCGCGCGAGCAGGTCGGCGCACACCTGTTCCTCCTCGCGCCAGTAGCGGTCGAGGTAGAGCAACCGGTCGTCGATCAGCCGCAGCACGGTGGGGGTCCCGGTGAGCGGGCTGGCCGCGAGGGCCGCCAGCCAGGTGTCGGTCCCGGGCCACGGGAGGTCCGGCAGCCCCGAGTCCTCGGCCACGCTGGTCAGGTCGACGCAGACCGAGCCGCCCCGGACCGCCCGCACGGCCAGGGCCACGGCGAGCGCAACGGTCTCGTCGGTGTCTCCGGCCAGCTCACTCACCCGGCGCGCGACGTGCACGTCGGCCGCCTCGACGACCCCCGCCTCGTTGAACTCGCGGAGCAGGCCGCCGGCCTGGAGCGCCAGCCGGTGGTCGCGCGGGTCCTCGATCTCGAGCAGGCTCATGCGCCCCTCCGTCCGTCGAGCAGGTCCGACAGTGCGGTCACCAGGCCGGCGGGCGGCATCCAGCTGAACACCCCGGCGGGGTGCCCGTCGGCCACCGGCGTCGCGGGGCCGCACATCCCGCGCAGGTAGAGGTAGAGGACGCCACCGAGGTGCGTTGCCGGGTCGTAGCCCGGCTGGCGCCAGCGCAGGTAGCGGTGCACGACCACGACGTACAGCAGCGCCTGCAGCGGGTAGTCCGAGTGCAGCATCGCCTCGGTGAGCCGCTCCCTCGAATAGTCGGCCGCGGTGAGCGCGGCCTCCGGGTCGCCGAGCCGGTTGGTCTTGTAGTCGACGACGAGGTAGCGGTGACCACCCTCCGCGGGGATGCGCAGCACCACGTCGATCGACCCGGAGAGGTAGCCGCGCAGCGACTGGTCGGCGAGCCCGGTGCCGAGCAGCCGGTCGGCGTACGGCGCCAGCGGGTCGTCGGCGGCGAGGTGCTTGCGCAGCAGGGCCCCGACGTCAGCCAGCCGCACGTCAGGCCCGGGTTCGCGGTCGCCACCGCTGAGCGGGATCTCGAAGTCGAGCTCGCGCAGCCGGTCCGGCAGCCCGATCCGGCCCAGCGTCATCCCGGGCGCCAGCGGGCCCAGCGGCGTGTGGTGCAGCGGCACGAGCGCGGCGGCCAGGTCCTCCGCCGCCGCGTCGACGGGCCACCAGGCCAGCTGCTCCCGGACCTGGGCAGCCAGCTCGGCCTCGAGGTCGTCGACGAGCGGGTCCGCGTGCTCGAGGACGCCGTGCACCAGCGAGCCGAACGTCGCCCCGGCGGGCAGCCCGGCCATGGGCGAGGGCACGTCGGCGTCGGCCACCGGCACCGGCTCGGCCGGCGGCAGCTCACCGACCTCGTCGTCCAGCGCCTCCACCTCGGGCTCGCTGGCCACGCCCCGGGACTCCTCCGCCGACCGGATCAGCCCGGAGTAGGAGGTGCGGCGCCAGGACGTGTCGATGGTGCGGTCGAAGCGGCGTACGCCGAGTCCGGGCACGGTCGGCCGGGCCGGCACCGGGCCGGGCGTGGCGAGGCGTGACTCCTCGACGACGGGCCCACCGGCGGCCTCCCACGCCCGGAAGAGCCCCAGCGCGTCGGCGTCGGAGATCTTCGGCTCGCAGCGGTCGGGCACCGCCGCCGCGCCGGGGGCGCGGCCGCGCAGCAGCCGGGACAGCCCGCCGTTGGGTTCGTCCCACGAGGGTGCCCACCAGGCCACGACCTGCGACTGGGCGCGGGTGAGCGCGACGTAGGTCAGCCGGATGTCGTCGCCGGCCATCTCCTGCCGGCCGCGGGCCTCGACCGCGGCGAACCCCGGCTGCTTCTTCCCGCCGATGTCGAGGCAGCGCCGGCCGTCCTGGTGGTAGAGCACGATCTCCCGGGGCGGGACGTACCGGTTGAAGCCGAAGGGCAGGTAGACGAGCGGGTACTGCAGCCCCTTGCTCACCCAGACGGTCATCACCTGGACGGCCGCGGCGTCGCTGTCCAGGCGCCGGTTGCGCTCGGCGGCACCCCGCTGCTCGTGGCACTGGGTGCGCAGCCAGTCGAGCAGGGCCGGCAGGCCGAGCCGCTCGCGGTGCGCCAGCTCGTGCAGGATCTGCGCGACGTGGGCGAGGTCGGTCATGTCCCGCTCGCCGCCACGCCAGGCCAGCACCCGCGGAGCCAGGCCCGCGAGCATCGCGGCCTCGTGGACCGCCGCGATGCCGCGCTCGCGGGCGTGGTCGGCCCACTCGCGCAGCGTCTCGGCCACGCGGTCGGTCAACCCGTCGCCGCCGGCGGCCAGGGTGGCGGCGGACTCCCCGAAGAACATCGTGGCCGCGGCGGCGCGGACCAGGCCGCTGCGGTGCGGTTGCTCGAAGGCCTCCAGCAGGCAGAGCCAGTCGGCGGCGGCGCGGGACGCGAAGACGTCGGTGTCGCCGGTGTAGACGGCGGGCACGCCGGCGGCCGCCAGCGCGTCGCGGCACACGCGGGCGTCGCGGTGCGCCTCGACGATGACGGCGATGTCGCCCGCCCGGACCGGGCGCCCGTCGTACGTCGCGTCGCTGGCGAGCAGCTGCTGGATGTCGGCGGCCAGGTCGGCGGCCACGTGCGCGCGCACATCGTCCATCGGCACCGTGCGGGTGCCCCGGATCCCGAATTTCTCCCGGGTCACCACGCGCAGTCGGAACGGGTCGTTGCAGGGCGCCCCGGCGAGCCGGTGGGTGCGGTGCCGGGCCTCGACCTCACGTACGACGATGTCCTGGTGCCCGAGCGCGGCGCCCCGCAGCACGGACTGGAGTCGCTCGACGAGCGGGGCGTCGCTGCGCCAGTTGGTGCCGAGGGTCCACTGCCGGTCGGCGGCGCGGGCCGCCTGCAGGTAGGTGACGATGTCGCCGCCGCGGAAGGCGTAGATCGCCTGCTTGGGGTCACCGATGAGCACCACGGTGGCGTGGCCGACGAAGGCCCGCTCGATGACGTCCCACTGGACCGGGTCGGTGTCCTGGAACTCGTCCACCAGCACGATCCGCCAGCGCCGGCGCATCCGGGCCCGGGCGGGCGCGTCGTCGTCCTCCAGCGCGGTGGCGAGCCGGCTGAGCAGGTCGTCGTACCCGAGGATGCCGAGCCGCCGCTTGCGTGCCTCGAGCTCCCGCAGCACCGCCTGGGCGAAGTCGACCCGTACGGCCTCGGCCGAGCCCGCGGCCGGGTCCTGCGGGGTCAGCACGGTCTGCGGGTTGGCCACGACCTCGCGGGCCAGCGCCAACGCCTGGGCGCGGGTCAGGACCGGCGACTCGCGCGCTTGCCCGAACCGGTTGAGGTAGAGGTCGTCGACCACCTCGCTCACGAGCTCGTCGAGGCTGTCCACGAGGGTGACGCCCGCGTCGGTGTCGCCGGCGACGCCGAGGGAGCGCAGCACCAGCTGGCAGAACTGGTGGGTGGTCGCGATGGTCGCCGCGTCGAACCCGGCCAGGGCGTCGCGCAGCCGGTGCCGGCGGGCGGCCAGCTCCTCCTCCGGACCGGTGACGAGGTGGGCGAGCAGCTCGTTGTCGCCGACCGTCGAGGGGTCCTCCAGCGCCCGGGCCGCGTCGACCAGCTGGTCGCGCACCCGCTCCCGCAGCTCCTGGCTGGCGGCCCGCCCGAAGGTGATCAGCAGCATCTCGTCGAGGGTCGCGAGCCCCTCGGCGACGTAGCGGGTGACGAGGCCGGCGAGGGTGAACGTCTTGCCGGTGCCGGCGCTGGCCTCGAGCACCACGGTGCAGGCGCCGTCGGGCAGCGGGCCGAGCAGGTCGAAGGGCTCCGTCACAGGCCCGTCCTCTCGCAGCGCAGCAGCGGCAGCCACACCCGGGCGGCGAGCGTGCCGAGCCGGGTGTCCTCGCCCTCGACGGCCTCACCGGACGGGACCGGGCCGAGCAGCTTCTCCAGGGGCGGGCGGACGCCCCAGACCCGTTCGTGGGCGGGCTCGGCGTCCTCGGCCGGGTAGTTGCCGCTCTTCCACTTCTTGCGCGCCGCCTCGACGGGGTCGTCGTGGTGGTGCCGGGCGCTCGCCCAGGCGAACGACGTCTTGAGCGGGAGGGGCAGCGGCTCCCGGCGACCGGCGTCGTAGATGGCGACCAGGTCCTGCAGGAGGCCCAGCGGCTCGTCGTCTGCCGGCCCGAGCAGGCGCTGGGCCGCGGCGGTGCCGCGGGCGGCCCGCCCGATGGTCAGCGCGGTCCAGTTGTGGTCGGGTCGGCCGGCGGCCAGGGCCAGCAGCCGGATCCAGGACTGGAGGAGCTGCTTGCCGTCCAGGCGGGAGTAGCCGACGGCGACGAGGCGGTCGCCGTACACGGGGGTGACCGTGCCGGTCAGCCGTCGGCCACCGCCGAGCTCGACGTCGACGTCGTAGGCCTTGGGCGCCACCTGCCGATGGGTGAGCGCGGCGATCGCCAGCTGCATGGCCTGGTCGCGGACCTCCCCGGCCTTGCGCCAGCCCAGCTGACCGGGCGGCAGGGACCCGCGGCGCCACTCGGCGCCGAGGGCCTGGTCGGGGTGCAGGCCGCGCAGCATGTCGGCGAGCATCCGGTCGCCGACGCCCCACGTCTCCAGTGCGTCGATCTCGACCGGCATCGCGTCGGAGACCCCCTCGACGTCCCACGGCAGGGTGACGTCGAGGGCCCGGAAGAAGCCCTTCACCGGGTCGCGGAAGAAGGTCAGCAGGTCGGCCAGCGCGAGGTCCTCGCGGGGGGCCGGAGGCAGCGGCACGGGCAGGAAGTCGGGGGCCGGGGGACGCTCGCCCGCGACCGTTTCCGCCGCCACCAGCATCGCCGGGTCGAAGGTGAACGGCGTCGGCACGCCCAGCGCGCCGGGCGCGACGTTGCGGACGTCGAAGGGCTGGAGGGGGTGCTGGACCACGATCCGGTCCCGGACCGGCGCGCCGGTGGTCCTGTCGAGGGCGTCCAGCAGCTCCCCGAGCGGGACCGCCGGCGGACGCTTCTGCCCGCTGTGCTCGTTGGCGCCGGTGTAGGTCACCACGAGGCGCTCGGTCGCGGCGCCGATCGCGTCGAGGAGCAGCTGGCGGTCCTCGGAGCGGATGTCCCGCTCCCCGGTCAGCGGCTCGCGGGCCAGTGCGTCGTCGCCGTCGACCAGCCCGAGCCGGGGGAAGACGCCGTCGTCGAGGCCGAGCAGGCACACCACCCGGTGCGGCACCGAGCGCATCGGCACCATCGTGCAGACCGTGAGCGTGCCGGTGCGGAAGTTGGCACGGGTGGGCCGCCCCGCGAGGTGGCCGCCCAGCAGCGCCCGGACGTCGGTCAGCCGCATCGGGGTGTCCTCGCGGGCGGAGGCATCGGCGAGCACGGTGGCGAACTCTCGCTGGACCTGGCCGGACTGCCACTGGTCGGCCGGGTCCACCCGGGTCAGCGCGGAGACCCCCTGCCCGAGCGCGGCCAGCCACTCGGCAAGGGGTCGGGTGCCGGTGAGGCCGTCGGTGGCGACGGTGAGCCGCTCCACGAGCTCCGCGAGCCGCCCGGCCAGCTCCACCCGGTTGCTGCCGACGTCGTCCAGCGGCAGCGTCGTGCCGAGCCACGTCTGGGAGTCCTCGGAGAGGGCCACGCCCGCGAGCACACGGTCGACCCCGAACTGCCAGGTGTTCTGGAGAAACTGGTCGAGGCCGAACGGCGCGCGGTGCTCCTTGTCGAAGCCCCAGCGGACCCCGGACTCGCGCACCCAGGCGGTCACCGTGTCGAGGTCGTCGTCGGTGAAGCCGAAGCGACGCCGCACCGGCGGCGCTTGGGCGAGGTCGAGGACGGCGCTTGCCGTGGCACGGCTCCCGGCCAGGTCGAGCAGCTGCGCCGCGACACCGAGCAGCGGGTTGGTCTGGGTCAGCGCCCGGTCGGCCAGCCGGACCCGGAGCCGGTGCGCCGGGTGCCCGCCGTCGAGGACGTCGCCGAGGCCGAACCCCGCGGTGATCAGCGGGGCATAGGTCTCGATGTCGGGGCACATGACGAGGATGTCGCGCGGCTCGAGGGTCGGGTCGTCGGCGAGCAGCCCGAGCAGCACCTCGCGCAGGACGTCGACCTGGCGGGCCGGGCCGTGGCAGCTGTGCACCTGCACCGACCGGTCGATCGCGGCGAGCTGCCGCCCCGCGGGGCGCACGGCGTTGGCGGCCAGGTCGGTCTGCAGCCAGCCCAGGAGCGTGTCGCGCGCGGGCTCCCCGCCGTGGTGGTGGTCGACGACGTCGATCGGGCCGAGGCTGCGCTGCAGCTCGCGGACGTCGCGACCGAGCGTGGCCAGCAGCGGGTGGTCGACCGGTCGGTGCGACTGGTCGTGGCGCCGCGGGACCGGGCCGGACTCGCTGGCGAGGGTGCGCCAGAGCACGTCGCTGGGGTGCGGGATCCACACGTGCACGTCGTGGGCCTGTGCGAGCGCCCCGAGGAGCTCGATCTCGGTCAGCGGCATCCGGGTGTGGCCGAAGAGCGAGAGCCGGGGCGGCAGGTCGGGCACCCCGCGGCGGAGCCGGGCGACCGTCTCGGCCTGGCGGACGTGCGGCGGCGGCGCGCCGACCCGGTCGACCAGCGCCCGCCACAGCGGCGGCTGCCAGGCCAGGTCGTCGTCGAGGCGGCCGCCACAGCCGTCGGTGGCGCGCCCCTCGAGCCAGTCGACGAGCAGCTGCGGTCGCTGCACGGCATACGACGCGAAGAGTCCGGCCAGGCGGCGGGCCACGGCGTAGCGGCGCCCGCGGCGGAACTCGGCCTCATCGCCGGCGTCGAAGTGACCGAGGTGGCGGGCGAGGGTGCGGCACCACGGCTCGTCGAGGTTCTCGTCGATGACCTCGAGCAGCGGCCACGCCAGCGTGTCGGGTGACCACGGGTCGTCGTGGACGGTGCCGGTGAGCTCGGCCACCAGGGACCGGGGCGACCGGAACTCGATCCCGGCGCAGACCCCGTCCTCGGCATCACCGCGGCCGAGCCTGTGGGAGAGCCGCTGGCTGAGCCACCGCTCCACGCCGCGGGCCGGCACCAGGACCAGCTCGGTGGCGAACGGGTCCTCCAGCGGCCGCGCGAGCAGGTCGCCGAGGGCGTCGGCGAGCCGGTCGGTGCGCGGGGCGCGGTGGAGGTGGAGCGTCACGGGGGCACCCTATGCGGGGGCACCGACGCTCCGCCGGGGGCCGCTGTCGCTTCGAACAACACGACGTCATGTGAAAGTTCACCATGTCTTTGTCGCGGGGATGGCGTCGTACGACGCCGTCTGGGTCGACCGGGCCATGGACGCGGCCACCCGCGCGTGCTTGTCTGCCCTCGTGACGACGACCGTCGACGTGGACTACCTCGTGGTCGGAGCGGGCGCGACCGGCATGGCCTTCACCGACGCGCTGATCGACCACGCCGACGTGCGCGTGGCGCTCGTGGACCGCCGCCACGGGGTGGGCGGTCACTGGCTGGAGGCCTACCCGTTCGTGCGGCTGCACCAGTCCTCGACGTTCTACGGCGTCGCCTCCACGGTGCTCGGCGGCGGACGCGTCCAGACGTACGGCCCCGAGGCGGGGCTCCACGAGCGCGCCGACAAGGCGAAGATCTGCTCCTACTTCGCCGACGTGCTGACTGACCGGATGCTGGGGTCGGGGCGGGTGGAGCTCTTCTCCGGGTGCGACTACGCCGGCGACGGAACGTTCGTCTCCCGGGTCTCGGGGCAGCGGTTCGCGGTTCCGGAGCGGTGCCGCGTGGTCGACGCCCGCTACCTCTCGCCCGACATCCCGGCGGAGTCGCCGCCGCGGTTCGACATCGCCACGGGCGCCCGCGTCGTCCCGGTCAACGACCTGCCGCGCGTGGAGGAGGCGCCGAGCCAGTACGTCGTCGTCGGCTCCGGCAAGACCGCTACCGACGCCTGCGTCTGGCTGCTCACCCGCGGCGTCGACCCGGACGCGATCTGCTGGGTCCGGCCGCGTGACCCGTGGATGCTCGACCGGGCGAAGATCCAGCCGGATCCGGAGATCTACCTCGCCATGGTCGCCGACCTGCTGGAGGCCTCCGTCGGCGCACCGTCGCTGCCCGAGCTGTTCGTCCGGCTCGAGGATGCCGGCATCATGCTGCGCATCGACCGCTCCGTGGCGCCGACCATGGCCAAGGCGCCGACGCTCGGCACCTGGGAGCTGGACCTGCTGCGCAGCATCGAGCAGGTCGTCCGCCTCGGTCACATCAGGAGCGCGAGCCGCGGCCGGCTCGACCTGGACGATGGGTCGGTCGCGATCGCCGGGGACGCCCTGGTCGTCCACTGCGCGGCCGACGGCCTGAAACGGCCGCCGCGGGTGCCGATCTGGCAGCCGGAGGTGATCACGCCCCAGCCGATCCGGGCCGGCTTCCCGTGCTTCGGCGCCGCGCTGGCCGGGTACGTCGAGGCGACCCGCTCCGACGACGCCGAGAAGAACCGGCTCTGCCCGCCCTCGTCGTTCGGCAACACCCTCGAGGACTGGGCGCTGATGAACGTGCTCGGCTTCCGCGCCTCCGCCTCCTTCGGCTCCGAGCCCGACATCAAGGACTGGGCGGACCGGGTCGCGCTCAACCCGGCCCGCGTCCCGCCCGAGCACTCCGGCTCCGCCGCCCTCGACGACGCCGTCGCCCGGATCCGGGCGCACTCCGCATCCGGAGTGGCGCGCCTCGCGGAGCTGTGCGCCTGAGACATGCGCGTGGCGAATGCCCGATCATGTGCTCCATGCGTGGGACGGATCCACATGTGACCACCTTCATTTGACGGCATGACCACTCGCTTCGAGCCGTACCCGGCGCCCGACGGCGACGCCGTGGGCGCGGTCGTCTTCGAGCACGGAGGAACCGAGCACCGGCTGGTCGCCTGGGGCGAGGACGACGGCTCTCTCTGGATCCGCCTCCGCGACGCCACGTCGGGCAGCACGACGTACCCGGCCAACCGCCAGCTCCTGTCCGCTCCCACCAGCCGCCAACACGCTGCCGTTCGCTGTCGAAGCGGGCGAGCAGGGGCCGGAGCTTCGTCCATAACGGCGGATCGACGCACCTCATCGCATGGATGCGCTTCGCTGCGAGCGTTCTGAATCACGAAGGCGCCGATGCCGCAGGTGTCCCTGAGCTGTCTACGCCTGGTCGGGATCAGATGTCAGAGTCCGGAGCTGCTCCCAGTGCCCTTCGGAAACGAAATTGACGTCGCCGTCGACCACGGTGATCGCCGTCTGGTCGTCCATCGCGTACGCCGTGTTCGGGATGCCAGCCGCCCACTGCTCCGCCTCGGCCATGGAGTTGCCTCGCATGCCGTCGTCAGCCAGGTGAGGGCAGATCGAGAACTCGACGACACCCAACGTGGTCTCGTCGCCGGTGGGTGGTCGCCACTGGATGAAGTCGTCCCCGACACGGGGAGTCATCACCATGCTCCCCGCGCTGAGCCCCACCCAGACGGTCTCGCTCAACGACGGCAGCAGGGCCGCCAGCCCGGACTCGCGCATCCAGTGGCACAGGTAAAGGACGTCACCACCCGCGACGAGCAGGGCATCGGCCTCCTTGACCATCGGCACCCAGAGCTTCTCGTCGATGCTGGGCAGCGCGGTCAGCTCCAGCACGCCAACGGACTTCCAGCCCAGCTCGACCATGGGGTTCTGGGAGTTGCCGCTGATGAACTGCCAAGCCTTCACGCCCGGCCCGACCATCGGATGTCCGTACTGCGCAGTGGGGATGCACAGCGCGGTGGACTCGGCGATCGGCTTGCCAAGGAGCTCGACGAGCGCGCCGCGGATGCTGGCGTTCGTCACACCTCCCGAGGTGAGTAGAAGCTTCAAGGTGTCTCCTGGAAGTGAGTGTGGTCGATGCGGAACGGAGGCCCGCCCACCCCTCCCACGAACGGTCCCGCCGCGATCCGACACATCTGACCAGATTCCCCCGAGGACGTCCGCGTCCGGCGGCTCGACGGGGCGCTGACGCGGCGGCAAGCCTCAACCGGACCCGCGTCCGGCGGACCCCAGCGCAACATCACGTGGGGCGGATCTCAACGGGCCTCGACAAGGGATTTCAGCGTGGCCAGGTCTGCGGCCACGGCGTCGGCGTCGCCCTCGAAGTCCTCGTTGGTCATGTCGGGACGCTGGCGAAGGGTGAAGACCACTTCGCATTCGTCGCCGTCGCTGATGACCCTGAGCGGGTTGTAGACGATCTGCCCGGAGGGCAGCGTGACGTCGTGATCCAGGACGCCGAAGTCGTTGCGTGGAGTGAACGCGAACGTGACACGACCCATCGGTGAATCTGTGAACCACTGCTGCCCATCGCGCTCGACCTTCGAGCCTGCGAGGCCGGCCGCCCACCTGGGTAGGTTGAGCGGGTCGGCCGCGAAGTCGTAGACCTCCGACATGGGACGCTTGATACCGATGCTGACGTGCCGAGACCTCGATCCCATGGCGCCAACATAACCGGAGCCGGCCATCGACATCCCGGCGAATCCACCGGGGGACGTCATACGACCCGGTCGCCCCGGCAGGTCGCCCCGGCAGCCACGGCGTATGACGTCCGACGGGCTGCGGCTCAGTCCTCCAGGCGCCGCAGGGGTACGTCGAGGCGCGCGGCGAGGTCGTCGTACGAGAGGCCGAAGGTCTCCAGGACCGTGACCCCCTGCGCGCCGACCCGGAACACCGCGACGTCGGTGTAGACCCGGTCCACGCAGGCCACCCCGGTGAGCGGGTAGGTGCAGCCGGGGACCAGCTTGGGCGTGCCGTCCTTGGCGAACAGCGTCATCATCACCAGCACCTGCTTGGCGCCGATGGCGAGGTCCATCGCGCCCCCGACGGCCGGGATCGCGTCGGGCGCGCCGGTGTGCCAGTTGGCGAGGTCGCCGGCCGCCGAGACCTGGAAGGCGCCGAGCACGCACACGTCGAGGTGGCCGCCGCGCATCATCGCGAACGAGTCCGCGTGGTGGAAGTACGACGCCCCCGGCAGCTCGGTCACCGGGACCTTGCCGGCGTTGGTGAGGTCGGTGTCGATCTCGTCGCCCACGGCCGCGGGGCCCATCCCCAGCATGCCGTTCTCGGTGTGCAGCACCACCCCGGAGTCGGAGGTGAGGAAGTCGGCGACCTTGGTGGGCTGCCCGATGCCGAGGTTGACGAACGAGCCGGCGGGGATGTCGCGGGCGACGATCTCGGCCATCTCGTCGCGGCTGAGCGGCCCGCGGTCGGTGTGCTCGACGGTGCGGTCGAGGGTGTCCACGGTGGTCACGAGGCCTCCTGCTGACGGGCGGCGGCGCCGACCGCGACGACCCGGTCGACGTAGATGCTGGGGGTCACCACGGACTCGGGGTCGAGGGCGCCGGTCTCCACCACGTGGGAGACCTGCGCGATCGTGGTGGTGGCGGCGCTGGCCATCACCGGCCCGAAGTTCCGGGCGGTCTTGCGGTAGACGAGGTTGCCCATCCGGTCGGCCACGTGGGCGCCGATCAGCGCGACGTCGCCCTTGATCGGGTACTCGAGGACGTAGGTGCGCCCGTCGATCTCGCGGACCTCCTTGCCCTCGGCGAGCGGCGTACCGACGCCGGTCGGGCAGAAGAACGCCCCGATGCCCGCGCCCGCGGCCCGCATCCGCTCCGCGAGGTTGCCCTGCGGGACCACCTCGAGCTCGATCCTCCCGGCCCGGTAGAGCCCGTCGAAGACCCACGAGTCGGACTGGCGCGGGAACGAGCAGACCATCTTCCGGACCCGGCCGGCGGCCAGCAGCGCGGCCAGCCCGGCGTCGCCGTTGCCGGCGTTGTTGGAGACCACGGTCAGGTCGGTGGCGCCCTGGCGGATCAGTGCGTCGATCAGGTCGACCGGCATGCCGGCCATCCCGAAGCCGCCGACCAGCACGGTCGCGCCGTCCGCCACGTCGGCGACGGCCTCGTCGGCGCTCTCGCAGACCAGCGTCATCGGGTCTCCCCCACGTTCTCCAGCACCACGGCCAGCGCCTGGCCCACGCCGATGCAGATCGCCGCGACGCCCCAGCGCTCACCGGACTCCCGGAGCCGGTGCGCCAGGGTGCCGAGGATCCGGCCGCCGGAGGCGCCCAGCGGGTGACCGATCGCGATCGCACCGCCCTTGGTGTTGACGATGTCCGGGTCGACCTTCCAGGCGTCGACGCAGGCGAGCGACTGCACCGCGAACGCCTCGTTGAGCTCGATCGCGCCCACGTCGGACCAGCCGATGCCGGCCCGGCGCAGCGCCTGCTCGGCCGCCTCGACCGGCGCGAAGCCGAAGGCCTGCGGCTCCAGGGCGTGTACGCCGCGGCCCGCGACGCGGGCGACCGGGTCCAGGCCGATCCGGGACGCAGCCGCCTCGGAGCCGATCAGCAGGGCGGAGGCGCCGTCGTTCAGCGGCGAGGCGTTGCCGGCGGTGATCGTGCCGTCGGGGCGGAAGGACGGCTTCAGGCCGGCCAGCTTCTGCGCGGTGCTGCCCGGCCGGATGCCCTCGTCGCGGACCAGCTCACCGGCCCCGAGCTCGGCCGGGACCGGCACCACCAGGTCGTCGTAGAAGCCCGCGCTCCAGGCCGCGTCGGCGAGGTTGTGCGAGCGGGCGGCGAACTCGTCCTGCCGCTCCCGGGAGATCGAGAACCGCTCCTGCAGCTGCTCGTTGGCCTCGCCCAGGGACACGGTCCACTCGGCGGGCATCCGCTCGTTGACCAGGCGCCAGCCCAGGGTCGTCGAGACCGCGGTGACGTTGCCGGCCGGGAAGGCCCGCGACGGCTTCGGCAGCACCCACGGCGCCCGGGTCATCGACTCCACCCCGCCGGCCACCACGACGTCCGCGTCGCCGGTCTCCACGACCCGCGACGCCATCATCGCGGCGTCCAGCGAGGAGCCGCACAGCCGGTTGACCGTCGTCGCGGACACGCTCACCGGCAGCCCGGCCAGCAGCACCGCCATCCGGCCGACGTTGCGGTTGTCCTCACCCGCGCCGTTGGCGTTGCCCCAGACGACGTCGCCGATCTCGGCCGGGTCCAGGTCGGGCGCCTTGGCGAGCACCCCGGACAGCGCGGTCGCGGCCAGGTCGTCGGGGCGGACCTCGGCGAGGGCCCCGTTGAACCGGCCGAACGGCGTGCGGGCGGCGGCGTACACGTAGGACGAGGTCACGATGAGCTCCCAATTTTCGTCATGCTGTGTTCGTGATGCGAACATTGGTTCGCTGTACGAACTCATCATGCCACGGTCCGCACTGGAGCGGAACCCCTCAGGAGGACTCGAGCCGGCCCAGGACCGTGGCCAGGGCATCGCCCAGCGCGTCCACCTCGGCCGGCGACAGCGCGTCGAAGACCAGCGAGCGCACCGTGCGGACGTGCCCGGGCGCGGCCCGCTCGATCGCGGCCCGGCCGGTGGGCGTCAGCACCACGAACGCCCCCCGTCCGTCGTCGTCGCACTCCTCCCGCGCCACCAGGCCCCGCCGCTCCATCCGCGTGACGTGGTGCGAGAGCCGGCTGCGCTCCCAGCCGAGGGCGGCCGCCAGCGCGGAGACCCGCACCCGGCCCTCGTCGACGTCGGTGAGCTGGACGAGCACGTCGAAGTCCTGCAGCGACAGCTCGGAGTCGCGCTGCAGCTGGCGGTTGAGGGCGGCCGGCAGTCGGGAGCCCACCCGCAGCCAGGCCCGCCAGACCTGCTGCTGCCGGTCGTCGAGCCAGGGCGTGTCGTCGGTGGCCACGCGCCCACTGTAGCGGGAATGGTTGACATGTCACGCATGTTGGGACCATCGTGTAGGTGACACATCACCGGCACGGCCCACCCGCACCGGACCGAGGAGAACCATGGCCACCATCGAGCTGAACCCGAACGTCGACGTCCGCCGCGCCGAGCAGCGGTTCACCAGCGACTTCGGCTGGCTGGACTCGAAGCACTCGTTCTCCTTCGGCCACCACCACGACCCGGCGAACACCCACCACGGGCTGCTGCTGGTCAACAACGACGACGTCGTCGACCCCGGCACCGGGTTCGAGACCCACCCGCACCGGGACATGGAGATCGTCACCTGGGTGCTGCAGGGCTCGCTGGTGCACCAGGACTCCACCGGCCACAACGGCGTGATCTACCCCGGCCTGGCCCAGCGGATGAGCGCCGGCACCGGCATCCTGCACTCGGAGAAGAACGACTCCTGGCGCCTCGAGGGCGAGCAGCACCGCGACCCGGTCCACTTCGTGCAGATGTGGGTGCTGCCCGACGAGAGCGGCATCACCCCCGGCTACGAGCAGCTCGAGATCGACGACGCGCTGCTCTCCGGCGGGCTGGTCCCGGTCGCCTCCGGCATGGACAAGCACGACGGCGAGGCCGCGATCCGGATCCGGAACCGGTACGCCGCGCTGTACGCCGCCCGCCTCCAGCCCGGCCAGTCGGTCGAGCTGCCCGAGGCGCCGTTCCTGCACCTGTTCGTGCCCCGCGGCTCGGTCACCCTGGAGGGGGCCGGCGCCCTGGCGACCGGTGACGCCGTCCGGTTCACCGCCACCGGCGGGCAGCGGGTGACCGCGACCGAGCCCGCGGAGATCCTGGTGTGGGAGATGCACGCCACCGTCGCCGCCTGAGAGCATCGACACGAGGAGCGAGGAGACCGACATGACCGAGCAGCGAGACCTGGCCGCGATCGAGGCCGAGCGGGCACGCATCCGGACGGCGTACCTGCGCCCGGCCGGTGACCGCCCCGCCTCCTCGGCCCGCGGCCTCCACCACACGGCGCTGATCAGCAGCGACGTGGAGCGGACCGTGCGCTTCTACCAGGACGTGCTGGAGTTCCCGCTGACCGAGCTGATCGAGAACCGCGACTACGCCGGCTCCTCGCACTTCTTCTTCGACATCGGCAACGGCAACCTGCTGGCGTTCTTCGACTTCCCCGGCCTCGACGTCGGGCCGTACGCCGAGGTCCTCGGCGGCCTGCACCACATGGCCATCTCGGTCGACCCCGAGAAGTGGGAGCGGCTGGTCGGCAAGCTCGAGGCCGCCGGCGTGGAGCACGAGGTGCACAGCGGGGTGTCGGTCTACTTCCGCGACCCCGACGGCGCGCGCATCGAGCTGATCGCCGACCCGCTGGGCGAGATGTACGGCAACCAGGTCCTCTAGGCGTTTCCCGGGTCAGCGGTGAGCTGGCCACCGATCCGGCACCCGAGCAGGTGGCTGAGCCACCCCGGGCCGGCAAGTGGGTGTGTCCCTATCGACGGCCGCGCGGCGGGCAGGCGCGTCCACCGGATCAGCCGATGAGCGAGAGAGTCAGGAAGACGGTCTGGCCTTCGCGCTGCTGCGTCCAGTTCATCCAGCACTCCTGGAAAGTTCTGACGAACTGCTCCGGGTGGTCGTCAGAGGGGCCATACCCGCCCGGGGCTCATGTCTTCTTCCGGCGTACTGGGTTGGTCACGCTTTCGGTGCCCTTGGTCGCCTTCTTGGCGGCACCGGTCGCCTTCTTGGTCGGCTTCTTGGCGGCACCGGTCGGCTTCTTGGCCGCCTTCTTGGCCGTCGAGGCAGCCTTCTTGCCGGTCTGCACGGGCTCGGGCGGGAACCACACCACCTTGGTGGCCTTGGCCTTGGCCACGAACGAGGCACCGCGGGCGGCCCACTTCTCCCTGTTCGTGACACTCTGCCATCCGCTCTTGATCTCGATCATCTGCTGCTCCCTCCCACTTGTTGTCCTCACTCGTGCCCACTCGGCCCCGGAAGTCGATCTCGGGTTCGCCGGTCTCCGGGGCACCAACTTCCCCGTGCCCACAGGGCAGGTGGGCTACTCCCAGGTGGGTGACCCATCCATGGAGCAGTCCCACGCGCTCGGCCTTCCGGAGGCTCAGGCGCACGCTCATGCCACTGATGGCGGGGTCCTGCCGAATAGTGGGCGTCAACCGTTCCGGATGACCCGATAGATGGTCTCGGACACGGAAGCGGGACGAGGCACGTCGTTCCATCCGATCTCCAGGGCCTTGGCCGCAATCGCAGCCTTGACCTCTGCGCCGTCAGCGTCGTCCTCGAAGAAGCCGACTGACAATCCGTTGCCTGTCGCCGGGTCGACCAGGTGATAGGCGCCCAAGACGCCGGGCACTGCCTTCATGGCGTCGATGACCCACTGGCGATCGTCATCCGGCATCGGTTCCCAAACGGCGATTCGAGCGAACACGGCGACCTCTGATCGTGGCTCTGTGCTGACCGTAACCCTCGGTTTGGTAGCGGCTCCAGGTCGCGCTGCGCCGCCTCGAAGTGCCCGGATCTGGCCGCGAAGAGTGAAGCGCGGCCATGCCGCGATGCGAATGCCCTGGTTGAGCCAGGATTTCGTTCGTGGCGATGTTCAAGACACCCCAGGTCGTTCTCTTCAGCAGGACCCTGCGCACACAGCGGACTTCTACAGGGCCCTGGGCTTTGAGGAGGTCTTCAGGACCCCGGGTGAAGGCACCCCGATCCACATCGACCTCGCACTCAACGGATACCGAACTGGGAGCTAGGGGCCACGCCAGTCAAGCCACCAGAACCTTGGCTGGAGCGACTCCTCATCGCCTGGGTGGAAGACCCGGACGGACACCTGATCCAGGTAGTCCAATCCGCCACGGTGACTCCCAACTGAAACTGCCGCGTTGTGTGCGCCGCTGGCCCAGCGCGCGCCTCGGCGCTTGCCTCACTTCGAGGCGGTGAGCCGGGGGAGGTTGAGCATCGCCACGACCTCGTCGCTGTCTTCGACAGTCACGTTCATGCGGTTGCTCACCAAGTTCAACAGCGACACCTTCACGACGAAATCACCAGGGTCAACGTCGGCAGCCAGCGTCCCGTCGTCAGTCAAGGAGTCGTCCACCACGACGGCGCCCGCGGCGTCCACGACCTGCACTCGGGCACCTGCAGCGGGCATGACCACGCAGTCGTCCGCAGACCGGCAGACATTGACGCGGGCTCGGATCGTCAGCTGGGCAGTGGGATCGCCACTCCCGCACCCGGCCAGGAGCAGAGACGGCGCGAAAGCGAGGACCAGTCAGTGAGGGGAGCGCACATGCACAGGATGGCCTGTGTCAGCGGAGCTCAGTGGCAGCGACATGGTTGATCGTGGCACGGAGGAGACATCCGCGCGCACGCTCACGCCAGTGACGAATGGGGACACACCCAGTCAGACCCGTAATCCGGCCGAGGCCAGGTCCTCGCTGATCGCGCGCGCGGCGGCGACCACCGCGTCGACGTACCCGTCGGGCAGCTCGGGCTGGAGCTGGGTGGAGGTGGAGACGTTGACCGCGGCGACCACCCGGTCCTCACCGTCCCGCAGCGGCGCCGCGACCGAGCGCAGCCCGGCCTCGAGCTCCTGGTCGACCAGCGCCCAGCCCTGCGCGCGGACCCGGTCCAGCTCGGCGCGCAACGTCGCCGCGTCGTGGAGGGTGCGCCCGGTGAGCGGGGCGAGGTCGGCGCGGGCCAGGTAGTCGTCGAGCTCCTGCGCCGGGAGCCCCGCGAGCAGCACCCGCCCCATCGAGGTCGCGTACGCCGGGAACCGGGTCCCGACCGTGATCCCGACCGTCATGATCCGCCGGGTCGCCACCCGGGCGACGTAGACGATCTCGTCCCCGTCCAGCACCGCCGCCGACGTCGACTCCCCGAGCCGCGCGGACAGCTGCTCGAGGTGCGGCTGGGCGATCTGCGGGAGCCCCAGCCCGGAGAGGTACGCCGTCCCGAGCCGCAGCACCTGCGGGGTGAGCGCGAACTGCTTGCCGTCGAAGCGCACGTAGCCGAGCTCGACCAGCGTGTGCAGGAACCGCCGCGCCGTCGCCCGGCTCAGCCCGGTCCGCACCGCGATGTCGCTCAGCGTCATCGCCGGGTGGTCGGCGTCGAAGGCGGTGATGACCGACAGCCCGCGCGCCAGCGACTGCACGAACTGGTCGCCCGGGGGCGTGCGCGCGTCGGCGGGGTCGGTCATGCGCGAGAGCATAGGGCCGGCACTTTCCCCGGCCGCCCGGGGAAAGGGGAACTTGTCAGGTGGAACACCACCTGACAAGTTCCCCTTCTCCCTGACAGGTCCCCGCGTTCCCGCCGGATGGCTAGGCCTCGCCCATCTCGTCCAGCACCTGCTGCGCGATCCGGAACGCCGTGTTGGCGTCGGGCACCCCGCAGTAGATCGCGGACTGGAGCAGGACCTCCTTGATCTCCTCCACGCTGAGCCCGTTGGTGCGGGCGGCCCGCACGTGCATGGCGAGCTCCTCGTGGTGGCCCCGGGCGACCAGCGCGGTGAGCGTGATCATCGACCGGGACCGCCGGTCCAGCCCCGGCCGGGTCCAGATCGACCCCCAGGCGTACTGGGTGATCAGCTCCTGGAAGTCGCGGGTGAAGTCCGTGGTGGCGGCGGTCGCCCGGTCGACGTGGGCGTCGCCGAGCACCTCGCGGCGCACGGCCATGCCGGCGTCGCGCACCTCCTGCACGGTGCGGTCGTCGGACGAGGCGGGCTCCCCCAGCAGGTGCTCGCGCAGCAGCCGGGCCACCACCGACGGCGCCTCGGCGGGCGCCAGGTGGGCGACACCGTCGAGGACCACGAGCCGGCCGTCCTTGACCCCCTCGGCGATCTCGCGGAGGTTCTCGACCGGGGTCGCCACGTCCTCGGCGCCGGCCACGGCCAGCACCGGGGCGCCGATCTCGGCCAGCCGGTCCCGGACGTCGAACTCCGCCAGCGCGCCGCACACCGCGACGTACCCCTCGTCGACGGCCTCCTGCAGCGCGTGCAGCAGCGCCGACCCGCGCTCGGGCTCGCGCTCGAGGAAGCCGGCGCCGAACCACCGCTCGACCGACCCGGACACCATCACCGGCGTGCCGGACATGCTGACCTGGGCCATCCGGCCGGTCCACGACTCGTGCGTCCCGATCTTCGCGCCGGTGCACAGCAGCACCGCCGCCGCGACCCGCGCGGGCACGTCGAGCAGCAGCTGCAGGCCGACCGCGCCACCGACCGAGTCGCCGGCGTAGAAGAAGGTGTCGTCCCCGCGCTCGGCGACGATGTCGTCCACCACGTGCAGCACGCCCGCGGCCAGCTCGGCCATGGTGAAGGGCTCCTCGGGCACCGCGCGGTTGTGCCCGTGCCCGGGCAGGTCCCACGCGACGACGTCGAAGACCTCGGTCAGCCCCGCCTCGGCGCACGCCGTCCACAGCGTCGCGGCGGTGGTGCCGAGCGAGGGGCCCAGCACCAGCAGCGGCAGCTCGGCGCGGTGGCGGGCGCCGGTCAGGCGGACGGCGGTGATGCTGGGGGTCACGAGGTCTCCTCACGTGGTGGGTTCGCGGCCAGCACGCCGGCCGCGCGGGCCAGCGGCGCCTCGAGGAACGCCGCGGTCGCGCCGAGGTACTCGTCGCGGGGCGCGGCACCCGCCAGGTCGGCCATGCTGCGCTGCTCGGCACGTACGTCGTCGCGCGCCGCCTCGAGGGTGGCGCGCATCCGGTCCTCGTGGACGCGCAGCCCGCTCAGCAGCTCGGAGGCCTGCTCGCCGGCGACGACGGTACGCCGCAGCAGCGTGCGCAGCGTCGCCCACTCGGCGTGCCAGGCGCCGGCCGACCGCTCGTCGAACGACTCGGCGGCAGCCAGGTGCAGGGTGGCGGCGAGCTGCGGGGATGACAACGCGGCCCGGCGCACCAGCGTCGCGAGCACCGGGTTCGCCTTGTGCGGCATCGTCGACGAGCCACCCCCGGTGCCCTCCGACAGCTCCCCGACCTCGGGCCGGCTCAGCGTGAGGACGTCGTTCGCGATCCGCCCCCAGGCGTCGGTGCACCGCACCGCGGCGTCCCCCAGCCGGGTGACCGTCGCCCGCGAGGTGTGCCACGGCGTGGACGGCGCGAGCCCCAGCCCGGTGGCCAGCTCGAGGGCGAGGCCGGTGGCGGCCCCGACCGGGTCGGGCAGGTCGCCGGCCAGCTCCACGGTCGCGGCCATGGTGCCCGCGGCCCCGCCGACCTGGACGGGGAAGACCAGCCCCACCACGTCGTCGTACGCATCGAGGACCCCGGTCAGCCACTGCGCGGCCTTGAGCCCGAACGTCGTGGGCACGGCGTGCTGGGTGAGGGTCCGGGCGACCATCGGGGTCGCCCGGTGTGCCTCCACGAGACCGGCGAGCCCCCGGATCTGCTCCCGCAGCGCCGCCAGGCTGCGGTCGACGGCCTCGCGCGCACACATCATCAGCGCCGTGTCGACCACGTCCTGGCTGGTCAGGCCGCGGTGCAGCCACCGGGCGGCGTCGGGGTTGCGGTCGCGCAGGCCGTCGCGCAGCAGCGCGACCAGGGCCATCGCCGGGTTGCCCCCGAGCTCGGACTCGTTCGCCAGCCACTCGTGGTGGGCGGGCCAGACCAGGCCGAGCAGGTCCTCCTTGGCCGCGCCCGCCGGCGCGATCCCGGTGCCGACGAGCGCGTCCAGCCACGCCTGCTCGACGGCCACCATCGCCGCGAGGAACGTCGCGTCCGAGAACAGGTCGCCCGCGCGGTCGTCGCCAGGCCAGAGCAGGTCCGTCATGGAGTCAGTGTCGCGGATGGGTGAGGAAGACCGTCTCGTCCTCGCCCTGCAGCCGGATGTCGAACACGAACCCGTGCTCGTCGGCCCCCGCCACCAGGGTGCGCCGGCGGTCCGCGTCGAGCGAGGCCAGCAGCGGGTCGGCCGCCAGCGCGGCCTGCTCCTCGGCCGAGTCGCCCGGCAGGTAGGCCCGCGTGAACAGCCGGTTGAGCAGGCCGCGCGCGAACACGGTCACCGCGAAGTACGCCGCCGTGCCCGGCGTGGTCGGGCCGGGCCGCAGCGTCGAGAACGCGTAGTGGCCGGTGTTGTCGGTGGCGCACCGGCCCCAGCCGGTGAACGTGAACCCGTCGCGGCGCAGCGACCCGGGCTCGCGGGAGACCCGCCCGGACGGGTCGGCCTGCCAGAGCTCGAGCAGCGCGTCGGGCACCGGGTCGCCCGCCCCGTCGAGCACCCGGCCGTGCAGCCGGACCGCGTCGCGGTGGGTCGGGGGCACCAGCGCCGAGTCGCCGTCGTACGGCAGCGCGTAGCCGTAGAACGGCCCGACCGTCTGGCCGGGGGTGGGCGCGAGGTCGCCGGGAGCGCGGCTCATGCCTGGTCCTCCTCTTCGAGGGGCGTGCGGTGGGTGCCGGTGAGCACGATGTCCCAGCGGTAGCCGGTGCACCACTCGTGCTGCGTGACGTCGTGGTCGTAGGTGGCGACGAGCCGGTCCCGGGCCCGCTGGTCGGTGATCGCCTGGTAGATCGGGTCCAGCGCGAAGAGCGGGTCCCCCGGGAAGTACATCTGGGTGATCATCCGCTGGGTGAACTCGGTGCCGAACAGCGAGAAGTGGATGTGCGCGGGCCGCCACGCGTTGCGGTGGTTCTTCCACGGGTACGGCCCGGGCTTGATCGTCGTGAACGCATAGGTGCCGTCGGCGTCGGTGAGGCAGCGCCCCACCCCCGTGAAGTTCGGGTCGATCGCGGCCGGGTGCTGGTCGCGCTTGTGGATGTAGCGCCCGCCGGCGTTGGCCTGCCAGATCTCGACGAGCTGGTGCCGCACCGGGCGGCCGTCGCCGTCGAGGACCCGGCCGGTGACGATCATCCGCTCCCCGACGGGCTCGCCGCGGTGCTGGATGGTCAGGTCGGCCTCGAGCGGGTCCACGTCCTGGTGGCCGAAGACCGGCGCCCACAGCTCGATCCCCTCGGGGTCGGCGTGGTGCAGGTCCTTGGTGGGGTGCCGCAGCAGGCTGGACCGGTACGGCGGGTAGTCCAGCCGGGGCTGGGTCTCCTCGCCATCCCGTTCAGAGGCGGCGTCGCGCTCGTAGGCCTTGGCGATCTGCCGGATCTCCTCGCTCACCTCGGCCTGGGTCGAGGCGGCCGCGTCGGAGGACGCTCGATTGTCGTTCACGTCACAGAAGGTACGGCGCGGCCGGGCACGGCGACGAGCGCCGGATTCCGTTCAGTGGAAGACTGGGTCGGTGGCCGGCAACGTCTCCACCCCCGGCACCAGCGTCACCTCGCGGGCGCTGGCGATCCTCGGCGCCTTCGACGAGCAGCACCGCCGGCTCACGCTCACCCGGATCGCCGAGCGCGCGGGACTGCCCCCGGCGACGGCGCACCGGCTGGTGGGCGAGCTGGTCGCCTGGGGCGCGCTGGCCCGCACGCCCTCGGGCGAGTACGTCGTGGGCCGGCGGCTGTGGGACGTCGGGCTGCTCGCCCCCGTCCAGACCGGGCTCCGGCAGCTGGCCTCGCCGTACCTCCACGACCTCTACGCGGCCACCCTCGCGACCGTCCACCTCGCCGTGCGGGACGGCACCGAGGTGCTCTACCTCGACCGGCTCGCCGGGCACGCGTCGGTGCCGGTGGTCAGCCAGATCGGCTCGCGGCTGCCGCTGCACGCGACCGGCGTCGGCAAGGTGCTGCTCGCGCACGCCCCGCCCGAGGTGCAGGCCGCGGCACTGACCGACCCGGTGCGGGTCACCGCGTACACCGTGACCCAGCCGGGCCTGCTGCGCCGCCAGCTCGCCCGGGTGGTGCGCGACGGCTACGCGACCACGGTCGAGGAGATGAGCCTGGGCGCCTGCTCGGTCGCGGTGCCGATCCGCCGGGGCGAGGCCGTGGTCGCCGCGCTCGGCATCGTCGTACCCAGCCTGAAGAAGGACCGGCCGCGGCTGGTCGCCGCGCTGCAGGTGGCGGCGCAGAGCATCGGCCGCAGCCTGCCCTGACGACCGGCCGCGTTCCGGGGCACCTTCCGGCCAGTGGAAGCACCGCGTGGCGACGTGCTGCGTGACGGGCTTCACTCGTCGTATGACCTCCGAAGCCGACGGCGCCCTGCGCACGCAGGTCGCGATCATCGGTGCCGGCCCGGCCGGCCTGCTCCTGTCCCACCTGCTGGGGAACGCGGGCGTCGAGTCGATCGTGGTGGAGTCGCGCTCGCAGGAGTACGTCGCCGGGCGGATCCGCGCGGGCATCCTCGAGCAGTCGACGGTCGACCTGCTGCGCTCGGCCGGGCTCGCCGACCGGCTGTCCCGGGAGGGCGACGAGCACCGCGGGATCCACCTCCAGTGGCCGCACGAGCGGCACCACCTCGACTTCGTCGACCTGACCGGCCGCTCGGTGTGGGTCTACGGGCAGACCGAGGTGCAGAAGGACCTGGTCGCCGCGCGCACGGCCGCGGGGCAGCAGGTGCACTACGAGGTCGCGGACACCGCGCTGCACGACCTGGGGACCGACCACCCGTCGGTCACCTTCACCGACGCCGCGGGCCGGCCGCGCCGGATCACCGCCGACGTGGTCGTCGGCTGCGACGGCTCGTTCGGCCCCAGCCGCGCCGCGGTGCCGGCCGCGGTCCGGCGTACCTGGGAGAAGACCTACCCCTACTCCTGGCTGGGGATCCTCGCCGACGTCGCCCCGTCGACCGACGAGCTGATCTACGCGTGGCACCCCGACGGCTTCGCGATGCACTCGATGCGGTCGCCGTCGGTGTCGCGGCTCTACCTCCAGGTGCCCAACGGCACCGACGTCGCCACCTGGTCCGACGACCGGATCTGGGACGCCCTGGCCACCCGGCTCGGCCACGGCCAGGACGGCTGGGAGCTCACGCCGGGGCCGGTCACCGAGAAGGGCGTGCTGCCGATGCGGTCCTACGTGCAGACGCCGATGCGGCACGGCCGGCTGTTCCTGGCCGGCGACGCCGCCCACATCGTGCCGCCCACCGGGGCCAAGGGGCTCAACCTGGCGGTCGCCGACGTGGGCCTGCTGGCGCCGGCCCTGGTCGACCTGCTGCGCAAGGACGACCCGCGGCTGGCCGACGACTACTCGGGGACGGCGCTGCGCCGGGTCTGGCGCTGCACGCACTTCTCGTGGTGGATGACCACGATGCTGCACACCAGCGGCGACCCGTTCGACGAGCAGCTCCAGCTCTCCCAGCTGCGCTGGGTGACCTCGAGCGAGGCCGGCGCCACCGGCCTGGCCGAGAACTACGCCGGCCTGCCGATCGGGTTCTAGGCGGACGCCTAGCCTCGGCCTCGTCGTGGAACCGCCGGTAGCTGTAGACGATCATCCCGATCGCGAACAGCCCCGAGGCGACCTGGGTGGTCCCGGTGCCCCACCCGCCGACCAGCCACCACTTCTCGTCGACCGGCCACCACGACGGTGCCGGCGGGTGCCAGATCCAGACGACGCCGGCCGCGATGATCGCCACGGCGATCAGCGTCGACAGCACGATCCGCGGCCAGGTCTCGACGCTCTCGGCTGCCGCCTTGAGGGCGCGTTCCTTGACGGGCTCGACCCGCTTCTCGGCCCAGTCGTACTGCTGGGAGAGCAGGACCAGGCCGGCGAAGATCGCCAGCAGCCCGGGACCGGGCAGCACCAGGGCTGCGATGCCGGCGACGACCAGTACCCAGCCCACCGTCTCCAGCGCCACGCGTTGGGCTGCACTCTTCATGGGTGCAGCCTCTCAGATGAGTGGTCGCCGCACAGCCGGGACGCGCAACCGGGGCTCCCGGGCCCGGCCCGACGGATTCCGCTGACGGGGGTTCCGCGGAAGAGCCACCGGGCCGGGCGTCTCGGGGAGCCGGCCCGCCCGGTGGCGCGCGGTGCGGGGGGTCACCACGTCGCCACCGGGCCGGGAAACCGGCACACGACAAGTCTGGAGATCGCCGGGCGGGGTCACCTGAGCCGTCGGACGGATCTTGTCTGGCACCGACGCACTAGAGCCCGCGACGGGCTCAGCCTCCGGGCAGCAGCCCCTCGCGCACCGCGATCGACAGCGCCTCCAGCTTGGAGTGCGCCCCGAGCTTGGCCGACAGGTTGGCGACGTGGTTGCGCACGGTGTGCACGCTGACCACCAGCTGCTCGGCGATCGCAGCGTTCGACAACCCCTCGGCGAGCAGGCCGAGGACCTCGCGCTCGCGCTCGGTCAGATCGGTGTGCCCGGGCCGGCCGGACCGGTGGAGCCGGGGCAGCAGGCGGGCCAGCAGCTCCGGTGAGATCACGGCCTCCCCGGACGCCGCCGCGCGGACCGCGGACGTCAGCTCGTCGAGGCTGCGGGTCTTGGAGACGAACCCGGAGGCGCCCGCCTCGACGGCCGACACCAGCACGTGGTCGGACGCGCTGGCGGTGAGCACGACGACCTTCATGCTCGGGCGCAGCGCGCGCAGCTCGGCGATGGCGTCGACGCCGTCCCCGTCCGGGAGCCGGTGGTCGAGGAGGACCACGTCGGGAGCCGTCGTCCGGATCATCGCCCGGGCCCGCTCCAGGGTGCCGGCGATGCCCACGCTCACGAGGTCGGGCTCGTCGTCGAGGACACGGGACAGGCTCGACGCCAGGACCTCGTGGTCGTCGACGATCAGGACGCGCGCGGCCGCGGTCTCCTCGATCACGCCCTCGCCGGAGGCAGGGCTGGGGGGCGCGCTCACCGGCCACCTCCTCCACGGGGCCCGGTGGTGTCCCGCTCCGGCGGGCGGCCCCTAGTGCCAACGTACTAGACAGGTAGTGCCCGGGCGGGCTGCGCGCGAAACCGGAAGCGGTCACGATGGAGGACGGGGCACCGAGAGGAGCAGGATGGCGCGCATCCGGGTGGCGATCGCCGACGACGACGCCGGGATCCGCAGCGCGCTCGCGGACGTGCTGACCGCCGATCCCCGGTTCGCGGTCGTCGGCTCCGCGGCCACCGGTGAGGAGCTGTGCCTGCTGGTCGGGTCCGTGGCCGCCGACGTGGTGCTCCTCGACGTAAGGATGCCGGGCGGCGGCGCCGACGCGGCCCGCGCCCTGAGCACGTGTTCCCCGGTCTCCGGAGCCCGCCCCCCGGCCGTCATCGCCGTCTCCGCGCACACCGGCGCGGCCATCGTCGCCTCGATGCTGCGGGCCGGTGCCGTCGGTTATCTCGCCAAGGGACGGCTGGCGAGGCTCCCGGACCTGGTCGCGCGGTGCGCCGGGGGCGAGGTCGTGCTGGCGGTGCCGAGCGCGACCGAGGCGCTGCGCCGGGTCGTGCGGGACGACCGCGCCGCTTCCCACGCTGCATTGGGGTGAGGGTCCTGGATGCCCCGGCGGCGCCCGGCGACCGGTCCCGCGACACGCTCCTGATCGCCGCCCGGTTGGTACGAACGCACTAGCCGGGACCGTTCGTCGGTGCCTGACCATCCCCCCGCTCCTGCCCGAGAGTGGGACCATGCCCCGGAACCCCTGTGCCCCCGTCCCGCGCTCCCCGCAGGCCGGCACCCTCCTCTCCCCGGCGCCCGAGCCGGAGGTCCTGGGGGCGGTCTTCGACCGGTCGCTGACCGGGATGGTGCTGCTGCGGCGGGGCCCCGCGGGGGTCGAGGCGGCCGCGGTGAACCCGGCCGCCGCCTGCCGGCTCGCCGGCAGGGCCGAGGACCTGACCGGCACCGGCTGGGCCGACGGCCTCGGCCCCGGGGACCGGGCCCGGCTGCGGGCCGCGGCCGAGGCGCTGCTGGCCGGCGAGGACGCCCGACGGCAGGAGGAGGTCACCCTGCCGTACGGTCGCCGGGCCCTGTTCTGCCTCTGCTCCCTGCTCGACGGCTCCGGGCAGCCGATGGTGCTGGCCCAGCTCGTCGACCGGCCCGAGTCCGACACCGTCTCGTGGGTCGGGCACGAGCTGCGCACCCCGATCACCAACGTGCTCGGCTACACCGAGCTGCTGCGCGAGGGCGTCGGCGGTCACCTGAGCCACCACCAGACCGAGCTGCTCGACCGGGTGCTGGGCAACGGTCGCCGCCTGCTCGACCTGGTCGAGAGCCTGGTGACGCTGGACCGGGTCGAGTCCCCTGACTTCGTGCTGGAGGCGGAGCCGGTGGTGCTCGACGTCGTCGTGCACCGGGCACTCGAGGCCGTCACCGCGCTCGTCCGCGGCCGCGACCTCACCGTGCGCGCCCGCGTCTCCCCCGGACCGATCGAGGTCTCGGGGAACGCGAGCGACCTGGAGCGGGTGGTGACGGAGCTGCTGACGAACGCCACCAAGTTCACCCCGGCCGGTGGACGGATCACGCTCGAGCTGACGCGCGAGGGCTCCGACGCGGTGCTCGTCGTCGAGGACACCGGACCGGGGGTCCCGGAGCACGAGCAGGCGCGGCTCTTCGACCGGTTCTTCCGTACGTCGGCCGCGCTGTCGCAGGCGGTCCCGGGCACCGGGATCGGGCTGGCGATCGTGCGCTCGGTCGTGGCCGGGCACGGCGGCAGCATCGCGCTCGACTCGGCACCGGGGCGCGGCGCCCGGTTCGAGGTGCGGCTGCCCCTGGCCGCGACTGCCTGACCCGGTCCTCGCCCTCCTCGGGCTGTGGCATCCTTCCCGCATGACCGAGCCGGCGAGCGAGACGGGCGGAGCCCGCCGCGGCCGCCCCGGGCACGACCAGGAGACCGTCCTGCGAGGTGCCATCGAGCTCTTCAACCGGCGCGGGTACGACGGCACCAGCATGGGCGACCTGGCCCGCGAGCTCGGCTTCACCAAGTCGGCGATCTACCACCACGTGCCCAGCAAGTCCCACCTTCTCGAGCAGGCGCTCGACGAGGCCCTCGACGGGCTGACCGCGGTCATCGCCGCCGCCGAGCAGAACGACTCGGTGGGCGCCTACGAGCGGCTGCGGCAGGTGCTCCGGCAGAGCGTCGAGGTGCTGGTCGCGCACCAGCCGGCGGTCACCCTGCTGCTGCGGGTGCGGGGCAACAGCGACGTCGAGCTCGCCGCCCTCCGCCGCCGTCGCGAGATCGACGCCCGGCTGGCGGCGCTGGTCCAGGCGGCCATCGCCGAGGGGTCCCTGCGCGACGACGTCGCCCCCGACCTGGTCAGCCGGCTGCTGTTCGGCATGGTCAACTCGCTGGTCGAGTGGTACCGCCCCGGCGGCCCCGTCGACGCCCAGGCCGTCTCCGACGCCATCACCACGATCGCGTTCGACGGGCTGCACGCGGAGTAGGTGGGGTCCACTTTCACCGGCTGGCCGGTGAAAGTGGAACTTGTCAGGGGGACGTCCACCTGACAAGTTCCTGTTTCCCCGGCTGACCGGGGAAAGTGCCCGGCCCTCAGCCCTCGATCGGGCGGCCCAGCGACCGGCTCCGGCCACGGAACTCGGCCACGACGGTCTCGCCGGAGTCGTCGCGGCGGCGCACGGTCACGTCGTACAGGCCGGAGCGGCCGCGCAGGGCGCGCTCCTCGGCGGTGGCGACGAGCACGTCGCCCAGCCGGCCGGACTCCAGGAACGTCACGTCGAAGCCGGACGCGACGGTCACCTGGCCGCGCGAGTTGCAGGCGACCGCGAAGGCGCTGTCGGCCAGGGACGCGATCAGGCCGCCGTGGCAGACGTCCCAGCCGTTGACCATGTCCGCACGCACGGTCATGGTCACGACCGCGCGGCCGGGCGCGACCGAGACCAGCTCCATGCCCAGCGCCCGGGACGCGGCGTCGTTCGACCACATCACCTTGGCGCTGTGCTCGGCCAGCTGCTGCTCGGCCAGCCCCTGGGCGGCCGGGTCGGCGTCGTCGGTCACCACGTGTAGAACCCCTCGCCGGTCTTGCGGCCCAGCTTGCCCGCCGCGACCAGGTCACGCAGCAGCTGCGGCGGCTCGAAGCGGGGGCCCAGCTCGCGGGCGAGGTGCTCCGCGATCGCCAGGCGTACGTCGAGCCCGACCAGGTCGGTGGTGCGCAGCGGCCCCACCGGGTGGCGGTAGCCGAGCGTCATCGCGGTGTCGATGTCGGCGGCGGACGCGACGCCCTCCTCGAGCATCCGCATCGCCTCCAGCGCGATGGCGACCCCGAGCCGGCTGCTGGCGAACCCCGGCGAGTCGGTGACCGTGACCGCGGTCTTGCCCAGCGCCTCGACCCAGCCCTGGGCCCGGGTCACCAGGTCCGCGTCGGTCTTGGTGCCGACCACGATCTCGACCAGGTCGCTCGCGGGCACCGGGTTGAAGAAGTGCAGGCCGACGAACCGCTCGGGCGCGGCCAGGCCGGCCGCCAGCCCGTCGATCGAGAGCGAGCTGGTGTTGGTGGCGAGCACGGCGTCCGGGGCGGCCGACGCCACGGCGGCGAGCACCCGCGCCTTGAGCGCCGGGTCCTCCGGCACCGCCTCGACGACCAGCCCGGCGCCGGCCAGCTCGGCGGCCGCGGTGGTCACGAAGAGCCGCTCGAGGTGCTCGGCCAGCGGCCCGCCGAGCTTCCCGCGCTCCTCGGCGCGCTGCAGGCTGGTGGTCACCCGGTCCCGGGCCGCGTCGGCGGCCGCGTCGTCGTTCTCGACCACGGTCACGGACGCGCCGGCGACCAGGAACGCGTGCGCGATCCCGGCCCCCATCCGGCCCCCGCCGTACACGCCGACGGTCTCGGGCAGGCTGGTCATCGCGTCTCCTTCTTGTTCTTGCGCTCCAGGAACGCCGTCATCCGCTGCTGCTTGTCCTCGGTCTCGAAGAGCACCGCCTGCGCCACGTCGTCCAGCAGCGGGTGCGCCTCGCGCGGGGCGTGGAAGACCGCCTTGGTGAGCCGGATCGCGAGCGGCGCCTGGGCGGCGATCCGGTCGGCGAGCCGGTGCCCGGCCGCGAGCAGCTCCTCGGGCTCGACCACCTCGGTCAGCAGGCGCACGTCGGCGGCCTCGGCGGCATCGAGGATCCGGCCGGCGAGCAGGATCTCCTTGGCCACCGGCTCCCCCACCAGCTCGGCCAGCCGCCAGGAGGCGCCCGCGGCGGCGAGGATGCCCAGCCCCGGCTCGGGGTTGCCGATCTTCGTCCGGGGCGTGCCGATCCGGAAGTCGCAGGCGTACGCCAGCTCGGCGCCGCCGCCGAGGGCGTAGCCGTCGAGCAGTCCGATGGTCGGCATCGGCAGCCGCCGGATCCGGTCGAAGATGCTGGAGTTGATGCCGCGCAGGGCGTCCTCGCGGCGGCGTTCCCGCAGCTGCGCGATGTCGGCGCCGGCCGCGAACGTGCCGCCCTCGCCGAGGAGCAGCGCCACCCGGGGCCGCTCCTCCAGCAGGGCGCAGGCCTCGTGCAGCTCGCCGACCATCTGCTGGTCGATGGCGTTGCGGACCTCGGGCCGGTTCAGCCGCAGGACCACGCGGTCCTCGGCCTCCTCGACGACGACGGCTCGGCTCATGGGTCTCCCTCGAAGTGGCGTACGGCGGGCGGTGGCGGGTCAGGCGTCGAAGTCGACGGTCACGCAGTCGCTGACCGGGTAGCTCTGGCAGGTCAGCACGAAGCCGGCGTCCACCTCGGCCTTCTCCAGCGCGTAGTTGCGGCGCATGTCGACCTCGCCGTCGCGCACCAGCGCCCGGCAGGTGCCGCACACGCCACCCTTGCAGGCGAAGGGCAGGTCGGTCCGCGCGGTCTGCGCGGCGTCGAGGATCGTCTGGTCGCGCGACATCGGCGCGGTCGCGGACAGCCCGTCCAGCACGACGGTCACGTCGCTGGTCTCGCCGGTGGCGACCGGGCCCGCGCGGTGCAGCTCCGGGGGCGGCTCGTCGACGTAGAAGAGCTCGAAGTGGACCTGCTCGGCGGGCACCCCCAGCTCGGTGACCACCTCGCGGGCGTCGTTGATCATCGCGAACGGGCCGCACAGCCAGACGTGGTCCATCGCGCCCACCGGCACCAGCGCGCCGAGCAGCCGGCGCAGCCGGTCGGCGTCGAGCCGCCCGGAGAAGAGCTCCACGTCGCGGGGCTCGCGGGAGAGCACGTGCACGACCTGGAACCGCGGGCCGAACCGGTTCTTGAGGTCGCCGAGCTCCTCGGCGAACATCACCGAGCCGCTGGTGCGGTTGCCGTAGAGCAGCGTCACGTCGGCCTCGGGGTTGCCGAGCACGGTGCTCGCGATCGAGAGCATCGGGGTGATGCCGGAGCCGGCCGCGATGCACAGGTGCTTGCCGCCGGCGGCCGGGTCGGCGCGGAAGCTGCCGGTCGGCGTCTGCACCTCGATCTCGGTGCCGGGGGTGACCTCGTGGACCAGCCAGGCCGAGAACAGGCCGTCGGGGATCTCGCGTACGCCGATCCGCGGCCGCGCACCGGCCGGCGCGCAGATGGAGTAGGAGCGCCGGTGCTCCTGGCCGTCGATGGTGCGGCGCAGGGTCAGCGACTGGCCGGCCTCGAACGCGAAGGCCCCGGCGAGCTCCTCGGGCACGTCGAAGGTCACCGCGACGGCGTCGTCGGTGAGCCGCTCGACCGCGGCCACGGTCAGGGTGTGGAACACGGGCGCCGTCCGGCTGCTCACGCGCTGGGCAGTGGCGGTCATCAGATTTCCTTCACGTGCTCGAAGGGCTCGAGGCAGTCGGTGCAGCGGTAGAGCGCCTTGCACGCCGTCGCGCCGAACTCCGAGGTCAGCTCGACGGCGGCGGAGCCGCAGCGCGGGCAGCCGACCGCGCGGCGGGTGGGCAGCAGGTCGAGCGCGATCGGGCCGTCGTGGCGGGGCGCCGGGCCCGGGGCGGAGAGCCCGGCCTCGGCCAGGGCGCGGCGGCCGCGCTCGGTGATCCAGTCGCTGGACCACGCGGGCGAGAGCTCGACCTTGACCCGGACGTCGTGGAAGCCGGCGTCGGTGAGCCGGTGCACGAGGTCGTCGCGCATGGTGGCCATCGCCGGGCAGCCGGAGTACGTCGGGGTGATCGCGACGATGACCTCGCCCTCACCGGCGACGTCCACGCCCCGCAGGACACCGAGGTCCTCCAGGGTCAGCATCGGCATCTCGGGGTCGGTGACGCCGCGCGCCACGGCGTACGCACGCTCGCGCAGCGCCTGCCGGTCCAGCAGCGTCTCCACGGTCACCACCGGCCCATCGGGTGCGCCCGGGCGACCACCTGCATCTCGGCCAGCAGCCGGCTCAGCGCCTCGGTGTGCAGCCCGTCGCGGCCGGTCCGGCCCTGCACGCCGGCCAGCGGCGCGCGGCCGGGACGCTCGACCCCGCTCATCGCGAAGACCTGCTCGAGGACCACGTCGACCTCGGCGGCCACGGCGGCCGGGTCGACCCCCACGCCCGCCTCGGCCACGGACCGCTCGACCGGGTGGGTGGCGAACAGCTCGGCGTACAGCGGCCACAGCGCGTCGAGCGCCTCGACCAGCCGGCGCCGCGACTCGTCGGTGCCCCGGGCCAGGGTCAGGAACCAGCGGCCGGCGTAGTCGCGGTGGTAGGCCAGCTCCTTGACGCCCTTCGCCGCGACCGCGGCCAGCACCGTGTCGCGACTCGTCGTGAGCCGCTGGAGGACGGCCAGCCGGGCGCAGGACAGCACGAGCAGCCGGGCGATCGTGTGCGCGAAGTCGCCGTTGGCCACCTCGGTCAGCCGGACGTTGCGGAGCTCGCCCGCCTCGCGGAAGAACGCCAGCGCGTCCTCCGGCGGCACCGGCGAACCGTCCGGCAGCGCCGGTACGACGGCCGGGTCGGCCGCCGCCGCCCGCGCCAGGAGCAGCCGGGCCTGGCCGAGCAGGTCGAGCGCGACGTTGGCCAGCGCGATGTCCTCCTCGAGGTCCGGGGCGCGGCTGCACCACTCCGAGAGCCGGTGCGAGGCGATCAGCGCGTCGTCGGCCAGCATCAGGCAGTACGTCGCGAGGTCGCCGGGGTCGACACCCTCCGGGATGGTGGTGTCCACGCCCGCCAGCGGGTCCTCGAAGTCGGTGCCGAAGGCCCACTGGGAGGAGTCGGTGCCCAGCAGCCCGTCGAAGATGCTGCCGTGCGCGTCGTTCGGGTCCGGCGCGGGGTGCGAGGGCGCGTGCGCGGGATCGGTGGCGTCAGTCATCGCGGTCCTTGGTGGTCGAGCCTGTCGAGACTCACATGTGGGGGACGTTGTCGGGGATCGAGTAGAACGTCGGGTGCCGGTAGACCTTGTCGCCGCTGGGCGCGAACATCGGGTCCTTCTCGTCCGGGCTCGAGGCGGTGATCGCGTCGGAGCGGACCACCCAGATGCTCACGCCCTCGTTGCGCCGGGTGTAGACGTCGCGGGCGTGCCGGACCGCCATGTCGTCGTCGGCGGCGTGCAGCGAGCCGACGTGGACGTGGTTGAGGCCGCGCTTGCCGCGCACGAAGACCTCGTAGAGGGGCCACTCGGCGCTGGTGGAGTCGGTCATCGGGGGGCCTCCTGCGTGGTCGTCTCGTGGCTGCGGGCGGCGAAGGCCATGGCGGCCTCGCGCACCCAGGCGCCGTCCTCGTGGGCCGCCCGGCGGTGGGCGATCCGCTGCGTGTTGCAGGGGCCGTTGCCCTTGACCACCGCCATGAACTCGTCCCAGTCGGGCTGGCCGAAGTCGTGCGCCTGCCGCTCCTCGTTCCACACCAGGTCGGGGTCGGGCAGCGTCACGCCGAGGGCCTCGGCCTGCGGCACGGACATGTCGACGAACCGCTGGCGCAGGTCGTCGTTGGTGTTCCGCTTGATGCCCCACGCCATCGACTGGGCGGTGTTCGGCGAGTCGGCGTCGGGCGGGCCGAACATCATCAGCGCCGGCCACCAGAAGCGGTTCACCGACTCCTGGACCATCGCGCGCTGCTCGTCGGTGCCGCGCATCATCGTCATCAGCAGCTCGTAGCCCTGCCGCTGGTGGAAGGACTCCTCCTTGCAGATCCGGATCATCGCCCGCCCGTAGGGACCGAACGACGTACGGCACAGCGGCACCTGGTTGCAGATCGCGGCACCGTCGACGAGCCAGCCGATGGTGCCGACGTCGGCGTACGACAGCGTCGGGTAGTTGAAGATCGAGGAGTACTTCTGGGCGCCGCTGATCAGCTTCTCGGTCAGCTCGCCGCGGGAGGTGCCGAGGGTCTCGCAGGCGGAGTAGAGGTAGAGCCCGTGGCCGGCCTCGTCCTGGACCTTCGCGAGCAGGATCGCCTTGCGGCGCAGCGACGGCGCGCGGGTGATCCAGTTGCCCTCGGGCTGCATGCCGATGATCTCGGAGTGGGCGTGCTGCGCGATCTGGCGCACCAGCGTCTTCCGGTAGCCCTCGGGCATCCAGTCGCGGGGCTCGATGCGGTCGTTGTGGGCGATGGTCGACTCGAAGCCCTCGAGCAGCGCGGCCTCGGACCCGTCGCCCTCGAGCGTGGTGGACGCCGTCATGGGCCCCTCCAGGATGGTTGCGGACTTCGCCTCGCGGAGGCATTTACTGACCGAACGGTCTGTAATACTGTGGCACGCCTGACCACCCCTGCGCAAGGGACGACCGGGCCACGCCCGGACGACGAGAGGAACGCCGCATGAGTGCCCACCAGAAAAGTCCTCTGCTGGAGAGCTACGCCGCCGGACGGTGGTTCCGGGCGGGCGACGAGGGCACGCCGCTGCTCGACGCGAGCACCGGCGAGGAGGTGGCCCGGATCTCCAGCAAGGGGCTCGACCTGGGCGAGATGACGTCGTACGCCCGTCGCGTCGGCGGTCCCGCGGTCCGCGAGCTGAGCTTCCACCAGCGCGCCGCGCTGCTCAAGGAGCTCGGGCTGCACCTGATGGAGGACAAGGACGAGCTCTACGCGCTCTCCTACCGGACCGGCGCCACGAAGCGGGACTCGATGGTCGACATCGACGGCGGCATCGGGACGATGCTGTCCTACGCCAGCAAGGGCCGTCGCGAGCTGCCCAACGACACGGTGGTCCTCGACGGCGACCTCGAGCGGCTCGGCCGCGGCGGCACCTTCGTCGGCCAGCACCTCTACACCTCGCGGCCCGGCGTCGCGGTGCAGATCAACGCGTTCAACTTCCCGGTCTGGGGGATGCTCGAGAAGCTCGCGCCGGCGTTCCTGGCCGGGCTGCCGAGCATCGTGAAGCCGGCCAGCCAGACCGCCTACCTCACCGAGCTCGTCGTACGCCGCATCATCGAGTCCGGCATCCTGCCCGAGGGCTCGCTGCAGCTGCTCGCCGGCAGCGCCGGCACCCTGCTCGACGAGCTGACCGTGCAGGACTCGGTCGCGTTCACCGGCTCGGCGCACACCGCCGGGATGCTGCGCACCCACACCAACGTGCTGCACGGCGGCGTCCAGCTCGGCGTCGAGGCCGACTCGCTCAACCTCTCGATCCTCGGTCCGGACGTGAGCACCGACGACCCGGAGTTCGACCTGTTCGTCAAGGGCGTCGTCACCGAGATGACCGTCAAGGCCGGCCAGAAGTGCACCGCGATCCGCCGCGTGATCGTGCCCGACGCGATCGCCGACGCCGTGGTCGAGGCGATCTCGGCCCGGCTCGCGAAGACCACCGTGGGCAACCCCGCCGACGAGAGCGTCCGGATGGGTGCGCTGGCGAGCCTCGAGCAGCGCGAGGAGGTGCGCAAGGCGATCCAGTCGCTGCGCAGCTCCGCCGAGATCGTGTACGGCGACCCCGAGCACGTGGACGTCATCGACGCCGACGCCGAGCGCGGGGCCTTCCTCTCCCCCGTGCTGCTGCGCGCGCAGAAGGGTGCGGTCGAGCCGCACGACGTCGAGCCGTTCGGACCGGTCAGCACCGTGATGACCTACGGCTCGGTCGACGAGGCGATCGAGCTCGCCGCCCGCGGCAAGGGCAGCCTGGTCGGGTCGGTCGTCACCCACGACCGCGAGGTCGCGCGCTCCGTCGTACTCGGTCTCGCGCCGTGGCACGGCCGGATCCTGGTCCTCGACCGCGACGACGCCGGCGAGTCCACCGGGCACGGCTCCCCGCTGCCCGTGCTCGTGCACGGCGGCCCCGGCCGGGCCGGCGGCGGCGAGGAGCTCGGCGGCATCCGCGGCGTGCTCCACCACATGCAGCGCACCGCGATCCAGGGCTCGCCCGACATGCTCACCGCGGTCACCGGCCGCTGGACCACCGGCTCGGAGCGCACCGTCGGCGACGTGCACCCGTTCCGCAAGAGCCTGGCCGAGCTGGCGATCGGCGACACCATCGCCTCCGCGCCGCGCACCGTGACCCTCGCCGACATCGAGCACTTCGCGGAGTTCACCGGCGACACCTTCTACGCGCACACCGACGAGGAGGCGGCCGCGAAGAACCCGCTCTTCGGCGGCATCGTCGCGCACGGCTACCTCGTGGTGTCGCTGGCCGCCGGCCTGTTCGTGGACCCCGACCCGGGCCCGGTGCTGGCGAACTTCGGCGTCGACAACCTGCGCTTCCTGACCCCGGTCAAGGCCGACGACACGATCGCGGTGACGCTGACCGTCAAGCAGATCACGCCCCGCACCAACGCGGAGTACGGCGAGGTCCGCTGGGACGCCGTCGTCGCCAACGAGGCCGGCGAGCCGGTCGCGACGTACGACGTGCTGACGCTGGTCGCCAAGACCTGGCCGCAGGACTGAGCGCGGTGCACCGGATCACGATCCAGTACGCCGTCCCGGCCGACGCCCCGGGCTTCGACGCGCACTACCGCGACGTGCACGTGCCGCTGGCCTCGAAGCTCCCCGGGCTGCGCCGGTTCACGGTCAGCCACCCGCGGGCCCTCGGCCCCGGCGACGCGCCGTACCTCGTGGCCGAGCTGTGGTTCGACGACGCCGACGCGATGAAGGCGGCCCTGAAGTCGCCGGAGATGGCCGAGACCGCCGCCGACGCCCAGGAGATGGTGGAGAAGTTCGAGGTCGCCGGGATGACGATGTTCACCGGGCTGGTCACCGACGTCCTGGCTGAGGCCGGCGCCGGGGAGCGTCATGACGACCCGGGCCTCTGGCCACGATTCGTCTGACGTCCCGCGCGCGCGGCGGATACTCGCGACGTGCGCAAGACCCGCCTGTTCCTGGTCCTGCTCGTGGCGATCGTCGTCGTCGCGGGCACGGGTGCGTACGCCGTCGTCCGGCACCAGGACGCGCTGGCGACCGTGACCTGCCGCACCTGCTGGACGTCGTCCGACGTCGAGTCCCTGCCGGCCACGGTGGTGTCCGACCTCCGACGACCCGGTGTTCGACGTCGACGTCGACGCCCTGGACCTGCCGGCCGGCCGACGTCGGTGGACGACGCCCGGCACGCACTCCAGCGGCAGTGACGGCGCCGGCGCGGCCCGGCCGACGCCCTGGTCTGCGAGACCTCGTCCCACGCGCTGCTTCTGGTTCGGCAGGCGGACGTGCCTCTCGAGCACTGCTACGGCTCGGCCGCCCAGTGCGCCGGCCGGCCCACGGAGCACCGCACCTGCGCCGAGCTCTTCTCGCTGGCCATCCCCGTCGGCCACCACCGCGACTACGGCTGCCCACACCTGGGGTGACCCGGCGACCGCGTCGGCGTCGCGCTGAGTCGCGGATGGTCGACCACCGGTGCGCGGCGAGCACGAGTGGCCACCGACGTTTCGCAACGAGTCACCTGGCGCGGCGGATCAACCACGACCCGGCGGATGCTCAGGCGAAGTCGACGTCGGCGGTGTCGACCGTCCCGGCGGTCCGCCCCGGCGCGGAGTGGTGGCGCCAGTAGAGGTTGGTGTGCGCGATGACCTGTTCCGGCGGCGGGGCGCCGTAGGCGGTGAGGTCCTCGGTGGTGTGGGCGTCGCCGACCAGCGTGGCGTCGTACCCCCGCACGATCGCGCCGTGCAGCGTGGACCGGATGCACTCGTCGGTCTGGGCGCCGGCCACCACCAGCCGCCCGATCCCCCGCTCGGCGAGGACGGACTCGAGGTCGGTCTCCTCGAAGGAGTCGGCGTACTGCTTGTGCACCAGTGGCTCGCCGTCGCGGCGGGTGAGCGGAGCGACGTACTGCCAGCCCTCGCTGTCGCGCGGCATCTCGTCGCTGTGGTGCGCGACCCAGACGACGCCGACGCCCGCCGCGCGCGCCTTGTCGACCAGGGTCGCCACGTTGGTGACGACCCGGTCCCGGTCGTGGGCCCCGCCGACGACGCCGTTCTGGACGTCGATGACGAGGAGGGCGGTGCTCGGACGGTTGTCCAGCGTGGTCATGTCGCCTCCTGGGTGTGGTTGGTCCTGGCCCGACGTTACGACCGCCCGCCGACATCGGGGTGTCATGCGTTGCGGTCGTCGGAGCAGCCAGTTCGTATGACGGGGGCCCGGCGCCGATCAGCCGGCTACCGCTTCGGGCGCTCGTCCACGATCCGGCGCATCTTGCCG
>CAWDVM010000030.1:0-38898 GCA_963805685.1 uncultured Actinomycetota bacterium
GCACTGGCCCAGCCGTAGGCGACGGTCGAGCCGGCCAGGCCGGCCAGCGCGGCGGCGGACAGGATTCCGACGGAGAGGCGTTTCATGGGGCCATCGTGGGAGCGGCCGCCCTAGGGGCGCGTCGCGAGAACCTCAAATCCGGGTCAAGACCCCTCTTGACGAGGACTTGACGACGCCATGAGGCCCGCTTGCACCGCCGACCCGGAGGGTGCTGGCCATGACCTACTCCCCCCGCACCCGGGAGCGCTACCGGCTCGCGGTCAGCGCCGTCACCGGCGTGACCCTGGTCGGTGCGCTCACCTCGACCGGCTGGCTCGCCGGGCTGGCCGCCCAGGCGCACGCCGCCGACCTGGCCCGGCAACGGGCCGACCAGCAGGAGCAGGGCCGCGTCGCGGCAGCCCGCGCGGAGAAGGCCCGGGCGAGGTACGACGCGCTCGTGGCCCGGCGTACCTCCCGGGCGCTGCGGGCCTCGGTGGCGCTGCACCCGCGGCCGACCCGGACCCGGGTCACCACCCGCTACGTGCCTGCCGCCGGCAGCTCGTCCTCCTCCGTCGGTGGCGGGGGCAGCGTGAGCGCCCCCAGCTCGACGACGCCGGCCCCGGCATCCCCCGCCGCCCCCGCGGCTCCGGTACCTGCGGCCCCGCCACCGCCGCCTCCTCCGCCGCCGCCCCCGCCGGCGCCGTCCACCGGGTCGTGACCGTGGTCCCGTCCGCGACCACCTTCGAGGCGCTCGGCACGACCGTGTTCGTGGCCGTGCGGAGCCCCGACGACCTCACCACGGCCCGGCGGCTGGCCGCGGAGGTGCTGCGCGACGTCGACGAGGTGTGCAGCAGGTTCCGGCCCGACTCCGACCTGTGCCTGGCCAACGCGCACCCGGGGCACTGGGTCGCGGTCGACCCGCTGCTGGTCGCGGCGGTCGACGCGGCGCTCGGGGCGGCCCGCGCGACCGAGGGGCTGGTCAACCCGCTGCTGGGCCGCCCGCTGGTGCACCTCGGCTACGACCGGGACTTCGCGCAGCTGGTGGAGCGCGAGGAGGACGGCGCCCTCCCGACCATGGGCCCGGCGCCGGACCCCGACGCCTGGCGGGAGATCGAGCTGGACCCGGCCGGCGCGCTGCGGATCCCGGTGGGCACCGCCCTCGACCTCGGGGCGACCGGCAAGGCCTGGGCCGCCGACCTGGTGGCCGCGGCGTACGCCGAGCAGCTGGACGCCGCCGCCCTGGTGAGTGTCGGCGGCGACCTCCGCATCGCCGCGCCCGACGGTCGTCCCTGGCCGGTCGCGGTCGCCGAGCGCCCCGGTGACCCGCCCGAGGCACTGGTCACGCTGGACCGGGGCGGGCTCGCCACCTCCAGCACCCGGGTCCGCCGCTGGACCCGGCACGGCGTACGCCGGCACCACCTGCTGGACCCGCGCACCGGCCTGCCCGCGGCCGAGGTCTGGCGCACCGTCACGACGACCGGGGCCACCTGCGTCGCCGCCAACACCGCCTCGACCGCGGCCGTCGTGCTGGGCGCGGAGGCCCCGGGCTGGCTGGCCGGCCACGGCGTCACCGCACGTCTCGTGGCCCGCGACGGCAGCGTCCACACCGTGGGGGCCTGGCCCTCCGACGACCTTCCTCTCGAAGGAGGAGCCGCATGACCGACGGACCGTTCCTCTGGTACCTCAACCGCAGCACCGGCCTCGTGCTGCTGGTCCTGCTGACGATCAGCACCGTGCTCGGCGTGCTCGCGATGAACGGCCGGGCCGGGCGCGGCGTACCCCGCTTCGTCACCCAGTCCCTGCACCGCAACCTCGCGCTGCTCTCGGTGGTGCTGCTGGTCGTCCACGTCGCCTCGGCCGTCGCCGACACCTTCGTCGACATCCGGTGGTGGCAGGCCGTGGTCCCCGTCGGCGCGACCTACATGCCGCTGTGGCTCGGGCTCGGCACCCTGTCGCTGGACCTGATGGCGGTCGTGGTGCTGACCAGCCTGCTCCGCTCCCACCTCAGCCTCCGGGCCTGGCACGCGGTGCACCTGCTGTCCTGGCTGGCCTGGGGCGTCGCGGTGGTGCACGGCCTGGGCATCGGCACCGACCTCGGGACCGACCCCGCCACGCTGCTCGCGCCCGACCACCGCTGGGCCGCCCTGCCGACCCTGGCCTGCGTCGGTGCCGTCCTGGTGGCCGGGCTGGTCCGGCTGGGCCGCACCCGCCGACCCGCACCCGCCTCCGAACCCCTCGCCGAGAGGAGCCTGCCGTGACCGGTCCCGCCTCCCCCGTCCCCGTCCCGCACGAGGTGTGGATCCACGACGGTCCCGCCCTGCTCGAGGGCGTCGACGACGGCCCGTCGCTCGCCGCGCACCGGGAGCGGTACGGCGCGCTCCCCGACCTCGGGCTCCCCGAGCTCCAGCACCTGGTCGGCCGGGTCGGCCTGCGGGGCCGGGGCGGGGCGGCGTTCCCGTTCGGGACCAAGCTCGAGGCGGCCGCGCGGCGGCGTCGTCCGGTGGTCGTGGTCAACCTCAGCGAGGGCGAGCCGGCCAGCGCCAAGGACAGCGCGCTCGCGCTCGCCCGGCCGCACCTGGTCCTCGACGGCGCGGTCGCCACCGCCCGGGCGCTGCGCGCCCGCGAGCTGCACCTGGTGCTCCCCGGTGAGCGGCCGCTGGTCCGGCGCAGCATCATGCAGGCCCTGGGCGAGCGGCGCGACGGTCTCGACGTGCACGACCACGACGCGGCCCCGCGGTTCGTGGCCGGGCAGGCCCGGGCGGTCATCGAGCTGCTGTCGGGGCGGCCGAACCTGCCCGTCACCGCCTGGCAGCCCGAGGCGGTCGAGGGGCTCCGCGGACGCCCGACGCTGCTGTCGAACGCCGAGACCTGGGCGCACGTGGGCCTGCTCGCGCTCCGCGGCGAGGTCGCCTACCGCCGCCACGGCACCCGCCGGGAGCCCGGCACCGCGCTGCTCACGCTGACCCGGCCGGGCGAGGTGCCGAGCGTGCACGAGGTGCCCTACGGCACCCGGCTCCGCGACGTGCTGCCCGACACCGCGTGGGGACTGCCCGCGCTCATCGGCGGGTTCCACGGGTCGTGGGCGACCTGGCCCACGGTCGCCAGCGCCCGGCTGTCGGTGGCGGGCCTGGCCGCGATCGGCACCCCGCTGGGCGCCGGGGTGGTGCTCACCCCCGGGGCGGGCACCTGCCCGGTCGGGCTGACCAGCCGGATCGTCGACTTCCTGGCCGGGCAGAGCGCCGGCCGCTGCGGTCCCTGCCGCAACGGGCTGCCGGCGCTGGCCGCTGGCGCTGCGCGCCGTGGTCGACGGGGCCGGCAGCACCGACCGGGTCGCCGAGCTGGCCGGCCTGGTGCGCGGCCGCGGGGCCTGCGCCCACCCGGACGGGACGTCGCGGCTGGTGCGCTCGCTGCTGGCCGTGCTGCCGCAGGAGGTCGCGGCGCACGCCTCCGGCGGCTGCGCCGGCGACCACCGGGCGGTGGCGTCATGAGCCACCGGCTCCGGGTCGACTGGCCGAGCTGCGAGGCCCGCGGGCTGTGCCACGAGCTGCTGCCGGAGGTCGTCGACCTCGACGAGTGGGGCTACCCGATCGTCCGGGGCGAGGTCACCGACGAGCTCGTCGCCGACGCCCGGGCCGCCGTACGCGCGTGTCCGCGGCTGGCGATCCGGCTGGTCCAGCGCTGACCCGCCGGGACGTCATACGTCCTGGTTGCTCCGACAGCCGGAGCGTATGACGTCCCGGCGTCGTCAGAGGGCGTACGCCGCCAGCTCGCCCGCGAGGTCCTCGTTGGCGCGGCCGTGCACGATCGTGCCGTCGGCGGTGTGCTCCAGCGAGGCGATCTCGCCGTGCTGGTGCAGCCGGTTGATCAGGTCGCCACGCTCGTAGGGCAGCAGCGCCTTGAACTCCACGTCGGGCCGCGGCAGCTCGCCCTCGATCACGGCCAGCGCCTCGGCCATGCCCTCGCCGGTCTTCGCCGAGACGACCACCGAGTGCGGCTCGCGCTGGCGCAGCCGCGCCAGCACCATCGGGTCCGCGGCGTCGGCCTTGTTGATGATCACCAGCTCGGGCACCTGGTCGGCCTTGATCTCCGCGAACACCTCGCGCACCGCGGCCAGCTGGCCCTCGGGGTCGGGGTGGGAGCCGTCGACGACGTGCAGGATCAGGTCGGAGTCGGCGACCTCCTCCAGCGTGGACCGGAACGCCTCGACCAGCTGGTGCGGCAGGTGCCGCACGAAGCCGACCGTGTCGCTCATCGTGTAGACGCGACCGTCGGCGGTGGTGGTCCGCCGGGTGGTCGGGTCCAGGGTCGCGAAGAGCGCGTTCTCGACCAGCACGCCGGCGTCGGTGAGCCGGTTCAGCAGCGAGGACTTGCCGGCGTTGGTGTAGCCGGCGATGGAGACGCTGGGGATCTGGTGGCGACGGCGCTCCTGGCGCTTGGTGTCGCGGGTCCCCTTCATCTCGCGCAGCTCGCGGTTGAGCTTGGCGATCTTGGTGTTGATCCGGCGGCGGTCGGTCTCGATCTTGGTCTCACCGGGACCACGACCACCGATACCGGCACCCGCGGCCACCCGGCCACCGGCCTGGCGGGAGAGGTTGCCACCCCAGCCGCGCAGGCGCTGCTTCATGTAGCTGAGCTGGGCCAGCTCGACCTGCGCCTGACCCTCCTTGGACTTCGCGTGCTGGGCGAAGATGTCGAGGATCAGCGCGGTCCGGTCGACGACCTTGATCTTGAGCCGGTCCTCGAGGTTGCGCAGCTGGCTGGGCGCGAGCTCGCCGTCGCAGATCACGGTGTCGGCGCCGCTGGCCTGCACGATCTCGCGCAGCCCGTCCACCTTGCCGCGGCCGACGTACGTCGCCGGGTCGGGCTTCTGCCGGCGCTGGTAGATCGCGTCGAGCACCTCCGAGCCGGCGGTCTCGGCGAGCAGCGCGAGCTCGGCCATGGAGTTCTCGGCGTCCTCGACGCTGCCGTCGGTCCACACGCCCACCAGGACGACCCGCTCGAGGCGGAGCTGGCGGTACTCGACCTCGGTGATGTCCTCGAGGTCGGTGCGCAGGGTCGCGACGCGTCGCAGCGCGTGCCGCTCGGCGAGGTCCATCTCGCCGACGGTCTGGTCGACGTCCTCGGGGTCGGGCTCGTCGGCGTAGCCCGACTGCCAGTCATCTGCCTCGTCGGTCCCGAGGTCCTCGGCGTCCCAGCTCTCCGTCGCGTCCAGCTCGGCGTCGAGGGTGAAGTCGTGTGCGTTCGTCATATGCCTCTCAGGGTAGGTCCGGGAGTCGGGGAGCGCGAGCCGATATCACCCGGGCTGACTCCTGTGAGGGGTCAACGCCGCGGACGCCGTCGCGATTCCCTCTCCTCCCTGGTTCCGCGACTGTTCGCGGTTTCCCCCGCGCCGCCCGGGCACCTCGGGCACGCTGCTCCCCATGAGCTCGCTGATGCCCCGGCTGGACCGGGTCACCCGGACGTTCTGGCGTACGACGGGCCGCCCGGTCGACCTCGCCGGTGGCGAGGCGTGGCTGGCGGCGCCGATGCACGACGGCCAGACGATCGGGGACGGGTGGCTCGGCGCGGCGGCCACCGCGCTCGGCGGCAGCGTGCGCGAGCACGACGACGGCGCCGGGCTGGTCCCCGACATGGCCGAGCTGGACGGGTCCGCCTTCCGCGCGGCGGACCTGAGGCCGGAGGTCCGGCACTTCTACGAGCACACCTCCGAGTGGCGGATGGAGGTCTGGACCCAGTGGAACCCGCTCTTCGCGCCCGGCGGTGAGCTCATCTCGCGGCTCTTCGGTCGCCGCGTCCAGCAGCTGGCGCTGCCGACCCGGCCGCTCGACGTCGCTCTCGGCATGGACAGCCGGGTCGTGACCATCCTCGACGCCGACGGCCGGCAGCGGGCCGCCGGGTGGATCCGCACGCTGCGGTCGACCGGTGAGTACGTCTACAGCGGCTGCTACTCCAGCCGGACCCTCCCGGGGTCCGGCCAGCCGAGCGTCCACGTGGCGTTCCCGCTCGAGGCGGGCAACGTGCAGGTCCTGCTGCGCCCCCGGGCCCTGCCGGACGGGTCGCTGGTGCTGAGCTCCCCGCCGGGTGACTTCGGCGAGGACGGCGCCTACGTCCTGGTCGCGGACCGGGGCCGGCACCACGCCGCGCGGGCCCCGATCCACGAGGAGTTCCGCGTCTACGTCGACGCCGACGGGGTGCTCCGCACCGACCACGTGCTGCGGCTGTGGTCGGCCACCGTGGTCCGGCTCCACTACAAGCTCACGCACGCCTCCGGCAGTAGGTTGAGCCGGTGAACACCCCCGCACTTCCGGACCGGGCCCGCGTCGTCATCATCGGCGGCGGCGTCATCGGCTGCTCGATCGCCTACCACCTCGCCCACGAGGGCTGGACCGACGTGGTGCTGGTCGAGCGCGACCGGCTCACCTCCGGCACCACCTGGCACGCGGCCGGCCTGATGACCTGCTTCGGGTCCACCTCGGAGACCTCGACCGCGATCCGGCTCTACTCCCGCGAGCTCTACGCGCGGCTGGAGGCCGAGACCGGGCAGGCGACCGGCTTCAAGCCGGTCGGCCTGATCGAGGCGGCGGCCGACGAGGACCGGCTCGAGGAGTACCGCCGGGTCGCCACCTTCCAGCGGCACCTCGGGCTCGAGGTGAACGAGATCTCCCCGAAGGAGATGGCCGAGCTGTTCCCGTGGGCGCGGACCGACGACCTGCTGGCCGGCTTCCACGTCCCCGGCGACGGCCGGGTGAACCCGGTCGACCTCACCACCGCGCTCGCCAAGGGCGCCCGGCAGCTCGGCGTACGCCTCGTCGAGGGGGTCTCGGTCACCGAGGTCCGCACCGCCCGGGGCGCGGTCAGCTCCGTCGCGACCACCGCGGGCGACATCGAGTGCGAGTACGTCGTCAACTGCGCCGGCATGTGGGCCCGCGAGCTGGGCGCCAAGAACGGGCTGGTGATCCCGAACCAGGCGGCCGAGCACTACTACCTGATCACCGACACCATCGAGGGGCTGGACCCGGACGCGCCCGTCTTCGAGGACCCCGCGTCGTACGGCTACTACCGCGAGGAGGGCGGCGGGATGATGGTCGGCCTCTTCGAGCCGCAGGCGGCTCCGTGGCGGGTCGACGGCATCCCGGCGGACTTCTCCTTCGGCAAGATCCCGCCGGACTGGGACCGGATGGGCCCGTTCCTGGAGAAGGCGATGGCGCGGGTCCCGGTCACCCTGGACGTCGGGGTGCGCACCTTCTTCTGCGGCCCGGAGTCGTTCACGCCCGACCTGGCCCCGGCGGTGGGTGAGGCGCCGGGCATCCGCAACTACTTCGTCGCCGCGGGCATGAACTCGGTCGGGGTCCTCTCCGCCGGCGGCCTCGGCCGGGTGATGGCGCACTGGATCACCACCGGCCGGCCCGACGTGGACGTGACCGGGTTCAACGTGGACCGGTTCCGCCCGTACCAGGCCGACGACGGCTACCGCGCGGCCCGGACGACCGAGATCCTCGGCACCGTGTACGCCGCGCACACGCCGGGCAAGCAGCTGCACTCGGCCCGGGAGATGCTGCTCTCCCCGGTGCACGAGCGGCTCGTCGACCAGGGCGGCCACCTGCGCGAGGTGTCGGGCTGGGAGGGCGCGGACTGGTTCGCCGGCGCCGGGGTCACCCCTCGCGCGGAGCCGACCTGGGGCCGGGCCCCGTGGTTCGCGCAGTGGGAGGCCGAGCACCGGGCCGTCCGCGAGGGCGTCGGGCTGATGGACATGAGCTTCATGGCGAAGTTCCGGGTCTCCGGGGCCGACGCCGGTGCCGTGCTCGACCGGGTCTCGGCCGGGCCGGTGAACGCGTCGGTGGAGACGATCACCTACACCCAGTGGCTCGACGAGGGCGGCCGGATCGAGGCCGACCTGACGGTCACCAAGCTGGCCGACGACGACTTCTGGGTGGTCGCCTCCGACACCGCGCACGGGCACGCGCTCGCCTGGCTGGGCCGGGCCGTCGGCTCCTCCGACGTCCGGGTCGAGGACGTCACCGCGGACTACGCCCAGCTCAACGTGCAGGGCCCGCGGTCGCGGGAGCTGCTCGCCTCGCTCACCTCGGCCGACCTGTCCACCGAGGCCTTCGGCTTCCGCACCGCCCGCTGGATCGACGTCGCGGGGGTGGAGGTGCTGTGCGCCCGGATCACCTACCTCGGCGAGCTGGGCTACGAGCTCTACGTGCCGGCCGAGTCCGGGCTCAAGGTGTACGACGCGCTGCAGGGCGCCGGCACGGCGTACGACCTGAGGCCGGTGGGGCTCAAGGCGCTGGCGTCGCTGCGGATGGAGAAGGGCTACCGCGACTTCGGCCACGACATCGACAACACCGACTGCCCGCTCGAGGTGGGGCTGGGCTTCGCGCTGGCGCTGGACAAGCCGGGCGGGTTCGTCGGCCGCGAGGCGGTGCTGGAACGCAAGGCCGCCAACGCGTCGTTCGGCGGGATGCGGCAGCGGCTGGTGCAGGTCCGGGTGCTCGACCCGTCGCCGTTGCTCTTCCACGCCGAGGTCGTGCACCGCGACGGGGTGCCGGTCGGCTACGTGCGGGCGGCGTCGTACGGCTGGACCCTGGGCTCGGCGGTGGGCCTGGCGTTCGTGTCCGGCGGCGGCTCGCCGGTGACCGCGGACTGGCTTTCGTCGGGGTCGTGGGAGGTCGACGTGGCCGGGGTGCGGCACCCGATCGAGGTGTCGCTGCGGCCGATGTACGACCCGACGTCCGCGCGGATCCGCGTCTGACGTGCGCGTCGTGCGCCTCTCGGCCTCCGGGCGCCGAGCTCGCGGCGCTGGTGCCGCGTGCCTCCGACGGCCGGGTGCTGCTCGGCGTCACCGGGGCACCCGGGGCGGGCAAGTCCACGCTGGCCGCGCACCTCGCCGCGGCGTACGGCGGGGTCGTGGTGCCGATGGACGGCTTCCACCTCGCCGACGTCGAGCTGGTCCGGCGCGGGCTGCTGGACCGCAAGGGCGCGCCGGAGACCTTCGACGGCTGGGGGTACGCCGCGCTGCTGGCCCGGCTGCGCTCGCGCCCGGACCACGTGGTGATGGCGCCGGCGTTCGAGCGCGACCTCGAGCAGCCGCTGGCCGGCGCGATCCCGGTGCCGCCGACGGCGGGGCTGGTGGTGACCGAGGGCAACTACCTGCTGCTCGACACCCCGGAGTGGCGGGCGGTGCGCGCCTGCCTCGACGCGGTCTGGCACGTCGAGACCCCGGCGTCCGTGCGGGTCCCGAGGCTGGTGGCGCGGCACGAGGCCTTCGGCAAGTCGCCCGCCGCCGCCCGGGCCTGGGTGGACCGGGTCGACGAACCCAACGCCGCCCTGATCGACGCCGCCCGGCACCGCGCGGACCTGGTGCTGGAGCTGGCGGGGTGGGCCGGCACTTTCCCCGGCTGACCGGTGAAAGTGGTTCTTGTCAGGGGGTAGACCACCTGACAAGTACCAGTTCACCCTGACCGGTGTGACGGGTGTGACGACCCGGGTCAGCCTGCGCGGCTCGGGACATTTCACCCATCTGGGGCACGCGTACCCCCATCCCGCACCGCCACACTGAGGGGCGTCGCTCGGGCGACCCGCCCGGGAGGGCGGGTGAACGCGCCGACGCAGGCGTCGACCACGTCGCGGCACACCAGCCGGGGACGCACCGTCGACCTGTCGACGGTGGCTGTGCTGCTGCCCCTGGCCGCCTGCGTCGACTCACCCGCTCCCCCGGGGCACCCGCCGGGGGCGGTCCCGGCACCGGTCCCGAGCCGGCCGGGACCGCTGGCGGGTGATCACCTCCGCGGCTCGGCCGCGAACTCCCCCGGTGTCAGCCCGGTGACGGTCCGGAAGTCGCGACCGAAGTGGGACTGGTCGGCGTACCCGAGCTCGGCGGCGACGCGGGCCAGGTCGGGGCGTGCCTCGCCGGCGAGCCGCTCGGCGGCCTCGTGCAGGCGGCGGCGCTGGACCAGCCACTTGGGCGACAGCCCGATCCGCCGCTGGGTCATCCGCTGCAGGGTGCGCTCGCTGATCGCGAACTTCTCGCAGACCTGGCTCACCCGCTGCACGCCCGAGTCGCCCTCGACGTACTCCACGACCGCGTTCACGAGCAGCCCCTCCTCGTCGACCGGTAGCAGCGGGACCAGGGCGTCCTCGACCGCCCCGACCGCGGCCTGCTGCCGGTCCGGGTCGTCCGGGTCGTCGCCGACCCGGCCGCGGATCGCGTCGACCAGCGCGGCGCCGTCGAGGCCGGGCGCGTCCACGAGGGGTACGGCGCGGTCGGTGAGCCCGTCGACGCCCGCGCCCCACACCAGCGACCCGGCCGCCGGCTGCAGCATGGTGCCGAGCGCCCAGCCGTCGCCGGCGAGCTCCTGGGTGGACAGCCCGGAGCTCGGACCGACCAGCAGCGCGTAGGAGTCGGAGACCACGATCAGGCAGACGGGGTACTGCAGCACCCGCTGCACCGACCGCGTCCCCTCGGGCAGCGACCACACCGGCATCCAGTAGCGCCGGACCAGGCCGGCGAGCCCGGGCGTGGGCGCGAACCGGTGGATCGGCGGGCTGTAGCCGGCGGCGTCGCGCAGGTGCGCCCGCTCGGTGGGGTCGATCCGCCGGTTCTCGTGCACGTGTCGGATTCTTTCAAGAACCGGCCCGGCCCGGGAACGCACGCTGGGTCCATGAACACACTCATCGACGACTACCTCACCAACGCCGACCGGTTCGCCGCCGTGGTCGACGCCGGCGGCGACTGGACCGCCGACAGCCCCTGCGAGGGCTGGACCGCCCGCGACGTGCTCGACCACGTGGTCGACACCCAGCGCGACTTCCTCACCAAGCGCGACATCGACCCCGGGCCCCGGCCCGACGGCGACCCGCAGCAGGTCTGGCGCGCCCACCTCGACGGCGTACGACGGGTGGTGGCGGACGACGCGCTGGTCTCGGCGGAGTACGACGGCTACTTCGGCCGCACCTCGATCGCCGACACCCTCGCCAACTTCTACGGGTTCGACCTGGTCGTGCACCGTTGGGACCTCGGCCGGGCGCTCGGCCAGGACGTCCGCTGGGACGAGGACGAGATGGACCGGCTCGAGGCGGCCATGGCCGGCTTCGGGGACGCGCTCTACAGCGAGGGGGTCTGCAAGCCGGCCGTCGACGTACCCGCCGACGCTTCGCGCCAGACCAGGCTCCTCGGCCGGATGGGTCGCCGGCCCTGACCTGCGTCGTGTCCCTCAGCGTGCGCCATGGCGCACCCTGAGGGACACGACCCGGTGGCTACTTGGGGGGCATCCGGATGCCGCCGTCGACGCGGATCGTCTCGCCGTTCATGTACGGGTTGCGGACGCACTCCAGCACCATCGACGCCAGCTCGTCCGGCACGCCGAGGCGCTTGGGGAAGAGCACGCTCTCGCCGAGCTTGGCCTTGAACTGCTCGGCGGCCTCGCCCTCGCCGTAGATCGGGGTGTCGATCAGGCCCGGCGCCACGGTGTTCAGCCGGATCCCCGACGCGGACAGGTCGCGGGCGACCGGCAGGGTCATGCCGACGACGCCGCCCTTGGACGCGGAGTACGCCGCCTGGCCGATCTGGCCGTCGAACGCCGCGACGCTCGCCATGTTCACGATCGCGCCGCGCTCGCCGGACTCCGTCGGCTCGAGCTTGCTCATCTCGGTGGCCGCGAGCCGGATCGCGTCGAAGGTGCCGATCAGGTTGATCGCGATCACCTTGGTGAACGCGCCCAGGTCGTGGGCGGAGTCGAACTCGCCGTCGCGGCCGATGGTGCGCTGGGCCCAGCCGATGCCGGCGGAGTTGACCAGCACCCGCAGCGGGCCGAGCTCGACGGCCGTGCGGACCGCCGCCTTGATCTGCTCGGTGTCGGTCACGTCGACGCTGACGAACGCGCCGCCGATCTCCTTCGCGAGGGCCTCGCCCTTGTCGGCCTGCAGGTCCGCGACGACGACCTTCGCGCCGGCGGCGGCGAGCTGGCGGGCGACGGCCGCGCCGATGCCCGACGCGGCCCCCGTGACGATGGCTGATGCTCCGTTGATGTCCATGGCCCGCGAGCATAGGGGCAGGGTCGTGCGCCCCAGAACGCGCCATGGCGCGGTCTCAGGCACACGACCCGTAGAGGGCGGTGGTCCCCGAGGCCACGATCACCGCGGGCCCGGTCAGCAGCACCCGGTCGTCGGCGGTCCAGGTGACGGTGAGGGTGCCGCCCGGGACGTCGACCCGGTAGGCCACGTCCTCGGCCGGTGAGCCACCCTCGGGCACCAGCCGGTCGTGCAGCGCCGCCGCCACCATCACCGCGCAGGCGCCGGTGCCGCAGGATCGGGTCTCCCCCGACCCGCGCTCGTGCACGCGCAGGGCGACGTGCCGCTCGCCGCGTCGTACGACGAACTCCACGTTCACGCCGTGCGGGTAGGTGCCCCCGTCGTACGCCGGCGGGTCGAGCAGCGACCCGGCGTCCTCGAGCGAGTCGACGAACGCGACCGCGTGCGGGTTGCCCATGTCGACGTGGCGAGCCGGCCAGCTGCGCAGGCCCACGCCCACGACGCTGGAGCCGAGGACCTTCGGCGCCCCCATGTCGGCGGTCACGAGGTCGCCGGCCACGGTCAGCACCTTCACCCCGTCCCGCGTCGCGACCGGCACCGGCGCGGACCCGTCGACCAGCCCGGCGTCGACGAGGTGGCGCACGAAGACGCGGATCCCGTTGCCGCACATCTCCGAGAGCGACCCGTCGCTGTTGCGGTAGTCCATGAACCACTCGGCGTCACCCAGCGTGCCCGCGTCGGGTCCGGCGTACGACGCGGTGCGGATCACCCGCATCACCCCGTCACCGCCGATGCCCGCACGCCGGTCGCAGAGCGCGCGCACCCGCTCCGGGGCGAGCGCGCCGTGGACGGTGCCGTCGTGGTCGGGCAGCAGCACGAAGTCGTTCTCGGTGCCGTGCCCCTTGAGGAACGGGTAGGCGTCAGGCATACAGGCCCTTGCTGTAGTTCTCGGGTCGGTAGTAGTCGTCGAGCTGCTCGACGGTCATGCCGGTCGGCTCGATCTCGTGGGCCAGCACCGCGCGGCGCGGCACGATGCCCTCGGGGTCCCAGGTCTCCGGCTTCCAGATCCCGGAGCGCAGGAACGCCTTGGCGCAGTGGAAGAACAGCTCGTCGATGTCCACCACGACGGCCAGCACCGGCCGGTGGCCCTTGACGAGCATCTCGTCGAAGAACGGGGCGTCGCTGACCAGCCGCGCGCGGCCGTTGATGCGGAGCGTGTCGCCGCGGCCGGGGATGAGGAAGTCCAGCCCGACGTGGGGGTTCTCGAGGATGTTGCGGTAGCCGTCCGCGCGCCGGTTGCCGGGCCGCTCGGCGATCGCGATGGTGCGGTCGTCGAGGACGTGCACCAGCTGCCCGGCCGGGTCGCCCTTGGGCGAGGCGTCGCAGCGGCCGTCGGCGGAGGCGGTCGCCATCACGCAGAACGGCGAGGCGGCGAGCCAGTCCCGGTCCACGTCGAGCAGCGCCGGGCGGGCCTTGTCCCGGACCCGCGGCAGCGGCTCGCCCAGCAGCGCCACGAGCTCGTCGACCGAGCCGATCCCGGTCCAGGTGTCGTTCTGCACGGCACAACCGTACGCGGAGCGACCCTCCGTCCGCCGCCGGGAAACCCCGGGAGTCAGTCGCCCCGCGGCCCCACCACGTCGTACCGCGCGCAGGCGAAGTCGCCGTTGCGGGCCAGCTCCGTCAGCTTCAGGTCGAACCGGCGCGGGAAGACCGGCCGACCGGTCCCGAGCGTGACCGGCGCGAGCTGGACGCAGACCTCGTCGAGCAGTCCCGCCTCCGCGAACTGGCCGGCGAGGTCGCCCCCGCCGACCACCCACAGGTCGCGGCCGTTCGCGGCGGCGGCCATCTGGGCGTGGACCGGCCGGACGTCGCCGGCGGTGAACCGGACGTCGGCACCCTCGATCGGCGGCAGCTCGCGGTGCGTGAAGACCCAGGTGGGCTGCTCGTAGGACCAGCCCTCGCCGGTCCTCGCGAGGTGCTCGCGGACCCACTCGTACGTCGTCGCGCCCATCGCCAGCGCGCCGATGGTCTCGATGAAGGCGCCGTAGTTCATCGGGCCGTCCTCGTCGATGTGCTGCACGAACAGCCAGTCCAGGGAGTCGTGCTCGTCGGCGATGAAGCCGTCCAGCGTGCTGGCGGTGTAGTACGTCGTACGGGTCACCGGTTCAGCGTGGCACGGCGGCCAGCGCCTTCTCCACCCGTTCGGGGTCGTCGTGGTCGACCCACACGATCCGCGGGTCCTTGCGGAACCACGAGTCCTGGCGCCGCGCGAACCGGCGGGTGGCGACGACGGTCCGCTCCCGGGCCTCCTCCAGGCTCAGCTCGCCGGCGAGGTGCGCCGCGACCTCGCGGTAGCCGATCGCCCGGCCCGCGGTCCGGCCCTCGGCCAGCCCCTCGGCGAGCAGCCGCTCGACCTCGGCGACGAAGCCGGCCTCGAACATCTGGTCCACCCGCTGCTCGATCCGGGCGTCGAGCGTGGGCCGGTCGATGTCGACGCCGACCTGCACGCTGCCCGGGTCGGCGTACTCCAGCGTCGGCAGCGACGCCGTGAACGGGCGCCCGGTGATCGCGATGACCTCGAGCGCGCGGACGACCCGACGGCCGTTCTCGGGGAGGATCCGCGCGGCCGCCTCGGGGTCCTGGGTGGCGAGCCGCTGGTGCAGCCGCAGCGACCCGACCTCGGCGAGCTCGTCCTCCAGCCGGCTGCGGACGGCCTCGTCGGTGCCCGGGAACTCGAACCGGTCCAGGATCGCGCGGGTGTAGAGCGCGGAGCCGCCGACCAGGACGGGCACCGTGCCCCCGGCCCGCAGCCGCCCGGCGACCGCGCGCGCGTCGGCCTGGAACTCCGCCACGGTGAGCGGGTCCCGCACGGTCAGGGTGTCGAGCAGGTGGTGCGGGATCCCCCGCCGCTGCTGGGGCGGGAGCTTGGCGGTGCCGATGTCCATGCCGCGGTAGACCTGCATCGCGTCGGTGTTGACGATCTCGCCGCCGAGCCGCTCGGCGAGGTCCAGCGAGAGGCCGGTCTTCCCGGACGCGGTGGCCCCGACGACTGCCACGATCGGCACCGTGATCGGGTCTCCGATCGGGTCACGTGGCATGTGGTTAGTGTGGCAGGAACGGGGTACACCTCCTGAGCCACCGGCCAGGACGACCCAGGAAGAGGAGTGAGTCATGAGCTTCTTCGACAAGGCAAAGAACGCGCTCGAGGGCGCCGTCGACAAGCACGGCGACAAGATCGCCGACGGGATCGACAAGGCCGCCCAGGTGGCCGACGACAAGACCGGCGGCAAGCACAGCGACAAGATCGCCACCGGCGCGGAGAAGGCGCGCGACGCGCTGGACAAGCTCGACGGCAAGAACGACGACCTGCGCTGACCCGCCACCCCCGAGGAGCCCCGTGAACGACGAGAAGAGCACGCCCCAGGGTCCGGTCGACCCGCACGGCCAGGGCGGCATCGACGCCCCCGCGCCCCCCGGCGGCCCGCAGCGCACCGACTCCCCGTCGGGGTCGCACACCCCGGGCGAGCCCGGCCGGGACCCGGGCCCGGGCACCGAGCGGGTGACCAAGCGGGAGGACCCGCCCGGCGGTAGCGTCGCGCCCGACGACATCCACGACCAGCCCGCGACCCACACCGACGAGCGCGACCCCGCCGGCGACCCCGAGAAGGAAGCCCAGCTCGAGAACGCCGGGACGTCCCTCGACGAGCCGTCCGACGCCTCAGGAGATGAGTGAGATGACCAGCGAGATGAACGAGGTCCCCGAGGAGGAGCTGGCCGCGCAGGCGACCGAGGAGCTCCAGGACGAGCCGGACCCCGAGGAGTACGAGGCCGACGAGCGGGAGACCGCCGTCTCCGACGAGACCGGCACCGTGTACGACGTCGAGGGCGAGCCGGAGACGACCCCGCACGACCTCGAGATCACCGACACCGACGACGAGTGAGCGGCCCGCTGGACCGGTTCGTCGTCGTACCGGCGTCGTACGTCTTCCTGCTCCGTGACGGGGTCACCGGCCCCGAGGTGCTGCTGCAGCTGCGGCAGAACACCGGCTACATGGACGACCACTGGGCGGCGGCCGCGGCCGGGCACGTGGAGAAGGGCGAGACGGCGTACGACGCGGCGCGGCGCGAGGCGCTGGAGGAGATCGCCGTGACCGACCTCGACCTGACGTTCGTGTCGGCGATGCAGCGCACCCGCGGCGGCGAGCCGATCGACGAGCGGATCGACTTCTTCTTCACCGCCCGCTCCTGGTCCGGCGAGCCGCGGATCGTCGAGCCGCAGAAGTGCGCCGAGCTGCGCTGGTGCGCACTCGACGACCTGCCCGACCCGGTGGTGCCGCACGAGCGGTCGGTGTTGGAGGCGCTGCGGGCGGGTACGACCACCGCGTACAGCACGTTCGGCTTCACCCCGGCCTGATCCCCGATCCCTTTCCGCAGGAGGACGCGATGAGCAACGACGACCTCGGCCCCATGCCCGAGCCCGAGATCGAGCCCGGCGAGCCCGCCCCCGGTGGCGTGGACGCCGTCGAGGAGATGCAGCACGCCGAGCCCACCACGCGGGACCTGTCGACCAAGGACAACCCGGCCGTCGACGACGTGGAGGTCCCGGACGAGATGCAGGAAGGTGAGGACACCTCCACCCAGGCCACCCGGGACGAGGATTCGATGTCCGGGGAGAAGGAGTCGCCGGCATGAGCGACGCCGAGCAGCAGGGCCACGAGCAGGAGACCGACGTCCGCGACTCGAACCCCAACTCGGCCGGCCCGGACCGGGCCGCCGGCGGGATGGGGGTCAGCAGCGAGCGGGTCGGCCCCACCGGCCCCGGCCAGGTCGCCACCGACGGCGTCCGCGACGTCAGCCCCGAGCAGCGCGACCCCGACGCCGACGTCCCGCCCGAGCAGTCCACCGGCAACCCCGAGCCGAGCCCCGACGGCATCGAGCCGAAGGCCGGCTACTCCAGCAAGGACCCGCGCTCGGACTGACAGCGGTGATCTCCAGTCACCACGTGACCGCGGATCGCCGCCATCTCGGGCGCCTGTCCACAACCCGGCCTCACCGCCGTTGATGTGACGGCTCGGGTGGGCCACCGTGTTGCGCCATGGACACCGAGATCCGGGAGCTGCTGGAGCTCCAGTCGGGCGTCATCGCCCGACACCAGGCACTGGCGGCCGGCATGGCCGAGCACGACATCCGCCGCATGCTGCGCCGGCGTGAGTGGGCGACGGTGCACCCGGGCGTGTACGTCGATCACACCGGGCCGTTGACGTTCCTGCAGCGGGCCTGGGCGGCGGTCCTGCTCGCCTGGCCGGCCGCGCTGTGCCACGAGACCGCGATCCGGATCGGGGACGGTCCCGGCCGGCGCGACGGGGATGACGAGGTCATCCACGTGGCCGTCGACAGGGATCGGGCCTTTCGCGCGCCCGACGGGGTCATCCCCCATCGGCTCGCCGACCTCGACACCAAGGTCCAGTGGAACCTGTCACCGCCACGCGTGCGCATCGAGCACGCCGTACTCGACGTCGCCGCCGAGGCACCAGACGAGCTCCTGGCCATCGCGGCCATGTCCGACGCCGTGCGCGCCCGGCGCACGACCGCCGCCCGGGTCCTCGAGGCGCTCTCCTCTCGCAGCCGGATCCCCCGGCGGCCGTTCCTCCAGTCGGTGCTGCGCGACGTTGCGGAGGGCACCTGCTCGGTGCTCGAGCACGGGTACCTGGACCGGGTCGAGCGGGCTCACGGCCTGCCCTCCGGCCAGCGACAGGTGCGCGACTCCTCTCGGGGACCGCTCTACCGCGACGTCGAGTACCGCGACTTCGGACTCATCGTGGAGCTGGACGGCCGGCTCTTCCACACCTCCGTCAAGGACCGTGATCGCGACCTGGACCGCGACCTCGACGCCGCCATCGACGGGCGGGACACGGTGCGCCTCGGCTGGGGGCAGGTCTACCCGCGTGCCTGTGCGACCGCGGAGAAGCTGGGCATCCTGCTCGCCCAGCGAGGCTGGGAAGGCACACCGATCAGGTGCCCCGAGTGCCCGGACCGCGATGGCGGCGATTCCCAGCCACCTGATGACTGGAGATCACCGCTGTCTGCGTGAGGCAGCTCAGCCGCAGGCGGGCGCGTCCGGCAGCGGCGCGGGGACGCCCAGGGCGGGCATGCCGAGCGAGACGCCGGCGGTCGACGGGGACGCCTGGCGGGCCTCCCACGCATCGCCGGAGCGGGTACGGCGTACGGCGAGGACGGGGCCGTCGGCGACCAGGTGGTGCGGGGCGGCGTACGTCAGCGTCACCGTCACGATGTCGCCGGGGCGCACACCGGAGGCCCCCTCGACCTGCGAGAAGTCCGCCGCGAAGTGCACGAGCCGGTTGTCGGGCGCACGCCCGGAGAGCCGGTGGGTGGCGGCGTCCTTGCGCCCCTCCCCCTCGGCCACCATCAGCTCGACGGTGCGGCCGACGAGCGCCTTGTTCTCCTCCCAGGCGATCTCGTTGACCAGCGCGGCCAGCCGCTCGTAGCGGTCCTTGACGACCTCGGGCGCGATCTGGTCGTCGAGGACGGCGGCGGGGGTGCCGGGGCGCTTGGAGTACTGGAAGGTGAAGGCGCCCGAGAAGCGGGCCTCGCGGACGACGTCCAGGGTGGCCCGGAAGTCCTCCTCGGTCTCGCCGGGGAAGCCCACGATGATGTCGGTGGTGATCGCGGCGTCCGGCATCGCGGCGCGGACCCGCGAGATGATCCCGAGGAACTTCGACTGCCGGTAGGACCGGCGCATGTCGCGCAGCACCTTGTCCGAGCCGGACTGCAGCGGCATGTGCAGCGAGGGCATCACGTTCGGCGTCTCGGCCATCGCCTCGATGACGTCGTCGGTGAACTCGGCCGGGTGCGGCGAGGTGAACCGGACCCGCTCCAGCCCCTCGATGTCGCCGCACGCGCGCAGCAGCTTGGAGAACGCCTGCCGGTCGCCGAACTCCACGCCGTACGCGTTGACGTTCTGGCCCAGCAGCGTGACCTCGGAGACGCCCTCGGCCACCAGCGCGCGGATCTCGGCGAGGATGTCGCCGGGGCGCCGGTCCTTCTCCTTGCCCCGCAGCGAGGGCACGATGCAGAACGTGCAGGTGTTGTTGCAGCCGACCGAGATCGACACCCACGCGGCGTACGCCGACTCGCGCTTGGTCGGCAGCGTCGAGGGGAAGACGTCGAGCGACTCGAGGATCTCGACCTGCGCCTCCTCCTGGACCCGCGCGCGCTCCAGCAGCACCGGCAGCGAGCCGATGTTGTGGGTGCCGAAGACGACGTCGACCCAGGGCGCCTTCTGGGTGATCGTGGAGCGGTCCTTCTGCGCCAGGCAGCCGCCGACGGCGATCTGCATGCCCGGGTTCGCGGCCTTGACCGGCGCCAGGTGGCCGAGGTTGCCGTAGAGCTTGTTGTCGGCGTTCTCGCGCACCGCGCAGGTGTTGAACACGACGACGTCCGCCTGCCGGCCGTCACCGGCGGCGACGTACCCCGCGTCCTCCAGCAGCCCGGTCAGGCGCTCGGAGTCGTGGACGTTCATCTGGCACCCGTAGGTGCGGACCTCGTACGTGCGCGCGGCGGTCTCAGGCGTGGCAGTCATGACCGCACAAGGGTACGGCGGACCGCCGTGCAGGTCTCAATCGAACAACTCCGGCCGCCGCCAGGCAGCACTCCGGGCGCCGGGCCGATAGGTTGCTGAGCCATGACAGCGCAGCAGACCGGATCATCGGCGCAGACCGGAAGCGACTCCCTCGTCGTGCTGGAGAACGTCGACAAGTGGTTCGGCCAGCTCCACGTGCTGCAGGACATCAACCTGCGGATCCGGCGCGGCGAGGTCGTCGTGGTCATCGGCCCCTCGGGGTCCGGCAAGTCCACGCTGTGCCGTGCGATCAACCGGCTCGAGACCATCGACAAGGGGTCGATCAGCCTCGACGGCCAGCCGCTGCCGCAGGAGGGCAAGGCGCTCGCCGGCCTGCGGGCCGAGGTCGGCATGGTGTTCCAGAGCTTCAACCTGTTCGCCCACAAGACGATCCTCGAGAACGTCACGCTCGGCCCCATCAAGGTGCGCGGGATCCCGAAGGCCGAGGCCGAGACCCGCGCCCGCGAGCTGCTGGACCGGGTCGGCGTCGGGCAGCAGGCCGAGAAGTACCCCGCCCAGCTGTCCGGCGGCCAGCAGCAGCGCGTGGCCATCGCCCGCGCGCTGGCCATGGATCCCAAGGTGATGCTCTTCGACGAGCCGACCTCGGCCCTCGACCCCGAGATGATCAAGGAGGTCCTCGACGTGATGGTCGACCTCGCGAAGCGGGGCATGACCATGGTCGTCGTCACCCACGAGATGGGCTTCGCCCGCACGGCCGCAGACCGGGTGATCTTCATGGCCGACGGGGCGATCATCGAGGAGAACACCCCCGAGGAGTTCTTCAGCAACCCGCAGTCGGAGCGCGCACGGGACTTCCTGAGCAAGATCCTCACGCAATGAGGACACGACGCGGCCTCGGAGCCGCCCACGGATCGACGCAACGCAACAGCACCCCGAAGGGGGCCGGGCGGGGGCCCGGAGAACCAGAGGAGAGACGAATGCGATTCAAGAGGACCAAGGCGATCCTCGCAGCAGCGGGGCTGGCGGCGACGATGGCCGCCTGCGGTAACGCGGGCGACGACGGAGGGAGCGACAGCGGCGTCGACGTCAACGTGGTGGACAACGCCGCGGACAACTTCGACGACGGCACCCGCATGAAGGAGCTCGCCGAGGACGGGAAGATCACCATCGGCGTGAAGTTCGACCAGCCCGGCATCGGGTTCAAGGGCGCCACCGACGACGCGCCCGTGGGCTTCGACCCCGAGATGGGCAAGATCCTCGCCGGTTCGCTGGGCATCGCCCCGGAGGACATCGAGTGGAAGGAGACCATCTCCGACAACCGTGAGCCCTTCCTCCAGAGCGGCGAGGTCGACCTGGTCATCGCGTCGTACTCGATCACCGACGAGCGCCGCCAGGTCGTCGGCCAGGCCGGCCCGTACTACGTCACCGGCCAGCAGCTGCTCGTCGGCTCCGACAGCGACATCCAGAGCGTCGACGACATCAAGGGCCAGGAGGTGTGCTCGGTGACGGGCTCGACGTCGCTGGACAACGTCAAGGCCGAGGGCGCCGAGCCGCGTGGCTTCGACACCTACTCCGAGTGCGTCGACCAGGTCCTCGACGGGACCGTGGACGCGATGACCACCGACGGCGCGATCCTGCTCGGCTACGTCGCCGAGCACCCCGACGAGCTGAAGGTCGTCGGTGACACGTTCTCGGAGGAGCGCTACGGCATCGGCTACTCCAAGGACAGCCCGGAGATGTGCGGGTGGATCAACGACACGCTGACCAAGTCGTTCGACGACGGCACCTGGCAGGACGCGTTCGACGCCACGCTCGGCGAGTCCGGCGTGGAGGCCCCGGAGCAGCCCGAGCTGGACAAGTGCGAGTCCGCCTGACCGGCAACCACCGCTGACGGTGGGCGGGACGGCGTACGTCGTCCCGCCCACCGCACGCACGAACTGAACGGAGGCGCCGCCGCCCATGGAAGCGGTCTTCTCGGACTTCGACGAGTACCTCAAGGCCTTCGGCCTCACGCTCGGACTATTCGTCGTCTCGAGCATCCTCTCGCTCGCGTTCGGCCTCCTGCTGGCCGCGCTGCGGGTCGGCCCGGTCGCGATCATGCGCAAGACGGCGACGGTCTACATCGGCATCTTCCGCAACACGCCGCTGGTCATCATCTTCATCTTCATGGCGGTGGCCGCCCCCAAGCTCGGCTACAACTTCAAGTTCATCGAGGACTGGGAGGTCGGCGGCTACCACGTCTCGTCGTTCTTCTTCCGCTCGGTCCTCGCACTGTCCCTCTACACCTCCGCGTTCGTCTGCGAGGCGTTCCGCTCCGGCGTCAACGCGGTGCCGCTCGGCCAGGCCGAGGCGGCCAGGGCGATCGGCCTCACGTTCGCCAAGAGCATGCGGTTGGTCGTGCTGCCGCAGGCGCTGCGGGCGGTCGTGCCGCCGCTGACCAGCGTGCAGGTCGCACTGCTGAAGAACACCTCGGTCGCCGCGGCGTTCGGCATCGCGGAGGCCACCGCGACGATGCACAGCCTGACCAACGACAACGCCGACCAGCGGCCCGGCATCTTCCTGGCCTTCGCGGTCGGCTACATCATCCTGGTCGAGGTGCTCACGATGAGCTCCTACGTCATCGAGCGCCGCTGGAGGGTGGCATGAGCGGCAACGTCCTCTTCGACGCACCCGGGCCCCGCACGGTCGCTCGGCACCGGGTCTACACCGGGATCACGCTGCTGGTGATCATCGGGCTGGTCCTGCTCATCCTCGGCAAGCTCAACGAGACCGGCCAGCTCGAGTACGCCAAGTGGGAGCCGTTCGTCACGCCCGACTACGTGCGGGTGCTGCTCGTCGACGGCCTGCTGAAGACGCTGGAGATGGCGTTCTTCGCGATCATCTTCGCGGTGGTCTTCGGTCTGGCCTTCGGTATCGGCAAGCTGTCGGAGCACCGGTGGATCAGCCTGCCCAGCTTCCTGGTGGTGGAGTTCTTCCGCGCCATCCCGGTGCTGCTGCTGATGATCTTCATCTTCTACATGCTCAGCGTGGGCGACGGCCTGCTCTCGTCGTTCTGGTGCGTGGTGCTCGCGTTGACCCTCTACAACGGCTCGGTGCTCGCCGAGGTCTTCCGGGCCGGCATCAACGCGGTGCCCCGGGGCCAGGTGGAGGCGGCGTACGCGCTGGGTCTGCGCAAGAAGCAGGTGATGACGAGCATCCAGCTGCCGCAGGCGGTGAAGATCATGCTGCCGGCGGTGGTCAGCCAGTGCGTGGTGGCGCTGAAGGACACAACCCTGGGCGTCTACATCCTCGCGCCGGGCCTGACGTTCGTCAGCAAGCAGATCTACCTCCAGTTCTTCAACCAGGTGCCGACCGCGATCGTGGTCGCGGCGCTCTTCATCGCCTGCAACCTGATCCTGACCGCGATCGCCCACTGGCTGCAGCGGCGGCTGACCGGCGAGAAGGCGGTGGCGGCGGTGCCCACGGGCGACGGGGCCGGCGCAGCGACGTTCTGAACGGTTCCCGCCACCGGCGCGCGTCGCGCACGGCATGCTGGCGGCACCATGAGCGACCATCACCCCTCCCCCTCAAGCCTCGACCGACGCCGGCTCCTGCTCTCGGGAGCCGGCGTCGCGACGTCCGCGACCGTGCTCGCCGTCGAGTCGGTCTCCCTCGAGCCGGCCGCCGCGGGGACGGTCGTCGGCCGGACCTTCCGCGGCGAGTTCTCCGACCCGGACACCGCGGACTGGCACTACCTGCCGTTCCGGGTCCCGCAGGGCGTCAGCGCGATCGAGGTGTCCTACGACTTCGACCCGACCGACACCGGCCTGGGCTTCAGCTACAACGTCGTCGACATCGGGATCTTCGACCCCTCGGGTCACGGCGTCGGCGACGCGGCCGGCTTCCGCGGCTGGTCGGGCGGGGCGCGGCGGCACTTCCGGATCAGCCGGACCTCCGCCACCCCGGGCTACCTCGCCGGGCCGATCACGCCGGGGGTCTGGAACATCCTGCTCGGGCCGTACCAGATCGTGCCGCCGGGCACCCCGTGGCGGGTCGACGTGCGCCTCCACTTCGGTCCGAAGGGCCCGGCGTTCGAGGCCGACCCGGCGCCGCGGCGGGTGCCGGGGACCGGTCCGGGCTGGTACCGCGGCGACATGCACGTCCACACCCGGCACTCCGACGGCGCGCGCACCCAGACGCAGATGCTGGCCGCGGCGCGCGCGGCCGGGCTGGACTTCCTCGGCTCGTCCGACCACAACACCAGCGCCGCCACCCTGGTCTGGGGCCGGCACGTCCCCGACGACTTCCTGGTGATGAGCGGCGAGGAGGTCACCACCCGCAGCGGGCACTGGCTCGCGGTCGGGCTGCCGGCCGGCGCCTGGATCGACTGGCGCTACCGGGCCGAGGACGCCCTGCTGACGACGTTCACCGACCGGGTGCGCCAGCTGGGCGGGATGGCGATCGCGGCGCACCCGTTCAACCCGCTGCCCAGCATCCGGTGGGACTACGGCTACGACTACGCCGACATGGACGCCGTCGAGATCTGGAACGGGCCGTGGACCGGCGACGACCAGACCGCCCTCGAGCACTGGCACGCGCTGCTGGTGTCGGGACGCTTCGTCCCGGTCGTCGGCAACTCCGACTCCCACAACGACAGCCAGGCCGTCGGCCTCGCCCAGACCGTCGTCCGCGCCGACAACCTCGGCACCGCGGCCATCGTCGAGGCGCTCAAGGGCGGCCACGCCTGGGTCGCGGAGTCCTCGGCGGTGGAGCTGACGTTCGAGGCGACCCTCGGCGACGCGAGGGCCGAGTGCGGCGATCGGCTCGCCGCCGCATCGGGCGACCTGGTCGACGTACGCCTCGAGGTCGCCGGCGTGCCCGGCTGCCTGGCCCAGGTCCGCGGACCCGCGGGCGTCGCTCGCCGGCGCGGTGGCCGACGACACCGGGAAGGTCGCCGTCACCGTGCAGGTGCCGGCCGGCGCGACGCCGTTCGTGCGTGCGGAGGTACGCCGTCCGGCGCAGGTCGTGGTCGACCCGACCGCCGGCTCGACGGCGCCGATGGTCGCGCTGACCAACCCGGTGTTCCTGGGGGCGGCTACTTCCGCGGGGTGACCCAGAGCCGGATGACGCCCTCGATCACGACCTCCCCGTCGTCGCGGACGCCGCGGACCCGGACCGGGAGGTCGGGGTCGCTGGACGTCCACTGCCCGGGGTCGGTCTCGGCGATGCAGGTGATGTCACTGGTGGCCTTGGCGGTGTAGCTGACCTCCATGCCCTTGGGGATCCACCGCTTGTCGGCGGGGATCGTCGCCTCGGCGAGCGCGCCCATCGCGGCCTCGAGCCCGTTGCACAGCGCGATCGCGTGCACGGTGCCGAGGTGGTTGTGCACCCGGCGCCGCTTGGGGATCACCAGCTCGGCGTGGTTGGGCCGGATGTCGACGAAGCGCGGGCGGATGGTCGCGAAGTACGGCGCCTTCTGCGCGAACAGCACCGAGAAGATGCGCGACCCCTGGGGCAGCGCGCTCGTCTTCTTCCACAGGGTCAGGACCTGGCTCATGGCGTCATGCTACCGACGGGTAACCACGGGTGGGGAGTGAGTCCGCCCACGCCTGGGCGTGGGCCGGCCGCCTCAGGCCGGCGTCAGGACCTCGACCCGGTTGCCGTGCCCGTCGAAGGTGTGGAACCGCTCGTAGCCGGCGAACGTGGTGCGCTGGCTCCAGTCGACCTCGTGGCCGGCGCCGGCGAGCCGCGCGGCGGCGTCCTCGAGCTCGGCGACGGTGTCGAGCACGAACGCCGGGTGCGCCTTGCGGGCCGGCGCGAACGGGTCCTCGACGCCCACGTGGATCTCGGCGGTGACGGTGCCGTCCGCGTCGTACGCACGGAACCAGGCGCCGCCACGGGCGCGCAGGTCGGCGGGCTTCTCGACCTCGGTCAGGCCGAGGCCGTCGGCGTAGAACGTGCGGGCGGCGTCCTCGCCGCCGGGCGGGCAGGCCACCTGGACGTGGTGCAGCTTCATGGTCACTCCTGTTCGGTCACTCGGGGGTGCGGGCCACGACGAAGATGCGCCGGAAGGGCAGCACCACGCCGTACTCGTGCTGGGGGTACGCCGCCCGCAGCCGCCGCTTGAACTCCTCCTCGAAGTCCGCGCGGAGGTCGTCGGGCAGCGCCTGGAGGGTGGGCCGGGCACCGGTCCCGGACACCCAGGTGAAGACCGGGTCCTCGCCGGTCAGCACGTGGAGGTACGTCGTCTCCCAGGCGTCGACGGTGCAGCCGAGGGCGGTCAGCCGGTCGAGGTAGGCGGCCGGGTCATGGCTGGAGGGGACGGCGACGTCGCGGGTGTGCTCGGCGTACGGCGGCTCGGCCGCGAGGTCGCGCCGGATCGTGTGGCTGGGCTCGTCGAAGTTGCCGGGGACCTGGAACGCGAACCAGCCGCCGGGACGGACCCGCCCGACGAGGCCCTCGAGCAGGTCGAGGTGGCCGGGCACCCACTGGAGGGTGGCGTTGGAGACGAGGACGTCGACGCGGTCGCGGTCGTCGTCGCCGCCTGTCGAGCCTGTCGCGACCCACTCCCGCAGGTCGGCCACGTCGAAGGCGATCCGGTCGTCCGCCACCCGGGCCCGCTCGATCATCTCGGGGCTGGAGTCGAGCCCGGTCACGGCCGCGCCGCGGCCAGCGGTCCGCCAGCAGCGCGGTGAGGTTGCCGGGGCCGCAGCCCAGGTCGACCACCGTGCGCGGCTCGGTGGCACCGATCCGGGCGAGCAGCTCGACGAAGGGACGGCCGCGCTCGTCGGCGTACGTCAGGTAGCGGTCCGGGTCCCAGCGGTGCGCCATGACGCCTCCTCGTCGAAGTCTCTTGACATCAAGACACTTCGGATCCTCATCGAGTTTTGTCTCGATGTCAAGATTCTCGATCCATCGGGCTAGACTTCCGATCATGAGGGACGAGGTCGACGACCTGGTGGAGGCGTGGGCGCGGCAGCGCGCCGACCTCGACCTGGCCCCGGTCGCCGTCTTCAGCCGGATCTCGCGGCTGGCCCGCCACCTCGACCTGGCCCGGCGTCAGGCGTTCACCGAGCACGGGATCGAGTCGTGGGAGTTCGACGTCCTGGCCGCCCTGCGCCGCGCCGGCGCGCCGTACGAGCTGTCCCCCGGCCGGCTGCTGCGCGAGACCCTGGTGACCAGCGGCACGATGACCAACCGCGTGGACCGGCTCGCGGCCCGCGGCTTCGTGGAGCGTCACCCGGACCCGGAGGACCGGCGGGGCGTCATCGTCCGGCTCACCGCCGAGGGCAAGACCGCCGTGGACGGCGCCTTCGAGGCGCTGCTGGAGGCCGAGAAGACGCTCCTCCAGGACCTCCCCCACGCCGAGCAGCAGCAGCTCGCCGCCCTGCTGCGCACGCTCCTCGCGCCCTTCGCCTGAGGCTCCGGCGACGCCGGGTCGGCGCAGCTTGACCCTCTACTCGAGGATCTCGGCGGCCTCCAGCCACTCCATCTCGAGCTCCTCCTTCTCGGCGGCGAGCTCGTCGAGCCGGGCACTGAGCCCGGCCAGCTTCTCGTAGTCCTGGGCGTGCTCGAGGATCTCGGCGTTCAGCGCCGCCTCCTGCTCGGCGATCCGCTCCAGCCGCTTGTCGATCCGCGCGATGTTCTTGCGGGCCGCCCGCTCCTCGGCACTGCCCGCCTTGGCCCTCGCCGGCGCGGCGTTCGCCGGCGCGGCCTCCTCGGGAAGCTCACGACGGGTCGACGCATCCTCCGCCGAGCTCACGACGGCTCGGCGCAGCTCTGCGTCAACACGCGACAGGTCGGCGGTACGACGCTCGAGGTACTCGTCCACGCCGCGCGGCAGCATGGAGATCTGGCCGTCGCCCAGCAGCGCCCAGACCGAGTCGGTGACCCGCTCGAGGAAGTAGCGGTCGTGGGAGACGACCACGAGGGTGCCGGGCCAGCCGTCGAGGAAGTCCTCGAGGACGTTGAGGGTGTCGATGTCGAGGTCGTTGGTGGGCTCGTCGAGCAGCAGCACGTTGGGCTCGGTGAGCAGCAGCCGCAGCAGCTGGAAGCGGCGCCGCTCGCCACCGGAGAGGTCCCCGATCCGCGCGGTGAGCCGGTCCCCGGTGAACCCGAAGCGCTCCAGCATCGAGGTCGCGGTGATCTCGCCGTCGACGGTCTTGGTGACCCGGCGGATCGACTCGACCGTCGGCAGCACCCGCCCCTCGGGGTCGAGGTCGTCGAGCTGCTGGGTCAGGTGCTGGAGCGCGACCGTGCGGCCGTGCTTCACCCGCCCGGCCGAGGGCGGCAGCGCGCCCGCGATCAGCGACAGCACCGAGGTCTTGCCGGCCCCGTTGACGCCGACGATGCCGACCCGGTCCCCCGGCCCGAGCCGCCAGGTCGCGTGCGACAGCAGCACCCGCTCGCCCGCCCCCGGAGTCCCACGGCGTAGGTCGACGTCCTCGACGTCGATGACGTCCTTGCCGAGCCGCTGGGTGGCGAAGTTCTGCAGCTCCATCCGGTCGCGCGGCGGCGGCACGTCCTCGATCAGGGCGTTGGCGGCCTCGATCCGGAACTTCGGCTTCGAGGTCCGCGCGGGCGCACCCCGGCGCAGCCAGGCCAGCTCCTTGCGGGCGAGGTTCTGCCGGCGGGTCTCCGAGGCCGAGGCCTGGCGCTGGCGCTCGGCCTTGGCGAGCACGAACGCGGCGTACCCGCCCTCGTAGGCGTCGACGACCCCGTCGTGCACCTCCCACGTCCACTGGCAGACCGCGTCGAGGAACCACCGGTCGTGGGTGACGACCACCAGCGCCGAGGGCCGCTGCACGAGGTGCTCGGCCAGCCAGGCGACCGCCTCCACGTCGAGGTGGTTGGTGGGCTCGTCGAGCACGATCAGGTCGTGGTCGCCGAGCAGCAGCGCGGCCAGCGAGCAGCGCCGGCGCTCGCCACCGGAGAGCCCGAGCACCGCCCGGTCGAGCGAGACCCCGGCCAGCAGCACCTCGACGATCTCGCGGCTGCGCGAGTCCGCGGCCCACTCGTGGTCGGACCGGCCGCCGAGCACCGCCTCCCGGACGCTGTGGGTGTCGACGAGCTCGTCGCCCTGGTGGAGGTAGCCGATCGGCAGCCCGCGGGTCCGTGAGACGCGCCCGGTGTCGGGCTCCTCGAGGCCGGTCATCACCTCCAGCAGCGTGGTCTTGCCGTCGCCGTTGCGGCCGACGATGCCGATCCGCTCGCCGGCACCGATGCCCAGCGAGACGTCGGTGAGCAGCGGCCGCACGCCGTACGACTTCGAGACCCGCTCGAGGTTGACGAGGTTAGCCACGGGTCACCACGTGGGCTCCGGCCACCGGCCCGTTGGCGACGAGTACGACGGGCGGCTCGCGGTCGGCGAGCAGGGCCCCGGCGACCGCGCGGGCGTGGTCACCGGACTCGCAGAGGAACACGCAGGTGGGACCCGACCCGGACACCAGCCCGCGCAGGGCCCCCTCGGACTCGCCCTGCGCGATCCGCAGCTCCAGGTCGGGGCGCAGGTCGAAGGCCGGGGCCTGCAGGTCGTTGTGCATCGCGGTGGCGAGGCGGTACGGGTCGCCCGAGTCGAGCGCGGCGAGCAGCTCGTCGGCCGGCGGCGGGGTGGCCGGCGCGTCGGGGAAGAGCTCGTCGAAGTGGCGGTAGACCGCCGGCGTCGACAGCCCGTCCGGGGACAGCACGACCACCCACCACCAGGTGCCGTGGTCGACGACCGGGGTGACGACCTCACCGCGCCCGGTGCCCAGCGCGGTGCCACCCACGAGCGCGAACGGCACGTCGCTGCCGAGCTGCGCGGCGAGCGCGAGCAGGTCCTCGTCGGAGGTGCCGAGCTCCCAGAGCCGGTCCAGGGCGACCAGCGCGGCCGCCGCGTCGGCGGACCCACCGGCCATGCCGCCGGCCACCGGGATCGCCTTGGTGATGTGCAGGTCGCCGGTCACCGCGACGCCGTGGTGGGCGGCGAGCAGGTCCGCGGCCCGGTCGACGATGTTGTCGCCACCCAGCGGGACCCCGGCGCTGCCGATGTAGTCCTCGACGGCGAGCCCGAGCCGCCAGTCCGGGGACGCGACCGCGCTCAGGTCGTCGTACAGCCCGACCGCGTGGTAGACGGTCAGCAGCGGGTGCATCCCGTCCTCGCGGACCGCCCCGACGCCGAGGTGCAGGTTGATCTTGGCGGGCGCACGAACCGTGAGCCCGGTAGTCGTGGTCCTCACGCTCGCGCCTCCACGGCCGGGCCCTGCGCGGCCAGGCCCTCGGCGATCCGCACGAAGTCGGTGACCGTCAGCGACTCGCCCCGGGCGAGCGGGTCCACGCCGGCGTGCTCCAGCGCGGCGACCGCGGCCTCGGCTGACCCGGCCAGGCCGCGCAGCGCGCCGCGGAGCACCTTGCGGCGCTGGGCGAAGGCCGCGTCCACGACGGCGAACACCTGCGCGCGGGTGGCGGTCGTGGCCGGCGGCTCGCGCCGGGTCCAGGCGACCAGGCCCGAGTCGACGTTGGGCGCCGGCCAGAAGACGTTGCGGCCGATGGCCCCGGCCCGGCGTACGTCGGCGAACCAGGCGGCCTTGACCGACGGCACGCCGTACACCTTGGAGCCGGGCGCCGCGGCGAGCCGGTCGGCGACCTCGGCCTGGACCATCACCAGCCCGTGCTCGAGGGACGGCAGCAGCGTGAGCATGTGCAGCAGCACCGGCACGGAGACGTTGTAGGGCAGGTTCGCGACCAGCGCGGTCGGCGGCGGGCCGGGGACCGCGTCGATCCGCATCGCGTCGCCGAGCACCACCTCGAAGCGGTCCCGCTGCTCCGGTGCGTACGCCGTGATGGTCGCCGGCAGGCGCTCGGCGAGCACCGGGTCGACCTCGATGGCGACGACCCGGGCCGCGACCTCGAGCAGGGCCAGGGTCAGCGACCCCAGCCCGGGCCCGACCTCGACGACCACGTCGTCGGCGGTGATGCCGGACTCGCGCACGATCCGGCGGACGGTGTTGGCGTCGATGACGAAGTTCTGCCCCCGCTGCTTGGTGGGACGCAGGTCGAGCTCGGCCGCCAGCGAACGCACCTCCGCCGGCCCGAGGAGCCTCGGACCGGCGGAGGATGAAGATGCGCTCGTCACGGGACGAGCCTAGGTGTCGACAGGGTCGATCACCGAACGGGGACGTCAGGCCTGGGCGCCACAGACCGGCCAGGCACCGTAGCCACCGGAGGCGTCGCGCACCTTCTCGGCGATGCTGATCTGGTACTCACGGCTGGTCAGGTCCGGACGGCTCACGCCGCCGTAGGACTGCCACGTGCTCAGGTTGAACTGGAGCCCGCCGTAGTAGCCGTTGCCGGTGTTCGCGGCCCAGTTGCCACCCGACTCGCACTCGGCGATCCGGTCCCAGACCGAGTCGCCGGACACGTAGTTGCTGGCCGGCGGGGTCGGGGCCGGCTGCTTGGTGCCGACGTGCACGATCTCGGCGACCGGGGCCTTGGTGACCTGCTGCTCCAGCACCTTGCGCACGGCGAGGTCGCCGTTGCGGAAGACGAGCCGGTAGGTGACGTCGCGCGTCCCCTCGGAGCCCTCGCGGACCACCTTGGAGTCGCCCTCCATCATCGAGGAGTCGTCACGGTTGATCGTCTCGAAGTCGATGCTCTCGCCCTTGACCTGCTTCTTGACGACGCGGACGTCGGTGAAGGCGATCCGGTCGCCGTCCTCGACCTCGTGCTTCGGGGCGGGGGTGGTCTCGTCGGTCTTGCCGACCTTGACACCCATCTCCTTCAGCGCGTCCTCGACGGTCAGCGCGGTGACCTCACGCTTGACCGGCTTCTTCGCGCCGACCTTGACGGTGAGGGTCTTGGGCGTGACCACGTCGAGCTTCAGGCCCTCGCGGTCGATGGTGCCGCCGCGGCTGGTGGAGAGGTCGGCGCCGCTGAAGCGACGGCCGATCTCGCCGAGGGCGCTGGCGACCTTGGTCGAGGTCACCCAGTAGGTGTGGGGGTCGCTCCCGTCGACGGCCACCTCGAGCGGGCGGCCGTAGCGGACGGTGATCCGGCTTCCGTCGGACACCTTCTCGTCCATACCGGGGGCGACGATGTCGTGGTCACCGATGTCGATGCCCTGGGAGTCCAGGACGTCGCCGACGGTGCCACCCATGGCGGTCACCTGCTCGGACTTGCCGTCCACCGAGAGGGTCACCGACTTGCTGAGGGCGGCGTAGCCGAAGGTGGTGCCGGCCACGGCCAGCACGGCCACGGTCGCGAGTGCGATCAGCGCGGCGCGGCTCTTCGCCCAGGGAGGGGTCAGCCGAGAAATCAGGGGTGTGTTGTGCTCATTGCTCTCTTCATGAATGGGCACGATTCTCCGAACGTCGTACTCCCCGGTTCTCGGGCGCCAGTGCGTCGCGCGCACGACGACCACCGGTAGGTGGAAAACGTGCTTGCGGGGTTTCTACGCGGGGCTGCCGCTACGGTGCGGCTGCCACCTGCACTGGTCAGATCGATCCCGATCCCGGCCATCAGTCACAAGACGATAACGAGAACCTGGGGGCACGCAAACTCGCGATCCCCAAATTTTCCCCGAAGTGACCCATGTCATGGTGACGAAATCCTCTGGATCGTCACCTTTTCGTGCTACCAGGAGCCGCCGAAAGCGGCCTCGGTGTTGGCGTCCACGGCCGCGCACAGCTCGCCCAGGTCCACGGCGCGGACCTCCGCCATCGCGCGCATCGTGACGGGCACGAGGTACGACGCGTTCGGGCGGCCACGATACGGGGTCGGGGTCAGGTACGGCGCATCGGTCTCCACCAGCACCCGGTCCTGCGGGGCGATCGCGAGCGCGTCGCGCAGCGGCTGGGCGTTCTTGAAGGTCACCGTCCCGGCGAAGGACAGGTAGGCGCCCCGGTCCAGGCAGCGGCGCGCCACGTCGGCGTCGCCGGAGAAGCAGTGCATCACCCAGCGGTCCGGCGTCCCCTCCTCGTCGAGGACGGCCAGCACCTCGTCGTGGGCGTCGCGGTCGTGGATGACCAGGGTCTTGTCCAGCCGCTTGGCGAGGTCGATGTGGCGGCGGAACGACTCCACCTGCGCGGCCCGGCCGTCCTCGCCGGTGCGGAAGTGGTCGAGCCCGGTCTCCCCCACCGCGCGGACCCGGTCGTGGACCTGGGCGAGCCGCTCGATCTCGGCCAGCGCCTCCTCGAGCGTGCCCGCGGCGGCGTGCCGGGGCGCCTCGTTGGGGTGCAGCGCCACGCCGGCCACCAGGGCGTCGTACGACGCCGCGGCCTCGACCGCCCACTTGGCGCCGGGGAGGTCGCAGCCGATCTGCACGATGCGGGGGACGCCGACCGCGGCCGCCGCCTCGATCGCCTGCTCGGTGGAGAACCACGCGGCCGGGTCGTCGGAGTCGCCGATGTCGAGGTGGCAGTGGTTGTCGACGACCGGGTGCGGGAGCGGCTCGGGCGCCGGCGGCCGCTCGCGGTCGCGCCGGCTGCCGCTCTTCTCCTCGGTGGCGGCGCGGGTCCGGGTGGGGCGGTCGGTCATGCCTGCTCCTCCTGTCCGGTGCGGCGGCCGGTGCGGTCGAGGATCGCCTCGGCCAGCGGCTCGGGGGCGTGGGTGGGGATCCAGTGGCTGACGCCCTCGAGCACCGCGAGCCGGAACGGCCCGTCGACGTACGCCCCGCTGAGCTCCACGCCACGGCGGGCCACCGCGACGTCGCCGTCGCTCCAGACCAGCGTGGTGGGCACCCGCACCCGCGCCTTCCCGGCGGAGCCGGTGGCCAGCCAGGTCGCGCGGTACCAGCCCAGCGCCCCGGGCAGCGCCCCGTCGGCCACGATCTCGGCGCGGAACCGCTCGATGTCGGCGTCGGTCATCCCGGAGCGGCGCAGCCCGCGCTCCAGGGCGCCGCCGGGACGCGCGGCACGCTCGGGGAGCCGCGGCAGCGAGAAGAAGCCGAAGTACCACGACCGCCGGCCCTGGCTCGAGGTCAGCGCGGCGCGCACGAACGCCCGCGGGTGCGGCACCGAGACGGCGGTCCAGCTCAGCAGCAGGTCGGGGCGGCGCGGCCGCGAGCAGCCAGCCGACCGCCGCGCCCCAGTCGTGGCCGACCAGGTGGACCGGGGTGCCGACCTGCTCGAGCAGGGCGACGACGTCGTCGACGAGCAGCGGCAGCCGGTAGTCACGGCGACGGCGCGGCCGGGCGCCACGGCGAGTAGCCGCGCTGGTCGACCGCGAGGGTGCGCAGCCCGTGCCGGTGCAGGCGTCCGGTCACGCCGCGCCAGCTCGTGGCCCGCTCGGGGAAGCCGTGCAGCAGCACCACGACCGGCCCGTCCAGCGGCCCCTCGTCGACCACGTCGAAGGTCAGGCCGTCGTGGGCGTACGACGTGATCCGCGCGGTCATGACTTGTGCACCGCGTCGTAGACCTCCCGCTTGGGCAGCCCGGCGCGGCGGGCCACCTCCAGGATCGCCTCCTTGCGGCTGGTGCCGCCCTCCTCGAGGTCGGCGACGGCGGCCCGCAGGCTCGCCGGGTCGCCGGCGACGTCCGGTCCCCCGGTGGCGCCGGAGACCACGATCGTGACCTCGCCGCGGACACCCTCGGCGGCCCAGTCGACGAGGTCGGCGAGCGGCCCGCGGCGTACCTCCTCGTGGGTCTTGGTCAGCTCCCGGCAGACCGCCGCCGGGCGGTCCCCGCCGAGCGCCTCGGCCATCGCGGCCAGCGCGGCGTGGGTGCGGTGCGGGGCCTCGAAGAAGACCATGGTGCGCTCCTCGGCGGCCAGGCCGGCCAGCCGCCGGGACCGCTCGCCGGCCTTGCGCGGCAGGAAGCCCTCGAAGCAGAACCGGTCCACGGGCAGCCCGGACACGGCCAGCGCGGTGAGCACCGCCGACGGACCCGGCACCGCCGTCACGGGCACGTCCGCCTCGACCGCGGCCGCGACCAGCCGGTAGCCGGGGTCGGACACGCTGGGCATCCCGGCGTCGGTGACCAGCAGCACCCGCTCGCCGGCCAGCAGCGCCTCGAGCAGCACGGGGGTGCGCGCGGTCTCGTTGCCCTCGAAGTAGGAGACCACCCGCCCGGACAGGGTGACCCCGAGGTCGGTGGTGAGCCGCTTGAGCCGGCGGGTGTCCTCGGCGGCGACCACGTCGGCGTTCGCCAGCTCCTCGGCCAGCCGGGGCGGGGCGTCGGCGACCCGACCGATGGGGGTGGCGGCGAGCACGAGCGTGCCGGGAGGGGGCGTCACGCCCCGATCATCGCAGGCGTGCGGACCCGCTCGGGCGGCCCCGTAGAGTCTGCGACCGTGACGACGTCCGCGCCTCCCGACGCCTCGGTCGAGGAACGGGTGGGCCTCTCCCGCACCGCCTCGGGTCGTCCGGTGCCGCTGGCCCGGGTGCGGGCCCGCGGCCGGGCCCGGCTCGAGGATCCCGTGGTCGGCTGGTCGGCCAGCATCGGTGTCGCCCTGCTCGCCTTCCTCCTGCGGCTGTGGCACCTCGGCACGCCGCACGAGTTCGAGTTCGACGAGACCTACTACGCCAAGGACGCGTGGTCGCTCGCCCACTTCGGCTACGTGCGGGAGTACGCCGGCAACGCGAACGAGAAGATCCTCGACGGCACCACCACGGGCGTCTGGAAGGACACCCCGTCGATGATCGTCCACCCCGAGGTCGGCAAGTGGCTGATCGCGCTCGGGGAGAAGACCTTCGGGATGGACCCGTTCGGCTGGCGCATCGCGGCGGCCGTGGTCGGGTCGCTGATGGTGCTGGTGATGTGCCGGCTCGCCCGCCGGCTCACCGGCTCCACCGCGCTGGGCTGCGTCGCCGGGCTGCTGATGACCTTCGACGGCCTGCAGCTCGTGCTGTCGCGGCTGGCGCTGCTCGACATCTTCGTGGCGTTCTTCCTGCTCTGCGGTGTCACCTGCATCGTCAACGACCGGTACTGGTACCGCGCCCGGATGGCGCGGCTGGCGCCCGACCCGGTCACCGGCCGCGGCTGGGGGCCGGTGCGCGGGCTGCTGTTCCGGCCGTGGCTGCTGCTCGGCGGGGTGTGCTGGGGGCTGGCGCTGGGCAGCAAGTGGGAGGCGGCGTACGCGCTCGCGGCCTTCGGCCTGTGCGTGTGGCTGTGGAGCGCGGGCGCGCGGCGCTCGTTCGGGGTGCGCTGGTCGGTCCTGAAGTCCGCGGTGGTCGACGGGATCCCGGCGTTCGTGCACCTGGTGCTGGTCGCCCTGGTCGTCTACGTCGCCTCGTGGACCGGGTGGCTGATCCACGCGCAGGAGTACGAGACCCACCTCTCCGCCACGCAGTACACCCACTACAACGGCGGCAAGGACTGGCCGACCCGCAACGAGCCGGACGCCAGCGGGTTCGGCGAGGTGACCCAGTCGCTGCGGTCGCTGTGGCACTACCAGCGCGACGTCTACATGTTCCACACCCACTTCCTCAACGACAGCACCCACACCTACGCCTCGAAGCCGTCCGGGTGGCTGCTGCTGAACCGGCCGGTCGGGGTCGCGGCCGACGTCGACATCAAGCCCGGCACCCAGGGCTGCGACGCCCCCGCGGGCAGCGACTGCCTGCGGCAGGTGCTGCTGCTCGGCACGCCGGTGCTGTGGTGGGGCGGCGTGCTGGCGCTGCTGTACGCCGCGGTGATGTGGGTCGGCGCGCGGGACTGGCGGTTCGGGCTGACCATCGTCGGCACGGCGACGACCTGGCTGCCCTGGCTGATGTACGACGACCGGCCGATCTTCCTGTTCTACGCGGTCATCACGCTGCCGTTCCTGATCCTTGCGCTCACGCTGACCATGGGCAAGATGATCGGGACCTCACCCGTGCCGACGGCACGGCGTACCACCGGGGTGGTGGTCGCCGGGTCGTTCTTCGTGCTGGTGCTGGTGAACTTCGCGTGGTTCTGGCCGATCTGGACCGACCAGCTGCTCACGCACTCGGAGTGGCTGGACCGGATCTGGTTCCAGCGCTGGATCTAGCGCTGGAACCGGTTCACGGCCCCTGCGGCAGGTCCAGCTGCGTGCGCACCCAGTCCCACAGCTGCGCACGCTCGTCCTCGCCGGTGCGGGTCCTGCGCAGCAGGTGGAAGGGGCGCGGCCGCCGGTCGTGCCAGAGCCTGCCGCCGGTGGGCACCGGCTCGGTGGCCGCGAGCCAGACCGTCGTGTCGGCGCCGCCCTCGGCGTCGCGGAGCAGCGGGCCGGTGACCCGGTGGAAGGTCGGCAGCGAGTCGACGACGCCGGGGGTGTCCGCCCAGCCCGGGTGGGTGGCGTGCACCGAGATCCCGCTGCCGCCCCAGCGCTGGTCGAGCACCGGCAGCAGCTCGACCTGGGCCCGCTTGCTGCGGGCGTAGGCGGTCGTCGGCGAGTAGTCGCCCTGCAGGTACTCCGGGTCGTCCGCGCGCAGCCGCTGCCCGTACATCCCGCCCGAGGTCACCATCACCACCCGCGCGTCGTCGAGCCGCGGGCGCAGCAGCTCGGTCATCAGCACCGGGCCGAGGACGTGCAGCGCCATGGTCAGCTCGTGCCCCTGGGGCGACTCGGTGCGCTGCGGTGGCATGGCACCGGCGTTGTGCACCAGCACGTCGAGCCGCTCGACGTCGAGCTCCTCGGCGAACCGGCGTACGTCGTCGAGGTCGCCGACGTCGCAGCGGGCCAGGTGCAGCTCGGCGAGCGGCAGCCGGCTCTGGATCTCGCGCGTGACGCGGGCGCCCTTGTCGGTGTCGCGCACGACCATCACGACCTCGGCGCCGAGGCGGGCCAGGCCCTCCGCGGTGGCCAGCCCGAGGCCGGAGGTGGCGCCGGTGACGGCGACGACCTTGCCCTTCAACGCGTCGGGCTCGGGGTCGGCGGGCCACGTGGAGAGGTGCCGGCGGATCGCGGGGCCGATCCTCGTGTAGCCGAGGGCCACGGTCCGGTCCAGCACGGTGTCGATCCCGACGGCGAGGGCACGCGGCAGCATGCTGGCGAACGTAGCCGCTCGGCGAGGGCCACCCAAGGCGCCCGTTGTGGTCGCCGGGCACGATGGGGCCGTGACCTCCTGGACGCCCGACTGGGCCGCGTGGCCGCCCGCGCTGCTGGACTTCTGGACCGAGCGGCACCTGTGCACCCTGACCACGCTGCGCACCGACGGCCGGCCGCACGTCGTACCGGTCGGGGTGGCGCTGGACCCGGAGCAGCGCTGCGCGTGGGTGATCACCTCGGCGACGTCCCGCAAGGCGCGCAACCTCGCGCACTCCCCGCACCTGGCCGCCTGCCAGGTCGACGGGCGGCGCTGGTCGACGGTCGAGGGACGCGGCTCGGTGCTCACCGATCCCGGGTCGGTGCGCCGGGCCGAGGAGCGGTACGCCGTGCGGTACCGCACGCCGCGCGAGAACCCCGCCCGGGTGGCGATCCGGATCGACATCGACCGGATCCTGATGTCCGGCGACTTCTGACCCGGCCCTCAGGCCATCGAGAGCAGGAACGCGAGGGTGAACCCGACCGCGGTGACCAGGCCGACCAGCGCCCCGGCGTGCTCGACCGCCTCGGGCACCATCGTGTCGGCCAGCATCGTGAGGATCGCACCGGCCGCGAACGCCTGGGTCACCGCGATGACCACGGCCGGGGCGGAGCCGAGCAGGCCGAACCCGAGGGCCGCGGCGATCGTCGACGCGACCAGCACCGCACCCCAGAGCCCGAGCACGTAGGTCACCGAGCGGCCGTCCTTGCGCATGCCGGCGGAGGCGGAGAGCGACTCGGGGATGTTGGAGAGGAAGACGGCCGCGACGACCGCGGTCCCCACCGACCCGCCACCCACGAGGCTGACCCCGATGGCCGCCGACTCGGGGATGCCGTCCAGCAGCGCACCGAGGACCAGCGCCATCGCGCCCGCGTCGGCCGGGGAGCCGTTCTGGCTCTTGCGCCGGTGCCCGCCGCGGCGGTCGATGAGCCAGTCGCCGGCGAAGAAGACCAGGGAGCCGCCGAGCAGGCCGAGCACCACCGCGTCGGCGCCGGCGCGGTCGTAGGCCTCGCTGGTGAGCTCGAAGGAGACCGCGCTGAAGAGCACGCCCACCCCGAAGGCCATGATCAGGCCGACGAACCGCTTGCTGGCCGGCAGCCAGATCCCGGCCACCGCGCCGACGAGCAGTGCGAAGCCGCCGACGAAGCCCCAGAAGGCCGCTTCCCACATGGCCGCGATGGTGCCACAGCAGCCACTCCAGGCTGCAGGGATGCGCTCCCGGCACGCGGCGCATACCGAATTGAGGAGATATTGAGCGAATTTCGTTCCCTGCTCGCCAGGTGCCGAGCTAGGTTTCTTCTCGAACCGCCGGTGACCCGAGACACCGGCGGTTCGCCCATTTCCG
>CAWDVM010000031.1:0-54490 GCA_963805685.1 uncultured Actinomycetota bacterium
ACGTTGAAGCGGAACTCCACGACGTCGCCGTCCTGCATGACGTAGTCCTTGCCCTCCATGCGGACCCTGCCGGCCTCCTTGGCCTTCTGCATGGAGCCGGCCTCCATCAGGTCGTCGAAGGAGACGATCTCGGCCTTGATGAAGCCGCGCTGGAAGTCGGTGTGGATGACGCCGGCGGCCTCCGGGGCGGTGGCGCCCTTGGAGATCGTCCAGGCGCGGGTCTCCTTGGGACCGGCGGTCAGGTAGGTCTGCAGGCCGAGGGTGTCGAACCCGACCCGGGCCAGCACCTCGAGGCCCGGCTCGGTGACGCCCATCTCGGCGAGCATCTCGCGGGCCTCGTCGTCGTCGCCGAGCTCGACCAGCTCGGCCTCGAACTTCGCGTCGAGGAAGATCGCCTCGGACGGCGCGACCAGGGCGCGCATCTTGTCCTTGAGCGCCTCGTCGGCGAGCTCGTCGGCGTCGCAGTTGAAGACGTAGATGAAGGGCTTGGCGGTGAGCAGCGACAGCTCGCGGATCAGCGCGCGGTCCACCGACGTCGCGATGATCGGCGTACCGGCCTCGAGGTGGCCGAGCGCCTCCTTGGCCGCGGCGGCGACCGGGGCCAGCTCCTTCTTGCCCTTCGCCTCCTTCTCCAGCCGCGGGATCGCCTTCTCGACCGTCTGCAGGTCGGCGAGGATCAGCTCGGTCTGGATGGTGGAGATGTCGTCGGCGGGGTTGACCGCGCCGTCGACGTGGGTCACGTCCTCGTCGCGGAAGACGCGCGTGACCTGGCAGATCGCCGCGGACTCCCGGATGTGGGAGAGGAACTTGTTGCCCAGGCCCTCGCCCTCCGAGGCGCCGCGGACGATGCCGGCGATGTCGACGAACTCCACGGTCGCGGGCAGGATCCGCGCCGAGCCGAAGACCTCGGCCAGCTTCGGCAGCCGCTCGTCCGGCACGCCCACGACCCCGACGTTCGGCTCGATGGTGGCGAACGGGTAGTTCGCCGCGAGGACGTCGTTCTTGGTCAGGGCGTTGAAGAGGGTCGACTTGCCCGCGTTGGGGAGTCCGACGATGCCGATGGTGAGAGCCACGGGCGGCGAGTCTACGAGGGCGTACGGCGCCGCTCCCAATCAGTGATCAGCGCCGGGCCGCGTCCTTCACGCAGAGCGTCGCCCACGGCAGCACCTCGAGGCGTCCCTCCCCGACCGGCCCGCCGCACTCGTCACAGGTGCCGTAGCTGCCCTCGTCGAGCTTGGCCAGCGCGCGGTCGACGTCGGCCATCATCACCTGGAGCTTGTCGTGCACCGCGACCTGCGAGAGCCGGTCCACCGCCATCGCGGTGCCCTCGCCGACCCGCTTGCCGAACGCGATCTCGCCGCGCTCGCCGGGAGGCGCCTCGAGCTGCCCGAGCTCGTCGAGCAGCTCGGCCCGCTTGGCGAGCAGGGTGTCGCGCACTGGTTCCATCCCTCCAGCCTCGCTCACCGTCCCAAAGGGGGCGTACGCCGCCGGGCAGTTCCGCGGTCGTCACTCCTCGGCACTGGCTACTGTCGCTCGGGTGGACCTCACACGCATCCGTGCCCAGTTCCCCGCGCTCGACCTCGGCGTCGCCCACTTCGACGGGCCGGGCGGCTCGCAGACCCCGCAGTCGGTCGCGGACGCGGTCGCCCGCACCCTGACCGCGGGCCTGGCCAACCGGGGCACGGTCACCGAGGCCGAGCGGCGCGCCGAGGAGGTCACCGTCGGCGCCCGGGCGGCGATGGCCGACCTGCTCGGCGCCGACCCGGGCGGGATCGTGTTCGGGCGCTCGATGACGCAGATCACCTTCGACCTGGCCCGCACGTTCGCCCAGGGCTGGGGCCCCGGCGACGAGGTCGTGGTCACCCGGCTCGACCACGACGCCAACATCCGCCCCTGGGTGATCGCGGCCGAGCGCGCCGGCGCCACCGTGCGCTGGCTCGGCTTCGACCCCGAGACCGCCGAGCTGGACGACGTCGCGACCGTGCTGTCCGACCGGACCCGGCTGGTGGCGGTCACCGCCGCCTCGAACCTGCTCGGCACCCGCCCCGACGTCCCCGCGATCACCCGGGCCGCCCACGACGCCGGCGCGCTGGTGTACGTCGACGCCGTGCACCTGGCCGCCCACGCCCCGGTCGACCTGGCCCAGCTCGGCGCCGACCTGCTGGCCTGCTCGCCGTACAAGTTCTTCGGCCCGCACCTCGGCGCCCTCGCCGCCTCCCCCGCCCTGCTCGAGACGCTGCGCCCCGACAAGCTGCTGCCGTCCTCCGACGCGGTGCCGGAGCGGTTCGAGCTCGGGACCCTCCCCTACGAGCTGCTCGCCGGCGTGACCGCCGCGGTCGACTTCATCGCCGGCCTCGACTCCGACGCGGCGGACCGCCGCACCCGGGTGCTCGAGTCGATGGCGGCGGTCGAGAAGTACGAGGACGAGCTGTTCGGCCGGCTGCTCGACGGGCTCACCGCGATGGACGGGGTGGTCCTGCACGGCCGTCCGGCCCGACGGACCCCGACGGTGCTCTTCGATGTCGTCGGTCACACCGGTCGCGAGGTCTACGAGCACCTCGCGTCCCTGGGGGTGAACGCGCCGGCCAGCCACTTCTACGCGATCGAGGCGTCCCGGCACGCCGGCCTCGGTGACGTGGGCGGCGTACGGGCCGGGATCGCGCCGTACACCTCGGTCGAGGACGTCGAGCGGCTGCTCGAGGGCGTTGAGCGACTTCTCAGGACCAGCAGTTAGTTTGTTCGCCGTGCGCATCGCCACCTGGAACGTCAACTCGCTCCGATCCCGCATCGACCGGGTCGAGGCGTTCCTGCAGCGCCACGACGTCGACGTGCTCGCCCTCCAGGAGACCAAGGCCCGCGAGGACCAGCTCCCGCTGATGGGGCTCCAGTCCCTCGGCTACGAGGTCGCCGCCGCCGGCACCAGCCAGTGGAACGGGGTGGCGATCGTGAGCCGGGTCGGGCTCGACGACGTCCAGGTCGGCTTCGAGGGGATGCCCGGCTTCGGGGACCCCGTCGCCGCCGAGGCGCGGGCCATCGGCGCGCTGTGCGGCGGCGTACGGATCTGGTCGCTCTACGTCCCCAACGGCCGCAAGGTCGACGACCCGCACTACGTCTACAAGCTCGACTGGCTGGCCCGGCTCCGCGAGACCGCGAAGGGCTGGGTCGGCGAGGACACCGCACTGGTCGGCGACTGGAACATCGCCCCGCTGGACGAGGACGTCTTCGACATGGCGCAGTTCGCGAAGTCCACCCACGTGACGCCCCGCGAGCGCGCGGCCTTCCAGGCCTTCGTCGACGACGGGTACGTCGACGTGGTGCGGCCGCACACCCCGGGGCCGGAGGTCTACACCTACTGGGACTACTACCGGCAGCGCTTCGAGCGGAACCGGGGCCTGCGCATCGACTTCGTGCTCGGCTCGCCGTCGCTCGCGTCCCGGGTGACCCACGCGTTCATCGACCGTGACGAGCGCGCCGGCGTCGGCGCCTCCGACCACGCGCCCGTCCTCGTCGACATCGCATGACCGCCACCGAGACCGCGCCCGAGTCGGCGCCCGCTCCCGAGACCCGACGCCGGATCCGGCGACCCGACCCGCTGGTCTGGCTCAGCTGCGCGGCGGCGCTGGCCGTCTACCTCCTGCACGGCTTCGACGGGCGGCTGACCCGCGACCTCGGCGTCTACAGCTACGGCGGGCAGCAGGTCGCCGAGGGCGTGGCGCCGTACGTCGCCATCGTCAACCGGGCGGGTCCCCTCGGCCACCTGATCCCCGGGATCGGCGTCATCGTCGGCCGGGCCTTCGGTGCCGACGACGTGCTGAGCATGCGCGTGCTGAACATGCTGCTCTCGATCGTGACCATCGGCCTCATCTACGTGCTGGGCCGGGACCTGTTCCGGTCCCGGCTGGCCGGGCTCGCCACGGCCGCGGCCATGCTCTGCTTCCAGGGCTTCATCACCTACGCCACCTACGGACCCCGCGAGAAGACCGCGATGGTGCTGTTCGTGGTGCTGGCGCTGCTCGCCATGCTCAAGCAGCGCTGGGGCACCACCGGCTTCTTCATCGCCCTCGCCACGCTGACCTGGCAGCCGGTGTTCCTCGCGGCGATCGCGGGCGCGGCGGTCGCGGCGTGCCTCGGCCTCCCGTCGGGCCGGTTCCGGGCGCTGGTCCGGATCGCCGTGGGTGGGGCGATCCCCACCGTGATCACGGTCGGCTTCTACGCGGCCATCGGCGAGCTGCAGGTGTTCCTCGACGACTTCCTGCTGATCAACGCGCGCTACACCAAGCAGGTCTCGCTGCTCGACACCCCCGACTACCTGTGGAAGCTCATGCACGACGCCTACGGCTGGTCGCTGTGGGTGTTCATCGTCGGGTCGCTCGCCCAGCTCGCGCTGACCGCGGTCGTGATGACGCGGCGTACGACGCGGCGCACCCCGCGGGGTGCGGCCCTGGCCGGGACCGGCGTGGTCTTCGTGGTGGGCGTGCTGTGGTCGCTCAAGGCGTTCAACGGCTGGCCGGACGCGTTCTTCCTGCTCCCCGGGGCGGCGCTCGGCATCGGCGGCATCGCCGTGGTCCTGGCCCGGTGGCTGCCGTCGAAGGTGGCGCTGGTCGCCGTCCTGGTCTGGGCGCTGGCGGCCACCGGCATGGCCGTCGACTACTCCGTGAGCAACCGGGACGACACCCTCGACGGGCAGCGTGCCGACGTCGACGCGGTGATGGAGCTGCTGCCCGCCGACGCGACCATGCTGTCGGTCGAGTCGCCCGAGCCCCTGGTGCTGGCCCACAAGCGGAACATCTCGCGCTACCAGCTGCTGGGCAACGGGCTCATCGACTACCTCGACGACACCTGGCCCGGCGGGGAGATGGGCTACGGCCGGTGGGTCGGCGAGCAGGCACCGACCGTCATCACCGTCGGCAGCGACCAGATCCCCGGCTGGCTCAGCCCCACGCTCGAGAACTACCGGCGCGTGGGCCGGTCCGTCGGGTGGTTCTGGTACGTGCGCCGGGACGTCGGCCCGGAGACCCTCGCGGCCCTGTCGGATGAGCTCCATGACCGAACCTGAGCTGTGGGAGGATGCCCGCATGACGTCGCCCGTGGAAGAGCGGCCACTCGATCGGCGCCAGTTCCGGTACTCCGTCGTGATCCCGGTCTACAACAGCGAGCGGATCGTCGGCACCACGGTCGACCGGGTCTCGGAGGTCTTCACCGAGCACGGCCTGGACCACGAGATCATCCTGGTCAACGACGGCTCCTCGGACGGCAGCTGGGAAGTCATCTCCGAGAAGGCGCGCACCGTCCCGAACGTCGTCGCCCTGGACATGCTGAAGAACTACGGGCAGCACCACGCCAACCTGGCGGGCCTGCGCGAGGCCACCGGCGACTACGTCATCACCATGGACGACGACCTGCAGAACCCGCCCGACCAGGCGCTGCTGCTGATCGACGAGGCGATGACCGGCAAGGACCTCGTCTTCGGGAAGTTCGAGAGCAAGAAGGCCGCCGGCTACCGCCGGATCGGCAGCGGCATGATCAGCATGATCAACCGCCGGATCTTCGGTCAGCCCACCGACCTCGCCGTCTCGAACTACCGGATCCTGCGTCGCGACGTCGTCGACCGGATCTGCGCCTCGCAGACCGCGCACCCCTACATCACCGGCCAGGCCCTGCTCTACTCCCGCAAGCGCAGCAACGTGACCGTGCGCCACGAGCCGCGCGCGGTGGGCAAGAGCAACTACAGCATGGTGCGGATCCTGCGGCTGGTGATGACGATCCTGTTCAGCTACTCGTCGTACCCGCTCCGCGCCGCCGCCCTGGTCGGCTTCGCCATCTCCGGGCTCAGCCTGCTGCTCGGCGCGTACTACCTGCTCCAGGGCATCTTCGGGGACACCCACGTCCAGGGCTGGACCACCACGGTGGTGCTGCTGTCGGTGTTCAACGGCTTCACGATCGCGCTGCTGTCCATGCTCGGCGAGTACGTCGTCCGCACGCTCAACGCGGTCAGCGCCCAGGACAGCTACCACGTCACCGCGAGGGTGCCCGAGTGACTCGGCACCTGCTGATCATCGGGGCCCAGCGCTGCGGCACGACCTACCTGCACGACCTGCTCGCCGCGCACCCGCAGGTCGCGATGGCCCGCCCGGCTCGGCCCGAGCCCAAGGTGTTCCTGTCCGCGGAGCTCGCCGGCCGCGGGCTGGAGTGGTACGAGCAGACGTACTTCGGCCACGCCACCGACGAGGTCGTCCTCGGCGAGAAGAGCACCAGCTACCTCGAGTACGCCGAGGCGGCCGACCGCGCCGCCGCCGTGCTCGGGAACCCGCTGATCCTCGCCCAGCTCCGGGACCCGGTCGAGCGGGCGCTGTCGCACTGGGCGTTCAGCTCCGACGCCGGGCTCGAGACCCGTCCCCTGGCCGAGGTGCTGGAGGCGAACCTCGAGGGGCCGCTGCCGTGGGACCCCGAGCGGACCTCGGTCTCGCCGTACGCGTACCTGGAGCGCGGCCGCTACATCGACTTCCTGCAGCCGTGGCTGGACCGGTTCGGCGACGACGTGACCGTGCTCTTCCTCGACGAGCTGCGGGGCGACCCGCGCCGGGTCAGCGAGCTGTATGGCACGCTCGGGGTGGACCCGGGCTTCGTGCCCCCGGCGGCCGGGACCCCGGTGAACGAGAGCCGGCAGCCTCGCCCCGAGCTGGACGAGGACCTGCTCCGCCGACTCCGCGGGTACTACGCCGACAGCGACCGCGCACTCGCCGACCTGCTGGGCCGGGAGCTGCCGTGGCCCCGATCCGCCCGAACGACCTGAGACCGAGACCCCGAAGGACCGTCGTGACCGACAAGCCCGAGATCGCTTTCAACGTGGCCAGCGTGGAAGGCGCCGAGCTCGACCACATGCGGGCCTCCCTCGAGGGCGGCCACACCTCGTCCGGCGGTCCGTTCACGGCCCGCGTGTCGGAGCTGCTGCGCGCCGAGACCGGCGCCGCCGACGCCCTGCTGACCACCTCCTGCACCGCCGCGCTCGAGATGAGCGCGATCCTGCTGGACCTGCAGCCCGGCGACACGGTCATCGTGCCGTCGTACACGTTCGTCAGCTCCGCGCTCGCCTACGTGCGCGAGGGCGCCAAGATCCTGTTCTGCGACATCGAGCCGGAGACCCTGGGCCTCGACCCCCGGCACCTCGCCGAGCTGCTCGACGACTCGGTGCGCGCGGTCGTGGTCGTCCACTACGGCGGCATCGCCTGCGACATGGACGGCATCCGCGAGGTGCTGAAGGACCGCCCGGACGTCGCGGTCGTCGAGGACAACGCGCACGGCCTGTTCGGCCGCTGGCGCGGGGAGCCGCTCGGCAGCCTCGGCCGGTTCGCGAGCCAGAGCTTCCACGAGACCAAGAACTTCGTCTGCGGCGAGGGCGGCGCGCTGCTGCTCAACGACCCCGAGGACGTGGCGCGGGCCTGGGTCATCTACGACAAGGGCACCGACCGCAAGGCGTTCTTCCAGGGGTACGTCGACAAGTACACCTGGCGCGACACCGGCTCGTCGTTCGGGCTCTCGGACACCCTGGCCGCCTACCTGCTGGGCCAGCTGGAGCAGCGCGAGGTCATCCAGGGCAAGCGTCGCGGCGTCTTCGAGCGGTACGCCGCGGGGCTGGCGCCGTACGCCGAGGAGCTCGGCCTGCGACTGCCCGTGGTGCCCGAGCACTGCGACCCGGCGTACCACCTCTTCCACGTGCTGATGCCCGACCACGAGACCCGCACCCGGGTGATGAAGGAGCTGCGCGAGGAGGGCATCGCGACGACCTTCCACTACGTGCCGCTGCACGACTCGGTCGGCGGCCAGCGGTTCGCGGCCCGGCCCACGGAGTGCCCGGTCACCACCGACATCAGCCGGCGGCTGGTGCGGCTGCCGTTCCACAACAACCTGAGCGCCGGCGACACGGACCGCGTGGTTGAGACCCTCGTGCGGATCATGACGGCACACTGAGTCCATGTCCCCCGTCGCCCAGTCCGGATCGTCGTCGATCGGCCAGCCCGACTACTGGTGGTACCGCGCCCGCACCGACCTGCTGCGGGCCGCCCTGGGCGACTACCTCGGCTCCCCGGGCCGGCTGCTGGACGTGGGCAGCGCCGACGGGCCGAGCGTGTCCTGGATGCACGGCGAGCACGAGCGCTACGCCATCGACGTGGACCCGCGCGGGCTGGTCCCCGGCACGGGGGTGTGCGCCTCCGCGCTGGAGCTGCCGTTCGCCGACGCGACCTTCGACGTGGTGGGCGCCTTCGACGTGATCGAGCACTGCGAGCCCGAGGCCCAGGCCGTGTCCGAGCTGGCCCGGGTGCTGACGCCCGGCGGCCGGCTGCTCGCCTCGGTGCCGGCCTACCAGTGGGCGTGGTCCGACCACGACGTCCGGGCCGGCCACTACCGCCGCTACACGTTGCCCCGCATCGTGGCCGCGATCGAGGGCGCCGGGCTCACGGTGCGCCGCTCGACCTACGGGTTCGCCGGGGTGTTCCCGTTCTTCGCCGCCGAGCGGGTCGCCCGTCGGCTCCGTCGCCGCTCGGCCGTGCCCGACGGCCTCCCCCAGGTCTCCCCGGCCCTCGACCGGGTGCTCACCGGGCTCTCGTCGGCCGAGGCGCGCCTGCTGCGCAAGCACGACCTGCCCTTCGGGTCGTCGGTCTTCCTCGCCGCCGACAAGCCCCGCTGACGCGGTCTTCGCCTCAGGCGGCCGTCGGGACCCGCTCCCGGGCCCCCTCGCGCAGCAGCAGCCCGAACGCCGCCACCTCGACGACGAGGAACGCCCAGCAGGTGCGGTCGAGCGCCGACAGGTCGGCGAACGCGAACAGCACCGCACCCGGGACCAGCGCGACGACCCACCAGCGGACCAGCGCCAGCGCACGTCCGTGGGCCAGCACCACCAGGGTCGCGACCAGGTTGGCCATCGCCACCGTGCTGGCGACCGCCAGCAGCAGGGTGAGCGAGGCCGACAGGGACACGTCGCCACCGAAGACCAGCTGCAGCAGCCACGGTCCGGCCAGCGCGCCCACGAGCGCGGCACCCGCCGCGCCGACCACCGTGAGCAGCACGAGGCCGCGGCGCACCCGCCGCAGCTCCTCGCGACGCTCCGCGACCACCAGCCGGGTCAGCCAGCCGGTGAGCGTGGCGACCAGCCCCAGGGCGAGGGTGTACGGCGCCCGGAACAGCGCCAGCCCGGCGAACAGGGCCGTGACCTCCGACGCCGTGCCGCCGGCCAGGACCAGCACGACCGGCCCGCCGGTGAGCACCGCCTGCCCGAGGACCTGGGCTCCGCCGGTCCCGCCGAGGAACGCCAGCGGCGACTCCCCGTCGCCGGAGGACCCGGTCCGCGCCAACCGGAACGCGCCCGGCCACGCCGCGGAGCCGGCGTACCCCGCCAGCAGGCAGACGCCGAAGGCGACCGGGTCGTCGACGCCGGCCACCCACAGCGCGAGCGCGCCGAGGCAGCGGATGCCGTTCTCGGCGACCAGGCCGGCCCCGACCGCGGCGAACCGCCGCCGGCCGGTGAGCACGCCGCGGACCACGCCGGTGACGGCGGATCCGAGGGTCACGGCGCCGACCAGCAGCGGGAACCACGTCTGCCCGGAGTGGAAGAGCTGGTCGCGGGCGAACCAGGTCACCGCGGTCGTCACGACCGTCGCCCCGAGCGCCAGCCAGAGCACGCCGGGCAGCGCCTCGCGCACCGAGCGCTCGCCCCCGTGCGCGGAGACGGAGCGGGCGATCCAGTGCTGGAGCGGGAAGGTGAGGGCCGCGCCGGCGAACGACCAGTAGGTCCACAGCACCGCCACCGGGGCCGCCGCCTCGGAGCCGAGCGCGCGGGTCACCAGCGCGAAGAAGACGTACGCGAGAAGGCCGCTCACGGCGGAGCCGAAGGCCAGCGCCGACGTGTGGCGGATCCTGTTCCTCATCGAGGCTGAATTGTGCCCTAGGAGTTCGGCGCTCCCGGCGGCGCCGTGCGCCCCTGCAGGTCACCAGTGTCGGCGGCCTCGTCCATGCTGGGCCCATGGAGATGATCGCGTGGTTCACCGCCCTGCTGGTCGGGCTCGTCCTCGGCTGCCTGCTCGGGCTGCTCTGGGCGCGCTCCCGCCCCTCGCACACCCAGGCCGTCGGCCAGGGCATGGTCGACCAGGCCGAGGTGATGCAGGGCCTCGACCGGCTCAGCGACCAGATGCACGACCTCGACCGGCAGCGGGCGGCCTGGCAGGGCCAGTTCCACCAGCACGTCTCCGACCTGCGCCGCGAGACCCACTCGCTGAGCACGGCGCTGCGCAAGCCGCAGGTGCGCGGCCGCTGGGGTGAGCTGCACCTGCGCCGCGCGGTCGAGCTGGCGGGGCTGGTCGACCGGTGCGACTTCACCGAGCAGGTGCGGCTGGCCGACGGCGCGCTCCGCCCCGACCTCGTCGTGCACCTCGTCGGCCGCCGCCAGGTCGTGGTCGACTCCAAGGTGCCGCTGGACGCCTACCTCGACGCCACCTCGGTCGACGACGAGGAGGAGCGACAGGCCCACCTCACCCGCCACGCCCGCCAGCTGCGCCAGCACGTCGACCAGCTCTCCTCGAAGGCGTACTGGCGCGCGATGGACGAGACCCCGGAGTTCGTGGTGCTGTTCGTGCCCGCGGAGTCCTTCCTCGCCGCGGCGCTGGAGACCGATCCCCAGCTCATCGAGTACGCCGCCACCCGCCAGGTCGTGCTCGCGACACCCACCACCCTGATCGCCCTGCTCCGGACCGTCGCCCACGGCTGGAGCCACGAGGCGCTGGCCGACCAGGCCCGGGAGATCCACCAGCTCGGCCGCGAGCTCCACGGCCGGCTCGGCAGCCTCAGCGGCCACCTCGACCAGGTGGGCCGGTCCCTCAACGCGGCCGTCGGCCACTACAACCAGGCGGTCGGCTCGCTGGAGTCGCGGGTCCTGGTGTCCGCGCGGCGCTTCCAGGACCTCTCGGTCACCACCGAGGAGCTGCCCGCCCCGCGACAGGTCGAGACCACCACCCGCACCCTCGGCTCGGTCGCGGCGGCCGCCGACCTGCCCCGGATCGACGGCCGTGCCGATCGGCGCGCCGCCCCCGACGCGGAGGGTGGCGAGAATACGGTGGCGCTGTGAGCCACACGCGCACGCTGTGGGAGGAAGGCCGGGAGCCGGGCCGTCAGGTCGTGGCGCTCGGCGCCGCACTCGCGCTCACCGCCGTCGTGATCGACGTGGCCGTGGTCGGCCGGATCAGCCTCTTCTTCGACCTGTGCTTCATCACCATGTGCGTCGCCCTGGCGCTGGCGGTGCGCCCCACCGACTTCTTCACCGTCGGGGTGCTGCCGCCGCTGATCATGGTCGGGGTCTTCACGCTGCTCGGCTTCGTCCGCCCGGAGGCCATCGCGGACCCCCGGGACGGCGTGATCCAGGCGGTCGTCTCCGGGCTGTCCCACCACAGCGTCGCCCTGGTCGTGGGCTACCTGCTGTGCCTGGGCTGCCTGGCGCTGCGTCAGAAGATGGGCCAGAAGGCGGCCCAGAAGATGGCTCCGCGACCGGGTCAGGCCGCGAACCGCTCCGGGTCGCCCGCGCCGCGGCGTACCACCTCCGGGTAGCCCTCCGACCAGTCCACGACGGTCGTCGGTTGCGCCGGGGTCTCCCCCGCCTCGATGACCACGTCGACCTGGTGGTCGAGCTCCTCCTTGATCTCCCAGCCCAGGGTCCGCGGCTCGTCCTCGCCCGGGAGGATCAGGGTGCTGGTGAGCAGCGGCTCGCCGAGCACCCCCAGCAGCTCGTGGACCAGGACGTGGTCGGGGATCCGCACCCCCACGGTCCGCTTCTTGGGGTGCATCAGGCGCCGCGGCACCTCGCCGGTGGCGGGCAGGATGAACGTGTACGGCCCCGGGGTCGCCGCCTTGATCGCGCGGAACGCGGCGTTGTCGACGTGCACGAACTGGCCGAGCTGGGAGAAGTCGCGGCACATCAGCGTGAAGTGGTGCTTCTCGTCGAGCCCGCGGATCCGCAGGATCCGGTCGCGGCCGTCCCGGTTGCCGAGCTGGCAGCCGAGCGCGTACCCCGAGTCGGTCGGGTAGGCGATCAGCGCCCCGTCCCGCAGCGCGTCGGCCACCTGCTCGAGCAGTCGCGGCTGCGGGTTGTCCGGATGGATGTCGACGTAGCGGGCCACGTTCGCGAGTCTAGGTCGTGCGAGCTCCACGCGGGGGTGGTCGAGCTTGTCTCGGTGGTCGAGGTGCGCCTTCGCTGGTCGAGTAGCGAGCGTGTCGAGACCCCGGTGGTCGAGGTGCGAGGCGCGCCAGCGCCGAGCCTCGAGACCCCCGTCGGCGGCCTGCGGCTCGTCGGTGGTTGCGGTCCTTCGCAGCTACGGGGACGGGTACGCCGTGGGTTGCGGTGTTCTCCCGGCTCGCGGCCCGCGCGGCGTCCGGCGGTCGAGGTGCGCCTTCGCTGGTCGAGTAGCTGAGCGTGTCGAGACCCCCGCCGGCGGCTCACGGCTCGCGTTCGTCCGCCGGTCGAAAATTTCTCGAAAATTGATGGGCCACGAACCGTTCACACGCCGCGACACCAGCGGCGCACGCTGGGAGAATGAACGTATGTTCGAAGTGGACGCGATGGGACAGCCGGTGGTGGTCGAGGACCTCGACGCCGACTGGCTCCTCGCCCTGCTCGAGGAGAAGAAGTACGCTGCCCGCGCCGACGGAGCGAGCCAAGCTGCGGCTGGCCGCGCAGTGGTGCGTGCTGCACCCCGCGACCGCCGACACCGGCGTCGCCACCTGGGCCGGCGACGCCCTGCCCGGCGTCCTGCATCAGGACGAGTCCCTCGGCGGGGAGGGCACCCCCGCGGTCTCCGCGTTCGCCCCGGAACCGGTCGCCGCCGCCCTCGGGGTGTCCACGCTGACCGGGATGAAGCTGATCGCCGACGCCCTCGACCTCCAGCACCGGCTCCCGAGGATCTGGCGGCTCGTCGAGGACCTGGCGGTGGAGCCGTGGAAGGCCCGCCAGGTCGCCCAGGCCACCCACGTCCTGTCCAAGGCCGCCGCGGCGTACGTGGACGACCAGCTCGCCCCCAAGCTGGCCTCCTGCGGGTTCGCCGCGATCCAGACCGACGGTCGCGATGGCGATCGCCAAGTACCACCCCGAGCTCCTCGAGGAGAAGCAGAAGCAGGGCCGGAAGGGCTGGCACGTCACCCTGCGGCACCCCGCCCCCGGCGACTTCGACGGCACCAGCTACCTCGACGTGGCCGGCGACACCCTCGACCTGACCGCCTTCCACGACCTGGTCTGCGACCAGGCCGCCCAGCTGAAGGCGCTCGGCGACACCGACGACCTCGAGATCCGCAAGGCCAAGGCCCTCGGCGTGATCGCCGCCCAGCAGGCCACCCTCGACCTGCCCGCCCTCACCGGCGAGCGACCCGGTGGGCGACGGGTCCGCGGTGGTCGAGCCGGTCGCGACCACCCCGGTGCGCCGCCGGCAGACCGTGCTCTACGCGCACGCCTCCCTGACCGAGCTGCTGCACCTCGGCATCCTCGACGGCCGGCGCCGCGGTCGGCGAGGTGGAGAGGCTCGGCCCCGCCACCGTGGAGAAGATCCGCGACTGGCTGGGCCGCTCCGACGACGTGGTCATCCGCCCGGTGCTCGACCTCAACCGGTGCCCCGCCGTGGACGGGCACGACCCGTCCGAGGAGATCCGCGAGATCGTCATCCTCCGCGACGGCCACTGCGTCTTCCCCTGGTGCACCGTCGACGCCCGTGCCACCGACCTGGACCACATCGACCCCTACGTCCCGATGGACGAGGGCGGACCACCGGGCCAGACCAACCCCCACAACCTCGCCTGCCTGTGCCGACGACATCACCGCTGCAAAACCAGCGGCCGCTGGCGCTACCGAAGACGACCCGACGGCACCTACGAATGGCACGGCCCCCACGGCCGCAGCTACCTCGTCACCCCACTCGGCACCCTCGAGATCCCCACCAACTGACCGGCACCGGAACGCCGGCAGGCTCCACCACCCGGACACCCCGGGCGCTGGAGCCTGCCGGCATGCCCTGGGGTGAGGTCGGCGACCTGGGTCGGCGGTCCGGTCAGCCGGGGTTGGCGACGCCCATCGCGTCGCGCCGCCGCCGACGAGACGCCGCCACCGCCACGGCACCCATCACCGCCACGGACACGGCTGCGAGTGCACAGATCGACATGGCCACGTTCAAGGCCTGCTCGACGCGGGCGGGGACCGGACGGAGAGCGTCGGCCGCATCGAACGCCTTGCCCCAGAGGAACCAGTAGGTCACGAACGACGCCATCACGACGAACGTCATCGCGGATGCGGCCACGACCAACCGAACAGGCTGCCTCGTCGCCACGACGGCCACGCAGGCAATCGTGGCCAGCAGGGGGCCTGCGAAGGGGCCGAGGAGGAACGCCAGGTCCGAGATCATCACGGGTGTCATCGTGCCATCGCAGGTCGGCGCGACGGACCTCCGCGGTCCGCCCCGCTCGACCGGCCGGCCAACGGTGACCAGACCTCGAGGTCAGTCGATGCACTGGGACCACTGCTGGGCGGTCCAGGTCCCGTCGTCTCGCTGCCACATGTCGAGCGACATCACGGTCCGGTCCCTGCGGTTGAGCAGGATGACGTACACCTTGCCCTCCTCGGGGTGCTGGTCGATGACCTTCAGGGATCTCACCCGAGGGTCGACACGCTCGAGCAGCTCGTGCCTCAGGCCCGCCTTGGTGGGCGCGTCGGCGACGGGTTCGTAGTGGCTGGTGCAGTCGCCGTCGCCCCCGGAGCTGCTCGCGCACCCGACGAGGAACGGAAGCGTGACCGCCGCGACGCAGCACCACCTCATGGTGTCCCCCTCCCGTTCGAGTGCTGAGGTCAGACGCTAGGGGATCCAGTCAGGTTCTGGTCGCGATCCGGCGGCAGGCGGCAGGCGGCAGGCGGCAGGCGGCTCATCCCCCGCTCCGAGGGCACTCACAGGTGAGCCGAAGCCTCGATCCGTACCAAAGTCCCATGAGCCCCGACCGCACCGTCACCTACGTGCTCCCCGTCCACGACGAGGCACCGAACGTCGCCGCCTTCCACCGGGCCCTGGTGGCCGCGACCGAGGAGCGGCCGGACCTGCGCTTCGAGTTCGTGTACGTCGACGACGGCAGCCGCGACGACTCCCTCCGCCGGGCCCGCGGCGAGTCCGCCGACGGCGCGTGCTGACCGGGCGTACGGCGGCGCTCTTCGTCGTGTGGCCGGACGGCCTCAGGAGCGGCCGGCGGCCTTCAGGTCGCGCCGCAGCTCCTTGGGCAGCGCGAAGATGAGCGACTCCTCGGCGCTGTGCACGGCCTTGGCGTCCGGGTAGCCGCGCTCGGCCAGGAACGCCAGCACGCCCTCCACCAGCTCCTCCGGCACGCTCGCACCGGAGGTCACGCTGACGGTGTCGACACCCTCGAGCCAGGCCTCCTCGATCTCGGAGGCGTCGTCGACGCGGTACGCCGTACGCGCCCCCGCCTCGAGGGCCACCTCGACCAGGCGGACCGAGTTGGAGGAGTTGCCCGAGCCGACCACGATCACCAGGTCGGCGTCGCGGGCGATCTCCTTGACCGCGAGCTGGCGGTTCTGGGTGGCGTAGCAGATGTCGTCGCTCGGCGGGTCGAGCAGCAGCGGGAAGCGCTCGCGGATCGCCGCGACCGTCTCCAGGGTCTCGTCGACCGAGAGCGTCGTCTGCGACAGCCAGGAGACCCGGGCGGGGTCGCGGACCACGATGCCGGGCACGTCCTCGGGACCCTGCACGAGCTGGATGTGCTCGGGCGCCTCGCCCGCGGTGCCCTCGACCTCCTCGTGACCGGCGTGGCCGATCAGCAGGATGTCGTAGTCCTCGTTGGCGAACCGCCTGGCCTCGTGGTGGACCTTGGTCACCAGCGGGCAGGTCGCGTCGATGGTCTTCAGCGACCGCTCCTCGGCCTGGCGGTGCACCTCCGGGGAGACCCCGTGGGCGGAGAACACCACGGTCTCGCCCTCGGGCACCTCGGCGAGCTCCTCGACGAAGATCGCGCCGCGGGACTCGAGGTTCTGCACCACGTGCTTGTTGTGCACGATCTGCTTGCGCACGTAGACGGGGGCGCCGTACAGGTCGAGCGCCTTCTCGACCGTGACCACGGCACGGTCGACCCCGGCGCAGTAGCCGCGGGGCGCGGCCAGCAGCACGGCGCGCTCCGCCTCGTCCGGGGACAGGATCGCGGGGTTGCCCAGGTCGGTGCTCATGGGCCTCAGTCTAGGTGGGGCGGGTGGCGGAGCCGATTCGTCGGTGGCACCCCTTAGGGTCACCGCCATGGCCCTGGAGACCTCCCCCCAGTCGCCGGCACCGGTCCGGCAGATCGCGAACGCGATCGCCGGCTGGGTCGACCGGCTCGGCGCGGTGTGGGTGGAGGGCCAGATCGCCCAGGTCAGCCGGCGCCCCGGGGTCAACACCGTCTTCATGACGCTGCGCGACGCGGTCGCCGACATCTCGGTGCCGGTCACCTGCTCGCGCACCCTCTTCGACGGCCTCAACCCACCGCTCGTCGAGGGCGCCAGCGTGGTCGTCCACGCCAAGCCGTCCTACTACGCCAACCGCGGCACCCTCTCGCTCTACGCCCGCGAGATCCGGATGGTCGGGCTCGGGGAGCTGCTCGCCCGGCTCGAGCGCCGCCGCCAGCTGCTGGCCGCCGAGGGGCTGTTCGCCGCCGAGCTGAAGCGCCGGCTGCCGTTCCTGCCCGGCAAGGTCGGGCTGGTGACCGCGCCCAACTCGGCCGCCGAGCGCGACGTGCTGGAGAACGCCCGACGGCGCTGGCCGGCCGTCGCCTTCGAGGTGGCGTACGCCGCGATGCAGGGCCCGCGCGCGGCCGCCGAGGTGATGGAGGCGCTCGACCGCCTCGACCGCGCGCCCGACATCGAGGTCATCGTCATCGCCCGCGGTGGCGGCTCGGTCGAGGACCTGCTGCCGTTCTCCGACGAGGCGCTGGTGCGGGCCGTGCACCGCGCCCGCACCCCGGTCGTCTCCGCGATCGGCCACGAGCCGGACTCCCCGCTCCTCGACCTGGTCGCCGACGTGCGCGCCTCCACGCCGACCGACGCGGCCAAGCTGGTCGTGCCCGACGTCGTCGAGGAGCTGCGCCTGGTCGCGGTGGCCCGCGACCGGATGCGCTCGGCGCTCGGCGGCTGGCTGGCCCGGGAGCAGGCCGGGCTGGACGCGCTGCGCTCCCGGCCCGCCCTCGCCGACCCCCGGAGCCTGCTCGACGCCCGCGCCGACGAGGTGTCCCAGCTGCGGGACCGGGCCCGGCGTACCCTCGGGCACGCCCTGGACCGGGCGGCCGACGACATCGGCCACCACCGTGCCCGGGCCCGCGCGCTCTCGCCGCTGGCGACCCTGCAGCGCGGCTACTCGGTGCTCCAGGACGCCGACGGCCACGTGGTGACCTCCGTCGCGGGTGTCACCGCCGGGGCCACGGTCAGCGTCCGGGTGGCCGACGGCCGCATCCACGCCACCACGACCGCGGTCGAGCCCGACCCGCCGGCCGAGACCACTGAGGCAGACAATGGAGAAGATGGCGATGGCTGACGAGACCCCCTCCTACGAGGCCGCCCGCGAGGAGCTGGTCGAGGTCGTGCGCCGGCTCGAGCAGGGCGGCACCACGCTGGAGGAGTCGCTGGCGCTCTGGGAGCGCGGCGAGAAGCTCGCCCGGACCTGCCAGGAGTGGCTGGACGGCGCCCGCAAGAAGCTCGACGCCGCCCTGGAGGCCGACGACTGACCCGTCCCCGGGCCCGGTCAGCGCTGGGCGGTGGTGAGCTCCCCGGCGAGGGTGCGCAGGTCCTCCGGACTGGCCGACCCGTAGACCAGGACCACGTCGTCGCCCAGCTCGGTGGCGTAGGCGTGGTCGCCGCCGGAGTCGGAGAAGGACCGCCAGGTGGAGCCGAGCTCGCTGTCGATCTGCGTCTTCTCCCCCTCGGTCGGGTCCTCGTCGACGTAGGTGTGCAGCAGGTCGTCGAGCGACGCGTCCTCCTGGCGGACGCCGGCGAAGTGGCCCGCATCGGTCAGCATCCCGATCCCCCACGCCGGCCGGTCGCCCGGCGTGAAGTGGACCGAGTTGGCGATCCAGCCGGAGGGCAGCGACGGCGGGTAGACGACGTCGAAGCCGCCCTGCTGGGCACCCTGCACGGCGGCGAGGTAGTCGACCGAGGTCGGCCTCATCTCGGGGTTGTCGCGGTTGATGGCCCGGAACGCGACGAACGCGCCGATCGCGAGCAGCGTGACCAGGAGCGCGCCGATCAGGCCGTTGGTGGACCGTTGGTAGCGGCCCGCGTTTCCCCGGGCGGGTCCGGGCGGGGCCTGCTGACCGGAGGACTGCTCGCTCACGGGTCCATCCTCACAGGTGCCGTAGATTTCCCGGGTGCCACCCCTCGTCGACATCGGTCCTGTCGGCGTGCACCTCCTGGGCCTGCCCGTGGTCGACGCGGTGCCGGTCCTCGCGCTGCTCGGGCTCCTCGCCACGGCGTACCGCCACCCCTCGGGCCGGGTCGAGGCGCTGGTCGGCGTGGTCGCCGCGGCGGCCACCCTCGCCACCGGCCTGCTCAGCGGTTCCGAGGCCGAGGACGCGCTGCGGAACCTCGCGCCGGTGGTGGCCTTCCTCGCCACGATCCTGGTGGTGGCCGACGTCTGCGCCCGCGCCGGCCTGTTCACCGCCGCGGCCGGGGTGGTGCGCGACGCCAGCCGCGGCCGGCCGGAGCGGCTGCTCCTCGGCGTCTTCGGCCTGGCCGCCGCGGTCACCGCGGTGCTCAGCCTCGACGCCACCGTGGTGCTGCTGACCCCCGTGGTCATCGGCGGCGCGGTGGCGATGGGCACCCCCTCCCGGCCCGGCGCCTACGCCTGCCTGCGGATGGCGAACTCCGCGTCGCTGCTGCTCCCCGTCTCCAACCTCACGAACCTGCTGGCGATGCCCCACCTCGACCTCACCTTCGGCGGCTTCGCCGCGGTGATGGCGCCGGTGCTCGCGGTCGTGCTCGTGGTGGAGTACGCCGTGCTGCGGCTGCTGTTCCGCGGCGACCTGGCCGAGCGGGCACCGACCCCGCCGGTCACCCACGCTCCCACCGTCCCGCGGGTCCCGCTGGTCGCGGTGGTGGTGATGCTGACCGGGTTCGCGGCGCTGTCGCCGTTCGGGGTCGAGCCGTTCTGGGTGTCCGGCGCGGTGGCGCTGGGGCTGGTCGCCTGGGCCCGGCGCCGTCGGTTCCTGACGGTCCGCGAGGCGGTGCACGCCGCGCACCCGTCGTTCGCGGTGTTCGTGCTCTGCCTGGGGGTCGTGGTGGCGGCCCTGTCGGCCGGCTTCCTCGGCGACGCCGTGGCCCGCCTGCTGCCGGACAGCACGTCGTACGCCGCGCTGCTGGTCGTCGCGGTGGTCGCGACGGTGCTGGCCAACCTGCTGACCAACCTGTCGGCGACCCTGCTCGTGGTGCCGCTGCTGGCCCCGCTCGGGACGCCGGCGGTCCTGGCCGCGCTGCTCGGCCTCAACATCGGCTCGGGGCTGAGCTACACCGGCTCGCTGGCGAACCTCCTGTGGCGCCGCAGCCTGGCCCGGCAGGGCGACCCGCCCGACATGCGCGACTTCCACCGCGTCTCGCTGGTCGCCACCCCGCTGGCGCTGGTGGCCGCGGTCAGCGCCCTCGCGCTCGTCACCTGACGGCAGCAGATGCGGGCGATCCGTACCGATCCCACCGCATCTGCGGCAAGATGGCCGCGTGACCACCTACCGAGTTGCGGAAGCGGCCGAGCTGCTCGGCGTCAGCGACGACACCGTGCGCCGCTGGGTCGACGCCGGCCGCGTGCCCTCCCAGACCGCCGAGGGGCGCACCGTCATCCCCGGCGCCCAGCTGGCCGCGCTGGCGGAGTCCCTGGCCGAGCACCCCGACCGGGACCGCACCCGCGCCTCGGCGGTCAGCGCCCGCAACCGGATGACCGGGATCGTCACCCGGGTCGTCAAGGACACCGTGATGGCCCAGGTGGAGATGATCTGCGGCCCCTACCGGATGGTCTCGCTGATGAGTGCGGAGGCCGCCGACGAGCTCGGCCTCGAGCCGGGCGTCCGCGCCATCGCGTCGGTCAAGTCCACCAACGTCGTCGTGGAGCGCCCGTGAAGGCCGTCGCCCTGGTCGCCGCGCTGACCCTGGTCCTGCCGCTCGCGGCCTGCGGCGGCGACGACGAGGGCGGCTCCGGCACGATCACCGTGCTGGCCGCGGCCTCGCTGACCGAGTCGTTCACCGAGCTCGCCGACCGGTTCGAGGCGGACCACCCGGGCGTCGACGTGAAGCTCGCGTTCGACTCCTCCGCGACACTGGCCCAGCAGGCGGTCGACGGCGCCCCGGCCGACGTGCTCGCCACCGCCGACACCGCCACCATGGACAGTGCCGGGGACGCGCTCGCCGAGACCCCCCGGACCTTCGCCACCAACACGATGGTGCTGGTGACGCCGCAGGACAACCCGGCCGGGATCACCGGCTTCGAGGACCTCGAGAACCCCGACGTCACCTACGTGGCCTGCGTCGAGACCGCCCCGTGCGGCAAGGTCGCGGCCGCCCTGTCCGCCGACAACCGCCTCACCACGAAGCCGGCCAGCCTCGAGGTGGACGTGAAGTCCGTGCTGGCGAAGGTGACCAGCGACGAGGCGGACGCCGGCTTCGTCTACGCCACCGACGCCGTGGCCGCGGGCGACCGGGTCGAGACCTTCGAGATCCCGCACGCCGCGGACGAGGTCACGTCGTACCCGATCGCGCCGCTGACGCAGTCGAAGGACTCCGGCCTGGCCGGGGAGTTCGTCGACCTGGTGCTCTCCGACGAGGGCCGGCAGGTCCTCTCGGACGCCGGCTTCGGCAAGCCGTGAGCACGCGGTCGGGCTCGCGCACCCTCGGTCGACCACCGCTGGTCCTGGTCGTCCCGGGGGCGCTGGCCGCCGCCCTGCTCGTCGTACCGCTGGTGTCCCTGGTCCTGGACACGCCCTGGGGCAGCTTCCTCGACCAGCTGCGGACCGAGGCCGTCCGGGACGCCCTGTGGCTGACGGCCCTGGCCTCGGCGATCACCGTGGTCGCCTGCCTCGTGCTCGGGACACCGCTGGCGTGGCTGCTCGCGCGGGTGGACTTCCCCGGCCGCACCCTGGTCCGGGCCGCCGTCGCGGTGCCGCTGGTGCTGCCCCCCGTGGTCGCCGGCGTCGCGCTGGTCACCGCGCTCGGCCGCAACGGGCTGCTCGGGTCGCTGCTGCGCGAGACGACCGGCGTGACCATCCCGTACACGACCACGGCGGTGGTCATCGCGCACACGTTCGTCTCGATGCCGTTCTACGTGCTCAGCGTCGAGGGGGCGCTGCGCAGCTCCGGGCGAGCGGTACGACGTCGTGGCCGCGACCCTGGGCGCCGACCGGTGGACGACGTTCCGCCGGGTGACCCTCCCGCTCGCCCTCCCGGGCGTGCTCGCCGGGGCGGCCCTGGCCTGGGCCCGCTCGCTCGGCGAGTTCGGTGCCACCATCACCTTCGCCGGCAACTACCCCGGCACCACCCAGACGATGCCGTCGCTGATCTACCAGGTGCTCCAGTCGGACCCGGAGGTCGCGAGGACCCTGAGCATGATCCTGCTCGTGGCCTCGGTCGGGATCCTGGCGGGGCTGCGCAACCGATGGCTGACCGCGCCGTGACCGGGCCCGGCCTGCGCGCCGACGTCCGGGTCCCCGGCCGCCTCGACGCCCACGTCGAGGCCGCCGCCGGGGCGGTGGTCGCGGTCATCGGCCCCAACGGCGCCGGCAAGACCACGCTGCTCCACGCCCTGGCCGGGCTGGTCCCGATGGACGGCACGGTCGAGGTGGCCGGCGTCTCGTGGACCCGGCCGCCCCGGCTGGTGCGGGACCGCCACGTCGGCTTCGTCTTCCAGGACCAGGCTCTGTTCCCGCACCTCAGCGCGCTCGACAACGTCGCCTTCGGCCTGCGCACCCGGGGCGTCGCCCGGGCCGACGCGGAGGCCACCGCCCGCGGCTGGCTGGCCCGCTTCGGCGTCGAGGACCTGGCCTCGCGCCGGCCGCGCGAGCTCTCCGGCGGCCAGGCCCAGCGGGTCGCCATCGCCCGCGCCCTGGCCCCCGAGCCGGCGCTGCTGCTGCTCGACGAGCCGTTCGGCGGGCTCGACGTCGGGGTGGCGACCACGCTGCGGGTCGAGCTCGCCCAGCACCTCGCGTCGTACGACGGGATCGCGCTGCTGGTCACCCACGACGCCCTCGACGCCCTCACCCTGGCCGACCGGGTGCTCGTCCTCGACGAGGGCCGGGTCGCGCAGACCGGGACGCCCCACGACGTGGCCGCGCGACCGCGGACCGACCACGTGGCCCGGCTGGTCGGCCTGAACGTGATCCGCGAGGACGACGTCTTCCGCTCGTTCAGCCCCAGCGCCGTCACCGTCTCCCTCAACCAGCCCGAGGGATCGGCCCGGCACCGGTGGCAGGGCCGGGTGCTGAGCGCGGCGCCGCACGGGGACGCCGTACGCCTGCTGGTGGCCGCCGAGCCCGAGCTGATCGCGGACGTGACCCCGGCCGCGACCGCCGAGCTCGGCCTCGTCCCGGGACGTGAAGTCTGGCTGTCCGTGAAGGAAACGGCCGTTCGGACCTACGCACGCCCCCCGGACTGACCGTTACCATCTGCGCCATGACCCCGCTGAGCGTCGCCCCCGAGTCACCCGATCGCAACCTCGCCCTGGAGCTGGTGCGCGTCACCGAGGCAGCGGCGATGGCCGCAGGCCGCTGGGTGGGCCGCGGCGACAAGAACGGCGCGGACGGGGTCGCCGTCAACGCGATGCGCGTGATGATCTCCACCATCGGGATGCGCGGCACCGTCGTGATCGGCGAGGGCGAGAAGGACAACGCGCCGATGCTCTTCAACGGCGAGGAGGTCGGCGACGGCACCGGCCCCGAGTGCGACGTCGCGGTCGACCCGATCGACGGCACCACCCTCACCGCCAAGGGCATGACCAACGCCGTCTCGGTGCTCGCCGTCGCGCCGCGCGGCTCGATGTACGACCCGTCCGCGGTGTTCTACATGGAGAAGCTCGTCACCGGCCCGGAGGCCGCCGACGTGGTCGACATCCGCTACCCCGTCGCCGAGAACATCCACCAGGTGGCCAAGGCCAAGGGCTCGCGGCCCGAGGACGTGACCGTGGTCCTGCTCGACCGGCCGCGCCACGCCGGGCTCGTCGACGAGATCCGGGCCACCGGCGCGATGATCAAGTTCATCACCGACGGCGACGTGGCCGGCGCGATCATGGCCGCCCGCCCCGAGACCGGCATCGACCTGCTGCTCGGCATCGGCGGTACGCCGGAGGGCATCATCACCGCCTGCGCGATGAAGAGCCTCGGCGGCGTCATCCAGGGCCGGCTGTGGCCGCAGGACGACGAGGAGCGGCAGAAGGCGATCGACGCCGGCCACGACCTCGACCCGGACAACGTGCTGCACACCGACGACCTGGTCACCGGCGACGACTGCTTCTTCGTGGCCACCGGCATCACCGACGGCGAGCTGCTGCGCGGCGTCCGCTACCGCGCCGGCGGCGCGACGACCCACTCGCTGGTGATGCGCTCGCGCAGCGGCACGATCCGCTCGATCACCTCCGAGCACAAGCTGCAGAAGCTACGCGCTTTCTCCGCGATCGACTTCGAGGGCTGACTCCGTCTCGTGGCGGCGCAGCGCCGCCACGACGTGGTCGATGACCCGGGGGTCGAGCGCCATCCCGATGTGGGTGGTGGAGACCTCGATCGCCTCCGCCAGCGGGTCGACGCAGGCGCGCCAGTCGACGATCCCGTCGCGCTTGGAGTAGATCGCGGTGAACGACACGTCGTCGCGGACCGGCTGGCGGGCCTCGTCGAAGCTCTGGCGGGCACACTCCCCCGCGACGCAGTCCTCCGACATCAGCCCCGGGACCCCGGCCCGGCTGAGCCGGACCAGGACCCCCACGCTCGCGGTCAGTGAGATGTGGTGCGCTCCGGGCGCCAGCATCGGGCTGCCCATCGTGATGATGCCCGAGACCAGGTCGGGACGGCGTACGGCGAGCCCGCGCGCCAGCATCCCGCCGAGGCTGTGCCCGACGATCTGCACCCGGGTGCCGCGCCGCAGGACGATCGACTCCAGCCGGCTCTCCAGCTGGGCAGCGGCCGAGAGCGTGCAGCCGACGTTGGCGTGGATCTCGGAGCGGTAGGTCCGGAAGCCCTTGGCCCGCAGGGTCCGCGACATCAGCCCCAGGGTGCCGTCGCCGGCCAGGAAGCCGGGCACGAGGATGACCGGCTCGACGGCCCGCGCGGAGGCACGTGCGGTGTAGGGGGTGGACATCCGCGCGCGATGCTCCGCCACGGTCCGGGCCGCGAAGCGACCGGCCTCGGAGAGCACCACGCCCTCGCGGAGCACTGCCGCTGCCCGGGGTCGCTGGAAACCCTCGGGCTGGAGAAAGGAGCCAAGTATGGGGCCGGTCACGTCTCGACGGTACGGCCAAAGGTCCCGAATGTCAGGGACCTCTGCCCAATTTTGGGCGGTCACGGGCCGGCTGCCATGGCATGGAGATTGCCCGGTGTAGTTGACTGGAAAACATGACGTCCCCCTCGCCCCGGATGCCCGACGTCGCCGTGTCCGAGGAGCTGTTCGCCCCGGTCTCGCCCGGGATCGAGCTCTGCTACCAGACCTTCGGCGACCCCGACGGTGACCCGCTGCTGCTGGTGATGGGCCTCGGCGGGCCGATGAACTGGTGGGACCCCGACCTGTGCCGGCTGCTCGCGACCCAGGGGTTCTTCGTCGTCCGCTACGACAACCGGGACACCGGGCGCTCCAGCCGTGCCGTCGGGCGGGTCAAGCGGTCGACGCTGGCCCGGGCCTTCGCCGGCCGCCGGGTGCGCGCGCCGTACAGCATGAGGGACCTGGCCGAGGACGCATTCGGCCTGATGGACCACCTCGGCCTCGAGTCCGCCCACGTCGTGGGGGTGTCGATGGGCGGGATGATCGTGCAGACGATGGCGATCAACCGGCCGCAGCGGGTGCGGAGCATGACCAGCATCATGTCGACGACCGGCAAGCGGACGGTCGGGTGGCAGCACCCCTCGCTGCTGCCCGCCGTGCTCGCCTCGCGCAGCCCCGGCCGCGACTCCTACATCCGCGAGAGCGCTCGCACGTGGCGACTGATCGGCTCGCCGGCGTACCCCCAGTCTCCCGAGGAGGTCGCGAACCGCGCTGCGGAGACCTACGACCGCGGGGTGAGCGCCAGCGGCGTGATGCGCCAGATGCTCGCCGTGCTGACCCAGCCGAACCGCAGCGCCCGGCTGCACAGCGTGCGCGTGCCCACGCTGGTGGTGCACGGGCTCGCCGACAAGATGGTGCACGTGTCCGGCGGGCGGGCCACCGCGGCCGCGATCCCCGGGGCCGAGCTGCTGCTGGTCGACGGGATGGGCCACGACCTGCCCTCCGAGCTCTACGACACGTTCGCGCAGGCGATCCGGCGTACGGCGGACCGCGCCCCTCGCTGAGCCGGGGCACTCGTCGCCCGATCGGCGAAATTTGGCCCGCTCGGCAGTGGACAGGATCCCGGCGCAGGGACAGAGTGATGTCCACCACACAGGGGAGGCGCAGATGAAGCATCCACCGCAGCGTGCATCTCGAGGCCGGCGCCGGCGCCGGCGGGCCTATGCGTCGGCCGCAGGGCTGGCCGTGGCCGCCGGCGTGCTGACCGCCTGCTCGTCCGCGAGCGCCAAGGACACGCTCGTCTGGTACATCAACCCGGACGCGGGTGGCCAGGCCAAGGTCGCCGAGAACTGCAGCACCGACCAGTACACCATCTCCACCCAGGTGCTCCCGCAGGACGCGAACGAGCAGCGGATCCAGCTGTCCCGGCGGCTCGCCGCCCAGGACTCGGGCATCGACATCATGAGCATCGACCCCCCGTTCTCTGCGGAGTTCTCGAACGCCGACTTCCTGGCCCCGGTCCCGCAGGACCTGCAGGACTCGTTGCGCCAGCAGTCGTTCAAGAGCGCCACGGATGCGGCGACCTGGGAAGGCGAGCTGGTGGTGGCGCCGTTCTGGTCGAACACCCAGGTGCTCTGGTACCGCAAGTCCTTCGTCGAGAAGGCCGGCATCGACATGAGCAAGCCGGTCACGTGGGACCAGATCATCACGGCGGCCGCCGACAACGGCGGCAAGGTGGCCGTCCAGGCCAACAAGTACGAGGGCTACGTCGTCTGGATCAACGCGCTGATCTCCGGGGCCGGCGGCGAGCTCGCCACCGACACCGAGGCGGGCGTCGACATGAAGCTCGAGATCGACTCGCCGGCAGGCGAGGACGCGGCTGCGGTCATCGAGAAGCTCGCCCACTCCTCGGCCGCGCCCTGCCGACCTGTCGGTCGCCCAGGAGGGCCAGGCGCAAGGCACCTTCGCGACCCCGCAGGGCTCGTTCATGGTCAACTGGACCTACATCTACAACGTCTACGAGGCGACCGACCCGGGCTTCAACAAGGACATCGGCTACACCCGCTACCCGGAGACGGTCGAGGGTGAGCCGTCCCGGCCGCCGTACGGCGGCATCGGGCTCGGCGTGAGCGCCTACTCCAACCACGAGGACGAGGCGTTCGAGGCGGTCAAGTGCCTCACCAGCCCCGAGAACCAAGAGGTCAACGCCGAGCTCACCGGCAACATGCCCGCCAGCCAGGCGGGCTACGAGGCCAACGACAACGCCCTCCAGAAGACCTACCCCGCCGACCTGCTGCAGCTCTTCCAGCAGAGCCTCGACGAGGCAGCGCCGCGCACCCCGACGCCGTACTGGAGCGACATCTCCGGCGGCCTCCAGTCCACGTGGCACCCATCCTCGAGCGTGAGCTCGTCGACGCCGGCCACTTCGCAGACGTTCATCGACAACGTCCTCCACGGAAGGAGCCTGCTGTGACCACCTCGACGGCGACCGCCACGACGCCCACGTCGGGCAGGCGCGCCGGCCGCAAGCCGATGAGCGACCGGTCCTCGGCCGAGAACCGGCTGGGCCAGAAGCTCGTCGCCCCCGCGGTCGTCGTGATGCTGCTCGTGACCGCCTGGCCGATGCTCCAGGCGCTCTACCTCTCGCTGTTCCGCTACCGGCTGACCACGCCGGACGACAAGGAGTTCATCTGGTTCAGCAACTACGGCACGGTGCTGACCGACAGCCTGTTCTGGAAGGACACCGTCAACACGGTGATCATCATGGTGGTCACCGTGGCCGTGGAGCTCGTGATCGGCTTCGCCTTCGCCATGGTGATGCACCGGATCATCTTCGCCCGCGGGGCGATCAGGACCTCGATCCTGATCCCCTACGGCATCATCACGGTGGTCTCGGCGTACTCCTGGCAGTTCGCCTTCAGCATCACCAACGGCTACGTCAACGCGTGGTTCGCGTGGCTGCCGTGGGTCTCGACGGACACCAACTGGTTCGGCTCCCACTGGCCGGCGATGTTCGCCATCATGGTCTCCGAGATCTGGAAGACGACCCCGTTCATGTCGCTGCTGCTCCTCGCCGGCCTGGCGCAGATCTCCGAGGACATGATCGAGGCCGCCCGGGTCGACGGCGCCACCTGGTGGCAGCGGCTGTGGAAGGTGATCATCCCGAACATGCGGGCCGCGATCATGGTCGCGGTGCTGTTCCGGGCGCTCGACGCGTTCCGCATCTTCGACAACATCTACGTGATGACGCGGGGCGCAGCGGACACCGAGTCCTCGTCGTTCCTGACCTACCGCCAGGTCATCCAGCAGTTCCAGCTCGGCCTCGGCTCGGCGCTCTCGGTGCTGCTGTTCCTGGCCGTGCTGCTGCTGGCCTGGCTGATCGTCAAGCTGTTCCGGGTCGACCTGGCCCAGGCGAGGGGTGAGTCGTGATGAACGAGCGTCGCAACAAGATCGCCACCTGGGTCGGCTTCATCATCATCCTGGTCTGGTGCCTGCTACCCGTGGCGTGGATCATGTCGCTGTCCTTCAAGGGTCCCGGGGAAACCGGGGCCGGCAGTCCGCAGTTCCTGCCAGAGACCTGGACCATCCAGAACTACCGGGACATCCTCGGCTTCGGGACGGTCACGGCGGGCCAGGAGAACACCCACAACGACTTCCTCGACGCCCTGCGCAACTCCGCCGGGATCGCTGCGATCTCCACCCTGCTGTCGGTGATCTTCGCGACGCTGGCGGCCTACGCGATCGCCCGCCTGGAGTTCAGGGGCAAGCGCTTCGTCCTCTCGCTGGCGCTGGCGATCGCGATGTTCCCGGTGGTGGCGCTGGTCGGGCCACTGTTCGACCTGTGGCGGACGCTTGGCCTGTTCAACACCTGGCCGGGGCTGATCATCCCCTACATGTCGTTCACGCTGCCGCTGGCGATCTGGACGCTCTCGGCGTTCTTCCGGGAGATCCCGTGGGAGATGGAGCAGGCCGCCCAGGTGGACGGGGCCACGTCGTGGCAGGCGTTCCGGAAGGTCATCGTGCCGCTGGCCGCGCCCGGCGTGTTCACGGCCGCGATCCTGACCTTCTTCTTCGCCTGGAACGAGTTCGTGCTGGCGATCTCGCTGACGTCGACGACGGCCTCGCGGACCGTCCCGGCCCAGCTGTCGTTCTTCGTCGGCCCGGACCCGTTCAACCCGCCGTACGGCCTGCTGTGCGCGGCCTCGGTCGTGGTCACCGTCCCGATCATCATCGTCGTCCTGCTGTTCCAGCGAAGAATCGTCGCCGGCCTCACGTCCGGCGCAGTGAAGGGTTGAGCTCATGGCTGCCATCGACATGAAGAACATCGTCAAGCAGTACGGCGACGGGTTCCCCGCCGTCAACGACATCAGCATCGACGTGGCCGACGGGGAGTTCATGATCCTCGTGGGTCCGTCGGGCTGCGGGAAGTCCACGCTGCTGCGGATGATCGTGGGACTGGAGGACATCACCTCCGGCGAGATGCTGATCGACGACAAGCTGGTCAATGACCTGGCGCCGCGCGACCGCAACCTCGCCATGGTGTTCCAGAACTACGCCCTCTACCCGCACCTGTCGGTCTACGAGAACATCGCGTTCCCGCTCCGTCTGGCCAAGCGCCCCGACAAGGAGGTCGACGAGAAGGTGCGCGCGGCGAGCAAGACCCTCGAGCTCGACGAGCACCTCGAGCGCAAACCGGGCAACCTCTCCGGTGGCCAGCGGCAGCGCGTCGCGATGGGCCGCGCGATCGTGCGAGAGGCCGACGCCTTCCTCTTCGACGAGCCGCTGTCCAACCTCGACGCCAAGCTGCGTGGCCAGATGCGTACCGAGATCGCGCGGCTGCAGAAGCGGCTGGGCATCACCACGGTCTACGTCACGCACGACCAGACCGAGGCGATGACGCTGGGCGATCGGGTCGCGGTGCTGAAGCGGGGCTTCCTGCAGCAGCTCGCCACGCCGCGCGAGCTCTACGAGAACCCGGGCAACCTGTTCGTGGCCGGGTTCATCGGGTCACCTCCGATGAACTTCCTCCCCGCGACCGTCGAGGGCACCTCGCTCAAGCTGCCGTTCGGCACCGTCACGCTGCCCGCCGACCGTGCCGCCAAGGCGGAGGGGAAGGGCCTGCTCCTCGCCGGGATCCGGCCGGGTGACTTCGAGGACGCCGCGGTCAGGTCCGACCGGGGCGGCGGCTCGACGTTCCGGGCCACTGTCGACGTCGTCGAGTGGCTCGGCAACGAGACCTACGCCTACATCCCGTACGACGCCCCGCCGGAGATCGCGGCGCAGCTGAGCGAGCTCCAGCGGGACATGGACTCCGAGGCCCTGCACACCCAGCTGGTCGTGTCGCTCGACGGCTCGAGCCGGATCCGGGAGGGCTCGGAGGCCGAGATCTGGGTCGACTCCTCGAGGATCCACCTGTTCGACCCGTCCACCGGCGAGAACCTCACCGTGGACCGCGAGAACGCCGGCCGGATCCCGGACCTGGAGGCCACGGCCGCGGCCGGCTGACCGGCACGGACAAGGGCCCCGTCACCGAACCCGGTGACGGGGCCCTTGTCGTGGGGCCGTCAGTCGGACAGACGCTCGCCAGACTCGGTGTCGAAGACGTGCACGTGGCGCGGGTCGGTGGTGACGTGGATGGTGTCACCCTTGCGCACCGTGTCGCGGCCGGAGACCCGGACGATGATGTTGTTGGGCGTGCCCTCGACACCGCTGGTGCCGTAGACGAACGCGTCGGCCCCGAGCTCCTCGACCACGGTCACCCGGACGGGCAGGCCGCCCTCGTTCTCGGACACGATCCGCCACGCCTCCGGGCGCACACCGACGGTGATGTGGCCCTGCATCTTCTTGGCGGCGGTGGGGTCGACCGGGACGAGGAACTCCCCGATCTTGGCCTGACCGTCGACCGCCGTGGCCTCGAGGAGGTTCATCTGCGGGGAGCCGATGAAGCCGGCCACGAACAGGTTGACCGGCTTGTCGTACAGGTTCAGCGGGGTGTCCACCTGCTGGAGCTCACCGAGCTTCATGACCGCGACCCGGTCGCCCATGGTCATCGCCTCGACCTGGTCGTGGGTGACGTAGACGGTCGTGACGCCGAGGTCGGCCTGGAGCTTGGCGATGTCGGTGCGGGTCTGCACGCGCATCTTGGCGTCGAGGTTCGACAGCGGCTCGTCCATGCAGAAGACCTGCGGGTTCCGGACGATCGCGCGGCCCATGGCCACACGCTGGCGCTGGCCGCCCGAGAGGGCCTTGGGCTTGCGCTCGAGGTACTCCGTCAGGCCGAGGAGGTTTGCCGCCTCCTCGACGCGCTTCTGACGCTCGTCGGCCGGCACCTTGGCCATCTTCAGCGCGAAGCCCATGTTCTCGGCGACGCTCATGTGCGGGTAGAGCGCGTAGTTCTGGAAGACCATCGCGATGTCGCGGTCCTTGGGCGGCGTGTGCGTGATCTCGCGGTCGCCGATGTAGATCTTCCCGGAGTTGACCTCCTCCAACCCCGCCAGCATGCGCAGCGACGTGGACTTGCCGCATCCGGAGGGCCCGACGAGGACCATGAACTCCCCGTCGCGGATCTCGAGGTCGAGGCCGGGTACGGCCGGGGAATCCGCCCCCGGGTACCACCGCTGGGCGCCCTCGAAGGTGACTGTTGCCATGACTGAGCTCCTTCACCGGCAGGTACGTGCCGGACGATCCGTAGTGAAGTGACGGCGGTCACGCTACGGGACGCGGGTTCGAGAGGGGGACCCCCGTCCGCCGTTGCGGACGGAGCCGCCCTTGACCGCGTCCACTGACGTGCCCCTGCTGAACGCTGTCCGCAGCACGACGGTGCCCGCCCGGGCTAGGTGACTCCGGTCAGAGCGCGACGACCAGCACCGGCCTCGGCTCCACCTCGACCCGCACCCGGTCGCCGACCCGCAGCCGGTGACCGGCGCTGCTGGCGAGCTGGGCCAGGACCTCGGTGCCGTCGGCCAGCGTCGCGGTCGCGCGGGAGACGGGGCCGAGGAACGAGATGCTCACGATGCGCGCCCCACCCTCCGGGTCCGGCGCGAACGACACCGCCTCGGGCCGCACCAGCGCGAGGCCCGCGCCCGTCGCCGAGCCCGCCAGCACCGGGACGCGGGTCCCCAGGACCTCGGCGCTCTCCCCCTCGACCCGGGCCGGGACCCGGTTGCTGAGGCCGACGAACTCGGCGACGAACGGCGTGGCAGGTGTGGAGTAGAGCTCCGCCGGCGGGGCGATCTGGTCCAGGCGCCCGTCCTTCATCACCCCGACCCGGTCGGCCACGGCCAGCGCCTCCTCCTGGTCGTGGGTGACGAAGAGGGTGGTGGTGCCCACGTCGCGCTGCACCCGCCGGATCTCGTCGCGCAGCTGCACCCGCACCTTGGCGTCGAGCGCCGACAGGGGCTCGTCGAGCAGCAGCACGGACGGCTCGATCGCGAGCGCCCGCGCCAGCGCCACGCGCTGCTGCTGGCCACCCGAGAGCTGGTTGGCGTAGCGGTCCTTCTGGGCGCCGAGGTCGACCAGGTCCAGCATGTCGCCGGCCCGGGTCCGCCGCTCCGCGCGGGACCGGCCGCGCAGCTTGAGCCCGAAGGCGACGTTGTCGAGCACGGTGAGGTGGGGGAAGAGGCTGTAGGCCTGGAAGACCATCCCCATGTCCCGCTTGTTGGCGGACACGTGCGAGAGGTCCCGGCCCCCGACCGAGATCGTGCCGGCGTCCTGGGTCTCCAGCCCCGCGAGGATGCGCAGGGCCGTCGTCTTGCCACAGCCCGACGGGCCGAGCAGCACGACCAGCTCGCCCGGGTCCAGGTGCAGGTCGAGGCCGTCGAGGGCGTGCACGTCGCCGTACGAACGGCGCAGTCCCGTCATCTCGACGGCGACCCCCTGGGTGGCGCCGCGGACCTCGCGGCTTGCTGCGTCGGACATCTACTTCCCTTCGGACGTGCGGCGGCGGCGGTCGAGGAACGACAACGCGACCAGCAGGAGGCTGACGAACAGGATCGACGCCAGGGCCGCGGCCATGGACTCCGGCGCGTCGCTCTTGCCCAGCAGGACGATCACCACCGGCAGGGTGTCGTAGTGGAGCAGCGAGGAGACGGTGTACTCCCCCAGCACCAGCGCCACCGAGACGAAGGACGCGGAGAGGATCCCGGCCCAGATGTTGGGGACGACCACCCGGGTGATCACCGTGGTCCACCCGGCCCCCAGGGAGCGGGCCGCCTCCGACAGGGTGCGTACGTCGAGCCCGGACAGCGCCGCGTCGATCGCCCGGTAGGAGTAGGGCAGCACCAGCACGACGTACACGAACGCCAGCGTCAGCGGCGAGTCGCCGACCAGGTAGTTGACCCAGGCGTAGACGTTCTTGAGCCCGACCACGATCACCAGGGCCGGGATGGTCAGCGGCAGCAGGCAGAGGAACTCGACCAGTCGCGAGGCCGCGGGCACCCGCAGCCGGACCCAGATCATCGTCGGGACCAGCAGCACCACCATGCCGACCACGGTCAGCAGCGCGAGGAGCAGGGAGGTGGTGATCGCCTCCGTCATCGTCGGGTCCTGGGTCAGCGCCCGCCACGAGTCGCCCGTGCGCACGCCCGTGCCCGGCACCTTGGTGCTGAAGTCGAGCAGCGCGACCAGGGGAAGCAGGAAGAACGCCGCGAAGACGAGCAGCAGGAGCCAGCGCGCGATCCGCCAGAGCGCCGACCCGGTCACGACAGCCACCTCGAGGTGCGCCGGAGCAGCCAGGCGTACAGGCCCATGACCACCGCCACCACGACGACCATCTCCAGGGCCAGGGCGAAGCCGAAGTTGGCCTGCCCGAGGACGACCTCGCTGGTCAGCGCCGACCGGATCAGCAGCGGTGTGATCGGCGCCCCCTGGCTCACCAGCGCCGCCGCGGTCGCGTACGCCGCGAAGGCGTTGGCGAAGAGCAGCAGGGCCGATCCGAGGAACGCCGGCCGCAGCAGCGGGAAGGCGACCTGGAACCAGTACTGGCGGGTCGAGGCCCCCAGGTTGACCGCCGCCTCGCGCCACTGGGGACGCACCCCCTCGAGCGCCGGCAGGAAGACGATCACCATCAGCGGGATCTGGAAGTAGGTGTAGACGAGGATCAGCCCGGGCAGCTGGTAGAGCCAGCCCGACCCGGTCGCGTCGACCCCGAAGGCGTCGGCGAGGAGGTTGGTCAACAGGCCTCCGAAACCCAGCGTCGCGATCCACGCGAACGCCAGGGTGACGCCACCGAACTGGGCCAGCACGCCGCACACGGCCGTGATCGTGCGGCGTACGACGCTGGTGGGCGGGGCCGTGACGACCAGGTAGGCCAGCAGCGCTCCGAGGACCGCCCCCACGGCCGCGGAGGCGAACGAGAGGACCAGGCTCTGTTGCAGCGCGTGGAGCGCGGTGTCGGACCAGAGCGCCTGGATCTTCTCCGTCGAGAAGCCCCCCTCCTCAGCCTGGAACGCCCCGACCACGACGGTGATCGTCGGCACCAGCAGGAAGACCAGGATGTAGAGGAGGAACGGGAGCAGCCCGACCGAGGGGCCGACGCGCAGGCGCCGGCCCCTCGGCTCGGGCGGTGCGGTGGTGGTGGCCGCCGACACCGGTGCCAGGGTGCTCAGCCGATGGCCTTGGCCCAGTTGTCCGCCAGGTAGGCGGCCATCTTCTCGGTCTGGGCGTTGGTCGGGATCACCGGCTTGCCGGAGACCTTCGGGAGCGCGTCGTACTCGGCCTTGTCGATCGTGCCCGCCTCGGCCATCGCCTCGGCGCGCACCGGCCGGGCACCGCCGGCGAGCCAGAGGTTCTGGCCCTCGTCGCTGTAGAGGAACTCCTCCCACAGCCGCGCGGCGGCCGGGTGCGGTGCGTCCTTGTTGATGGCCTGGAAGTAGTAGCCCGCGATCGGGGCCTCCTCCGGGACGTAGACCTTCCAGTTGTCGAGCTTGGCCGACTCGGCGGCGTTGAGGTAGTCCCAGTCGAAGACCACGGGGGTCTGGCCGGACTCGATCGTCGCCGACGTCGGGTCGACCGGGATGAAGCTGCCCGCGTCCTTGAGCTTCGCGAAGTAGTCGACGCCGGGGGCGATGTCGTCGGCCGACCCGCCGTTGGCGACCGACGCCATGACCACGCCGCTGAAGCCGGCGCCGGCCTCGGTCGGGTCACCGTTGAGGGCCACCTTGCCCTTGAACTCCGAGCCGAGCAGGTCGTCGAGCGAGGTCACCTCGGGCACCTTGCTGGAGTCGTAGCCGACCGACATGTAGCCGCCGTAGTCGTTGACCCAGGTGCCGTCCGGGTCCTTGAAGTCGGCCGGGATGTCGTCCCAGGTGCTGACCTGGTACGGCGCGAACAGGTCGGTGTTGGCGAGGGCGACCGACTGGCCGAGGTCGAAGACGTCGGGGGCCCGGTCGCTGCCCTCCAGCTGCTTGGCCGCGTTGATCTCCTCCTGGCTGGCCACGTCGGGCTGGTCGGAGTTGACCGTGATGTCGTACTTGTCCTCGAACGCCTTGATGATGTTGCCGTAGTTGGCCCAGTCCGGCGGGAGGGCGATGACGTTGAGCTCGCCCTCGTCCTGGGCGGCCTTGACGAGGTCGTCCATCGTGCCGAAGTCGTCGACCGAGGTCGCGGACGCGGCGTCGCTGCTGCTGCTCGAGTTGTCGTCGGACGGGGGCGAGCAGCCGGCCAGGGCGGCCGACGAGGCCAGGGCGACGAACGAGACGAACGCGGTGCGGACCTTCATGGGACCTCCTGCTGTAGGGGCGCTCGGTGCGACGCCGAGGTGAAGACTCCCCGGTCGCGCTGTTCGGAACTTACTCCCAAGTGGCTCACCGGCGGGAGGTCTCGGCGCTCGCCGTGGTCGCTGGGCGTAATCTCAGGGGCCGTGAGCACCGAGCCTCCCCGCAATGAACCGCAGTTCCGCTACTCCGACCTCCTCCCCACCGGCAAGGACGAGACGCCGTACCGGCTGATCACCACCGACGGGGTCTCGACCTTCGAGGTCGACGGCCAGACCTTCCTGAAGGTCTCGCCCGAGGCGATCCAGCGGCTGACCGCCGAGGCGATGCACGACATCGCGCACTACCTGCGCCCCGCGCACCTGGCCCAGCTGCGCAAGATCATCGACGACCCCGAGTCCTCCGGGAACGACCGCTTCGTCGCGCTGGACCTGCTCAAGAACGTGAACATCTCCGCCGGTGGCGTGCTGCCGATGTGCCAGGACACCGGCACCGCGATCGTGATGGGCAAGAAGTCCGAGGGCGTCCTCACCGGCACCGACGACGGCGAGGCGATCTCGCAGGGGGTCTACGACGCCTACACGAAGCTGAACCTGCGCTACTCGCAGCTCGCGCCGCTCACGACGTACGACGAGAAGAACACCGGCACCAACCTGCCGGCGCAGATCGAGATCTACTCGACCCCCCAGACCAGCGGCAAGCCTGAGTACAAGTTCCTCTTCATGGCCAAGGGCGGCGGCTCGGCCAACAAGTCGTTCCTGTTCCAGGAGACCAAGGCGATCCTGAACCCCAAGCGGATGCTGACCTTCCTCGACGAGAAGATCCGCTCGCTCGGGACGGCCGCGTGCCCGCCGTACCACCTCGCCGTCGTCATCGGCGGCACCTCCGCGGAGTTCGCGCTGAAGACCGCGAAGTACGCCTCCGCGCACTACCTCGACAACCTGCCGACCGAGGGCTCCATGTCGGCGCACGGCTTCCGCGACCTCGAGCTGGAGGAGGAGGTCTTCAAGCTGACCCAGTCGTTCGGGATCGGCGCGCAGTTCGGCGGCAAGTACTTCTGCCACGACGTCCGCGTCGTGCGACTCCCCCGCCACGGCGCGTCGTGCCCGGTCGCGATCGCGGTCTCCTGCTCGGCCGACCGGCAGGCGCTGGGCAAGATCACCCCCGAGGGCGTCTTCCTCGAGCAGCTCGAGACGGACCCGGTGAAGTACCTGCCGGACACCACGGACGAGCACCTGGATGACGACGTGGTCAAGATCGACCTGAACCGGCCGATGAGCGAGATCCTCGCCGAGCTGACGAAGTACCCCGTCAAGACCCGGCTCTCGCTGACCGGCCCGCTGGTCGTCGCCCGCGACATCGCGCACGCGAAGATCCAGGAGCGGCTCGACGCGGGCGAGGAGATGCCGCAGTACATGAAGGACCACGCGGTCTACTACGCCGGCCCGGCGAAGACCCCCTCCGGCTACGCGTCCGGCTCGTTCGGGCCGACGACGGCCGGGCGGATGGACTCGTACGTCGAGTCGTTCCAGGCCGCGGGCGGGTCGATGGTGATGCTCGCCAAGGGCAACCGCTCCAAGCAGGTCACCGAGGCGTGCAACGCCCACGGCGGCTTCTACCTCGGCTCGATCGGCGGCCCCGCCGCGCGCCTCGCCCAGGACTGCATCAAGTCGGTGTCGGTGCTGGAGTACGAGGAGCTCGGCATGGAGGCGGTCTGGAAGATCGAGGTCGAGGACTTCCCCGCCTTCATCGTGGTCGACGACAAGGGCAACGACTTCTTCACCGATCCCTCCGGGGCGGTCACCGTCCCGATCTCGGGCATCCGGGTCCGCTCCGCGGAGTAGGCACCGACGCGTGAGATGGCGGTGATCTCCGGTCAGCTGATGACTGGAGATCACCGCCATCTCGTCGGAGCGACTACTGCTTGCCCTCGACCGCGGCGGGTGCGGGACGGCAGCGAGAGGGCATCGCGCGCACGCGGCGAACGGCGCGACAGGGCGGACTCGGGGCCGGGAGAGCACGGCACACCGCGTCGTCGGACGACGGCACGTGCTGGGCGGCCCGCGGCGCGGGCGCCGCGACGCCTGCCGCGGGACGTATCGGTCCGGGCCTGACCTCCGGACTCCGGTCGGGGATTCGACAGGATGTCCCCATGGAGTCCACGCAGTACGTCGAGATCGCGCGCGCCGAGTCGGAGCGCGGGGAGCTCGTCCTGCGCGAGCGCCGCAGCGAGGGGGCGCCGAGCGTGCTGGAGCTGCGGGCCAACGGGGTCTTCGTCATGGACACCCTCGAGACCAGCACCGAGCGTGCGCTCGCGTCCGCCGCGCTCGAGCTGGTGGACGACCCGCGGGCGGTCGTGGTCGGCGGGCTGGGGCTCGGCTACACGATGCACGAGGTGCTCGCCGACTCCCGCGTCGAGAAGTGCGCCGTGGTCGAGATCGAGCAGGCCCTGGTCGACTGGATGCGCGGCGGCACCGTCCCGCACGGCCCCGCGCTGCTGGCCGACCGGCGGGTCACTGTGGTGGTGGCCGACGTGGCGGTCGCGCTCGCCGAGGCCCGGCCCGCGTCGTACGACCTGATCCTGCTCGACGTCGACAACGGCCCCGGCTACCTCGTCCACGAGGAGAACGCCGCCCTCTACCGCGCCCCCTTCCTCGCCGCCGGCCGCGCCGCGCTGCGCCCGGGCGGGGTGCTGGTCATCTGGTCGGCCAGCCCGGCACCGGAGCTGGAGGACGTCCTGCGCGAGGTCTTCGGCGAGGCCGAGGCGCGCCCGCACCCGGTACGGCTGCAGGACCGCGACGAGACCTACTGGCTCTACGTCGCGCGGGTCTGACGATCTGCCCGGTTGGCCTGGGCGACGGGCGCCGAGGGCGAGACGGGGTCGGCCGGCCGCATCGAGGCCCGGTCCTCGTGATCGCGCTGCCGGACCGCGAGGCGGATCTGCTCCAGGTTGTTGCGCAGCAGGTCCGAGACCAGCTCGTCAGTCCGCGGGTCGCTGAGCATGTCGACGATGACCCGCAGCACCGTCTCGGAGATCTCGGAGACCGCGGTGTCGTACCCGGGCAGCCGGGAGACCAGCCGGACGTTCGGGTCGGCCCGCACCTTCTCCGCCACCAGCGACTTCAGCTCGTCGTGGTTCTCCAGCAGCGCGTCGGAGATGTTCTTCGTGTAGTGGCCGGTCCGGATGACCGCAGAAACCTCGTCCAGCACGACGATCGTCAGCGGACGCTTGAGCATCTCCAGGAGCCGCACCGCGAGCAGGCTCGCCCGGCGGACCACCCAGGGCCGCCGCATCCCCAGGCGCACCAGCACCGCGCCCACGACCGCGGCCAGCACCGAGCCCCCGAACAGCAACGCCACGACCAGCAGCAGCAGCTCCGACGTGCTCAGCTCCTCGTGCCACGGCATGGGCGCAGCCTACGGACCCGGGATCGAGGGGCCTCGGGGGACTCCCGGGTCACGCCGAGGACGCGTCGCGCCGCGGGGTGAGCACGCCTCAGGAGACCCGCGCGTTCAGGGCGAGCCCGCCGTCCCAGCCGGCTACCGCCGAGACGACGAGCAGGCCCACGCCGACCACGGCGAGCACGACGTCGAGCCGGGGCCTCCGGGTCGGGGTAGCCGTGAGCACCGGCAGGGCGAGAACGGCCACCAGCGCGAGCATCGCCAGCAGCGACGGGTAGGCCCAGTCGAAGTCCATGCCGCTGTGCAGGAGGAGCACGACCAGCGTGGCCAGACCTCCGACACGGACAGCGTCCCGCGCCCGGACCGCGGCCGGCAGGGCCCGCACCGCGAGCACCAGCACCACGGCGAGGAGCGCGAAGAAGGGCACCGTGAGCATCAGGCCGCCGTCCGCCGCAGCCTGGAGGAAGCCGTTGTGCGCGAACGCCGTCGCCACGTTGTCGTGTCGCGTCGTCGCGACTTCGGTGGCACTGGCGAAGGAGTTGAACCCGGCTCCCGACACCGGCCAGTGCTCGAAGATCCGGAACGCGCGGCGCCAGTCCTCGAACCGCTGCACCCCGTTGCCCACCAGGCTCGCGGACCGCGCGGCGGTGCCCGCCGTAGGCGATATCTGCTCGGGGAAGAACAGCGGGCCGCTCAGCAGGTAGGTGACACCCCACGACAGCGCCCCGGCGGCGAGCACCCGGAGGTGTCCCCGCCGCAGCAGCGCGAGCAACATGAGGACCCCGATGGCCAGCGCCATCTGGGACCCCCGGCTCGTCGTGAAGACCACCCCGGCCACGCAGAGCGGCGCGAGGATCCAGCCCAGGAGCGACACGGGTCGTCCGGCCCCGATCGCGGCGAAGCCCAGGACGGCACCGGCCGCCATGAAGATCCCGGCCTGGTTGTGCCAGTAGAAGGTTCCTTCGAAGAGCCGAAGCTGGTCCTGCCTGCCCCACCAGGGCAGCCAGCCGAGCGCGAACTGCGCCCCGGCAGCGCCCACCACGGCAGCGAGCACCAGCTGGCGACGGGCCGTCGTACGAGCCCAGGCCAGCGTGACGAGCCCGAGCTCGGCGGCGAAGGCGTACGACGCGGCGTCGTCGCCGCCGGCCCAGCCGGTCGGGGCAGTCAGCACCACGATGAAGGCGCCAAGTCCGACGGCATGGGTCAGCACGGACGCGGCCGCCGGCAGCACCTGCCACGGCCGGACCGCCACGAACGCCACCGCCAGGAGAGCGCATCCGACCGACAGGTCGTGCGGCTCGCGACCGCCCATTCCCCAGGTCAGGTACGTCGCCCACCAGGCGAGCGTCGCGACGACCGCGACGTCGGGCGCCCAGGCCGCCACGCGCCGTCGCCACACCCGGGACCGGGGGCTGGCTGCGGGCAGGGTCGGGGTGGAGACGCTCACAGGAAAGGCATCGGTTCCCATCCCGGCCGACTTGACCCTCGCGCAGTAACGTCGGCCACGTGACGACCGACGAGTTCCGGACTGAGCACGACTCCATGGGCGAGGTGCAGGTGCCCAGGGACGCGCTGTGGCGCGCGCAGACCCAGCGGGCGGTGGAGAACTTCCCGATCAGCGGGGTGACCCTCGAGCCGCGACACATCCAGGCGCTGGCGCTGGTGAAGTCCTGCGCGGCCCGGGTCAACGGCGAGCTCGGGGTCCTCGACGCCGCCCTGGTCGAGGCGATCGAGGGGGCCGCCGAGCGGGTCCGCAGCGGCGAGGTCGACGAGCACTTCCCGCTCGACGTCTTCCAGACCGGCTCCGGGACCAGCTCCAACATGAACATGAACGAGGTGCTGGCGAGCCTGGCGGCGCGCGAGGGGGTCGAGGTCCACCCCAACGACCACGTCAACGCCAGCCAGTCCAGCAACGACACCTTCCCGACCTCGATCCACGTGGCGGCGACGCTCGCCGTGGTCGAGGACCTGCTGCCGGCGCTCGCGACGCTCGAGCAGAGCCTGGCCGCGAAGGCCGACGAGTTCGCCGGCCTGGTGAAGGCGGGCCGCACGCACCTGATGGACGCCACGCCGGTGACGCTCGGCCAGGAGCTCGGCGGCTACGCCGCGACGATGCGGTACGCCGCGGAGCGGCTGCACGGCGTACTCCCCCGGGTCCGCGAGCTCCCCCTGGGCGGCACCGCCGTCGGCACCGGGATCAACACGCCCCCCGGCTTCTCGGCCCGGGTGATCGAGGTGCTCGCCGAGACCACCGGCCAGGAGTTCACCGAGGCGCGCGACCACTTCGAGGCCCAGGGCACCCGCGACTCCCTCGTCGAGCTCAGCGGGGTCCTCAAGACCATCGCGGTCGGCCTCACCAAGATCTGCAACGACCTGCGCTGGATGTCCTCCGGCCCGACGACCGGGCTGGCCGAGATCCACCTGCCCGACCTGCAGCCGGGGTCCAGCATCATGCCCGGCAAGGTCAACCCGGTCCTGCCCGAGGCGACCCTGATGGTCTGCGCGCAGGTGATCGGCAACGACACCGCCGTGACGGTGGCCGGCGCCAGCGGCAGCTTCGAGCTCAACGTCGCGATGCCGGTGATCGCCCGCAACCTGCTGGAGTCGATCCGGCTGCTGTCCACCTCCACCGTGCTGCTCGCCGAGCGCTGCGTGGACGGGATCACCGCGAACGCCGAGCGGATGCGCCAGTACGCCGCCTCCTCGCCGTCGGTGGTCACCCCGCTCAACAAGTACGTCGGCTACGAGAACGCCGCGAAGATCGCCAAGCGCGCCCTGGCCGACGGGGCCACCATCCGCGAGACCGTGATCGCGCTGGGGTTCGTCGAGCGCGGCGAGATCACCGAGCAGCAGCTCGACGAGGCCCTCGACCTGGAAGGCATGACCCACCCGTGAGCATGAGCGACGGCGAGTCCGTCCGCCGGCAGTACGCCGACGAGGCCAATCTGGAGACCCGCCGCTCGGTCTGGCAGCCGACCGCGGACGGGCGCGACCCGGTCGAGGTGGCTGCGGCGGTGGTGCGGGCCACCGGCGCCCGGGCCGTCCTCGAGGTCGGCTGCGGCACCGGCGCCTTCGCGGAGCGGCTGATGGCCGACAACCCGCACGCCACGGTGATCGCCACCGACCAGTCCGAGCGGTTCGTGGAGCTGACCGCGGACCGGGGCGTGGACGCCCGGCTGGCCGACGTGCAGGACCTGCCGTTCGCCGACGCGTCGTTCGACCTGGTCGCGGCGATGTGGATGCTCTACCACGTCCCCGACCTCGACCGGGGCCTCGCGGAGATCCGCCGGGTGCTGCGCCCGGGCGGGCGTCTCCTCGCGGTCACCAACGGCAACGAGCACACCGCCGACCTGCGCCGTGAGGCCGGCGGCGAGCCGCTGGTCACGCAGTTCAGCAGCGAGAACGGCGAGGACGCCCTGCTGCGCCACTTCGAGCACGTCAGCCGCGAGGACCTCGCGACCCGGGCGGCCTTCCCCGACCACGCGGCCGCGGTCGCCTACCTGGACACGCTCCAGGACGACGTCGAGTGGCGGCTGCCGTACTTCGACGGCCCGCGCGAGTACGCCGGGCACGTCACGGTCTTCGTGGCCTCCTGAAACACCTCGACCCGCCTCCGAGCGGGGGCGGGTCGAGGCGGAAGCGTGGATCAGTACCAGCCGTTGCCGGACTTGAAGCTCAGCGCGCCGCAGGGCGAGCCGTAGCGGTCGGCGATGTAGCCGAGGCCCCACTTGATCTGGGTGGCCGGGTTGGTCGCCCAGTCCGGGCCGGCGGAGGCCATCTTCTCGCCGGGCAGCGCCTGCGGGATGCCGTAGGCCGAGGAGGTCGGGTTGTCGGCGTCGACCCGCCAGCCGCTCTCGCCCACCCAGAGCGAGTCCAGGCAGCTGAACTGGTCGGAGGAGAAGCCGAACTGCGGCAGCAGCGCCCGGGCGATGTCGCGCGGGTCGTCGTCGGCGATGCTCTCGTGGCGGGTCATCGCCGGCCCGTCGTCGGCGGCCAGCGCGGCCTGCTTCGCCGGGTCGGTGGCCTCGCGACGGTCGGCGGACCGGGAGACCTGCTGGTCGCGCTCGGCCACGTCGGCGGCGCTCAGCGGGGTGGCCGAGACGGTGTTGCCGAGGTCCTGGGCGGCATTGCTGACGCTGGTGGCCGGGCTGTTCAGCACACCACCGGACACGGCGACCCCGGTGGCCGCGACGGCGACCGAGGAGAACATGACGGTGTTGCGCAGCACCTTCTTCGGTGCATCTTTGACGATCGTGGTCGGCGGGGCCTGGCGGTGCTTCGGGACGTACTTCTCACGCTTCGGCACAGGGGTACTCACGGGGGTAGACAGCTCGGGGGTTGATCCCTCGTGTCCGAGTCCCCACGCAGGTCGCGCGAGGTCACGAGAAGATCACGAGCCACCATGCACGAGAGGACTACTCGGGGCAAACCGAATGGCCCAATTTGGGGGGACTTTTGGGGTAAACGTGGCCCAGGTCTCGTCACAACTGCCACATGAGTCACACCAGCCCCGAAAATCACACCGACCCCGCGTCCGTACGACGCGGGGCCGGTGTCGCGGGCCAGCCCGGACGGGCTAGTCCGTCTTGATGACTCTCAGAGCGTGACGTGCTCCAGCATCTCGGTCACCAGGGCCGCGATCGGCGACCGCTCGGACCGGGTCAGCGTGACGTGGGCGAACAGCGGGTGCCCCTTGAGCTTCTCGATCACCGCGACCACGCCGTCGTGGCGCCCCACCCGCAGGTTGTCGCGCTGGGCGACGTCGTGGGTCAGCACCACCTTGGAGTTGGCCCCGATCCGCGACAGCACCGTGAGCAGCACGTTGCGCTCCAGCGACTGGGCCTCGTCGACGATCACGTAGGCGTCGTGCAGGGACCGGCCGCGGATGTGGGTCAGCGGCAGCACCTCGAGCATGCCCCGGTCGAGGACCTCGTCGATGACGTCGGGCGAGGTGATCGCCCCGAGCGTGTCGAAGACGGCCTGTCCCCAGGGCGACATCTTCTCCTGCTCCGACCCGGGCAGGTAGCCGAGCTCCTGGCCGCCGACCGCGAACAGCGGACGGAACACCACGACCTTCTTGTGCTGGCGGCGCTCCATCACCGCCTCGAGGCCCGCGCAGAGCGCCATCGCCGACTTGCCGGTGCCGGCGCGGCCGCCCAGCGACACGATGCCGACCTCGGGGTCGAGCAGCATCTCCAGCGCGATCCGCTGCTCGGCGGACCGGCCGTGGATGCCGAACGCCTCCCGGTCGCCGCGGACGAGGTGGACCTGCTTGTCCGAGCCGACCCGGCCCAGCGCCGTACCCCGGTCGGAGAGCAGGACCAGGCCCTGGTGGCAGGGCAGGTCGCGGGCCTCGGCCAGGTCGAGCACGCCGTCGTCGTACAGCTCGTCGAGCTCGGCGGCCGCCACCTCCACCTCGGCCATGCCGGTGTAGCCGGTGTCGGAGTCGGAGATCGCCTCGGCGCGGTACTCCTCGGCGTCCAGGCCGACCGCCGAGGCCTTGATCCGCAGCGGCAGGTCCTTGGAGACCAGCGTGACGTCGTGCCCCTCGTTGGCGAGGTTGCGCGCCACCGCGAGGATCCGGGTGTCGTTGTCGCCGAGCCGGAAGCCCGACGGCAGCGACTCGGGGTCGGTGTGGTTGAGCTCGACCCGGATGGTGCCGCCCTCGTCGCCCACCGGGACCGGCTCGTCGAGGCGGCCGTGGACGATCCGCAGCTCGTCGAGCATCCGCAGGGCGCTCCGGGCGAAGAAGCCCAGCTCGGGGTGGTGCCGCTTGCCCTCCAGCTCGGTGATCACGACCACCGGGAGGACGACCTCGTGCTCGGCGAACCTGCGCAGTGCCCCGGGGTCTGCCAGGAGGACGCTGGTGTCGAGCACGTAGGTGCGGACGGACGGTGCGCTGGAGGTGGCGCGCTGGGTGTTGTGGGTCTTCTTGGCCTGCGACGGCACGGTGTCACCCCTCACGGACCGACGCGCGCACTCTTCGCTCCGGCCCTAGTTCATGCAGGTGGACCGGGCTGGACCCCGAAGACCGGAGTGCCGGCCTCCGATCGCACGGCAGGGGTCTTCCTGACGTGCGGTGCAGTCGTGAGTGATCACGATCGGGCCTCCCGGTACGACGAGCTTCCCCACTCGCCGTTATTACGGAAAGTACGCCCGGAATGGGTGGAAATGGAACGACACGCCCGAACGCGCGGGTGAAGGGGAGGTAACGAAGCGGCGGCACTTTCACCGGCTGGCCGGGGAAAGTGCCACTTGTCAGGTGGTCTTCCCCCTGACAAGTTCCCTTCCCGGCTGACCGGGGAAAGTGCCCGGCCCTACCCGCCGTACCGGCGCTCGCGCTGGGCGTAGGCCCGGATCGCCCGCAGGAAGTCCACGCGGCGGAAGTCGGGCCAGTAGGCCTCGCAGAAGTAGAACTCGCTGTGGGTGCTCTGCCACAGCAGGAAGCCGCCGAGGCGCTGCTCGCCCGAGGTGCGGATCACCAGGTCGGGGTCGGGCTGGCCGCGGGTGTACAGGTGCTCGGCGATGTGGTCGACGTCGATGACCTCGGCCAGCTCCTCGATCGTCATGCCCTTGTCGGCCTGCTCGTGCAGCAGCGAGCGCACGGCGTCCGCGATCTCGCGGCGGCCGCCGTACCCGACGGCGACGTTGACCAGGATCCCGTCGACGTCCCGGGTGGCCTCCTCGGCGGCCTTGAGCCGCTCCGCGGTGGAGGCGGGCAGCAGGTCGAGGGCGCCCACCGGGTGCAGCCGCCAGCGCTGCTCGTCGGCGAGCGAGTCGACGGCCTCCTCGATGATCTGCAGCAACGGCTGCAGCTCGGCGGCCGGTCGGTTGAGGTTGTCGGTCGAGAGCAGCCACAGCGTGACGTGCTCGATCCCGGCCTCCTCGCACCAGCCGAGCAGCGGCTCGATGTTGGCGGCGCCGGCGCGGTGCCCGTGCGCGGTGTCCGCCCCGACCGCCTTGGCCCAGCGCCGGTTGCCGTCGAGCATGACGCCCACGTGCTTCGGGAGCCGATCGCTGGGCATCCGACGCAGCATCCGGGCCTCGTACGCCGGGTAGAGCACCCGCCTGATGCCGCGCTTCCAGTCCGCCACGCCTCGATGCTACCGGCGCCCGGCTCCCCCAGAGGACCCACCGCAGGATCATCACCAAGGTGGCTCATCTGGGGGACGTCGACGTGCGAGACGCCCGTTCGGCCGCTACCGTCGAAGCATGAGTCACTCGATGAACGAGGCGGTCCGGCACGGGCTGGACAACCTCGGCGACACCCTCGCCGAGGTCAAGCCCAAGCTGCGCGGGTGGCTGCACCTCGGCATCGCGCCGCTCACCCTGGCCGCCGGCGTCGTGCTGATCGCGCTGTCGCCGAACACCACCACCCGGATCGGGTCGGCCGCCTTCGCCGGCACCGCGCTCATCCTCTTCACGGTCTCGGCGATCTACCACACCGGCACCTGGTCACCGCGGACCTGGGCGTTCCTGCGCCGCTTCGACCACGCGAACATCTTCCTGCTGATCGCCGGCTCCTACACGCCGTTCAGCCTGCTGCTCCTCGAGGGCACGCAGCGGGTCGCGCTGCTGGCCACCGTGTGGGCCGGCGCCATCCTCGGCGTGCTGTTCCGGGTCTTCTGGACCGACGCCCCGCGCTGGCTCTACGTGCCGATCTACCTCGCGCTCGGCTGGGCCGCGGTCTTCTTCATCCCCTCGTTCCTCGAGGGCGCCACCAAGCTCGGGGTCGGCATCGGCATCGCCACCTTCACGATGATCGTCCTCGGCGGCGCGCTCTACACCGTCGGCGGCGTCGTCTACGGCTTCCAGCGCCCCAACCCGTGGCCGCGCTGGTTCGGCTTCCACGAGGTGTTCCACAGCTTCACGGTGCTGGCGTTCGTCTCCCACTACGTGGGCGTGTCGCTGGCGACCTACTCCCTGCGCTGAGCCTCGGCGCGCTCAGCGCTTGGGGATCGTGGTCCCCCGCCCGTGCAGCATCGTGATCATCTGGGCGAGCTGCTGGTCGGCCTTGTCGGTGCGGGTGAAGGACGTGAGGGTCAGCAGCGGCTTGAACCGCTGCCGCGCGATCGCCTTGGCGTAGGTGAACTCCTTGAGCCCGTCGGGGCCGTGGATGCGGCCGAAGCCGGAGTCGCCGACGCCCCCGAACGGCAGGCTCGGCACCCCGGCGAACGATGATGACGCCGTTGATCGCCGTCATGCCGGAGCGGATCCGGCCGGCGATCTCCATGCCGCGCTCCTTGCTGAACACGGTCGAGCCGAGGCCGTAGCGGGTCGCGTTGGTCCGCGCGATCGCCTCCTCCATGTCGCGGACCTTCGCGACGGTGACGGTCGGACCGAACGTCTCCTCCTGCACCGCGAGCGAGTCCTCGGGCACGTCGACGAGGATCGTGGGCTGCACGAACCGCTCGCCCACCGCCTCGACACCACCGAGCAGGGCGCGCCCGCCGCGGTCGAGGGCGTCCTGGATGTGGCTGCGGATCACGTCGAGCTGCCTGGGCATGGTGATCGGGCCGAGCTGCGCCTCCGGGCTGTCGTCGGCCCGCAGGCCCTTCGCCTTGTCGAGCAGCGCGGCGAGGAACTCGTCGTACACGCGCTCGTGCACGTAGACCCGCTCCACGCCGGTGCAGGTCTGCCCCGCGTTGGAGCACGCGCCCCACAGGGTGGCGTCGGCCGCGGCGTCGATGTCGGCGTCCGCGTCCACGATCACCGCGTCCTTGCCGCCGGCCTCGATGACGACCGGGGTGAGCGTCTCGGCGCAGGCCGCCATCACCCGCTTGCCGGTCGCGGTCGACCCGGTGAACGCGACCTTGTCGACCCCGGCCCGGCACAGCGCGGCGCCGGTCTCGCCGAGGCCGGTGACGACCTGGAGGACCGGGTGCCCGACGGACTCGAGGAAGGTCTGGGCGAGCCACTCGCCCACCCCCGGGGTGTACTCGCTGGGCTTGAAGACCACGGCGTTCCCCGCCGCGAGGGCGTAGGCGATCGAGCCCATCGGGGTGAACAGCGGGTAGTTCCACGGCCCGATCACGCCGACCACCCCGAGCGGGAGGTACTCCACCGTCGCCGCCTGGTTGGCCATCACCAGCCCGGAGGAGACCCGGCGCCGCTTGAGCACCTTGCCGGCGTGGCCGGCCGCCCACGCGAGGTGGTCGATGCCGAGCGCGGCCTCGATCATCGCGTCACCGTGCGGCTTGCCGGTCTCGCGGTGCATCAGGTCGGCCAGCTGCGCGACCCGGCGGGTGATCACGCCCTTCCACGCGGTCAGGTGCCGCTCGCGGTCGTCGTACGACAGGGCCGACCACCAGGCGGCGGCCTCCCGGGCCCGGGCCACGGCCGCCCGCACGTCCTCCTCGGTGTGGACCGGGTGGGTGCCGACCACGTCGCCGGTCACCGGGTCGATGGACTCGAAGGTGGTGGCCGTCCCGGGGCGGGCTTCGGTCTGGGTCATCGCGACATCCTGATCTCGTCGGCCGCCTTCTCGGCGAGCATGATGGTGGGGGCGTTGGTGTTGCCGCGGGGCACGGCCGGCATCACCGAGGCGTCGACGACCCGCAGGCCCTCGACGCCGCGGACCCGGAGGTCGGCGTCGACCACGGCGTCCTCGCCCGAGCCCATCGCGCAGGTGGCGACGGGGTGGTAGAGGGTCTGCGCCCAGGTCCGGATGTGCTCGACGAGGTCCTCGTCGGAGGGCCGGTCCGGCAGGTTCCAGGGCCGGTCCAGGTAGCGGCTGACCGCGCCCTGCGTGCAGATCTCCCAGGTCCGCCGGGCGCCGGCGAGCAGCGCGTCGAGGTCGGACTGGTCCTCGAGGTACGCCGCGTCGATGGCCGGGTGCCAGGTCGGGTCGGTCGAGCGCAGCCGGACCGACCCGCGGCTCGTCACCGACACCAGCGTCGGCGCGGCGGTGAACATCCGGCTGGTCGGCTCGTGGAGGCCGTTGTCGTAGAAGCCCGACGGCGCGGCGTGGATCTGGATGTCGGGCGCGGCGAGCCCGTCGCGGCTGGCGAAGAAGGCGCCGGACTCCCCGACGTTCGAGGCCAGCGGGCCGGTGCCCCGGGCCTTCCACCGCGCGAAGTTGCGGACGTTGTTGAGCTGGGCGAGGTCGGAGGTCCCGCGGGTGTACCAGAGCAGCGGGACCACCGGGTGGTCCTGGAGGTTCGCGCCGACGCCGGGCAGGTCGACCTTGCCGGTCACGCCCACCTCGGCGAGGTGGTTGCCCGGGCCGATGCCCGAGAGCATCAGCAGCTGGGGGCTGTTGATCGCCCCGCCGCAGAGCAGCACCTCCCGGGTCGCGCGGACCGTGTGCTCGGCGCCGCCCTGGCGGAAGGTCAGCCCGGTCGCCCGCTCCCCCTCGAGCTCCACCCGGCACGCGAGCGCGCCGGTGGTCACGGTGAGGTTCGACCGGGCCCGGGCCGGCTTGAGGTAGGCCTCGTTGGTGGACCAGCGGCGGCCGCCCTTGCAGGTCACCTGGTAGAGACCGGCGCCCTCCTGCTCGGCGCCGTTGAAGTCGTCGGTCGGCTTGAGGCCGGCGCTGACCGCGCTGTCGACGAAGGCGTGGCTGAGGTCGTGGGTGTAGCGGCGGTCCTCGACGTGCAGCGGCCCGCCCTGGCCGTGGAACGGCCCGCCGAGCCGGGCGTTGTCCTCGGCCCGCTTGAAGTAGGGCAGCACGTCGTCGTAGCCCCAGCCGGCCGCGCCGTACTGGTCGCGCCAGGAGTCGTAGTCGGCCCGGTTGCCGCGGATGTAGATCATCGCGTTCATCGACGAGCAGCCACCGAGCGCCTTCATCCGCGGCCAGTAGGCGCGGCGGTTGTGGAGCTGCTTCTGCTCGGTGGTGGTGTAGTTCCAGTCCCAGCGGGTCTTGAACAGGGTCGGGAACGCCGCCGGGATCATCACCTCGTCGGCGTCCGCCTCGCCGCCGGCCTCGAGCAGCAGCACGCTCGTCGCGGGGTCCTCGCTGAGCCGGGCCGCGAGCACCGCCCCCGCGCTCCCCGCACCGACGATCACGTAGTCGTAGCTGTCCGCAGGCATGTGTGACGTCCTTCACTCGAGGGTGCTCCCGAACGTACCGCCCGGTAGCCCGCCACGAAATGGCTGAGCCGGGCGTGGGGGTTCAGGGCAGGGCGGACGGGTCGGTGACGGGGCGCTCGCACACCTGGCTCCGACAGACGTACGCCGCGGGGCGGCCGCCGACGTCGGTGCGGCCGGCCAGCAGCGGGATGTCCTCGCGGGGCCCGTCGGCCACGACCACCACCGCGCCGGGGACCCGCCGGGCGCGCGCCTCGAGCGCGTCCCGGTCCGGGCCCGGGGCGCCCACGACCGCGATCTCCAGCGGCCCGTCCAGCATCGCCTCGGCGGCGGCCAGCGACCAGCCGGCGAACCGGGGCGCCCGCTCGGCCAGCGTCGCCACCGTGGCGAGCGCCTCCTCGGCGGCCTGCCGGTGTCGCCCGGAGCCGGTCAGCGCGGCGTACTCCGCCAGCGCGTGCACGGTCGCCGACAGCCCGGACGGGCTGGCGTTGTCGGAGGGGTCGCGCGGCCGGGCCACCAGCGCCTCGGCGTCGGCGGCGGTGTCGAAGAAGCCGCCGTCGTCGGCCCGGAACCGGTCGAGCGCGTCGTCCAGCAGCACCCGCGCGCGCTCGAGCCAGACCGCGTCCCCGGTCGCCTGCACCAGCGCCAGGTAGCCGGACGCCACGCAGCCGAGGTCCTCGAGGACCGCGGCGTGCCGGCCCACCGTCCCGTCCCGGGACACCCGCCGCAGCCGCCCGTCCACGGTGTGCAGCGTCGCGAGCAGCTCACCGGCCGCCACCGCCGCGTCGACGTACGCGCTCTCCCCGAGCAGCAGCCCGGCCGCGCACAGCCCGGAGATCGCCTGGCCGTTCCAGGCCGCGACCACCTTGTCGTCCCGCTCGGGCCGGACCCGGGTCTCCCGGGCGGCGAGCAGGACCGCGCGGACGTCGACGAGCCGCTGCGCCCCGGGCCCCTCCGGGTCCTGCGGCAGCTGCAGCGTCGAGGCGCCGTGCTCGAAGGTGCCCGCCGGCGTGACCTCGAAGACCTGGGCCGCCCACGCGGCGTCCTCGGCGCCCAGCACCTCGACCAGCTGGTCGGGGGTCCAGGCGTAGAACTTGCCCTCGACGCCCTCGCTGTCGGCGTCCAGCGCGGAGGCGAAGCCACCCTCGGCGGTGCGCAGCTCGCGGAGCAGGAAGTCGGCGGTCTCGCGGGCCACCCGCTCGCCGAGCGGTCCGCCCCACCGGGCGTAGACGCCCAGCAGCTGGGCGTTGTCGTAGAGCATCTTCTCGAAGTGCGGCACCACCCAGCGCCGGTCGACCGAGTAGCGCGCGAAGCCGCCACCGAGCTGGTCGTAGATCCCGCCGCGCGCCATCGCCTCGCAGGTCGCGTCGAGCATCGCGTGCGCGGCGTCGTCGTCGGTGCGCGCCGCGTGCCGGAGCAGGAGCTCCAGCACCATCGACGGCGGGAACTTCGGCGCGTCCCCGAAGCCGCCGTGGTGCCCGTCGAACTCCTTGGACAGCGTCGCCACCGCGGCGGCCAGCGTGTCGGCACCGATCTGCCCGGAGGCGAGCGCGGCCTGCTGGTTGAGGTGCTCGCGCAGGTTGCCGGCGACCCGGCGTACGTCGTCGCCGCGGTTCTGCCACGCGTCCACCAGGGCCTGCAGGAGCTGGCCGAAGGACGGCTGGCCGTGCCGCGGCTGGTCGGGGAAGTAGGTGCCCGCGAAGAAGGGGTTGCCGTCGTGGTCGAGGACGCACGTCATCGGCCAGCCGCCCTGGCCGGTCATCGCCGTGGTCGCCTGCATGTAGACCGTGTCGACGTCCGGCCGCTCCTCCCGGTCGACCTTGATGCTGACGAAGTGCTGGTTGAGGTAGGCCGCGGTGGCCTCGTCCTCGAAGGACTCGTGGGCCATCACGTGGCACCAGTGGCAGGCGGCGTACCCGACCGAGAGCAGGACCGGCACGTTGCGCGCGCGGGCCTCCTCGAACGCGTCAGGCCCCCACTCCCACCAGTCGACGGGGTTGTCGGCGTGCTGGAGCAGGTACGGCGAGGTCGCGCCCGCGAGACGGTTCGGCATCCCTCCACCCTGCCAGCCGGGCGGCGAGCCGCTCCACCGGCTCAGTCCCGGTCGAGCACCGAGGGCGGCAGGTCGATGTCCGGGACCAGCTCGACGAGCAGGTCGCGCACGCGCCGGTCGAGGTCGGCGACGATGCGCCGCACGGTGGCCTCGTCCTGGCCGCCCGGGTCGTCGACCGGCCAGTCGACGTACTTCACGCCCGGGACGTAGGGGCACTCCTCGCCGCAGCCGAGGGTGATCGCCATGTCGCTGGCGGCCACGGTCTCGCGGGTGAGCAGCTTGGGCTGCTCGGCGGAGGTGTCGAGGCCGAGCTTCTCGAGCACCTCGGCGACCTCGGGGTGGATGTGCTCCCCGGGCTGGGTGCCGGCCGAGAGCGCGACGACGCGGCCTCCTCCGTAGTGCTCGGTGAGCACGCGCGAGGCGACCGAGCGACCGCCGTTGCGGACGCAGGCGAAGACGACCTGAGGGGTGCGGGTCACCGAGCCAGTCACTGGGGGGCTCCTGTCGAGGTGGGAACGGTGGTGCGGTCGGGGAAGAAGCGGCGGGCCCAGAGGCTGACGTAGACCAGCGCGACCAGGGCGGGGACCTCGATCAGCGGGCCGACGACCCCGGCCAGGGCCTGCCCCGACGCCACGCCGAAGACGCCGATGGCCACGGCGATGGCGAGCTCGAAGTTGTTGCCGGCGGCGGTGAAGGAGACCGCGGTGGCGCGCTGGTAGTCGAACCCGAGGGCCTTCGTCAGCAGCATCGAGCCGCCCCACATCACCGCGAAGTAGACCAGCAAGGGTACGGCGATCCGGGCCACGTCGAGCGGCTGGTTGGTGATGGTGTCGCCCTGGAGCGCGAACAGGATGACGATGGTGAACAGCAGCCCGTAGAGCGCGGCGGGCCCGATGCGGGGCAGGAACGTCGACTCGTACCACTCCCGGCCCTTGGCGCGTTCGCCGAACGTACGGGTCAGGTAGCCCGCCAGCAGCGGGATGCCGAGGAAGACCAGGACGGACTTGGCGATGCCCCACATGGAGACGTCGAGCGCGTTCTGCTCGAGACCCAGCCACCCGGGCAGGACCTGGAGGTAGAAGTAGCCGAGCAGGGCGAACGCCAGGATCTGGAAGACGGCGTTGATGGCGACCAGGATCGCGGCGGCCTCGCGGTCACCGCAGGCCAGGTCGTTCCAGATCAGCACCATCGCGATGCAGCGGGCGAGCCCGACGATGATCAGGCCGGTGCGGTACTCCGGCAGGTCGGGCAGCAGCAGCCAGGCCAGGGTGAACATCAGGGCGGGGCCGAGCACCCAGTTGAGCAGGATCGAGGTCACCAGCAGCCGCTTGTCGCCGGTGACGTGGCCCAGCTCGTCGTACCGGACCTTGGCGAGCACCGGGTACATCATCACGAGCAGGCCGACCGCGATCGGCAGCGACACCGAGCCGATCTCGACCGCGGCCAGGGCGTCGTCCAGGCCCGGGACCAGCCGGCCCAGCAGCAGGCCGAGCACCATGGCCGCGATGATCCAGACGGGCAGGAAGCGGTCCAGGGTCGAGAGCTGCTTGAGCACCTTGTCGTCGTGGGCGCCACTCTCACGCACCGTGTCGCTCATGCGCCGGCCCCCGCGAGGTCACCGGTCGCCGCGAGGTCACCGGTCGCCGGGTCCGGCGCGCCGGGGGTGAAGAGGCCGCCGAGCGCAGCCATGGCCTGAGGGCGGGCCTTGTAGAACACCCAGGTGCCCCGCTTCTCGCGGTCCAGCAGTCCGTTCTCGTGCAGCACCTTGAGGTGGTGGCTGATCGTGGGCTGGGACAGGTCGAAGTACGGCGTCAGGTCGCACACGCACGCCTCGCCGCCCTCGTGGGACAGCACGAGGGAGAGCAGCCGGAGCCGCGCCGGGTCGGCGATGGCCTTCAGCAGCGGCACCACCTGGGCGGCCTGCTCGGCGTCCATCGGCTCGTGGGCCAGGGACGTGCAGCTGGCGAGCGGGTCGTCGGCGAGCGGCAGCTCGCGGAGCTGGGGACCTCGAGGAGAGTTCGACACGCGTCAATGTTGACAGACGTCGATCCCCGGGGCAAACATTGACCACCATCAACATCGACCGTCATCCATGTGTCGCTCGGAGCCGAGCACCGGGCCGCACGGTTGCCACACCGGAGGTTTGCCGTGAGGATCGACGTGGCCGGGGAGTCCCTGGAGTCCGCCCAGCGGGCGTTGACGGAGGAGTTCGCCGGAGTCTTCGGCACGGAGACCGTCCAGCAGTGCCTCGAGGACAGCTTCCGGCAGCTGACCCCGGCCCGGGTGCACGGCTACGTGCCGCTGCTGGCCTACCGGTTCACCCGCGAACGGCTGATGGCCGCCTCGCGTCGGGTCGCGGCCGCGCCGGGCCTACCGCCGCTCGTCCTGTTCGTCTGCACGGCGAACGCGGGACGCTCCCAGATGGCCGCCGCGATCCTGGAGAAGGAGGCGGGCGGTGCCGTCCAGGTGGCCTCGGCCGGGACCAGGCCCGGCGAGGTCGTGCAGCCCGTGGTCGTCGAGGCGCTGGGCGAGATCGGCATCGGTGCGCGGGATCTCTTCCCGAAGCCGCTGACCGACGAGGTCGTGGGTGGCGCCGACGTCGTCGTGACCATGGGCTGCGGCGACACCTGCCCGGTCGTCCCGGGGCGCCGCTACCTCGACTGGCAGGTGGCCGACCCGGCCGGCGCCGACCTCGCCACGGTGCGGGTGATCCGGGACGACATCGCGACGCACGTCCGCGACCTGATGGTCACGCTCTCCCCCTCCGTCGAGGCCTGACCCCTCGGCGCTCCCCGCTCCCGCGCCACCCCGCGGCTC